>NZ_PRDW01000009.1 GCF_002927045.1 Mycetohabitans endofungorum | reverse complement strand
CCCTGCCCATCCCGAACAGGACCGTGAAACGACTCCACGCCGATGATAGTGCGGATTGCCCGTGTGAAAGTAGGTAATCGTCAGGCTCCCCCCTTTCCCCCCAGCGCCCGCTTCCACCCGAAGCGGGCGTTGTGCTTTGGGGATCGCCCCCGGCTCAGCCCACCTCGCTTGCCCAACCCGCCCTCGAGCACCGCCTGGACCGAATGGTGGGTCCGCTCCCCCTTCGCTGCAGTGCCACCCCGTATGGATGCGCTTGACCCAATCAGTCGCGCCGACGCCCACGCACCTCGTCATTGACGCGTCATCGCTGGCGTGATGCAACGCGCACGGGCCCAGTGCGTGCCCCGCGGTGCGATGCGCGCCACTGCCATTGTCGAGAAACGCATAGCAACCTGACTGGGCCTGTAGCATGAACGACATGAGATGACGCACTTCGTATGGTGCTGGTACATTTCGCAAAACGCATCTGGCCTTGCCGTGCCATCGGCACACTGGATAACGCGCAAAGTGTTTACGATGCGGCGCGTTTTTTCAACTGCTTATGAGGAACGGATATGGACGGCATCAACTCAATGCAAGGCGTCAACCCGACTAGGATTGATATCGGGGAGGACGGGAACCTCAAACCGGGTGCTAAAAAGCTGGATCTTTAAAATCAATCCTGGAGCGTGTGGGACGGCAACGACTGGAAACCAACTCTTCCTGATCCGGCGAGCCAAGCAGCAACAGACGCTGCTATGGCAGCATTAAAACACCAGATTATGTCAGGCTCCGATAAGCCAGTAGAGATCCATAATATGGATGAAGGGACTCAAAACGCGGGTGGTGGAGCTTCGGATGGTAATGCTGCGGCATCGCCAAAACCTGTCGAAAGCCACCAAATCTAATTTTCTACTGGATGATGCGCTCGGTTATGCCATCCTAGTGGCTTCGAGCACCGGCACAAGGCGGCATATTTGCAGTTCTGAACAGGCGGCGCGCTCGGCAGTAGCGGCCCCGCGTTGCCTGCCTGGAAGAAACTCGGCAAATTTAACTTGCCTTCTTAGGGCTAACGGGGCTTTTAGCAAAGTACCAATTTCATGAAAAGCGGCAGGAACATCCGCTGCTGCCCGATGTTTCATCGCACACTCTGCTGGTAAAAAGTAATTCAGTGCGCTGTGCGGCCCTTCTTTGTTGCAGCCCTAGCGCTATGCCGCGATGGGCAGCTCGAGCATGCGCGGGGCTCGTCAACCATTGCTCATTGACGCATTCATCGCGAAACTTGCCGTTGAATGACTCGATGAATGCGTTCTGCGTCGCTTTGCCCGGCTGAACAATTTCAGCGTCACGCCGTTGCCGTACGCCCATTGGCCGAGCGTCCGGCTCGTCAGTTCAATTCCAGCCTCTGCTCCGCCTCGCAGCGAAGTCGACGTTTAATAAACGAACTCGGTCCGAGCGTCGAGATCCGTATGCATTCCCATCCGTCGCGGCAGGTGCCTTATCAGACAAGCCTATGCGCCCTATACCGCAGCTGTTGTCGCACTGCTCCCCATCGGACCTCCAAACCTTTGTGCGTTAGCAGACCGAGGCCATGAAGGCCGTTAAGCAACGATCTGTATCGGATAACGTAAATCCGGCTCAACGAAAAGGAGATGAGAAAAATGAAGGCGGTGTCGATTGCGATTGCGGCCATTTCTGTCGGAATCCTAACAGGATGCAACAGCGGGCTGACGGAGGTTTCACCTTCAGCAGCCAATAGGGGCGCCAATGCCGGAAGCGGCCCGAATGGCGGGCAGTTCGGCGTGCCGCAGTCCGGTACAAGCGCGAGCAACGCCGATAACGGAGGCAAGGGTACGGGCAGCCGTCCAGGCAATGACGGCAATCGGCCGGTAGTGAGCCTTGCGCAAGGATACTACGTGGGCATGACGACACCGGGTCAGCGCGAGGTGGGTATCGTTCGAGATGACGGCGTGTTCTGGATCGCCTACGACCGCGGCACGCCGGGATTGGGTGGCTTCGTCAGCGGCACCAGTACGACGAGCGGCACGCAGGCCAGCGGCACGTTCACCTCGACGGACGCGATCCGCTATGACTTCGCGCAGCGCACGAGCGACGCGGAACGGGTGGATGCAAATTATGTGTACAAGGACTGCTTGTGCGGCCGCAGCACGAATGCGTCGGGCACGGTGGGGGTGGAGTTCGGCTCGACCTACCAAGGGCTGTACGAGCGGCAGCCGACGCTCGCGGCGTTAGCTGGGGCGTACAGTGACGGGGTCGCGCAAACGCTGGTGGACGACCAGGGTGTCACGTTGCAGATCGATGCGGGCGGCACGCTGAACGCCCGGACGGCCAATGCGTGCACGCTGACGGGTACGTTTCAGCCGCGCACGGTGGGCAACCTGTACGACGTGACGGCCACGGCTGGGCCCGCGCCTTGCGCGACGCCCGGCACGGTGTACGCGGGCGCAGCGGTGCTGGACAGCGGCAAGCTGCTGGTGATGGCCACCGATGCCTCACGCCAGGCCGCTCTGGTACTGACGGGTACGCGCGCGACGGCCGCACCGGCTCTTCAATGAGTCGCGTCTCAAACCGGTGCTCCGACGCGGCGAATTCGCCGCGTCGGAGCACCGGTAACCGCTGGCGATACGCATATCGCTTGCCTTCGGCGCCCGTGTAGTTGACAATTCCCATCTTGCTGGAAGGCGAACGACTGACGGTCATCAAGTACCAAGTCGGCGGGTGGTTGCAGGGCAGTTGACACTCGCAACTAATTAGCCGATAATCGTCAGTTCTCTGCGGAGGGGTGCCCGAGTGGCTAAAGGGGGCAGACTGTAAATCTGTTGGCTTACGCCTACGTTGGTTCGAATCCAACCTCCTCCACCAGAATTTTACGGCAGCGGTACTGGGTGGAAGCACCTCGCGGGTGTAGCTCAATGGTAGAGCAGAAGCCTTCCAAGCTTACGACGAGGGTTCGATTCCCTTCACCCGCTCCAGCGTTTCAGATGTTCGCCCATGTGGCTCAGTGGTAGAGCACTCCCTTGGTAAGGGAGAGGTCGGCAGTTCGATCCTGCCCATGGGCACCAGCAAGTGTCGGTGATGCGTTTGCGCGCGGCGCAACGGACCAAATTCCTGTTAGGAGTCGAATATGGCCAAAGGCAAGTTTGAACGGACCAAGCCGCACGTGAACGTGGGCACGATCGGTCACGTTGACCATGGCAAGACCACGCTGACGGCGGCAATCGCGACGGTGCTGTCGTCGAAGTTTGGCGGCGAAGCGAAGAAGTACGACGAGATTGACGCGGCGCCGGAAGAGAAGGCCCGTGGCATCACGATCAACACGGCGCACATCGAGTACGAGACAGAGCAGCGTCACTATGCGCACGTGGACTGCCCGGGTCACGCGGACTACGTGAAGAACATGATCACGGGCGCGGCGCAGATGGACGGCGCAATCTTGGTGGTATCGGCCGCAGACGGCCCGATGCCGCAAACGCGTGAGCACATTCTGCTGGCGCGTCAGGTGGGCGTGCCGTACATCATCGTGTTCCTGAACAAGTGCGACATGGTGGACGACGCGGAGCTGCTCGAGCTGGTGGAAATGGAAGTGCGCGAGCTGCTGTCCAAGTACGAGTTCCCGGGCGACGATACGCCGATTATCAAGGGCTCGGCGAAGCTGGCGCTGGAAGGGGATAAGGGCGAGCTGGGCGAAGCGGCGATCCTGAGCCTGGCCGATGCGCTGGACACGTACATTCCGACGCCGGAGCGTGCGGTGGATGGCACGTTCCTGATGCCGGTGGAAGACGTGTTCTCGATCTCGGGTCGAGGCACGGTGGTCACGGGGCGCGTGGAGCGCGGGGTGATCAAGGTCGGCGAGGAAATCGAGATCGTGGGCATCCGTGACACGACGAAGACGACGTGCACGGGCGTGGAGATGTTCCGCAAGCTGCTGGACCAGGGTCAGGCCGGGGACAACGTGGGCATCCTGCTGCGTGGCACCAAGCGTGAGGATGTGGAGCGTGGTCAGGTGCTGGCCAAGCCGGGTACGATCAAGCCGCACACGGGCTTCACGGCGGAAGTGTACGTGCTGAGCAAGGAAGAGGGCGGTCGTCATACGCCGTTCTTCAACAACTACCGGCCGCAGTTCTACTTCCGCACGACGGACGTGACCGGCTCGATCTCGTTGCCAGAGGGCAAGGAAATGGTGATGCCGGGTGACAACGTGTCGATCACGGTCAAGTTGATCGCGCCGATCGCGATGGAAGAAGGTCTGCGTTTTGCGATCCGCGAAGGTGGCCGTACCGTCGGCGCCGGTGTCGTCGCCAAGATCATTGAGTAAGCCAGTTATTTGATGACCGCGATAGGGGCAGCGATGGCTGCCCCGACAAGGTTTTAGGGGTATAGCTCAACTGGCAGAGCGTCGGTCTCCAAAACCGAAGGTTGGGGGTTCGATTCCCTCTGCCCCTGCCACTACAGCGCCGCTTATGCGGCGCGTTCGTTTAGGGTGTTATGGCGAATCCATCCGTCGAAACTGTGAATACCGCAAGCGACAAGCTATTGCTTGCGCTGGGCGTATTGCTCGTGATCGCCGGGATCGCCGGGTTCTACCTGCTGGACACGCACGATTGGTATGTGCGTGGTGCGGCGTTGGTGGTCGGCATCGCTGCGGGTATCGCGGCGGCGCTCGCTTCTTCCTCGGGCAAGGGCTTTGTTGCATTCGCGAAGGATTCGTACCGCGAGGTGCGTAAGGTCGTTTGGCCAACCCGTAAAGAGGCTGGCCAAACGACGTTGGTCGTATTCGGTTTCGTGCTGGTGATGGCGATCTATCTTTGGGTTAGCGATAAGACCATCGAATGGGTCATCTTCTCGCTAATTCTAGGTTGGAAATGATATGAGCGATAGCGCAGCGTCATCGGGTGGAAAGCGTTGGTACGTCGTGCACGCCTACTCTGGCATGGAGAAAAGCGTGCAACGTGCGCTTCAGGAGCGCATTGAGCGTGCTGGCATGCAGGATAAATTTGGCCAGATTTTGGTCCCGACCGAAGAGGTCGTCGAGATCAAGGGCGGGCATAAGTCGGTCACCGAGCGCCGGTTCTTTCCGGGCTACGTGCTGGTCGAAATGGAAATGACAGACGAAACCTGGCACTTGGTGAAAAATACCGCCAAAGTGACCGGATTCGTCGGCGGCGCACGGAATCGTCCGAGCCCTATCTCGCAGCGCGAAGTCGACAAGATCATGTCGCAAATGCAGGAGGGCGTCGAAAAGCCGCGGCCGAAGACGCTGTTCGAGGTCGGTGAGCTGGTTCGCGTCAAGGAAGGTCCGTTCACCGATTTCAACGGTAGCGTCGAGGAAGTCAATTACGAGAAGTCGCGCGTGCGTGTCTCGGTGACGATTTTTGGTCGCGCGACGCCGGTTGAGCTTGAGTTCGGCCAAGTTGAGAAGGTCTGATATGGGTTTCGTGCGTGACGCGATGCGTCACGCGGCAAAGTGTTGACAGCCCGCTTCATTGGCTGTTGAGGAGCGCTGGTACGGTTTGCCGGAAAGCGCGTTATCACTCACCGAACGCCAGGCGTTCACCCGAGGTTTCAAATGGCAAAGAAAATCATCGGCTTTATCAAGCTGCAGATCCCTGCAGGTAAAGCCAATCCGTCGCCGCCCGTCGGTCCGGCGCTGGGTCAGCGCGGCCTGAACATCATGGAGTTCTGCAAGGCGTTCAACGCGCAAACGCAGAGCCTCGAGCCGGGTCTGCCGACGCCGGTCGTGATTACCGCCTATGCGGACAAGAGTTTCACGTTCGTCCTGAAGACGCCGCCGGCAACCGTGCTAATCAAGAAGGCGGCGAAGGTCGACAAAGGCTCGAGCAAGCCGCACACAGACAAGGCGGGCAAGATCACGCGCGCACAAGCCGAAGAAATCGCCAAGACGAAGATGCCGGATCTCACCGCAGCCGACCTCGATGCGGCGGTTCGTACGATCGCTGGCAGCGCCCGTTCGATGGGCATTACCGTGGAGGGTGTGTAAATGGCCAAGGTTTCAAAGCGCCTGAAGGCACTGGAAGGCAAGGTCGATCACCTGAAGCTGTATCCCGTGGACGATGCGCTCGCGCTCGTGAAGCAATGCGCGACCGCTAAGTTTGATGAGTCGATCGATGTCGCGGTGCAGCTCGGTATTGACGCGAAAAAATCGGACCAAGTGGTGCGTGGCTCAGTTGTGTTGCCGGCCGGCACCGGCAAGAGCGTGCGCGTTGCCGTGTTTGCGCAAGGCGACAAGGCGGAGCAGGCGAAAGCCGCGGGCGCCGACATCGTCGGGATGGAAGACCTGGCTGAGCAAGTGAAGGCGGGTAATCTGAATTTTGACATCGTGATCGCGTCGCCGGATACGATGCGCGTGGTGGGTACGCTCGGCCAGATCCTGGGTCCGCGCGGCTTGATGCCAAATCCAAAGGTGGGCACGGTTACGCCGGACGTGGCGACCGCGGTGAAGAACGCGAAGGCGGGGCAGGTACAGTTCCGTGTCGACAAGGCTGGGATCATCCATGCAACGATCGGCCGCGCGTCGTTTGAACCGACCGCGCTGAAGTCCAACCTTGCCGCGTTGGTCGACGCGCTGCAAAAGGCGAAGCCGGCGACGAGCAAGGGCGTTTATCTGCGCAAGATCGCGGTGTCGAGCACGATGGGCGTCGGTGTGCGCGTCGACTCGAGCACGGTTGTCGCGTAACGATCGATAACGCGGCGAGATGCGACGGTGGTCGCGCCTCGCCGCACACAGGCTTTGGGCGGTTGTGTCGTTGCTGTGGGACGACGCAGCCGGTTGTCAAAGACCGTTGGCGGAAGGGTGGTTGTATCGCCTGACCTTAATCGGAAGCCAACGCAGATGGCGAACCCGAAACAGTTTTGCAGAATGGAAACCGGGCACTGTGACAGGTGTACCGGCGGAAATACTCCTAACAACCTCGGACGCCGTTTATGAAACGCGGTGCGCGATGTGGTCGGAACGACCCCTAGCGGACCGAATCTGGAGGTTAAACGTGCCACTCAATCGTGAAGATAAGCGGGCCGTCGTGGCTGAGATTTCTGCGCAAGTCGCGAAAGCTCAGACCATCGTGCTGGCCGAATATCGTGGGATTGCGGTTGGCGATCTGACCAAGCTTCGTGCGAAGGCGCGCGAGCAACAGGTGTACCTGCGCGTGTTGAAGAACACGCTCGCGCGTCGCGCGGTCGAAGGTACGCCGTTTGCCCCGCTCGCCGAGCAGATGACCGGTCCCTTGATTTATAGCATTTCGGACGACGCAGTCGCGGCAGCCAAGGTCATCCATGACTTTGGCAGGACCACCGACAAGCTCGTGATCAAGGCCGGCTCCTACGAAGGCAAGGTGATGGACAAGGCTGACGTGCAAGCGCTGGCTTCCATTCCGAGCCGCGAGGAACTGCTCGCGAAGCTGCTGGGCGTCATGCAGGCACCTGTTTCCGGCTTCGCGCGTGCTTTGGCCGCGCTGGCCGAAAAGAAGCAGGGCGAGGCGGCCTGACAGGCGGCCGGGTGCAAGCCCGGTTGGCCGCGGATCGTTGGCTGAGAATCCAAATTCCAAGTTAGGAGTATTTTAAATGGCAATCGCAAAAGAAGACATCCTGGAAGCCGTTGGCGCGATGTCGGTTCTGGAACTGAACGAGCTGGTCAAGGCGTTCGAAGAGAAGTTTGGCGTGTCGGCCGCTGCGCTGGCCGTTGCGGGTCCGGCGGGTGCCGGCGGCGGTGCTGCTGCGGCGGCGGAAGAGCAGACCGAATTCACGGTCAACCTGCTCGAAGCCGGTGCGAACAAGGTGTCGGTCATCAAGGCCGTTCGTGAACTGACGGGTCTGGGCCTGAAAGAAGCGAAGGACCTGGTCGACGGCGCACCGAAGCCCGTGAAGGAAGCGGTACCCAAGGCTGCCGCTGAAGAAGCGAAGAAGAAGCTCGAAGACGCTGGCGCAAAAGCTGAAATCAAATAACTTTCGGCATTTTGCGCGAAGGGCTGGCGGTTTCGGACCGTCAGCCTTTTTGCGCTTTGTGGATCTGGCGGGCGTCATGCAGGTCGGGCACCGCGATGATCGCCGGAGAAGTCAAAGAAAAGGCCACCGTGCAGAGCACATGCCCTTTTCTTTGTCTTCTGAAGCGACTGCAGAAGGCAAGTTTGGTCGGGTAGCGGGCAACATGGGCATCCGCTGCCGTCAGCCAGCGGTTGGTAGCGGCCAACCACCAAGCTTCTTGGTCCGTTCGAGCGTTTGGACGGCCACAGGGTCTCAGTCGGTGAACACTCGGGCAATCCGGTTCACTGCTGTCGGAGCAATGAACCACCCCGCCGTGATTCGGAGATCGTATGCACTATTCCTTCACCGAGAAGAAGCGTATTCGCAAGAGTTTCGCGAAACGCCCCATCGTTCACCCGGTTCCTTTCCTGCTGGCCACCCAGCTTGAATCATTCAGCACTTTCCTGCAAGCGGATGTGCCTGCCACGCAACGCAAGCCGGAAGGGCTGCAAGCTGCGTTCACATCGGTCTTCCCGATTGTCTCGCACAATGGCTTTGCTCGGCTCGAGTTCGTCAGCTATGCGCTGTCGTCGCCGGCGTTCGACGTCAAGGAGTGCCAGCAGCGCGGCCTGACCTATTGTTCCGCGTTGCGGGCAAAGGTCCGCCTGGTGATCCTCGACAAGGAATCGCCGAGTAAGCCGGTCGTCAAGGAGGTCAAGGAACAGGAAGTGTACATGGGCGAGATTCCGCTCATGACGCCGACCGGCTCGTTCGTGATCAATGGCACCGAGCGCGTGATCGTCTCGCAGCTGCACCGCTCGCCGGGCGTGTTCTTCGAGCACGACAAGGGCAAGACGCACAGCTCGGGTAAGCTGCTGTTCTCGGCGCGGATCATCCCATACCGCGGCTCGTGGTTGGACTTCGAGTTCGACCCGAAGGACATCCTGTACTTCCGTGTCGACCGTCGCCGCAAGATGCCGGTGACGATTCTGTTGAAGGCCATCGGCTTGACGCCTGAGCAGATCCTGGCGAATTTCTTCGTGTTCGACAACTTCACGTTGATGAACGAAGGCGCGCAGATGGAATTCGTGCCGGAGCGGCTGCGAGGCGAGGTCGCGCGCTTTGACATCGCCGACCGGGACGGCAAGGTCATTGTCCAGAAGGACAAGCGGATCAACGCCAAGCACATCCGCGACCTCGAGAATGCAAAGACGAAGTACATCTCGGTGCCGGAGGACTACCTGATCGGTCGTGTCCTCGCGAAGAACGTGATCGACGCGGACACCGGCGAAGTGATCGCCAATGCGAATGACGAGATCACCGAGAGCGTGCTCGAGAAGCTGCGCGAAGCGAGCGTGAAGGAAATCCAGACGTTGTACACGAACGATCTGGATCAGGGTCCGTACATCTCATCGACGCTGCGTATCGACGAGACCACCGACAAGACTGCTGCGCGCATCGCGATCTACCGGATGATGCGGCCGGGTGAGCCGCCGACGGAGGAAGCGGTCGAGGCGTTGTTCAACCGTCTGTTCTATAGCGAGGATGCGTACGACCTGTCGAAGGTCGGTCGCATGAAGTTTAATCGCCGCGTCGGTCGCGACGAGATTCACGGCCCGATGACGCTGACCGACGATGACATCCTCGCGGCGATTAAGATTCTGGTCCAGTTGCGCAACGGCAAGGGCGAGGTCGACGATATCGACCACCTCGGCAACCGCCGCGTGCGCTGTGTCGGCGAGCTGGCCGAAAACCAGTTCCGTGCTGGCCTAGTGCGCGTGGAGCGGGCGGTGAAGGAGCGTCTCGGCCAGGCCGAGAGCGAGAACCTGATGCCGCACGACCTGATCAACTCGAAGCCGATTTCGTCGGCGATTCGCGAGTTCTTCGGCTCGTCGCAGCTGTCGCAGTTTATGGACCAGACCAACCCGCTGTCGGAGATCACGCACAAGCGGCGTGTGTCCGCGCTGGGACCGGGCGGCTTGACGCGTGAGCGCGCCGGCTTCGAGGTGCGCGACGTGCACCCGACCCACTACGGCCGCGTGTGTCCGATCGAAACGCCGGAAGGTCCGAACATTGGTCTGATCAACTCGCTCGCGCTGTACGCGCACCTGAACGAATACGGCTTCCTCGAGACGCCGTACCGGAAGGTGATCGACGGCAAGGTGACCGACCAAATCGACTACCTGTCCGCGATCGAGGAAGGTCGGTACGTGATCGCGCAGGCGAATGCGGCGATCGACGATGAAGGCAAGCTGATTGACGAGCTGGTTTCAGCCCGCGAAGCTGGCGAAACGCTGATGGTCACGCCGGACCGGATCCAATATATGGACGTCGCGCCGTCGCAGATCGTGTCGGTGGCCGCGTCGCTGATTCCGTTCCTCGAGCACGATGACGCAAACCGTGCATTGATGGGTTCGAACATGCAGCGGCAAGCGGTGCCTTGCCTGCGACCGGAAAAAGCGGTGGTCGGCACCGGTATCGAGCGTACGACCGCGGTGGACTCCGGCACGACGGTGCAGGCGTTCCGTGGTGGCGTGGTGGACTATGTTGACGCGGGCCGCGTGGTGATTCGCGTGAACGATGACGAAGCGGTGGCGGGTGAGGTCGGCGTCGACATCTACAATCTGATTAAGTACACGCGCTCGAACCAGAACACGAACATCAACCAGCGCCCGATCGTGAAGGTCGGCGACCGTGTCGCGCGTGGCGACGTGATCGCCGATGGCGCATCGACGGACCTGGGCGAGCTTGCGCTCGGCCAGAACATGCTGGTCGCGTTCACGCCGTGGAACGGCTACAACTTCGAGGACTCGATCCTGATCTCCGAGCGCGTCGTCGCCGACGACCGCTATACGTCGATCCACATCGAGGAGCTTAATGTCGTGGCGCGCGACACGAAGCTCGGGCCGGAAGAAATCACGCGCGACATCTCGAACCTGGCTGAAGTGCAGCTGGGCCGCCTGGACGAATCGGGCATCGTCTACATCGGCGCCGAAGTCGAAGCGGGCGACGTGCTGGTCGGCAAGGTGACGCCGAAGGGCGAGACGCAACTGACGCCGGAAGAAAAGCTGTTGCGCGCGATCTTCGGCGAGAAGGCATCCGATGTGAAGGATACGTCGCTGCGCGTGCCGTCGGGCATGACCGGCACCGTGATCGATGTGCAAGTGTTCACGCGCGAAGGGATCCAGCGCGATAAGCGTGCACAGCAGATCATCGATGACGAACTCAAGCGCTATCGGCTGGATTTGAACGACCAGTTGCGCATCGTCGAAGGCGACGCATTCGAGCGGCTGGCGCGGATGCTCGACGGTAAGGTTGTGAACGGCGGTCCGAAGAAGCTGGCGAAGGGCGCGAAGATCACGCGCGAATACTTGGATGACCTGGACCACTATCACTGGTTCGACATCCGGCTGGCCGACGAGGACGCAGCGGCGCAACTGGAAGCGATCAAGGAATCGATCGAGCAAAAACGCCATCAGTTCGACCTCGCGTTCGAGGAAAAGCGCAAGAAGCTCACGCAAGGTGATGAACTGCCCCCGGGCGTGCTGAAGATGGTCAAGGTGTACCTGGCGGTCAAGCGTCGCTTGCAGCCGGGCGACAAAATGGCGGGCCGCCACGGGAACAAGGGTGTTGTCTCCAAGATCGTCCCGGTTGAAGACATGCCATACATGGCGGACGGCCGTCCGTGCGATGTCGTGCTGAATCCGCTGGGCGTGCCGTCGCGGATGAACGTCGGCCAGATCCTCGAGACCCACTTGGGCTGGGCCGCAAAGGGCTTGGGTTGGCGTATCGGCGAAATGCTGCAGGCCAAGAAAGCGACGCTAGTGCAGGATCTGCGATCGTTCCTGACGAAGGTCTATAACGAATCGGGTCATCCGGAGTCGATCGACGAGATGTCCGATGATGAAGTCGTCGAGCTTGCGCAGAACCTGAAGGAAGGCGTGCCGTTCGCGACGCCGGTGTTTGACGGCGCGCACGAGAAAGAGATTTCGCGCATGCTCGATCTCGCGTTCCCAGATGAGGTGGCGCAGCAGCTTGGGATGACGAAGTCGAAGAACCAGGTGGCGCTGTACGACGGGCGCACGGGCGAGGCGTTCGAGCGCCCGGTGACAGTCGGCTACATGCACATGCTGAAGCTGCACCACCTGGTCGACGACAAGATGCACGCGCGCTCGACCGGCCCATACTCGCTGGTGACGCAGCAGCCGTTGGGCGGCAAGGCGCAGTTCGGCGGCCAGCGCTTTGGGGAAATGGAAGTGTGGGCGCTCGAGGCGTATGGCGCATCGTACGTGTTGCAAGAAATGCTGACGGTGAAGTCGGACGACGTGACGGGTCGCACGAAGGTGTACGAGAACCTCGTGAAGGGCGACCACGTGATCGACGCGGGGATGCCGGAGTCGTTCAACGTGCTGGTGAAGGAAATCCGGTCGCTCGGTATCGATATCGACCTGGACCGGAACTAATCGGACTACTGGAGAGAAGCGATGAAAGCTTTGCTCGATCTATTCAAGCAAGTCCAACAAGAAGAAGTTTTTGATGCGATCAAGATCGGTCTGGCCTCGCCGGACAAGATTCGGTCGTGGTCGTTCGGTGAAGTGAAGAAGCCGGAGACCATCAACTACCGCACGTTCAAGCCGGAGCGCGATGGTTTGTTCTGCGCGAAGATCTTCGGCCCAATCAAGGACTACGAGTGCTTGTGCGGTAAGTACAAGCGCTTGAAGCACCGCGGCGTAATCTGCGAGAAGTGTGGCGTCGAGGTGACGCTCGCGAAGGTGCGCCGCGAGCGCATGGGCCATATCGAGCTTGCCTCGCCGGTCGCGCACATCTGGTTCCTGAAGTCGCTGCCGTCGCGCCTGGGCATGGTGCTCGACATGACATTGCGCGACATCGAGCGCGTGCTGTACTTCGAAGCCTATGTCGTGATCGATCCGGGCATGACGCCGCTTAAGGCGCGGCAGATCATGACCGAAGAGGATTACTACAATAAGGTCGAAGAGTACGGTGATGAGTTCCGCGCCGAAATGGGCGCGGAAGGTGTGCGCGAGCTGCTGCGCTCGATCGACATCGATGCGCAGGTCGAGCAGCTTCGCACCGAGCTGAAGAACACCGGCTCCGAAGCGAAGATCAAGAAGTACGCGAAGCGCCTGAAGGTGCTCGAGGCATTCCAGCGTTCGGGCATCAAGCCGGACTGGATGATTCTCGAGGTGCTGCCGGTGCTGCCGCCGGAGTTGCGTCCGCTGGTGCCGCTGGACGGCGGCCGGTTCGCGACGTCGGACCTGAACGACCTGTATCGTCGCGTGATCAACCGTAACAACCGGTTGAAGCGTCTGCTTGAACTGAAGGCGCCCGAGATCATCGTGCGCAACGAGAAGCGGATGTTGCAGGAAGCGGTAGACTCATTGCTCGACAATGGACGCCGCGGCAAGGCGATGACCGGCGCCAATAAGCGGCCGCTGAAGTCGCTTGCCGACATGATCAAGGGCAAGGGCGGCCGCTTCCGCCAGAACCTGCTCGGCAAGCGCGTCGATTACTCGGGCCGCTCCGTGATCGTCGTCGGTCCGACGCTCAAGCTCCACCAGTGTGGCTTGCCGAAGCTGATGGCGCTCGAGTTGTTCAAGCCGTTCATCTTCAACAAACTCGAGGTGATGGGCGTCGCGACGACGATCAAGGCGGCAAAGAAGGAAGTTGAAAGCCAGACGCCGGTCGTGTGGGACATCCTCGAAGAGGTGATCCGCGAGCACCCGGTGATGCTGAACCGCGCGCCGACGCTGCACCGCCTGGGGATTCAGGCGTTCGAGCCGGTACTGATCGAAGGCAAGGCAATCCAACTGCACCCGCTTGTGTGTGCGGCGTTCAACGCCGACTTCGACGGCGACCAGATGGCCGTGCACGTGCCGCTGTCGCTCGAGGCGCAGATGGAGGCGCGCACGCTGATGCTCGCGTCCAACAACGTGTTGTTCCCGGCCAACGGCGATCCGTCGATCGTGCCGTCGCAGGATATCGTGCTGGGCCTGTACTACGCGACGCGCGAAGCGATCAATGCGAAGGGTGAAGGGATGACCTTCACCGGCGTGGGAGAAGTCCTGCGAGCGTATGAGAACAAAGAAGTGGAGTTGGCCTCGCGCGTGAACGTGCGGATCACCGAGATGGTGGTCAACGAGGATCGCTCCGACGGTGCGCCGAAGTTTGTGCCGAAGGTCTCGCTATATGCGACCACCGTCGGCCGTGCGATCTTGTCGGAGATCCTGCCGCCGGGCCTGCCGTTCAGCGTGCTGAACAAGCCGCTGAAGAAGAAGGAGATTTCGCGGCTGATTAACACGGCCTTCCGCCGTTGCGGCCTGCGCGAGACAGTGATCTTCGCCGACCAGCTGATGCAGTCCGGATTCCGGCTGGCCACGCGTGCCGGGATCTCGATCTGCGTCGACGACATGCTCGTGCCGCCGCAAAAGGAAACGATCGTGGGCGAGGCCGCCAAAAAGGTCAAGGAATACGATCGCCAGTACATGTCAGGTCTGGTCACCGCGCAGGAACGCTACAACAACGTGGTTGACATCTGGTCGGCGACGTCCGAGTCGGTCGGCAAGGCGATGATGGAGCAGCTGTCGACCGAACCGGTGATAGACCGCGGCGGCAACGAGACGCGCCAGGAGTCGTTCAACTCGATCTACATGATGGCGGACTCCGGTGCCCGTGGTTCGGCGGTGCAGATTCGCCAATTGGCGGGCATGCGTGGGCTGATGGCCAAGCCGGATGGCTCGATCATCGAGACGCCGATTACCGCGAACTTCCGCGAAGGCCTGAACGTGCTGCAGTACTTCATCTCGACGCACGGTGCACGTAAGGGTTTGGCGGATACTGCGTTGAAGACGGCGAACTCGGGCTACCTGACCCGTCGTTTGGTCGACGTGACGCAGGACCTAGTGGTGGTCGAGGACGATTGCGGCACCAGCCAGGGCGTGGCAATGAAGGCGCTGGTCGAAGGCGGTGAAGTCGTCGAGGCACTGCGCGACCGGATTCTCGGCCGCGTCGCGGTGGCCGATGTCGTCGATCCGGAAACCCAGGAGACGCTGTACGAATCGGGCACGCTGCTGGATGAAACCGCGGTCGAGGAGATCGAGCGCCTCGGTATCGATGAAGTGCGCGTGCGCACGCCGTTGACCTGCGAAACGCGCTACGGGTTGTGCGCGAAGTGCTATGGTCGCGACCTGGGACGCGGCTCGCTGGTGAACGTGGGCGAGGCGGTCGGCGTGATCGCCGCGCAGTCGATCGGCGAGCCGGGTACGCAGCTGACGATGCGCACGTTCCACATCGGTGGTGCGGCTTCGCGCGCGGCGGTGGCCTCTAGCGTCGAGGCGAAGTCCAACGGTACCGCGCGCTTCACCGCGACGATGCGCTATGTCACGAACGCGAAGGGCGAGCAGATCGTCATTTCGCGCTCCGGCGAAGTGGTCATCGCGGACGACCACGGCCGCGAGCGCGAACGCCATAAGATTCCGTACGGTGCGACGCTGCTGCAGCTGGACGGCGTGCAGATCAAGGCCGGTACGCAGCTCGCGACGTGGGACCCGATGACGCGTCCGATCATCACCGAGTACGGTGGCACGGTGAAGTTCGAGAACGTCGAAGAGGGCGTGACCGTCGCGAAGCAGATCGACGAAGTGACCGGCCTGTCAACGCTCGTCGTGATCGACTCCAAGCGCCGCGGCTCGCAGTCGTCCAAGAGCGTGCGTCCGCAAGTGAAGCTGCTCGATGCGACCGGCGATGAAGTGAAGATTCCGGGAACCGAGCATGCGGTGCAGATCGGCTTCCAGGTCGGTGCGCTGATCACGGTAAAGGATGGTCAGCAAGTCCAAGTCGGTGAAGTGCTGGCGCGGATTCCGACCGAGTCGCAGAAGACGCGTGACATTACCGGCGGTCTGCCACGGGTTGCCGAGTTGTTCGAGGCGCGTTCGCCGAAGGATGCGGGCATCCTGGCGGAAGTCACCGGGACGGTGTCGTTCGGCAAGGACACGAAGGGCAAGCAGCGCCTGGTCATCACGGATCTGGACGGCAGTCAGCACGAATTCCTGATCGCGAAGGAAAAGCAGGTGCTTGTGCACGATGGCCAGGTTGTCAACAAGGGCGAGATGATCGTGGACGGGCCGGCCGATCCGCACGACATCCTGCGCTTGCAGGGCGTCGAGGCGCTGTCGCGCTACATCGTTGATGAAGTGCAGGACGTGTATCGCTTGCAGGGCGTGAAGATCAACGACAAGCACATTGAAGTGATTGTGCGCCAGATGCTGCGCCGCGTGCAAATCGTTGACAACGGCGATACGCGGTTCATCCCGGGCGAACAAGTCGAGCGTTCCGACATGCTCGACGAGAACGACCGGATGATCGCGGAAGACAAGCGGCCGGCAACCTACGAGAACGTGCTGCTGGGTATCACGAAGGCGTCGCTGTCGACCGATTCGTTCATCTCGGCCGCATCGTTCCAGGAGACGACGCGCGTGCTGACCGAAGCCGCGATCATGGGCAAGCGCGACGACCTGCGTGGTCTGAAGGAGAACGTGATCGTCGGTCGCCTGATCCCGGCCGGTACGGGGCTTGCGTTCCACAAGGCGCGCAAGAGCAAGGAGACGGCGGATCGCGAGCGTTTCGAGCAGATTGCGGCAGAGGAAGAGCACGCGAGCCCATTCGACTTCGCCACGCCGGAAACGCCGGTCGAGCATCCGCATTCGGAAAACGAGTGACGCATGCTGCCGGCGCCGGGTTGACGGCGCCGGCAGCCTCTCGTGACCGCATGACAGTGTGCCTGGTCAGGTGTCCGCGTGTCAGTAGACTGTAAGTCTGCGGCGCCCGATGGTTGAACAATAAACCCCACGTACGAGAGTGCGTGGGGTTTTGTCTTTGTGTGGATCGACGGGAACGTTCAGCGGTTGGAGATTAGAGGCAGGGGGCAGGGGGCACGGGGTAGGAGATAGGAAGGTAGGGGGTAGGGGGTAGGAGGTAGGAGGTAGGAGGTAGGAGGTAGGAGGTAGGAGGTAGGGGATCAGGGTCAGGGTCAGCGGACATCGGTCGACAATTGGAAGTTGGAGTGCAGTTGGCATCCGGCCTGCCAGGGTCTTCAAGGCGGCGGACGCCAACTGTCACATAGGGCGAGACAGGGATTCGCATCAAGCCACGGCAGTTCGCAGTTTCCGGAGCCTGGTTCGGCGACATGCTGATAATCGATTCACGATCCGTTGCCCCGTTCAGGGCATGTCTTGCGCACCACTGTTGCTGGCGCGCCACCGAGAGGAGCCAAACTCGATGAATACCTTAGTGCAGCAGTGGAGTGGCCCATGGCTCAACACGGGACTGCAAATGCCTGAAGCCGACGCCAAGAGTGACAAGTTGGACGTACAGAGTGATAAACTCCCGCCCCACTTAAGCCTGTTGGGGCTGTCCTACCTAGATTCGGAGTGGGAAGACTCCGATGTCGACGACAGCGACTCGGAGACCGACACATGGGCTCCCCCGGCGCAGACAGCGCATGATGGCACCAAAGCGAACCCGTCTGGCACCGAATCGAATACGCCGTCGAGCAGCGCGAAATCGGATACATCAGCCTTCGGAACCCGCACCTTTGTGATCCGCGCGCCGTTCGTTACCGTCAACGACGAGCAGGATTGGTCAGACGACGATTCGACCATCGTAGACGGGGCGGACACGGATACCGACACGACAGAATGTGGTTGTGATGAGGAGTTTATTCAAGGCAATCCGAAGTATGCCGCCCTCGATAATTTCATTGACCAGTACGAAGGTGATGACTTATCGAAGTGGAACGACATGGCCTCGGCCGATCAGTGCATCCAGTTGGAGCGCCCGATTGCGGCGATGCAGATTCTGAGCGGCCAAGTTGACGGGGCCACCGATGAGATGAAGCAAGCCGCGCTGCAGTATGTCAACGACAATCCATCGCTCAAGAGTGCACTGCAGCGAACCGGTGCGTTGAAGGATGATGGAACGGTCGATCAGGGAAAAATGGGCGACTTTCTAAACTCGGTTCATAAAAATCTGGAACAGGCCGATAACAATATCCAGGAGTATATGAAGAAGCACCCAGACGCCGATTCCGATTCGCTGGCAACGGCGCGCTCGGCTGCGCTGCTGCAAGCCTACATCGCGATCACCGGCCAGTCCACGGGTCATCAGGATGCCGGTGGCAAGAACCATAGCTACAACGGCGGAAAGGGCGGCGGTATGGTGGCGACCAAGGAGCAGGTTGCCAATCTGCAGAACAACGAGGGGTTCAGCGATGCCCTGAAGAGTGCCGCAAAGGCGCTGTCGACCAACGGCGGGTTCGACGCGATTGACCGCGCCGGCGTTGACAAGGCGACGAACAAGGCCGATAACCTGATCAACGATGACAATCTGACGAGCTTTATCAAGGATGAGGCGCCGACGGACCAACAATCCGACTTGAGTTTCTTGAAAGATGCAGGCCTGAAAAACATCACGGCTAATACCGATATCAGTACACTGAATCAGGACATCTTCGCTCACCCCGGCAATTACACGGCGGAGCAGAAGGCCGCGGTTATGTGCAAGCTGATGCAGACGCTGATCAACGTGCAGGCCGGCGGCAGCGATCATTTACGCAACGTCGATGAGACGGTCAAAGCGCTCTCGCAGGACATCCAGACACTGGCAAAGGATCCGGCCGTGGGTGAATACCTAAAGAAGAACTTGCCGCCGGAAATGGAGAGTCTTGCGCAGCTGTTCGAGAAGGCGGGCGGTGGCGCGGCGTCGAGCGGCGCCGAAGGGGCCGATTCCAGCGGCAGCGGATCGTCCAGCGCGAACCCGACCGACATCATCGACACAATCAAGGACGCGGTCAAGGGCACCAAGGACGTCGGCTCATGGGTTGCCCGTGGCGCCGGTGCGGCTGGTGAGGCCGCGGCGGAAACGGGTGAGGTCGCCACCAAGATTGCGACGACCGCTGCCCGCGTCGTGGGCAACGTGGCGGGTGAAGCGGTTGCTGGGATCGTCAGCGCGGTATCGACGGTGCTCGATGCACTCGGGCCGATTGGCGAAATTGCCGGTGTGATCGCGACGATTGTGTCGGCGATCGTCGAAGCGGTGCACAAGAAGCAGAATCAGGAGAAGTTTGCCGATAACGTGAATCCGACGCTGCAGCAATTCGGCATTCCATTGCCAACCTGATCCGCTGTTTGGACCCGATTATGCGACGAATTGTGTATCACCGTAGCGACGAGGTCATGCGCTTTGTCGCCGCGGCAACGGGCGAGGCGAGCTACAATGACTGCACGACGATTGGGCTCGAAAAAGACGACCATATCGTGGCCGGCGTGGTGTACCAGGGATACAACGGCCCGAACGTGCTGATGCACTGCGCGATGCTGGAGTCGCGTCATCTGCTGACGCCGGCGTTTCTGTCAGCGGTTTTTCTGTATCCGTTCGTGGTGCTCAACTGCCGGCGGGTGACGGGGCTGGTGCGCACGGATAACCTGCGTGCGCAGCGGCTCGACGAGCACCTGGGTTTTCGGCGTGAAGGTATCATGCGCGAGGGCGCCGGAGACGGCACGGATTTCATCCTCTATGGCATGCTCAAGCAGGAATGCCGCTTCCTGCGCGGACGATATTTGCAGGCACTGCAGCAAGAGCTGGGGCTGATCATGCCGGGGCCGACGCGGGCCCGGCGCGCCGAGCCGTCTAAGTGACTCCTACTGAGCGGTATCCTTCATTGGCCATCGAGGCGATATCGCTGCCCGCGCGCGGTTGTTAAAATGCACGGATCTGAACGCGCACGCTGCGTGCCGTTCCCATCCATGGAGTTGCATGTCCCGCTGTCTTGCGTTGCTTAAAGAGGTCTTCGGCTATCCGGCGTTTCGCGGGCCGCAGGCCGATATCGTCGAACATGTCGCAGCGGGGCACGACAGCCTCGTGCTGATGCCCACCGGTGGCGGCAAGTCGTTGTGCTATCAGATTCCCGCGCTGGTGCGCCACGAAGCCGGCCTGGGCGCTGGCATCGTGGTGTCGCCGCTGATCGCGTTGATGCAGGACCAGGTCGCGGCGTTGACCGAGGCGGGGGTGCGGGCGGCCTACGTGAACTCGGCGCTCACCGCAGCCGAGGCGGCGGCAACCGAGCGCGCGTTCACGCGTGGTGAGTTGCAATTGTTGTACGTTGCACCGGAGCGACTGCTGACGGAGCGGTTCCTGGAACTGCTCGCGCGCAGCCGGATAGGGTTGTTTGCGATCGACGAAGCCCACTGCGTGTCGCAGTGGGGCCATGATTTTCGGCCCGAATACATGCAGCTATCCGCGCTGCACGAGCGTTTCCCGCAGGTGCCCCGCATCGCGTTGACCGCGACGGCAGACGCGCTCACGCGCGAGGAAATCATCGAGCGGCTCGCGCTGAACAACGCTCGGGTGTTCATTTCGAGTTTCGACCGGCCGAACATTCGTTACCGGATCGTCGAGAAGGACAACGCGCGTGTGCAACTACTCGACTTTATCCGGGCCGAGCACACCAACGTTGACGGTACCACCGATTCGGGCATCGTCTATTGCCTGTCGCGGCGCAAGGTCGAGGAGACGGCCGACTGGCTGGTGCAGCAGGGGCTGCGCGCGTTGCCGTATCACGCCGGCATGGACGCTCAGCTTCGCCAGCGGCACCAGCAGGTCTTCCAGCGCGAGGAGGGCGTCGTGATGTGCGCGACGATCGCGTTCGGAATGGGGATTGACAAGCCGGACGTGCGCTTTGTCGCGCATCTGGATCTGCCCAAGAGCATCGAAGGCTACTATCAGGAAACCGGCCGGGCCGGCCGCGATGGCCTCGCGTCCAACGCGTGGATGGCCTACGGGCTGGGCGACGTTGTGCAACAGCGCAAGATGATCGACGAGTCCGAGGCCGACGAACTGCACAAGCGCGTGCAAACGGCGAAGCTCGATGCGTTGCTTGGATTGTGCGAGACGGCCGGATGCCGGCGCGTGCATCTGCTCGGCTATTTTGGCGAAACGGGCCAGCCATGTGGCAACTGTGATACGTGCTTGGAGCCGCCGGCAACCTGGGACGGCACTCGCGAGGCGCAGATGGCGCTCTCGTGCGTGTACCGCGTGCAGCGGGCCAGCGGCTTTGGATTTGGCGCGGGCCACCTGATCGACATATTGCGCGGCAATGCAACTGAACGCGTCAAGCAACGGAGGCACGACGCGTTGAGCACCTTTGGTGTCGGCGCGGCGTTGTCAGAGGCGCAATGGCGGGCGATTTTTCGCCAGTTGATTGCGCTAGGCCTGCTTGCGGTCGATCACGCAGGCCATGGCGTACTGGTGCTCACGCAGGCGAGCAAGCCGGTGTTGAAGGGGGAGCGTAGCGTCACGCTGCGCCGGTATGCCAAACCCAAACGGGTGCGCGAGGCGGATGGCGCGCGTCGCGGCGAGCGCACCGATCCGACCGCTGGCATGTCGCCGCGCCAGCGTGCGTGCTGGGACCGGTTGCGCGCCTGGCGTAGCGAGACGGCTAAGGCCGACGGCGTGCCGGCCTACGTGATTTTCCACGATGCGACGCTAGCCGAACTGGCCCGCAGCGCGCCGGTTTCACTCGATGAGTTGCGCGGCGTACCGGGCCTGGGCGCGCGCAAATTCGAGCGCTTCGGTGACGAGCTGCTCGACGTGATCAGCGACGACTGACGGCGGTAGTCGCTCCGCCGGCGTGATCTAATGCATGCAACCTGTTGACGTACTTGCAAATTTTGGATTACTATGCCAGGTTCCGGTATTCGGCGCAAATGCGCTCGCATCGCTGGTCGCCCTCTGTGTCATTGTGGGCCGGCCGATTGTTAGCATGGCGGGCGCGGCACTATCGCCGCCGATATTCGGGTGTCGGTTCATCGGGTGGCGTGCGTGCAACCATTCAGGTCCGCTTGCCCGGGCCTGCGTCGTCCGGTTTTATCTATTTCCAGGAATCAACAATGCCAACCATCAATCAATTGGTTCGCAAAGGCCGCACTTCGGAGCATGTGAAGAGCAAGAGCCCGGCCTTGCAGGACTGTCCGCAGCGTCGCGGTGTGTGCACTCGTGTGTACACGACGACGCCAAAAAAGCCGAATTCGGCGCTTCGTAAGGTCGCGAAGGTTCGCTTGACGAACGGCTTCGAGGTCATCTCGTACATCGGTGGTGAAGGCCACAACCTGCAGGAGCACTCGGTCGTGCTGATTCGCGGCGGCCGGGTCAAGGACTTGCCGGGTGTGCGTTACCACATGGTGCGCGGCTCGCTCGACACGCAAGGCGTCAAGGACCGTAAGCAGGCCCGCTCGAAGTACGGTGCGAAGCGCGCCAAGGCGGGTAAGTAAGCTGCATCGTCCATCGATGCAAAGGCGGTGGTGCCGGATCGGTCGGCGCTATCGAGTAAGTGGTCACCCGGCCAAGCTGGTTAGTCGTGAGATGGATCGGGTTAGTTGGTGGCCGCGGGGTGGGGAAAGCAACCGCTCCAACTGAACAGTCAAAGGAACAGAAATGCCGCGTCGTCGCGAAGTCCCCAAGCGGGAAATATTGCCGGACCCGAAGTTCGGTAATGTTGATGTTGCAAAATTCATGAACGTACTGATGCTGTCGGGCAAGAAGTCAGTGGCCGAACGCATCGTGTACGGGGCTTTCGAGCAAATCCAGGGTAAGGCCGGCAAGGACCCCCTGGAAGTGTTCACTGTCGCGCTGAGCAACGTGAAGCCGGTGGTTGAAGTGAAAAGCCGCCGCGTTGGAGGTGCGAACTACCAGGTTCCGGTCGAAGTGCGCCCGTCGCGTCGTATGGCATTGGCGATGCGCTGGTTGCGTGAGGCCGCGAAAAAGCGTAGCGAGAAGTCGATGGCGCTGCGCCTGGCCGGTGAGCTGCTCGAGGCCGCGGAAGGTCGGGGCGGCGCGATGAAGAAGCGCGACGAAGTGCACCGGATGGCGGAAGCGAACAGAGCTTTCTCGCATTTCCGTTTCTAACGGCCGTTTAGGCTGGAAAGCCTGGTAAACGGAGAAGGAAATTCCGGGCGGGTGCGCTTCCGAAGCGCCTCGCCCGTTTGTGTTAAGGCGCATTGCGGTTCTCCCGCTGCGCAATCCTCTTGAGAGATTAAAGTGGCTCGTAAGACTCCTATCGAGCGTTACCGTAATATCGGTATCAGCGCTCACATCGACGCCGGCAAAACGACGACGACCGAGCGCATCCTGTTTTACACTGGTGTGAACCACAAGATCGGCGAAGTGCACGATGGTGCCGCGACGATGGACTGGATGGAGCAGGAGCAGGAACGTGGCATCACGATCACGTCCGCTGCAACGACGGCGTTCTGGAAAGGCATGGGTAACAACTACCCGGAACACCGCATCAACATCATCGACACGCCGGGACACGTGGACTTCACGATCGAGGTCGAGCGCTCGATGCGCGTGCTCGATGGCGCGTGCATGGTGTACTGCGCGGTCGGTGGCGTGCAGCCGCAGTCGGAAACCGTGTGGCGTCAGGCCAATAAGTACAAGGTGCCGCGGCTCGCGTTCGTGAACAAGATGGACCGTACCGGCGCAAACTTCTTCAAAGTGTATGACCAGTTGAAGACGCGCCTGAAGGCCAACCCGGTGCCGATCGTCGTGCCGATCGGTGCGGAGGAGTCGTTCAGGGGTGTCGTCGACCTGTTGAAGATGAAGGCGATCATTTGGGACGACGCGTCGCAAGGAACGAAGTTCGAATATGCCGACATTCCGGCTGAACTCGTGGACACGTGTAACGAGTGGCGCGAGAAGATGATCGAGTCGGCGGCCGAGGCGAGCGAGACGCTGATGGAAAAGTATCTCGGTGGCGAAGCGCTGACTGAAGCCGAGATCGTCAAGGCGCTGCGCGATCGCACGATCGCCTGCGAAATCCAGCCGATGCTGTGCGGGACCGCATTCAAGAACAAGGGCGTGCAACGCATGCTGGACGCGGTGATCGACTTCCTGCCGTCGCCGGTTGACATTCCGCCGGTCAAGGGCGAGACCGAGAGCGGTGAGGGTGCAGAGCGCAACGCATCCGACGACGAGAAATTCTCGGCGCTCGCGTTCAAGATCATGACGGACCCGTTCGTTGGCCAATTGATTTTCTTCCGCGTGTATTCGGGCGTCGTCAATTCTGGCGATACCGTGCTGAACTCGACGAAGGGCAAGAAGGAGCGCGTCGGACGGATTCTGCAAATGCACGCGAACCAGCGCGAGGAAATCAAAGAAGTGCGCGCTGGCGACATTGCCGCCGCGGTCGGCCTGAAGGAGGCGACCACCGGTGACACGCTGTGCGATCCGGCCAACCCGATCGTGCTCGAACGTATGGTGTTCCCGGAGCCGGTGATTTCGCAGGCCGTCGAGCCGAAGACGAAGGCCGACCAGGAAAAGATGGGCATCGCGCTGAACCGCCTGGCGCAGGAGGATCCGTCGTTCCGTGTCAAGACCGACGAGGAATCGGGCCAGACGATCATCTCGGGCATGGGCGAATTGCACCTGGAAATCCTGGTCGATCGGATGAGGCGCGAATTCAACGTCGAGGCGACGGTCGGCAAGCCGCAGGTTGCGTATCGCGAAACGATCCGCAGCTCGGCGGCGGACGTCGAAGGCAAGTTCGTCAAGCAGTCCGGCGGTCGCGGCCAATACGGCCATGCGGTGATCACGCTGGAGCCGAACGAGCAAGGCAAGGGCTATGAATTCCTTGACGAGATCAAGGGTGGCGTGATTCCGCGCGAGTACATCCCCGCGGTCGACAAGGGTATCCAGGAAACGCTCAAGAGCGGCGTGCTGGCCGGTTTCCCGGTCGTCGACGTGAAGGTGCATCTGACGTTCGGTTCGTACCACGACGTGGACTCGAACGAAAACGCGTTCCGGATGGCCGGCTCGATGGCGTTCAAGGAAGCGATGCGCCGGGCGAATCCGGTGATTCTCGAGCCGATGATGGCCGTCGAAGTCGAAACGCCGGAAGAGTACATGGGCAATGTGATGGGCGACCTATCGGGCCGTCGTGGCATCGTGCAGGGCATGGAAGACATGGTCGGCGGCGGCAAGATCGTCCGCGCGGAAGTGCCGATGTCGGAAATGTTCGGCTATTCGACGTCGCTGCGCTCGCTGACGCAAGGCCGTGCGACGTACACGATGGAGTTCAAGCACTATGCCGAGGCTCCGCGTAACGTGGCTGATGCGATCATCAACGCGAAAGCGAAGTGATCGGTCAGCAAACTCATTCACGAACCACTATTGAAAGAAGAGAAACATGGCTAAAGGTAAATTTGAACGGACCAAGCCGCACGTGAACGTGGGCACGATCGGTCACGTTGACCATGGCAAGACCACGCTGACGGCGGCAATCGCGACGGTGCTGTCGTCGAAGTTTGGCGGCGAAGCGAAGAAGTACGACGAGATTGACGCGGCGCCGGAAGAGAAGGCCCGTGGCATCACGATCAACACGGCGCACATCGAGTACGAGACAGAGCAGCGTCACTATGCGCACGTGGACTGCCCGGGTCACGCGGACTACGTGAAGAACATGATCACGGGCGCGGCGCAGATGGACGGCGCAATCTTGGTGGTATCGGCCGCAGACGGCCCGATGCCGCAAACGCGTGAGCACATTCTGCTGGCGCGTCAGGTGGGCGTGCCGTACATCATCGTGTTCCTGAACAAGTGCGACATGGTGGACGACGCGGAGCTGCTCGAGCTGGTGGAAATGGAAGTGCGCGAGCTGCTGTCCAAGTACGAGTTCCCGGGCGACGATACGCCGATTATCAAGGGCTCGGCGAAGCTGGCGCTGGAAGGGGATAAGGGCGAGCTGGGCGAAGCGGCGATCCTGAGCCTGGCCGATGCGCTGGACACGTACATTCCGACGCCGGAGCGTGCGGTGGATGGCACGTTCCTGATGCCGGTGGAAGACGTGTTCTCGATCTCGGGTCGAGGCACGGTGGTCACGGGGCGCGTGGAGCGCGGGGTGATCAAGGTCGGCGAGGAAATCGAGATCGTGGGCATCCGTGACACGACGAAGACGACGTGCACGGGCGTGGAGATGTTCCGCAAGCTGCTGGACCAGGGTCAGGCCGGGGACAACGTGGGCATCCTGCTGCGTGGCACCAAGCGTGAGGATGTGGAGCGTGGTCAGGTGCTGGCCAAGCCGGGTACGATCAAGCCGCACACGGGCTTCACGGCGGAAGTGTACGTGCTGAGCAAGGAAGAGGGCGGTCGTCATACGCCGTTCTTCAACAACTACCGGCCGCAGTTCTACTTCCGCACGACGGACGTGACCGGCTCGATCTCGTTGCCAGAGGGCAAGGAAATGGTGATGCCGGGTGACAACGTGTCGATCACGGTCAAGTTGATCGCGCCGATCGCGATGGAAGAAGGTCTGCGTTTTGCGATCCGCGAAGGTGGCCGTACCGTCGGCGCCGGTGTCGTCGCCAAGATCATTGAGTAAAATCGCTGGTTTGCTGTAGCGGTACGTTGTAGTGTCCGGAGCGGGCTGCCCGTTTCCCGATCGGGGGCCTGCTTCACGTTCTTTGGTTATGGCGATGCAATATCGCCTCGCTCTTTACAGGAAATGTCATGCAAAAGCAGAAAATCCGTATCCGCCTGAAAGCTTTCGACTACAAGCTGGTCGATCAATCGGCGCGGCAGATTTTCGAGACGGTACAGCGCACCGGCGCGATCCTCGTCGGCCCGATCCCGCTGCCGCGGCGCATCCAGCGCTTTGACATCCTGCGTTCGCCGCACGTGAATAAGACGTCGCGCGATCAGCTGGAAATCCGCACGCACCTGCGCTTGCTGGACATCGTCGACCCGACGGATAAGACCGTGGACGCGCTCATGAAGCTCGATTTGCCGGCGGGTGTCGACGTCGAAATCAAGCTGCAGTAACGCGGCTTTGCGGCGCGCCATGCACGGCGATGGCTTGGTGCGCCTAAGTCATTGATTGCTTGCAAAAAACGAAAAGCCTTGCTACAATGCTAGGCTTTTCGCGTATTTGCGTTAAAAAGCCGTGTGACAGGTGGGCGTCAGCCTTTCCCTGGTCGCCGGTGTTTCGTAATCAGCCCTGACCAATCGCAGTCGGGAATGGAGAAAACGATGAGCCTTGGACTCGTAGGTCGCAAGGTTGGAATGACCCGTATTTTCACGGCTGACGGTGATTCGATTCCCGTCACCGTACTGGACGTGTCGGACAACCGCGTGACGCAGATCAAGTCCGTTGAAACGGACGGTTATACGGCCGTGCAGGTTGCTTTCGGCGAGCGTCGCGCGTCGCGTGTGACCAAGCCGCTGGCCGGTCATCTCGCCAAAGCCGGTGTTCAGGCCGGCGAAATCCTGAAGGAATTCCGCATCGAAACCGACAAGGCGGTCGAGCTGTCGCCGGGCGCAGTGATCGATGTCGACTTGTTCGAAGTGGGTCAGAAGGTCGACGTGCAGGGCGTGTCCATCGGTAAGGGCTATGCCGGTACGATCAAGCGCTACAACTTCGGTTCGGGTCGCGCGTCGCACGGTAACTCGCGTTCGCACAACGTGCCGGGCTCGATCGGTATGGCGCAGGATCCGGGGCGTGTGTTCCCGGGTAAGCGCATGACCGGTCACCTCGGTGATGTGAAGACCACCACGCAGAATCTCGAGATCGCACGTATCGACGCGGAGCGCAAGCTTATCCTCGTCAAAGGTGCGGTGCCGGGCGCCAAGGGCGGCAAAGTTTTCGTGACGCCGGCCGTTAAGGCTCGCGCGAAGAAGGGGGCGTGACAATGGAACTGAAGCTCCTGAACGACCAAGGTCAGGAAAGCGCGGGTGTGAACGCGTCGGACGTCGTGTTCGGTCGTGATTACAATGAAGCGCTGATCCACCAGATTGTCGTCGCGTACCAGGCGAACGCGCGCAGCGGTAACCGTGCGCAGAAGGATCGCGAGCAAGTCAAGCACACGACGAAGAAGCCGTGGCGCCAGAAGGGCACGGGCCGCGCCCGCGCTGGGATGTCGTCGAGCCCATTGTGGCGCGGCGGTGGCCGTATCTTCCCGAACTCGCCGGAAGAAAACTTCGGCCAGAAGGTCAATAAGAAGATGTTTCGCGCTGGCGTCTGCTCGATTCTGTCGCAGCTTGCCCGCGAAGGCCGGCTGTCGGTCGTTGACGACATCAAGCTCGAGGCGCCGAAGACCAAGCTGCTGGCGGCCAAGTTCAAGGCCATGGGGCTCGAGTCGGTGCTCGTGATCACCGATACCGTTGACGAGAACCTGTACCTCGCGTCGCGCAACCTGCCGCATGTGGCGGTTGTCGAGCCGCGTTATGCCGACCCGTTGTCGCTGATCTACTTCAAGAAAGTGCTGGTCACGAAAGCTGCGGTCGCCCAGATCGAGGAGTTGCTGTCATGAGCGAAATGCGCAAGAACGATCATCGTTTGATGCAGGTTCTGCTCGCGCCGGTGATCTCTGAGAAGGCGACGCTGGTGGCCGACAAGAACGAGCAAGTCGTATTCGACATTGCGCCGGACGCCACGAAGCAGGAAGTCAAGGCGGCAGTCGAATTGTTGTTCAAGGTCGAAGTGGATTCGGTCAACGTGCTGAACGTGAAGGGCAAAGCCAAGCGCTTTGGCCGTTTCATGGGCCGCCGCAAGGACGTACGCAAGGCGTACGTGAACCTGAAGCCGGGCCAGGAAATCAACTTTGAAGCGGAGGCCAAGTAATCATGGCACTCGTTAAGCTCAAACCGACTTCGCCTGGCCGTCGTGCGATGGTGAAGGTGGTCAACAAGGAACTGCACAAGGGCAAGCCGTACGCGGCGCTGCTCGATAAGCAAAGCTCTACGGCTGGCCGCAACAATAATGGTCATATCACGACGCGCCACAAGGGCGGCGGTCACAAGCATCACTATCGCGTGGTCGATTTCCGTCGCAACAAGGACGGTATCCCGGCGAAGGTCGAGCGTCTCGAATATGACCCGAACCGTAGCGCGAACATTGCCCTGTTGTGCTATGCCGACGGCGAGCGCCGCTACATTATCGCGCCGAAGGGTGTGATGGTTGGCGCGCAACTGTTGTCGGGCTCGGAAGCGCCGATTCGCGCAGGCAATACGCTGCCAATCCGCAATATTCCGGTGGGTACGACCATTCACTGTGTTGAAATGCTGCCGGGCAAGGGGGCGCAAATCGCGCGCTCGGCCGGTGCGTCGGCGATGCTGCTGGCTCGCGAGGGCACGTATGCGCAGGTTCGTCTGCGCTCGGGTGAAATCCGCCGCGTGCATATCGAATGTCGTGCAACGATCGGTGAAGTCGGCAACGAGGAACACAGCCTGCGCCAGATCGGCAAGGCTGGTGCGAATCGTTGGCGCGGTATCCGTCCGACGGTCCGCGGCGTTGCAATGAACCCGATCGACCACCCACACGGTGGTGGTGAGGGTCGTACGGCGGCGGGTCGCGATCCGGTGAGCCCGTGGGGCACGCCGACGAAGGGCTTCCGCACGCGTCGCAACAAGCGCACGACGACGATGATCGTCCAGCGCCGTCACAAGCGTTAAGGAGTAGGCAATGGCACGTTCTGTTAAAAAAGGTCCGTTCTGCGACGCCCATTTGCTGAAGAAGGTTGAGGCGGCTGCAGCTTCGCGTGACAAGAAACCGATCAAGACCTGGTCGCGTCGTTCGACGATCCTGCCGGATTTCATCGGCTTGACGATCGCCGTGCACAACGGCCGTCAGCATGTTCCGGTGTATGTGTCGGAAAACATGGTCGGCCACAAGCTCGGCGAATTCGCGTTGACCCGTACGTTCAAGGGACACGTGGCCGACAAAAAGGCCAGGAAATAAGGGGCAATCAAGATGGAAGTGAAAGCAATTCATCGCGGTGCCCGCATTTCGGCGCAGAAGACGCGCCTTGTGGCTGACCAGATTCGCGGTTTGCCGGTCGACAAGGCACTGAACATTCTGACGTTCTCGCCGAAGAAGGCAGCGGGTCTCGTCAAGAAGGTGGTGCTGTCGGCGATCGCGAACGCGGAGCACAACGAAGGCGCGGATATCGACGAACTGAAGATCAAGACGATCTACGTCGACAAGGCGGCCTCGCTGAAGCGTTTCACCGCGCGTGCGAAGGGCCGCGGTAACCGCATTGAGAAGCAATCCTGTCACATCACTGTGACGGTCGGGAATTAAGGGGTCACACGATGGGACAAAAAATTCATCCGACTGGCTTCCGTCTGGCCGTCAGCCGTAACTGGGCGTCGCGTTGGTACGCGAACAACACCCAGTTTGCGGGGATGCTGAAGGAAGACATCGGCGTTCGCGAATACCTGAAGAAGAAGCTGAAGAACGCGTCGGTGAGCCGCGTTGTGATCGAGCGTCCTGCAAAGAACGCGCGTCTGACGATTTTCAGTTCGCGTCCAGGCGTCGTGATCGGCAAGAAGGGTGAGGATATCGAGTTGTTGAAGACCGAACTGCAGCGCCGCATGGGCGTGCCGGTTCATGTCAACATCGAAGAAGTCCGTAAGCCGGAAACCGATGCGCAATTGATCGCCGATTCGATCACACAGCAGCTTGAGCGCCGGATCATGTTCCGTCGCGCGATGAAGCGCGCGATGCAAAATGCGATGCGTCTGGGCGCGCAGGGCATCAAGATCATGAGTGCGGGTCGTCTGAACGGCATCGAAATCGCACGGACCGAATGGTACCGTGAAGGCCGTGTGCCGCTGCACACGCTGCGCGCCGACATCGACTATGCGACGTCGGAAGCGAAGACGACATACGGCATCATCGGCGTCAAGGTGTGGGTCTACAAAGGCGATACGCTCGGCCGCAACGATCTGCCGGTCGTCGAAGAGCCGACGGAAGACAAGCGTGGGCGCCGCAATGCCCGCCCGGGCGATCGTCGCCCGCGCCGTGATGGCGAAGGCAGCGCACCGGGCGCACGTCGGGGCGGTCCGCGCCGTAGTGGTGCCGGTGCTGGCGGCGACGCGAAGAGTGGAGAATAACCATGCTGCAACCGAAACGCAGAAAGTACCGCAAAGAGCAAAAGGGTCGTAATACGGGCGTCGCAACGCGTGGCAACGCGGTGTCGTTCGGTGAGTTTGGCCTGAAAGCGGTCGGGCGCGGCCGTTTGACCGCGCGCCAGATCGAAGCCGCGCGTCGAGCGATGACCCGTCACATCAAGCGTGGCGGCCGCATCTGGATTCGCATCTTCCCGGACAAGCCGATTTCACAAAAGCCGGCTGAAGTGCGGATGGGTAACGGTAAAGGTAACCCTGAGTACTACGTCGCCGAGATCCAGCCCGGCAAGATGCTGTACGAAATGGATGGCGTTAACGAAGAGCTGGCGCGTGAGGCGTTCCGTCTGGCAGCGGCGAAGTTGCCGCTGAAGACGATGTTCGTCGCCCGCCAGATCGGCGCCTAAGGAGTCAAGCGATGAAAGCTTCCGAACTTCGCGACAAGGATCAGGCCGCGCTCAACAAGGAGCTGTCGGACCTGCTAAAAGCCCAATTCGGTCTGCGCATGCAGCTCGCGACCCAACAGCTGCAGAACAACAGCCAGCTGAAGAAGGTCCGCCGCGACATCGCGCGTGTGCGTACCGTGTTGACTGAAAAGGCGAACCAGAAATGAACGATAGCGTTAAAACCTCGCTTAAGCGGACGCTGGTCGGCAAGGTCGTCAGCAATAAGATGGACAAGACCGTGACCGTGCTCGTCGAGCATCGCGTCAAGCACCCGATCTACGGCAAGTACGTCGTGCGCTCGAAGAAGTACCACGCGCACGACGAGGCGAACACGTACAACGAGGGCGACCTCGTGGAGATCCAGGAAAATCGTCCGATTTCGAAGACGAAGGCTTGGACCGTGTCCCGCCTGGTTGAAGCGGCGCGCATCATCTGAACGAAGGCGGCGTGAGCCGCCGCAGTATCGCAATAAGTTGTTGCAAGTCCGAGATTATTTGTTATAATCTCGGACTTCCCTCATATAAGGGATGCCCCGTCGCGGGTAAGTGGTGGGGCTGAGTTGGCCAGTGCGCGTGTGGGTGGCTGTCATCCGCGCCGCAAGATTCACCGATTGCGATGGCGGGTTTCGTCTGCCGTCGCTGCTGTTCTAACCCAAGCAGCCGATCGGCTGACGGGACCAAGACTGACCGGCCGCGCCATGGTGGCGTGCCGGATTAAGTTGGGAAAGATAAACCATGATCCAGACCGAAACTCGGCTTGAAGTAGCCGACAACACGGGTGCACGCGAAGTGTTGTGCATCAAGGTGCTCGGCGGCTCGAAGCGTCGTTACGCGAGCATTGGCGACATCATCAAGGTGAGCGTCAAGGAAGCCACGCCGCGTGGGCGCGTCAAGAAGGGCGAAATCTACAACGCCGTGGTGGTTCGCACCGCCAAGGGCGTGCGTCGTCAGGACGGCTCGCTGATCAAGTTCGACGGCAATGCCGCCGTGCTCCTGAACAACAAGCTTGAGCCGATCGGTACGCGCATTTTCGGGCCGGTCACGCGTGAATTGCGTAGCGAACGTTTCATGAAGATCGTTTCGCTTGCGCCGGAAGTGCTGTAAGGAGTCGCGATGAACAAGATTCGCAAGGGTGACGAAATCATCGTCATCGCAGGCAAGGACAAGGGCAAGCGCGGTACCGTGCTGGCGGTTGCGGGCGATCGTGTGACGGTTGAAGGTATCAATCTCGTGAAGAAGCACGTGAAGCCGAACCCGATGAAGGGCACGACCGGCGGTGTGGAAAGCAAGTCGATGCCGTTGCACATCTCCAACGTCGCGTTGGTCGATGCGAACGGCCGTGCGTCGCGAGTGGGCATCAAGGTCGAGGAGGGCAAGAAGGTGCGCTTCCTGAAGACCACCGGTGCTGTGCTGAGCGCCTGAGTCGGGAGTCAAAAATGGCACGTTTGCAGCAGGTTTACAAAGAGAAGATTGTTCCCGAACTGACGCAAAAGTTCGGCTACAAGTCCGTCATGGAAGTGCCGCGCATCACCAAGATCACGTTGAACATGGGTCTTGGTGACGCGGTCGCTGACAAGAAGATCATTGACAACGCGGTGGGTGATCTGACGAAGATCGCCGGTCAGAAGCCGGTCGTGACGAAGGCGCGTAAGGCAATCGCGGGCTTCAAGATCCGCCAGGGCTATCCGATTGGCGCGATGGTCACACTGCGTGGCCGCGCGATGTATGAGTTCCTGGATCGCTTCGTGACAATTGCGCTGCCGCGGGTGCGCGATTTCCGCGGCATCTCGGGCCGGGCATTCGATGGTCGCGGCAACTACAACATCGGGGTGAAGGAGCAGATCATTTTCCCCGAGATCGATTACGACAAGATCGACGCGCTGCGTGGGCTGAATATCAGCATCACGACGACTGCGAAGACCGACGAAGAAGCGAAGGCACTGCTCGCCAGCTTCAAGTTCCCGTTCAGAAACTGAGGTTACCGTGGCTAAACTGGCACTGATCGAACGTGAAAAGAAGCGTGCTCGTCTCGCAGCGAAGTATGCGCCAAAGCGCGCGGCGCTGAAGGCGATCATTGACGATACGAGCAAGTCCGACGAAGAGCGCTACGAAGCGCGCCTGAAGCTGCAGCAACTGCCGCGCAACGCGAACCCGACCCGCAAGCGCAATCGCTGCGCGATCACCGGGCGTCCGCGTGGCACGTTCCGCAAATTTGGCTTGGCGCGCGGCAAGATTCGCGAAATCGCATTCCGCGGCGAGATTCCCGGCCTGACGAAGGCGAGCTGGTAAGGAGCAACATAAATGAGCATGAGTGATCCTATCGCCGATATGCTGACTCGCATCCGCAACGCGCAGATGGTCGAGAAGGCTGCGGTGACGATGCCCTCGTCGAAAGTGAAGGTCGCAATCGCGCAGGTTCTGAAGGACGAAGGCTACATCGACGACTTCGTCGTGAAGGCCAATGGCCCGAAGGCGGAACTGAACATTGCGTTGAAGTACCACGCCGGCCGGCCGGTCATTGAGCGTCTGGAACGCGTGTCCAAACCTGGTCTTCGTGTGTATCGCGGTCGCAACGAGATCCCGCAGGTCATGAACGGCCTGGGTGTCGCCATCGTGTCCACGCCGAAGGGAGTGATGACCGATCGCAAGGCGCGCGCCACGGGTGTGGGCGGCGAAGTCATTTGCTACGTCGCGTAAAGCCCGACAGGAGAGTGAAACATGTCTCGAGTAGGTAAGAGCCCGATTCCTCTGCCCAACGGTGCTGAGGTGACGCTGGGCGATACGCAGATTACGCTAAAGGGGCCGTTGGGCACGATTTCTCAGGCGCTGAACCCGCTTGTGAAGGTGATCAACGACAACGGCGAACTGAAGTTCCAACCGGTCGACGAGTCGCGCGAGGCAACCGCGCTGTCCGGCACGATGCGCGCGCTCGTCGCGAACATGGTGAACGGCGTGACGAAGGGCTTCGAGCGCAAGCTCACGCTGGTCGGCGTTGGTTACCGTGCGCAGGCGCAAGGCGACAAGTTGAATCTGTCGTTGGGCTTCTCGCATCCGGTCGTGCATCAAATGCCGGAAGGTGTGAAGGCGGAAACGCCGTCGCAAACGGAAATCGTCATCAAGGGGATCGACAAGCAGAAGGTCGGCCAGGTTGCCGCGGAAGTGCGCGGCTACCGTCCGCCTGAGCCCTACAAGGGCAAAGGTGTGCGCTACGCCGACGAAGTCGTGATCCTCAAGGAAACGAAGAAGAAGTAAAGGTGCGCAATCATGGATAAGACTCAATCTCGCCTGCGCCGTGCTCGTCAAACGCGTATCAAGATCGCTGAGCTGCAGGTTGCGCGTCTGGCCGTGCACCGCACCAACCAGCACATCTACGCGCAGGTGTTCTCGCCGTGCGGTACGAAGGTGGTGGCGAGCGCATCGACCGTCGAGGTCGAAGTGCGCCAGCAACTGGCCGACAAGTCGGGCAAGGGCGGTAATGTCGCCGCGGCTCAGCTGATCGGCAAGCGTATCGCCGAGAAGGCCAAGGCTGCCGGTATCGAATCCGTCGCCTTCGACCGCTCGGGCTTCCGCTATCACGGTCGCGTCAAGGCGCTTGCCGATGCGGCGCGTGAAGCCGGGCTCAAGTTCTAAGGATAGGGATTCGTCATGGCAAAGATGCAAGCGAAGGTTCAGGCCGACGAACGCGACGACGGCCTGCGCGAAAAGATGATCTCGGTCAATCGTGTGACCAAGGTCGTGAAGGGTGGCCGGATTCTCGGTTTCGCCGCGCTGACGGTGGTTGGCGACGGTGATGGTCGGGTCGGCATGGGCAAAGGCAAGGCCAAGGAAGTGCCGGTCGCCGTCCAGAAGGCGATGGAGCAGGCTCGCCGTAATATGTTCAAGGTACCGCTGAAGAACGGCACGCTGCAGCATGAGGCGCACGGCAAGCACGGCGCGTCGCAAGTGTTGCTCGCACCGGCCAAGCAGGGTACCGGCGTGATTGCCGGCGGCCCGATGCGTGCGGTGTTCGAGGTGATGGGCGTGACGAACGTCGTGGCGAAAAGCCACGGTTCGACGAACCCGTACAACCTCGTTCGTGCCACACTCGACGGTCTGCGTCGCCAGTCCACGCCGGCCGATATCGCGGCCAAGCGCGGCAAGAGCGTCGAAGAAATTTTGGGTTAAGGCGGGGTGGTCACCATGTCTGGAAAAACTGTCAAGGTCCAGCTCGTCAAGAGCCTGATCGGTACCCGCGATACGCATCGCGCGACGGTGCGCGGCCTCGGCCTGCGTCGCCTGAACTCGGTTAGCGAATTGCAGGACACGCCGGCGGTGCGCGGCATGATCAACAAGGTCTCGTACCTCGTTAAGGTCATCGGCTAAGCGCGACACGAGCTTAAGGAGTGAATATGGAACTGAACAACCTGAAGCCGGCTGCAGGCTCTAAGCACGCAAAGCGTCGCGTCGGCCGTGGCATTGGCTCCGGCCTGGGCAAGACGGCGGGCCGTGGTCACAAAGGCCAGAAGTCGCGTTCGGGCGGCTTCCATAAGGTGGGCTTCGAAGGCGGTCAAATGCCGTTGCAACGCCGCTTGCCCAAGCGCGGGTTCACGTCACTGACGAAGGAGTTCGTTGGTGAAGTACGTCTGGGCGACCTGGAAAAGCTGCCGGTCGACGAAATCGATCTGCTGGCGTTGAAGCAAGCGGGCCTCGTAGGCGAGCTGATCAAGAGTGCGAAGATCATCGCGACCGGCGAGATCAAGCGCAAGGTCACGATCAAGGGGCTGGGCGCCACGAAGGGCGCGCGTGCTGCAATCGAAGCTGCGGGCGGTTCGTTTGCTGAGTAAGTCGTTGCAGACGCGGTCACTCGGATTTGCTACGGAGAAGGTTCTTGGCTAACAGCCCGACTTTCGCAAAGACTGGACGCGGTGGGCCGAAGTACGGCGATCTGCGTCGGCGGCTGGTCTTCCTGCTGCTGGCGTTGATCGTCTACCGAATCGGCGCGCATATCCCGGTGCCGGGAATCGATCCTGATCAACTGGCCAAGCTGTTCCAAAGCCAGTCCGGCGGCATCCTGGCCATGTTCAACATGTTCTCGGGTGGCGCGCTGTCGCGGTTCACGATATTTGCGCTGGGGATCATGCCGTACATCTCGGCATCGATCATCATGCAGCTGCTTGCGATCGTGTCCCCGCAGTTGGAAGCGCTGAAAAAGGAAGGACAGGCGGGTCAGCGCAAGATTACTCAGTACACGCGCTACTTCACGGTGGCGTTGGCGACGTTTCAGGCATTCAGTATCGCGGTTGCGCTCGAGAATCAGCCGAACTTGGTGATCGATCCGGGCATGATGTTCCGGTTCACGACGGTGGTGACGCTGGTGACCGGCACGATGTTCCTGATGTGGCTCGGCGAGCAGATCACCGAGCGCGGCTTGGGCAACGGGATTTCGATCATTATCTTCGGTGGTATCGCGGCGGGTTTCCCGAACGCAATCGGCGGATTGTTCGAACTGGTGCGCACTGGATCGATGAGCATCATCTCGGCGATCATCATCGTCGCGCTGATTGCCGCGGTCACGTATCTGGTCGTGTTTATCGAACGGGGGCAACGCAAGATCCTTGTGAACTATGCGAAGCGTCAAGTCGGTAACAAGATCTATGGTGGCCAGTCGTCGCACCTACCATTGAAGCTGAACATGTCGGGTGTGATTCCGCCGATTTTCGCGTCGTCGATCATCCTGTTGCCGGCGACGATCGCGAACTGGGTCAGCTCCGGCGCGAACATGCGTTGGCTGCATGATCTGGCGTCGACGTTGGCGCCGGGGCAACCGGTGTACGTGATGTTGTACGCGTTGGCTATTGTTTTCTTCTGCTTCTTCTACACCGCGTTGGTGTTCAATAGCAAGGAAACGGCCGACAACCTGAAGAAAAGTGGTGCTTTTGTTCCGGGGATTCGCCCGGGCGAGCAGACCGCGCGTTACATCGACAAGATTCTCACCCGTCTGACGCTGGCCGGTGCGATCTATATCGTATTCGTGTGCCTCTTGCCCGAATTCCTGGTGCTGCGCTGGAACGTGCCGTTCTACTTCGGCGGCACTTCGCTGCTGATCATCGTCGTCGTGACGATGGATTTTATGGCGCAGGTGCAGTCGTACGTTATGTCGCAACAGTATGAATCGCTGCTCAAGAAAGCCAATTTCAAGGGCGGCAATCTCCCGATGCGTTGAACACAAGGAATATGGCCAAAGACGATGTCATTCAGATGCAGGGCGAGGTCATTGAAAACCTCCCCAATGCAACATTCCGGGTGAAACTGGAAAACGGCCATGTCGTGTTGGGACATATCTCCGGAAAGATGCGGATGCACTATATCCGGATCCTCCCGGGCGACAAGGTGACGGTGGAATTGACGCCTTACGATCTGTCTCGTGCGCGGATCGTGTTCCGGGCGAAGTGATTGAGAAAAAGGGTAATATCATGAAAGTGATGGCATCGGTTAAGTGCATTTGCCGCAATTGCAAAATCATCAAGCGCAAGGGCGTCGTGCGCGTCATTTGCAGCTCGGATCCGCGTCACAAGCAGCGCCAGGGCTAAGGCTACGCTTGCGCTTTTTGTTTGAGGAAAAACAATGGCTCGTATCGCAGGGGTTAACATCCCAGTTCACAAGCACACCGTGATCGGCCTACAGGCGATTCTCGGTATTGGTGCCTCGCGCGCACGGTTGATCTGTGCGTCAGCTGGCGTGGACACTTCGAAGAAGGTCAAGGAACTGACCGACGCGGATCTCGAAAAGCTGCGCGATGAAGTCGCGAAGTTCGTCGTCGAGGGCGATTTGCGCCGTGAAGTGACGATGAACATCAAGCGTAAGATGGACATCGGTTGCTACGAAGGTGTCCGCCATCGCAAGGGTCTGCCCATGCGCGGTCAGCGCACGCGCACGAACGCCCGTACCCGTAAGGGTCCGCGTCGTGCAGCCCAAGCGCTGAAGAAGTAAGCGGAACTGACAGTTACAGGAAAACGTAATGGCTAAGGCTTCGAACAGCAGCGCGGCGCAACGCGTTCGCAAGAAGGTCAAGAAGAACGTCGCCGAGGGCGTAGTACACGTCCATGCGTCGTTCAATAACACGATCATCACGATCACGGATCGCCAGGGCAACGCACTGGCGTGGGCGACGTCGGGTGGTCAAGGGTTTAAGGGTTCGCGCAAGTCGACTCCGTTCGCGGCACAGGTTGCCGCCGAGTCGGCCGGCCGCGTCGCGGTGGAGTATGGCGTGAAGAACCTCGAGGTCCGGATCAAGGGTCCGGGCCCGGGTCGCGAATCGGCGGTTCGCGCGCTGCACGGCCTTGGCATCAAAATCACGGCGATTTCCGATGTGACGCCGGTGCCGCACAACGGATGTCGTCCGCCGAAGCGCCGCCGCATCTGATGCAAGCAAGCGTATTGGAGCCTGCTGCCGTGCACGGCAGCAGGCTTGCTGCATTGAGTTTATCAACTAAGTCCACCGTTCGGCCCAAAGGGCGCGAACTAGCGCGGATCGGCCAGATCCGCGTAAATCAACGTTAAGGAATTGCAAAGTGGCACGCTATACCGGTCCGAAAGCAAAACTGTCCCGCCGCGAAGGCACCGATCTGTTCTTGAAGAGCGCGCGTCGCTCGCTCGCCGATAAGTGCAAGCTCGATAGCAAGCCGGGCCAGCATGGTCGTACGTCGGGTGCACGCACGTCCGACTATGGTCTGCAACTGCGCGAAAAGCAAAAGGTGAAGCGGATCTACGGCGTGCTCGAGCGCCAGTTCCGTCGTTACTTCGCCGAAGCCGATCGCCGCAAGGGCAACACCGGCGAAACGCTGCTGCAACTGCTCGAGTCGCGTCTGGACACGGTCGTGTATCGCATGGGCTTCGGCTCGACGCGTGCTGAAGCGCGTCAGCTGGTCAGCCACAAGGCGATCACCGTGAACGGCCAAGTGGCGAACATCCCGTCATTGCAGGTGAAAGCTGGCGACGTGGTCGCCGTGCGTGAGCAAGCGAAGAAGCAGACGCGGATTCAAGAGGCGTTGTCGCTGGCCGAGCAAAACAACTTCCCGGGCTGGGTGTCGGTCGATGCAAAGAAGTTTGAAGGTACCTTCAAGCACGTGCCGGAGCGTAGCGATATTGCCGGCGACATTAATGAAAGCCTGATTGTCGAATTGTACTCGCGCTAATCGTATCGACGGCCGAGCTGCTTGTCCGCGCGGGCGCGCCCGTGTGCGCCGGTGGCTCGGCTGTTCGTTTTCAGGTTGTCACCGGTCAGCCTTATCGGTGTAACGAGCCGAGGGTATTGAAAAGGAAAACCTATGCAAACCAGTTTGTTGAAGCCCAAGATCATCGCAGTGGATTCGCTTGGCGACAACCACGCGAAAGTGGTCATGGAACCGTTTGAACGCGGTTATGGCCACACCTTGGGCAATGCGCTCCGGCGTGTTTTGCTATCGTCGATGATCGGCTATGCGCCGACCGAGGTGACGATCGCCGGCGTCGTTCACGAGTATTCGACGCTCGACGGTGTGCAAGAGGACGTGGTCAACCTGCTGTTGAACCTCAAGGGCGTGGTGTTCAAGCTGCACAACCGCGATGAAGTGACCGTCACGCTGCGCAAGGAAGGCGAAGGTGTGGTGACCGCCGGTGACATCGAGGTGCCGCACGACTGTGAGGTCATCAATCCGGAGCACGTTATCGCCCATCTATCCAAGGGCGGCAAGCTCGACGTGCAGATCAAGGTCGAGAAGGGGCGTGGCTATGTGCCGGGCAACGTGCGCCGCTATGGCGACGAAAGCGCTAAGGTCATCGGCCGCATCGTGCTCGACGCGTCGTTCTCGCCGGTTCGCCGGGTTAGCTACGCCGTCGAGAGTGCACGGGTCGAGCAGCGTACCGATCTGGACAAGCTCGTGATGAACATCGAGACCAATGGCGTGATTTCGCCGGAGGAAGCGATTCGTCAATCGGCTCGCATTCTGGTCGACCAGTTGTCTGTGTTCGCGGCGCTGGAAGGCACCGAAACGACGGCTGAAACGCCGTCGCGTGCGCCGCAGATCGATCCGATCCTGCTGCGTCCGGTTGACGATCTCGAGCTGACGGTCCGATCCGCGAACTGTCTGAAGGCCGAGAACATCTACTACATCGGTGACCTGATCCAGCGTACCGAGAACGAGCTGCTGAAGACGCCGAACCTGGGCCGCAAGTCGTTGAACGAGATCAAGGAAGTGCTCGCTTCGCGTGGCTTGACGCTCGGCATGAAGCTGGAGAATTGGCCGCCGGCCGGCCTCGACAAGTAATCGGTGGGCGTCGCTGCCCGTTGGCATGAACTGGCAACGACGCGGATATTCTTTTAGAATCCGCGTCTTGCCGTATCCCGTACCGGCCCGTGCACGTTCCTCGTATCTCGTATCGAGTCGCGCAATAGAAGAGCTGGATCAAAACTCTGGATCAAGGAAATTAAAATGCGTCACCGTCACGGTTTGCGGAAACTGAACCGCACGAGCAGCCACCGCTTGGCCATGCTCCGTAATATGTCGAACTCGTTGATTGAGCACGAAGTCATCAAGACGACGTTGCCCAAAGCAAAGGAGCTTCGCAAGGTCGTCGAGCCACTGATCACGCTGGGCAAGAAGCCGTCCGTCGCGAACCGCCGTCTTGCCTTCGCGCGGTTGCGCGACGACAAGTCGGTATCGAAGTTGTTCGAAGTGCTCGGTCCGCGCTATGCAACGCGCCCGGGTGGCTATCTGCGGATCCTGAAGTTCGGCTTCCGCGTTGGCGACAACGCACCGATGGCACTGGTTGAGTTGGTTGACCGTCCGGTCGTCGAGGAAGCAGCGGAAGCGGCAGAAGGCGAATAAGCGCTGCATCAGCAAATCAGAAAGGCCAAGCCCAGCTTGGCCTTTTTTGTTGCGTGGCGCACCTGGACGCTAGTTCGGCGCCCGAGCACGATCGCGCACGGATGTTACGATAGTGAGGGAGGGGCGGTGTGCCCGACAGGCTGTCGCTCATCGTTTAACGATACCGGAGGAACGTGTGTCATCGAACGTCATCCTGATGCTTACGACATTGCCCGATGCCCAGGCCGCGGCGACGCTTGCTCGCGCCGTACTGGACGCCCGGTTGGCGGCATGTGCGACGCAACTTGCGCCGTCGCGCTCGGTCTATCACTGGCAAGGCGGGCTCGAGCACGCGGACGAGGTGCCGCTGTTGTTCAAGACGGCGGTGGTGCGTGCGTTCGAGTTGGAAAAGTTTATTGCCGCAAACCATCCGTATCAGACGCCGGAGATTCTGTCCTGGTCCGCTGCGTCGTCGCCTGCCTACGCGTCGTGGGTCGACACGGAGACATCACGTCCGACACATGTTTAATCCGTCTTTCAAGCGTTCGGCTGCCGCGTCATGGTTGACCGGGATCGTGCTGATTATCGTGGTGCTGTGGGCGGCCCTGGCCTGCCGCGCCGCGTGGGCGAGCGACGATTTTCTCGATCCACAAGACGCATTTCAGTTTAGCTCGGTCGAAAAGCCGGGGACGGTCGAGTTGCATTTCAGAATTGCTGACGGCTACTACCTGTACCGCGAGCGCTTTGCGTTTGCCGTCAAGTCGGGCGATGCCGCGCTGGGGACGCCACAGTTGCCGCCCGGCAAGGTCAAGTTCGACCAGACCTTCAATCAGGACGTCGAGACGTACCGCGGCAACCTTGTTGTCACGGTGCCCATTACCCGCGCGGGCGGCGCGTTCGATCTTGTCGTGACGTCGCAGGGCTGTGCGGACCAGGGGATCTGTTACCCGCCGGCCGAGCACGTCGTGCATTTGAGCGGCCCGGCGGTAAAGGCTGGCGTGGCAGGCGTGACGGCGACCCGTGACGGCAACGCACGATCGGGTCCGTTGATCGAACGCTTCTTTAGCGCCGACGATGCGCAGGCCGTGTTGCAACAGGACGGCTTGTTTGCCGTGCTGGCATTCTTCTTTGCCGGTGGCATCGTGTTGAGCTTGTTTCCCTGTTCGCTGCCGATGATTCCGATTCTGTCATCGATCATTGTTGGTCAAGGGGTCCACGTGACACGCGCGCGCGGCTTCACGCTGTCAGTGGCCTATGTGTTTGGCATGGCGCTGGTGTACGCGTTGCTCGGCGTAGCGGCCGCGGCGATCGGCCAAAGCCTCGGGGCGTGGTTGCAGAACCGATGGGTGCTCGGTGTCTTCGCGGTACTGATCGCGGGGATGGGGGGCTTGTTGTTGGCTGGCCGGGACATTCAGTTACCACAGGGGCTGCAGGACCGCGCCAATGCGCTGTCGCAGCGCCAGGCGGGGGGGCGGTTTGCGGCCGTCTTTATCATGGGGGCGTTGTCAGCCGTTGTCGTCGGCGCATGTATGACCGCGCCGCTAGCTGCGATTCTGCTATTCATCGCGCATACCGGCAACATCGGCGTGGGGGCCGCGTCGCTGTTCGTGATGGGCCTCGGCAATGGCGTGCCACTGCTGGTCGTTGGCATCGGGGCTGGCGCGCTGCTGCCGCGTGCAGGTCGATGGATGGACGCCGTCAAGCGCATTTTTGGCATGATGCTGCTGGCCGTTGCGCTGTGGCTCGTTACACCGGTGTTGCCCGGCACGATCACGATGTCGCTGGCGGCGCTGTGGCTGATGTTCACGGCAGCGCTCCTGCGGCTTTTTGATCGCTCGGCCGGCACGGTATCGATTGCGGTGCGATTGAGCAAGGGCCTGGCCGCAGCGCTTGCCGTGTGGGCTGTCGCGCTGCTGATTGGGGCGGCTGCCGGTTCGTCGGATCCGCTCAGACCGCTCGCTGTCTTTGCCGGCGCACGGACCGAGCCCGGGACCGCCGCAACGATCGCCGCCACTGTGCCTGCATTTGCCCCGGTCACGTCGACGACACAGCTAGACCAGGTACTGGGCGCGGCGCGGCGGCCTGTGATGTTGGATTTCTATGCGGACTGGTGCACGAGTTGCAAGGAAATGGAGCAGTTCACGTTCAGGGACGAGCGTGTGCGGACCAGATTGGCATCGATGGACCTGCTGCGTGCCGACGTCACCGCGAACCACGCCAACGACCAGGCGTTGCTGCGGCGCTTTCGGCTGTTCGGGCCGCCAGGAATCGTTTTCTTCGACGCTCAAGGCCGGGAACTGGCTCGCGTCGTCGGCTATCAGTCGCCGGAGCTTTTCCTGAAAAGCCTGGACCGCCTGATCGGCACCTCGTCCCCTGTCGCCGGCTAAGAGTCGTAGAGCGAGCGCTGCCGGCGATGTAACGCCGGATCATGCCAAAAGCGGGCCCTGCCGCTGGATTGCCCTAGCTGGGCCGCCTTCGCTGACTTGCGTTCGCTGGATGCCCTCGCTAGCTTGCGTCCATTGGATCGCGCCCATGCTAGGCGGGCGGCATCATCGACGCTGTTCCCGCAGGATACGGGCGGCATCCAGTGCAAAATAGGTCAGCACGCCATCCGCGCCAGCCCGCTTGAACGCCAGCAACGATTCCATGACGACCTTGTCGTGGTCCAGCCAGCCGTTTTGCGCGGCGGCTTTCAACATCGCGTATTCGCCGCTGACCTGATACGCATAGGTTGGAAAGTGAAATGCCTCTTTCACGCGATACACGACGTCCAGATACGGCATGCCAGGCTTAACCATCACCATGTCCGCGCCTTCCTCGATGTCCAACTGGACCTCGCGCAGCGCTTCATCGCCATTGGCTGGGTCCATCTGGTACGTCATCTTGTTGCCCTTGCCCAGATTGGCTGCCGAGCCGACCGCGTCGCGGAACGGGCCGTAAAAGGCCGACGCATACTTGGCCGCATAAGCCATAATCCGAGTATGGATATGGCCTTCGTTCTCAAGCATTGCGCGGATCGAGCCGATCCGGCCGTCCATCATGTCCGATGGCGCCACGATATCGACGCCGGCCTGCGCTTGCGTGTGTGCCTGCTCAACGAGGATGGCTGACGTCACGTCGTTAATCACGTAGCCATGCTCGTCCAGCACGCCGTCTTGTCCATGGCTCGTGTACGGATCCAGCGCGACGTCGGTTAGCACGCCAAGCTCGGGAAAGCGACGCTTGAGTTCGCGTACCGCCCGCGGGATCAGCCCATCGGGGTTGGTCGCTTCCCGCCCGTCCGGTGTCTTCAGCGCGGGTTCGATCGCCGGGAACAACGCCAGCACCGGGATGCCGGCCTGGACACATTGTTCAGCCACGCCCATTAACAGATCGACCGACGTACGTTCGACGCCCGGCAATGAGGCCACTGGTTGGCGAACCTGCGTGCCTTCGACGACGAATACCGGGTAAATCAGATCATCCGTCGTCAGGTGGTTCTCACGCATCAGGCGACGGGAGAAATCATCGCGACGCATGCGGCGCGGACGGTACTGGGGAAAGAAGCTCATGGGGGTGCGTATTCGAGTCGATTGTCGGATAGATGGCGGCGCCCAAAACTTTTCAGGCCGTTGGTATATCATACCGAGCGAGGGCCGCACGATGTGCGGAACTCCCCGCTTCTCCTCCCTGAGCGGGTGCCTGTCGTTCTACGATTAGGCTGTTGACCCGCCGCGTGACGGCGGGTTTTTTTATCGGCGCCCCATTTATTGGCACCTTATGTCTATTCGCTCACATCGGGGCCGGATTGCGCATCCGCTTGCGAAGCGGCGTTCGGTGCCAGCCAGTGCTCCAGCAGTGCGTGAGCCTGCTCCAGGCCGATACGCTTGAGGGCTGAGAACAGCTGTATCGTAATCTCGCTGCGCAGACCGGCAGCCTGGTAAGCGGTGGCGGCTTTTTGCGCGGCGCGTAGAGCATTCATGCTTTCCTGTCGCGTCAATTTGTCGCATTTAGTGAGCAGCACGTGGATCGGCCGCGCGGTTGCGCCGAACCACTCGACCATGCGCCGGTCCAGTTCCGTGAACGGCCGCCGTGAATCCATTACGAGGATCAGGCCGCGGATCTGCGGCCGCGTCGTCAGGTAAGTGCTCAGTAACGCTTCCCAATGCGCCTTCGCAGCGCCGGGCACTTCGGCGTACCCGTACCCGGGCAGATCTACCAGATGCGCGACGGGCGCGTCCGCCGGCCCGACCGCGAAGTAATTGATATGCTGTGTGCGCCCGGGCGTCTTGCTCGCGAACGCCAGCCGCTTCTGGTTGCATAACACGTTGATCGCCGTGGACTTGCCGGCGTTGGAGCGGCCGGCGAACGCCACTTCCGGCTGTATCGTCGCCGGCAGGTCGCGCAGATGGTTGACGGTCGTGAAAAAACGGCACTGATGTAACAAGGGCATGAGATCACCAACAGGGCGGCGCAATGCAAGGGCAGTGGCCGGGCAACCCCGGGCTGGCATCATCGCGAATAGCGCGTTATTGTACAATGCGACGGTTTACTGACGATTCGATTGCGTGTCCACTGGGTCGCCGGAGGTTGCCTACCGTCGTTTGTTGCAGAACCTCAGTTCTCTTCCCTACAAGACGAAACAAGGTGTGCGAATGAACCGATTGAGCAGGTCTGTGGTCGTGCTTCAGATGTTGGCAGGAATCGTTGCGGCGTCAGGATGGGCGGGGTTGGCAGGAGCGGCGGATGCGCCGGCAAAGCCGGACCTCAACCGAGGACAGGCCGTTGCCGCCCAGGTGTGTGCGACGTGTCATGGCACGGACGGCAACAGCGCGAGCGGGGCATTCCCGAAGCTTGCCGGGCAGCACGCGGACTATACCGTTAAGCAATTGAGCGATTTCAAGACGCAGCCGGGCGCGGAGCAACCGGAGCGCAAGAATGACGTGATGGCACCTTTTGCCGCTGTGCTGTCGGACCAGGACACAGCGAACGTGGCGGCCTATTTCGCGTCGCAGCAGCAAACGCGCGGATTCGCGAGCGACAACGCGTTGGTGGCGGTGGGCCAGCAGATCTGGCGCGGCGGCATCCTCGAAAAGGGTGTGCCGGCGTGCGCGGGTTGTCATGGACCTGCCGGCGCGGGGATCCCGGCGCAGTATCCGCGCCTGGCTGGGCAGTGGAGCGACTACACGATCGCCCAATTGAGGGCGTTCGCAGAAGGCACGCGCAACAACAACGTGCCGATGAGCCAGATCGCGGCACGGCTCAGTGATCATGAGATCAAGGCGGTGGCCGACTACATCAGCGGCTTGCGGTAATGCGGCGGCGGCGGGCCGCCGGTGAAAACTACAAAGGGTGAGGGCCGGCGATGCCAGTGCCGTCACCCTTTTTTTGCTGGCAGGGGCGCGGGCAGCGTCCGAATGGAGTGTGAATTGAGTGTTTCAACATCGGGCGTGCAGATTCGTACCGAACACCGGATCGTGCGCGACGCGATCGAGTTGCTCAGCTCGATGCGCTTTGCGATCAGCCTGCTGGTCATTCTGGCGATCGCGAGCGTCATCGGCACGGTGCTGACGCAGGAAGACCCCTACCCGAACTACGTCAACCAATTCGGTCCGTTCTGGGCCGACATCTTCCGCGCGCTCGGGCTATACACGATGTACAGCGCGTGGTGGTTCATGCTGATTCTCGCGTTCCTGATCGTGTCGATCTCGCTGTGCGTGATTCGCAATGCGCCGAAGATGATCGCCGACATGAAAAGTTGGAAGGAGCGCGTGCGCGAGGGCAGCTTGCGCGCATTCCACCACAACGCGGAGTATGTGGCAACGATGGACCGGGAGTACGCCGCGCAGACGCTCGGCGAGCTCGTGCGCCGGCTCGGCTACCAGATGCGAGTCGTGCCGCGCGACGAACCCGACGGGACGGCAACGCTGATCACTGCCAAGCGTGGCGCATTCAATAAGCTCGGCTATATCTTCGCCCATCTGGCGATCGTCGTGATTTGCCTCGGTGGGTTGCTCGACAGCAACCTGCCGATCAAGCTGCAAATGTGGCTATTCAACAAGACCCCTGTGCAGTCCAACCAGGTGATCAGCCAGATTGGCCCGGAGCACCGGTTGTCGGCGTCCAACCCAACCTTTCGGGGCTACGCCTGGGTGCCGGAAGGCCAGCATGTGTCCACGGCAATACTGAACCAGCAGAACGGTTCTTTGATCCAGGATTTGCCATTCTCGATCGAGTTGAATAAGTTTATCGTCGACTATTACTCGACTGGCATGCCCAAGTTGTTCGCCAGCGACATCGTCGTGGTCGACCATGATAGCGGCAAGCGCATCCCGGCGCGTGTCGAAGTCAACAAGCCGTTCGTCTACGACGGCGTGGCTATTTACCAATCCAGTTTCCAGGATGGTGGCTCGACCATGCGCATAAGCGCTTACCCGATGACTGGCACCGGCAGCCAGCCCGTGCCGCTTGCCGGTACGATTGGCGCGTCGATGCCGCTGGGATCGCTCGGACAGGGCGACACCGTCGAGTTCACGGATTTTCGTGCCATCAATGTCGAGAACGTGTCCAACGGCGCTGGGCGGAATGATGCGCGCGGCGTATCGCACCAATCGCTCAAACAGGCGTTTGACGAACGGTTGGGGTCGGGCGCGAAGACCTCGAAACCGGTCGAGCTGCGCAATGTCGGCCCGTCCGTGCAGTTCAAGATTCGCGACAAAAGCGGGCAGGCGCACGAATATAACAATTACATGCTGCCGGTGCTGATCGATGGCCAGCGAGTGTTCCTGGCAGGCATGCGCAGTCGTCCCGATGATCCGTTCCGCTACTTGCGCATTCCGGCGGACAACGCCGGCTCCGTCAATGAATGGATGCGGCTGCGTGCAGCGCTGGCGGATCCCGCCGTGCGCGACGAGGCGGCGCGCCGATTCGCCGTACGGTCGATGCCATCGGCCAGCAATAGTGCATTGCAGAGCCCTTTGCGCGACAGCGCCCAGCGCGTGCTGAACCTGTTCGCCGGCGGCGCGCGCCCCGACGGCATGCCCGCCGGTGTGCCCCCGAACGGCGGATTCCAGGCCGTGGCCGAGTTCATTGACCATTCGGTGCCGAACGCGGAGCAGCAAAAAGCAGCCGAGTTGTTGTTGCGGATGCTCGAAGGGGCGCTCTGGGAAGTGTGGCAGATTGCGCGGGAGCGCGCCGGGGAGCCGCCCGCGCCGCCTGACGCTGACAATACGCGTTTCATGCAAAGCGCCATTCACGCGTTGTCGGACAGTTTTTTCTACGGCGCGCCAGTGTACCTGCAACTTGACTCCTTCAAGCAGGTCCAGGCGTCGGTGTTTCAGCTGACCCGCGCGCCCGGCAAGCCTCTCGTGTATCTTGGCAGCATCCTGCTCGTGCTGGGCATCTTTGCGATGTTCTACGTGCGCGAACGCCGCCTGTGGATCTGGCTCAAGCCCGAGGGACAGCACGGCGGCACCCGCGTCCTGATGGCCATGTCCACGGCCCGCAGAACGCTCGATTTTGCTGGCGAATACGTGCGCATGCGCGACGCGCTTGGTGCGGCGCTGGGTGTGCGGCCGCTCGATGCAGGCCTGTCGCATGTTGCCACGTCCAATGCCGCTACGCGTTCGTCCAATGCCGGCGACGACGCACCGTCGTCGCAAACGGGCGACACGTCGGCCTCCAACACGTCGGCACCTACCTCCTTGCGATCTCCGCAAAAGTGAAGATTATGGATTTGACTCATTCATCTTCCCGGCCCGCCCGGGACTCCGCGGTGGATACGGCGTCACGCCCGCCGTGCGCCACCCAAGCCACTGCGTCGGTTGAGGGGCCGCTGGCCGGGCTACCAGACTTTGATACCCGTGCGCTGCTGCACCGCCTGACGCTGCTCGACTGGTTGTTCGCGTTGCTGGTGATCGTGGGCGCGGGCTTTGCGCTGTCGCGCTATCACGCGTACATGAACGTGTATGACGTCGGCGTGTTGTGCGGTACCGTGCCGGCGTTGGTCGTGCTGGCCTGGCGCTGGAAGCCGGTTCGATGGCTGGCGCTGGGCATCGCGGTGCTGGCACTGTCCGGCGTGGCGCTGTATCGCGGCGACCTGGCACGGGCCGAGTCGACGTTTTTTCTGAAGTACCTGCTGTCGAGCCAGTCGGCGATCCTATGGATGAGCGCGCTGTTTGTCATCGCGACCGTGTTTTACTGGATCGGCACGCTGACGCGCTCGGCCTCGGGCGGCGCGATCGGCTCGAAGCTGACTTGGGCGGCGGTATGGATGGGATTTGTGGGGATGATGGTGCGCTGGTACGAATCGTACCTGATCAGTCCGGATGTCGGCCACATTCCGATTTCGAACCTGTATGAAGTGTTCGTGCTGTTTTGCCTGATCACTGCGCTATTTTATCTTTATTACGAATCGCATTACCGCACGCGGGCGTTGGGTGCATTCGTGCTGCTGGTGATCAGCGCGGCCGTCGGATTTCTGATGTGGTACTCGATATCACGCGACGCGCAACACATTCAGCCGCTCGTGCCGGCGTTGCAAAGCTGGTGGATGAAAATCCATGTGCCGGCGAATTTCATCGGCTATGGCAGCTTCGCGTTGTCGGCGATGGTATCGGTGGCCTATCTGCTCAAGCAGCGCGGCATGCTGGACGATCGGTTGCCTTCGCTCGAATTGCTGGACGACGTGATGTATAAGTCGATCGCGGTCGGCTTCGCGTTCTTCACGATCGCGACCATTCTTGGTGCGTTGTGGGCTGCCGAGGCTTGGGGGGGCTATTGGAGTTGGGATCCGAAGGAAACCTGGGCGTTGATCGTCTGGTTGAATTACGCGGCCTGGCTGCATATGCGGCTAATGAAAGGGTTGCGTGGCACGCCGGCGGCATGGTGGGCGCTGACCGGTTTGCTCGTGACGACTTTTGCGTTCCTCGGCGTCAATATGTTCCTGTCCGGCTTGCACAGCTACGGTAATCTCTAGGCGCCGCCGCTGCACGGTGACGACCGGTATCGCGACCGCCGCATACCGGCGGTTTTTTTCAGTCGCATGGCATAAAAATGGGAATATTGTGCGCATGTGCCGCGTCCAAGCCGATAGAGAGCGGCGCAATGTAACGATGATTGCGCTTAACCGGCGAATGGACAACGCGAGCGCATGAGGCGTGGACGCTATCGTGCGAACAGGAGCAAGCCGATGTGGAGCAGCCGGTCAGTGTCGCTGCAGGGCGACGACATTGCGCCGCGCGGCGGTACCTTCTGAGCGGTCACCCGGCTCAGTCGGGCAGTGTCGATTCGTCGTCCATCAACTGCGCGAGCGTTTCGCGTCGGCGGGCCACGTGCACCCGCGCGCCGTCCACCAGTAACTCGGCGGCCCGGGGGCGGGTGTTGTAGTTCGAGCTCATCACGAACCCGTATGCGCCGGCTGACCGTATCGCGAGCAGGTCGCCGGACTTCAGTACGAGTGACTGATCGCGAGCCAACCAGTCGCCACTCTCGCACACTGGGCCGACGATGTCGTAGATCACCGGCGGCTGGCCATCGCGCGGCGCGACCGCGTCGACCGCGTGATACGCGTCGTACATGGCGGGGCGGGCGAGGTCGTTCATCGCTGCATCGACGATCGCGAAATGCTTGACTGCTCCCGGCTTTAAGTATTCGACGCGGGTCAGCAAGATTCCCGCATTGCCGACCAGCGAACGGCCAGGCTCAAACCAGATTTCACGATGGCCATGTCCACGCCGATCGAAATGGTCCAGTATCGCTTTCACGAACGTGCCGATGTCCGGCGGCGTTTCGTCGTCGTAGCGAATGCCCAGGCCGCCACCGACGTCGATATGGCCGATTGGTGCGCCGTCTGCCTCGACTTGCGCGACTAACTCGAGTACCTTGTCGATGGCATCAAGGTAGGGGGAAATCTCGGTGATCTGCGAGCCGATGTGGCAGTCGATGCCCGCGATGCGCAAATGTTTCATGCCCAGCGCCGCGCGATATGCCGCACGTGCATCGTCGAAGGCGACGCCGAACTTGTTTGCCTTTAGGCCCGTCGAAATATACGGATGAGTCTTCGCATCGACATCGGGGTTTACACGTAGCGATATCGGTGCGATCTGGCCCGATTCACCGGCGACCTGGTTCAGTCGCGCCAATTCGGCCAGCGACTCGACGTTGAAGCAACGCACGCCCGCATCCAACGCAATGCGCATCTCGGCGGTGCTCTTGCCGACACCGGAAAACACCACGTCGTGCGGCTTGCCACCGGCGGCGAGTACGCGCGCGAGTTCGCCGCCGGAAACGATATCGAATCCGGCGCCCAGGCGCGCGAACACGTTCAGCACGGCGAGATTGCTGTTGGCCTTGACCGCATAATGGATCTTCGCGCGGCGGCCGGTGCACGCGCTCGCATAGGCCTGGTATGCGTCGGTCAGCGCGGCACGCGAATAGACGTAGAGCGGCGTGCCGTATTGTTCGGCGAGCTGGCCGGCGGGCACGCGTTCGGCGTGCAGTTCACCGTTGACGTAGGCGAAGGCATTAACCATGAATTAGCGGGCAGGTTGGGCAGTATCGGAGGCAGACCGCGGGACAGACAGGTTGGGCGCGGTCCGAAGGCCGCGCTGCGATGGGTCGGGGGATGGCGTCGCGGATGCGCCCATGGCACTGCTGGCCGACGATGCAGCGGTGGCGGACGCCGGTTGTGCGATGAAGGCCGGCCGTTCAGGCAGCGGCGGCACACTGGGCAAGTACAACGGGCCGCGCTGTCCACAGCCCGCGAGCACGGCAACGCCCCAGGCCACGATACCATACGACACCGCGATGGCACGGCGCGGACCCGCTACAATGCCCGACAATCCTGAAACGACACGCATGACGGACCCTGTCAATCTAACCGGTGGAGTTTAGCATGACCGATACCGAATACCTGGAGCTAGCCGAACAGACGCTCGACGCCGTGCAGACGGCCATCGAGGATGCGGCCGACGAGGCGGGCATCGACGTCGAATGCGAGCGCAGCGCAAACGTGCTGACGCTCGAATTCGACGACGATTCGAAGATCATCGTGAATTTGCAGCCGCCGATGCACGAAATCTGGATCGCAGCGAAGTCTGGTGGGTATCACTTCAAGTATGTTGACGGCGTGTGGCGCGATACCCGCACATCGACCGAGTTTTTTGCGACGTTGTCCGCCGCGGTGTCGCTGCATGCGGGCCAGCCGGTCACGCTCGCGCGCGCGTCGTGAGCCGCCGCGCTGCGCATCATGCCCCGTGCGCGCCGCGCTTGTGTGGCGTGCTCACTGGCCCTTGAACAGCTTCATGATGTCCTGTCGTTCGGATTCGTCTACGCTCGCGTTGACACCCGAGTCCGAGGCGGCGCTTGCCGATTCGCCAGTCAGTGCCGAGGCGGGCATGTCGACCGCTGCCACGAAGCCTGAACCCGGCAGCATATTAGCGTAGTATAGCTCGCCGCCGATGTCTTCGATGCCCGGCGGGCGGGGCATGGTGTAGGTGGGTTTGTCCTTGAGCGCTCGGCCCATGTAATCGATCCAAATAGGCAATGCGAGGCCGCCGCCGGTTTCGCGATCGCCTAAGCTGCGCGAGCTGTCAAAGCCGATCCATGCGACAGCGACCAGCGTATGCTGGTAGCCGGCGAACCAGGCGTCGCGCGAGTCGTTGGTCGTGCCGGTCTTGCCGCCGATGTCCACGCGCTTGAGTGCGTTCGACTTGGCGCCCGTTCCGCGCTGTGCGACACCGATCAGCAGGTTATTCATAATGTACGCATTGCGCGGATCAACCGCGCGCGGCGCATTCTGCTCGGCCACCACCGGCTGCGCACGCGCGACGAGCGCGCCGCGCGCATCGGTGACCTCGGCAATCAGGTAGGGATTGATCCGGTAGCCGCCGTTGGCGAACACCGCATAGCCGGCGGCCATCTGTAATGGCGTGACGAGCCCCGCGCCGAGTGCCATCGGCAGGTAGGCAGGGTGTTTGTCCGCATCGAAACCGAAGTGCGTGATGTGCTGCTGCGCGTAATGCGTGCCGATATGGCTCAGGATCCGGATCGATACGAGGTTCCTCGACTTCTGCAGCGCGGTGCGCATCGTCATCGGACCATCGTAGCCGCCGCCGTAGTTCTTCGGTTCCCACGCGTGGCCGCCGGGTGTGGTTGGCGGAAAGTACAGCGGCGCATCATTGATGATCGTCGCTGGCCCCAGTCCCTTGTCCAGCGCGGCCGAATAGATGAACGGCTTAAAGCTCGAACCGGCCTGGCGCCACGCCTGCGTGACGTGATTGAATTTGCTCTTGTTGAAATCAAAGCCACCGATCAGCGCGCGGATCGCGCCGTCCTGCGGCGAGAGCGCGATGAGCGCGCTCTCGACCTGCGGCAACTGCACGATGCTGAACGCACCATCCTCGGCCTTGGTGATCCGGATGATCGATCCGGGGCGGATGCGCTGGTTCCGCTGTGCACGCCCGGACAAGGCTGCGGCAGCAAAGCGCAGTCCGTCGCCTCGGATGGTGACGGTGTTGCCGTCGATCAGCGAAGCCTTGACCTCGTGCGGGCCAGCTTGCGTGACGACGGCGGCGACTAGGTCGCCGTTGTCCGGATGTTCGAGCAATGCGTCATCGATCGCCTGCTCGCGCTCGGCGGCATCCTGCGGCAATTCGACAAACCCTTCCGGTCCACGGTAACCATGGCGGCGGTCGTAGTCCATCACGCCCTTGCGCACGGCGCGGTATGCGACCTCCTGATCCGCCGAATCGATCGTCGTCACGACCTCGAAGCCGCGCGTGTAGGTCTCGTCGCGATACTGTGCGTACATCAATTGTCGCACCATCTCGGCCACGTACTCAGCGTGCACGCTGTACGGCGCGCTCACCGTCTTGAGCACGATCGGCTCGTGTATCGCCGCATCGTATTGATCCGTGTTGATGTAGTGCAACTCGAGCATACGTTGCAGGATGTACTCCTGGCGTATCTTCGCGCGCCGGGGGTTTACCACGGGGTTGTATGCGGATGGCGCCTTGGGCAGCCCGGCGAGCATGGCCGCCTGAGCGAGCGTCACGTCCTTCAAATCCTTGCCGAAGTACACGCGCGCCGCGCTGGCGAAACCGTATGCACGTTGCCCGAGATAGATCTGATTCATGTAGACCTCGAGAATCTGATCCTTCGTTAACGCTGACTCGATCTTGTACGCGAGCAGCATCTCGTACAGCTTGCGGGTGTAGGTTTTCTCGCTGGATAAAAAGAAGTTGCGTGCCACCTGCATTGTGATCGTACTGGCGCCTTGCGCATTGCCGCCCCGGGTGAAATTGGCCACGCCGGCGCGCAGGATGCCGGTCAGGTCAACCCCGCCATGATCGTAGAAGCGATAGTCCTCGATCGCCAGCACCGCCTTTTTCATCACCTCCGGGATTTCGTCGAATCGCACGATACGCCTGCGTTCCTCGCCGAATTCGCCGATCAGCACATGGTCCGCCGTATAGACGCGCAGTGGCAGCTTGGGCCGGTAGTCCGTCAATGCGTCCAACGACGGCAGGTTGCGCTCGGCAACGACCACCGCGTAGCACAGCACTAGCGCCAGCGCCAGTATCGTCCCGATCAGTAGGGTGCCCAGCGCGAGCAAAACCCGCCACCATAGCGCGCGCTTGCGCTTTGGGCCGGCCGGAGGAGGAGAGGCGTCAGGCGTCGTCGATTGCATGGGAATACCAAAAACACGAACTCGCGATTATAGCGGGGCGGGCTGACACGACTGATCCCCTTGTCCGCAAGGATGCCTATTGTGGACGCGACGTGGCGTGAGTGAGCCGCCGCTGGCCGATCAGCCGAATGTTCGGCGGCGGCGCAGCTCGCAACAATGTCTGCATGCTTCGTCGAGCGCAGAGCCGGAGCGGTTTCCGGCCGACGCGGCGAAGCAAGGGAGGGAACATGCAGAATGCTTTATTGTCCGTTGGACGCCGGTTCGCGGCAGGAATCGACATTACGCCGTCGGAAATCCGGATGGCGGTGGCCAGCCGCAGGCTGGCTGACGGCGCCGACGTGCGCGTCGAGCACCTGGCGGCGCAACCGCTGCCGGCGGGCGTGGTGGATGATGGCGAAATTTTGCGGCCCGAATGCGTGTCGCGGGCATTGAGCGTATTGCGCGACGGTATTCCGATACGGCGGTCTCTCGCCGGTGTGCGATACGCGATGGCGTTGCCGCCGGCGGTGACCTACACGGGCGTGACCTCGCTCGCCGAGTTGGCACGCCGCACACCTGGCCTCGCTTCGGCGCAGCACGCGTGCGCCGCGTTCGACGAATTGGAGCCGGCCGTGCTGGCCGAGGCCGAACGCCTGTTCGGCGTGGATCCATCGTCGATCGTCGTCGATTGGCTCATGGCGGATCGGGACGACGATCCCGACGCGGTGACGATCACCGCCGCTTCGCGTGATTGGCTCGATATACGGATCGCCACGGCAGCGGCTGCGAACATCGTGCTCAGTACGGTAGACGGCGAGGCTGCGGCCGCACTGCGTGCGTGTCGGTTGCATGGTGCACTCGTGTTGCCCGCCGGTTGTTGCTGGTGCGCGATATGGGTCGGCGGTGGCACTGTGTATGCGTGGCTGCTGCGCGGCACGATGGTACGGCGTGAGTGGCATGCGTTATCCGGGCACCGGGGCCCGATATTGGACGCGCTGCGTGACGCGCTGGCCTCTGACGACCTCTCGGGAGCCGTGGTGGGCGGCGAGGTTGCCGCGATCGCGGCCGCGGGACTCGATTTCGATGCGTTGCGCGGCGCGCTTGGATGCGATCCGCAGTTATTCCGGTGTGCGCCGTTTTGCCGCGCGTCGATCGCCGCACAACCGTGCAGCAACAGTCCGGCGTATGCCGTCGCCTTCGGGCTCGCGATGCGCGGGGTGCTCGAATGAGTGGTGTGTCAGCGAGGGCTCGTGACGGGCGTTGCCGTGCGGCATGTGCGTTGCTGCTTGGGGACCTTGGCGGTTTCAATCTGTTGCCCCATCGCGCGCGGCGCCGACGCAGAGTTCGTCAACGCAGAGCGTTTAGTGCCGCGTGTGCCGCGTTGGGCGGCGTTGGGGTCGCGGCGATTGTGGCGGCCGCCGCCGGACGCAATGACATCGCGGCTGAGCAGAACCGGCAACGGCTCGAAAGTGACCTTACGGCTGCAGCGATTCCGATGGCCGAGTACGCCAGCCTGCAGGCCGAACTGGGTGCCTACCGCGCGTTTTGCGAGCACGCGACACAACGCGCGGTGCGCAGGGATCAGTTGCTCGCGCTGCTCGACCGTCTGTCAAGGGCCGCAGCCCATGACGTGCGCCTGACCGAACTGAGTCGGCACGGCGACGAGACCTTCGTCAGCGGGCAAGCCACTGGCCAGTCCGCTTTATCTGCATGGCTAAATGAATTGCGGCATGCGCCAGGCGTGGTTTCGACCAGCGTCCTGTCGTTTCGGCGCGTGCCGCCTGATCGTGAGGCCGCCGACACAGGTCGCACCACGCCTGCTGGCGCGTTCAACTTTACTGCGCGGTTGACCCACGCCGGTACGCGGCCGTTGATGTCGCCGCATGAGCAGCGTGTGGTTGCGCGAGGTGTGGAGCAGTCCGTCCACGCTGGAGAGGCTTCATGATGGCGCACACAATCGATGCTTCCCCATACGGTTTACGCGGCCAGGCGGCGCTGCTTGCGTCGTGGCGGGCATTGGCGCGGCCGCTGGAGCAGTGGCCGGCCATGCAGTTTCGTATCGCGATGGGGGCGTTGGCCGCGTTGTCGTTCGGCGGCACGCTGTACGTGTCGCAATCCTCGCACGACGAGCGCATGCGCGCCGAGGCCGTGGCGGTGGCTGGGTTGCGTGCAAAGACTGCGCAAGCTCATCGGCAAGTCAGCGCGTTGCCCGCACTCAGGCGCCAGTTGGAAAAGGTGCGTGCTGTGCGGATCGATCCGGACATCGCACAGCACATGCAACGGATCGACACGTTGGCAGCACGTGCGGGCCTGTTACTCGACAGCGTCGAGCCTGTTGCCGAAGTCGCGGTGGGAGAACGCCGAGGCGAGGGGGCGCAAGCAGTCGACCGGCAGACGGCTAGGCTGGCCGCATCCGGCGACTTTATCGGCGCATGGTCCTTTCTCGGCTCGCTGAGCGCGCTGCCGGTGATCGCGATACCCGACGAGGTCCAACTGAAAGCGGACGGTGGGCAACTCTCGTTGCGCGCCCTATTGACGATATACGGAATGCGCGGTGGACCCGGTCTCGCTGCAGCTGGCTGCGGCCGCGAGTGGGTACGCGAGCCCCGCGTGCCGTTGCCGACGCGCAGCCTGGCGGCGGATGCTGTTCGCGTGCATGATGCCAGCCGGGATGCCGCTGTCGAGCGAGGCGTCGATGCCGACCGCAGGCGTACCGGCAACCCACCTTCGCCGTTGCCATCGGATCCTTTTAGTGGGTCCCGCGCACGCCAGACTCGCATGGCATCGGTCACGTCACCGGTGTGGATCGGCACGATATGGAGCGGGTCGCGCCGGATCGCCGTGGTCGACGCGATCAAACCCCGCCTACCAGCCGCCCCAGGCGATGGCGCCGACTTGGCGGCGGGGGCAATTGCCGACGACGCAGCTTGGGAGGCCGGGCGCAGCAATCATGGACCATCGGCGCCACCAGCGGAGGGCTACGGGTGAGCAGCGTTCGATTTGGCAACACGCGTCGCGTGGCGGCACGGTGTTTCGTAGCCACGATGGGCGTTGCGCTTTTCGGGCTTGCCGGGGCGCTGGCTGATGCCCGCGCGTCGTTGGCCACAGTGCGGCCCGTGTCGCATGCCATGGCCGAGCACGATATGCGCATGTTGCAACTGCCAAGCTCGGCGATGGCGGCGGGGGCGCCGGCAGCTCGCCGTGGGCCCGTGCCGAGGCTTGCGTCCACGCCTACACTCGCGTCCACACCTACACTTACACCAGCGTCCGGACCCATACCCGCGCAGACGCCGTTGCCGGCGCCGAAGGCCGACGCGCGGGATGGCGACGGGTCTTCCGCCTCCCCAGCGGCCGCGCGTAGCGGCTCGCGCTCCGGCACAAACGTGCACGATGGTGCGGACGCGGCTAGGCCGATATCCTTAACTTTTCGTGACGCGGAACTGAGCACGGTACTCGGCGCCTTCGCCGAATTCACGGGATCCAACATCATCGTCAGTGACAAGGTTCGCAAAAAAGTGTCGCTGCATCTGGTCGACGTGCGATGGTCCCATGCACTGGCTGCGTTGCTGCAAGCGCACGGACTCGAAATGGAGCGACGCGGCAATGTGATATGGATCGCGCCGGCGGCCGAAATCGCGGCGCGAGAACGCGCGTTGCTGGAGGTGCACGCGAAACGATTGCAGCTGGAGCCGCTGGCTAGCCGCCTGTTCGAACTTCATTATCAGCGGGCCGAAGACGTGCGGGCGATGATTTGCGCATCGGGCAGCCAGCGGCTGTTGTCCAGCCGCGGTGCGGCGAATGCCGACCCGCGTACCAATCAATTGTTCGTCACCGATGTTCCCGGCCGGCTGGCCGACATCGCGTCGCTGATCCACGCGATCGATCGGCCGACCCGGCAGGTGTTGATCGAGGCGCGGATCGTTGAGGCGGATGATGGATTTTCCCGCGCGCTGGGTGCACGAGTCGCGATGCTCAAGCGCGACGGTGGCGATAGCTCGACATCCGGTGGCGAAGTGGCGTCTCAGCGTAGCACCGGGGCGGGACTGCGGGGGCCGATGGTCGATCTGTTGGCCGCCCCGCTTTCCGGGTTTGTGCCGGCCAGCGCGGGCATTGGGCTGCTGAGCGCGTCGGTATCGAGGCTGCTCGACATCGAACTGAATGCACTGGAGATGCAAGGGCGCGGCCGCGTGGTATCGAGCCCGCGCGTGATCACCGCGGATCGTTTCAAAGCCGTGGTCGAGCAGGGGGCCGAAGTACCGTACCAGACCCGTACGCAGCGGGGCAGCGCGGTACAGTTTCGGCGCGCGACGCTCAAGCTCGAAGTTGAGCCGCGCATCACGCCTCGCGGACATGTGATACTGGACCTCGACATTGCCAAAGACAGTGTCGGCTCTGAGATGTCACATGGGCCGGCGATCCATACGAAACGGGTGCAGACGCGCGTGGAGGTTGAAAACGGCGGCACGGTTGCGATTGGCGGTATCTATTCGCAGGACGATCGGCAAGACGAGGCCCGCGTGCCCATCCTGGGTGATATCCCGCTGATCGGCGCTTTGTTCCGGCACCGGACCCGAAGTGACCGTCATAGTGAATTGATCATATTGATTACTCCCACCGTCGTCACTGGGCTGCAGGCAACCGGGGCGAACGCACTACGGCCTGCCGAGGCGGATCCGTCACAGTCCGCCGAGCAGGACGCACAAGAAACCGAGGGGCAGCATGAAGGGTGATGCGCAAACCGTCCGCGCCGCCCGTCGCGATGCGTGTTCCGGCTTCATAAGTACGGTGGTACTGCGCTGCGGCCTCGACAAACAACAACGTTTGCAATTAAGCTGCGCGACGGACCAGTAGATTCATGTCAATGACACAGTTGCTCGACGCGACGGCAAACGCCAGCGTTTTTTTCATCGGATTGATGGGGGCGGGAAAGACGACGGTCGGCCGTGCTGTCGCCCGTCGCCTCGGACGCCCCTTCGTCGACTCCGACCACGAAATCGAAGCCCGTACGGGCGCGCGCATTCCTGTGATATTCGAGCACGAGGGGGAGGATGGCTTCCGCCACCGGGAATCGGCGATCATCGACGAGCTGACGCGCCGTCCAGGCCTAGTCCTGGCGACGGGCGGCGGCGCAGTGATGCGGCCCCAAAACCGTGAGTGGCTGCATGCACGCGGTATTGTCATTTATTTGCGCGCCACGCCACATGACCTGTGGCTGCGCACCCGTCGCGACAAGAATCGTCCGCTGCTGCAGACTGACGATCCGCGCGGTAAGCTGGAATCGCTGTTCGAGTTGCGGGATCCGCTGTATCGTGAATGCGCGCATTTCGTGATTGAAACCGGACGGCCCACCGTCAATGGTCTTGTCAATATGGTACTCATGCAACTGGAACTGATCGGCATCCGCCCGCAGCCCGACTGCGACGCACCGCAGGATGCCCTGCCGCCCCATGACAATGCTTGTTGAGTCGCCCCGTATGATCCATGTCGAAGTCGAACTGGGCGAGCGCGCCTACCCGATCCATATCGGTGCGGACTTGATCGACCGGGAAGCGTTGTTCGCGCCGCATATTCGCGGGACATCGGTGGCCATTGTGACCAATACCACGGTCGAGCCGCTGTACGGCACGCGGGTACGGGCAGCGCTTGAGCGTGCCGGCAAGCGCGTGCAGACGATCGTGCTGCCCGATGGCGAAGCGCACAAGAACTGGCAAACGCTGAACCAGATATTCGATGCGTTGCTGGGTCAGCATGCGGACCGTAAGGTGACGTTGGTCGCGCTAGGTGGCGGTGTCGTCGGCGACATGACCGGCTTTGCCGCCGCATGCTACTTGCGGGGCGTGCCGTTCATCCAAGTGCCGACCACGCTGCTGTCCCAGGTCGATTCGTCGGTCGGAGGCAAGACCGGCATCAATCATCCGCTCGGCAAGAACATGATCGGCGCGTTCTACCAGCCGCAAGCGGTGATCGCCGACATCGGCACGCTGGGCACGCTGCCGCAGCGCGAGCGTGCCGCCGGCCTCGCTGAGGTCATTAAGACAGCGGCTATCGCGGATCCGGCATTCTTTGACTGGATCGAAGCGAATATCGACGCGTTGAATCATTGTGACGCATTGGCGCTGGCACGGGCGGTCAAGCGCTCCTGCGAGTTAAAGGCGAAGGTGGTCGCCGCCGACGAGCGCGAGGCAGGCTTGCGCGCGATACTGAATTTCGGCCATACGTTCGGCCATGCAATCGAGGCCGGCCTCGGGTATGGCCAGTGGCTGCATGGCGAGGCGGTCGGTTGTGGGATGGTGATGGCCGCTGACCTGTCGGTACGGCTTGGCCTGCTGGACGAGATCACGCGCGAGCGACTGGTCCGATTGATCGGCGCAGCGCACTTGCCCACGCGCGCGCCGGCACTTGGCACGGATCGGTATGTCGAACTGATGCAGGTCGACAAGAAGGCGGACAGCGGTACGATAAAGTTCATCCTATTGAAGCGAATCGGTGACACGCTGATCACCGGTGCGCCCGATGCTGATGTGCGCGCGACACTGGCGGCGAGCATCTGAGTTCATGCCCCAGCGTCCGAGCGGCTGAAGCACGGCGGCAGCAGTCGTTGCTCAAGGAGTGTCGGTAAGTGAAGAATGCGTACGAAGGTCAATTTCGGCATAGGGTGCCGACATTGTGCGATCTCGAGGATCATCTGGCGCCGTATGCGGTGTCTTCACGGCTGTCCCGCGGGCGCCGTCATCTGGAACCCGCGCCGGATTCCCGGACCGAGTTCCAACGCGATCGGGACCGTATCATCCATTCGACGGCGTTCCGGCGCCTCGAGTACAAGACGCAGGTGTTCGTTAATCACGAGGGCGACCTGTTCCGCACGCGACTCACCCACAGTCTGGAAGTCGCGCAGATCGCGCGTGCGGTGGCGCGTAACCTGCGCGTCAACGAGGACTTGGTTGAGGCGATTTCGTTGGCGCACGATCTCGGGCATACGCCGTTCGGCCATGCCGGACAGGATGCGCTGAACGAATGCATGCGCGAGTTCGGTGGATTCGAGCATAATCTGCAAAGTCTGGCCGTAGTTGATGAGTTGGAGGAGCACTATGGCGGATTCAACGGCCTGAATCTGTGCTTTGAGACCCGCGAGGGTATCTTGAAGCACTGCTCGCGTGAAAACGCGCGGCGTTTGGGCGAGCTAGGCGAGCGCTTTCTGCACGGGCGCCAACCTTCCATCGAGGCGCAGATCGCCAACCTTGCCGACGAAATTGCGTACAACAATCATGATATCGACGATGGGCTGCGCTCGGGACTGCTGGCCCTGGAGCAGCTCGATACGGTCGAACTGTGGCGCGCGCATCATGCATTGGCGAGGCAGGCCCATCCGACGTTGGATGGGCGGCGGCTAATCCACGAAACGATACGGCGGATCATCAATACGTTGATCGTCGATTTGATCGGCGCGACGGCTGAACGCCTGGCGATGGCGAGGCCAGACTCGGTCGATGCGGTTCGCGCATCGGCGCCGCTGGTCGCGCACAGTGACGCGATCGCGGCGCAAGCGCGCGAACTCAAACAGTTCCTGCTTCACAACCTGTATCGCCATTATCGTGTGATGCGCATGGCGAATAAGGCGCGTCGCGTGGTCGTGGGGCTGTTCGATGCGTTCCGGGACGATCCGCGCTTGCTGCCGCCTGATTACCAGTGCGATGATGCGGCGACGCAGGCTAGACTCATAGCGCATTACATCGCCGGGATGACGGACCGATATGCGCTGAAAGAATATCGCCGTTTGTTCGTCATCGACGACGGCTAAACTCTCACGCTTGCCTTCCCCGCGCATCGACTTGCGCTGCTTTCACCTTTGTTCAAGTGAGGAATGCAAGGTGGCCGATTGGCCTTATCCGCGCGTGGTCGCGCACCGGGGTGGCGGTACACTGGCGCCGGAAAACACACTAGCGGCGATCCGCGTCGGCGCGAGGCTGGGGCTCAAGATGGTCGGTCCGTCAATGTGGTGCGTGCCAGCATCACAATGCCGCGCCGCTAACGGCGCGGCGCGTCGCTAAGCGCGTCCCAGTAACAAACCCAGCAGCAACGCCGCGCCGGCAGCTGCAGCGACGGCCTGCCATGGGCGCTCATGGACATATTCGTCCGCACCGCCCCATGCGGCCTGCGCGCGGCGTTTCACGTTCTCCTGGACATCCCCCAAGCGTGAGCGCGTGGCTTCGATCTTGTCCCGCAATTGCTGGCGCAAAATCTCGACATCGGCTTGAGTACTGTCCGTTAGCGTATTTTCCAATTCGGACAACAGCTCACGTACTTCGGCGCCGGCGTCCTGCACGGCATGACGCCCATGGTGTGCGATACGCTGCGCATGGCGACCGGTCTTGTCGAACGAATCCTCTAGCGCCTGGCGGGTATTTTCCAAATTTGCCATTACAGCTTTCTCCAGATAGTGTCGAAATGTTCGACGGTGTTGCAAAAAAGCCACCCTGGGTGGCACGCGACGTGCGTGAATGCACTGAACAGCGGTGGCAGTGCGCAATGCAGCTGTCGGTGCCGACACAGTAAAGCACATTGCAGGCCAACCCGGAGATTGTTGGCACCGTGCCGATCAAGGCTGGCGATAGCTGCGCCGGTCAAGACGGGCATTACGGAGGCCAGCGTTGCATGGGCCAAAGCGGGCGGCACAGCCGCAAGCGCCGCTCCCAGCGTGGAAGAATGCCAGCACGGCGCCCCCCCGGCGCGTCGATCGTCAGAAGCGGTAGCCGACGTTTAGGAGCGTGACGAGTGGATTCAGCTTGATGCGCGTGTGGCTCGTGACGTTACGCACGCCAACCGGTGTTTGCGCGACGCTATGCAGTGTGGCATCGGTCGAAAATGGCAGGAACGATACGGAAAAGCTGGCGAAAATGTGCTTGTTGAAGTTGTACGCGAAACCGGCGTTGAACACTGGCGCCCACGCGCTGTCTACATCCACAGAGGTCGGGCCATGCAACTGTTGCGACACAAACGTTGGATTCGTGATCCGCGCGTTGGTGAACCAGATGTAGCTTACGCCGATTCCGACGAACGGACGAAACGCAGCATTCGCATTGCGGAAGTAGTATTTGAAGACGAGCGCGGGACTCCATTGTCGTGCCTCTCCGAGTTTGCCGTACGAGGCGAGGGTGCCGCCGCCGCGCAGGTTGAATTTGGGTGGAATGCCCGCATCGGCTTGGACGGCGAAGTTGTCAGTGATGAAGTACCCTGTGGAGAGGCCAAAAGTATCGGAGGAGCTGATACTAGCGCTCGACCCAGGGACTGTGAAGTTGACGGGGGAGCCGCCGACGTTCGTGATTCTCATTACGTCGCTGCTGTCTTGCGGCGCAAGATGGAACCATCCGGCTGCCATGTAGACGCTGCCAGCCGTTTGAGCATATGCCTGATTGAAGCAGCAGGCGATAGCCGCGAGCCCTGGAATGGCCTTGATGATGTGTATTAATTGCACGGTGCTCCTCCATTTTTTTAAAGTCCGCCCATTATGCAGACAACGTTTCAAACGAACCATAGTCCTGCGTTAGAGCATTTTCCCTAAAGCTGGGACGCAGTTGGCTTTGCACGCCGCGTCGTGCGCGAGCGCCGCGGGATGATTGACTCCTGTGGGTATATACCAAGTGCGATCTAAACGGAAATTCCTGCAATGGCCCGGTTAGCACGTCTTTATGTCCCCGACCAGCCGCAGCACGTAATCCTGCGAGGCATCGATCACCAGCCTGCTTTCGTCGATGACGAGGATTATGCGCTGTTTGTCGAATGCCTGAAAACGGCATCACGCGACCACCGGCTTGCGGTCCACGCGTACGTCCTGATGCCATCGGCGGTGCAGTTGCTGGCGACGCCGTGCGAGGAGTCCAGCCTTCCCAAAGCGATGCAGGCCGTGGGTAGGCGCTACGTCGCGCACTTCAACCGTCGCTATGGACGACGCGGTACGCTGTGGGAAGGGCGTTACCGCGCCACGGTGATCGAAGCAGAACAGTATTTTCTGCTGTGTAGCCGGCTGGTGGAACTCAGTCCGGTGCGCGAGCGCCTCGTTTCTTCTGTCGACGCATATCGGTGGTCCAGCTATCGACACCACGTTGGCCTCGCACTCGATCCGCTGATTACCGACCATCCGCTGTATTGGGCGCTGGCCAATACGCCGTTCGAGCGCCAGCACGCATACAAGCAGCTGTGTGAGCAGGCGTTGGATGAAAACGCAGTCAATGAGTTGCAGCAGGCCACGCTCAAGGGTTGGGTGCTGGGGAGCGAAAGTTGGCGTGACTGGGCGGCCCGGCAGGCGAACCGCCGCGTGTCACCGTTGCCGCGTGGACGCCCTCGTAAGGCGCGGGACGACGATGATCAGGGGGCGGCCGGTGCGCAGCCGCCTGGTGCAGAAGCCGGAGGCGAGGCCTCGGCTGCTGCGCGTCCGCCAGGCGATGTGCCGTCGTCGGAGGTAGGCCGCTCAGGCGAGGCAGGACCGGGCAATGGGCCGTGCGCACGGAACATGCAGCCGGGGCGGGCCACGACCGGCCTCGGCGCCGCTGACACGGGGGCGAGCGATGGCGCTTCGGCACGGGCATCGGGGGAGGAACCGGCCAATGGTGGTTCGGAAACGGATCCTCCCACTTCAACGTAGGGCACCCCTTTCAGCGGCGGCTCCATCAGCAGTAACTCGCTTAGTAGTGGCTACTGGTAGTTTCTCGGTCGCGGCGTTACGTCCGATATTCCTATATCGAATAGTCCCCTGTCGGGCGGTTCCGCATGGGCGCCTCCATGGGTAGCTTACATAAGTCAGCCTACATGAGGTAGCTGACATGGGCGGTCCACTTCGAGAAGTTGTCTCCTCGGGCGTTTCCCTTCCGACACTCCCCTCTTTGGTATTCCCCCTCCGGCTCCTACATCGGGCAGTCACTCATCCGGCGGTTCCTCATCGGGCAGCACGGTAGCCCTGGACCGACTGCACGACGCACAGGCCCGTAATGATGCATTGAATGCGGAACGGCCAGGGGCAGACGTGGTGCGTTCCGGTTGTCACGGACGCTGTCCTGATCGGCGAAGCAGGCACACCAAGGTGTATTTTGTTGCGTCACATTGATATGGAACTTATTTATTAAAATCAAAAATTAACAAGCATATTATAGGGGACATATCAATCTATTTTTCTTGGCATCCTATTAATTCGTCGCGTATATTCGATTTCCAGCTGATTCATCGCTTCCGTGTCCATAAGTGTTTTTCCGGCCGGTTGCACGGCCAGTCACAATCACGGTGTCCCCATGAAAGACGCAACACAACCGACCGTCGGCCAGGGCTTGCCCGAAGCACAAGGCCTGTACATGCCAGAAAACGAACATGACGCGTGTGGCGTCGGCTTTGTTGCCCACATCAAGGGCCGCAAGAGCCACGAAATCGTGGAGCAGGGTCTTAAAATTCTCGATAACCTGGATCACCGCGGCGCGGTGGGTGCGGATCCGCTGATGGGCGACGGCGCCGGCATCCTGATCCAAATTCCGGATGCGTTCTATCGCGAGGAGATGGCGCGGCAGGGTGTGACGTTACCGCCGTGCGGCGAGTACGGCGTTGGCATGATTTTTCTGCCCAAGGAGCACGCATCGCGCCTGGCTTGCGAGCAGGAACTCGAGCGCACGGTCAAGGCCGAGGGGCAAGTGGTACTCGGCTGGCGCGACGTGCCAGTCGACGGCACGATGGAAATGTCGCCGATGGTGAAGGCCAGCGAGCCGGTGATCCGCCAGATCTTCATCGGTCGCGGCAAGGACATCATGGTCACCGACGCGCTTGAACGCAAGCTGTACGTGATCCGCAAGACGGCCAGCCACCGTATCCAGGCGCTCAAGCTCAAGCATGGCAAGGAGTATTTCGTGCCGTCGATGTCGGCGCGCACGGTCGTCTATAAGGGGCTGCTCCTGGCGAGGCAGGTGGGGATCTACTATCGCGACCTGCAGGACGCGCGGGTTGTGTCAGCGCTTGCGTTGGTGCACCAGCGTTTTTCGACCAACACGTTCCCGGCGTGGGAGTTGGCGCACCCGTATCGGTTGATTGCGCACAACGGCGAAATCAACACGGTCAAGGGTAATGTCAACTGGCTGAACGCGCGCACCGGGGCCATCGCGAGCCACGTGCTCGGCGATGATCTGCCCAAGCTGTGGCCGCTAATCTACCCGGGCCAGTCCGATACAGCCTCGTTTGACAACTGCCTCGAATTGCTGGTGATGGCGGGCTATCCGCTGGCGCACGCGGTGATGATGATGATTCCGGAGGCGTGGGAGCAGCACGCGCTGATGGATGAGAACCGCCGCGCGTTCTACGAATATCACGCGGCGATGATGGAGCCGTGGGACGGTCCGGCGGCGATCGCATTTACCGACGGTCGTCAGATCGGCGCGACGCTGGATCGCAACGGCTTGCGTCCGGCGCGCTACTTAATCACCGATGACGACATGGTGATCATGGCGTCCGAGGCCGGCGTGCTGCCGATCCCCGAGTCCAAGATCGTCAAGAAGTGGCGCCTGCAGCCGGGCAAGATGTTCCTAATCGACATGGAGCACGGCCGCATCATCGATGACAAGGAACTGAAAGACAATCTGGCGAACGCGAAACCGTACAAGAGCTGGATCGATGCGGTGCGCATCAAGCTGGACGAAATCGAGCCGAAATCGGAGGACGTTGCGGCGGCGGCTGAGCCGCAGGGCGCGCTGGCTTTGCTGGACCGGCAGCAGGCGTTCGGTTACACGCAGGAGGACATCAAGTTCCTAATGGCGCCGATGGCGCAAGCCGGCGAAGAGGCGATCGGCTCGATGGGCAATGACTCGCCTCTCGCGGTGATGTCGAACAAGAACAAGACGCTGTACCACTACTTCAAGCAGTTGTTCGCGCAGGTCACGAATCCGCCGATTGACCCGATTCGCGAGAACCTGGTGATGTCATTGGTGTCGTTCATCGGGCCGAAGCCGAACCTGCTCGATACGAACAACATCAACCCGCCGATGCGGCTGGAAGTGTCGCAACCGGTGCTCGACTTCAAGGATATCGCGAAGATCCGCGCAATCGGCGAGTACACCGGTGGCAAGTTCAGTTCCTACGAATTGACGATCTGCTATCCGGTCGCGTGGGGCAAGGCCGGTATCGAGGCGCGCCTGGCGTCGCTGTGTGCTGAGGCAGTCGACGCTGTGCGCTCCGGCTACAACATCTTGATCGTATCGGATCGCAAAACCGACCGGGACAATGTCGCGATCCCGGCGTTGCTCGCGACCTCGGCGATTCACAGTCACCTGGTGGCGCATGGGTTGCGCACGAGTACGGGCCTGGTGGTCGAGACCGGTTCCGCGCGTGAGGTTCATCACTTCGCGCTGCTCGCCGGTTATGGCGCCGAGGCGGTGCACCCTTATCTGGCGCTCGAGACGCTGGTGGCGATGTCCAGCGGCCTGCCGGGCGCGCTGTCGGCCGACAAGGCCATCCAGAATTTCACGAAGGCGGTCGGCAAGGGCCTGCAGAAGGTCATGTCGAAAATGGGCATCTCAACCTACATGTCGTACACCGGCGCGCAGATCTTCGAGGCGGTGGGCTTGTCCAGCGAACTGGTCGCCAAGTACTTCAAGGGCACCGCATCCAGCGTTGGCGGCATTGGCTTGTTCGAAGTGGCGGAAGAGGCGATCCGCCTGCATCGCGATGCATTCGGCGACAACCCGGTCCTCGCGACGATGCTTGACGCCGGCGGCGAGTACGCGTACCGCGTGCGTGGCGAAGACCACATGTGGACGCCCGACGCGATTGCGAAGCTGCAGCATTCGGCGCGCAGCAACTCGTATCAGACGTATAAGGAGTACGCACATATCATTAACGACCAGACCCGCCGTCACATGACGTTGCGCGGCCTGTTCGAGTTCAAGGTCGATCCTGCCAAGGCTATTTCGCTCGATGAAGTCGAGCCGGCCAAGGAGATCGTCAAGCGCTTTGCAACCGGTGCGATGTCGCTTGGCTCAATCAGTACCGAGGCACATGCGACCCTGGCAATCGCGATGAACCGCATCGGTGGCAAGTCCAACACCGGCGAAGGCGGCGAGGACGAGCGTCGTTACCGCAATGAGCTGCGTGGTATCCCGATCAAGAACGGGGATACGCTCGGCTCGGTCATTGGTGAAGAGGCGGTCGTCGTCGATATTCCGTTGCGCGACGGCGATTCGCTGCGCTCGAAAATCAAGCAGGTCGCATCGGGTCGTTTCGGCGTGAGCGCCGAGTACCTAAGCTCGGCCGACCAGATCCAGATCAAGATGGCTCAGGGCGCCAAGCCGGGCGAAGGGGGCCAGCTGCCCGGACACAAGGTGTCGGCGTACATCGGCAAGCTGCGCTACTGCGTGCCGGGTGTCGGGCTGATTTCCCCGCCGCCGCATCACGATATCTATTCGATCGAGGACCTCGCGCAGCTGATCCACGACCTGAAGAACGCCAACCCGTGCGCCGGCGTATCGGTGAAACTCGTCTCTGAAGTCGGCGTGGGCACGGTGGCGGCGGGCGTGGCCAAAGCCAAGGCTGACCACGTCGTGATCGCGGGCCACGATGGCGGCACGGGCGCATCGCCGCTGTCTTCGATCAAGCACACCGGCACACCGTGGGAGTTGGGCCTGGCCGAGACGCAGCAGACGCTGGTGCTCAATAAGCTGCGCGGCCGGATCCGCGTGCAGGCCGACGGACAGATGAAAACCGGCCGCGACGTCGTGATCGGCGCGCTGCTGGGCGCCGACGAGTTTGGCTTTGCGACGGCGCCGCTGGTCGTTGAAGGCTGCATCATGATGCGCAAGTGCCATCTGAACACGTGCCCCGTGGGCGTCGCGACGCAGGACCCAGTGCTGCGCGCGAAGTTCCAGGGCCAGCCCGAGCACGTGGTGAACTTCTTTTTCTTCGTGGCCGAGGAAGTGCGCGAAATCATGGCGCAGCTCGGGATTCGCCGCTTCGACGAATTGGTCGGTCGGGCCGACTTGCTGGATACGAAAAAGGGCATCGCGCACTGGAAGGCGCGTGGTCTCGATTTTTCGCGGATCTTCCATATGCCTGAGGCGGGCGCCGAGGTGGCGCGCCGGCACGTCGATACGCAGGACCATGGCCTGGATCGGGCATTGGATCATGTGTTGATCGACAAGGCGAAGGCGGCGATCGACAATGGTGAGCATGTGTCGTTCATCCAGCCGGTGCGCAACGTGAATCGCACGGTCGGCGCGATGCTCTCGGGGTTGATCGCGCGCAAGTATGGGCACGATGGCCTGCCGGACGATACGATCCACATCCAGTTCAAGGGGACGGCGGGACAGAGTTTCGGCGCGTTCCTAGCGCGCGGCATCACGCTGGACCTGGTCGGCGACGGCAACGACTATGTGGGCAAGGGGCTCTCGGGTGGACGCATCATCGTGCGTCCGACCAATGACTTCCGCGGCAAGTCAGAAGAGAACATCATTTGCGGTAACACCGTCATGTATGGCGCGATTGAGGGCGAGGCGTACTTCCGGGGCGTTGCGGGAGAGCGCTTCTGTGTGCGCAACTCCGGCGCGACGGCGGTCGTTGAGGGCACCGGCGACCACGGTTGCGAGTACATGACCGGCGGCACCGTCGTCGTGCTCGGCGAAACCGGCCGCAACTTCGCGGCTGGCATGTCGGGAGGCGTCGCGTACGTGTTCGATCCGGACAACACGTTCGCGACCCAATGCAATAAGGCGATGGTCGCGCTTGAGCCGGTGCTGCAGCAGGCCGAGCAAGAGCGCACTGTCGATCCGGCGCTGTGGCATCAGGACCAGACCGACGAGGCGTTGCTCAAGGGGCTAATCGAGCGCCACTTTGAGTTCACCGGGTCGCCGCGCGCCAAGGCGCTGCTCGAGAACTGGGATACGTCGCGGCGTCAGTTCGTCAAGGTGTTTCCAACTGAGTACAAGCGTGCCTTGGCCGAGATCGGTGCCAAGAAGAAGGCGGCGAGCGCGCCGAGCCTAGCGGTCTGACGGCTCGCGCACCGACGCGGCGGCGGATGCGCCGGCAAGTCAACGCACGACAGTCCCGCCGCGGTGCAGCGGGCTGCCCCTCAATATGCATTGGTTAAGAGAAGCTCATGGGCAAGGCAACCGGTTTTCTCGAATATGAACGCCGCCACGAGGCGTATGAACTACCGCTAGAACGCGTGAAGCACTGGAAGGAATTCACGCATGCGCTGACCGACGAGGACGCAAAGATCCAGGGCGCACGCTGCATGGATTGCGGCATTCCGTTCTGCAACAACGGTTGTCCGGTGAACAACATCATTCCGGACTTCAACGACCTCGTGTTTCGCCAGGACTGGAAGCAGGCGATCGAGGTGTTGCACTCGACGAACAATTTTCCAGAGTTGACCGGCAGAATCTGTCCCGCGCCGTGCGAGGCCGCCTGTACGCTGAATATCAACAGCGACGCGGTGGGCATCAAATCGATCGAACGCGCGATCATCGACAAGGCGTGGAGCGAAGGATGGGTCGCGCCACAAGTGCCCAAGCTGAAGACCGGTAAGAAGATTGCGGTGGTGGGGTCCGGGCCTGCCGGGCTGGCCGCCGCGCAGCAGCTGGCGCGAGCCGGTCATGAGGTGACGGTGTTCGAGAAAAACGACCGAATTGGCGGTCTGCTGCGCTACGGCATCCCCGACTTCAAACTGGAGAAATGGCAAATCGACCGCCGCATGCGCCAGATGGAGGCCGAAGGCGTGACGTTCCGTACCGGCGTGTTCATTGGCAAGGAGCCATTGCCGCCGTCGATCAACAATGCAGCGAAGGACACTCTGTCGCCGGACGAATTGCGCGAACAATTCGACGCAATCGTGATGGCGGGCGGTGCCGAAACGCCGCGTGACTTGCCAGTGCCGGGCCGCGAGTTGGCCGGCATCCACTTCGCGATGGAATTCCTGCCGCAGCAGAACCGGGTCAACGCTGGCGACAAGCTCGCGGATCAGTTGCTCGCCAAAGGCAAGCACGTGGTCGTGATTGGCGGCGGAGACACCGGGTCGGACTGTGTCGGCACGTCGAACCGGCACGGCGCGAAGAGTGTCACGCAGTTCGAATTGCTGGCGCAGCCGCCGCAGGAGGAGAACAAGCCTCTCGTGTGGCCGTACTGGCCGATCAAGCTGCGCACGTCGTCGTCGCATGAGGAAGGTTGTGAGCGCGATTGGTCGGTCGCGACCAAGCGTTTCGAGGGCAGGAGAGGCAAGGTCGAAAAGCTGATCGCTGCGCGCGTCGAGTGGAGGGACGGCAAGATGCAGGAGGTGCCCGGTTCCGAGTTCGAAATGAAAGCGGACCTGGTACTGCTTGCGATGGGCTTCACGCAGCCGGCGGCGGCGATGCTCAATGCGTTCGCCGTTGACAAGGATCAGCGCGGCAACGTGCGGGCCGGCACCGACGGCGAGCGCGCGTATCACACGTCGGTCGACAACGTGTTTGCTGCTGGCGACGTGCGCCGGGGGCAGTCGCTGGTAGTCTGGGCCATTCGCGAAGGTCGCCAATGCGCGCGCGCGGTGGACGCGTTCCTGATGGGGGCATCAGAGTTGCCGTGCTGAGTTTGAGTCGTGCGCAGCAGGGCGGCTTTGCCGTAGGGAATCATCGATGGATGTCAGACTGCAGCGTTGCTTTGTTGCCCTCATTCCCGATTCCGGCGCCCTTGATGCAATCGACGCGTGGCGCGCTCCATGGCGCGCCGGTCATATTACAGGCGTCAGATGGACGCCGCGTGAGCAGATCCATCTGACCATACGATTTATTGGCGCACTGACGCCGAGTGGGGGAAAACGGCTGATCGACGAATGGCCGACGCTGACGCCGGTGCCGGACATGCTGCCCACCTCGCATGCCGCGATGCTGCCCAGCGCCAGGCGCGCGCGCGTGTATGCGCTTGAACTGATCAGCGCGCCGGCGTTCCTCGCGTGGGTGGCTCGCGTCGACGTGCTGCTGGAGCAGGCTGGTGTGCCCGCCGCTGCGCGGCCGTTGCGGCCGCATCTGACCCTGGCCAGGCTGCGCGGCGATCCGCCCGCGCTAACGCACGATTTCGAAACGGTGCGGCCCGTGCCGCCGTTGATCACCTTTGATACGCTGGCGTTGGTCAGCAGCATGCTGACGCCGGCCGGATCACGCTACACGACGCTCGCGGCGGTACCGGCCGGGCGCAGCCGGCCGTGACTGCACTATGCGCGCGTGGGGCACAGCCGTCACCACGCTGCCGCACGTCAGACATCGCGTACCACTTCGATTGTCTCGGCGTGCATCGCTTGCACGGACTCCCGGTGCGCGACACTGACGATTGCCGCGTGAGCTAGACGTTGCGTCAGCACGTGGTACAGCGCCGCCTCGGTGTCGAGGTCGAGCGCGCTGGTCGCTTCGTCAAGGAACAGGAAATCGGGTTTTTGCAACAGCACGCGGGCGATCGCCAGGCGTTGTTGTTCGCCCGGCGACAGCACGCGCTCCCAATGGTCACTCACGTCAAGCTTATCGACCAGTTCGCCCAGCCGGCAGGCGCGCAGCACGTCGGCACAGTCGGCGTCGGTAAACGCGTCGGCCGTCGCTGGATAGCACAGCGCGCTCTTGAGTGTGCCGATTGGCACGTAACTTTTCTGCGGCACGAACATCACCCGTGCGTTGACGGGCATCTCGATGGTGCCGCTGCCAAATGGCCATAGGCCGGCCAGCGAGCGCAGCAGTGTGCTTTTGCCGGAGCCCGACGCGCCTCGCACTAGCACCCGCGAGCCGGGCGCGACGGCAAACGAGCCGATCGTCGACAGCGGCGTGCCATCCGGGCGCATCAGCCGCAGCGCCTGCACGCGCAGTACCGTCGTATCGGCCATCCTCGTGTGGATGCCGCCGTGCTCGGTGGCCCGTGACGTCGATTCGAGCAACTGCGGCTGCGCCATGATGCGCCGAAATTCCTTGAGCCGGTTAGTCACAGCGCGCCATGCGGCCAGCGTCGAGTAGCTGCTGATGAACCATGAGAACGAGCTGCTGACGGTGCCGAACGCACCGATTATCTGCTGATAACCGCCGTAGCTGACCGCCTTCGCGAAGTATTTCGGTGCGGCGGCGATAAACGGGAACACAATGGCCAGTTGCGAATAACTGACCACGACAAGGTTCAGGCGCCGCGTATAGCGCATGATCATCCGCCAATTGTCGCGGATGTGCCCGAAGGCGCCTTGCAGCGCTTTCTCCTCGGAGCGTTCGCCCTCGTACAGGGCAATTTGATCCGCATTCTCGCGCAACCGGATCAACGAGAAACGAAAGTCCGCCTCGACCCGTTGTTGTTGGTAGTTGATCGACACGAGCGGGTGGTTGACGCGATGCGTGATGTACGAGCCGACCACCGCGTAGAGCAGGGCGGTCCACACCATGTAGCCGGGTATCGTCACGTCGGTGCCGAACACGGTGAAGCTAAGCGGGCCAGCCAAGTGCCATAGGACATTGCTGAACCACAGCAACGTGACGGACGTGGACAGGAAATCCAGTGAGAGCGCTAGCGTCGTGCTCGCCAGTTCTTGTAGGTCCACTGAAACCCGCTGGTCCGGGTTATCGGCGAGCTTGTCGCGCTCGATCCGATAGTACGCGCGGCCCGACAGCCACTCGTGCATATATTGCGTGGTGAGCCACTGGCGCCAGCGGAATTCGAGCATCTGCCGGAAGTACGTGCGGTACGAGCCGAGCAGGATCATCGCCATTGCGATCGCGGTAAATTGCAGCAGTGAGTGCTTGAACACCGGATAGTTGTACTGCTGGATCGAGTCGAAGAACACGCGCTGCCATGTGTTGAACCACGCGTTGACCGCCACCATGGTCATGTTTATCGCGACCACGAGCGCGAGCAGTCCCCAGGCGATCCACTTTTCGTCCGACACCCAATACGGCTTGATCAGGCTCCACGTGGTAATACGCTCGTTGTTGCCTGATGCGGGTTGATTCATAGGGTTCCTCAAATGTAGGGTTCCTCAAATCGGTCCATTCACCGGCGCGCCGCTGCGTCGCACTGTCGCGGGCGTCGCGGGCGTCGCGGGCGTCGCGGGCGTCGCGACGGTGACCGACTCGTGCCAGTGCGGATTGTTCCGGCTACCGCTTAATTTCGGCTTAAGGCGCGTGGCGGCGCACGCTCCGGCAGCGGCGATTGCGCGACATTGTGCCAGAGCAACGAATTGCGGCCCGCGGCGGTTTTGTGATTTAATGGGCTTAGACGAAATAGGGGTGCTTTGCACGTCGGTGCGGGTTTGCCAGTCGATGCGCGGCGAACCGCGTAGTGCGAGGCAGAGAGAGTCCCTTCGCACCCGATCCGGATAATACCGGCGCGGGAAGTTTCCGATTCCGTGCTGTCCTGCTGTGAGGGAGCGGACGTGCCTGCCGGCGCGCCACTGCGATCAGGTCCCGCACGTGAATCTCGCCGGTTTCGTCCTTGTACCCCGATTTCCGTACATAGGATTCGATTGCCGTGCTCAGATCTGACCCCCCTTCAGAAACCGCGTGCCACGCCGCGCCGATGCCCGATGTCGCAGTTCTGGGCGGCGGCTTGTCCGGTCGTCTCATTGCGTGGCGGCTCGCGCGCGCGGGCCATCACGTCGCGCTATATGAGCAAGGCGAGCCGAGCGGCCGCAGCGCGGCAGCGTGGGTCGCCGCGGCCATGCTCGCGCCGCTGGCCGAAGCTGCCAGTGCCGAGCCGTTGTTGGTGGAGTTGGGCGCCGCGTCGCTCGAGCGCTGGGCCGAATGGTTGCCGCAGTTGTCACAGCCGGTGTTCTTTCAGCGCAACGGCACGCTGATTGTTTGGCATGCGGCCGATCGCGCCGAATGGCCATTGTTCGAGCAGCGCGTGCGCGTGAACGCGCCCATTACGATGCTGCGCGACGGCATCGTCGCACTGCACGGTGCTCAGGTCACGCAAGCCGAGCCAGCGCTTGGCACGCGTTTTCACGACGCGCGCCTGCTGCCTGGCGAGGGACAACTGGACAATCGGCAGTTGCTGGCAGCGCTGGGGGCCGCGCTCGACGAACTGCATGTCGACACGCACTGGCATACCTGCGTGCGCGAGGATGCCCTGCCTGCTGCCGGTCTGGTGATCGATTGCCGTGGATTGGGCGCGAAGCGGGCATGGTCTGGTCTGCGCGGGTTGCGGGGAGAAGTCGCGCGGGTTCATGCGCCGGGCATTGGTCTGAGCCGGCCGGTGCGTCTATTGCATCCACGCTATCCGTTGTATATCGCGCCCAAGCAGGACGATCACTATGTGATCGGGGCCACCGAGATCGAGGGCGAGGACATGTCGCCGGTGAGCGTGCGCTCGGCGCTCGAGTTGTTGTCGGCGGCATACTCGCTGCATCCTGCCTTCGGCGAGGGCCGGATCCTCGAGCTAAACGCGCATTGCCGGCCCACACTGCCAGACCATCGCCCCGCGCTGTCGTGGGATGGCGCGTCGGTGTTGCGCGTCAATGGCCTGTACCGCCACGGCTACATGATTGCGCCTGAAGTGGCGCACGAAGCCGTGACGCTCACGCACGCGTTGCTCGATGCGCAGGTGCGAGATCCGGACGGTTTTGACGCATGGCGTGCCGCCTCGCGCTGGCCGATGCTTTACCATACGGCTGCGCTGCAGCCGTGCCCGACTGACGCATAAACTATGGATATCCAGATCAACAACCAGCCGTTTTCATTGCCCGACGATGCGCGCCTTGCCGACGCGCTAGCCTCGTATGGTGCGGTGCCGCCGTACGCGGTCGCGATCAATAGCGAATTCGTGCCGCGCGCGCAACATGCTGCGCGCGCGCTCACGCAAGGTGACCGAATTGACATCGTAAAGCCCGTGGCAGGCGGATGACGCATTGGTGGCATGCCACGCGAGCCAACAATCTGACCTATGGGTCACCGAAACTGACGAAGACAATGATGAATTCGCATTCCACCGCCGACGCGCTGATCCTGTACGGACAAACCTTCACAAGCCGGCTGTTGCTCGGCACTTCGCGCTACCCGTCGCTACATGCGCTCGAGGCCTCGCTCGAGGCCGCGCGGCCCGCGATGGTCACCGTCGCACTACGGCGCCAGTTGGCCGCGCAAGGCGACGCCGACGTCGGTTTTTTTGACGCGCTGAAGCGCCAGGGTGCCGCGCTGTTGCCTAACACCGCCGGTTGCCATGCCGTGAAGGAGGTGGTGACGACCGCGCAGATGGCCCGCGAAGTGTTCGAGACCGACTGGATCAAGCTCGAGCTGATTGGGGACGACTATACGTTGCAGCCAGATCCGGTGGGTTTGATCGAGGCGGCCGACATCCTCGTGCGGGACGGCTTCAAGGTGCTGCCGTATTGCACGGAAGACCTCGTCGTTGCGCGGCGACTGCTCGACGTTGGCTGCGAGGCGTTGATGCCGTGGGGCGCTCCGATCGGCACCGGCAAGGGGGTGGTGAACCCGTATGGGCTCAAGCTGCTGCGCGAGCGCCTGACGGGCGTACCGCTGATCGTCGACGCAGGCCTGGGTGTGCCGTCGCACGCGTGTCAGGTGATGGAATGGGGGTTCGACGCCGTGCTGCTCAACACGGCAGTGTCGCAGGCGGCGCGGCCCGAGGCGATGGCGCGGGCGTTCGCGAGTGCGGTCGATGCGGGGCGCGAAGCGTACTTGGCCGGGCCAATGCCAGAGCGCGACAGCGCGCATGCGAGTACGCCGGTGGTCGGTATGCCGTTCTGGCACCAGGACGGCTATCGCGCGCCGGAGGGCGCCGCCGTCCCGCCCTCGAATGAGCGTCCATGAGCGGTCCCTTCCTGCGGGAGCGCGAGGTTTTTTATCCGCCGGCGGACGAACTGCTGGAGGCGGCCGAGCGGATCCGCGTACGGTTGGGTGATTGGCCGCGCGCCAGCCAGTCTGTGCGTATCTGTCTCGCGCCGCCGCCGCAGCCGGGGCCCGGTGACGTGGTCGTAGCGACCGATGCACAGCCTCATGCGGCCGATGCCGCGCGCTGGGTGGCTGCCGGCGCCGCGGTGCTGGACGCGTCGGCGCGCGCCATGCGGTTGCATCAGGGCGATGCGGTCCGCACGTTGGAGGCCGCACCGTGCGACGACTGGATTGCGGCGTTCGCCGCGTTCATCGATTGTGGCTGCGCGCCGCACGACGCGTTGTGCCTCGCTCTGGCGTGGCGGCAGGGCGACGAGCATGCGCAGGATCCATGGCCGAGTGACTTATCGCGCTTTCCGCGCGTGCTGGGGTTGCCCGATGCGCCGGTGCGGCCGTTCGCCGCGTGTCCGGCAGCGCTTGGTCTGTATCCGGTGGTGCCGACAGCCGACTGGATCGAGCGGCTGCTACCGCTCGGCGTGCGTACCGTGCAACTGCGCCGCAAGGTTGACGGGGCGGGCGGCGCGGCGGATCCGCGCGAGTTAGCCGTGCTGCGGGCCGACGTGCGCCGCGCCGTTGTGGCAGGCCGCCGCTATGAGGGCGCACGCGTGTTCATCAATGACCACTGGCAACTGGCGCTGGACGAACGCGCATACGGTGTGCATCTGGGCCAGGAGGATTTGCAGCGTGCGGACATCGGTGCGCTTGCGCACGCGGGGCTGCGGCTGGGTTTGTCTTCGCACGGATACTACGAGATATTGGTGGCGCTGCACTTCAAGCCGAGCTATGTCGCGCTGGGCGCGGTGTTTCCGACCACCACCAAGGCGATGCCCAGCGTGCCGCAGGGGCTTGCGCGACTCGCGCGCTACGTGCGGCTGCTGGACGGCGTGGTGCCCTGCGTGGCAATCGGTGGCATCGACCTGCAGACGCTGGACGACGTGCTGGCCACTGGTGTGCGCGGCGCCGCGGTCGTGCGCGCGGTAACGCAGGCCCACGACATCGAAAAAGCAATTTTTGCGTTGCAAAGAGGGTTTGCCCGATAATGCGGGGCTCGCCTGCTATTTCCCTACGCCGCGAAGGTGGCATGTAAGCAGTCTTGTGCGCAGTCCACGTCGGGGTTTCAGGCGGCAAATCCGCTTTAGGTCCTATAATCCGCGTTCCGTGCTTTTTGATGACCGCCTACGTGCCGCCAACCGCCTCCGATATCCTGCTTGAGCTTCGCGACGTTGCTTTCGGCTACAGCGCTGAGCGGCTCGTGCTCCAGAACCTGAACATGCGTTTCAAGCGTGGACAGGTGGTTGCGATCATGGGCGGCTCCGGGTGCGGCAAGACGACGGTGTTGCGGCTCATCGGTGCGCTGGTGCGCGCCAACCGAGGTCAGGTGCTGTTCCGCGGCGAGGACGTCGGTGCAATGAGCCCCCAGGCGGTCTACGCGGCACGGCGCAGGATGGGTATGTTGTTTCAGTTCGGGGCGTTGTTTACTGACATGTCGGTGTTCGACAATGTCGCATTCCCGCTGCGCGAGCATACGGACCTGCCGGAGGCACTGATCCGCGATCTCGTGCTGATGAAACTCAACGCAGTCGGCTTGCGCGGCGCACGCGACTTGGCGCCGTCCGAAGTGTCGGGCGGCATGGCGCGCCGGGTCGCGCTGGCCCGGGCGATCGCGCTCGACCCCGAACTGATGATGTACGATGAGCCGTTCGCGGGACTGGATCCGATCTCGCTGGGCATTACCGCGAACCTGATCCGCACCCTCAATACCGCGCTCGGCGCCACGTCGATCCTCGTGACGCACGATGTGCCAGAATCGTTTGCGATCGCGGACTACGTGTATTTCATTGCGAATGGACGGGTGCTCGCCGAGGGCACGCCCGCGCAGTTGCGCGCGTCGCAGGATCCAAGCGTGCGGCAGTTCATCGACGGCGCGCCTGACGGTCCCTTTCATTTTCATTATGCGAGCGCGCCGCTGGATGCGGACTTCGGTCTGCGCGCCGCGTCGCGCGCAGGAGAGTAGCGCATGATCGCCACGGTCGGCCGCGCCGTTCTCGACGGCCTTTCACGCACGGGCTACGGCGCCCGCATGTTCGCGCGGCTCGCGTCGGAGTGCTTTCCATTGCTGCGGCGCCCGCGCACTGTCACCCAGCAGATCCACTTCCTGGGTAATTATTCACTCGTCATCATCGCCGTTTCGGGGTTGTTCGTCGGCTTCGTGTTGGGCTTGCAGGGCTACACCACGCTGAATCGCTACGGCTCCGAGCAGGCACTCGGACTGTTGGTCGCGCTGTCGCTGGTGCGCGAGCTTGGGCCGGTGGTCACCGCGCTGCTGTTCGCGGGACGCGCCGGCACGTCGCTGACCGCGGAGATCGGCCTGATGAAGGCGGGCGAGCAACTGACCGCGATGGAAATGATGGCGGTGGACCCAATCCGGGTCGTTGTCGCACCGCGATTCTGGGCTGGCGTGATCGCCATGCCGATCCTGGCGGCGATCTTCAGCGCGGTGGGCATCGTCGGCGGGTATTTTGTTGGTGTGGTATTGATCGGCGTGGACCCCGGCGCGTTTTGGTCCCAGATGCAAGCGGGCGTCGACCTGCGGCAAGACATCGGCAACGGCGTGATCAAGAGCATCGTGTTCGGCTTCGCGGTGACCTTCGTCGCGCTGTTCCAAGGCTATGAAGCCAAGCCGACCCCCGAAGGCGTGTCGCGCGCGACGACCAAGACGGTCGTGTTTGCCTCGCTGGCGGTACTCGGGCTGGACTTTCTGCTGACCGCGCTAATGTTCAATTGATGGATGGAACCGGCGCCACAGCGCGCCGGCACGACTGCGTGCGCGATTCCCGTGCAGCGCGCAGCGGCAACAGCTATTCCGATGGGATGACGATGAAGAAAAACGCTCTGGACTTCTGGGTCGGCTTGTTCGTGGTGCTTGGTTTTGTTGCGCTGCTGTTCCTGGCGCTCAAGGCTGGCAATATGAGTTCGCTGTCGTTTCAATCTACCTATTCGGTGAAAATGAAGTTCGACAACATCGGCGGACTGAAGCCGCGCGCGGCGGTCAAGAGCGCCGGTGTGACGGTGGGCCGCGTACAGAGCATCGGGTTCGATACGCAGACTTACCAGGCACTCGTTACGATCGACGTGTATAAGCAGTACACGTTCCCCAAGGACTCGTCGGCCAAGATCCTAACCTCGGGCCTGCTCGGCGAGCAGTACATCGGCCTGGATCCGGGGGGCGACGAGCAGCTACTCAAGGATGGCGACACGCTCACGATGACGCAGTCCGCGATCGTGCTGGAAAACCTGATCGGCCAATTCCTGTACAGCAAGGCAGCGGATGCCGGTGCGGGCAAGCCGGCCGCGCCTGCTGCACCCGCGGCGGCCCCCGGGCCCGCCGCGGCCAGCCCTGGCGCATCTCAAACCCAAGTCGCGCCGGCGAGCGCGACGGCAAACTGAGGGGAAGCACAATGATAACGATGCGAGCCACCGTCGTGGTCGTGGCCGTGGCCGCTGCGATGGCGCTGGGTGGTTGTGCGACGGTGAAGACGCCGTCGAAGCAAGACCCGCTGGAAGGATTTAACCGGACGATGTTCGAATTCAACGACACGCTGGACCGCGTGGCGATGAAGCCGGTGGCGCGCGCCTATAACTGGGCGTTGCCCCAATTCGTCCGCGATCGTGTGTCGAGCTTCTTCTCGAACATCGGCGACGTGTATATCGCCGCCAACAATTTGTTGCAAGGCAAGATCACCGCGGGCACGGAAGACATCATGCGCGTGGCGATCAATAGCACGTTCGGGCTGGGCGGGCTGTTCGACTTTGCCAGCCAGGCCAGGTTGCCGAAGCACCAATCGGACTTCGGCGTCACGTTGGGCCACTATGGCGTGCCGCCGGGCCCGTACCTCGTGCTGCCACTGCTCGGGCCCAATACCGTGCGCGACGCGGCAGGCCTGCTGGTCGACTGGCAGGGCGACCTGACTGCCTACATGCGTCCGATCTGGCTGCGCACGACGCTGTATGGCGTGCGCATCGTTAGCACGCGCGCGGCGTTGCTCGGTGCGACCGACCTGCTGTCCAATGCGGCGCTCGACAAGTATTCGTTCGTGCGCAACGCCCATTTGCAGCGGCGCCAGTACTTGATTTCGGATGGCAATCCGCCGCCGCCCGCGTACGACGATGAATCGGACGCCGACACCGGCCCGACTGACGATGGCGCACCGGCGCCTGACGCCGAAGGTGCGCCGGCTGCTGGCGCCGGCCCTACCCACCCCGCGGCGACGCGACCGCCGGTACCGGCCGCTGCACCGCAGCCCGACGCAGCGCAGGGGGCATCGGCCCCACAACGGCAGGAGCTGACCGGCGCGGTGGGGCCGGATGCTGCTGCGGCGCGATTGGCGTCGGAGACGCACGTGCCAAGCCAGCAGATGATTCCACCCGGCGGCCGTCCCTATAGCATCCCGAATCTTCGGTTCAGATGAGTATGCTTCGCGGCGAATGAAACTCGAACTGCGCAATTCGCTCCAATGTTCGACGATCGTTGACCATAGCGGAAAGAAACAATCGATAGGACTGAGTTAATGAAAAATTTTTTACTGATCCCCGTCGTTGCCACGTTGCTGTCGTTTAGTGCCGGTTCGTTTGCCGAAGCACCGGCTATTGATACAGGCGCACCGGATGGGCTGGTGAAATCGGTGACGACCGACGTGCTGAGCATCGTACGCGCCGACCCGTCGATCAAAGCCGGCGACATTGACCGGATCACGCAGGTCGTTAACCAGAAGATTCTGCCGTACACCGACTTTGCGAGGACGACGCGTCTGGTCATGGGGCGGCACTGGCGCACCGCGACGCCGCAACAGCAGCAGCAGATCGTCGAGCAATTCAAGATGCTGCTGATCCGGACCTATTCCGGGGCGCTGTCGCAGGTCGGCAATCAGGAAATCCAGTATCAGCCGCTGCGCGCGGCGCCGACCGATACCGACGTTGTCGTACGCTCGACGGTAATCAACAATGGTCGGCCGATCCAGCTTGACTATCGGATGGAGAAGACCGCGCATGGCTGGCGAGTCTATGATTTGAATGTCGCCGGCGCTTGGCTCGTGCAGACATATCAGCAACAGTTCAATGAGCAGATCCAGCAATACGGAATCGATGGCTTGATCAACTACCTATCGCTGAAGAATACGCCGGCTGCCGCGGCCAAGAGCACATCGTGACGACCTTTGAAACGGGCCAGACGCTGACGGTCGCGACGGCGAACGCCGTGCTCAAGGCTGGTCTGAACCATATCGCCGGCGGCGCGACCGGCGTGGATTGCGCCCGCCTGCAGCAATTCGATTCGTCGGCGTTGGCGGTATTGCTGGCGTGGCAACGTGCGGCTCGCGCGCGTCACGCGGCATCGTTCTCGATCTTGAACCTGCCCGACGGATTGGCCAGCCTTGCCCAGGCCTACGGCGTCCAGACGCTGGTTTCGTCCCGCCGACATTGACGCTGTCACGTCGTTTCAGGTGACGGCGTGGGCCACGTGGCCAATCGGCCCCTCGCGGCGACCCGCCGACTTCGCCTATAATCAAGCGTTTTTCAAGCCGTTGATAGGCCATTGCCCGCCCGCGCAGCCTGCACGGGCAGGTCTGCAAACTCTGCCGGCGCTGTCGCGCTGCACACTCATGCCAGCCATAGAAATCCACAACGTCAAAAAGCGCTATCGCGATTTGCAGGCGCTCAAAGGCGTGTCGTTCACCGTCGAGGATGGCGAGTTCTTCGGATTGCTCGGCCCCAACGGCGCAGGCAAGACGACGCTGATCAGCATGCTTGCGGGTCTGGCGCGCGCGGACGAAGGATCGATCGCGGTGCGTGGCCACGATGTCGTGACAGACTTCAGGCGCGCACGGCGCGCGCTTGGCGTGGTGCCTCAAGAGTTAGTGTTCGACCCCTTTTTTACCGTGCGTGAATGCCTTCGCATTCAATCCGGCTATTTCGGTTTGGCCCGCAACGACGACTGGATCGACGAGGTGATGGCCAATCTGGATCTGACTGAGAAGGCGGACGTCAACATGCGCGCGTTGTCCGGCGGAATGAAGCGGCGCGTACTGGTCGCGCAGGCGCTCGTGCACCGGCCGCCGGTGATCGTGCTGGATGAGCCGACCGCGGGCGTGGACGTGGAATTGCGCCAGACGCTGTGGAAATTCATCGCGCGGCTCAACCGCGAAGGGCATACGATCGTGTTGACCACGCATTACCTGGAAGAGGCCGAGGCGCTGTGCGACCGCATCGCCATGCTGCGCCGCGGCGAGGTGGTCGCGCTGGAGCGCACCGGTGCGTTGCTGCAGCGCTTCACCGGACTGCAGTTGTTCGTGCGCGTTAGCACAGGTGTGGTGCCGGCGCAGGTCAGGGCCCTGGCGGTCGGCGCGCCCGATCCGGCGGGCCGGCAGCACCTGCTGAGGTTGGACTCGTATGACGACGTGGAGCCGATTCTTGCGCAATGCCGTGCGGCTGGCTGCCGGTTCGACGAGATCGACGTGCGTAAGGCCGACCTGGAAGACGTGTTCGTGCAGATCATGAACGCGCCCGAGGTCGTGGAGGGGCTGGCATGACAGGCTTCAGGACGCTGTTTTACAAGGAAGTGCTGCGGTTCTGGAAGGTGGCCTTCCAGACCGTGCTGGCCCCGGTGATGACCGCGTTGTTGTACCTGACCATCTTTGGCCACGCGTTGCGTGGCCATGTCCAGGTCTATCCTGGCGTCGAGTACACGAGTTTCCTCATTCCGGGACTGGTTATGATGAGCGTGTTGCAAAATGCATTTGCGAACAGCTCGTCGTCGTTGATTCAGTCCAAGATCACCGGCAACCTAGTGTTCGCCCTGTTGTCGCCGCTGTCGCACTGGGAGATGTTCTGCGCCTACGTGCTGGCCTCGGTTGTGCGCGGCCTGACTGTCGGGCTGGGGGTATTCGTCGTGACCATTGCGTTCATCCCGGTGCCGTTCTTCGCGCCGCTGTATATTGTCGCGTTCGCCATGCTTGGCGCGGCGATCCTCGGCACGCTGGGCCTGATCGCTGGGATCTGGGCCGAGAAGTTCGACCAACTGGCGGCATTCCAGAACTTCCTGATCATGCCGTTGACGTTCCTGTCCGGCGTGTTTTATTCGACGCATACGTTGCCGGACCTGTGGCGGCACGTATCGCGCCTGAACCCTTTCTTCTACATGATCGACGGATTTCGCTTCGGCTTTTTCGGTGCGTCCGACGTGGCGCCGCTTGCCAGTCTGGCAGTGGTGGGGGGATTTTTCGTCGCCGTCGCGGCATTGGCGGTACGCTTGCTGGCGAGCGGGTACAAACTGCGTCATTGAAGCATGGGAATCGGTCAAGGCGTCGCGCTCGGCGTGCGTCGCGACCCACAATTGAAAGCATACTGAGAGGGACTTGCGATGTTGCCGACCCCGGAACAAGTCAAGGAATATATTGAAGCCGGCTTGCCGTGCGAGCGTATCGACATCGAAGGCGACGGCCAGCACTTCTTCGCGACGATCGTCAGCTCGGCATTCGAGGGCAAGCGCAGTATCGCGCGGCACCAGCTTGTCTATGCGGCGCTGGGCGAGCGCATGCGCGAGGAGATTCACGCGTTGAGCATGAAGACGCTGACACCGACTGAATGGCAAAACCGATGAAGCAGGATTCGAGTGCGAATTAAACGAGATAACCTGGGCGTGACGAACGACGCTCCAGCGGCCCAGGCGGTTCACGCGTCGCGCCCGCCGGCCGCACAACGCGGAAGCGAATCAATGGATAAATTGCTGATCGACGGCGGGGCCCGCCTCAATGGCGAGATCACGGTGTCCGGCGCCAAGAATGCGACGTTGCCGATCCTGTGCGCAAGCCTGCTGAGCGCGGAGCCGGTTCAGCTGGAGAACGTGCCGAACCTGCAGGACGTGCGTACCATGTTGAAGTTGCTCGGCCAGATGGGGGTGCGCTCGGAGGTGAACGGCAACGCAGTGACGCTGGACGCGTCGCAGGTCGACAAGCCGGTAGCGCCATACGAGTTGGTCAAGACGATGCGTGCGTCGATTCTCGTGCTTGGGCCACTGGTGGCGCGCTTCGGTCATGCACAAGTGTCGCTGCCTGGCGGATGTGCGATCGGCGCGCGTCCAGTCGATCAGCATATTAAGGGATTGACCGCGATGGGCGCACAGATCTCGATCGAGCACGGCTTCATCGATGCGCGGGCGCGACGCTTGAAGGGCGCGCACGTGATCACTGACATGATTACCGTGACCGGCACGGAGAACCTGCTGATGGCGGCGGTGCTTGCGGACGGGGAAACCGTGCTGGAGAACGCGGCGCGCGAACCGGAGGTCACCGACCTGGCCAACCTGCTGGTCGCGATGGGGGCGAGAATCGACGGGATCGGCACGGACCGGCTCGTGGTGCACGGTGTGCCGCGCCTGCACGGCGCGCGCCACGCGGTGATCCCGGACCGCATCGAGGCCGGCACGTTCCTGTGCGCAGCCGCCGCCACGGGTGGCGACGTCACGCTGCGCGGCGTCACCCCGCTGATCCTGGAGGCCGTCATCGACAAGTTGCGCGAGGCGGGCGCGCAAGTGTCGGCCGGCGATGACTGGATCCGCCTGCGGATGCAAGGCCGTGCGCGTGCGGTATCGTTTCGCACCTCCGAGTATCCGGCGTTTCCGACCGACATGCAGGCGCAGTTCATGGCGCTGAACGCCATTGCGACAGGGACGTCCCAAGTGGTGGAGACGATTTTTGAGAATCGCTTCATGCACGTGCAGGAACTGAACCGGCTTGGCGCGAACATCACGATCGACGGTAATACGGCGCTGGTGACCGGCGTGGACAAGCTGTCCGGCGCGAAAGTGATGGCCACGGACCTGCGCGCGTCGGCCAGCCTTGTCATTGCCGCGTTGGTGGCCGACGGGCAGACGCTGATCGACCGGATTTACCATCTCGATCGTGGCTACGACCGCATGGAGATCAAGCTGGGCGTGCTGGGCGCAAGTGTCAGCCGTGTCAGCGCGAATGCACCGATCGATTTAGTCCGCGGAGCGGTGGCATGAGCACGTCGGCCACGGCCAACATACCGGGCGCGTTGGCGCCGGCAGTCGGGCCGGGCGTGCCGTTGACATTGGCGCTGTCTAAGGGCCGTATCTTCGAGGAGACGTTGCCGCTGCTGGCGGCGGCCGGGATCACGGTGACCGAGGATCCGGAGTCGTCGCGCAAGTTGATTCTGCCCACCACGGATCCGGGCTTGCGCGTGATCATTGTGCGGGCGACCGACGTGCCAACCTACGTCGAGTATGGCGCAGCCGACTTCGGCGTGGCCGGCAAGGACGTGCTGCTCGAGCATGGCGGCGACGGACTGTACCAGCCGATCGATCTGAACATTGCCCGCTGCAGATTGTCAGTCGCGGTGCCGCAGGGTTTCGATTACGTGAATGCGGTGCGGCAAGGCGCCCGGCTGCGGGTGGCCACGAAGTACGTGAACAGCGCGCGCGAGCATTTTGCGACCAAGGGCGTGCACGTGGACCTGATCAAATTGTATGGCTCGATGGAACTGGCGCCGCTGGTGGGCCTGGCTGATGCGATCGTCGACCTGGTCAGCTCCGGCGGCACGCTGCGTGCGAACAACTTGGTCGAGGTCGAGCAGATCATGGAGATCTCGTCGCGGCTGGTGGTCAACCAGGCTGCGCTCAAGCTTAAGCGTACAAAACTCAAGCCCATTCTCGAAGCGTTCGAGCGCCCCAGCAAGGGCGGGGCGCAAGCCGTGGCCGGGCGCCGCGCAGATACCGGGGTGCCCGGCGCGTGATGCCCGCATCACGGGACACAAGGAACTCGTATGGCGATCAAGATCCGCAAACTCGACTCCTCGGATGCCGGTTTCAAGCCGGCGTTGGCGGCCGTGCTCGCATTCGAGGCGAGCGAAGACGAAGCGATCGAGCGCTCGGTCGCGCAGATCTTAGCTGACGTCAAATTACGCGGCGATGCCGCTGTGCTGGAATATACGAAGCGTTTTGACCGGCTGGACGTGGACAGCGTTGCGTCCCTGGAATTGCCGGCTGCCCAGCTGCAGGCGGCACTGGATGCGCTGGAGCCCAAGCGCCGGGCAGCGTTGGAGGCGGCGGCGGCACGCGTGCACGCGTATCACGACAAGCAAAAAATCGAATGTGGCAGCCATAGCTGGCAGTACACCGAGGCGGATGGCACGGTGCTCGGCCAAAAGGTCACGCCGCTGGACCGCGTCGGCGTGTACGTGCCCGGTGGTAAGGCCGCCTACCCGTCGTCGGTGCTGATGAATGCGATTCCGGCGCGCGTGGCTGGCGTGCGCGAAATCGTGATGGTGGTGCCGACGCCGGACGGCGTGGCCAATGACCTCGTGCTGGCTGCCGCGCTGCTTGGCGGCGTGGACCGAGTGTTGACCATCGGGGGCGCCCAGGCCATCGGCGCGCTCGCATACGGTACGGATGCGATCCCGGCCGTGGACAAGATCTGTGGACCGGGCAATGCCTACGTCGCCGCCGCCAAGCGACGAGTGTTCGGCACGGTGGGCATCGACATGATCGCCGGTCCATCGGAGATCTTGGTGTTGTGCGATGGCACCACCGATCCGCGTTGGGTCGCGATGGACCTGTTTTCGCAGGCCGAGCACGATGAACTCGCGCAGTCGATCCTATTGTGTCCGGACGCCGTGTTCATCCGGCGCGTCGAGGAGGCGATTGACCAGCTGATTGGGACGATGCCGCGGCGCGACGTGATCACCCGTTCGCTGCAGGATCGCGGCGCGTTGATCAAGGTCCGGGACATGGCCGAGGCATGCGCGATCGCCAACGACATCGCGCCGGAGCACCTGGAGGTGTCGGCGCTCGAGCCGCATCAATGGGTGCAGCATATTCGCCATGCTGGCGCGATCTTCCTCGGCCGCTACACGAGCGAGAGCCTCGGCGATTATTGTGCGGGCCCGAACCACGTGCTGCCGACTTCCCGTACTGCACGCTTTTCGTCGCCGTTAGGCGTGTATGACTTCCTGAAGCGCTCGAGCGTGATTGAAGTGAGCGCCGAAGGGGCGCAGACGCTGGGTGAAATTGCCGCGGAACTCGCGTATGGCGAGGGCCTGCAGGCGCACGCGCGCAGCGCCGAGTATCGGATGAAGACCGGCGGCTGAACGCACCGGCGGGCAGGCGGGACAGTTTGGATACCAGACTATGACGATACCCCAGGACATCATTCGCGCGGACGTGCTTGCGATGACGAGCTATCCGGTACCGGATGCCGCCGGCTTGATCAAGCTGGACGCAATGGAAAACCCCTACGCGCTGCCGCGGCCGCTTGCGGACCGGCTCGGCGAGCGGCTCGCACAGGTGGCGTTGAACCGCTACCCACTGCCGCGGCCCGGCGCGCTGCTGGACAAGCTCAAGTGCGCGATGCAGGTGCCGGTTGGTTGCGATGTGCTGCTGGGCAACGGCTCGGACGAATTGATCAGCCTGATTGCGACCGCGTGCGCGAAGCCGGGCGCCAAGATCCTGGCGCCGGTACCCGGCTTCGTGATGTATTCGATGTCAGCCAAGCTCGCCCATCTAGAATTCGTTGGTGTGCCACTGAACGTCGATTTGACGCTGGACGTGGGTGCGATGCTGGAGGCCGTCGCTGCACACCAGCCCGCGGTGATCTATCTGGCCTACCCGAACAATCCGACCGGCACGCTGTTCGACGACGCGGATCTCGAGCGAGTTGTGCGCGCGGCCGACCGGTCGCTGGTGGTCATCGACGAGGCGTATCAACCGTTCGCGCAGCGCAGCTGGATGTCGCGGGTCGGCGAGTTCGACAACGTGGTGGTCATGCGCACCGTCTCCAAGCTGGGCCTGGCCGGTATCCGGCTCGGCTATCTGGTCGGTTTGCCGGCCTGGATCAACGAATTCGACAAGGTGCGCCCCCCCTACAACACCAACGTGCTGACGCAGGCGACGGTCGATTTTATGCTTGATCACCTGGAAGTGCTCGATGCGCAGGCCGCTGAGTTGCGTGCCGAGCGGGCGCGACTGGCCGAGGCGATCGGCGCGTTGCCCGGGGCTCACGTGTTCCCGAGTGCGGGGAACTTCTTGCTGGTGCGCGTGCCGGATGCCGCCGCGGTGTTCGACGCGCTGCTCGGCGCACGGATTCTGATCAAAAACGTGAGTAAAATGCATCCGTTGCTGGCTGAGTGCGTGCGGATTACGGTCAGCACGCCGGATGAGAATGCACAATTGCTGGCTGCGTTGAAAAATGTGCTGGTTTAATCGCGTGCGAGTCGCCGTTTAACTTTTTCCGCCATTTTCAGGAATATCCATGCGTATTGCGGAAGTCGTGCGCAACACGAGCGAAACGCAGATCCGGGTCAAGGTCAATCTGGACGGCACCGGCCAGCAGAAGCTGAACACCGGGGTGCCGTTTCTCGATCACATGCTGGATCAAATTGCCCGCCACGGCTTGATCGATCTCGAGGTCAACGCGCTCGGCGACTGGCACATAGACGACCACCATACGGTCGAGGACACCGGCATTACGCTGGGCCAGGCTGTCGCCAAGGCGCTCGGCGACCGTAAGGGCATTCGCCGCTACGGCCACGCGTACGTACCGCTGGACGAAGCATTGTCCCGCGTCGTCATTGATTTTTCCGGACGCCCGGGACTGGAGTTCCATATCCCGTTCACGCGCGCGCGGATCGGCAACTTCGATGTCGATCTAACGATCGAGTTTTTTCGCGGCTTCGTCAATCATGCCGGCGTCACGCTGCATATCGACAACTTGCGCGGCTTGAATGCGCATCACCAGGTTGAGACCGCGTTCAAGGCGTTCGGCCGGGCGCTGCGCATGGCCGCCGAGATCGATGAGCGCGCGGCCGGACAGATCCCGTCAACCAAGGGCAGCCTGTAGAACACGTTGCCACCGTTGCTCAACCGTGCGGTGCCATTTTGCTTGAGCCTAACTGCGCACCAAAGCGCGGCGGAGAAGCGTCGCACGATACGCGTTGCGTCGATATCGGTGGTCTGCGTGATCGCGCGGTATCGGCCACGCTCGGCGAGCGCATTATCTCTTTCTTCGGCATTTCGACGGCGTCGCTTGGGCAACGCGCGCAGCACCCCGCCGAGGAGCGCGACGAGGCCGAGGTGAAGAGCAGCGTGGCCGTCGTGTGCCGCTGGCGATTCCGCTGCTGACGGGGCCGGGGACGATCAGTACCGTAATCGTGTATGCGAACAAGTCGCACTACTGGTGCGAGTTACTCGAACTGATACTGATTGAAAATACTGCTACCGGTACTCAGGTAGCAGGCGAACAGCGCGCGGGGCGGGTGGTGCGACCACCCCGCGCGGTTTTGGGAAGGATGTGTATCAGAAGCGGGTCTGCATGAAAACTTCGATAGCGATTGTCGACTACGGAATGGGCAACCTGCGCTCGGTCTGGCAGGCGATGTTGCGCGCCGCACCACAGGCCGACGTGCAAGTGGTCAGCGACGTGCACAAGGTACGCGCCGCGCATCGCGTGGTGCTGCCCGGTCAAGGGGCGATGCGCGATTGCATGGCGTCGCTGGCCGCCTCGGGGCTGCAGGACGCGGTGCTGGAGGCGACACGCACCAAGCCGGTCCTGGGCGTGTGTGTGGGCGAGCAAATGCTGTTCGACTGGAGTGAGGAGGCTGATACGAAGGGCCTGGGTGTGCTGGGCGGCAAGTGCATGCGTTTTCAACTGGACGGCAAGCTGCAGGACGACGGCTCGCGTTTCAAGGTGCCGCAGATGGGCTGGAACCGGGTGCGGCAGACCCGGCCCCACCCGCTGTGGGATGGCATCGCCGACCAGAGCTTCTTCTATTTCGTGCACAGCTATTATGTGGTACCCGACGACGCGTCTGACACCGTTGGGGAAACGGTGTACGGCGCGCCGTTTACGTCCGCGGTAGCACGGGATAACATTTTTGCCACCCAGTTCCATCCCGAAAAAAGCGCGGAAGCGGGGTTGCGGCTGTATCGCAATTTTGTCCGGTGGAATCCATGATGATTGCTGATGCCTGATGCCTGATGCCTGATGCCTGATGCCTGATGCCTGATGCCTGATGCCCGATGCCCGATGCCCGATGCCCGGTGTTCGGTGTTCGGTGGCGCGCAGCCTTCGGCACTGGGTCGCGCGCCGGCCGGGGCCGCCTTACAACTTGTACTAAACTAGCAAAGACCTGCCGTCACACCGCAACGTGGTGGCAGCCCAATGAATTTTTCACTCCAGACTGACACGCGATAGTTATGTTGCTCATCCCGGCCATCGACCTCAAGGACGGTCAATGTGTGCGCCTGAAGCAAGGCGATATGGAACAGGTGACGGTCTTTTCCGAGGACCCGGCGGCCATGGCCCGTCATTGGGTGGATAACGGTGCGCGTCGGCTTCATCTGGTCGACCTGAATGGCGCGTTCGCCGGCAAGCCGAGGAACGAAGAAGCGATTCGCTCGATCATCGCCGAGGTCGGTGATGAGATTCCGGTGCAGCTCGGTGGCGGGATTCGCGACCTCAATACGATCGAGCGGTACCTGGACGATGGACTGTCGTATGTGATCATCGGTACGGCCGCGGTGAAGAACCCGGGATTCCTGCGGGATGCGTGCAGTGCATTCGGCGGCCATATCATCGTCGGGCTGGACGCGAAGGACGGCAAAGTGGCCACGGACGGCTGGAGCAAGCTGACCGGGCACGAGGTGATCGACTTGGCGCGCAAGTTTGAGGATTACGGCGTCGAGGCGATCGTCTATACCGATATCGGCCGCGACGGTATGTTGCAGGGAATCAACATCGAAGCGACCGTGCGTCTCGCGCAGGCGGTCAAGATTCCGGTGATCGCCAGCGGTGGGCTGTCGAATCTGGCCGACATCGACGCGCTGTGCGCCGTCGAGGACGACGGGATCGAGGGTGTGATTTGTGGGCGCGCGATTTATTCCGGCGAACTCGATTTCACGGCTGCGCAGAACCTTGCCGATTCGCTGCGCGAGTCCAGCGCCTGAAGCTGCGGCGCGCGCCGCGGGTCAGCTGCCCGTGCGCCGCCGTCGCGCTGGCCCCACGCGTTTCACTTTTCAGCACCTACTTTCATGGCTTTACCGAAACGCATCATTCCGTGTCTTGACGTGACCGCCGGACGGGTCGTCAAGGGCGTCAATTTCGTCGAACTGCGCGACGCCGGCGATCCGGTCGAGATCGCGCGGCGCTACGACGAGCAGGGGGCTGACGAACTCACGTTCCTGGACATTACCGCGACGTCCGACGGGCGCGACTTGATCCTGCCGATCATCGAGTCGGTCGCCGCGCGGGTGTTCATTCCGCTGACGGTCGGCGGTGGCGTGCGCACCGTCGAGGACGTACGACGGCTGCTCAACGCAGGCGCCGACAAAGTCAGTGTAAATTCCACCGCGGTGGCCAATCCGCAGTTCGTCCGCGACGTAAGCGAGCGCTACGGTTCGCAGTGCATCGTCGTTGCGATCGACGCGAAGCAGGTCGGTGATTCGCATGAGGCGCCACGTTGGGAGGTGTTTACGCACGGCGGCCGCAAGGCGACTGGGCTCGACGCCGTACAATGGGCGTGTCGGATGGCGCAGTTTGGAGCCGGCGAGATCTTGCTGACCAGCATGGACCGGGATGGTACCAAAAGTGGATTCGATCTGGCGCTCACGCGCGCGGTATCGGACGCGGTGTCGGTGCCGGTCATCGCCTCGGGCGGCGTGGGCTCGCTGCAGCATCTGGCCGACGGGGTCACTGATGGCCGCGCGGACGCGGTATTGGCTGCCAGCATTTTCCACTATGGCGAATACACGGTCGGCGACGTGAAGCGGTTCATGGCCGAACGTGGCATTGCAGTGAGGCAGTAATGGACGGCAACGACTGGCTGGACAAGGTGAAATGGGACGCGAACGGCCTGGTGCCGGTGATCGCGCAGGAAGCGTCGAGCAACGATGTGTTGATGTTCGCGTGGATGAACCGCGAAGCATTGGCCAAGACCATCGAGCTGGGGCGTGCCGTCTATTTTTCCCGCTCGCGCAACAAGCTGTGGTTCAAGGGCGAGGCGTCCGGCCATGTGCAACACGTGCGCGAAGTGCGGCTGGACTGCGACGAGGATGTCGTGCTGTTGAAGGTCGAGCAGGTATCTGGCATTGCCTGCCATACCGGCCGGCATTCGTGTTTTTTTCAGAAATTCGAAGGCACCGTGGACGACGGCGGCTGGATATCGGTCGCCTCCGTCCTGAAGGATCCGGAAAGCATCTATTCATGACCTACCATACTCAACCTATGCTGCACGGGACGGCTGACGCCAGGCGTGCACGGGACGTGAACGACACCCCGCGCGACGTGTTGCTGCGGCTGGCGGCGACGATTGACGGCCGCAAGGGGGGCGATCCCGAGGCCTCTTATGTCGCGCGACTGTTCCACAAGGGCGACGACGCGATTTTGAAAAAGATCGGCGAGGAGGCCACCGAAGTTGTGATGGCGGCCAAGGACGCGCGCCACGAGGGCTCGAGCGCGACGCTGGTGAACGAGGTGGCCGACCTGTGGTTCCATTGTCTTATCATGTTGTCGCATTATGGTGTTGGGCCCAATGACGTGCTGGCCGAACTGCAACGCCGCGAGGGCCTATCGGGCATTGAGGAAAAGGCGTTGCGCAAGCGGCGCGAGCGCGAACAGGATGGTGATTGAGGCATGCGGCAGTGCTGCGGAGCGACGCGATGAATGATCCGTTAGATGGCAACGAGCGTGCGGTGCGCACGGTCCAGCGTGCGCCGCTGGACGAACAGCGGCTGCGCTCGCTCAGAACGCTTACCCATCTGTTGTACGCGCTCTATGCGTTGGTGTGGTTCACTGGCGGCGTGTCGGCCCTGATTGCTGTCATCGTCAATTACGTCAAGCGTGACGATGTTGCCCACACGCCGTACGCCGCGCATTTCGATTGGCAGATTCGCACCTTCTGGTGGGGATTGGTGTGGGGCGGCGTGGGTTTCGTCACGATGGTGATTGTGATCGGTTTCGCCATCTGGTTCGCCGCCGGCGTCTGGGTACTTTACCGGATCATCAAGGGATGGCTGTATCTGAACGACAACAAGCCGTTGCCGGTGCGACAGCGGGCGGCGGCATGACGGTGGGCTGACTGGAAACGTGATATGACGCAATCCGACTGTATCTTTTGCAAGATCGCCAGCGGCGAGTTGCCGAGCAAAAAGGTGTTCGAGAACGACGAATTCGTCGCGTTCCACGATCTGCGGCCGGCAGCTGCCGTGCACGTGCTGGTCATTCCTCGAAAACATATCGAAACACTGTCCCATTGCACGGAAGAAGATGCACCGCTGCTTGGTAGAATGGCAATACTAGTCGCGCGCCTGGCCGAGCAATTGGGTTGCGCATACACCGGTGGGCAAACCGGTTTCCGGACCGTGATCAACACCGGGCCGGGCGGCGGGCAGGAAGTCTACCACCTGCACGCGCATATCCTGGCCGGCCCGCGGCCGTGGTTGAGGATGGGTTGATACACCGCACGCATTCGAAATCGGAGAGTTTTTATGGGTTCGTTAAGTATTTGGCACTGGTTGATCGTGCTGTTGATCGTTGCGTTGGTGTTCGGCACGAAAAAGCTGCGCAACATCGGCAGCGACCTCGGTGGTGCGGTCAAGGGCTTCAAGGAAGGTATGCGCGACGCGCAAGAGGCTAGCACCGACCCGCACAAGGAACTGCCACGCTCCGATACGATCGATGTCGACGCGAAGGAGAAGGCCGGTTCGCGCGATGCGCGTTGAGCGCGCAGCTCGTGCGCTGACTGGTTCCCCGCCATGCTCGACTTAGGCCTTAGCAAGATGGCGCTGATCGGCGTCGTGGCGCTGATCGTGATCGGCCCGAAGAAGCTGCCCGGTGTGGCGCGCACTGCGGGCGCATTGTTCGGCCGTGCCCAGCGCTATGTGAACGACGTCAAGGCGGAGGTGATGCGCGAGATCGAGTTGGACGAGTTGCGCAAGATGAAATCCGACTTCGAGGATGCCGCGCGGGGTATGCAAACCTCGATTCACGAGCACGTGCAGCAGGCGCAAACCGAGTTGACTGATGTTTGGCGTGACGGCACCGGCCCGAGCACGGACAGCGCCGAGCAAGGTGTCGGCGTCGGCACGCCGAATTCGATTTGGCACGACTCGTACAGTGGAGCGGGGCGGACCTCGTCGCGCAAAAACTGGCGAGTCAAGCGCACGGCGACGCCGCTGTGGTACAAACGGGTCGCCGCACGCCGTACCCGTGTACAGTCCGGCGCGGCCCGCGTGGCGCGGCATACGCCGCCTAACCTGCGGCGTCCGATCCGTTTCCTGTGATTCGGTACCGTTTCCTGTCCACTTTTTCTCCGTCCCAGGCCGCTGTGAGCGAAGCTCCGCAAAATCCGCAGAACCAAGACACCGAAGAAACGTTTATTTCGCATTTGATCGAGTTGCGCACGCGGGTGATCCGCGCCTCCGTCTCGGTGCTGGTGGTATTCGTGTCGCTGGTCTATTGGGCGCCGGACATTTTCCGGTTGCTGGCTCATCCGCTGATGGTGAACTTGCCCAAAGGCGGCAAGATGATCGTCACCGACGTCACAGGCTCGTTTTTCGTGCCAATGAAGGTGACGATGCTGGTCGCGTTCGTGATCGCGCTGCCGGTGGTGCTGTACCAGATCTGGGCGTTTATTGCGCCGGGCCTGTACCAACATGAGAAAAAGCTTGTGGTGCCCCTGGTTTCGAGCAGCTACGCGCTGTTTCTGTGCGGGATGGCGTTCGCGTATTTCGTCGTTTTTCCGACTGTCTTCCGCGTGATGGCGCACTACAATGCGCCGCTCGGCGCCGAGATGTCGACGGATATCGACAATTATCTGAGCTTTGTGTTGACGATGTTCATCGCGTTCGGCGTGACGTTTGAAGTGCCGATCGTCGTCGTGTTGCTCGCGAAGCTGAATCTGGTGACGGTGAAGAAGCTCAAAGAAGTGCGTCCGTACGTGATCGTCGGCGCGTTCGTGGTCGCCGCCATCGTGACGCCGCCCGACGTTTTCTCCCAACTCATTCTCGCGGTGCCGCTGGTCGTGCTATACGAACTCGGGATCATTGCGGCACGGCTGCTGGTCACTGGGCAGCCGGACAGCGAGCCCCGAAGCGAAGAGGCAAAATAGCGGCGCGGGCGGGTCGTGCGCTCCTTTCTGCTGAGCGCCGCGCGGCGGCGCCCGTCACTAATCGTCGTCGCCGTTGTCCAGCGCTTGCTTGGGTGGCGGCGGGCGCTTGCCGATCGTCACGTCGATGTCCATTTCGTGCGACTTGCGCCACAGGTGCACCTTCGCGACCGTGCCGGGCTTAATCAGCGCGATTACGTTGAGCAGGCTCGTCGTGTCGGTGATGTCCTCATCGTTGACCTTCACGAGGATATCGCCCGGCTTGATACCGGCCTTGTCCGCCGGTCCGCCTCGCAGAACGCCCGCCACGATTGCGCCCGTTTTCTGCTGCAGGCCAAATGACTCTGCAATTTCCGGTGTCACGTCTTGAGGCTCGACGCCGATCCAGCCGCGCGTGACCGTGCCCGTCGTGATGATGCTCTCGAGCACGCTGCGTGCCGTGGACACTGGAATGGCAAAGCCGATTCCCAGCGAGCCGCCGCTGCGCGAATAGATCGCGGTATTGATGCCGAGCAAGTTGCCGTTCACATCGACCAGTGCGCCGCCGGAATTGCCCGGGTTGATCGGCGCATCGGTCTGAATAAAGTTTTCGAACGTGTTGATCCCTAGGTGATTGCGTCCGAGCGCGCTGATAATGCCCATTGTCACCGTTTGGCCGACCCCGAACGGATTGCCGATCGCCAACACGACGTCGCCCACGCGCGCATTCTCCATCCGTCCGAGCGTGATCGTCGGCAGGTTGGGTAGATTGATCTTGAGCACCGCCAGATCCGTTTCCGGGTCTACGCCGATCATTTTCGCGTTCGCCGTGCGCCCGTCGGCCAACGCGACCTCAATCTCGTCGGCGCCGTCCACCACGTGCTGGTTCGTTAGAATGTAGCCCTCCGAGCTCACAATGACGCCGGAGCCGAGGTTGGACGCGGGCTCCTGGCGTTTGCGCTCGTAATTGCGATCGCCGAAGAAATAGCGGAACAGCGGGTCGTTGGCGCGCGGATCCGGCATCTGAGCGCCGTCCTTGCTGGAAAATACGTTCACCACCGCTGGCATCGCGCGCTGGGCGGCGTCTGCATATGACGTGACCAGGCCGCGGCCCGCAATGCCCGGGGCGACCTCCTGCAGCGCGACGATCGGGGACGCCAGCTGTTGCCCGAGGTTACCTTGGCGCTGCAGCCAGTGCGGCTTTAGCGTCGCGACGATGAACATCAACGCGAGCAGTACCGTCACCGCCTGCGCAAAGAACAGCCAAAAGCGTCTAAGCATTTGAACTTATGGGGCTTGCATGGATCGAAATGAGCTTGAATTGTACTTGAACGGGTTGCTCGAAACGTCGCGGTTCCGAGACTATTGCCCCAACGGCTTGCAAGTCGAGGGCCGTCGCCGGATCGAGAGGGTGGTCACCGGCGTGACCGCTTGCGCGGCGTTGCTCGAGGCGGCGATCGACTGGAAAGCTGACGCGGTGCTCGTACATCACGGGTATTTTTGGAAGAACGAAACGCCGCAAATCACGGGCCAAAAGTATCGGCGATTGCGCCTTCTGATCCAGAATGACATCAACCTGTTGGCCTACCATCTGCCGCTGGATGCTCACGCGGAATTGGGCAACAACGCGCAACTCGGTGCGCGGATGGGCTGGCTGGCCGACGCACGGTTCGGTGACAACGATCTCGGCTTCATCGCCACGCTGCCGATGCCCACGTCGCTGTCGCATCTGGCCGCGCAGGTCGGCAATACGCTTGGACGCGCGCCGCTCGTGCTCGGCGATCCCGATCGCAAGTTGCGCCGTGTTGCGTGGTGCACCGGCGCCGCGCAAGGCTACTTCGACGATGCAATCCGGGCCGGTGCCGAGGTCTACCTAAGCGGCGAAGTATCCGAGCCCACCACCCACTTGGCGGCGGAGTCTGGCGTGGCGTATGTGTCGGCCGGCCACCATGCGACCGAACGTTACGGCGTGCAGGCCATCGGGGCCCACTTGGCCGACACATTCGGCTTGGAACACCTGTTTATCGACATCGATAATCCGGTCTAGCTGGGCTGCGTCGATATCTGCGCCGACAAACTCACATGTGTCGGCGAGGAACGACTGATGCGGCATATCGCCGCACCCGCACCCGCACCCGCACCCGTGCCGTGCCAGGGGGCATGCGCCGCCGCATCCCGCACATCACGCCGCCGCATCTGGCACATCGCACCGCCGGGTCGGGCCTACCACGGAGCGCGTGCGTCAGTCGCAGCGCCCGCGGATCCCGCGCGACGTCGATTTCGCGGTTCTTGTTAAGTATTTGCTTAATTTTAGATGCTGTGCTGTACGAATCGGTGTCGCCAAACCCTTGCGCAGCAAGCCTTTACGCGGCAGGCTGTAACCAAGGCTTGTAAATGGCGGCTGCATTCCCGCACACTACAAGTGGGTAGCCGAAGGAAGCTGGAGTCCAACCAAGAAGTGGGGCGTGTGATGCGAGACAAGGAAGACAATCGCGTCGATGGCAGCCGCCGTACCTGGCTGATAGCGACGTCAGTAGCAGGTGGAGTGGGGGGCATGACAAGCCTGGTGCCGTTTGCTGCATCGCTGGCACCGTCCGAAAAGGCCAAGGCCGCAGGTGCGCCGGTCGAAGTGGACATCAGTGCTCTGAAGCCCGGCGAGATGATGACCGTTGCATGGCGCGGCAAGCCTGTGTGGATCATCAATCGTACCGAGCAGATGCTGGCCGAGGTCATCAAGGCCGATGGCGAGGTCGCCGATCCGCACACCCAAAATCCGTTTTCGATCCCGCTCCCCGAGTATTGCCAGAACGAATACCGCTCCCGTCCCGAGCACAAGAACATCCTCGTGCTTGTGGGCATCTGCACACACCTGGGCTGCTCGCCGAGCCCGCGCTTTTCGCCGGGTCCCCAGCCGAACCTGCCGGCCCATTGGCCGGGCGGTTGGCTGTGTCCGTGCCATGGCTCGACCTTTGACTTGGCCGGCCGCGTGTTCAAGAACAAGCCCGCACCGCAAAACCTCGATGTACCGCCGTTCATGTTCAAGACGGCCACGCAGCTCGTGATTGGCCAGGACGAGAAGGGAGAGGCGTAAATGGCGACGACGGACAATCCTGATGAAGGCGCGGGCCTGCTTGGCTGGATCGATCGCCGCTTTCCGCTGAGTTCCACCTGGAAGGCGCACGTATCCGAGTACTACGCGCCAAAAAACTTCAACTTCTGGTATTTCTTCGGCTCACTGGCCCTGCTCGTGCTGGTGATCCAGATCGTCACCGGCATCTTCCTAGTGATGAACTACAAGCCCGACGCGCAGCTGGCGTTTGCGTCGGTCGAGTACATCATGCGCGAAGTGCCGTGGGGCTGGCTGATCCGGTACATGCATTCGACTGGCGCATCGATGTTTTTCGTCGTCGTCTATCTGCACATGTTCCGGGGGCTGCTGTACGGTTCCTATCGCAAGCCGCGCGAACTGGTGTGGATCTTCGGCTGCCTGATCTTCCTGTGCCTGATGGCCGAAGCGTTCTTCGGCTATTTGTTGCCGTGGGGCCAGATGTCGTTCTGGGGCGCGCAGGTCATCGTGAACTTGTTCTCCGCGATTCCGTTCATCGGTCCGGACCTGTCGCTGTGGATCCGTGGCGACTACGTCGTATCGGATGTCACGTTGAACCGCTTTTTTGCGTTTCACGTGATCGCGATTCCGCTGGTGCTGATCGGTCTGGTCGTTGTTCACATCATCGCGCTGCACGAAGTCGGCTCGAACAACCCCGACGGTATCGAGATCAAGGCCAAGAAAAATGCAAACGGCATTCCGCTGGATGGCATCCCGTTCCATCCGTACTACTCGGTGCACGACTTTTTTGGCGTCTGCGTCTTTCTGCTCGTGTTCTGCGCGATCATTTTCTTCGCACCCGAGATGGGCGGCTATTTCCTCGAGGCGAACAACTTCGTGCCGTCCGACCCACTCAAGACGCCGACCGAAATTGCGCCGGTCTGGTACTTCACCGCGTTCTACGCGATGCTGCGTGCGACGACGGACGACTTCAAGATCGTGTTGATGATCGTGGCCGGGTTGCTCGGCGTGCTCGGATTGATCAAGGCCCGCGGGGGGATGAAGAAGATTGGCTCGGTCATGGTTGCCGCGCTCGTGATCCTCGCGATGGTCAGCACCCAGGCCAAGTTCTGGGGCGTCATCGTCATGGGCGGAGCCGTTCTCACGCTGTTTTTCCTGCCGTGGCTCGATCGCAGCCCGGTCAAATCCATCCGCTATCGTCCGGACTTTCATCGATTCTTCTATGGGATCTTCATCGTCGTCTTCCTGACACTGGCCTTTCTCGGCACGCGGCCTCCATCCCCGGCCGCGACCGTGATCGCGCAGGCTTGCACGCTAGTGTATTTCGCATTCTTCCTCGGGATGCCGTTCTGGACTCGCCTGGGCACATTCAAGCAGCCGCCCGAGCGCGTGACCTTCAAGCCGCATTGAACGCGGGAATCGGACGTGAACGGAGAATACCGATGAAGAAATGGCTTTCGATACTTGCGCTGCTGACAGCAGCGCTGGCTGCCACGTTGGGCGTGGCCCATGCCGAGGAGGATATCGTCCTCGATCGCGCGCCGGACCGCACCAACAATCTCGCGTCGCTGCAACATGGCGCGCAGTTGTTTGTGAACTACTGTCTGAACTGCCACAGCGCGAGCATGCTGCGCTATAGCAAGCTGCAGTCGATCGGCATTTCGCAGAAGGCAATCGAGGACAACCTGTTATTTAGCGGCGGCAAAATTGGTGACACGATGACCGTTGCGATGCGCCCGGCCGATGCGCAGGAGTGGTTTGGCGTCGCGCCGCCAGACTTGTCGCTCGAGGCGCGCGCGCGAGGCGTGGACTGGCTGTACACGTACTTGCGCACGTTTTATCGCGACCCAACGCGGCCGACCGGGTGGAACAACCTCGCGTTCCCGAATGTCGGAATGCCCCATGTACTGTGGCAACTGCAGGGCGTGCGCGACGCGAAATTCATTGAACATAAAGGTGAGGACGGTGAGGTGACACACCAGTTCGACGGCTTTACCCAGGTGACCAACGGGACGCTTGCGCCGATAGACTATGATTCGTCTGTCGCCGACCTTGTCTCCTACCTTGCCTGGATGTCAGAGCCGACACGCAAGACGCGCGAGCGCATAGGCGTGTGGGTACTGCTGTTTCTCGGCGTGCTGACCCTGTGCGCGTGGAGACTCAACGCCGCGTACTGGAAAGATATCAAGTAAACACGCCGTTAGCGGTGTGGGGCTGGCAGCGAAGAAGACCGGCATGGGGCGGTCTTCTCAGCACTGGCCCTTCGGTTTTTTGAGGAAAGTAAAAATGATGGTTTTGTATTCCGGCACCACTTGTCCATTCTCCCAGCGTTGCCGGTTGGTGTTGTTCGAAAAGGGCATGGACTTTGAGATCCGCGATGTTGACCTGTTCAACAAACCGGAGGACATCTCGGTGATGAACCCGTACGGGCAGGTGCCGATCCTCGTGGAGCGCGACCTGATCCTGTACGAGTCGAACATCATCAACGAGTATATCGACGAACGTTTCCCCCATCCGCAATTGATGCCTGCCGATCCGGTCCAGCGTGCCCGTGCACGGCTGTTCCTGCTCAATTTTGAGAAAGAGCTGTTCGTGCACGTTGGCACGCTCGAGAATGAGAAGGGCAAGACAGCCGAGAAAGCGCACGAGCGCGCGCGCGCGGCGATTCGAGACCGGTTGACGCAACTGGCACCGATTTTCGTCAAGAACAAGTACATGCTGGGCGAAGAGTTCTCGATGCTCGACGTCGCGATCGCGCCGCTGTTGTGGCGCCTGGACCACTACGGCATCGAACTGTCCAAGAATGCAGCGCCGCTGATGAAATATGCGGAACGCATTTTTAGCCGGCCTGCCTATATCGAGGCGTTGACGCCATCCGAGAAGGTGATGCGTCGTTAAGCGGCGGCGGGCTTGCGTCCCCAGCCGTAACTGCTTGCCGGTGTGGCGCCCGTGTGTCGGGCGCGACGCGTCGGCAGTTCAAGGAACAATAATGCAAGAGATTTCCACTAAGCCCTATTTGTTGCGCGCGCTCTATGAGTGGTGCACGGACAATGGATTTACGCCGCATATCGCGGCGAAGGTTGACAACCGCACGCGCGTACCCCGGCAGTTCGTGCGTGACGGCGAAATCGTGCTTAACATCAGCTTCGATGCGACCAGTCAGTTGCAAATGGGCAACGACGTGATCGAATTCCTCGCGCGCTTCTCCGGCAAATCGCACAAGATCGAGGTGCCGGTGAGCAACATTTTGGCGATTTATGCGCGCGAGAACGGGCAGGGAATGGCGTTCCCGGTCGAGGGGGTTCCGCAGGAGCCGGTTGAAGGCGCGCCGGAATTCGAGGCGCTCGCGGCAGATGAATTCTACGATATGACGCCGAAGGAGAAGCAACGCGTGCTGCGTGAGCGCGTGTTGCAGCAGGCGGGACAGAGCGGGCCGGCCACGGTCGGCCGTGACGTGCAGCGCGGGCAGCACGCAGAGGGTCCGATTGTGCAAGGGCCCGATGCCGGCGAGGCCGCGGGCGAGGGTCGGAAGGACAGTAGTCGCAAGCATCTGAAAGTGATCAAATGATCTTTTGCCGCAGACCAGCGGCTGTAGTATACTATTCTGCTACGCCGGCTTAGCTCATCTGGTAGAGCAGTTGATTTGTAATCATCAGGTGGCGGGTTCGAGTCCTGCAGCCGGCACCAATACTGACGCGGGTCCCAGTGAATGGGGCCCGCTTTTTTTGTTCTACAAAACCCGCTTTGTTCTACAAAATTGCTTTTGCTGACAAGATGGAGGCCGCGTAGCGCGCTCCGAAGGGCCAATTGGCAGTTAAGTACTTCACGCCGATCGGTGCTGCATGACCGCCGCAACAGAAGCCGCCGCCGGTTACCATCCCAGCCGACGGAAGGCGGCTGACCATGCTGATAGTGCCCCTGTCACCGGTCGATTGGCGATTGGATAAGAGCGAGACGAATGGAAAAGGTTGACGCACACTTGCCAAGCTTGACTACCGGGCGAAGCAAGGCCGTATCAGCCGACAATGAGCGCGACAGCGCCAAGCGTGACAAAGAAACTTTTGTTATCTGAGCTACAACCAGGCGTATTTACACACATCGTTTGCAAACAAAATTGTGTCGCAGCTGTCTGGGAAACGCCTTTGTGTATTTAGCGCGTTGAAGGGGTGGACTTGTTCGATGATGTTGTTTGTTTTGTCGCACCTGGATGCGCATGCGCCGCTTGGCGTTTAGCGTTGTCCTTTTCCAGATAACAAGAGCGCGCCTAACGAGTAGAAGATTCCAATACCGTGGCAATAGCCAAAGGATAGGCCGCTTTTGACTTCAACACAGCCGTGCAGCGAGTTTTGGCGGGCAAATTTTTGCCCTATCGGGTTGACGAGCCAAAGCCAGGATGACCGACTTTGTACATGCATTATCAGCAATGGTTAAAAAAAACCGTTCACCCATGTGTTACAAAGTCGGCGTAATCCTATTCTCATCTGCCCGGGTGGCCGTGCGACATTAGACTATTGTGCGTGCAGTATCGCTTCGCGCTGCGCTCTTCTCACTTCTTGCTAAGCTTGCCGATGGACTTTGATTTAAACGCCACTTTGAACAACACGCAAGCCGCCATTTACGCGAGCGATGAACAAGCCCGCCCACAGGCTACGGCTGCACCGCCCACGGGTGTGAAGCGATCGGCGAGCCCGGTACCCGACACATCGCTAAAAAAGCCGAAAACTCACACTGCGCTGCCGGATAAAGTAATTTTGACTATTGCGGATCATTTGCCGGCTAATGATATTCCTGCATTTTCACTACTGGACAAGCGCACTTATCACCTAATGGAGGAAAAGCAATGGGCCGCGCACTGCGCCAAGCAAGCGGGCAATGTCCGTGATCTCGCGTCGTGGCAACAGCTGATTGATGACATCGAGCGTATCCAGGCTGCACCGAGCCTGCGGGCCGAACCCCTCCTAGCGCTCTCTACACGATTTCTGTATTTACCCCCGCAGCAGCGAGTCGAAGCATTCGAACGACTGTTCACGGCGGCCGAGCGTGTCCCGGAACAAGGCTTTCGAATACAAAAAAGGTTGCTATTATCACAGCGCAGTTACACATGCCCGCAAAGAATATTCGATTTTGCCTATGCAATGGCCGAAAGACGTCGACCTGACCAAGAGAATTTCTGGCCCGAGCTGGCCGAATTGCTTGGGGAGGTGGACTATCAACGTTTTAACTTACGAGCACCTCAGCGTGAAAGGTATCAGGCGTTGCTCAACCGGCTTGCGCACCTAGACCCGTCTGAACAAGCTAAGCTGATCCCCCCATTGGCTGATCGACTGACACTTAGCAGAGAGGAGGCCCCCGACTTGGCCTCTTTGGCCTTGGCACAGCAGCAGGTACACCAGCAGATTGCTTCTCAGCAAGGCGCATCGGTCGACACATTGGCCGCTGCTACACGGGATTTGTCCGAAGCAGAGCGTGACGCGCACTTGGCAGCAATGGTTAACCAAGCAAGACTTAACCAAATCAATACTCTAAGACGTAGAGAAAGCAATATTCTCTCGGCCTATATGGCCTTGCTACAGCAAACACGATCGCTGCCTCCCTCTCAGCAAGGCGCATCGGTCGGCGCGTTGGCCGCTGCTACACAGGATTTGCCCGAAGCAGAGCGTGCCGTGCGCTATGCAGAAATGCGACAACTAGCATTATCGCTTTCGGACGAGCAGTTGGGAATGGCGCTACACCGTCTTCCAGTGGGGTTAACTGGATTGCCACCCGAGCAACACGCGCACGAACTTCAATTACTGGAACCTGCGCTATTGCGCGTGCTGCCCGCGCAGCGCGTGCAGGCCGCCCTCGGTTTGCTGAGATGTAGTCCCCAGCTGAACGACGTACTCTCAAGGCAGGTATGGCAGCGTGCGTTGCAGCTGCTTGACGGCAGCAGTGAAGCGGAATTATTGGAGTTATTTAGTGGTTCAAGGCTCGTGTCCGCCATAGAGTTCTCAATGCATGGCGGAAAACGGCACGATGCCGTCAATGAAATTTTGGCTTTTGTGGACCGCAACCGCGTCACTGAGTCCACTCGTGCAATGATGTTCACGCATATGCCATTATTATTTGCGGCCATGGGATCCACAGGGCGTCTTCAGGTCGCACTCGGTCTATTGCGATATAGTTCCCAGCTGAACGACGTGCATTCAAAACAAGTGTGGCAACGTACGCTACGGCTGTTTCGCGGCTATCTTGCAACGGAAATATTGGAGGTGCTGAGCCAGGCAAGACAAGAGGGCGTGACAACCGCAATGAGCGACCAGAAATGGCAAGATGCCGTCAACGAAATCACGGATTTTTCAAAACGCAGCGGCTTCACTGCGTCCAGTCATGCAACGCTACTCGCGCATATACCGTGGTTACGCAACCCTAATTTGGAGCGGCCTAGGCAGCAGCGGCTCGAGTTGGAGACGAGGGGTAATGCGTGCCAAATGCGTCCCGAAAACTACCCCCCCTACCATAGGCCACAATAAGTTCGTCACCAGCCTCGGCTTATAACGGGCAGTCCTAGAGCCGCAATGGCACGTTGCGGTGCGCTCGAGACCGCGCAGCTGTCCGCTTGCGATGATTTGGACGCAGTGCGGGCTTGGCTGTCCAATTACGCTGGCATGAAAACGAAGTTTGAGAACTACCGCAAGAAAGGGCAATCATCAGATGGCGGGTTCGAGCCTGCCGTAGGTGCCAAACAAATCAATGGGTTACGCGATATTTGCGTAACCCATTGGCGTTTCCAAAACCCATTTATGCTATATGATCCCGATTTTGAACGCCAGATGAAGCTGGTGGAAGAGATCATGCATGACGACCGCGGCATCTTGCGGGCGCTTGCCAAGTGGCCGCTTGGCGATGGATTCGCGCGGACCTGATCTATGCTGTGCATGATCGCCGAAACCGCATCGCAAAGACCCGCGCTTACCGATTGGTCCGCGCCCGGTTTTAAGGAGGAGTCCATGCGGATGGCTGTACGCGGGATCCACTCCCCGTTTTTATCGTGCTGCTGATAAGTCAAATTGTTCTGTCGATAAGTGGGTCTGCTTACGCCAAAGATTGGCATAAACACCTTGTCGCCTCAGCAAACTACTATGCGTGCCCGTCTCCACGATCGCACCCTCTTGCATGACTAAAATCAAGTCCGCATGCTGAATGGCAGAAAGCCGGTGTGCAATCACGAGCCGCGTGGTGTGACGATAACGTTCATAGAGATGCTTGAAGATATCGGCCTCGGTGTGGGCATCGAGCGCGGCAGTCGGTTCGTCCAGTAGTAGCAAAGCACTATTGCGCAATAAAGCGCGGGCCAGTCCCACACGTTGCCGCTCACCGCCCGACAATTTGTTGCCTCGCTCGCCAATCGACGTGTCCAGGCCCTGGCTCGCCGCAGCAATGACGGGTGTCAGCGCACAGGAATGGATAACTTGTTCAAGCTCCGAATCGGAGGCTTGCGGGCAGGCAAAGCAGATGTTTTCGCGTATCGAGCGATCCAGCAAATGTGCGTCTTGTGTCACATAGCTGATCGACTGACGCAACTGCGATTCGGAAAACGATTCGATTGGTTGGCCATCGATGAGGATTTGCCCTTCATCGAGCTTATACAGGCGCAATAACAACTTGATGAGCGTGGATTTCCCCCCGCCGCTCGGTCCTACCAGAGCACAGAAGGCACCAGCAGGAATCGAAAAATTCGCATGGCGCAATACTCGTCTACCGCACGGATGGCGAAAGCTGACGTTGCGAAATTCGATTGACGGCGCTTGCTTGAACAGGGGGGAGCCCAAGGGTTCGAAGTGCCATCTGACACGGATGGTGTGCAGCAATTCCGATAGATTGAACAAACCTATTTGGACTTCCCGCACCACATAGCCGAACGTGCTGAGCGGCAAAGTAAATCGCAGCAGGTAACTGTTCAACAGTACGAAATCGCCTATGGTGAGCCGGTGTGCCAGGATATCTTGTCCCGCCAAAGCTGTGAGCGTGGTCAGCCCGATACCGACAATCAGTAATTGAGCGGCGCCAACTATCTCCATCTTGCGCGTGATATGGATACTCGCCCAGGCACGCATTTTTAACACACGGTCGAGCCGGGTTAATTCGCTAGCTTCATTCGAAAACGCTTTGACCGTATCGGCATGCGTTAGCGTATCGACCAGCCGCGTAGAGGCACGATCCGACGCCCGGTTTTTCTTGCGTTGCAGCGCTTCACAGCGCTTCGCCGTCGATACGCTAAAGTAAAGATAGAGGGCTAGAACCCCCAGCAAAACTGCTGCATAAATGAGTCCAAACAACGAGAATACGACAATGCCGACGACCGCGATTTCGACACAAATCGGTGCGAGGCTCCAAAAGAGCCCGATAATCGCATGCATCGCACTGTCTTGTACGCGTGAGAGTTCGCTAACGGAGGCGCCCGTTTGATGAGCACTCAATGCCGCAGCGGGCTGACCGAGCACTCGACTAACGTAATTCAGCGTAATCGTGCGTTTGATACGCTCATTGACCAACACGAACAAATACTGCTCGCAACGGTTCGTCGCTTGTGACAGAAACCACGCGCCGCCGTAAGCTACACAGAGCAGATAGACGCTCACTGCCGAGAGCGCCGCGTCGGACAAACCGTCGATGAGCCACTTGAGCAGCATCGGTGCGATAATGGTCAGTCCGACCGAGCATCCGGTACAGCCGATGGCTGCGATGACCTGAAAACGTGTTTTCCATTCACGCGTCCACAAGCAATGCAGCAAAAAGAAAATTGTTTTGAAAAGACCGTGCTGCATCACGCTTCACTCGCTAGTCATTGCCATCCTTGAACAAACAGTTCGGCGGCATAGAGGTGAAGGAGGCCCATAAAATATTTACTGTGCCCCTTACTGCTATGCTGAATCGCAGCGCGTGTGCGCTTTACATCGACATAGCCCTCTTTGGCCAAAAATCCCTCGAGACAGAGCGCCATCATATGATCCTTGTGGTCACGAATGCCCAACAAATCGATACCTGATGTTTCGCCTTTGTTTCGTCGCCATAGGTTCGGATAACCTGTGGCTTCCGAGACAGACTTTCTCAGAACAATGCGATTATGCGCCCCTTCGAAATGATCGTAACTGGGTATGGACAACGCGAACTCGACCATTGGCTGACAAAGAAACGGATAATGCGTGGGTTGCGTAAATGGATAAGCGGGCGATCGAATGTCGTCGAGCGTCAAAAAAGCCAAAGCTAGCTGATATAGCTGACCGGGTAACCGAAACTTATTTTTCTGGAGAAACGGATGCAAATGGGCTCGTTGATCGAACGATTCGTGCTGTGTTTCTTCAGACAGAAGATCGAGTGTGCTGCCGTTATTTTCAAAAGGATCTGAGGAAAGTAACGATCGGGCCGCGCCCGTTGCCACTTGAATCAAAGGCGCTCTGTGAATGAGTGCCAGGTCCATCGCCACGCGCATTAATCGCTGCCATCGCCATGTAAGTGCCGCATCGGCAAGCGCGCTGAAAGGCGGAGGCGACAAAAAGAGCGAATCCCCTCCATGCCCGCTGATCAACTGAGTATGCTCCCCCTTCTCGAGCTGGTTTGCAAAATATTGATTAAATGCGAGCAGACAATATCGGATATGCGGTTTAGCCACCCGCGGAGCAGACTGAACAGGAGCAAACGATAATACCCTCGTATCCACTTCATGGAGGTGAGCTTGTACGCTTTGTGCAACGTGACGCGCATGTTCCAGCTCGTTGGATGAAGCGACACCGGCATGGTAATAATGCGCGCAAGACAGCGGATGGTCAACAGAGGAGACCGCGCGCATTGCCAGCAACACGGAGCTGGATTCCAGACCCCCGGAGAGTTCCAGCACGGGCCGATCGGCAAATGATACAAACCGGTTAAGATAATTTTTTAAAATGCCGAATGGGGTTTGGGTGCCATCTTCTACTGCGTGCCTGAGGGGATCCCAAACCGTCACGATTTGCGGTTTACCCTCATCGATATAGGAGACGGCGCAGCCTGCCGGAATTTCTTGGATACGATCAAACGGCAGTTCACCATTTTGTACGGTACCCGTGCGTAACCATGTCGAAAAAAAAGTTTTATTCCATGCCGGACGCTCGCCGCATTCTACTAAGGTTTGATGCAGGCACGTGATCGTATCCGAAAAAAGCAAACCGTAACGGCTGGACCATGCCCAATATACAGGCCATTGGTTACTTGGATCGCTGCAGCAGATCAATTTTTTGGCAGTCAGATCAAAGCAGATAAAGAAATATTTACCCCAGAAGCGAGCCATGAGACGCGCAGGACCTACTGTCGCAATTGCCTGCAAGTCGTCTTCCTTAATTTCGCTCTGGTCTAGCTTCGAAAATGCTGAACCATAAAAACAGTAGAAGTACGTGCCAAATTGTCCACATAGGGCACGCGTGTCGGCCCTATCTTGTTGATGCCAAAGTGCACCTGCAATTTGGTTGGATGGGTCACGTATGAACCTCCAATCCCGTTTTTGTGCTAAATAATCCTGCGTCTTCGGATAGGCGATGCCGAGTAGGGTCATAGGGGCAGTGCTAACAGAGGATGGGGGCATTCCAGAATAACGGATAGCTCTTTGCGTCTGAGTGGGCTATCGCCAATCACGACCCCTCCGGCTTCCGACCAGGCGTGCGCGTAAAACGGAAAGGATTGCACGCCGATCACCAATTTCAATGCCAAGCCGGCGCGGGCGCACAGCATAGTCAGCGCGACGGACCACTCCAAACACTTAGTTGGCCGGGGGTAAACCAGGCAGGCCCAATTGAGCGTGTTCACGAAGGGCGCGTAATCATCCGGCCGGCCGACACACAGGCCTGCTTTGGCCTCACGATGAGCTTGATTGCACAACTGCAACAGCCCGGCCAGTCCACGCCGCGCGGCGCATCGGTGCACGGATCTCAGGATGAGCGTGGCTTTGACGATGTTTGTCCAAGCAGGTCGATGCGCAAAGGCATCGTCAGGTAACTTCCACCCATTGGCCGACATCCCACCCGTTTGCGGCGAGGGACTCAACGTGTTCAACTTAGCGTCAACTTCTGGAAACGAGGCGGCGCTAATCCAATTAGCACGCTTTAATTCTTCCAGAATGGCTGAATTCTGAATTGTGCCAGCCTGAGAAAAGCGCTTAACATCCAGACCAAGCTGTGACGCCAACGCCGCAGATTGCCTCTCGGTTAAAACAGCGTACCGATCGCGCACCACATCGAGCAAGATAATCTGTTTAGCGAAACAGGCTCCAAACACATTGGGCATCAAATGATGCGGCATTTTTTGTATGATTGTTCTGTATCGTGACTACAGGGAAACGCTAAGCAAAACCTTAGTATGCTTCACAATACATCTAAGATTTATGCAACTTAGATAACCATTTGAAGCAGTACGGAAAGGTATTTGCTTAGCGTTGTTTTATATCAAGCTATACTTTACGCATCGAAGCGGCCAATGCCCGCTTCTCGGTACGTCCCCCGGCCGCCTAGCGTCGATTCCGAAGCGCACAGTTCCATCAGCGATTCATCATCCAACAGGAAGTCCGACACTTCATGCGTCACGTCTTGTTGCTTATTCATGAGAATCTCCTTGATTCCGTAGTTGAAAGAAAACCGCTATCCGAGTAGGCAAGCGGCTGATCAGCCTATGTCGTTCATAGCCAACATGGGCAGGATCAGTGTAGTAGGAATTACATGAAGCGGCCAACGCCTGCTTCTCGGTATTTTCCCGAACCGCCCAGCGTCGATTCCGAAGCGCACAGTTCCATCAGCGATTCATCATCCAACAGGAAGTCCGACACTTCATGCGTCACGCCTTGTTGCTTATTCATGAGAATCTCCTTGATCCCGTAGTTAAAAGAAAGCCGCTATCCGAGTAGGCAAGCGGCTAATCCTATGTCGTTAAAATCAACATAGGTAGTACTAGTGTAGTAAAGAAATGAGATTTTGCAAGAGGGCGGGTGAAATTTTGTCATTCCCATTGGGATTGTTCATTGGTCTGTGAGGTAAGTGCGAAAAATGAAAGTATTGTTGCGTGTATCGCATCACATCGATACTGCATGCCGCAATGCAGTGAAGGTGCAACACCTTGAAAAGATAGCGTCGGATATTTTTCGGTATCATGGTTCGCTTTTGGTTGCCTCTATGCGCTTGCATTTGCTCTAACTACTCTGCCATTCATGAAGAGGACTTTCCGTCGTTGGCGTGCTGCGATAACTAGCGTTATCGCTGTCGTTCTGATTGTCGCGCTCTCACTACATGTCTTTTCTCGAGACAAGCATCCGCATTACTTGACCGCGAATGTCGAACGCGGCGATCTCGAGAACGCGGTGCTCGCGACGGGCACGCTACAGGCATTCAAGCAGGTTGATGTCGGCGCACAGGTCTCTGGCCAGCTCAAGTCGCTGAAGGTCGAGCTCGGTGACAAGGTCAAGACGGGACAATGGCTCGCGCAGATCGACCCGGTTCTCTTGCAGAACGCGCTGCGTCAGGCGGAAACCAACGAGCAGAACCTCGTTGCGCAGAGACGTGCAACGGCTGCGCAGCTTGTGCAGGTCGAACTCGAATTCCGCCGCCAGCAGCAAATGCTGCGGGATGATGCGACCTCGCGGCGGGATTGCGAAGTGGCGAGAGCGGCGCTCAATGTGCAGCGTGCAAATCTCGCGTCCCTCGACGCGCAGATCCGCTCGGCCCGCATTCAGACCGAGACCGCACGGGCCAACCTCGGCTACACGCGAATCGTCGCGCCGATGGATGGCGAAGTGGTCGCGATTGTTACGCAGGAAGGCCAGACTGTGATCGCGCAGCAGCAGGCACCGGTGATCCTGAAGCTCGCCGACCTTGACACGATGACGGTGAAGGCACAGGTATCGGAAGCTGACGTGATTCGCTTGCACCCAGGCCAGACCGCATACTTCACGATACTCGGCGAACCGGACAAACGCTATTATGGCAAGTTGCGCGCGATCGAGCCCGCGCCGCAGAATTTCCTTGATACGCAACAAAATTCGCTCGGTGGCTCGCCCAAGCTCAATACCGCTGTGTTCTACAACGCGTTGTTCGAAGTGCCGAATCCCGGTCACCGGCTGCGCATCTCGATGACTGCGCAGGTCAGCGTGCTGCTTGGCGTCGCGCGGCAAGTGATCAGTATCCCGGTCTCCGCGCTCGGCGCGAAGGCGCCGGATGGGCGGTACGCAGTGCGCGTGCTCGGCGCCGATGGCAGGATCGTCACGCGCCAAGTCAGCACTGGACTGAACAATAACGTCAAGGTCGAGGTCCGAGACGGACTCAAGACCGGCGAACGCGTCGTGATCGGCGACGCGTCCGACGCTTTCACTAGCTCGGCACCTTGACGATGCCCCGACCGCTACTGCAGCTCATCGACGTCACGCGGCACTTTCCTGCCGGCGACCGGGATGTGGTCGTGCTGAAGGACGTCAACCTGTCGATCGGCGCGGGAGAGATCGTTGCGATCATCGGCGCGTCAGGCTCCGGCAAGTCGACGCTGATGAATATTCTGGGCTGCCTAGATCATCCGAGCGCCGGCAGCTACCGGGTCGATGGCCGCGAGACACGCGAACTCGACGGGGACGAACTTGCACAACTGCGGCGCGAGCGCTTCGGCTTCATTTTCCAGCGCTATCACCTGCTGCCGCACCTGAGCGCGGCGGCGAACGTCGAAATGCCGGCAATCTATGCGGGCAGCGCGCAGACTGCGCGGCGAGCGCGCGCTAAGCATCTGTTAGCACGACTCGGGCTCGCGCAGCGCGCCGAGCACCGCCCGAACCAGCTATCCGGCGGACAGCAGCAGCGCGTCAGCATCGCACGCGCGCTGATGAACGGCGGCGAAGTGATTCTTGCCGATGAGCCGACAGGGGCACTTGATTCAAAGAGTGGTCAGGAGGTGATCCGGCTTCTGCGTGAGCTGAACGCGCTCGGCCATACGGTGATCATCGTCACGCACGATGAGCATGTCGCCGCGCACGCGCGCCGGATCATCGAGATCCGCGACGGCAAGATCGTCGCGGACCGAACGAACACGCCATGCCCGGCGGCCGATGTCGGCGTTTCGGCCGCGGACACGGTCGCCACCGACGCTGCATTGGCCGCATCCGCCTGCGCCGACACATCGTTTGCTGTTATCGACCACGCAGCTGCACAGGCAAACGCACCAGTCGCATGCGGCACACCCGTTTCCGCGGTGGACACGCGGGCTGCCACGCCTGCACTACGTGCGCGCCTCTGGCCGGCGAGCGCTGGACGCTTTGCCGAGGCATTTCGGATGGCATGGCTCGCGCTCATGTCGCATCGGCTGCGCACGGGTCTGACGATGCTCGGTATTATCATTGGTATCACGTCGGTTGTATCAATTGTCGCGATTGGCGAAGGCGCGAAGCGCTACATACTTGATGAGATCGCCAGCATTGGCACAAGCACGATCAGCATCTTCCCGGGCCGCGACTGGGGTGACAACCAGGCGAGCATGATTGAAACGCTCGTGCCCGTTGACGTGGCCGCACTCGCCGAGCAGTCCTATCTTGACAGCGTGACACCCGAGACGTCGCGCAGCCTGTTGCTACGCTATCGAAACATCGACATCAACGCGCTTGTGAGCGGTATCGGCGAGCATTACTTCCAGGTACGGGGGATACGCTTCACCCAAGGGATGGGTTTCGGTCCTGACGATGTACGCCGTCAGGCGCAAGTGGTGGTGATCGACCAGAACACACGTCGCAAGTTGTTCGGCGCAAACTCGAATCCACTCGGCGAGGTGGTGCTCATCGGCAACCTGCCGTGTGTGGTGATCGGTGTGACGGCGGACAAGAAGAGCGCGTTCGGTGAGATGAAGAACCTCAACGTATGGGTGCCCTACACGACAGCGAGCGGCCGGCTGTTTGGTCAGCGCCATTTTGACAGCATCACGGTGCGGGTACGCGATGGACAGCCGAGCACGGCAGCCGAGAACAATCTTGTGAAGCTGATGACGCAGCGCCACGGCCGCAAGGACTTTTTCACCTACAACGTGGATAACGTGGTTAAAACGGCTGAAAAGACCGGCCAAATGCTGACACTGTTGCTGTCGCTGATCGCGGTGATCTCACTCGTGGTCGGCGGGATTGGCGTGATGAATATCATGCTCGTGTCGGTGATCGAGCGAACGCGCGAAATCGGCATCCGGATGGCCGTCGGCGCACGGCAGAGCGATATCATGCAGCAGTTCCTTATCGAAGCGGTCGTGGTATGCCTGATGGGCGGTGCAATTGGCATCGTGTTGTCGTTTGGCACGAGTTTTATCTTCCCGCTATTTGTCGCCCAATGGAAAATGGTGTTTTCTGCCGCCTCCATTGTCACCGCGTTCTTGTGTTCGACGCTGATCGGCATCATTTTCGGTTTCATGCCCGCTCGCAACGCTGCACGGCTCGATCCGATCGATGCGCTCGCGCGCGATTGAGGTGACGCCATCATGATCCGCATTGCGACCGTTTTCCACCGCCTGCTCGCGCTCGCCTGCGCCGCCGCGTTGCTTGCGGGTTGCACGAACGCGCGCCGCCAGCCGTTGCCTACAGTAGGCCTGCCTGCCCATTGGACAGCGTACGACGCGAGCGGCGCGACAGCGCAGACGCATCCCTGCGCTGTCTCCAGCCCATCTGAGCCTTGCGCAGCAGCGCCTATTCCGGCCGACTGGTGGCGCAGCTTCGGTGACCCGGTGCTCGATCGGCTGATTGCCGACGCGCTTGCCGTGAATAACGATCTCGCCGCCGCTGCGATCCGCGTCTATCGTGCACAGCTGCGGGCCAATCTTGTCGCGACCAACCTGACGCCCACCGTGACGCTCGGCGGCAACGGCCGCGTATCGCGCACGCTTGATTCGCACCAAACATTACGCGCGAGCAGCGTATCCGGCTCACTCAACTACGAACTCGACCTGTGGGGCAAGCTCGCCGCGCAGCGCGATGCGGCGCGTTGGGAAGCCGACGCGACACAGGCCGACCGCGACGCAGCACGGCTCTCATTGATCGGCACGACGGCCGCGTTGTACTGGCAGATCGGCTATCTGAACCAGCAGATCGCGCTTGGCAATGCAAACATCGCGTATGCGCGGCGCACGCTCGCGCTGGTGCGGGCGCGTCATGCGGCCGGCGCGGTCTCCGGGCTCGATGTCGCGCAAGCCGAGCAGAACCTATCCACGCAGCGCGCGATGCAAACACAATGGATTCAGCAGCGTACCGAGAACCGTCACGCGCTTGCGATCCTGCTTGACCGTCCGCCGCAAGCGCGGGCCGCCGAACCCGCTGCGCTGCCAGACCGGCCGTTGCCGGCAGTGCCAGCGGGCTTGCCTGCTGACCTGCTCGCGCGGCGTCCAGACCTGCGCGCGGCGGAATTCCGATTGCGCGGTTTGCTCGCGAACGTTGATATCACGCGCACCCAATTCTACCCGTCGCTCACGCTGACCAGTTCGGTTGGCACATCAAGTATGAGCCTTGAGCGTGCGCTGTCGAATCCCATCGCCACGCTCGGCCTCGGGCTCGCGCTGCCGTTCATTCAGTGGAACACGATGCAGCTGCAGATCAAGGTATCGCAGACACAATATGAGGAAGCCGTCGTCAACTTCCGCCAGCAGCTGTACACGGCGCTCAGCGAGGTCGAGAACGCGCTGTCCGCACGCGTGCAGCTCGAACAAGAAAGCGAACAGCGCACGCTGTCGCTCGCTCAGGCGCAGCGTGCAGAAGCGCTTGCGCGGGCCCGCTTCGTCGCCGGCGCGACCGGCGTACAGCCGTGGCTCGATCAACAGCAGCGGTTGCGCGACGCGCAGAGCGCCGATGCACTGAACCGCTTGAATCGGCTTAACAACCGAATGACTTTATATAAGGCGCTGGGCGGCGGTGATCATTGATTGAATTTTCATTCTTTCAGAGCCACGTACACTCGAGATTATCCACCGGCATTCGTCGGCTTGCCGCCATCGTTCGAGGACAACGCGTTCCCCCTTGGCTAAATTACCTTGGCTGACTCTATATCCGATTTCTTCCCAAATTGCTGGTTGATCGAACATTTGGACGAGTCCGGTCTCTGTGCCTTTGGGCTGATCATGGTAGATACTAAAACCCAGAGCATGGGCGGTAACAAGCACCCAAGATCGATGACGTGCATTTTGAAGGCGGCGCTGGCGAGGGGCGTGGCTGTCGATATGCCGACCGAGCGGACGTTCGATGCGCGTCGATCAAGGTGATGCATTCTATGCGCTCGATTTATCAAACTCGCACGGCTTTCGCTCGAACTGGGGCGAAAAGGTATACGTTAAAGCGGACCCGGGCGCTTGTATGGTGCTGAATGCACCGACGGGGAGTTACTTGCTTGCTAATGATCTGCCCAGGCCCGCGGCTATCATCGGTTTGCAGCGAATACTTGCGCTCGGCGAATTAGTGTACGACCGAAGCACCGGTTTTGGGTATTCCCAGCCGGTCGATGCCATGGCACCGAGCCGGCTCATCGCGCCGACGCGCTGCCGCTCTAGCGTCGCATCGCGTGGGCCGCTCCGGTTGCGCTTGGGATCACCCCGCGTCCGTAGCCATCTCCGCAAGACGCTGGGTGCGCAGTCGGCGGTACAGCGTGGAGCGGGAAATACCCAACTCTCGCGCCGCTTCGGTTTGCCGGCCGCGGTGCCGCTTCAGCGCCTGGTCGATCAAATGGTCATTGACGACCACGGGCGGCTTGATGATCGGCACGGCCTCCGGCGGCACCCACTGTTCGAGTTCCAGATCGTGAGCCGTCAGGAGGGTGCCGTCAGTCATCACCAAGGCACGCCGTACTCGGTTGATCAATTCGCGTACGTTTCCTGGCCACGGATAGCGACGCATTGCGACCATGGCCGACGGGGAAAAGCCCTTCACGTGCGGCGCGTCCGACTTGTATCGTTCGAACATACATTGCGCGAGCACTTCGATGTCTTTGCCGCGCGTGCGCAACGCGGGCTGCTCCACGCGCAGCACGCACAGCCGATGATAGAGATCGGCGCGGAAGCGCCCGGCGTTGACGTCTTCCTCCAGGTTCGCGTGCGTGGCTGAAATGACCCGCACGTCGACGTGGATCGTGTCACGCCCGCCCAGACGCTGTATCGTGCGCTCTTGCAGGAAGCGCAATAGGCTGGTCTGGCTCTCCAGCGGCAGATCCGCGATCTCATCGAGGAACAGCGTGCCGTGATTGGCCGTCTCGATCCGGCCAACCTTGCGCGACACCGCTCCGGTGAACGCGCCGCGCGCGTAGCCAAACAACTCGGACTGGACCAGGTGAGGCGGAATCGCCCCACAGTTAATTGCGACGAACGGCCGGTTGGCACGTGGTGAGCGCTCGTGGATCGCGATCGCGGTCAGCTCCTTGCCGGTGCCTGACTCGCCGGAAATGAGCACCGGCGCGTCGGTTCGCGCGATCCTCGGTATCTTGTCGAACAGCTTCAGCATCGCGTCGCAGGTACCGATCATCCGCCCTTCGCGCGAGCGTGACTGGCCCTGGGGCGCGCGTAGCATGAGCATGCCGTATGCGTGGCCAACTGCATCGGCTATGCGCTGCTGCGACGCGGGAAGCGTTACATAATCGAAACAATAGTCGCGAAGCACTGCCCTGACTGCCGTGATACTGAGCTGCCGCGGCTCGACTAGGCCGATCCAGGCCACGTCCGATGCCGCCTGGCAGACCGCCAGCGCATCAAGCAATTCGGTGTCGGGCACCGTGCTCAGGTCGAGGATCCCGCCTGCCTGATCGACATGCTGCAGCGCGTGCCTGACGGCATGCCCATCGTCGACGACCGACACGAGCCAGCTGCGTCGGGACAATTGTTGTTGCAGTTCCTGGGACGGCTTGCGTGTCCAGTAGACGAGTCTTCGAGAAATGGTGAATTGACTGCCGTTAGATAGCGACATGACTGCCCCATATCGATGCATTGTTTTCGTTATATGGACAATCACATCCGCGGCATAACGCGAAAGTGATAGATCTTGTCAAATCGTCGGTTGGCATGTCGCAATCGAGCCGCAGCAACAGCGAATAGTTATCGGACAGGCCAGTCTATTGACCCCTGCCGTCTCTGCCGGCTTTGGATGTCCGGCACTTTCAGACTATAGCGAGGCTCTCCTGTCGGGACTGGCGCGCATGCGAAAGAGGAGCGAGAAAAACGCAACAATTTGGCACTAGTGGTGTCGGAAGCGATTGGGTGAGTGGCTGAAAAGATCATATCGAGCGAGAGCGTGGTCAGGTTTCCGTCATACGGGCAACAACAAATGCTGGCCGCATGCGCGGCTCCGGCGTGGTCGTTACTTCAGCGTCTGCAACGCGTTGCGCACCGTGTCAAAGACTTGCGTGACTTGTTGTTCGGAGATGATCAGCGGTGGCGAGAACGCGAGCGTATCCCCGGTATAGCGGATCAACACACCAAGCTCGAAACACTTGGCGAACGCTTCGTAGGCGCGTGCACCGAATGCGCCGTCGCGCGATTTCAGCTCCACACCACCGACCAACCCCAGGTTGCGCACATCCTTCACGTACGGCGCATCGTGCAGCGCGTGGATCGCATTCTCGAAGAAAGGCGCGATCTTTGCCGCCCGCTCAAACAATCCCTCGCGCTGATATAGGTCCTGCGTCGCGACTGCCGCCGCCGCCGCAATCGGATGAGCCGAATACGTATAGCCATGAAACAGCTCGATGGCGCCCGGCGCGCCGGCGTTCACGATCGTGTCGTAAATCTTCCTGTCCGCCGCTACCGCGCCCATCGGCGCGGCGGCGTTATTGATCGCCTTGGCCATCGTGATCAGGTCTGGCTTGACGCCGAAGAACTCAGCGGCCGTCGCGCGGCCGAGCCGCCCAAAAGCAGTGATGACCTCGTCGAAGATCAGCAAAATGCCGTGTTTGGAACAGATCTCCCGCAGCCGCTGCAGGTAGCCCTTTGGCGGAATCAGCACGCCGGTCGAGCCGGCCACCGGCTCGACGATCACGGCTGCGATCGTGGACGCGTCGTGCAGAGCGACCAGCTGCTCGAGTTCGTCGGCCAGATGCGCGCCATGTTCGGGCTGTCCGCGAGAAAACGCGTTCCTTGCCGGATCGTGCGTGTGCGGCAGATGGTCGACCGCGGGCAGCAGCGCACCGGAGAATGCCTTGCGGTTGGCGACGATGCCGCCTACCGAGATGCCGCCGAAACCGACTCCGTGGTAGCCGCGCTCGCGGCCGATCAGCCGGGTACGCTGCCCGTCGCCGCGCGCCCGGTGGTAGGCGAGCGCAATCTTCAGCGCGGTATCGACTGACTCCGACCCCGAGTTGGTGAAGAAGATGCGGTCCAGCCCATCCGGCATGATGTGGGCCACCTTGGCTGCCGCTTGGAAAGCGAGCGGATGGCCCATTTGAAATGGCGGCGCATAGTCGAGCGTGTCGGCCGATTGCTGTATTGCAGAGACGATCTCCTCGCGCGCGTGGCCTGCATTCACGCACCACAGGCCGGCCACGCCATCGAGTACCTCGCGGCCATCGCTGGTCGTGTAGTACACGCCCTTGGCCGACGTCAGCAGGCGCGGCGCGGCCTTGAACTGGCGATTGGCGGTGAACGGCATCCAGAAGTTCGACAGGTCGCTGACAGTATCGGATGAAGTCATGGTCGCTCCTTGAGTAGTTATCTAACTCTATCGCCGTCCACTTGCCGACGGACAGATACAGTTTGCCAACTGCGCTGCTAACTGTATTGTTTATCACCCAAACTGTGTTGGACCACACCGCGTCGGCGCGCAATTGCCGTCGGTGCACAAGCTGGCTCGCGCACCGGCGCGCTGCGCGGGCCGGCAATGCGCTGCAGTGGGATGCAGCACTACGATGTCAAACCGGACCTGATAACGATGGCAAAGAGTCTAGGCGCTGGCATGCCGCTGTCCAGCATGGTCGGCCGGGCCGTGCTGACGGATGCCGCGGAGCCCGGCGGACTAGGCGGCATCTACGCGGACCATTCGCTCGCCTGCACGGCGGCGCATGCGGTGCTCGAGGTGATCGTCGAAGAGAACCTGAGCACACGGGCCGACACGCTGGGGCGGCAACTGAAGAAGCGACTCGAGCATGGCCTGTTGCTGCTCGTATGCAGCGTACATGGTAATGTAATTCGCTTCCTTTTCCCGCTGACGATCGAGCCGGCAGTGCTGGACGAGGGGCTGGACATACTGGAACACGCGCTGACGCACGGCGCCGTCGCGCAAGCATAGGAACAAGAGCATGGGATCGAACAATCAGGCGTTATCGTTGAAAGATTCGTCGCTGCTGCGCGATCTAGCCTACGTCAGCGGGGCATGGGTCGGCGCGGATGAGGGGCGCACGTTCGATGTGATCGATCCGGCGACGGGCTGCACGCTAGCGGCCGTTCCGGCGATGGGCGCGGCCGAGACGCGTCGCGCGATCGACGCAGCACAGCTTGCACAACGCGCGTGGCGGGCGAAGACGGGTAAAGAGCGTGCCGCGGTAATGCGTCGCTGGCACGATTTGATGCTGGCCAATGCGCACGACCTGGCCATGATCATGACGGCCGAGCAGGGCAAGCCGCTTGCCGAGGCAAAAGGCGAGATCGGCTATGCGGCATCGTTCCTCGAGTGGTTTGCGGAAGAAGCCAAGCGGGTGAATGGCGACACGTTGGCGAGCCCCGCCGGCGACAAGCGGCTCGTCGTGCTGAAGGAGCCGGTAGGCGTATGTGCGGCGATCACACCTTGGAATTTTCCGGCGGCGATGATCACGCGCAAGGTGGGCCCCGCGTTGGCGGCCGGCTGTGCGATCGTGCTCAAGCCGGCGGAAGCCACGCCGCTGTCGGCGCTCGCGCTGGCAGCCTTGGCCGAGCGCGCTGGCGTGCCGGCGGGTGTGTTCAGCGTGGTCATGGGCGATCCGAAGACGATCGGCGCGGAAATGACGTCCAATCCGGTCGTGCGCAAGCTGTCGTTCACGGGCTCGACACCGGTCGGGCGGCTGCTCGCGGCCCAGTGTGCGCCGACGATCAAGAAGCTGTCACTGGAGCTGGGCGGCAATGCGCCGTTCATCGTGTTCGACGATGCGGATCTGGACGCAGCCGTGGAGGGCGCGGTCGCCTCGAAGTACCGCAATGCCGGCCAGACCTGCGTGTGCACGAACCGCTTCTACGTGCACGACTCGGTGTACGACGCATTCTCGCGCAAGCTTGCCGATGCGGTCAGCCGGCTCAAGGTGGGCAACGGGTTCGACGCGGGGGTTACGCAGGGACCGTTGATCAACCAGGCTGCGGTGGACAAGGTCGAGTCGCACATCGCCGACGCGCTCTCCCACGGCGCACGCGTGCTCTGCGGCGGCAAGCGGCATGTGTTGGGTGGCACTTTCTTCGAGCCGACGGTATTGGCCGGCGTGACCCAGGCAATGCGCATCGCGCGTGAGGAAACGTTCGGACCAGTCGCGCCGCTGTTCCGGTTCAGTACCGATGATGAAGTGATCTGTCTGGCCAACGAGACAGAATTTGGGCTGGCTGCGTACTTCTACAGTCGGGATCTGGGGCGCGTGTGGCGCGTGGCGGAAGCGCTCGAGTATGGCATGGTGGGAATCAACACGGGCTTGATATCGAATGAGATCGGCCCGTTCGGCGGTGTGAAGCAGTCAGGACTGGGGCGCGAGGGGTCCAAGTACGGGATCGACGAGTATCTCGAGATCAAGTACCTGTGCATCGGCGGAGTTTGATTCGTTCTGGTCGGGTGCGCCGCTCGGAAGAGCGGTGTGCTGGTCCGCGCCAGGTGGCCAGTGTCAACCCGGATAGGCATCGTCCACCTTCGCATATTTGAGCAGTTGCAGGCGACTGGCCAGATCGCCCGGCTGCCTTCGCATCGATTCGGCCAGCCGCAGCAGTTCGCTGGCGGCGTCCCGCGCCATTTCGAGTTCCATCTGCTGCTTCTCGCCCCATTTGCTCGGCTCGATCAGCTTGGCCATCATCTCGGCGAACTTCAACTCGTCTTGTTGATTGGTTTTGCGTTGTTGTTCCATGGTGCTCTCTGCGCCTGGCAGTGTTGTCGTCCCTGCGCCGCAGTCTGTCTGCGGTGCCGCAGGTTTTTTCGGTACACTGTCACCGGTAGGCCGATTGCACAGATTGTGCAATCGGCCTACCGGTGACAACTGTGCGCCACCGCGCTTGTCGGCGTGGCGCTTGAACCTGTGTTTCGACCTGCCATGTCCGAGAAGTACGACGTCCGCCCCGGCCAATCCATCGAATTGCTCAAGGAACTCCATATCCTGACGCGTGAGGGCAAGCTTAACCAGGACAGCCGGCGCAAGCTCAAGCAGGTCTACCACCTGTACCAATTCATCGAACCACTGCTCGCTGAGTTGAAGCAACAGGGCGGCGACGTGACGCTAGTCGATCACGGTGCCGGCAAGTCGTACCTCGGTTTTATTCTGTACGATCTGTTCTTCAAGAACCTGAGCGACGGCTCGCGCCTGTACGGTATCGAGGCGCGCGACGAGCTGGTGACCCAATCCGTTGACCTGGCCGCCCGGCTTGGGTTTTCTGGTATGTCGTTCCTAAAATTATCCGTAGCGGAATCGATCTCATCGGACAAACTACCGTCAGCGGTGGACATCGTCACGGCGCTGCATGCTTGCAATACTGCGACCGACGATGCGATCCGCTTTGCTCTAGCCAAGCAGGCCCGCTATATCGTGCTGGTGCCGTGCTGCCAGGCGGAGGTGGCGGCCGTGTTGAGGCGCAACAAGGCGAAGGCGCTCGGACGCACTGCGCTGAGCGAGCTATGGCGTCATCCGCTGCACACGCGCGAATTCGGCAGCCAGTTGACCAACGTGCTGCGCTGCCTGCAGTTGGAGGCGCATGGATATCACGTTAGCGTGACCGAACTGGTCGGCTGGGAACACTCGCTGAAAAACGAACTCATCATTGCCACTTACAAAAATCTGCCACGTCGCAAGCCGTCCGAGCGGCTGACGGCGATGTTGGCCGAACTGGGGCTGGAAGAACTCGCGCAACGTTTCTTCATCCCGGCGCTGGCCCGCGAGAGCGAGCAGCGGATCGCCAATCCGGCATGATCAATGACGTTCGTCGTCCGTTTCCAGCAGGCGGCGCCAGCCCGCGTGACCGAGTGCGCGCATCGTTTGCTCGTTGCGTTCGTAGATTTGCGCCGCATCCGCAAATGCGTCAACGGCCCGCGTCACGCTGGCTTCCCGCAGCAGATGCAGGATCGGATACGGCGCGCGGTTCGTATAGTTCTCGATGTCGTGTTCACCGGTGCCGGCGAATTGGAACAGTGGATGAAAGCTCGCGATCTGCACGATGCCTTCCAGCGCGCGCCGACGCAAAAGCTTGTCCGCACGTGGCAGGAAGTCGTTGAACGCGTAGAAGTCGGCAAATGCGTCCGGCAATATCAGCAACGTCGTATCGATCAATTGCGGATCCGCGTCGACCAGCGTCTGCAGTTCGACATCGAGCGCGGCCAGCACGTCGGCGGCGGTGCAGGCGTCGCTGACCGTGTAGCGGATCTGCCGCTTGACATGGACGGACTTCGCGAAAGGGCACAGATTCAGGCCAATAACGGCCCGTTCGAGCCATTGCACCGTGGCGCCGACGACGGCGGCGCGACCCTTGTGTTCATCGTGCATCGACATCGGAGGGCGCGATGGCCGCGTCGATCAATTGGGCGGCCAGGGTCGGCGTCGAGTCGATCACGTCGCAGCGCGGATTGAAGGTCTGGCTGGCGGTGTAGACGCCCTCAACGAGCAACGCAAGCGACGCGCCGAGCCGTGCGGGCTCGCGTGCGCCGGCCTGGCGCGCCGGATGCTCGCGGTCTGAAAACTCGCACGATACATTGACAAACGGACAACCTCGGTAGTCGGGTCGGCGCGCGCGCGGCCAGATCTTCAAAAAACTGCTTCAATTGGCGTGCCGGCTGCCCGGGATGTTGCGCGGTACTGCGTTCGAATCGTTGCCAATACTCTGCGTCCATCCGGTTCAGGTACGCGACCACGAGCTGGTCTTTCGACGCGAACTGGCGGTACAGGCTCATCTTGTTGACGCCCGCCTGCTCGACGACTGCGTCGATACCCACCGCACGTATACCTTGAGCGTAGAACAGCCGCACCGCCGCGTCGAGCAACTGTTGCTGCGCATCGGTGCCTGCTGTTGGCGCGCGCCGAGGCTTGCCGGTGGACTGCGTCCGTCCATGTGTGGAGGGTTGATTGCTGCGACTCATGACTCATTCCTGCACTGCACCGATACGAGATGCCCAGCAGCACGATACTGTTTCTTAATATGTTACCGCTCAGTCACTAAGATCGCAACTCTACGTTACTGGTCGGTAACATAGAGTTGCGATCGAACCAAGGGGACAGGCACAGACAGCGACAGAGGCTTTGCCTGCGGCGCCGCTTCGTGCTAAAAACCTGTCCCTTCTCGAGTTGGTGGTGTCAGCCGCGAGTTCGCAGCCGGCCGTCCCAGGAGCATCGAATGAACTATTGCGCAATCGATTTTGGCACGTCCAATTCTGCCGTCGCGCTGCCGGCACGGGACGCCGCGCCGCATGGGGTCCGGCTGGCCCCGGTCGAGGGCGACTATGCGACCCTGCCCACGGCCGTGTTCTTCAATCTGGACGAGGACATTCGTGTGTTCGGCCGGGCTGCGATCGAATCCTATATCGATGGCTATGACGGACGGCTGATGCGCTCGATGAAGAGCATTCTGGGCTCGCCGCTGGCCGAGCAGAGCACTGAATTGGGGGATGGCACTGCGGTGCGTTATCTGGACGTGATCGCGCTGTTCCTACATCATCTAAAGCGGTGTGCGGAGGCCGCGGCGGGCCGGCCAGTGGAGCGGGCGGTGTTGGGCCGTCCCGTATTCTTCGTCGACGACGATCCCCGGGCCGATCGTCTGGCGCAGGACCAGTTGAAAACAGTCGCCCATGCCGTGGGTTTTCGGCACATCGAGTTCCAATTCGAGCCGATTGCCGCAGCGTTCGATTACGAGTCGCGGCTCGATTCCGAGAAACTGGTGCTGGTCGCCGATATCGGCGGCGGTACATCCGACTTTTCGCTAGTGCGGGTCGGGCCGGACCGGGCGCGAAGGCTCGAACGGCAAGCAGACGTGCTTGGCCATCATGGCGTGCACGTGGCCGGCACCGATTTTGATCGGCGCGTGGAACTGGTGGCGATCATGCGTGAGTTGGGCTATCAATCACTGGACGAACAGGGACGCGAGGTGCCGAACCGAATTTACTTCGACCTCGCGACCTGGCACCTGATCAACACCGTTTATGCACCCAAGCGGGTGGGCGAGTTGCGGCTGACCAAGTACGTTTATGCGCAGCCCCGCTACCATGACCGGTTGATGCGCGTCATCGATGCGCGGCTCGGACATGCGCTGGCTGGGCTGGCTGAGCGCGCGAAGATCGACGTGGCCGTGGGCGGTGACGCGACGCTCGACTTGTCCCAGGCCGAGCCCGAGTTGGCGGTGGCTTTTTCCGAGCCGGAACTGCTGGAGGCGGCGCAGGACGAGATCTGCCGGATCGCGAACGCGGCGCGCGACACGCTACGTCAGGCCGGCGTGCAGGCCGCCGATTTGGGGGCGGTGTACTTCACCGGGGGCTCGACCGGGTTGCGCTGCGTGACCGGGGCGATCGGCGACGCGTTTCCTCGGGCGGAAAAGGTCTTCGGTGATCGTCTGGCCAGCGTCGCCACCGGACTGGGGATCCACGCGCAGCGTCTGTTTGATTGACGCGTACGCCGGATGAAAAAATCGCGCTCGCCTAAAAGACGCAACCCCACGCTCCGAAGAAGGTGGGGTTCGTCAGCAGTCTGCCCGCGTAGAGCGGGGGCATTGGCGCGTCGCGCCAGGCGGGAAGGACTTACGCTGCGCGAATATTCGCCGCTTGTTTGCCCTTCGGGCCCGTCTTCACTTCGTACGTGACTCTTTGGTTTTCCTGAAGGCTCTTAAAGCCATCCATGCGAATTTCGGAGAAATGCGCAAACAGGTCTTCACCACCGTTGTCCGGCGTAATGAAGCCAAAACCTTTGGCGTCGTTGAACCACTTGACGGTTCCGGTTTCCATAAAACGAATCCTTAAAAATGAATAAGGGCCGAGGCCCGATAGCGCACGAAAATCAAGGAAGGGTGAGAGGAACAACCGAAGTACCGTCGTGGGAGACTACAGATGGATAACCACCAACACTCGCCGCTTGAAATCCTGCAAACATAGTTATATTGCGAAAATCAGACCCGGTCAATGCTTTTGTCGCAAACTCAGTAGTTTCCCCGATGCGCTCCAACCGGAGTCGCTTCGGGTCTCGACCTTTTCGCCGTTTTTCCGTAACGGCCTACACCGTCATTGAAATTGGCGTAGAACTCGCTTTCTACGCCAAGTCTGGCGCTTTGTGTTAATCATTTGTCATTTGTTTAATGCCCCACGCATAGGTTAATTCCACGCTCGTCGGGTCGCCCCGTGTTTCGTCGATTCGCAACTGATCAGCCAGTTGAAAGGTGCCACCGTTAAACTTCGCGCCGGTTGCAACCGACGCGTGATGCGTATTCACGAGACGTGCCAGCCGGAAACGGCACAGCGGTAAGGTGCGCTCATGTTCCTAGGAGATGTTGTGGATAGTTCGATCAAGCGAAACATCAGCCCATTCGCGCTGATGTTGACCGGCTTGGGCTCAATCATCGGGTCGGGCTGGCTCTTCGGGGCCTGGAAGGCGGCAAAAATTGCAGGGCCTGCGGCAATCATTGCCTGGGTGCTTGGCGCGGTGGTGATCCTTGCGATCGCGCTGACCTATGCGGAACTCGGTGCGATGTTCCCCGAGTCGGGCGGCATGGTCCGCTATGCCCGCTACTCCCATGGCTCGTTGGTCGGCTTCATCAGCGCGTGGGCTAACTGGATCGCGATCGTCTCCGTGATACCGATCGAGGCAGAGGCATCGATCCAATATATGAGCTCATGGCCTTATGATTGGGCTCATGCGCTGTTCGTGCACGGCGAGCTGACCTTACCCGGGCTCCTGCTGTCGGCTGTGCTCGTGGTCGTGTACTTCCTGTTGAACTATTGGGGCGTGAAGCTGTTCGCGCACGCGAATTCGGCAATCACGATCTTCAAGTTCCTGATTCCGGGCGCCACCATTCTGGGCCTCGTGCTGACCGGCTTTCATACGGATAACTTCGCGACTGGTGCGACTGGGCAGTTCGCGCCTTATGGCTGGTCGGCGGTGCTGACCGCGGTGGCCACCAGCGGCATTGTCTTCGCTTTCAATGGGTTCCAGAGTCCGGTGAACCTGGCGGGCGAGGCGCGCAATCCGGACCGTAGCGTGCCGTTTGCCGTCGTCGGCTCAATCCTGATCGCGCTGGTTATCTATGTGCTGCTGCAGATCGCATATATTGGCGCCATCAAGCCGGCGGACATCATCAAGGGCTGGGACAAGCTGAACTTCAGTTCACCGTTTGCCGAGCTTGCGCTCGTGCTGAACCTGAATTGGCTCGCGATGCTGCTGTACGTTGATGCGTTTGTGAGCCCCAGCGGCACCGGTACTACCTACATGGCGACGACGACCCGGATGATTTACGCGATGGAGCGCAACAACACATTGCCCAAGATTTTCAGCAGCGTGCATCCGCTCTATGGGGTGCCGCGGCCCGCGATGTGGTTCAACCTAATCGTCTCGTTCATCTTCCTGTTCTTTTTCCGTGGCTGGAGTTCGCTAGCTGCGGTCATCTCGGTGGCCACGGTGATCTCGTACTTGACGGGGCCAATCAGCCTAATGGCGCTGCGCCGCACCAGCGGGGACATCGCGCGGCCGCTGCGCATCCCCGGCATGGGCTTGATAGCGCCGTTTGCGTTTGTCTGCGCGTCGCTGATCCTGTATTGGGCAAAATGGCCGCTGACCGGCGAGATCATCCTGCTGATGGTCGTCGCGCTGCCGGTCTTCTTCTACTACCAAGCTAAGGCGGGCTGGAAAGGATTCTCTAAGGACTGGTGCTCAGCCTGGTGGATGGTCACCTACCTGCCGGTGATGGCAGTGCTGTCGTACATCGGCAGCAAGCCGTTCGGCGGGCTTGGCTATATCCCTTATGGCTGGGACATGGCGCTCGTCGCGGTGACCTCACTCGGGTTCTATCAGTGGGGTGTGTCTAGCGGCTGGCGCACCGCGTATCTGGACGAGCGGGAACAGCGCGAGGAAATCCTGGAAGGCGTCGGTATTTGAGCGTGGGGGCATCGGTATCGGCGTGCCGTCGCGTGCATCGGCGCGGATTGACACCGATGCACGCGGGCCGGCTCACGACGCCGCACGCGTTACGCCGGCGGCAGGTGTGATAACGTTGCCGCCGCAATCAGCGCGGCCGCCAGCAGCGCCGACTCGGCTAACAGTGTCCTGCCAAGATGGGCGGCTGTGACTGAATAGCGCGGCGACAACCTATTGCTTTCCCCTCCATGGGCGTGTTGCGCATCGCGCAGCCGCGGCAACCATACAGCACGGTTCAGTGTCCTGAGCAATACGACTGCCGCCACGATGACGAGCTTGGCGCCAAGCCATCGGCCATAGTATGTGCCGGCCAGCGGGGCGGGCGCGTTGGCGCAGATCCATACGACGTTGTATAGGCCTGTGAGCGCGACCAACGTCAAGGCGACCGCCGACGCGCGGGAGAGCCGTTCACAAAACGCCAGATGCCGCCCGCCGTCGGCGCGTGTATGCAATGTGAACGTCGGCAACACGAAGGCCGCGATGCTCACGCCGCCAGCCCATGCGGCGCTCGCTCCGACATGCACGCAGTACACGGCCTGCGTGAGGCTGAAGTCTCCCGCACCTGCCGCATGACTGGCTGCGGCCTTGCTTGCCGCGTACAGCGCGAGACCCAGCACCGTGATGCGCATCGGCCAACGGGGCGGGGCGCTGCCCGGCCCGAGTGGCGGACCACCTCGTGCTTGGCCGCCGCGCAGATGCACGCGCGAGGCGGCGAGTGCCACCGCGATACCGGCCGTCCCGGTCAGCCACGCGGCGCCGTAATGCGACTGTCGCAGCATGATGCCCAGCGCGGCGCTCAATGTCGAGCCGCTCATCGTGGCGGCCTGCAGCCACAGGTACACCACCTGGGCGATGGCCAGCGCGCACAACGAAAACCATTGGATGGTCGGCAATCGGATGCCGGGCATGGCTTGCTTGATCGAGCCACGCAGCCGCAGCCGTGCCGCGTCGCGAGACGAAGCGAACACGGTGGCCAGTGTCGCGCCGCACAGTATCGAGCCTGCGGCGATTGCGAACAGCACGTCCTGGATGGCGGCGAGCGCCATCTGCATGATGGACAGGGACGAGGTCATCGGGCCGCGCTCCGGTTGGTGACCACGCGTGTGCGCGGTCGCGCGACGGCGGTGGGCGAGGCATCTTCACGGGTTGCAGCAGTGTCTTCGCGGGCGGCGACGGGAAGTGGGTGCAATGCTGGAATAGTCATCGAGGCTGGAGCGGTTGGCGGGCTGCCCCACCAAGCCACGGCGACTGTCATCGCGGTGTGGGCAGTGGCAGGGCGGGCGGCAGGCGTCGGCGCCGGACCGCGTATGTGGGGAAGATGAGCACCGATTATGCCATGCGTCGCGATGGGGTGACCGTGCGCAAAGCCGCCTCGCGCGACGATGACGCCGTGCGTGCCACGGGCTCACGTCCCGGATGCCGCTGCCCCGTTGCCTATGCGGTGGTGCTACAGCACGTAATGAGTCATTGCCAGCGAGCGTTGATAGGTGCCTTGTGCGTGAATCTCCAGCTTGTAGTCGTCGTCGGCCGCACCCAGTGCGGCAAACACAGGTAGCAGATGCTCGTCGCTCGGATGCATCGATACGGCGTAGGGCGCCTGCTGCCGATAGTCGAGCAAGGCGCCTAGGTCATGCGTGGCCATCCTCGCTTCGAACCATCCGGTGAACTCAGTCACGCGCGGATCTGCATCCTCGGGCCGTGCCGAGAAGTCCGCGGCGCGTAGATTATGCGTGATTTGTCCGGAGCCGACGATCAGCACGCCCTCATCGCGCAGGGGCCTGAGCGCGCGCCCGACCCGATAGTGATGTGCTGGATCGCGGTGCGGCTGAATCGACACCTGCACCACCGGGATATCGGCCGCGGGATATAGCAACAGCAGCGGGACCCACGCGCCGTGATCTAGCCCGCGTACGGCGCCGCTGGCCGCGATGCCGGCTTGCCTCAGCAACTCGATGGCGCGCTGCGCGACGTCCGGTGCGCCGGGCGCATCATACGTCAGCTCGTACAGCGCGCGGGGGAAGCCATAGAAGTCGTGAATGGTCTCCGGCGCCGTCGCGAGGCTGGCGACCGGCTCGGTGCTGGTCCAGTGCGCAGACAACACGAGAATGGCGTGCGGACGTGACCAGCGTGTAGCCAATGCGGCGAACTCGACGCGCGGCATCGACGGGTCGATCGGCAGCGTCGGTGCGCCATGGGACAGGAAGACGGCAGGTAGACGGGGCATCGCAGCGGGCACGCATCTGGCGGGCAAAACAAGTCATGCCGCGACTATAAGGGCACGCGCCCGTCTAATAAATGCGACAACAGGAAACGCATTGTGTCGTGTCGGTTATTAATCTCGCGCGGGTGCCAGTCCCGTCCATGCCCGCGAGCGCACTGCCGCGAGTCCGAACATATCCAGCGCGCGCGCGACAGTATCGGCCACCAATTCGTCGATCGTCGTGGGGCGGTTGTAGAACGCCGGCACCGGCGGGAACACAATGCCGCCCATCTCAGTGACGGCCGTCATGTTGCGCAGATGCGCGAGATTCAGCGGCGTTTCGCGAACCATTAGCACGAGCCGGCGCCGCTCCTTCAGCGTGACATCGGCAGCCCGGGTAATCAGGTTGTCGGACAGGCCATGCGCGATGCTGGCCAGCGTTTTCATTGAGCACGGCGCCACGATCATGCCGTCCGTCTGAAATGAGCCGCTCGCGAACGTCGCGCCGATGTCGCGCGGATTGTGCACGTGATGCGCCAACTGTTCGAGTGCCACACGCTCGATGCCCAATTCGTGCCGTACATTGAGCCAGCCTGCGCTGGAGACGACCAGGTGGCTTTCGACGCCGTCCAACTCACGCAGCGCGCGCAGCACGCCGGCGCCGTAGGCGGCGCCGGTGGCGCCGGTGATCGCGACGATTAACCGTCGTGTCGACGGCCGCGCGTCATGAGGCATTCGTGAACAGCTGTTGCAATTCTCCGGACTCGTACATCTCCATCATGATGTCCGAGCCACCGACGAATTCACCGTTCACATACAACTGCGGAATCGTGGGCCAGTTTGAAAACGTCTTGATGCCTTGCCGCACTGCCTCGTCCTCAAGGACATTGACCGTATGCACCGAATCGACGCCGCACGCCTTCAGGACCTGGATGGCTCGGCCGGAGAAGCCGCACATCGGGAACTGCGCGGTGCCCTTCATGAACAGCACGACCGGGTGGTCGCTGACGATTTGCTTGATGCGCTCTTGAGTATCCATGGCTGACCTTGCTTCAAATACGGTTTGGATTAGATGATAGCGGATTTCGTCTGCTCGAGCCGGCGTTGCGGCTCGCTAGCGGCTGCCGCAGGTGACGCGTTCGATGCCGGCCAGGTCCCGCACGGAGCGTACCGAATCAAAGCCATGCGCATCGAGCAGCGCGCGCACGGCTTCAGCCTGGTCGTACCCGTGTTCCAGCCATAGCGTGCCGCTCGGCGCCAGCCACGCGGCGGAGGCGGCGGCGATCGCGCGAATCGCGCTGAGCCCATCTGCGTGGTCGGTCAGCGCGTCCAGTGGCTCGAAGCGCAGGTCGCCCTCGCGCAGGTGCGGGTCCGATGCGGCGATATAGGGTGGGTTGCTGACGATGGCGTCAAAGCGCGCCGGGGCGGCGCGATGCGGTTCGCTAAGCGCATCGAACCAATTGCCGTGGCGTAGTGCGAGACGGGGCTGCGTTGGTGTGCCTGACGTGACGAGGTCGTGACGCGCGGCCGACGCCGGCAGTGCCGGCGCAAGCGCCGCGTCGCCGAGTAGGCGCCGCGCATTGCGCCGCGCGACATCCAGCGCGCCAGCGCAGCGATCCGTGGCGACGATCCGTGCATCCGGGCGCGCATGGGCGATCGCGATCGCGATGGCACCGCTGCCAGTGCCAAGATCGAGTATGCGGGGGGCCGGGATCGTCCGTACCGCGTCTAGCGCGCACTCGACCAGCAGCTCCGTCTCCGGACGCGGGATTAGCACGTGCGGCGTCACGTCGAACTCGAGCCCGAAGAATTCGCGCGAACCGACCAGTTGCGCGATCGGCTCGCCCTCGACACGCCGGGCCTGCAACGCCAGAAAGCGCGCCGACAACGCGTCCGGCAGCGCGTCGTCGGCACGCGTGATCAGCGCAGTACGCGGCCAATCTAGCGCGTGGGCGAGCAGAATCCGGGCTTCCAGCGGGGCGAGCGGCGAGGTTCGCAGCAGTTGTGCGACGCAAGTCATGATGCGCTTACTCGGTCTCGCCCATCGCAGCGAGCAGCTCGGCCTGGTGTTCCGAGACGAGCGCGTCGATCAGCGTATCTAAATCGCCGTCCATGATCTGTTCCAGTTTGTACAGCGTCAGGTTGATTCGGTGGTCGGTCAGCCGGCCCTGCGGGAAGTTGTAGGTGCGAATGCGCTCGGAGCGGTCGCCCGAGCCCACGAGGCTTTTGCGGGTGGCGGCTTCCTTCGCATGCTGTTCCTGATATTGCTTGTCCTTGATGCGGGCGGCCAGCACCTTCATCGCGCGCTCCTTGTTTTTATGCTGCGAGCGATCGTCTTGGCATTCCACCACGATGCCGGTTGGAATGTGCGTGATGCGCACCGCCGAGTCGGTCTTGTTGATGTGCTGGCCGCCGGCGCCGGACGCGCGGAACGTGTCAATGCGCAGATCGGCCGGATTCAGCTCGACCTCGGCGATCTCGTCCGCTTCCGGCATCACGGCGACTGTGCAAGCCGACGTGTGGATACGCCCCTGCGTCTCGGTGGCCGGCACCCGCTGCACGCGATGCCCGCCTGACTCGAACTTGAGCCGCGAATAGGCGCCCTGACCGATGATGCGAACGATCACTTCCTTATAGCCGCCCAGGTCCGACGCGCTCTCCGACATCATCTCGACCTGCCAGCGATGGCGCTCCGCATAGCGCAGATACATGCGCAGCAGATCGCCGGCGAACAGCGCGCTCTCGTCGCCGCCGGTGCCCGCGCGGATTTCCACGAAGATGTTGCGCTCGTCGTTCGGGTCCTTGGGCAGCAGCATTTTCTGCAAGTCGCGCTCCAGTTGCTCCATCCGGCTGCGCGCCACACTGAGTTCGTCTTCCGCGAAATCCCGCATCGATGGATCGGCCAGCAATTCCTGAGCGGTCGCCTCATCGTTGCGCACGGTTTTCCACTGAGCATATTGCTCGACCACTGGCGCGAGTTCCGCGTGCTCGCGGGTTAGCTTGCGGTACTGGTCAAGATCGGACGCGACATCCTCGCGCGAAAGCAGTTCGTTCAATTCCGGCAGCCGCTTGGTAAGCTGCTCCAGCTTGGCTTGCATACTCGGTTTCATCGGCGCATCTGGCAAAGGGCGCGAACGGGGTCGCGTTCAATGGAAAACGAAGGCACGCTCGACGATACGCGCGTGCCGGCGGGTGTCGAGCGCCACTAACGCTCGGAGGGGCCAACGTGCTGGTAGAAGCCGGACATCAGGTCGACCAGCTTGTCGCGATCGCTGCCGGCCGCGTGGGTCAGCGCATGCGTCGGGCCATGGATGAACTTGTTGGTCAGCGCCTGCGACAGCGCCTCGATTACGGCGGCGGGATCATCGCCGCGTGCTAGCATTTTCTGCGCGCGCTCCAACTCCACGCGGCGCAGCCGGTCAGCTTGCGTGTGCATGTGACGGATCACCGGCACAATGCTGCGTTGCTCGAGCCAGTGCATAAAGGCTTGCACGCGTGTCTCGATAATCGCCTCGGCCTGCGCGACGGCGGCCTGCCGGATGGCATTGCCTTCCTGCACGATTGAGCCGAGGTCGTCTACCGTATAGAGGAACACGTCGTCCAGCTCGGCCACTTCGGGCTCGATGTCGCGCGGCACCGCTAAGTCCACCATGAACATCGGCCGGTGCTTGCGTGCCTTGACTGCGCGTTCCACCGCGCCCAGGCCGATGAGCGGCAGGGTGGACGCGGTACACGACACAACGATGTCGAACTCGTGCAGCCGAGACGGCAGGTCGGCGAGCGTGATCGCCTTGCCGCCGAAGCGCTCGGCCAGCTTGCTACCGCGCTCCACGGTGCGGTTGGCGACGATCAGCTCACGCGGATTTTGCGCGGCGAAATGCGTTGCGCACAACTCGATCATCTCGCCGGCACCGATGAACAACACGCGTTGTCCGGCAATGTTCTCGAAGATTCGTTGCGCCAGCCGCACTGCCGCGGCGGCCATTGATACCGAATGCGCGCCGATCTCTGTCTGCCCGCGTACTTCCTTGGCTACCGCGAACGTGCGCTGAAACAGCTGGTTCAGGTAGGTACCGAGTGCACCGGCTTCCGACGCGGTACGCACGGCGTCCTTCATCTGGCCCAGGATCTGGGTTTCGCCGAGCACCATCGAGTCCAGACCCGATGCCACTCGCATCGCATGGCGGACTGCTTCGGACTGCGGCAGCGCGTAGATATGCGGGGCAAGCGCCTCGACCGGTATCCGGTGATAGCTCGACAGCCACGCGATCGCATGCTCGCGCGCGGCGCGGTCGTCGGTCGCGCAGTAGATTTCGGTCCGGTTGCAGGTCGACAGTATCGCGGCCTCCGCCAGCGCTTGCTGTGCGTGCACGATACGCGCGGCGGCGCCGGGGGCCGCGACGCGCACGTCATCGCGGCGCGCCCACGCGTCTTTAAGCGTGTGCAGGGCCGGCTTGATCTGCTCGAGCGGAAACGCCACGCGCTCGCGCAATGCGACTGGCGCGGTGTGGTGGTTGATTCCGATGGTGAGCAGGTGCATGGTTGCCGTCAAAAGTAGCGCGTTATTATAACTTTTTTGGCCGTTGGCAACCCCGGACGCTGGCGCGCTGAGGGGCGACGCATCGCGTATGCTATACAGGAGTGGCGCGCGTTGCCAACCGAAAACTACGGTTTCTATCTCAACATTCGCGGCGCTGTATCAACCGTGAAATACGGATATTCGAAAAAACTCACCGGCCTGGGCGCGGTCAGCGCGTGGTGCACTGTCAATCCGATGCCTGTCCGGAGCCGTACCCCATGATTCAGAACCGAACCGAAATGCCTGCCGTGGATGTTCGTCAGACGAATTCCACGATACTTGACACAATGCGCTGATGGGCTGGATCGGCACCTTACTGCTGGGTGTTGCGATTGGCGGCTTCGGCTGGTGGCGCCATCCGGCACGCCGCGCGGCGGCACTGCCCGCGCTCATCGTCGGCGCGTTGGCCGCCGGCGCGGTTAAACTGGCCGGCAACGCGAGCGGGCTGTTCGAGGATGGTGAGGTGCTCGAATGGTCGCTGTGCGTGCTTGGCGCGATGACGGCCGTGGCCGTGGCCGTAACCGCCTCGCTTGGCTCACATCTTTTTCGCCGGTGAACTCAATGAACGCCCGACAACCCGCCGCCGATCAGGCGGTCTCCCTTCCCGAACGGCTGGCGCGGCTGCGCGATGCGATGAAGCGCGCTGATTTGGCCGCGTATATCGTGCCGTCCGCCGATCCGCACTTGTCCGAGTACTTGCCGCAACGCTGGCAGGGCCGTGCGTGGCTGTCCGGCTTCACCGGCTCGGCTGGCTTGTTGGTCGTGACGCCGGACTTTGCGGGACTGTGGACTGACAGCCGCTACTGGGTGCAGGCTGCCGCGGAACTGGCCGACAGCGGCATCGAGTTGATGAAGATTCAAGCTGGACAGGCGCAGCCCCATGTGGACTGGCTCGCCGCACACCTGGAACCCGGTGCGCGGGTCGGCGTGGATGGTAGCACGCTGGGCTTGGCCGCTGCGCGTGTGCTGCAGGACGCGCTGCAGGCCGCTGGCGTGCAGCTGCGCGCCGACGTGGACCTGCTCGAGTTGATCTGGGACGGCCGGCCAACGCTGCCTGGCACGCCCGTGTACGAGCACGATCCCTGCTACGCGCCCGTGACCCGCGCGCAAAAGCTCGACCAGGTGCGCAGCGCGATGCGCGACAAGGGAGCGCACTGGCATTTCGTCTCCACGCTGGATGACATTGCATGGATTTTCAACCTGCGCGGTGCCGACGTGAGCTATAACCCGGTATTTGTTGCGCACGCGTTGATTGGGCCGCAGCACGCGACGCTGTACGTGGCCGACGGCAAGATCGACGCGGTGTTGCGCGAGCGGCTGGCGCAGGACGGCGTGCGCGTTGCCCCATACCGGGACGCGCCGGCGGCGCTGGCCGCGATCGAGCCGGGCAGCACGCTGCTGATCGATCCGCGCCGCGTCACGTATGGGTTGATGCAAGCCGTGCAGCCTGGGGTGAAATTCGTCGAGGTGGTGAATCCGTCGACCTTTGCAAAGTCGCGCAAGACGGAAGCGGAAGCCGTCCATGTGCGCGTGACGATGGAGCAGGACGGCGCCGCGCTCGCGGAATGCTTCGCGTGGTTCGAACAGGCGCTCGGGCGTGAGCGCGTCACCGAGTTGACGATCGACGAAAAGCTCACCGCCGCGCGAGCACGCCGCCCCGGCTTCGTGTCCCTTAGCTTTCCGACGATCGCCGCGTTCAACGCCAATGGCGCGATGCCGCACTATCGCGCGACGCCGCAGTCGCATGCGCTGATCGAGGGCGACGGTCTGCTGTTGATCGACTCCGGCGGTCAGTATCTGGGCGGCACTACCGATATTACACGCGTCGTGCCGGTGGGCCGGACCAGCGCCGAGCAGCGGCGCGATTTCACGCTGGTGCTCAAAGGTATGATTGCGCTGTCGCGCACGACGTTTCCGCGTGGCGTGCGCTCGCCGATGCTAGATGCGATAGCACGGGCGCCGATTTGGGACGCATGCATGGACTTTGGGCACGGCACGGGCCATGGGGTCGGCTATTTCCTGAACGTGCATGAAGGACCGCAGGTGATTTCGCACTATGCGCCGGCCGAGTCCTACACGGCGATGGAAAAAGGCATGATCACGTCGAACGAGCCTGGTATCTACCGTCCCGGCCAGTGGGGCATCCGCATCGAAAACCTGCTGCTGAGCCAGCCGGCGCGCACGACCGAGTTCGGCGAATTCCTCTGCTTCGAAACGCTGACGCTGTGCCCGATCGATACCCGCTGCATCGAGCGATCGTTGCTGCGTGAAGACGAAGTGGCCTGGCTCAACGCTTACCATGCGCAAGTGCGTGAGCGGGTCGGCAAGCATCTGAGCGGCGACGCGAAAGCGTGGCTTGAAACCCGTACCGTGGCAATCTGAGCCGCCCAAGCGGCCCGCGACCTGATGTCAACGCGTGATCGGCTTGTACCGCAGCCGCTTCGGTGCGGCTGCCTCGTCGCCGAGTCGCGCCCGCTTGTCGGCTTCATATTCCTGGTAGTTGCCATTGAAGAACACCACCTGCGAATCGCCTTCGAACGCGAGGATGTGCGTGGCAATCCGGTCCAGGAACCAGCGATCGTGCGAAATCACCATCACCGACCCCGCGAATTCGAGCAGCGCATCCTCGAGCGCGCGCAACGTTTCGACGTCCAGGTCGTTTGATGGTTCGTCCAGCAGCAGCACGTTGCCCCCGGCGATCAGCGTCTTGGCCATGTGCAACCGTCCGCGTTCGCCCCCCGATAGGTTCCCGACCTGCTTTTGTTGGTCGGCGCCGCGGAAATTGAAGCGGCCGATGTACGCGCGCGACGGCGTTTCGTAGCGGCCGACCGTCAGCACGTCCGCGCCGCCGGAAATCTCTTCGAACACCGTCTTGTCGGCGGCCAGCGCATCACGGCTTTGGTCCACGTAGGCGAGTTTGACCGTGGGTCCGAGCTTGACGGTGCCGCAGTCCGGTTGCTCGCGGCCCGTGATCATCCGGAACAGCGTCGACTTGCCCGCACCGTTCGGCCCGACGATGCCGACGATCGCGCCGGGCGGTACCGAAAAGCTCAGATTGTCGATCAGCAGGCGGTCGCCGAAGCTTTTGCTGACGTTCTGGAACTCGATGACTTCGTTGCCGAGACGCTCGCCCACCGGGATGAAGATTTCCTGTGTCTCGTTGCGCTTTTGGTATTCGACGCTGTTCAGTTCCTCAAAACGGGCGATACGCGCCTTGGACTTGGCCTGGCGGCCCTTCGGGTTCTGGCGTACCCACTCCAGTTCCTTATGGATCGCCTTCTGACGAGCGGACTCCGCCGCCTCTTCCTGCTTTAAGCGAGTTTCCTTCTGGTCCAGCCAACTACTGTAATTGCCTTTCCACGGGATGCCGTGGCCCCGATCCAGTTCCAGAATCCACTGCGCTGCGTTATCCAAGAAGTAGCGATCGTGCGTGACGGCCACGACCGTGCCCGGGAAGCGCACCAGAAACTGTTCGAGCCACTCGACCGATTCCGCGTCGAGGTGGTTCGTCGGCTCATCGAGCAGCAGCATATCGGGCTTTTGCAGCAGCAGCTTGCACAGCGCGACACGGCGTTTCTCGCCGCCGGACAAGTGCTCGATCCTGGCGTCCCATGGCGGCAGTCGCAGCGCGTCGGCTGCCACCTCGAGTTGCTGCTTGGCGCTACCGCCTTCGGCGGTGGCCAGGATCGCCTCGTACTTCGCCTGTTCGGCGGCCAACGCGTCGAAGTCGGCGTCCGGTTCCGCATAGGCCGCGTAGATTTCATCAAGCCGCTGCTGTGCGTGGAACAGCTCGCCGAGGCCTTCTTCGACCGCTTGCTTGACCGTGTGTTGCGGGTTGAGTTGTGGTTCCTGGGGCAGGTAGCCGATCTGGATGTTGGACATCGGGGTAGCGTCACCCTCGATGTCCTTGTCCAATCCGGCCATGATTTTCAGCAAGGTCGATTTGCCCGAGCCATTTAAGCCGAGCACGCCGATCTTCGCGCCAGGAAAGAATGACAGCGAGATGTCCTTCAGGATATGTCGCTTGGGCGGCACGATCTTGCCGACCCGGTTCATGGTAAAGACGTATTGAGCCATCGGGTTTGCGTAATGGAGACGAAGCTGGAGGGGGGGCAGCTTGGTGCGGGCGCAAAGCGCATGCGCGGCTGCCCAAAACCCTCATTGTACGGCTCCGGGCCGATGGCGGAGCGCATCGGCAGTGTGGTGGCTTGGCCGCCGCATACTGAATTGCCGTAGTTTGCAGTTGCATTGCGCTGCTGCTACGATTCGGTTTCGGGCATGTCCCACTTTTCTTTTCTGATCAAACGACACCAAGGGAGGCGCAGTGATGTTGATACCGCAGTTCGCCGTCCCACGCGTGGCGCCACAGCACCGTTAGATCGCTGCCGGCGCGAGCTGTACCGAGCACCCGCGCGGTTTCCCGACAGATCCGCTGCTTGTCGCTGGTTTTATCCGGCCCGCATCGTCTGTCCGTTTCTGTTTCTCTTTCTCTTTTGGGACGGTCCCGCGACCAGCGAGTCGTGGGCAGTTGCAAATGGCTCGAAAAAAAATCGACTTTGGCGGACAAGCCTTCAAGGCTGTCCTCGGTTTCACCTTTGCGCATTGGGGCAAGCAGCCCTGGCGGATCGCGGCGATCGCATCACTGGCGTTGCTGTCGGCGCTCGCCGATGTGCTGACGCCGCTGTATGCGGGACGCCTGATCGACGCGCTCGCCACCGGCGCGAGCGGCGCCGCGAGCAAGCAGGCCGCGTGGGGCGCGGCGGTTTCGGCCTTCTGGATCCTTGCGACGCTGGGGTTGGGTGGCATGTTGATGCGCCAGTTTGGTTTTCTGAACATCATTGTGCTCACGCTAAAGATGATGAGCGAGATTGCGTCCAGCGCGTTCTATCGCGTGCAGCGTTTCTCTGCCGACTGGCATGCGAACAGCTTTGCCGGCTCGACGGTGCGCAAGGTCACGCGCGGCATGTGGGCACTGGACCTGCTTAATGACACGTTGCTGATCGCGTTGTTGCCGTCGCTGGTGATGCTCGTCGGCGCCACCGTGCTACTTGGCGTGCAGTGGCCGGTGATGGGCATCGTGGTCGGCATCGGATCGATCACGTATGTCGCGGTCACCGTGGTGCTGTCGCTTGGCTACGTGGCCCCGGCCGCGCGGCTGGGTAATGCGTGGGATACGCGGATGGGCGGTGCGTTGGCCGACGCGGTCAGCTGCAATGCCGTGGTGAAGGCGTTCGGCGCTGAACAGCGCGAGGACGCGCGCCTTGCCCGTGTGATCGGCAAGTGGCGACAACGCACGCGCCGTACCTGGATCCGCGGTACGCTCAACGGTGGCGTGCAGGGCGGCATGCTGGTCGCGATGCAGGCTGCGATGCTCGGGGCGGCCCTGCTGCTGTGGGTTCGCGACTTGGCTAGCGTGGGCGACATCACCTTTGCGCTGACCATGTTCTTCATGTTGCAAGGGTATCTGCGCGAGGTGGGCATGCACATCCGCAACCTGCAACGTTCAGTCAACGACATGGAGGAACTGGTGTCGTTGCAGGCGCAGCCCTTAGGTATCGACGACAAACCGGGCGCGGGGCGTATCGTAATTCGCCGGGGCGAGATCCGCTTCGAGCACGTGACGTTCCGATACGGCGCTCACGCGACACCGCTGTACGAGGATTTCTCTGTGCGCATCGCTCCCGGCGAGCGTGTCGGCCTAGTCGGCCATTCAGGCTCGGGCAAGACGACGTTCATTAAGCTGATCCAGCGGCTGCACGACGTAAGCGGTGGGCGGATCACGATTGACGGGCAGAATATCGCCGACGTCCAGCAGGCGTCGCTGCGCAGCCAGATCGCGATCGTGCAGCAGGAGCCTCTGCTGTTTCATCGCTCGCTGGCCGAAAACATCGCGTATGCGAAGCCTGGCGCAAGCCGCGCGCAGATCGAGCGTGCGGCGAAGCTGGCCAGCGCCCACGACTTCATCACCGCGCTGCCCGACGGCTACGAGACGTTGGTCGGCGAGCGGGGCGTCAAACTGTCCGGCGGCGAGCGCCAGCGGGTGGCGATCGCGCGTGCCTTCCTTGCCGATGCGCCAATCCTGATCCTGGACGAGGCGACCTCCAGCCTGGACAGCGAGAGCGAGGTGCTAATCCAGCGGGCGATGGAGCGGCTGATGATCGGGCGCACGACGCTGGTCGTCGCACACCGGTTGTCGACGGTCCGAGCACTGGACCGGTTGCTCGTGATGAATAAGGGGCGGATCGTCGAGGAAGGGAGCCACGACGAATTGATTCGCGTGGAGGGCGGCTTCTACCGACGGTTGTTCGAGCGCCAGGCGCTGGAGTTGACGCGGGGATGGGACGCCGCTGGTGCGGCTGTGGGGCGCCGGCAGCCCACGGCCGCCGGCGTGCCGGATGCCGATTTGTCGCTGCCGTTGCCTGAGTAGCGGCGGGGACGGCCGCAATGCACGGACATGGCGGCGGGTGACTCGCGGAGTTTGTCGCGGCGCAGTGTCGAGTAATGTGGTGGCAGCGGAGACGGCGATGCGTGAGTCACGAAGCGAGTCGCGGACATCCCGCACTTAACGAGGACCGTTCCGCTCGCGTGCGCCCGCCATCGGCGGGCCTCGCATGGCGGATGTTCGAGGATGTCGGCGGCGTGGCCGGCGTCCGGCCAGCGGCATGGTGTTGTGAAAGCAGCGCTATTGGACTGCGTGCCGGCAACAGCGCGTTAGACGTTGAACAAGAAGTTCATCACATCCCCATCCTGGACTACGTACTCCTTGCCTTCGGCGCGCATCTTGCCCGCTTCCTTCGCGCCTTGTTCTCCTTTGTAGGCGATGTAATCATCGTACGAAATCGTCTGAGCGCGGATGAAGCCGCGCTCGAAATCCGTATGGATGACACCGGCCGCTTGCGGCGCCGTATCGCCGACATGAATGGTCCACGCGCGCACTTCCTTGACGCCGGCGGTGAAGTACGTCTGCAGTCCCAGCAGCTTGAAGCCTGCCCGGATCACGCGATTCAGTCCAGGCTCGTCCATGCCCATGTCGGACAGGAAAATGCCTTTTTCATCGTCTGGCAACTCGGCGATTTCCGCTTCGATGGCGGCGCACACGGCGACGACCGGCGAGCCTTCCTTCGCTGCGTAGCCACGCACCGCATCGAGGTACGGATTGTTCTCGAAACCGTCCTCCCGCACGTTGGCCACGTACATCGTCGGCTTCGCAGTAATTAGGCAGAACGGCTTGATCAACGCACGTTCGTCGTCGGACAGATCCATCGCACGGACTGGGCGTACCTGGTCTAGCTGTGCGCGCACCTTGTCCAACACGGCTGCTAGCTTGACTGCTTCCTTGTCATTGCCCGATTTTGCCGCCTTCGAATAGCGTGCGAGCGCCTTCTCCACGGTCGCCAGGTCGGCCAGCGCCAACTCAGTATGGATCACTTCGATGTCCGCGAGCGGGTCCACCTTGCCGGCGACGTGAATCACGTTGTCGTCGTCAAAGCAGCGAACCACGTGCGTGATCGCATCCGTCTCGCGGATGTTGGCCAGGAACTGGTTACCCAGACCTTCTCCCTTGCTCGCACCCGCGACGAGCCCGGCGATATCGACGAACTCGACGACCGCCGGCAGCACGCGTTCGGGCTTGACGATCTGTGCCAAAGCGTCGAGCCGCGGATCCGGCACCTCGACCACGCCGACATTCGGCTCGATCGTGCAAAACGGATAGTTCTCGGCGGCGATGCCCGCCTTAGTCAGCGCGTTGAAGAGAGTGGACTTGCCGACGTTGGGCAAGCCGACGATGCCGCATTTGAGGCTCATGGAAAACCTTTACGAATCAGCGTTTGGCGCGTCAGTGCGTGTGCTTTGTCGCGGCTGGCTCCACGCTGGCAACTGCGAAGAGTCGAGGACGAGACCAACCAACACGGTGTAGGGACGCGATCCTGTGTCCCTACTTGGCCTAAAAACGGAGATTGTAACGCTTTCGGACGCCGCCGCCTTCCTCTGTCGCGCGGCTGCGCTGGGCGGGAACATGAGTTCACATGAGGTGACTAGCGCGCTTGCGCGCGCCGAGCGCGACGGCGACGGGATGCGCGACGCATAGTGCTGTCCGGATTGAGCTTCTCGTCGCCGTCCGGGGCATCACGCGCCGACTGGATGACGCGTCTTGCGGAAACGCCGACTGACACGTGAGCTGAAGCTTCTCACGCTGGCCGTGATGCTGGCAAACGAGCGCCTGGTCCTCCCCGTACTGTCGGTATTCGTCGTATCTTGCCGCGTCGGACGGTGTATGCCGGTTTCAATATTTGCATTCGCGGACTCGGTTTTATTTTTTTTCTTGAGAAAACTCTTGACTCGTTTAAGAATGTTTGGCTTTGATGCGAATTGGCTTTGCTGATCAATAGCCTCTGACGAATCAGTGACGTTATGTGAAAATGGCTTAATAGATGATGGGAGGCCGTGATCGTTTATTAATTCCGTTTGCGTGTCGGTTGCCTTGGTTATTCCCTGCTTTAACTGCAGCTGCTTTTGGCTGTGTGCATCACTCGCTGCGGGATCCACATCTTTGAATTGACCTTCCAACCATGCTTTAGCCTGCAGTATGCTCTGATTGAGGTCGTCGTCCCCAATCTCGTTTATAGAAGAGCGATGGGCTTGGGTCGGTGTTGATTCGGGACTTTGCTTCGCCGGTTGACTCGTCTGGGACGCTGCACTATGGGTAGGCTGAGCCACCGGGCGACCTGCTGACATGGAGGCGCGCACTTGCGTCGCGTAGCGCGATGCATCGGTATCGTACTTTGCAGAGCGGCGCTCCGGTGTCCGGGGCTGCTCGTCGTTTTGCGCACGGTCCTGATGCTGCGCACTCAGCTTATTTTTGCCGAGTGGATTGGCATGTGGATTCTTCAATGCTTTCAGAAATTTGTCGCCCTTTTCTTTGGCTTCTTCTAAATTCGAGAAGCTGGGCACTCTCCTGAGGCCGACCGGCTGAAAGGATGCTGTATCACGTGCCTGGGAGTCCTCCCCAAGCAGCAATTGGTAAAACTGATCAAGAGTAACGGGTTTCCGTGGTGAAGTTGGCTGCTGTGCCCGCTGAGCAGCACCTCTAAATGGATTGTGGTCTTCTGCGCTGAATGGGTTATCGCTTGCCGAACCTGATACGGCGAGTTGCGTTATGTGCCGATCCGAGAGGGCATTATTTACTTGCATATCGTCAACCAGCATGATTAATTGGAGTTTGCACCTTAACGATTTTGCTTCAGGCGGGGTGATAATTGCGCGATCCCGGGAGAGCATAAACGAAGCTACGCAATCATTGATTTATCTGTGTTTTAATAATCCGCCATAATCGGTATATTCTCGGACGGGCGAGGGCTTCATGCAGTTGACGACGCAGTGGTTAATTCAAAAGCGCATCGTAAGCTGTGGCTTGCGTTTGTCGATTAATACGTTAAGTGCCGTGTACTGGTGTGCTGGACGGGGGCGTTCCGCACCGATGTTGTCCGGTGCATCGCGTACCTGTCCGCCGACCGCAAATGAGGCCCGTGCGCGCAGTATCTCGGCCCGAGATCGCCGGCCCTGGACGCTATAATGCGCCAATGAATTCCGTACAATCGAACCATCAGGTCATCGTGATCGGCGGCGGGCTGGTCGGCAAGGCCGCCGCGCTCGCGCTGACTCAGGCCGGCCTGCGCGTCGCGTTGCTTGCGCAGTGCGCGCCCGCGCAAAGTGAACATCGGTTCGATGCGCGTATCTATGCGCTGTCGTCTAGTTCACAAGCGTTGCTGGAGCGGCTGCGGGTCTGGCAAGCCCTTGAGCCGGCGCGGTTGTGCCCGGTGTACGACATGCGTGTGTTCGGTGATGCGCACGCACAACTGCATTTTTCTGCATTTCAGGCAGCGGTTCCGCAGTTGGCGTGGATCGTCGAATCAAGCTTGATCGAACGCGCGCTTGACGCCGCATTGCGGTTCCAGCCGCTACTGACCTGGTGCGAATCGCGGGCACAGGCGCTGCAGCATCACCCGGAAGCCGTCAGCGTGACGCTGGACGATGCGCGGGTATTGTCTGCCGACCTGGTCGTCGGCGCGGACGGCGCGCACTCCTGGGTGCGGGAGCAGGTCGGCGCGAAGGTGAAACGGCGCGACTACCGGCAAACGGGCGTCGTGGCGAACTTCCGGTGCAGCAAACCGCATCATGAAACCGCATTCCAGTGGTTCATCGACGGTGAGATCCTCGCGTTGCTGCCGTTGCCGGACTCACACGTGTCGCTGGTCTGGTCCGCCCGCACCGAGCACGCGGATGCGTTGCTGCAACTGGATCTACCAGCGCTGGCCGAACGGATCGAGGCCGCCACGGGCGGTGCGAGTTCGCGTCAGGTCGGCACGCTCGAAGGCGTGACTCCCGCGCAAGGATTCCCGCTGGCGCTGCAGACGGTGGACCGGCTGGTTGCGCCGCGCGTGGCGCTCGTCGGCGATGCGGCTCACCTGATCCATCCGCTCGCGGGGCAGGGGGTCAACCTCGGGCTGCGCGACGTCGCTGCGTTGCTAGATGTGATGAACCGCAAGGAACCGTTTCGTGATCTCGGCGATCTGACGCTGCTTAGACGTTACGAGCGTTCGCGCCGCGAGGACATTCAGAAGTTGACCATCGCAACCGATGGGCTGCAGCGGTTGTTTGCGCTGCCGGGCGGGCTGGCCCGTGGCATTCGCAACGTCGGGATGGCGATGGTCGGCGCGCAGCCATTCATCAAGCGCTGGCTGGTGTCGGCCGCGCTCGGCTGACGCGTGTGCGCTCAATCAAACAAGGAACCACGATGACACTTCGAATTCGCACGATCACGCTGACCGCGGTGGCCGGCGCGCTGCTGGCGGCCGCCGCGTTGGCAAGTTATTCCGCATTTGCCGATCCGAGCCTGGATAGCGTGAAGGTCGCGGTGCAGAACCGGCTCGGTTCCGATGCGAGCATCAAGGGCGTGGCTAAGACCCCGATTGCCGGACTGTACGAGGTCAATCTTGGCAAGGAAATCGTCTATAGCGACGCCAATGCCGATTATCTGGTGCTGGGCGACCTGGTGGATACTCGCACGCGGAAGAACCTGACGCAGGCACGCAACGACGAGTTGAACAAGGTCGATTTCGCGAGCCTGCCACTGGCCAACGCCGTCAAGGTCGTCAAGGGTAATGGCGCGCGCAAGCTCGCGGTATTCTCAGATCCGAATTGCGGGTACTGCAAGCGGCTGGAGACGACGCTGAAGGGATTTGACAATATCACCGTCTACACCTTCCTGTATCCGATGCTTTCGCCCGACTCGGACGCGAAGGCAAAGGCGATTTGGTGTTCGGCGGACCGCGCGAAGGCATGGCAGGCGTGGATGCTCGATCATCAATCACCGAGCGCGGCCGGCAATTGCGATACCAGCGCGTTGCAGAAAAACCTGGCGCTGGGCCAGAAGCTGAACGTGAGCGGCACGCCGACGATCATCCTGGCCGACGGGCGCCGGCTCCCCGGCGCGGTGCCGGCCGAGCAACTCGACAAGGCCCTGTCCGCGCAGCATTGACGGTTCGCCCAGTGGCGGTCCGTGGCTCCGATTCGTTCGTCCGGCCGGCGGGCCGGCGCCTATCTGCGTATTTCGATGAAGCCGATTCGTTATTCCATCATCCCGAAGCACCCGGCCGCCCACTTGTTCGAGGTCACGTTGACCGTGGCGGATCCGGATCCGGACGGCCAGCAGTTTATGCTGCCGGTTTGGATACCGGGCAGTTATCTGGTACGCGAATTTGCACGCAATATTGTGACGCTGAGGGCGACGAACCAGGCCGGCCGTAAGGTCGCCGTCGTCAAGCTGAACAAGAACACATGGCGTGCGGCCGCCGTGGACGGCCCGTTGACGTTGACCTACGAGGTCTACGCGTGGGACCTGTCGGTGCGCGCCGCGCATCTGGACGAGTCGCTCGGTTTTTTCAACGGTACCAGCGTATTCCTGGCCGTTGCTGGACGCGAGCAGTTGCCGTGTGAGGTGGAGATTCGACGTCCTGAAGGCAACGCTTATCGCGGCTGGCGGGTCGCTACCGCGTTGCGCGAGGCGCGCGGCACGCGTCGTTACGCCTTCGGCTTGTACGTCGCACAGGACTACGATGAATTGATCGACCATCCGGTCACGGTCGGCGAGTTCGAACTGGCCCGCTTTGATGCGCACCGCGTGCCGCACGACGTTGTGATTGCAGGCAGGGTACCGGCGCTGGACATGCCGCGGCTGTGCGCAGATTTGAAGCGGATATGCGAAGCGCAGATTGCGCTGTTTGAGCCACGCACAAAGCGCGCGCCGATGGATCGGTACGTGTTCATGACGCTAGCGGTGGGCGACGGATACGGTGGACTCGAGCATCGCGCGTCGACCGCGCTGATCTGCAAGCGCGATGATCTGCCGGTGAAGGGCAAGCCGCAGACCACGGATGGCTATCGCTCATATCTCGGCCTGTGCAGTCACGAGTATTTCCATACCTGGAACGTGAAGCGGATCAAGCCGGCGGCGTTTGCACCGTACGACCTGACGCGAGAAAACTATACGCCGCTGCTTTGGCTGTTCGAAGGGTTCACGTCGTACTACGAAAACCTCATGCTGGTCCGAGCAGGGCTGATCTCACAGGACGAATACCTTGCGCAGTTGGGCAAGACAATCGGCTCTGTGCTGCGCGGCGCCGGGAGATTGCGTCAAACCGTGGCCGAAAGCTCGTTCGATGCATGGGTCAAGTACTACCGGCAGGATGAGAACGCGGGCAATGCGATCGTGAGCTACTACACGAAGGGATTGCTGATTGCGCTGGCATTCGACTTGTCGATTCGGGCACAGACGCGCCATCGCAAGTCGCTCGATGACGTGATGCGTCTGCTGTGGCAACGCTACGGACGCGACTTCTACGCGGGGCGGCCGACCGGCGTCGAGGCGGCCGATATCCCGGCGTTGTTTGCCGAGGCGAGCGGCGCGGACTTGAGCCGGCTCTTTCGTGACGCGGTGAACGGCACGCGCGATTTACCGCTGGACGCACTACTCGCGCCGTTCGGTGTTGAACTGGCTGCTGCCGACACGAACGGCAACCCATCGTTGGGCGCGCGTTTGCGTACCGGCAATGATTGTACGCTTGCGAGCGTCTCCGACGGTGGCGCGGCGCAAAAGGCCGGCTTGTCCGCGGGTGACGTGTTGGTGGCCATCGATGGGTTGCGGGTGCCCGGCAGCGGACCTGATGCGCTGCTGGCACGCTATCGGCCCGGTGACGTGGTGCAGGTGCACGCGTTCCGTCGGGACGAATTGCGCACCGTACGACTCAAGCTGGATGCACCGGAGGTGGCGAACTACACGCTTACGGCGCGGACGAGTCCCGCGCCAGCCAAGCGCGCGCGCGACGCGTGGTTGCATGCCGGCCGATGATCGTTCCGCCAGTGCAACAATCCGTGTCGCGCAGCCCCCTTTTTCGCGCTGCGCCAAAAACTAGAATGGCTCCTGACCGGGCATGATGCTCGAACTGAACCTGACGGAGCCCAACATGACTACGATTCTCCAGATCAATTCCGCTGCGCGCACGGAGGCGCAATCCACGCTGTTGGCCAATGAATTGACGGCGAAGCTGCAACAGTCGCACCCGGATGCCACGCTGGTCGTGCGGGATCTGTTGACCAATAGCTTGCCGCACCTGGACGAAGCAGCACTTGGCGCCTTCTTCACGCCGGCAGAACAGCGCAATGCGCAGCAGCAGGCGATCATCGCCCGCAGCGACGCCTTGGTGGCGGAGTTGAAGGCTGCCGACATCATTGTCATCGGCGCGCCAATGTACAATTTTGGTATCTCCAGCCAGTTGAAAGTGTATTTCGACCATGTCGCGCGTGCTGGCGTGACCTTCCGCTATACGGCGGAGGGCCCACAAGGGCTGGTCACGGGCAAGAAGGTGTATGTCGTGACCGCGCGCGGTGGCAAGTACCTCGGCACGCCGGCGGACTTGCAGACGCCTTATTTGAAAACGTTCCTCGCCTTTATCGGCCTGACCGACGTCACGTTCATCTTCGCCGAAGGGCTGAACCTCGGTGAGCAATCCAAACAAAGCGGCCTGGCGGCGGCACGCGAGGCAATTGCCGCTGTGTGATGCGCAGTTGCCGGCGTGCGGGCATGACGTCGCCAGTGGCACTGCCAGTTCAGAGCGGTGTTCCGGCCTGCCGACCGGGCGGCCAACGGAACGGCGCCCCGAATGGGGTTGGCTTCCGGCCGGCTCCAATCGGCTCCCGGCAGGCCACAGTCGGCTCACGGCACGCGCCAATCGGCTCCCAGCAGGGCCCAGTCGGCTCGCTCACGGCACGCGCCAATCGATCGGCTCGCGACCAACCTGGCGCAGATGCTCATTGGCAAGCGCGAAGTGGCGGCAACCAAGGAAGCCGCGGTGCGCCGACAGCGGTGACGGATGCGGTGCTTCGAGAATCCGGTGGCCGCGGCCGTGCAGTAACTGTCGTTTGGCTTGCGCATGCGAGCCCCACAGCATGAACACAAGGCCTTCGTGCCGCGTGGCAAGGTGCTCGATCAGCGTGTCCGTGCATTGCTCCCAGCCACGCTTCGCATGGCTGGCCGCCCGGTTGCGCTCGACGGTCAATACCGTGTTGAGCAGCAGCACCCCTTGCCGGGCCCAGTAATCCAGGCAGCCATGGCGTGGCACTGCATGGTCGAAAGTCGCGGCAATTTCCTTGAAAATATTGCGTAACGACGGGGGGGGCCGGACGCCGGGAGGCACGGAAAACGCCAGTCCGTGCGCCTGCGGCACGCCGTTGTCCTCGCCGTGATAGGGATCCTGACCTAGGATGACCACCTTGACGTCGTCTGGCGACGTCAGATGCAATGCGCGGAACACGTCCGTCGGATAAACCGTCTTGCCGCTGCTGCGCTCATGGTCGACGAACTCGCACAGGCGCGTGTATGCCGGACTGCCGATGAACGGCGCCAGGTGTGCGCGCCACATCGCAGGCAGGCTGTCGAATTGTTGTTCGAGGGTGAGTGCCGCGCAAGACGGTGGACACGACCGCGGCGATGGTGCCACCGTGCACTCATGCGGGGGCGGCGGATCGTCGAACAACGACGGTTGCTGGCGCTCGGTTCGCTGCTTGCCGGCACCGCGCAATGCGGTGGCGGTGGTGGAGTGTTTAATGCGGGAAGCCATGATCGCGATAAAGTCGGATAAAAGGGTGGGCGCCCGGCAACAACGGATGGTTTACTGGCCGCTGCGCAACCGATAACCCCGTTCGGCTTTGCTGACGTCCTCGGACGTGGTGCCCGGCAAGCGCTGCTTGATGACGGCGGCGAGCGCGTCGAGGGCTGCATGCGCACTGGCCTTCGGCGCATCCTTCAGTTCAAGTTCGATTTCGCAGATCGGCGCACGCCGCATTGCGCCGTCCACCTCGGCCTGCACTTCGCCAATGTCCAGCGCGGCTTCGATGGGTGTGCCGGTCCAGTAAAGCGGCCATAGCGTGCGCGTGAAGTCGGTGCGAAACAGGGGCACGAGCGTCGCCGCAGCGTTGCGCACGAGCGCGCGCGCTTGCGCGTCGCCGCACGCGGCGAGCAGCGCGTCGAGTTCGAGCGCGTCGCCGGCCACCGTCATTTCCCATTCATGGCGGCTGTGCACCCCGCCCGACGCGCCGCCGCCAAACTTGAAGGTCTGCAGCCAGCCATCAGGCGTGCGTCGCAATCGCAATGCACCGCCGGCGCGCGCGAGCCTGCCGTCGGGCGTATCGAAGTAGAGATTGGCGAGGGCGACCGGTTGGCCGTCATGTCCGCTCAACTCGGTGAGCAGCGCGCGGGCGGCCTCGACCCGCGATGCCGGCAGCGTAAGCTTGATTTCGCGTTCGATGCTCATCGTCGTCATGGACGTTGCGGTCCGAAAAACATGTCGGCGAGCGCGGCACCGGGATTGTCCGCGCGCATGAACGCTTCACCGACCAGGAAAGTATGAACGCCGGCTGCACGCATCCGGTCCACGTCGTCGCGCGTCAGGATCCCCGACTCGGTTACCACGATACGCTCGTCGGGAATGCTGTCGAGGAGCCCAAGTGTGGTGTCCAGCGTGACGGCGAACGTGCGCAGGTTGCGATTGTTGACGCCGATCAGCGGTGTCTTCAGCGTCAACGCCACGTCCAGTTCGTGCGCGTTGTGCACTTCCACCAGCACCGCGAGCCCCAGCGAATGCGCGTACGCTTCCAGCTCGCGCATCTGCGCTGGCTCCAGCGCGGCGGCGATCAGCAGGATGCAGTCCGCACCCATCGCACGCGCCTCCAGCACCTGGTACGGGTCGATGATGAAGTCCTTGCGCAGCACGGGCAGCATGCACGCGTCGCGAGCCTGCTGGAGGTAGTGCGCGCTGCCCTGGAAAAACTGCACGTCCGTGAGTACCGACAAGCATGCGGCGCCGTGCTGCGCGTACGAGCACGCAATGTCGGCTGGCACGAAGGTTTCGCGCAACACGCCCTTGGAGGGGCTGGCCTTTTTCACCTCGGTGATGATCGCCGGCTGTCCGAGCGCGTGCTTGACACGCAACGCCGCAACGAAGTCGCGTAGGTCGCCGCGCCGCGCGTGGGCGCTCAGTTGCAACTCTGCCAGAGGCGCACTCGCCTGCGCGGCACGGATCTCATCGCGCTTGACTGCAATGATGCGATCGAGAATATCAGTCATGGTGGTGCTCTGTTTGACTCAATGACTCAACTGCTGCGTGAAACGGACAAGTTCATCGACCTTCGCACGGGCGGCTCCGCTGGCGATTGCCTCACGCGCTTGCCGGATCCCGTCGCCGATCGAGGCGACGACGTTGGCCGCATACAGCGCGGCACCGGCATTGAGCGCGACGATCTCGCGGGCGGTACCCGGCGTATTGTCCAGTGCGCTGAGCAGCATTGTTTTCGATTCGTCCGCGTTGGCGACCTTCAGGGAGCGATTCGACACCATTTGCAGGCCAAAGTCCTCGGGATGGATTTCGTATTCATGCACCTGGCCATCGCGCAACTCGCCGACCCGTGTCGCCGCGCCGAGCGATACTTCGTCCATCCCGTCGCGCCCGTAGACGACCAGCACGTGGTTTGCGCCAAGCCGTTGCATCACCCGGACCTGGATGCCGACCAGATCCTCGTGGAACACGCCTTGTAGTTGGTTCGGTGCCCCAGCCGGATTGGTCAACGGCCCCAGTATATTGAAGATCGTGCGTACCCCCATTTCGCGACGGATCGGCGCGACGTTCTTCATCGCCGGATGGTGGTTCGGCGCGAACATGAACCCCATGCCGGTCGCCTCGATAGACTGCGCCACCTGTTCCGGCGTTAGGTTGATGTTGACGCCGAGCGCCTCGAGCACATCGGCGCTGCCGGACTTGGAGGACACGCTGCGATTGCCATGCTTGGCGACCTTTGCGCCGGCTGCGGCGGTCACGAACATGGTTGCCGTGGAGATATTGAACGTATGCGAGCCGTCGCCGCCGGTGCCCACGATATCGACAAAGTGCCGGTTGTCGGCTATCTGCACGTGGTGGGCGAACTCGCGCATGACGGTTGCCGCCGCGGTGATCTCTCCGATCGTTTCCTTCTTCACGCGCAGCCCGGTGATGATAGCGGCCGCCATGACCGGCGACATTTCTCCGCGCATGATCATCCGCATCAAGTGCAGCATCTCGTCATGGAAGATCTCGCGGTGCTCGATGGTACGCTGCAGCGCTTCCTGCGGGGTGATGGGCATCCGGTTCTCCGTGCGGGTTAGGCCAGTGAGCGGGGGCGACAGGGGCATCACGCCGGTAGGGCGCGCGTTCATCGGGTAAGCGCCGCAGTGCGGCTTTGAGCGATGAAATTCTCAAGCAGTGCATGGCCATGCTCGGACAAGATCGATTCCGGGTGGAACTGCACACCCTCGATCGGCAGCGTCTTGTGGCGCACGCCCATGATTTCGCCATCGTCGGTCCATGCGCAGACCTCCAGGCAGTCGGGCAGCGTGTCGCGCTCGATGGCCAGCGAGTGGTACCGCGTGACCTTAAAGCAGTGCGGTAGATCGGCGAAGATCCCCCGCCGATCGGTCTCGATTTCGCTGACTTTGCCATGCATGATCGTCTTGGCTCGCACGATGCGGCCGCCGAACGCCTCGCCGATCGCCTGGTGTCCCAGGCATATGCCAAGCATCGGGATGCGGCCGGCGAAGCGTTGGATCACCGAGAGTGTCACGCCGGCGTGTTGCGGATTGCTTGGTCCAGGCGACAGGCAGATACGCTGCGGGTTTAGCGCGGCGACCTCGTCGCAGGTGATCTCGTCATTGCGGTAGGTCCGCACTTGCTCGCCCAACTCGCCAAAGTACTGGACGAGGTTGTAGGTGAACGAGTCATAGTTATCGATCATCAGCAGCATACGGCACCCAATGGACTGATATTGAACGAAAAATCGACGCGATGAGGCTGCTGGCCCACGAACCTGCTTAGTGTGGCCCGGCAGGGGGCCGCCACAGGCGGGGTTGCCACAGGCGCCCGACGCAAACGAGAGCGAACATGAACGCGGGCGCGCAGCGCGCGGGCGTGGCACGCGCAACCGGCTGCGCGTGCCACAGCAGGGACGACGACGGGGCCCGCATCGAGCGGTTCGGGCGTGTTGGCGACGGCTGGATCTGTCAACGGCATCGGCAATCTCCTTGAGCTTGGAGCCGCCGTACCGTAGCCCTATCAGGGTTGTAAACCTGCCACCGGATACGGCGGCAAAGTGCGGTGGGCGAACCACGACGACGTGCCGCTTCCTAGCGGAAGCGCCACCACTGGGCTGCGCGGGTCAACGTGGTTCGAAACATTGGTTACGCCTGGCTGAAATAGCGGCCCGGCGCGCTGGCCGGGTCGGTCGTCGGGTTCATTGTAGCGTTTCGTGCGCGGGCCTGTCGACCCAAATGACACAATCCGGTTTGCGGCGGGCACGCGTCGCTCAATGGGGGAGCGCCCTGTCAGAACTGCGCATCCAGGCCATCCTGCACGTGCTCGGCGGCGCGCAATACGGCACGCGCTTTGTTCTCGGTTTCCTGCCATTCCGCTTCAGGTACCGAATCAGCGACGATGCCGGCGGCGGCCTGCGTGTACAAGTTGCCGCCGTGGATCACGCCGGTGCGGATTGTGATCGCCAGATCCATCTCGCCGGAAAATGACAGATAACCGACCGCGCCGCCGTACAGGCCGCGCTTGACCGGCTCGAGTTCATCGATCAATTCCAGTGCGCGGACCTTCGGGGCGCCGGACAGCGTGCCGGCTGGGAACGTGGCGCGCAGCACATCGAAGGGCGTCATGCCGGGCTTGAGCTTGCCCTCGACCGAGCTGACGATGTGCTGCACGTGCGAGTATTTTTCGATCACCATCTTGTCGGTGACGACCACAGAGCCCGTTTGCGCGATGCGGCCGACGTCATTGCGCGCGAGATCAATTAGCATCACGTGCTCGGCGATCTCCTTCGGGTCGTTCAGCAACTCCGTCGCCAACTGCGCGTCGCGCTCCGGCGTATTGCCGCGCGCGCGCGTGCCGGCCAGCGGACGGATCGTCACGATCTGCTCGCCGCCGCGCTCTTCCTGCCGCACCAGGATCTCAGGTGACGCGCCGACCACGTGGAAGTCACCGAAGTTGTAGAAATACATATACGGCGACGGGTTCAGCGAGCGCAGCGCGCGATACAGCGACAGGGGATGGTCGCGAAACGGTTTCGAAATCCGCTGCCCGATTTGCACCTGCATCAGCTCGCCGGCGGCGATGTATTCCTTGGCCTTGCGCACCGCGGCCAGATAGTCGTCCTTGACGAACTCGCGATAGGTGTCAGTGCGCATCGTCGGCGACGTGACCGGAGGCTGGGCCGGGCTGCGCAACCGGTCGCGCAATTCGCGCAGCCGCTGCTTGGCGCGCGTGTACGCCTCCGGTGCACCCGGATCGGCGTAGATGATCAGGTAGAGCTTGCCGGCCAGGTTGTCGATCACTGCCACTTCTTCGGTCAACAGTAGCTGGATGTCCGGCAGGCCCAGATCGTCCTTGGGCGTCGAATGCGCGAGCTTCTTCTCGATGAAGCGCACCGCGTCGTAGCCGAAGTAACCCGCCAGGCCGCCGCAGAAACGGGGCATGCCGGGCCGGAGCGCGACTTTGAAACGCGCCTGGAACTGCGCAATGAATGCAAACGGATCGCCTTCGTGCGTTTCGATGACCTGGCCGTCGCGCACCACTTCGGTGATGCCGGCGCTGTCAGCTTGCCGCGTACGCAACAAGGTGTGGGCGGGCAGGCCGATGAATGAATAGCGGCCGAAGCGTTCGCCGCCGACCACCGACTCGAGCAGAAACGAATTCGCGCCTCCTCGTTCGGGTTGAGCAAGTTTCAGATACAGCGACAGCGGCGTATCAAGGTCGGCGAGCGCCTCAGCAATCAGCGCAATGCGGTTGTAGCCTTTGTTGGCAAGGGACTGGAATTCAAGCTCGGTCATGTTGGCAAGTCCTATTGGCGCTCGGTGCACGGCGCGGCATGCACCGAGCCAATGTCGTGGCCCGGTCGCAGCGTAGGTGCCGAAGCCAACGTACCGGGACGCGGCGGCGCTACATGGCGCGTATCGCAGACACGGCCGCGATGCCAGGGGCGACAACGAAAACAAAAAACGGGGAAATCGAAACCCGGCAAGCAACAAGCTTCGGCGCGAGATCGCGCTCAGTCGTGCCAGCGGCGCCAGGGCCAGGCTCCCCGGTCGATACTGTCAAGACTGCGTTTTCTGTTTAGAAACATGACGATGGTAGCGGATACCCCGGGATGGACGCTATTGCGTGGCGTGTGGCGCCGTTACCCGGCTGGCCGCCTCCAGCAGCGAGCCCACTATACCATCCGAGTCGATCGATTGTACAGGTTGGCCGTGGTTGTAACCGTATGGTACGGTCAACGTCGCGAGCCCGGCGGCGCGCGCCGCGCGCGCGTCGTTTTCCGAGTCGCCGATCGCGACCGCCCGCGTGGGCGGCACGCCGAGCGCGTCGCACGCGGCTAGCATCGGCAATGGGTCCGGCTTTTTCCGCGGCAGGCTGTCGCCGCCGAGCACCACTTCGAAATACGGCCGCAGGCCATGCTGCTCGAGCAACTCGAGCGCGAATCGAAGCGGTTTGTTGGTCACGCATGCAAGCTTGATCCGTGCAGCCTCGAATGCGTCCAGCCCGCGGATCACGTCCGGGTAGAGCCGCGTGTGGCGGCCATTGACCACCGCGTATGCCCGCTGGTACCCGGCCAGTGCTACGTCGAACTGCTGCTCGGCCTCGGCTGGCGGCAGGCGTGCCGACAGCACGCTGCACACGAGGTGCTCGGAGCCCTTGCCGACGTAGGCGACGACTTCGGCTTGGTCGATCGGCGGCAAGTCGAGCTCGTCGAGCACCGCGTTGAGTGCTGCCGTGAAATCGCCGGCGGTATCGACCATCGTGCCATCCAAATCGACGATCGCGGCCTCGACCGGTCCGATGGTGGGTGCACCGCGACGATTGTCATCGGCGACCGGTGTCAGGCTGGTGGCAGTCATCGCGCGCTCACCGCCCGAGTGCGGCGCGCATCTGGTTGATCACCTGTCGGTAGTCGGGCTGCCCGAAGATTGCCGAACCCGCGACAAACGTATCGGCGCCGGCGGCCGCGATTTGCGCGATGTTGTCGGCCTTCACGCCGCCGTCCACCTGCAGGTGGATCTCGCGGCCCGTCTGCGCCGCATACGCGTCGATGCGCCGCCGCGCCTCACGCAGCTTGTTCAGTGCCTCGGAAATGAACGACTGTCCACCGAAACCGGGATTCACCGACATAATCAGCACCAGGTCGACGCGGTCCATCACGTGGTCCAGGTAGTTCAAAGACGTGGCGGGATTGAATGCCAATCCCGCCTTGCAACCGTGGTCCCTGATCAGTGATAAAGTGCGATCGATATGGTCGGACGCCTCTGGATGGAAGCTGATCACGTTCGCGCCCGCCCTTGCGAAGTCCGGCACGAGGCGGTCCACCGGACGGACCATCAGATGCACGTCGATCGGCACGTTGACGTGCGGGCGGATCGCTTCACAGACCATCGGGCCGATCGTCAGGTTGGGTACGTAATGGTTGTCCATCACGTCGAAGTGGATCCAGTCGGCGCCGGCGGCGACTACGTTGCGCACTTCTTCGCCGAGGCGGGCGAAGTCGGCGGAAAGAATGCTTGGGGCGATGCGAAAAGTCATCTTGGAACTCGTTGGGGGCGCTGAGCGGCAGACAAAGCGTTATTCTAGCGTGCCGGCGCGACGCCCTGATACCCGCGTCGATGTGTCAATGGATCGCGTCACGCTAGCGACGTCACGTCGGCCACATCGGATTAGCCACGTCAGGCCAGCCACGTCGGGTCGGTCACATCGGGTCAGCCATATCGCATTGCAGGTTGCGACACGCAGGCGCATCAACGAAAATGCGATGCGCAGGGACCTGCATGCTCGCGCCACGGGTGAGCGCGCGCCCGTATTGCGCGACCTTTACTGGAATCCAGGATGAGTCAGTACGAATTGAGCGTCTCGGCACAGGCGGCCTATCTGCCGGACCAGTCCGACCCCGAGCGCCAGCAATATGCGTTTGCCTACACGTTGACGATACGCAATACCGGACAGGTCGCCTCGCAGCTGATTGCGCGCCATTGGATCATCACCGACAGCGAGGCGAGGGTGCAAGAGGTCAAAGGGCTCGGGGTCGTCGGGCATCAGCCATTGCTGCGGCCGGGCGAGCAATTCGAATATACGAGCTGGGCGGTCATTGCGACGCCGGTCGGCACGATGCGCGGCGAGTACTTTTGCGTGGCCGAGGACGGTACGCGCTTCGAGGCGCCGGTAGCGGAATTTGTGCTGTGCATGCCGCGCATGCTGCATTGAGCGCGCACGATGGCGGCGCGGCGCCGCGACCGCTCCGGCGTGGAGCGCCATGGCAGCCGGCCGGCGCAGCGCCGCAGGGCGTCAATCGCGCTTGCGCGGCGGGCGGCGCACGTACCATACGATGTACGCGAGCAATCCAATCGGCAGCAGTATTTCAATCGTGGGCAGTAGCCACGGGCAAGCGGTGAAGAACGCAGACATGACGGTTTGGGAAACGAGCGAGCATTTTAACGGTTGCGCGCATGGTAACGGTGGCGCGCATAGCAGCGGGCCGAGGCGGGTGGCCGCAACGGGCCGGCATGCAGCCGGTGTGCGGCGCTGGGGCCGCGCCGCGGCGCTGATCGCGACGATCGTCGCGGCGGTGGTGCTGGCCTCATGCGGTGGTGGCGGGGCCGTGCGGCCGGTGACGCGCGTGCCGCCGGTTGTTGCCGCGCCGAGCCAGCAGGCGCTGGTCGGTGCGCGGCTCACGCCGGTCAGCTGGCAGCAGGTGCCCGGCTGGCAGGAGGACAGCCTGATCGGAACTACCGCCGCGCTGCGGCAGAACTGTGCGCGCATGAACAGTCTGGCGAATTGGCGGCGCGCGTGTGTTGCCGCGCAGCAACTGGATGATCTTGACGTGGCCGCCGCGCGTACGTTTTTCGAGACGTATTTCACGCCGTTTGTGCTGGCCAATAGCGACGGCACACTCGACGGTCTCGTCACTGGCTACTACGAGCCGTTGTTGCATGGGTCCCGGTACCGGCGTGCGCCGTACCTGTACCCATTGTATTGCTGGCCGAGGGCAGCCCGCCCGGGCGCGGTGTTGCCGCCGCGTGCACAGCTGATACGCTCCGACATGCTGGCCGGCAACGAGCTTGTCTACGTGGATGATCCGATCGAGGCGTTTTTTCTGCAGGTGCAAGGCTCCGGCCGGGTATTGCTCGACGACGGTACGGTGATGCGTGTCGGTTACAGTGGCACCAACAACCAGCCGTATCGTTCGATCGGCCGTTGGCTGATCGATCGTGGCGAGCTTTTACCGGCGCAGGCGACGATGCAGGGAATTAAGGCATGGGCCCGGGCGAACCGGTTGCGCGTCGATGCCCTGCTAGACGTGAATCCGCGCTTCGTGTTCTTCAAGGAGGTGCCATCCAGCGAAGGCGTGCCCAGCGGCGGAGCCAACGGGCCGGTCGGTGCGTTGGGTGTGCCGCTCACGCCCGAGCGCTCGATCGCAGTCGACCCGACGTCGATCCCGCTCGGCACGCCGGTATTCCTGCAGACCACCCGACCATTGTCGAATCAGCCGATGAACCGGCTGGTGTTCGCGCAGGATGTGGGCAGCGCGATCAAAGGCGGCGTGCGGGCCGACTACTTCTGGGGACTGGGTGATGACGCGGGCGACCTGGCCGGCCGGATGAAGCAGGGCGGCCGGATGTGGCTGCTGCTGCCCAACAGTTGAGCGGCGGATGTGGCTGCTGCTCAACTGTTGAGCGGCGGTGTTGCGCGTGGCCGCCATCGGCTCAGGCCTTAGGCTTACGCACGACGTTTGTCCACGACGCGGCGCGCCTTGCCCACTGAGCGCTCGATGCTGTTCACTGGCAAGGTGGCGATTTGCGCCGTGACGCCGACCAGCGCCTTGACATCGTGCGCCAGGCTCGCCCGTGCCACTGCGACCGCGCGTTCGTCCAGCGCCGATTCCGGACGGGGCTCGACATGGATCGTCATCACGTCGAGCGGGCCTTCCTTGGTCAGCACGATCTGGTAATGAGGGGCAAGCACGGTGGCGTACTTGAGCAACAGCTCCTCGATTTGCGACGGGAACACATTCACGCCCCGGATGATCATCATGTCATCGCAGCGGCCGGTGATCTTCTCCATGCGCCGCATCGCGCGCGCGGTGCCGGGCAGCAGCCGGCTTAGATCACGGGTGCGATAGCGGATGATTGGCAAAGCCTCTTTGGTCAGCGAGGTGAACACCAGCTCGCCGAATACGCCTTCGGGCAGCACCTCGCCAGTGTCCGGGTCGATGATTTCCGGATAGAAGTGGTCTTCCCAGATCGTCGGGCCGTCCTTGGTTTCCGCGTATTCGGAGGCGACGCCGGGGCCGATAATCTCTGACAGCCCATAGATGTCCACCGCGTCGATGCCCATGCGTTTCTCGATCGCCGCGCGCATGTCGTTGGTCCACGGCTCTGCGCCGAAGATGCCGATGCGCAACGACGATTCGGCCGGATTCAGGTCGCGTCGCTCGAATTCATCGGCGATCGATAGCATGTAGCTCGGCGTGACCATGATGATATCGGGGCGAAAGTCCTGGATCAGCTGGACTTGCTTCTCGGTCTGCCCGCCACCGAACGGGATCACGGTCAGGCCCGCACGCTCCGCCCCGTAGTGCGCGCCCAGACCACCGGTAAAGAGCCCATAGCCGTAGCTGACATGGACCTTGTCGCCGCGCCGCGCCCCTGCCGCGCGGATGGAGCGCGCCATGAGGTTGGCCCACATGTCGATGTCGTTGGCCGTGTAGCCGACCACGGTTGGCTTGCCGGTGGTACCGGACGAACCATGGATGCGCGAGACCTGGTCCATCGGCACGGCGAACATGCCGAACGGATAGTTATCGCGAAAGTCCTGCTTCGTCGTGAACGGAAAGCGAGACAGGTCCGCCAGCGTCTTCAAGTCGTCGGGATGCACGGCCGCCTCATCGAACTTGCGCCGGTAGACCGGTGAATGCGCATACGCGTGCGCCAAGGTTTTCTTCAGCCGTTCAAGCTGCAAGGCTTGTAATTCGTCGCGGCTAGCCTTTTCAATCGGCTCCAGCGGCAGCGCAGTGTTCATCGAAATTCTCCTTATTGTTGTGTCTGTCCTGTAGCTTGTAGCGGGCGTCAATCGTTCGATCGAATGACGTTCCCTTTGATGTGTGCCGACTTGCCGCGAAACATCGCGACCGGCTCGCCGGCGCGATTGGTCACACGGATATCGTAGAGGCCGGTGCGCCCAGATCGCACCTGCTCCACGGCTTCCGCGGTTAGCGCGTCGCCGCGGTGCACCGGCCGCAGGTATTCGATCGTGCATCCGGCTGCCACCGTATTCACGTTATAAGTGTTGCACGCAAATGCGAATGCCGAATCGGCAAGCGTGAAGATCAACCCACCGTGGCAGATATCGTGGCCATTCAGAAATTCAGCGCGCACCTGCATCGTCGCGCGCGCATAGCCGGGCCGAACTTCGACTACCTGAATGCCGAGCCAGCGGGTGCACGCATCGTTCTCATACATCGCCGCAGCACAGTCGCGCGCGAGCAGTTCGGCTTGCACCACGCCGGATTCGGCGTCGGTGGGGGAAGAGTGGTCCATCTCAGTGTCCTTCAAAACGGGGTTGACGTTTCTCGATGAACGCGCGCACGCCTTCCGCATAGTCGTGTGACGCGCCAAGCTTGTGCTGCAGGTCGCGTTCAAGATCCAGCTGTACATCCAAATCCAGCGTTGCGCCGCTGCGGATGGCCTGCCGGGTCGCGACGATCGCGGCGGTGGGCTGCTGCGCGAGTTCCGCGGCGAGCTTCCGCGCTTGTGGCAGAAGGGCCGCATCGTCAACGACGCGCCAGATCAGGCCCCACGCTTCGGCCTTCTCCGCGCTGAGCTTCTCGCCAGTGAGCGACAGTCCCAGCGCGCGAGCGATACCGACTCGTCGTGGCAGCGTCCACGTGCCGCCAGTGTCCGGTACCAGCCCGATTTTCACGAAAGCCTGGATGAAACGGCTCGAACGCGCGGCAAGTGTGATGTCGCATGCCAACGCCAGGTTCGCGCCGGCGCCTGCTGCCGTGCCGTTGACTGCTGCGGTCACCGGCAGCGGCAGCTGCTGCAGCCGTCGCACGAGTGCATTGAAGTTTTGATCGATTAGCTCGCCCAGGTCGGTTTCATGGCCGGGCGTGAAGTCGAGGTCCGCGAGGTCCTGGCCCGCGCAAAATGCCTTTCCTGCGCCTGTCAGTACCAGCGCCCGGGCACCCGAGCGCTGCACCTCATCCAGCGCCGCGCGTAGCTCGGCGTGCATCGCGCGGGTGAAGCTGTTGAGCTTGTCCGGGCGGTTCAGCGTAATGGTTGCGACGTGAGCGGCTGCGTCGATGTCGAGCAGAATTGACGTGTAAGTCATGGGAGTTCCCTCCTGCCTAGGCGAAATGAATGCGCGAGGCCGACTTCAGACGCGCTCGATGGCCAATGCGATGCCCTGTCCGACTCCAATGCACATCGTGCACAATGCATAGCGGCCGCCGTTGCGGTGCAACTGGTACATTGCGGCCGTTACCAGCCGCGCGCCGGATGCGCCGAGCGGGTGGCCGAGCGCGATCGCTCCGCCGTTCGGGTTCACGCGCGGGTCGTCGTCGTCGATGCCCAGCAGCCGTAGCACGGCCAGGCCTTGTGCAGCGAATGCTTCGTTTAACTCGATGACGTCGAACTGCTCGAGCGTCATGTTCAATTGCCGCAGCAGCTTGCGCGTCGCGGGCGCCGGTCCGATGCCCATCACGCGTGGCTCGACTCCCGCTGTTGCCATGCCGAGCACGCGCGCCTTCGGCGTGAGCCCGTGCGCGCGTGCGGCTGCTTCGCTGGCGATCAGCAGCGCACATGCGCCATCGTTGATGCCGGACGCATTGCCGGCGGTGACGGTGCCATCTGGGCATACCACACCGCCGAGCTTGGCCAGTGCTTCCATCGACGTTTCGCGCGGATGCTCGTCGTGCTGCACCACGATCGCATCGCCGTTGCGGGACGGCACGGTGACCGGCACGATCTCGGCAGCCAGCACGCCGTCACGCTGCGCGCGTGCGGCCTTTTGCTGGCTGCGTAACGCAAATGCATCCTGGTCGGTACGGCTCACGTTATAGGCGACCGCGACGTTTTCGGCGGTCTGCGGCATCGAATCGATGCCGTACTGCTGTTTCATCAGCCGGTTCACGAAACGCCAGCCAATCGTCGTATCGAAGACTTCGGCCTGGCGCGAGAACGCGGCGCTGGCCTTGCCCATCACGAACGGCGCGCGCGTCATGCTCTCGACACCGCCGGCTAGCATCAGCGACGCGTCACCTGCGCGGATCGCCCGCGCCGCGGTGCCGATCGCATCCATGCCCGAGCCGCATAGCCGGTTTACCGTGGCGCCCGGCACGTCAACGGGCAGGCCGGCGAGCAGCGCCGCCATCCGGGCGACGTTGCGGTTGTCTTCGCCGGCCTGATTCGCGCAGCCGTAGATCACGTCGTCCACCGCCGCCCAGTCCATTGACGGATAACGCTCGAGCAGCGCCTTGATCGGGATCGCGCCAAGGTCGTCTGCGCGAACGTCTTTTAGCGTGCCGCCATAGCGGCCAAACGGCGTGCGGATTGCATCACAGATAAAAGCTTCGATCATGGTGCCAGTCGCCTGCGCTTGTCGAGTAGCGTCGTTCTCGTCGGTGTGGAGCAATGCCGGGTGGCGCCGCTCAGCCGCGCGGTGCTACGTGCGCGCGGCTTTGCACGACGCGGAAGCGGTTCGCCACGAACGCAGCGTCGGTCAGCGTCGCATTGGCCGCTGGGTTCGCACCGGTGCCGTGGAAGTCCGAGAACGCCGCGGACTGGTTCACGAACACGCCGCCGGTCAAGTTCAGCGACAGCGCGACGCCGCCTTCGATCGCCGCTTCGTGCGCGGCTTGCTGCACTGCCTCGTCACCACTGTATACGGATAGCGTCAGCGCGCCGTGCTGTGCGGCAATCGAGCCGGCCAGCGCCAGCGATTGCGCGGTGGAATCCGTCGCGATGACGAATGCGATTGGGCCAAACCATTCCTGCGTAAACCGGTTCTGGTCGGTGGCCGCATCCAGCTTGACCAGCAGCGGCGTGTGCACTCGTGCATGCTCGAACGCGGGATGCACGAGCGGCTGGCTGTCCAATAGCACGGTACCGAGCGAGCGCGCCCGTTCGATGCGCTGCACTACGGCGTCGTTTTGGAGGGCTCCGATTAATTCGACCGCCTTGGCTGGGTCCGACGTCAATTTCTGGACGGCCTCGGCGATTGCTTGGCCGACTTCGTCGAAGCTAAGCGTACCATCGGCGGTGCGGATGCCGTCGCGCGGCACATAGATGTTTTGTGGCGCGGTACACATCTGGCCCGAGTACAGCGCCAGCGAGAATGCGATATTGCGTGCGACCGCCTTGATGTCCTCGACCGAGTCGATGACAATCTGGTTCACGCCCGCCTTCTCGGTATACACGTGAGCCTGGGTTGCGTTGCGCTCGAGCCAATTGCCGTTGTGCGTGCTGCCCGTGAAATCGATCAGTCGGACATCGGGGCGCGTGGCGAGCTGCTGCACGAGCACGCCGTCATCCGGATCCGTTGCCAACAGCGTAACGACGTTCGGATCGAAGCCGGCCTCGCGCAGCACGTCGCGCGCGATACGTACGGTGATCGCTAGCGGCAGGATCGCGCCAGGGTGTGGTTTGACGACCACCGCGTTGCCGGTCGCAAGATCGGCGAATAGTCCCGGATAACTGTTCCATGTCGGAAAGGTACAACAGCCAAGCACCAGGCCGATGCCGCGCGGCACGATCGTGAAGTGCTTTTCCATTGCCAGCGGCGGGTTCTTGCCTTGGGGCTTTTCCCAGTAAGCTTGGGCCGGGATGCGCCGCAATTGGTCCCATGCGCATGCGATGGCCTCGAGCGCGCGGTCCTGCGCATGCGGCCCGCCGGCCTGGAACGCCATCATGAATGCCTGTCCGGTCGTATGCATCACGCTGTAGGCGATCTCGAAGCTCGCACGGTTCAGCCGCTGCAGAATCTCCAGGCTTACGCCCACCCACGTGTCGCGGCCCGCACGCTGCCATGGTTGCTGCGCGCGCGCCACGGCGGCGAAAAGCAGGTCCGGATCGGCCTTCGGATAGCGCACGCCCAAAGCGAAGCCGAACGGCGAGTGCTCCTGGCCTACCAGTCCATTGCGGGGCTGATCCAAATCGAACGTCTGGTTCAAAAGCGCTTTGAACGATTGCTCACCGTCCGCGTTCGCCGTTTCCCCGTACACCTTGGGGCTGGGCATCTCGGGGAACGGACTCCAGTAGCCACGCGTTTCCTGTGCCTGAAGTGCCTGTGTCAACGTCGATTCATGCTTTACAAACAGCGGATGTGTCATGGCGAGTAGTCGGGAAAGTGAGGCGGAGACGGATAAATAAACCGACCGGTTGGTTGGAAAATGGTAGCATTCTTTTCGGATTGCGCGGCGTTTTTTCGCGGGTCCCCCTTGCCAATGGAGAATTCATGATATTCGAAAATATTCAGGTCGACACAAGCGGACGGGTCGGGCTGATCACGCTGCACCGCCCGAAGGTGCTTAATGCACTGAACGACGCGCTGATGGACGAGTTGGGCGCGGCGCTCAAGGCGTTCGACGACGACGAGCAGATCGGCGCGATCGTGGTGACGGGCAGTGAAAAGGCATTTGCCGCCGGCGCGGACATCGGAATGATGGCGAAGTACACCTATATGGATGTCTACAAAGGGAACTACATTACGCGCAACTGGGAGGCGGTGCGTGCGGTGCGCAAACCGGTGATCGCCGCAGTGGCGGGCTTGGCGCTGGGCGGCGGATGCGAACTGGCGATGATGTGCGACATCATCATCGCGGCCGACACCGCGCGGTTCGGTCTGCCGGAGGTCAAGCTCGGGGTCATGCCGGGCGCCGGTGGCACGCAGCGCTTGCCGCGCGCGATCTCCAAGGCCAAAGCGATGGACCTGTGCTTGACCGGGCGGTTCATGGATGCCCACGAAGCGGAGCGCGCGGGCCTGGTATCTCGTGTAGTCGCGGTAGGCCAGCTGTTAGACGAGGCGCTCAGCACGGCGGCTACGATTGCTGAATATTCGCTGCCTTCGGTGATGATGATTAAGGAATCGATCAATCAGTCGTACGAGACCTTGCTTACCGAGGGTGTGCATTTCGAGCGTCGGCTGTTCCACTCGCTGTTTGCCACCGAGGACCAGAAGGAAGGGATGGCGGCGTTTGTCGAGAAGCGCAAGCCCGTCTTCAAGCATCGTTGAAAACGGACTTGCGTTGGGGGTGGCGAGTCGCTAAAATCTTACTTTTCGCGCTGCGGATGCCGTTGCGCGAAAGTGGGATGGGTGAGTAGGATCTTCTCGAATCACCGTGGTGAAAAAAGTTTTCAAAAACTTCTTGACGCTGCGACGAGGAATCTTCATAATCTCGTTTCTCTGCTGCTGATGCAGCGACGCGACGCAGGTGCTGAGGCCGGACAGGTTAAGGCGAAGTCGGCGCGATGCTCTTTAACAAGTAACAGCCGATAAGTGTGGGTACTTGATGGTGCGGGCGAGCTGCGCCCGGGGGTAACAGCCCGGGT
>NZ_PRDW01000008.1 GCF_002927045.1 Mycetohabitans endofungorum | reverse complement strand
CACACCGGGCAGCACGCCTACGCGGCGCTTGATTATGGCCAAGTCTTCGGTCCACTGACACGAGACCAGGGCGGCACGCGGCTCGTTGGCACGGCCCTTGGGCTGCGCGGTACGGTGCCCACGCGCTTGGCCATCTACACGTACGAGTTGTTCGCTGGCACGCCCCTGTATCGTCCAACGGCGTTATCGACGGCCCGCGTCACAGTCGGCTTTCGATTGAGCGCGCAGCTGTAAGCGGGCACACATCATTGATACATTTTCATTTTCCCGCCTTTTCGAGAAAGCCCTATGCGCATCCGGACGAGTAGTCTTGCGTTGTTTGCCGCTTTAGCGCTGTCCCTGACCTCTCATACCGCATTTGCAGCGGACCTAGCTGCCCATACTTGAGGCTCCTCCATGTCTGCACCGCCGTCTAACATCGGTGGTGAAACAACGAACTGCGCGACTTTCGTGTCGCACAAGGCGCATAATGTATAAACACGTTGATACCTCCGGTATGTTTGTATATACTTGTTTATACGATGATAGGAAGGAGTGACATCATGGCAAAAACCGCGACGCTCACAATCCAACAGTGGGGGAACAGCCTGGCTGTGCGCATTCCCGCTGCAGTTGCACGCTCAGCGCATTTCCAGGTTGGCCAAGAGGTGGAGGTGACGACGGATGAAGTTGGTGTAACAGTGAAGCCGGTGGGTCCGCGTAAGCTTACGCTCGCGGAAAAACTGGCGCGGTTTGATCCAATAAAGCACGGCGGTGAAGCGATGGCAACAAGCCGCGTTGGTGCGGAGGTGTTTTAATGACAGGAGCTTTTTGGGTGCCTGACCGACGTGACATTATCTGGATTGACTGCAATCCGCAGGTCGGTCGTGAAATGAAGGATTTGCACCCGATGCTGGTCTTGTCACCGAAACCGTTCAACGAGCGAACCGGCATTGTCATCGGGCTTCCGATCACACCTGCCGACTTCAATGACACTAATCCGTTTGCTATCAAGTTTCAGGGGCCGAAAAACGTCACGAGCTACGTGCTTGGACACCAGCCCAAGTCATTTGACTGGCGAGCACGGGGAGCGAAGGCACATTCGTGGAAGCGCGTGCCAGATGATGTGTTTACAGCCGCATGTGAACAATTAAACCAGATTATTGCGATTGGCGATTAGGAAAACGGGAAAAGACAGTCAGTCCCGCGCACTCACCCGCGCGGATGATGTATCGCATGCAGCGCTTTAAGGCGCTCACGTGCAACATGAGTGTAAATCTGAGTCGTCGAAATATCGCTGTGGCCAAGCAGCATCTGCACCACGCGCAGGTCCGCGCCATGATTGAGCAGATGCGTCGCAAACGCATGCCGCAACGTATGCGGCGACAGCGGCACGTGAATGTCGGCGCGCAACGCATATCGCTTAATGATGTTCCAGAATTGCTGACGCGTCATCGCGCCGCCGCGCGCCGTCACGAACAGCGCATCGGCGCCGCGCCCCCCGAGGAGCACCGCGCGCGCCTCGCGCAGGTAGCGCTCCAGCCAGCCTCGCGCCTCGTCGCCAAACGGCACCAAGCGCTCTTTCGCACCCTTGCCCATCACGCGCACCACACCTTCGTTCAACCCCACCTCGACCGTCTTGAGCGTGACCAACTCCGAGACACGCAACCCACTCGCGTACATCAACTCAAGCATCGCGCGGTCGCGCAATCCGAGTGGCGTGTCTAGGTCGGGCGCACCCAGCAACGCCTCAACCTGCGCTTCATTAAGCGTAGACGGAAAACGGGGCGGCTGCCGGGCCGAACGGATGCGCAGCGTCGGATCAGCCGCGACGCGATGCTCACGCAACGCCCATGCGAAGTAGCGCCGGAACACCGACAGGCGCCGGTTCGCGGAACTGGCCTTACCATCGCTGCGCACCGCCAGGTAGCCATTCAGGTCCGACTCGCGCGTCGCATCGAGTGTGCGCTCATGCGTCGCCGCGAGCCAGTCGCAATACAGCGACAAGTCGCGACGATACGCATCCAGCGTATTGCGGGACAACCCATGCTCGAGCCATAGTGCGTCGCAGAACGCGTCGATCGCTTGCGCGCTCGTGTTGCGATACGCGCTCAATTGTGGGTCTTGCACGTCGCTCATGCGTACAACTCACCCTGCTGCGGCACCCGGATGCCTTCATGGCGCAGCAGCCAACACTTGACGTCCCGAAAAAAACCCTTTCCGGCATGATGCGCAAAACCGCCGAGGCCGTTTGCCGCCACGACGCGATGACATGGAACGACCAGTGGCGCGGGATTGGACCCACACGCCTGTCCAACGGCACGCGGCACCGCGCCGATCGACGCCGCCAGTTGCCCATAGGTCCAGACGGTGCCGGATGCAATGCGACAGATGCCGTCCCATACCCGGCGCTGGAACGCGGTGCCAGCGAGCGACAGCGGCAAGTCGAACACCGTGTCGGCCCGTTCGAAATAGGCCACGATCTGCGCTGCCGCACGCTGGGCCAGCGCATTGTCCGGCGCGCACAACGGGGTCGTGCCGGGCAGGTAAACAATTTCATGAACAAACCGGTCGTCGCTGCGGATGCCGATCCGTCCGAATGGTGCATCGATCACGGCATTGAACATGCCAATCCTCCTGGATGCGCGCGCGGCGGTACGCGGCACGCACGGGTGGATTCTACGTCCGAATTGTATCTGCGGCATCGCGACGGCCGGCAGATGGGCGACGGCTACCCGTGGTCCAACGCCCAGCGCACGTGCTCGCGCACCAGCGCAGATGGATCGTCTTCGCGCTTGCGCAACGCCGCCAGCACAGCGTCGCGCCCCGCCGCGCCGCCACCGGCGCGCAGCGCATTGCCGAGCCCGACCGCGAGATTGCGCAGCCAGCGCTCGTAGCCGATCCGGCGGATCGCGCTGCCCGCCAGGCGCGTGTCGAAATCCTGCTCGCTCCAGCTAAACAATTCGGTCAGTTGTGCGCCATCCAGCCCATTACGCACATCGAAGTCCGCGCATCCGCTCGGCTGCGCAAACTTGTTCCAAGGGCACACAAGCTGGCAATCGTCGCATCCGTACACGCGGTTGCCAATCGCCTCGCGCAGCTCGACCGGAATGCTGCCGCGCAACTCGATCGTCAGGTACGAGATACACTTGCGCGCATCGAGCCGGTACGGCGCCACGATAGCGCCCGTCGGGCACGCGTCGATACAGCGCGTGCAGGCGCCGCAATGCGCGCCCGCGTGTTGCGGCGCGCGCGACGGCTGGCTTTGCGCATCGGTGGGCAACGGCACGTCGACGAAAATTTCGCCGAGAAAAAATAACGAACCGGCGTCGCGATCGAGCAGCAACGTGTGCTTGCCGCGCCATCCGAGTCCGGCCTTTTGCGCGAGTTCGACCTCCAGCACCGGCGCCGAGTCGGTGAACACCCGGTAGCCAAGCGGGCCGATGGCGGCTTCAATCCGCTCGGCCAATCGCTGCAGGCGCTGGCGCATCACTTTGTGGTAATCGCGACCGCGCGCATAGATCGAGACCACCGCAGCGTTCGGATCGGCCAGCCGCGCATGCTCGCGCGCGCGCCACGACGCCGGCGTCTCGGCGGGCAGGTACGGCATTCGTGCGCTGATGACCCGTTGCGTTCCGGGTACAAGTTCGGCCGGCCGCGCACGCTTCATGCCATGTTTGGCCATATAATCCATCTCGCCGTGATAACCTGCGTCGATCCACGCGGCGAGCGCCGCTTCGGCATGGGACAAATCGGTATCGCAGATGCCGATTGCGCTGAAGCCCAGTTCGCGCGCCCATTCGCGCACACGCCGCGCCAGCGACGCAAGCTCGGCGTCAGTGAGCGGCGCGCGGCAAATCTCGGTATCCGGCGGTTGTTTCATCATTCCTATTGTACGCAATGCCAGACGCACCAGCCTCGCCTCGTCCGTTGACAGAACGCGTGTTCGCGCTGCCGGACGAGCGCGCGGCTAACGCGTTCGGCGCAACGTTGGCCACGGCGATCACGGCGGCGATGCGTGCCGCGCCCGCTCATGGCGTGCAAGTGCACTTGGTCGGCGACCTCGGCGCCGGCAAGACGACGCTGGTGCGCGCGATGTTGCGCGCGCTCGGGCACACGCAACGCGTGCGCAGCCCAACCTACACGCTTGTCGAGCCCTATACGATCGAGAACGTCGACGGCGCACCGCTGTCGATCTATCACTTCGATCTATACCGCTTTACGGATCCGGCGGAATGGGAGGATGCCGGTTTTCGCGAGTACTTCGACACCGGGGCGCTGTGCTTGGTCGAGTGGCCGCAGCGCGCCGGCGGCGTGCTTGGCGTACCCGACTTGCAGATCGACCTCGAAGTCCAAGGCGAAGGCCGCAAGCTGACTGCGCGTGCCTATAGCGAAACCGGAAAAGAGTGCCTCGCCCGATGCTGATCAAACCGTTCCGCTCGATTGAATCCGCCGCCACCGCATCGCATTGCTGGCGACGCCGGCAGATCCTGCGCGCGGGCGCCTCGACGCTGTTGCTGGGCCTGGCCACGCCGCGCGTCGCGCATGCGGCTGCGGTGCTGGGCGTGCGCGTGTGGCCGGCGCGTGACTATACGCGCGTGACGATCGAGTCGGACCAACCGCTGCAGAATTCGCAAAAACTGCTACAGGAACCGGACCGGCTCGTCGTCGATCTCGATGGACTGGAGCTGGACCAGACGCTGAAGGATCTGGTCGCGAAGATCACGCCCAACGACCCGCAAATCCAATCGGTACGCGTGGGCCAGTTCCAGCCGCACGTGGTCCGGATGGTGTTCGACCTGAAGGGGTCGGTCAAGCCGCAGGTGTTCGCGCTCACCCCAGTCGGCTCGTACAAGTACCGGCTCGTGTTCGACCTGTATCCGGCAGTGCCGCCCGATCCGCTGCTGGAGCTGCTCGCGCAGACGCAACGCAAGGAGGAAGCGCTCGAGCAACGTTCGGTCCCCGGCGCGACGCTGTCGGGCCCGGCGCTCGCGATGCCGTCGCCGCCCGACAGCGACCCGGGGCGCGACGCGCTGGCTGGCATCGCGCCGCCGGCCAGCGGGCGCGACCCTGCGAGCGACAGCAGCGATGCGTTCTTCCAGCGCTTTGCGCAGGGCGATGCGGCGCCGCCAAGGGGCGCCGCATCGGCCAAGCCCGACCGAGCGCCGTCGGCACCGCCGCAATTCAGCCGCAATGCCGATCGGGGCGCGCTGGCGGCGCGCCGCGACGACGACGGCTACGGCTTCAAGGTGCCGTCGGGCAAGCCCGCCACGGTCCGCCTGCTGACCGTGGCGATCGACCCCGGGCACGGCGGCGAGGACCCGGGCGCGATTGGCGGCGCCGGTACCTACGAGAAGCATGTCGCACTGGACATCGGTAAGCGGCTGCGCGCGAAAATTGACGCGCAGCCGAACATGCGGGCGATGATGACGCGCGACGCGGACTTTTTCGTGCCACTCGCGGTGCGTGTACAAAAGGCGCGGCGTGTCGGCGCCGACCTGTTCGTGTCGATTCACGCGGACGCGTTCACTTCGCCGCAGGCGCGCGGCTCGTCGGTGTTCGCGCTGTCCGAGCGCGGCGCAACCAGCGCTGCGGCGCGCTGGATAGCGCAAAAGGAGAACGCTTCCGATCAAATAGGCGGCGTGGATTTCAAGACCCGGGACGTAACATTGACTCGGGCGCTGTTCGATATGTCAACGACCGCGCAGATCCGCGACTCGCTGAAGTACGGCAATTACGTACTCAAGGAGATCGGTGGCATCAACAAACTGCACAAGGCCAGCGTCGAGCAAGCGGGCTTTGCGGTGCTCAAAGCGCCGGACATTCCATCGATCCTCGTGGAAACCGCGTTCCTCAGCAATCCGGACGAGGAGCAGCGGCTAAACTCCGAAGCGTACCGCGACCAGATGGCCAATGCAATTCTGAAGGGCATCAAGCGCTACTTCGCCGCGAATCCGCCGCTCTCGAAGAACCGGATGGCTTAATGCGTCAGCGCGCTCGCGGCTGGCCGGCCCGGCGCCGGCGCAACATTTTCCAGCCCGCGCCCAGCGCCACCGGCACGATGGCCGCGGCCACGCCGACCAGTACGATCGTATTCAGATGGTCGCGGATGAACGGAATATTGCCGAACAAGTAGCCGCACACGGTCAGCAGCACGACCCACAGCAACGCGCCCAGCACGTTGTATAGCTGAAAGCGCATCATGCTCATGCCGGATACACCGGCCACGAATGGTGCAAACGTGCGCACCACCGGTACGAAGCGCGCGAGCACGATCGTCTTACCGCCGTGGCGCTCGTAGAATTGATGCGTCCTCGTCAACGCGGCCCGATCCAGGAAGCGTTCGCCGAACTTCCAGTGCGCATCGAAGACTTTCGGCCCGATATAGCCGCCGATCAAATAATTCACCGTGTTTCCGCCGATTGCCGCCACCAGCAACAGCACGTTCAGCAATAGCAGATCCATTGAGCCGGACGCGCTAAACGCACCGCCGATGAACAGCAGCGAGTCGCCCGGCAGGAACGGCAACACGACCAGACCGGTTTCGCAGAACACGATTAGGAACAGCACGACGTACACCCAAGCGCCGTACTGCTGGATGAAGTCACCCAGAAACTTGTCGATATGCAGAATAAGGCTGAGAAATTGCAGGAAGGTATCCAAAAGGCATCCTTGAAACCACGAAAAATTGGCGTGGATGATACCGGAATACTCAGCCTGCTCCGATGAAATCGTCCGGTCGCCAGCGCACCAAACGCCGTCACGACCGGGCAGCGGCTTATCGTTAGCGCTTCGTTATCTCGTTAGCGTCTCGTTATAATGTATGGATGTCACAGTCCATTGAGCCAGGCGTGTCCGAGCCAGGCGAGCCCGACGCGGCGCGCCCATCCGTTGACGGCGGATCGCCACCGGCGACGCCTTCATCCCCCGCCGCCGATCCGCCCCTCGTCGCCGATCCGACCTCTACCGACGGACCTGCCGTGCAGCGGCGCGGCATGCCGACGCGCGCCATCCAGCCGTTGCCGGACCAGTTGATCAGCCAGATCGCGGCGGGCGAGGTCGTCGAGCGGCCTGCATCGGTCGTCAAGGAGTTGATTGAGAATGCGCTGGACGCCGGCGCGACAGCGCTGCGCATCACGCTGGACGAAGGCGGCGTCAAACGCATCATGATCGCAGACGACGGCTGCGGCATCGCAGCCAACGAATTACCGCTGGCGTTGATGCGCCACGCCACCAGCAAGATCCGCTCGCTGGCGGAGCTTGAGAGCGTCTGCACATTGGGCTTCCGTGGCGAGGCACTCGCGTCGATTGCATCGGTCGCGCAGACCAGCATCACGAGCCGCACCGCCGACGCGCCGCACGCCACCCGCATCGATGCGCAGACCGGTGCGCTGTCCCCGGCCCCCGGCGGCGTGGGCACGACGATCGAAGTGCGCGATCTGTATTTCAGCACTCCCGCGCGCCGCAAATTTCTCAAGAGCGAGCAGACCGAACTCGGGCATTGCCTGGATGTGATCCGTCGCGCCGCTCTGTCGCGCCCGGACGTCGCGTTCTCGGTGCTGCACAACGGCCGCGCCGTCGAGCACTGGAACGCGGCCAGCGCCGCCGCGCGCACCGCAAAAATCCTAGGCGAGGCGTTCGCGACGTCGCATCTGCCGCTTGAGGAGGCCGCCGGTCCAATCGCGATCTATGGCTTCGCCGGGCTGCCGACCGCCAGCCGCGGTCGCGCCGATCAGCAGTATTTCTTCGTCAACGGCCGTTTTGTGCGGGACAAGCTGCTCACCCATGCGGTGCGTGCCGCCTACGAGGATGTGCTGCACGGCGACCGCTATCCAGCCTACGTGCTGTTCCTCGACCTGCCGCCCGAAGGCGTCGACGTCAACGTCCACCCGTCCAAGATCGAGGTACGCTTTCGTGACTCGCGCTCGATTCATCAGTTCGTCTTCCATGCGGTGCAGCGCGCGCTGGCTCGGCACGCCGGCGCCTCGCCCGACACGACCACGGGCGGCCACGCGGCGCGCCTGACGCCTGCCGTGCCGGACACGGCGGGCCCGGGAGCCGGATCGAGCGGCGGTGTGGGCGCGGGCTCGCAGGCCAAATCCAGTGCCGCGTCGGCGGCGTGGTCCGGCGTGGCGTCGCCACAGGGCGGCGGGCAGTCCGCCGGGCTTCGCCGTGGCGGGCCTGCCGCGACACCGGGAACCTCGAGCTGGATATCGCATACGCGGATGCGCCAGGGCGTGCTACCGGTCGCCCAACCACTGGCCGTCTACGATGCGTTGTTCGGCCGGCGCGATGGGGCCGCGGCCTCTCTGTTGCCCGCGCACGATGACGCCTCTTCCGCGCCTTCGCCGGCACCCGGCTCGGCAGCGGACCAACCATCGTCGCCAACGGACGCCGTAAGCACACGACCCAGCCCGTCCGCCACCGACGAGGCTCATCCTGCCTCTGCCGCTAACGAGGCCCCTCCCTCCTCTCCCGCTAACGGGCCCGCGGCGGCGGCACAGCCGCTTGACGAGCATCCGCTGGGATTCGCGCTCGGCCAGTTGCACGGCATCTACGTGCTGGCGCAGAACACGCGCGGGCTGGTGCTAGTCGACATGCACGCAGCACATGAGCGCATCCTGTACGAGCAATTCAAGCACGCGCTTGCTCAGCGGCGCATCGCTGTGCAACCACTGCTGATCCCGGTGACGATGCAAGCCGATGCGGTCGAGATCGGCGTGGCCTGCGAGGAACGTGAGACGCTCGATGCATTGGGCTTTGACATCGCTTCGCTGTCTCCGACCATGCTGGCCATCCGGGCCGTGCCCGCGCTGCTCAAGGATGCCGACCTGGTCTCGCTGGCGCGCGCGGTGCTTGCGGACCTGCACGCGTACGGCGGCTCGCAGGTGCTGACCGAGCACCAGCATGAGTTGCTCGGCACGCTGGCGTGCCACCATGCGGTGCGCGCGAACCGGCGCCTGAGCATTGACGAGATGAATGCGCTGTTGAGGCAAATGGAAGCCACCGAGCGCGCCGATCAATGCAATCATGGTCGTCCGACCTGGTTTCAGCTCACGCTCGGCGAGCTGGACCGGTTGTTCATGCGGGGCCAATAGTCGCGCCGTGGCATCCGCTCCCGTCATCGCATGCCTGCTCGGGCCGACCGCGTCTGGTAAGAGCGCCGCCGCGCTCGAACTGGCGCGCCATGCCCCGATCGAGATCGTCAGCGTCGATTCAGCGCTCGTCTACCGGCAAATGGACATCGGGACCGCCAAGCCGACCGCGGCCGAACGCGCCGCGGTGCCCCACCATCTGATCGACATCATCGACCCGCTCGACGCCTATTCGGCCGCCCAGTTCCGCACCGACGCACTACGCCTGTGCGCACAGATCATCACGCGCGGCAAATTGCCATTACTGGTGGGCGGAACCATGCTGTACTACAAGGCGCTGGTCGAGGGCTTGAACGAGTTGCCGGGCGCCGACGCGTCGATCCGGGCCGCACTCGACCAGGATGCGGCGCGCGAGGGCTGGCCTGCCCTGCACGCGAAATTGGCGCAGATCGACCCGGTATCGGCGGCGCGGATCGCGCCCAACGATTCGCAGCGGATCCAGCGTGCGCTGGAGGTTTGGCAGCTGACCGGGCAGCCGATGTCCACGCTGCTGCGGGCGGCGTCCCACCCGGCTGCCGATCCGAGCGTCGGGTGCCAGGCCGCAGGCGACGTCCTCGCGCGCGCGGCGACGCGCGCCGGCCCGCCGCCATCGCCCCGCTTTGCTGCCGTTTCGCTGGAGCCATCCGACCGGTCGGTGCTGCACGCGCGCATCGCACGGCGCTTCGACGCGATGCTGGACGCCGGCTTGATCGACGAAGTGCAGCAATTACGCGCACGCGGCGACCTACATCCCGGATTGCCGTCGATGCGCTGCGTCGGATACCGACAGGCGTGGGCGTACCTGGACGGCGAATACGATTATGCAACGATGCGCGACAAGGGCATCTTCGCGACACGCCAGCTTTGCAAGCGGCAGTTGACATGGTTGCGCTCGATGCCCGAACGGATTGTCGTCGACTGTGTCGGCACCGACGCCGGCCCGCGTGCCGTCGACGCGGTGCGTCGAATATGGGCACCGACGTAGCAGACGCCGCGGTCGGTGCGGCGGCGCCACGCCACGACAGGACACGATAGGCCACGGCATGACAGGCCATGACAGCGCTACGACAGCGTCACGACGGCGCCACCAAACGCGCCCCTGCAGCATGCGGCGTCACGCCCCCCGTGCGCAGCAGCGTCACACCACGATCGTCTGTGCCTCGCCGGCGTTGCGCTCGCGCACCGTGCCGAGCGTCCACACTTGTTCGCCGGCCGCCGACAGCACGTCGGCCGCCGTCTGCGCGTGCTCGGCCGCGACGATGACCACCATCCCGATCCCGCAGTTGAAGACGCGATGCATCTCCGCGTCGGCCACGCCACCGTGCTGCTGCAGCCACGCGAACAGTGGCGGCAACGGCCATGCACAGTGATCCAGTTCCGCACACAGCCGCTCGGGCAGCACGCGCGGCACGTTCTCGACGAGCCCGCCCCCCGTGATATGGGCGATACCTTTGACCGGGAGTTGCTGCATCAACTCGAGCATGGGCTTCACGTAGATGCGCGTGGGCGCCATCAGCGCATCGGCCAGCGAGCGGCCATCGAAGTCGGCTTGCAGGTCCGGCGCCGCGCGCTCGATGATCTTGCGCACCAGCGAATAGCCGTTCGAATGGATACCGCTGGAGGCCAGGCCCAGCACCACATCGCCGGCGCCGATCGTGCTGCCGTCGATAATCTTGCTTTTTTCGACTGCCCCGACCGCGAACCCAGCAAGGTCGTATTCGCCATCCGGATACATCCCCGGCATCTCGGCCGTCTCGCCGCCGATCAGCGCGCAGCCCGCCAGCTCGCACCCAATGGCAATACCCTTGACCACGCTCGCCGCCGTCTCGACGTTGAGCTTGCCGCAGGCGAAATAATCAAGGAAGAACAGCGGCTCGGCCCCTTGCACGAGAATGTCGTTGACGCTCATGGCCACCAGATCCTGCCCGACCGTATCATGCCGGTTCAAATGGAACGCAAGCTTGAGCTTCGTGCCCACGCCGTCGGTGCCGGAGATCAGCACCGGTTCGCGGTATTTCTTCGGTACCTCGAACAGCGCGCCGAATCCACCGATGCCCGCCAGCACGCCGTCGCGCATCGTCTTTTTCGCGAACGGCTTGATGCGGTCAATGAGCGCGTCTCCCGCGTCGATGTCGACGCCCGCGTCACGGTAGGACAGGCCCGGCACCTGCGTGCCGGGAGTGGATTTCGGTTGATTCATGGCGAAAGCGCGAGAAGCTCGCGGGAAGGTCGGTAAAATTGCAATTTTACCCGATGCGAGTGTGCCGCCCGCACGAACTCGTCAAACCGCATTCCAGGACCCTTGCCACCCGTGCCGACCTCGTCTGCTTCCCATCGTCAACTCACACTCGACCTGGGCACACCACCGCCGAAGACATTCGAGAACTTCTTCGCCGGTGCCCATGCCGAACTGGTCGCCCGTCTCGCCGGCCTGGACGCCGCCCTCGCGGCCGGGCCGGTCGCAGACCGCACGTTCTACGTGTGGGGGGACGCCGGGAGCGGGCGCAGCCACCTGCTGCAGGCGCTGGTGGCCGGCGCATCCAGCGGCCGCGCGCGCTTTGTCGCGCCACCCAGCCCGCTGTCGGCGTTCGGCTATGATCCGCGTGTCGCGATCTATGCGGTCGACGATGTCGACCAACTCGCCGACGCACAACAGATCGCGCTGTTCAACCTGTTCAACGAGGTGCGCGCCAGCCCAGGCAGCGCGCTGGTGACCACCGGCAACGCCGCGCCGCTGCATCTAGCCGTGCGCGAGGATGTGCGCACGCGCCTGGGCTGGGGCCTGGTGTTCCATCTCGGCGCGCTGGCCGACGAGGACAAGGCGGCCGTGCTCAAGCAAGCCGCGCGCGAACGCGGCCTGACGTTCGCCGACGACGTGCCGACATGGCTGCTCACACACTACCGCCGCGACATGCCCAGCCTGATGCACGTCCTGGACGAGCTCGACCGTTTCGCCCTCGAGCACAAGCGCGCGGTCACGCTGCCGCTGCTGCGCGCGATGCTGGCGGACAGCTTCAAGTAAAATGCGCTCCATGACGAAAACCGCACGCAATCTCGCCCTGTTCGACCTGGACCATACGCTGATCCCCACCGATAGCGACCACGAGTGGGGGCGCTTCATGGTCAAGCTCGGCATTGTCGATGCCGACAGCTTCTCGCGCGAAAACGACCGCTTCTACGCCGACTACCAGGCAGGCAAGCTGGACATCCATGCGTACCTGCGCGCGATGCTCACCCCGCTGGCGAAATACTCGCGGCGACAACTGGACGACTGGCATGAACTGTTTATGCACGAGGTCATCAACCCGCGGATCCTGCCCGCCGCCCGCGCATTGGTGCAAGAGCACCAGGAGGCGGGTGACCTGTGCTGCATCGTGACGGCGACCAACGCGTTCATCACCGCACCGATCGCGGAAGCATTCGGCATCGAGACGTTGATCGCGTGCGAGGTCGAGACGACGGACGGGCATCCCGACAGCCCGTACACGGGCAACCCGATGGGTGTGCCGAGCTACCGCGAGGGCAAGATCGTGCGGGTGCAGGCGTGGCTGGATTCGCTCGGCTGCGACTGGACAAGCTTTGCGCACAGCTACTTCTATAGCGACTCGCACAACGACATCCCGCTACTCGAAAAGGTCACTGACCCGGTGGCGACCAATCCGGACGAGAAGCTGCGCGAGTATGCGCTGGCCCGTGGTTGGCGCATCCTTGAACTGTTTCAATCGACGTGATTACAAAATTCATCCGCAAGTTGTTCGGCTCGCGTAGCGGCGATGCCACCCCGCCGGCCGACACATCGCGCAGCGCCGACGCCGATCGAGGCAGCGCGAATGCCAACACGGACATCGCTCCGACAGGCCGTCAGCGCAATGCGGCGCGCGACGCGCAGCGCAGCGCGCCGGCTGACGCACGGGCCGCGCAGGACACTAGGCTGCCGTCGCGCAAGCCACCGCGCCGCACGCCGCGCCGCAACACCTTAGCCGCCGGCGGCCATGCCAGCAGCCATACTGCTGCGGGTGGCGAAGCCGAAGTACCGGTGATCGTGCCAGCCGACATCCATCGTATCGATCCGGCGCTGATCTCGCGCAATGCCATCCGCGTCACCGACACGCTGCAACAAGCCGGTTTTCGCGCGTTCATCGTCGGCGGCGCGGTGCGCGATCTGCTGCTCAATATCGCGCCGAAGGATTTTGATGTCGCCACGGACGCCACGCCGGATGAGGTCGTCAAGCTGTTCCGCCGCGCCCGGTTAATCGGCCGGCGTTTTCAGATCGTCCACGTCCAGTTCGGACAGGAGATCATCGAAGTGTCGACGTTCCGCGCGCTGATGGATGCGGCGCCAGCTGGCGCCGGGCCCACGGACAGCGAGCCGGCTGCGCCACCGCGCAAGCTGCGACGCGGCGAGCTGGACCGGCGCACGCATGCGGTGGACGCGAGCGGGCGCGTGCTGCGCGACAACGTCTGGGGCGAACAGCACGAGGACGCGACGCGGCGCGACTTCACCGTCAACGCGATGTACTACGATCCGGCGACGCAGACCGTGCTCGACTACCATCGCGGGATGGACGACATTCGCCAACGCGTGCTACGAATGATCGGCGAGCCAGCCACCCGCTTTCGCGAGGATCCGGTCAGGATGCTGCGTGTCGTGCGTTTCGCGGCCAAGCTGGACTTCACGATCGAATCGTCGACGCAGGCGCCGATCGCCGAGCTAGCGGATCTGATCAACAACGTGCCGGCGGCCCGGCTGTTCGACGAGATGCTCAAGCTGCTGCTGTCCGGACACGCGCTCGGCTGCCTGAAGCAGTTGCGCGCGCTGGGCCTGCACCATGGGCTGTTGCCGCTGTTGGACGTGGCGCTCGAGCAGCCCGGCGGGGAGCGTTTTATCACGCTTGCGCTGACCAATACCGACGAGCGTGTGCGCTCGGGCAAACCAGTCTCACCCGGGTTCCTGTTTGCCTCTCTGCTGTGGCGCGAAATGCAACTGCGCTGGCAGCAATACGAGGCCGGCGGCGAACATTCGATCCCGGCGCTGCATCGTGCCATGGACGACGTGCTCGACCAGCAGACCGAAAAACTCGCGATCCAGAGGCGCTACACCGCCGACATGCGCGAAATCTGGGGGCTGCAGCCCCGGCTGGAGAAACGCTCCGGCCGCAGCGCGTTGAAGCTGCTGGAGCACCAGCGGTTTAGAGCAGGTTATGATTTTCTCTTGCTACGCTGCGAGGCGGGCGAGTTGGACGCGTCGGTCGGTCAATGGTGGACGGATTTCATCGCCGGCGATCCGGACACGCGCGAGGCACTGCTGGCACAGGGCGACAAGGAGCGCTCGCCGCGCAAGCGCCGGCGCCGTAGCGGCTCGCGCAACCGCAAGGATCCTAGCGAAGGTGCCCGGCAGGCCTCGTCGCCAACCGACGGTGAACCACGTGGCAACGGCGACGCCTAGCGGCTTGCGCGAACGCCGGCCATCGAATGCAGGAGTCGACGTCATGACCGTAGCCTATCTTGGCCTGGGCGCGAACCTTGGCGACGCGCGCCAGACGCTAAAGGACGCCGTGGTCTGCCTCGCGCAGCAGGCTCCCGTCACCGTACTCGCGAAATCGAGCCTGTATCGCACCGCTCCAGTCGATGCCGGTGGCGACGACTTCTACAATTGCGTGGTGAAGATCGATACCACGCTTGCCGCACGGCAGCTGCTCGCCCTGTGCCACGGCATTGAGCATCACTTCGGCCGCGAGCGCCCGTACCGGAACGCACCTCGGACGCTAGACATCGATATTCTGCTGTACGGCACCGGGCAACTCGACGAGCACGACCTGACAGTGCCGCACCCGCGGTTAACCGAGCGAGCGTTCGCGCTAGTGCCACTGCTCGAACTGGACGCGGCGATTGAGATTCCCGCGCTGGGCCGTGCGGACTGTTACCTGCCTGACGTCGCGTCGCAGCGCATCGAAAAGATCGCCCCCTGCCAATGCCCGTTCCGACGCGTCGCTACTGCGATCGTGGGCGGCAAGTCGGGACCGCGCCAATGAACCCGTCCGCCGTCGTGCCACCGCTGACCGTCCATGCGCCGGTGCAGCACACGCCGTTCGGCTACCTGGTGATCGAGGGGCCAATCGGCGCCGGTAAGACCACGCTGGCGACGCAACTGGCGACACGCTGGTCAATGCAAACGCTGCTGGAGCGCTCGGCTGACAACCCGTTCCTCGAGCGCTTCTATCACGACAACGCGCGCTACGCGTTACCAGCGCAATTGGACTTCCTGCTGCAGCGCGAGACGCAAATGCGCGCGATCGCCGATGCACGGCAGTGCGGCACACCGCTCGTCGTGGACTTTCTGCCGCAGAAAGACGAGTTGTTTGCCCGCCTAGCGCTGCCCGACGATGAATTCACGCTGTATCGAGCGCTGGCCGCACGCGTGCCGCTCGCCCAGCCAGTGCCGGATCTCGTGATCTACCTTCAGGCCAGTCCGGAAACGCTGTTTGCCCGGATCCAGAAGCGTGCGATTCCGATGCAGGCGCATATCACCGATGCGTATCTGCGCGCATTGTGCGCCGCGTACAGCGAGTTTTTCTATCACTACGACGACGCGCCGCTGCTCAGCGTCAATACCGACCATCTAGATCTGGCGGGATCTGACGCCGACCTAGACTTGCTAGTCAAGCACATCGGATCGATGCGCGGCCGCAAGGCGGTATGGGTGAAGGGCACGGCGCTATAACGCTCTCCGAGGATCATTTTGTCATGAGCTATCTGCAAGATTCCGGCCGTCGCGCCGTCACTGTCCCGCGCCTTCAGCAGATGCGCGAGGCTGGCGAGCCGATCGCAATGCTGACGTGCTACGACGCAAGCTTTGCGGCATTGCTCGAGCGCGCGGGCGTGGACGCGCTCCTCATCGGCGACTCGCTCGGCAACGTGCTGCAGGGCCAGGCCACGACGTTGCCGGTCAGCGTGGCGGATATCGCGTACCACACCGCCAGCGTGGCGCGCGGCAGCCGCGGTGACGCGCTGATCGTCGCGGATTTGCCGTTCGGCAGCTACGGTACACCGGCAGACGCGTATTCAAGCGCCGTCAAGCTGATGCAGGCGGGTGCGCAGATGGTCAAGCTCGAGGGTGGTGCGTGGCTTGCCGAGACGATCCGCTTCCTGGTCGAACGGTCAGTGCCGGTCTGTGCGCACCTGGGGCTCACGCCGCAGTCGGTGCACGCGTTCGGCGGCTTCAAGGTCCAGGGCAAGAACGATCTGGCGGCCGAACAGTTGAAAAAGGACGCTCAGTTGATCGAGCAGGCCGGCGCGCAGCTGCTCGTGCTTGAAGCGATCCCTGCCGCGTTGGGGGGCCAGGTCACCGCAGCGCTGACGATTCCGACCATCGGCATCGGCGCCGGAGTTGACTGCTCGGGCCAAGTACTGGTGTTGCATGACATGCTCGGCGTGTTCCCTGGCAAGCGGCCCCGGTTCGTCAAGGACTTCATGGCCGGTCAGCCATCAATCGAGGCAGCCGTCCACGCCTACGTGCGCGCCGTCAAGGAACGCACGTTCCCCGCCGCAGAGCACACGTTCTGAATCGACGTCACTAAAAGCGAAGCAACTGTGCCGGCATCGCGCCGCGCAGCGCATTGCAGACAACGAGCGCGTCGCGGCGCTCGAAGTCGGCCCGCGTGATCGGCCGCTCGATGGCCTGCCACGCCGGATCCGCGAGCAGCACCGAGCGCATGACGCCGGGTAATACGCCGCTGGCCAGTGGCGGCGTGACCCAGCGGCCGTCGATTCGCACGAATACCGTGCTGCGGCCGCCTTCGGTCAGCTCGCCAAGCCGATTGAAAAACAACAGGTCAAACGCGTGATGGGTTTGCGCCAGCCGCCATGCTCGGTCATAGGTATCCCGGCAGGTGGTCTTGTGACGCAGCAACGGATCGTCCGGGTCCGGCGCAGTGATGCCGTGGTCGGCCGCCAGCATCACACGCACCGGACTGGCCGCGAGCGACGGCAATGGCGCCGCGCTGACGTCGATGACCCCGTCCTTGCGCAGCGTCGCACGCATCCGATATGCGCGATCCGGCGCGAGCGCCGCGCAGACCTGCGCGAGCCGTGCCGCAAACACAGCGGCGTCAAACCGGAAGCCGAAATAGCGCGCGCTGCGCTCGACACGGGCGACATGAAGGCCTGCGTGCCGCACGCCATCCCGCGTGGCATACATCGTCTCAAACAACTGGAAACCGGGGTCCACCTCGGTTAAGAAGCGCGCCTTTAACGCACATTCGAGATATTCGTCGTGCGCAACGCTGTCCAGCACGATGCCGGCGCCCACACCGAGCGTTCCCGCACGCACGTCGGCGCCCATACCCGTGTCCGCTCGCGGCGCCAACACCAGCGTGCGAATGGCTACCGACAGGCAAAAATCGCCAAGCGTGCGTGCGTCGGCAGACGTGTCGAGCCACCCAATCGCGCCGGTATACAGCCCGCGTGGTGTCGTCTCAATCGACTCGATCAACGCCATCGTGCGAACCTTTGGCGCGCCGGTAATCGAGCCACACGGAAAAAGCGCCCGTAGCACGTCGGCAAAACTGATCCCGTCACGCACGCACGCGTGCACGGTCGATGTCATTTGCCACACCGACGCGTACGGCTCGACCGTAAACAACGCGGGCACGCGAACCGAACCGGTCCGCGCGATCCTGCCCAGGTCGTTGCGCAGCAGGTCAACGATCATCAGGTTCTCTGCCCGGTTCTTGTCGTCGGCGGCCAATGCCCGCGCTTGCTGCGCGTCGAGCTGCGCGTCATTCGCACGCGGCGCCGTGCCTTTCATCGGCCGCGCGACGATCGTCCCGCCACGATGCTCGACGAACAGTTCGGGCGACAACGACAACACATGGGTGCCATCGGGCAGCGCCAGCAAAGCGCCGAACGGCACCGGTTGGCGCGCCCGCAAGCGTCGATACAATGCAGGCGCCGAGCCGAACATATCGAACGCGAGCCGATACGTATAGTTGACTTGATAGGAATCGCCGTCGCGCAATGCTGCATGAATGCGCGTGATCGCGTCGTCGAACGCGTCACGCGTGACACTGCTGCGTACGTTCGCGATGCCAGCCACGCCGGGATCCGCGTGGCCGCCGTCCTGCTGCTGCAACCACGCCGCGACCTGCTCCGAGGACAGGCGGCGCAACTCGCGGAACAGAAGAATGCGCAGCGCACCGCCGCCGGCGCGCCTAGCCGAGCATTGCAGCCGTACGCCCCATTCGTAGTCCGCAAGTAACAACGCATGCAGCCCCGTGCGCAGATCTGCGTCAACTTCGGCGAGCACTGCATCGAGCCGACCGGGATCGGTACAAGTGCGCTCATGCGAGAACGCCGTATAGAGACGCGAGCGGCATGCAGGGGCATCAGCCGACGCCTCCTCGGACGCGCAGTCGTCGAGCAGCGCGAACACGCGGGCGCTGTCGGGGTCGCCCGCAGCCCGCCCCGCCCCCGCGTCAACTGCCATCATGTCACTCGAAGAAGCTTTTCACGCGGTCGAACCAGCCCTTGCTCTGCGGGCTATGCCGCGCGCCCCCTTCAACCAGCGACTTTTCGAACTGGCGCAGTAGGTCACGCTGCGTATCGGTCAGCTTGACCGGCGTCTCCACCTGCACGTGCACGTACAGGTCGCCCGGCAGGCTCGAGCGCAAACCCTTGATGCCCTTGCCGCGCAGACGGAACGTCTTGCCCGATTGTGTGCCTTCCGACACGGTGAACGATGCCTTGCCGGCCAGCGTTGGCACCTCGATCTCGCCGCCCAGCGCCGCGGTGGTGAACGCGATCGGCATCTGGCAATGCAGGTCGTCGCCGTCACGCTCGAAGACGGTGTGCGGCTTGATGTGGATCTCCACATATAGATCACCGTTCGGACCGCCATTGATGCCCGGCTCGCCGTTGCCGGCGGAACGGATCCGCATCCCCTCATCGATGCCGGCGGGAATCTTCACCTCCAGCGTCTTGGTTTCCTTGACTTTGCCGACGCCGTGGCAATGGGCGCACGGCTCCGGAATGTACGTCCCAGTGCCGTGGCACTTTGGGCATGCCTGCTGGATGCTGAAGAAACCCTGCGACATGCGCACCTGGCCCTGCCCACGGCAAGTCGGGCACGTCTCAGGCTTGGTGCCCGGCTTCGCACCGCAGCCATGGCATACCTGGCACGATGCCCAACTCGGCACGCGGATTTGCGTCTCATAGCCATGCGCGGCCTGCTCCAGCGTGATCTCCATGCTGTAGCGCAGGTCCGCGCCGCGGTACACCTGCGGACCGGCACGCCGGCCGCCGCCTGCGGCTTGCCCAAAGATATCGCCGAAGATGTCGCCGAACGCATCGGCAAAGCCGCCGAAGCCTTGTGCACCGGCGGCACCCATGTTCGGATCGACGCCCGCATGGCCGTACTGATCGTACGCGGCGCGCTTCTGCGAGTCGGACAGCATTTCGTAGGCCTCTTTCGCCTCCTTGAAATGCTCTTCCGCATCCTTGTTGCCAGGATTGCGGTCCGGGTGGTACTTCATTGCCAGCTTCCGATACGCCTTCTTGATGTCGTCATCGGACGCATTCTTGGCGACACCCAGCACGTCGTAGTAGTCCCGTTTGGCCATATCGAGTCAATGCCATCAAACAAAATGGGCCCGGAGAGCCGCTAAGCCCGCCAGGCGCTCTGTCTTCGCCACCGTGCTGCAGTGCACGATGGCACACAAATGGCCGGCCCGGTGGACGCGGCACGCATCGCGCACCGCGCACCGCGCACCGGCTGCCACCGCCGCTTCGCTCAGTCCTTCTTCACTTCCTTGAAGTCGGCGTCGACGACGTCTTCCTCGGCCTTGCCGGACGGTGCAGCGGACGACGCGCCGTCCCCAGCCGATGCCCCGGCCGCGCCCGCCTGGGCCTGCATGTCGGCGTACATCTTCTCACCGAGCTTTTGCGACACCTTCGACAGCGCCTCGATCTTCGCCTCGACCTGCGCCTTGTCGGACGCGCTCTTCAGCGCTTCCTCCAGTTCCTTGAGCGCAGCTTCGATCGCGGTCTTCTCGCTCGCGTCGATCTTGTCGCCGTAGTCGGACAGCGCCTTCTTCGTGCTGTGCACCAGCGCGTCACCTTGGTTACGCGCGTCGGCTAGCTCACGTAGGCGATGATCCTCCTCGGCGTTCGCCTCAGCATCCTTCACCATTTTCTCGATCTCAGCCTCGGACAGGCCCGAATTCGCCTTGATCGTGATCTTGTTCTCCTTGCCCGTGCCCTTGTCACGCGCATGCACGTGCAGGATGCCGTTCGCGTCAATGTCGAACGTCACTTCGATCTGTGGCACGCCGCGCGGTGCGGGCGGGATGCCTTCCAGGTTGAATTCGCCCAGCAGCTTGTTGCCGGCCGCCATCTCACGCTCACCCTGGAACACCTTGATCGTCACCGCCGACTGGTTGTCGTCGGCCGTCGAGTACACTTGCGTGTGCTTGGTCGGGATCGTCGTGTTTTTGTTGATCATCTTCGTCATCACGCCACCGAGCGTCTCGATGCCCAGCGACAGCGGCGTCACATCCAGCAGCAGCACATCCTTGCGGTCGCCGGAGAGCACCTGGCCCTGGATCGCCGCACCCACCGCAACCGCCTCGTCCGGATTCACGTCGCGACGCGGGTCCTTGCCGAAGAACGCCTTGACCTTGTCCTGCACCTTCGGCATCCGCGTCATGCCGCCCACTAGGATCACGTCATCGATGTCACTGACCTTCACGCCCGCGTCCTTGATCGCGGTGCGGCACGGCTCGATCGTGCGCTCGATCAGCTCCTCGACCAGCGCCTCCAGCTTCGCGCGGGTGATCTTCAAATTCAAGTGCTTCGGGCCGGACGCGTCCGCCGTGATGTACGGCAGGTTGATCTCGGTTTGTGCTGAGCTCGATAGCTCGATCTTGGCCTTCTCGGCCGCTTCCTTCAGCCGTTGCAGCGCGAGCACGTCCTTGGACAGGTCAACGCCCTGCTCCTTCTTGAATTCACCGATGATGTAGTCGATGATCCGCTGGTCGAAGTCCTCTCCACCGAGGAACGTGTCGCCGTTGGTCGACAACACCTCGAACTGCATTTCGCCGTCCACGTCCGCGATCTCGATGATCGAGATATCAAACGTGCCACCGCCCAGGTCATAGACCGCGATCTTGCGATCTCCCTTCTCGGTTTTGTCCAGTCCGAAGGCGAGCGCCGCGGCGGTCGGCTCGTTGATGATCCGCTTCACGTCCAGGCCGGCGATGCGGCCTGCATCCTTCGTGGCTTGCCGCTGGCTGTCGTTGAAGTACGCCGGCACGGTGATCACCGCTTCGGTCACCGGCTCGCCGAGGTAATCCTCGGCCGTCTTCTTCATCTTGCGCAGCACTTCGGCGGAAATCTGCGGCGGCGCGAGCTTCTTGTCGCGCACCTGTACCCATGCGTCGCCATTGTCCGCCTTGATGATTTGGTAAGGCATCAGGCCAATGTCCTTCTGCACTTCCTTCTCTTCAAAGCGACGGCCGATCAGCCGCTTGACAGCGAACAGCGTGTTCTTCGGGTTCGTCACGGACTGGCGCTTAGCCGGCGCGCCGACCAGAATCTCGCCATCGTCCATATACGCGATGATCGAAGGCGTCGTGCGCGCGCCTTCCGAGTTCTCGATCACTCGCACCTGGTTGCCTTCCATCAGCGCCACGCACGAATTCGTGGTACCGAGGTCGATCCCGATAATCTTGCCCATTTTACTAATCTCCTGGCTTTGATCTAGCAGACCCGCGCAGTGCGCGGTCATCCATTCACGTCTGCCCACAACGTGGGTGCAACAGCGCTGATTTCAATACCCTGGCGTGCACGCGAGCTTTGTCGTGGCGAGACGCCGGCCGCACTCACTTGGGCGCGGCCACGGTGACCAGCGCCGGGCGCAGCACGCGGTCGGCGATCACGTAGCCTTTTTGCAACACGCTGACGACCGTGTTGGCCTCCTGCTCGGCCGGCACCATCGAAATCGCCTGGTGCCGGTGCGGATCGAATTTCTCGCCGACCGGATTGATCTGCACGACGCGTCCCTTCTCCAAAGCGCTCGACAATTGACGCAATGTCAGTTCGACACCCTCACGCACCTTCGCCAAGTCGCCGGCGGTGTCCGCCAGTGCAGCCTCCAGACTGTCGACGACCGGCAGCAGGTGCTCGGCGAAACTCTCGATCGCGAACTTGTGTGCCTTGGTGACGTCGTCCTGCGCGCGCCGCCGCACGTTCTCCGTCTCCGCGCAGGCGCGCAGGAAACTCTCGTGCAGTTCGGCGATCTTGGCATGCGCTTGCTCGAGCGCCTTGGCCTCGGCGGCGGCATCGGCCTCGCCGAATTGCCCATTGTCGGCGCCCGGCTGTGCCGCCGCGGCGTCCTCGCGCTGAGCCTCGGCCGGTTGCACCTGTGCGTCCTGCGCCGTTTGCGTGCCGTTGCCGGCGGGTTCGGTATCCGATGCGGGGCGATTCTGGCTTGCTTGCTTCTCTTCCATGATGGCCGTGGTCAATTTCAGTCAATGGTTCGATTCGGCTGTTCCCGCGTCCGGCTGGCCTGAACAGGCGCCGGGACGCGGGAAACCGTAGTTGCGCAATCGACATGGGGTCAACGCAGGCCTTTTCAATAGCTCGCCGCAAAAAGTCACGGCGCGGCACCGTATGGCGTTGCAAGCGTGCGTTGCAATATACCGTTACACGATTTCCTGTATCGGTTACACGATTTCCCGTATGTCGCACCGCAAATAGATTGAGCGCCCGCCGACGCTGACCTACACTTTGTTATGAGGCGCTTCAAGACGCGTGCCCCCTGCTTGCGTCAACGGCGCTCCCACCGCCCAGCCAAATGCCCGTTTCCGCCCGTGCCATGAAACTGACTTTTGCCATTGGGGTAGTCGCCGTGGTATTGATCGCGGGAACGACCGCCATTTGCCTGTCCGGGGCCGTCACCGAATCCACGACTGAGTACGGCGGCGTCCACGCGACGTTCGAGTCGCTGTTCAATCCGCACCGGACAATTTGTCAATGATGCGCCGATCGCGCTTCGTCGGCCGCCCGTGAAGCGTCGCAGCAGGCTCCCGAAAAGTCCTGCGCCGCTCCAACTCGGCCAGCCGCCGCGCGTTGCCGGCCGGCGTCTCCTCGTATAGCGTCTGCGCAATCGCCGCCGGACCACGCACATCACATACGCCACGCACCTGCACTTCCCATACGATGCGCTCGATGTCGATTTGCACAATGTCGCCGACGCGCACCTCCTTGGCCGCCTTCACCGACTCGCCGCCGATGCGCACCCGGCCCTTGCCAAGCGCCTCAGCCGCCAGTGAACGGGTCTTGAAGAACCGCGCCGCCCACAGCCACTTGTCGATGCGCAGCCGCGCGTGAGGATCAGTCGAGATCTTCAAGTTCATCGGCGAACTCACGCGGATGTCGTCGCTGCCGCGCTCTGTTGCGGCATAGCAATCGGCCACCCTTGCAAATGGGTGACGACGATCTCGGCCAGCGCGCGGATCCACGGTTGCGCGTCGTTGACACACGGAATCCGATGGAACTCGCGCCCCCCCGCCCGCAAGAACGTATCACGACCCTCAATGCCAATCTCCTCGAGCGTCTCGAGACAGTCAGACGTGAAGCCCGGGCAGAACACGTCAACCCGACCGGCCCCGGCCGCGCCCAACTCCTGCAGCGTCGGTGCGGTATAAGGTTGCAGCCATTGCGCGCGTCCGAACCGCGACTGGAACGTGAGCCGGCATTCGACCTCGGTCAACCCGAGCGCATGGGCCAGCAACGTCGCAGTTTGTCGGCATTGCTCGGCATAGGGATCGCCCAAATCCAACGTGCGCTTAGGCACGCCATGAAAGCTCAACAGCAGCCGATCGCCGGCCGTGAAATCGGGCCGGCCATGCTGTTGCCAATAGCGCAGCACCTGAGACGCCAGCGCCTCGATATAGGCGGGATAGTCCGCATAATGCTTGATCGTGCGGATCTCCAGTTGATTGCGCATACGCGCCAGCGCGGAGAACGCCGCATCGAATGCGCTAGCGCTGGTCGAGGCCGAATACTGCGGATACAGCGGCACCAATAGCACCCGCTCAGCGCCGGCACGCTTGAGTTGATTCAGCACGTTGCCGATGCTGGGGGTGCCATAGCGCATCGCATAATCGACGAGCACGGAATAACGGCCCGCCGCTAGTCGCTGCCTCAGGCCATCGACCTGCCGCTCGGTGTGCACGCGCAGCGGCGAGCCCTCCGCCTCCCAGATCGTCGCGTACTTGCGCGCCGACGCGCGGCCGCGCAACGGCAGGATCAGCGCGCGCAGCACAATCTGCCACAGCGGCGCGGGAATCTCGATGACGCGCGGGTCGGACAAAAACTCGGCCAAGTAGCGCCGCACCGCACGCGGCGTCGGTGCAGCGGGGGTGCCGAGGTTGATCAGCAGCACGCCGACCCGGTGCGATGCGCTCGGCTGCGAGGGCAGCTCAAGATCAAAATGCATGAGAGGATCCGTTGAGCACCGTAATGGTGCACTTGTTATCCGATTATAACGGCCGCTTGGCGCTTGCCGCCGTGGCGCGCAGGCTGGCCATCCGGATAGTGGCGCGCCGCGACGAATCGGCTCAGGCTAAAGCCGCAGGCTCGCGTCAATGCTGAGACAACGCGAACGACAGCAGCCGGGCGGTGATGTCGACGATCGGAATCACGCGGTTGTACGCCATGCGGGTCGGACCGATCACGCCGAGCGTGCCGACGATCTTGCCATCGACCTCATACGGCGCGGTCACAACGCTCATTTCCTCGATCGGTACGAGCGTGGATTCGCCACCGATGAAGATCTGCACGCCCTGCGCATGGCTCGATACGTCGAGCAACTGTAGCAGGCTAGTCTTCTGGTCGAAGACATCGAACAGCTTGCGCAGGCGCGCCATGTCGGACGACAGATCGGCCACTTCGAGCAGGTTCCGCTCACCCGAGATCAGTACGTTGTCGGATTCGTCGTCGGTTTCCGTGCTGGCAGTGACGGCGGCCTGCATGAGTTGCATCATGTCGCCGCGCAGCGCGTCGATTTCCTCGCGCAGCCGGCGTCGCACATCGTCGAACGACAGGCCCGCATAATGCGTGTTGATATAGTTGGACGCCTCGGTCAGCTGCGACGGCGAATAGTCGCGCTGGGTCGCCATGATCCGGTTTTGCACGTCACCTTCGGGGGTGACGATGATCAGCAGAATCCGCTTGTCGGACAGCCGCATGAACTCAATCTGTTTGAACACGTGGCTGCGCCGCGGCGTGAGCACAACGCCGGCGAACTGCGACAGGTTGGACAGCACGCTGGCCGCTGCCGCGACGACCTTCTGCGTCTCGCCCGGCTTGAGCTTGTCCTGCACCGCGAGCTTGACCTCGGCTTCCTGCGCGTCGGGCTGCACGGTCAGCATCGTGTCGACGAACAACCGGTAGCCGCGTGGCGTCGGAATCCGCCCGGCCGACGTATGAGGACTGGCGACAAGTCCTAGCTCCTCGAGGTCGGACATCACGTTGCGGATCGTCGCCGGGCTGAGTTCGAGGCCCGAATACTTGGACAACGTGCGCGAACCGACCGGCTGACCTTCGGCGATATACCGTTCAATCAGCGTCTTAAGCAGGGTCTGGGCACGAGGATCTAGCATAGCGAAAATTCTAGCGTAATCTTGCACGCAGCGAGGGCCGGCATCGATCCGACGCGCACGTGCGACCCAAACCACGAAAGCATACAGTTTGCCAGACACCTATGGTGTAATGCGGGCATGGAAATGGGCCAATTCAAAACCGTTGCGCTGATCGGCCGCAACAACACGCCTGGCATCGGCGAGCCGCTTGCCGCGCTCGCCGGCTGCCTGACGCAACGCGGGTTTCAGATCGTGTTCGAAGCCGACACGGCACGCGAAAACGGGCTGCACGCCTATCCGGCGCTCACGCCGGCCGAGATCGGCACGCGCGCCGACGTCGCCGTCGTGCTCGGCGGCGACGGCACAATGCTGGGCATCGGCCGGCAACTCGCGCCGTACCACACCCCGCTCATCGGTGTCAACCACGGCCGGCTCGGCTTCATCACCGATATCGCCATCGCCGACATGAACCAGTTGGTACCGCAAATGCTTTTGGGCAGCCATGAGCGCGAGGAGCGCTCGTTGCTGGAGGCCCGCATCATGCGCAACGGCGAGCCGATCTACCACGCGCAGGCGTTTAACGACGTCGTCGTGAACCGCAGCGGCTTCTCCGGGATGGCGGAGTTACGCGTGTCGGTCGACGGCAATTTTATGTCGGACCAGCGCTCGGACGGGTTGATCGTGGCCACGCCAACCGGTTCCACCGCGTATGCGCTCTCGTCCAACGGTCCGTTACTGCATCCGCAATTGCAAGGGATCGTGCTGGTGCCGATCGCGCCACACGCGTTGTCGAACCGGCCGATCGTGCTGCCCGACACGTGCCGGATCGCGATCCAGATCATCGGCGGGCGCGACGTCAACGTGAATTTCGACATGCAGTCGTTCACCGCGTTGCAACTCGAGGATACGATCGAGGTGCGGCGCTCCAGGCACACGGTGCCGTTCCTGCATCCGGTCGGCTACAGTTATTACCGAACCTTGCGCAAGAAGTTGCACTGGAATGAGCACTCGTCGCTTGGCGAGGACGAGCCCGGCTGAGCCGGTGCCAGTCACCGCTGCACGCCGGCTCAATCATTGCAAACCCACCCAATCCGCCTTTCACGACGACCGCTTTCGTTCGCCTATGCTGCGTCATCTGTCGATCCGGGACTTTGTCATCGTCGCCTCGCTCGACATCGAGTTCGAGCGTGGCTTTACCGTTTTTTCCGGCGAAACCGGCGCCGGCAAATCCATCCTGATCGACGCGTTGGCGCTGACACTCGGCGCGCGAGCCGACGCGACAGTGGTCCGCACCGGCCAGAGCCGTGCGGACATCACCGCTGAGTTCGACGCGCATGAGAGCGCCGCACAGTGGCTGGCCGAGCATGCGTTCGACGACGGCAGCGCACACGTGGTGCTGCGCCGCGTGATCGACGCTAACGGCCGTTCGCGTGCATTCATCAACGGCACGGCCGCCACGCTTGGCCAGTTGCGGGACATCGGCGAAATGCTGGTGGACATCCATGGCCAGCACGCCCACCAGTTACTGATGCGCGGCGACGCGCAGCGCGCGCTATTCGATGCGCACGCGGGCCTGACGGCGCTGGCCGCGGACGTCGCGCGGGCGTGGCGCGGCTGGCGCGACGCGGCGGCGGCCGTGCAGGCCGCGCAAGCGCGAGAGCGCGAGGTGCAGCTCGAGCGCGAGCGGCTGGTGTGGCAATTGTCGGAGCTTGAGAAGCTGGCGCCGCAACCCGGCGAATGGGATGAAATCAGCGCCGAGCACCACCGGCTGTCGCACGCGGCAAACCTGATCGACGGTGTGCAGGCGGCGCTAGGCGCCTTGTCCGAATCGGACGACGCCATGATCACGCAATTGGGTGCCATCATCGCGAAACTGCGCGGCCTGGCCGAGATCGACAGCACACTCGACGACGCGCTGGCCGCGCTGGAGCCGGCCGAAATTCAACTGCAGGAGGCGGCCTACTCGCTGACCCACTACGCGCAGCGGCTCGAGCTGGACCCGGCGCGACTCGCGCAGGTCGAAGCCCGGCTCGATGCACTGCATTCGACTGCGCGCAAATTCAGGATGCAACCGGATGCCCTGCCCGACGAGTTGCTGGCACGGCGCGCCCAATTGCAAGCGCTGGATGCGGCGACGGATATCGACGCGTTACGCGCCGTGCAGGCATGCGCGGAGCAAGCCTACATGGCGCTTGCGGGGCGACTATCCAAAGCCCGCGTCAAGGCGGCCAAGGCGCTGAGCAGTGCGGTGACCACCGGGATGCAGGACTTGTCGATGGCTGGCGGACGGTTCGAGGTCGCGTTGGAGCCCTTGTCCGAAGGCGGCCAGCATGGGCTCGAGCAGGTCGAGTTCCGCGTAGCCGGCCACGCCGGCGTGCCGTTGCGGCCGCTGGCGAAGGTGGCTTCCGGGGGCGAGTTGGCACGCATCAGCCTCGCGCTGTCAGTGATCGCGAGCACCGCGAGCCCGACGCCGACACTGATCTTTGACGAGGTCGATAGCGGCATCGGCGGCGCCGTCGCGGAGGTCGTTGGACGACTGCTGCACCAGCTCGGCCAGATCCGACAAGTGTTGTGCGTGACCCACCTGCCGCAGGTCGCCGCCCGCGGCGAGCACCACTTCAGCGTGACCAAGTCCACCGATGCGCAAGGCGCAGCGCGCAGCGAAGTGACCGCGCTGGATCGCGCGAGCCGCGTCGAGGAGGTCGCGCGCATGCTCGGAGGCGTCGAGATTACCGCCACCACGCGCAAGCACGCGAAGGAAATGCTGGCCGCTTGAAGCGTCTTCACGCACCGAAGACCTGCTCCCATAGTCGCGTGACCGCGTCGCGCTCGACCTGCACACGTTCAGGCGGCACGCGCGCCTTGTCCATTCCATCGAGCCGCAGCGCATGCTGCAGCTTACGATAGGTCCGATAGGCGCCGCCGACCTGTTCCGCCTGTGTCTCGGACATCAGCCCGATGCGAGCCGCCTCGCGCAGCAACGCGATGTTGCCGGTGTTGCACCGCAGTGCGGGATACGCGCCGGCATGCAGCAGCACCCAGTACTGGACGATGAACTCGATGTCCACCATGCCGCCGCGATCGTGCTTCAGATCGAACAGCGCTGTGGGATTGGGATGGCCTTCGGCCACCTTTTGCCGCATCGCGGCGATCTCCGTGGCCAGCGCCCGCGCATCGCGCGGCTGAGCGAGCACCTGGGCACGGATCGCATCGAACTGCGCGCCGATGCGCGCATCCCCGGCACAGAAGCGCGCGCGCGACAACGCCTGATGCTCCCATACCCACGCGGTGTTGGCGGCATCCCCCTCGCGCAATTGGTACCGCCGGAAGGCGGTGAGGCTCGTGACCAGCAGCCCGGCCTCGCCGTTCGGCCTAAGTCTCAGGTCCACATCGAACAGCGTGCCGGCGCCAGTGGACATGGTCAGCCACGTGATCAGCCGCCGCGCGAACAGCGCGTAGATCTCTGCGGCACGCTCGTCGTGATCGTCGTACAGAAAGATGAGGTCCAGGTCCGACGCATAACCAAGTTCCTTACCGCCGAGCTTGCCGTACGCAATGATTGCGAAGCGCGGCACGTCGCAATGACGACGAGCCAACTGCGGCCATACGGTCTGCAGCGTCACATCCAGGACTGCGTCGGCCAGTTCCGACAACCGGTCGCTGATGTGCTCGACCGATAGATGAGCGCCGAGATCCAGCAGCAGGATCCGGAACACCTCAGCCTGGTGCGCGTGACGCAGCAGATCCATCTGGTGCTCAGTGCCGTCTGCATCGGCAAGTCGGGCGAGCAGCATCCGCTTGAACTCGGTCCAGTCAAACGGGCTCACCAGCGCCTCGTCGTCGAGCAACTCGTCGAGCACCTGCGGATGTCGGATCAGATAGCCGGCGGCCCAACGCGACTCGCCGAGCACGGCGAACACGCGTGCCAGCGCAGCCGGATACTCAACCAGCAGCGCCAGGTACGAGCCACGCCGCGCCACCGCTTCGAGCAGATCGAGAAAACGCAGCAACGTCGCATCGACCCTTTCATTGCAATGCGTCGGCGTCGCCTCCAATGCGCGCAGCACGAGCTTGTCGAAACGCGTCCGATGCCGTTCCGGCAGGCCGGCGTAGCGCGCAGACTGCCAGACCGCATGCAATCGCGACAGGATGGCTGGCGGGTCGTTGAACCCCAGCGATGCAAGTCGAGTGCGCAATTCATCGTCGGCTGCCTCATCAGCGAGTGCACTGCTCCAGATCCATGTGGCGGTCTCCTCCCACGCTGTGCTGCCAATCTTGCCGAGCGCCTGATTGCCGGCGCCGGCCGGCGCCGCCGCGCCGCCACGCTTGTCCGCGAAGATCTGGTCAAACTGCCGCCCGACGAACTCGCGGTGGCGTTCCAGCACGGCCAGTAGTGCCGGATAGTCAGCAAAACCGAGTGATGCCGCCAGTTGCGCGCGCTCGCCTTCATCGACGGGCATCGCATGAGTTTGCGCGTCGTTCACGTATTGCAACCGGTGCTCGATGCAGCGCAGCATTTGATACGCCTGCGCGAGTCGCTGAACCGCGCCACGCGCTATCAAGCCGAGCGCAGCGGCATGATCGAGTACCGCCAGCGTCGGCCGGATACGGAACCCGGCGTCCTGACCGCCCCGGATCAATTGGAAGACCTGCGCGGTGAACTCGATTTCGCGGATGCCGCCGCGACCTAACTTGATGTCATCGGCCTTGTCGCGGCGCGACGACGCACGGCGGGTGGCCTCCTGACGGATCTGCACATGCAGCGCCCGGATCGCCGCAATCACGCCGAAATCGAGATAACGGCGATAGACGAACGGCCTGACCTGTGCATCGAGTTGCGCCGCCAATCGCGCGCCGGCCTCGCTGTCCACGTCCGACACCAGCCGTGCCTTGATCCACGCATAGCGTTCCCATTCGCGCCCCTGCACATAGAAGTACTCCTCCAGCATGCCGATACTGCATACAAGCGGACCCGAATCGCCGTTTGGGCGCAGCCGCATGTCCACGCGGAACACGTATCCGTGCGCGGTATGCTCGGCCAACGCACCGATCAACCGGCGCCCGACTCGGGTGAAGAAGTCTTGGTTCGAGATCGGCGCGCGGGAGCCGCCCTCGGTTTCGCCGTCGTCCTCGTAGACGAAAATCAAGTCGATGTCCGAGGACACGTTCAACTCACGTCCGCCGAGCTTGCCCATGCCGACCACTCCGAGCGTCTGCGGCTGTCGCTGCGCGTTCAGCGGCATGCCATACAGCGCGTGCAACTCGGCACTGATCGAGGCAAGGGCGCGGCGGATCGCCACCTCGGCCAAATCCGTCATCGCGCCAGTCACCTCCGGCACATCGGCCAGCCCGGCCAGGTCGCGCTCCATCACTGCGCAGAACAGCTCGGTGCGCACCAGGCGCAGTGCGCGCTTGAGCACGTTGTCGTCCACGGACTCGTCCCGCGGCGCACCCAGTTGCGCGAGCCGCTGCTCGATCCATTGCCGCGTCAGCGGCGCGCGCGCAAGTTCACGCACCCGCGCAGCCAGTTCGGGCCGTGCCGCGTACTGCCGGGCGGCATAGCGGGAATAGACGGCGCTCAACAGCGGCTCGGCGTCAGAAGCAAGCGGGGAACTTGACGGCGGCATGTCAGTCATCGTGTCATTGGTACGGCATATGCAATAGAACCCGTGGCGGCGGTAGGTTTGACTCGCATGCCGTATGTTACATTTGGTTTTTCCGCCGCCCCCTATCATACGTTCCGCGCTCCTCGCATGCCCGACCGCCAGGAAACACTCGACCCGAACGATGCGCGCAACGCAAAAGCCGGGGGCGGACGGCTGCACGGGCCGAGCGAGCGGATGCTGCGCCGCGTACTCGCGTTCTGCGCTACCCTGGCCATCACACTGTACTTTGGCGCCGCGGCCACGTACGTCGGTCTGCGCTACATCATCTTTCCCCAGTTGGATTCGCTGCGGCCGCGCATCGAGCAACGGATCTCGGATACGCTTCGCGCGCACGTGCACATCGGTCGGCTGACCGGGCGCTGGAGCAGGCTGCAACCAACGCTGGACATCGAGCAACTGACGATCATGGACCCGGACGGCCAGCGCATGCTCGCGGTGCCTGCCGCCAGTGCAACGCTGTCGTGGCGCTCATTGCCGCGTCTGGCGCCGGTGCTCTCGAGTCTGATAGTGGAACAACCCGAGGTCTTCGCCAAACGACACCCCGACGGCACCTATACGATTGCCGGCGTGCAGGTGGATCCACGCCAGCACGGCAATGGCGCGTTCCTGCGCTGGCTAATGACGCAGCGCGCCATCGCGTTGCGCGGCGGCGTCCTGCACTGGACCGACGCGCAGCGCGGCTTGCCGACGCTGACGTTGCACGGCATCCACGTGGCCATCGACAACCACGGCCTAATTCACCGGCTCGGCGTGCAGGCGCAGCCGGACGGACGCTTGCTGCGCGGGCCGATCGACTTGCGCGCACGCTTGCGTCATTCGCCACTGAAGCCGCTCACCGAGCCGACGGGTTGGACCGGCACGATGTTTGTGTCGAGCGGCGACATGGCGCTGCCCGAACTGGCTCGCTACACGGATGCGCGCCTGGATGCGCAAAGCGGCACGCTGGACGTGGCTGCGTGGTTCGACTTTGCGGCCGGTGAATGGAGCGGTGCGCGCGGCGCATTGTCCGGGTCCGAGTTGCGGCTGCGCATGGACCCGACGCTGCCGCGGCTGGACATGCCCAGCATCGGACTGGACTGGTCGCTGCAGCGCAACGACATGCGCAATCTCGATTACACGCTGAACCTGGGCAATCTGCGCGCCGAACTCGGCGGGCAGCCCCCGCTCGCGGACGGCACGCCGATTACCCGACTGCTGAACATCGGCGAATTCAACGGCCGGTTCCGCCGTGCGACGCTGGGCCGTGGTCAATTGATCGGCATCAGCGGCGATACGGTCGATCTCGGGCTGCTCGCGCAGTTCGTGCGCACGTTGCCGCTGCCACATCATGTGCTCAATGAACTGGACCGGTGCGACCCGCGCGGCACGCTGACAAACTACGCGATACAGGTCGAGCGCCGCGCGCCGCGAACCCGCGAGGCCGCCAGCGTGGCGGCCGTCGAAGGCGGCGAGCCGATCGTACGCTATCGCGTCAAGGCCGCACTCGAGGGTGTCAGCGTCGGCGCGCAGGAGCCGCCGCCCGGCCTTACACCGGGCGGCCACCCGCACGTGGGCCTGCCCGGCGCGGACAACATCTGGGGCGAAATTAACGCCGACCAGAACGGCGGTCACGCGGCGATCGATACTATCAACGCCGCGGTCACGATCCCGGGGGCATTCGACAATCCGCGACTTGCGTTCAACCGGTTCGCGGCCGAAGCGACATGGACCGCGCATCCGCTGGCCTCGGACGCGGCCCGCCCGGCTGTTACCGTCAACATCTCGCGATTCATCGTCGATAACGAGGACGTGCGCGCCAGCGCGAGCGGCACCTATTCAAATCCCGGCCACGGGCGCGGCAAGCTCGACATGGAGGCGAGGTTCGACCGGCTGTCGCTGCCCCGCCTCGCGCGCTATCTGCCGACTGGCGTCGACGAACATACCCGCGCCTACCTGGACCATGCGCTGACGGCCGGCACCTCGCGCAATGCGACGATCGCCATCCATGGCGAACTGGCCGAGTTCCCGTACACGCACGACCCACAAGCCGGCATCTTCAAGATCGTTGCGCCGTTTCGAGACGGCGGATTCGATCCGACGCCGCACCCACCGAAGCGGATGAGCAACGGCACGCCGCAGGTATGGCCCGCGTTCGACGGCATCGACGGGCTGTTCCGGATGGACCAGAACGTGCTGCGCTTTGATATCCAACGCGCACGCTACCAACGTGTCGCCCTCACGCAGGTGACCGGCCGCATCGACGATTTGGGCACGCTGAACTCGGATCTGGCGATCAATGGCGTGGCCAGTGGCCCGCTGGCCGACATGCTCGACTACGTGAATCACAGCTCGCTCGCGGTACTGTCCGACCATCTGGGCGAGACCGTGCAGGCTAAAGGCAACGCGACGCTGGCGCTGCGGCTGGCGATTGCGCGCCATCCGGACAAGCCGCATGTCGGCGTGAACGGCTCGGTTACGCTAGCGGACAATACGGTATTATTCGTGCCCGGCAAGCGGCTCGCGGCGCTGCCGCCGATCACGCAGATCCATGGCAAGGTCGATTTCACCGAGCACACGATGACGATCGGGCGCGCCACCGGCCAGTTCCTTGGCGGCGACATCCGCGCCGACGGCGCGCTCCGGCAGGATGGATCAAGCAGCTTCGACGTGTCGGGCCACCTGCTCGCCGATGCAGCCCGGAATGCAGTGCCGCCCGGGCCGCTGGCCACGCTGCTCACCCGCATGTCGGGCGGCGCCCCTTACTCGGTGGCCATGCGCACGCGCAAGAACGAACCGCCCGACATCTCGGCCACCTCCGATCTGAGCGGGCTGGCGCTGCAATTGCCGGCGCCATTCACGAAACCGGCGGGCGCGCCGATGCCATTCTCGTTGCGCCTGCGGCCGACGGCTGCCGGTGAACGACCCACGACAGGCATCAGTCGGCTGGATGCGCGACTCGGTCCGCTCAATGCCATTTATCTGGTGCGGCGCGGCAACCACGACAAGCTGGCCATCATGCGCGGCGCGATCGCCGTGAACCGGGAAGCGGTGCTGCCCAGTGAAGGCGTGACCGCGGCGGTGGACGTGACGCACTTCGACGCAGACGCGTGGCGCGCGCTGCTCGATGCCATGTCGGTCCCCGCCGACGCCATATCAACTGAGCCGGTGGCCGCTGCGCCATCCTCGTGCCCCACTGCGGCTTGCGCCGGCCCATCAGTTTGTTCGCCGGACACGGCCGCCCCGCTCAGCCTGCCCGGCAACGTCGCGGCACTCGTGCCTACCCGCGTCGGCCTGCACTTCGATACGTTGACGTTGTTGAACCGCCGCTGGGAAAACGTGGTGGTCGGTGCGACACAAACACCGGGCGCATGGCAGGCGAATATTGCATCGGACGAAGTATCCGGCCATATCGCGTGGCACGCGAAGACGCCGCGCAGCCCATACGGGCAGCTTGACGCGCGGCTGGCCAAACTGGTGATTCCGGACAGCCACGAGGCGACACTGGTGAGTCGCGCGCTCGAAGAGCCGGCGCAGCATGTCCCGGCGATCGACCTGATCGTCAACGAACTTACCGTGCGTGGACACAACTTGGGCAGGCTAGAAGTCAATGCACGCAACATCGACGAAAACGGCGCGCCAGTCTGGCAATTGGACAAGCTGGATGTGACAAACCCGGCAGCCAAGCTGTCGGCAACCGCGAACTGGAGAACGACGCGCCGCGCCAACGCCAACGCCAACGCCAGCGGCAACAGCAACAGCAACAGCAACAGCAACAGCAACAGCAACAGCAACAGCAACAGCAACGATAGCGGCAGCAGCAGCAACGGCGGCAGCGGCAGCGGCAGCGGCAGCGGCAGCGGCAGCGGCAGCGGCAGCGGCGACGATAACCCGCGGCGTACTGTGCTAGATTTCAAGCTCGATATCGCCGACGGCGGTGCCCTGCTCGACCGTCTCGGCCTGCCCCGCACGCTCAAGGGCGGCAATGGCACGCTGTCAGGCAACGTTGGCTGGCGTGGCGGACCGACGCGCATCGATTATCCGACGCTGAGCGGGAACCTGTCGCTCGGACTGTCGCATGGCCAAATCCTGAAGGTCGATCCGGGCGCCGCCAAGCTGCTCGGCGTGCTCAGTCTGCAATCGCTCGCCCGCGTGGCGACGTTGGATCTGACCACATTGTTTGGCGAAGGACTGCCGTTTGACAATGTGTCCGCTACCGGCACGATCCGCAACGGCGTCGCTAGGACCGACGATTTCACGCTGAGCAGTGCATCCGCAAAGGTCACGATGCAAGGCAACGCGGATCTCGGACGCGAGCAGCAGGACCTGCTGGTGACGGTGGCGCCATCGCTGAGCGTGGGTACCGCGGCACTGGCCACGGCCGTGGTCAACCCGCTGCTCGGCCTGGGTACTTTCGTCGCCGGCCTGGTCTTGTCCGACCCCATTTCGCAGTCGTTCGCGCGCCACTACGCGGTGACCGGCTCGTGGTCACATCCGCAGGTCGAGCAGGTGCCGGGCGATCGCGGTAAGATGGGCCGACCTGAATCTTATGTGTCATGGCAATGAACAACTCCGTTTTCCGCGCAAGCGGCGCCGCGCCCGGCACGTTCGCGCTGGCAGCGCTGCAAATGGTCAGCACGCCGGACGTGTCGCGGAATCTGCAGGCCGCCGGCGAGTTAATCGCCGAAGCCGCCGCCGGCGGCGCGCAACTCGTGCTGCTGCCCGAGTATTTCTGTTTCATGGGGCACCGCGACGCCGACAAGCTGGCCGTGCAGGAAACGCCGGGCGACGGCCCGATTCAGCAATTTCTCGCCGATGTCGCGGTGCGCCATCGCGTGTGGGTCATCGGTGGCACGCTGCCGCTCGTGGCGCCAGAACCCGGGCGGGTGATGAACACCACGCTGGTGTTCGACCCGCAAGGCCGGGCCGTGGCTCGCTACGACAAGATCCATCTGTTCAACTTCGAAAAGGGTGATGAGTCGTTTGACGAGGCGCGCACAATCCGGCCCGGCACCGACGTCGTCGCGTTCGATGCACCGTTTGGCCGCGTGGGCTTGTCGGTATGCTATGACTTGCGCTTTCCGGAGTTGTATCGCAAGCTTGGCGACTGCGCGCTAATCGTCGTGCCATCGGCCTTTACATACACGACCGGCCACGCGCACTGGGAGATGCTGCTGCGTGCGCGCGCGGTCGAGAACCAATGCTACGTGCTGGCCGCGGCCCAGGGCGGCACGCACGAGAACGGGCGCCGCACATGGGGCCACAGCATGCTGGTGGACCCATGGGGCAAGGTCGTCGCAGTGCGCGCGGACGGTGCCGGCGTGGTCGCGGGCACGATCGATGTCCGACGTATCGCGCAGGTGCGGCAGAGCTTGCCGGCGTATCGGCATCGGGTGCTGGCATGAGCGCACCGCAGCGTCGTTGCCCGCAAAGCGGCGGCGGCCCACACCGCTTCCAGCAGGGTCGCCCGCGGCTTGAATCGTGCCGTCGCAACGCCAACCCCTGTCCATTTACCAGTCAAACGGGCGAGCCCGCATGAACATCATCGAACCAAACCTCTGCCATCTCGCCACCGCCAAGGACCTGCTGCTCACGCGCTACGGGCTCGATGAGGCCATCCTGGTGCGCACGCTGGGCGAGATTTTTTCCCATCGCGTTGACTACGCGGACCTGTACTTCCAGACAACCCGCAGCGAAGCGTGGAGCCTGGAGGAAGGCATCGTCAAATCGGGCAGCTTCAGCATCGACCAGGGCGTGGGCGTGCGCGCGGTAGCCGGCGAACGCACCGCATTCGCGTACTCGGATGACTTGTCGCCGCAAGCGCTGGCACAAGCAGCCCAGGCCACCCGCGCGATCGCCCGTGCGGGGGGCGGAAAGGCTCGCGTGCGGGTGGCCGGTGCGTTGCACGGCGTCGCGGGCCGCGACCTGTATCGGCCGGCCGATCCGCTGCACTCGCTGGATGCGAATGCGAAAGTGGCACTGCTGGAGCGCGTCGAAAAAATGGCTCGCGCGAAGGATCCACGCATCACACAGGTCATGGCGGGCCTGGCGGGCGAATACGACGTCGTGCTGGTAGCACGCAGCGACGGGGCACTGGCCGCCGACGTGCGTCCGCTCGTGCGCATGTCGGTCACCGTGATCGCCGAGCAGAACGGGCGCCGCGAGCTCGGCTCCGGCGGTGGCGGAGGCCGCTACGACTATGGCTACTTCACCGACGAAGTGCTGGCGCGATACGTCGACGACGCGGTGCATGCCGCGCTGGTGAACCTGGAGGCGCGCCCCGCGCCCGCCGGCACGATGACCGTCGTGCTCGGGCCGGGCTGGCCGGGCGTACTGCTGCACGAGGCGATCGGCCACGGATTGGAAGGCGACTTCAACCGCAAGGGCTCGTCGGCGTTCGCCGGACGCATCGGCGAGCGGGTCGCGGCCAACGGTGTCACGGTGGTTGACGACGGCACGCTGGCGAACCGGCGCGGATCGCTGAACATCGATGACGAGGGCAACCCCACGCAATGCACGACGCTAATCGAGGACGGCATCCTGACCGGCTACATGCAGGACACGCTAAACGCGCGGCTGATGAAGATGAAGGTGACCGGCAACGCGCGGCGCGAATCGTATGCCGCGTTGCCGATGCCGCGCATGACCAACACCTACATGTTGGGCGGCGACAAGAATCCCGCCGAGATCATCGCGTCGGTCGAGCATGGCCTGTACGCGGTCAACTTCGGCGGCGGACAGGTCGATATCACGAACGGCAAGTTTGTGTTCTCAGCCTCCGAGGCCTACATGATCGAGAACGGCAAGATTGCCTATCCGGTCAAGGGCGCGACGCTAGTGGGCAGCGGACCGGAGTCGCTCAAGTACGTGTCGATGATCGGCAACGACATGTCGTTAGACACGGGCGTGGGCGTGTGCGGCAAAGAAGGCCAGAGCGTGCCGGTCGGCGTCGGGCAGCCGACGCTGCGCATCGACCGCATGACGGTGGGTGGCACGGTATGACGCCAATCGCGCAGATGCCGCAAGCGGATTGCGGTTTTTATTGAAATGACGCAATCATGTGTCGTCATTGTCGCTCCCCTGTTGCCAACGGGGGGTCGTCCAGAGTATAAAGTTGGCGTACTCGGAACCGACGCCACCTTTCAATTCGTTTGCATTTCGCGATGTCCGCCAAGTTTTACTTTTATTTCTTTTGGCATCTCAGGCCGCTGGCGGACCGAGAGGGTGGGTGACGGACAAGCGAATCACCCCACATTCCCGAAAAAACCGCCAGCTCGCCTGGCGGTTTTTTTTCGCCAAGCGCCAGGCCCCGAACACCGCGCGCGAGGCGCGTACCGTTGAACCGGAGAACAATGATGGCCCTGCACAACACCGATGATGTCCGAATCCGCGAGCTTAAGGAATTGACGCCGCCCGCGCACCTGCTGCGGGAGTTTCCCTGCGAGGAGCACGTCGCTGACCTGATCTTCAACGCTCGCCAATCGCTGCATCGGATCCTGCACGGCATGGACGACCGGCTCATCGTCGTGATTGGCCCGTGCTCGATCCACGACACGCGTGCGGCACTAGAGTACGCACAGCGCCTGGTGGAGCAGCGCAAACGCTTTGCCGGCGAATTGGAAATCGTGATGCGTGTGTACTTCGAGAAGCCGCGCACGACCGTGGGCTGGAAGGGGTTGATCAACGACCCTTACATGGACAACAGCTTCAAGATCAACGACGGATTACGTACCGCGCGCGAACTGCTGGTGCGAATCAACGCGCTCGGGCTGCCGGCCGGCACGGAGTACCTCGACATGATCAGCCCGCAATACATCGCCGATTTGATCTCGTGGGGTGCAATCGGCGCACGCACCACCGAATCGCAGGTACATCGGGAACTGGCCTCCGGATTGTCGTGCCCGGTCGGCTTCAAGAACGGCACCGACGGCAACGTGAAAATCGCGGTTGACGCGATCAAGGCCGCTTCGCAACCGCACCATTTCCTGTCGGTGACCAAGGGCGGTCATTCGGCGATCGTATCGACTGCTGGCAACGAGGACTGTCACCTCATCCTGCGCGGCGGCAAAACGCCGAACTATGATGCAGCAAGCGTCGATGCCGCGTGCTCCGCAATCGGCAAGTCGGGGCTGGCGGCGCGAGTGATGATCGATGCAAGCCATGCGAACAGCGAGAAGAAGCACGAAAACCAAATTCCGGTCTGCGCGGACATCGCTCGGCAAGTCGCCGCCGGCGACGAGCGCATTGTCGGCGTGATGGTGGAGTCCCATCTGGTCGCGGGACGCCAGGATTTGAAAGACGGCTGCGAGTTGACCTACGGTCAGAGCGTCACCGACGCCTGCATCGGCTGGGATGATAGCGTGACGGTGCTCGAAGGACTAGCCCAAGCGGTCCGGCAACGGCGGGCGACAGCGATTCATCGCAATGCAATCGACGGCGGTGGCCATTGACGGACAGCGGAACATGGCCATGCGCCGCAATGGGCTGGCGGCACCATGCCGTGACACCGGCATGAGCGGCCCCTTACGCCCGCTCATGCCGCCACAGCACCTCCGGCTGGCCCGTCTCGCCATTAAGCACGCGAGCCAGGACGAACAGCAGGTCCGACAGGCGGTTCACGTACTGCCGCAGCGCCGCATCGACGGCTTGTTCATGGCCGAGCGCGACGATCGTGCGCTCGGCTCGCCGGCAAATGGTGCGGCACAGGTGCGACAACGCAGCCGGCCGCGAGCCGCCGGGCAGAACGAACTCGCGCAGCGGTGGCAGTTGCGCATTGAAGTACTCGAGCCAGTCGTCGAGCCGCGCGACATGCTCGCCCACGATCATCACCTCGCCCGGCATGCATAGCTGCGCACCGACGTCAAACAAATCGTGCTGCACCGCGACGAGCATCTCCCGCACACGGGCCGGCAATGTTTCGGCCAGCAGCACGCCCAGCGATGAGTTCAGCTCGTCTACGTCGCCGATCGCCGCGATGCGCGTATCGTCCTTGGCCACGCGGCTCGTGTTCCCCAGGCCGGTGGTGCCGTCGTCACCTGTGCGCGTGACGATCTTGCTCAAGCGGTTTCCCATCATGGCTCCTGTAATTGACAACCGGATCGAGGGCAGTTTGCCGTGTCCGACGCGCATTATAGTGACGTGCATGCTGCCACGCGGTCTCGTCCAGCACCCTACCTCGCGATGCAAGCGGCTTGGGCAATGCGCATTGGCTTAAAATAGCAAATCAGTTGACCCGCTTGCATGCCATGCGTTCAGGAGACCACCCCGTGACTCATTCGATTGCGCGTGCCGCCGTGCGCAAGCCCTTCCCTCCATCACTGCTCGAGGCGCTCAAGGCCGCATTCGACGAACGCGTCTCGGTCGCCGAAGCCGTGCGCGCTCACCATGGGCGCGACGAGTCGATGTTCGATCCGCAGTGGCCGGATGCAGTCGTCTACGCCCGCACAACGCAGGAGGTCGCGGCCATTGTCGCACTGTGCGCGCAGTACGAGGTACCGGTGATTCCGTATGGCAACGGCTCGTCGCTCGAAGGCCATCTGCTCGCGGTACAGGGTGGTGTGACGATTGATCTGTCCGAGATGAACCGCGTGTTGTCGATCGACGCGCACGACCTGACAGCCACCGTGCAAGCCGGCGTGTCGCGCAAGGCGCTCAATGACGCGCTGCGCGACACCGGCTTGTTCTTCCCGATCGACCCCGGCGCCGACGCGAGCATCGGCGGCATGGCCGCCACGCGCGCTTCAGGCACGAACGCGGTCCGCTACGGCACGATGCGCGAAAACGTACTGGGTTTGACAGTGGTGCGAGCCGATGCACGCATCATCCACACGGGCTCGCGCGCGCGCAAATCGTCGGCCGGCTACGACCTAACACGCGTCTTCGTCGGCTCCGAAGGCACGCTCGGCGTGATCACCGAGGTCACCGTACGCCTGTACCCGTTGCCCGAAGCGATTTCCGCGGCCATGTGCGCGTTCCCGAGCATGGGCGACGCCGTGCGCACCGTGATCGAGACGATCCAGCTCGGCGTGCCGGTGGCGCGCGTGGAATTTGTCGACGCGCTCGCGATCCGTGCGATCAACCGCCACTCGAACCTGACATTGCCGCAGACGCAAACGCTGTTCTTCGAGTTCCACGGCAGCGAGACCGGCGTGCGCGAGCAGGCGCAGACGGTGCAGGACATTGCCGCGCAACATGGGGGGCAAGGCTTTGCATGGGCCACTCGCCCGGAAGAGCGCAGCCGGTTGTGGAACGCGCGGCACAGCGCATACTTTGCAATGTTGCAGCTGCGCCCCGGTTGCCGCGCGCTGACCACCGACGTGTGCGTGCCGATCTCGCGGCTGGCTGAATGCATCGAACAGACAGAGGCAGACCTGAAGCAATCGTCACTGCTGTGTCCGATCGTAGGCCACGTCGGCGACGGCAACTTCCACGTCGCGATGCTGATTGACCCCGCTAGCCCGGCCGAGATTCAGGAGGCGGAGCAGTTGAACCAGCGGCTCGTATCACGCGCGCTGCGCTTTGGCGGCACGTGCACCGGCGAGCACGGCGTCGGCCTGCACAAGATGGATTTCCTCGTCGACGAGCATGGCGCGGATGCCGTTGACACGATGCGAGCGATCAAGCATGCGCTCGATCCGCACAATCTGATGAATCCTGGCAAGATCTTTGCCTTTCACGGACCGCACTAGACACGTCGCGCGGAGCACGCTATGAACGCTTCAGTCGAACCGTCCCTAGAAGCTATCGCGGCACGACAACGCGAAGTGGTTCAGGCGCTAATGACGGTTGTGCCCACGCATTGCCTGCTGTATCGCGCCGAGGATACGGCACCGTACGAATGCGACGGGCTTGCCGCGTATCGACAGCTGCCGCTCGCGGTGGTGCTGCCCGAGACAGAATCGCAAGTGCAGCACGTGCTGCAGACATGCTACCGGCTCAACGTGCCGGTGGTGCCGCGCGGCGCCGGCACGGGTCTGTCCGGTGGTGCAATGCCGCTGCGCGATGGCATCGTGCTGTCGCTCGCGCGCCTCAAAAAGATCGTCAACATCGATCCCTACGCGCGTACCGCGACGGTCCAGCCGGGTGTACGCAATCTGGCGATCTCGGAGGCGGCCGCGCCATACGGGCTGTACTACGCGCCTGATCCATCATCGCAGATCGCCTGCACGATCGGAGGCAATGTCGCCGAGAATTCGGGCGGCGTGCATTGCTTGAAATACGGCTTGACCGTACATAACGTGCTGCGCGTGCGCGCGGTCACGATGGAGGGCGAGCTGGTCGAGTTCGGCTCACTGGGGCCGGATTGTGCAGGGCTGGACCTGTTGGCGGTATTGATCGGCAGCGAGGGCATGTTTGCCGTCGTCACGGAAGTGACGGTCCGGCTGATCCCGAAGCCGCAAGTGGCGCAGGTCATCATGGCCAGCTTTGATGACGTGGTCAAGGGCGGCGACGCGGTCGCGGCGATCATCGCGGCCGGCATCGTGCCTGCGGGCCTCGAAATGATGGACAAGCCGGCCACGCACGCGGTGGAGGAATTCGTGCAGGCCGGCTACGACCTGGACGCGCAGGCCATCCTGCTGTGCGAGTCCGACGGCACGCCCGAGGAGGTTGCCGACGAGATCGTGCGCATGACTGCGGTGCTGCGTGCGCACGGCGCGACGCGGATCCAGATCTCGCGCTCGGAGACGGAGCGGCTCAAGTTCTGGTCCGGGCGCAAGAATGCATTTCCGGCCGCGGGACGCATCTCGCCGGACTACTATTGCATGGACGGTACCGTGCCGCGGCGGGCGATCGGGCCGCTGCTCGCGCGCATCGCCGAGATGGAAAACCAATACGGGCTGCGCTGCATGAACGTCTTCCATGCGGGCGACGGCAACATGCATCCGCTGATCCTGTTCAACGGCAACGATCCCGATGAGTGGCGACGCGCCGAGGCATTCGGCACACAAATTCTGGAGGCCTGCGTGGCGTTCGGCGGCACGCTCACCGGCGAGCATGGCGTGGGCATCGCGAAGATCGATTCGATGTGCGTGCAGTTCTGTGCGCAGGAGCGCGACGCGTTCCTCGCGGTCAAGCGCGCGTTCGACCCGTCAGGGCTGCTGAATCCGGGCAAGGGCATCCCGACGCGGGCGCGCTGTGCCGAGTACGGCAGGATGCGGGTCCATCGAGGTCTGCTGCCGCATCCCGAGTTGCCCAGGTTCTGACACGATGACGCAGATGCCACACCCCTACGCGAGCCTGCGCTCGCAGGTCATGCAAGCCAGCGAGCGCGGCGTGCCGCTGCAGATCCGCGGCGGCGGCACCAAGTCGTGGTATGGCCAGCACATCGAGGGGGAAGTGCTCGATACGCGCGTGGTAAGCGGCATCATCGCCTACGATCCGGCCGAACTGGTGATCACCGCGTACTGCGGCACGCCGTTGGCCGACATCGAGGCGGCACTGGCCGAGCATCGTCAAATGCTCGCGTTCGAGCCGCCGCACTTCGGTCGTAGCGCGACAATCGGCGGTTGCATCGCCGCCGGTCTGGCTGGCCCACGCCGGGCCAGCGCGGGCGCGCCGCGCGACTTCGTGCTGGGTACGACTGTGATGAACGGACGCGGCGACGTGCTGCGCTTTGGCGGGCGCGTGATGAAGAATGTCGCCGGCTACGATATCGCGCGGCTGATGGCCGGCTCACTCGGCACGCTCGGCCTGCTGCTAGACGTGTCGTTGAAAGTGCTGCCACGCCCGAATGCGGAGTTGACGCTGAAGTTCGACATGAACGGCACCGACGCGGTACGCAAGCTCAACGAATGGGCTGGCCGACCGCTGCCGCTGACCGCCAGTGCATGGCGCAACGGCACGCTGGCGTTGCGACTGGGCGGTGCGGACAGCGCGCTCAAAAGCGCGCGCAACAGGCTCGGCGGCGAGGTGGTCGACGCGGTGGAGGCCGAGCGCTTCTGGATGGGGCTGCGCGAGCAGACCGATGCGTTCTTTCAGATGATTCCAGCCGACGCGGCGCTATGGCGCCTGTCGCTGCCATCGATCACCGAACCGCTACAGTTACCCGGTGCCCAGTTGATGGAATGGGGCGGCGCGCAGCGCTGGTGGGTCACCGATACCGATGCGCAGACGGTGCGCATGGCGGCGCGGCAGGCCGGCGGCCATGCGACGCTGTTTCGCTGCGGTTCGCGCTACAATCGTAACGTCAGTGTGTTCACCCCGCTGCCCTCGCCGCTGATGAACATTCATCGCCGCCTGAAAGCGGTATTCGACCCGGCACGCATCTTCAATCGTGGCCGGCTCTACCCGGACTTCTGACTGCTGCGATGCAGACCAATCTCGCGGACTTCATTCGCAATACACCGGACGGCAACGAGGCCAATGCCATCCTGCGCAGATGCGTGCATTGCGGTTTCTGCATGGCGACCTGCCCCACCTATCAAATCCTCGGCGACGAGTTGGACGGCCCGCGCGGGCGCATCTATTTGATCAAGCAAATGCTTGAGGGCGCACCGGTCACGCGTAGCACGCAGTTGCACCTGGACCGCTGTCTGACGTGCCGCAATTGCGAGACGACTTGTCCGTCCGGCGTGCAGTACGGGCGACTGGCGCAAATCGGGCGCAAGCTTGTCGAGCAGAAGGTGCCGCGCCGTTGGCGCTCGCGGCTCGTACGGCGCCTGCTGGCAAGCTTGCTGCCGAATGCGGCACTGTTCACGCCGGCGATGCGGCTCGGACAGCATTTGCGTGCGCTGCTACCCAAGCGGCTGCGCGACAAGGTGCCACCACGGCAACGTCCGCGCGCGTGGCCAACAGCGCGGCACCCAACCAAGATGCTAATGCTGACCGGCTGCGTGCAGCCCGGCATGATGCCCAACATCAACGTAGCGACCGCGCGCGTGCTCGACGCGCTCGGCATTGAACCGGTCGTGGCCGGCGACGCCGGCTGCTGCGGTGCCATCCGGCTGCACCTGGGGTACCACGCACAGGCGCTCGATGACGCACGCCGCAACATCGACGCATGGTGGCCCCACATCGAGCAGGGCGCCGCCGCCATCGTCATCAATGCCTCCGGATGCGGCGTAACGATCAAGGAATACGCACACCTGCTGCGCGACGATCCAGCGTACGCCCACAAGGCGGCGCACGTGGCCGGCCTGGCACAGGACCTGGCCGAGCTGCTGCCCCGCTATGAAGCCGAACTCGCGTCCCGCCTACGCCGGCGCGGCATCCATACGGTCGCCTACCACCCGCCATGCACGCTGCAGCATGGGCAGAAAATCACCGGGCGCGTCGAGCGGCTGCTCCAGGCGCTTGGCCTGGAAGTGCGTGTGCCATCCGACGCACACATTTGCTGCGGCTCGGCCGGCACGTACTCGGTGCTGCAGCCGGCGCTGTCCTACACGCTGCGCAACCAGAAGCTCGAACGCTTGTCGGCACTCGAGCCGCAGATGATCGTCTCGGCGAACGTGGGCTGCATTGCGCACCTACAAAGCGGCACGTCGACGCCGGTCGCGCATTGGATCGAACTCGTCGATCGCCTGCTGTCCGATTAAACCCTTCCCGTTCCACGTCATGCCCTCCCTCATTGCGCAACATTTGGACGAAGTCCGCCGACGTATTGCCGCGGTGGCTGCGGCCGCCGGCCGCGATCCGGCGAGCGTGCAATTGCTCGCCGTGTCCAAGACCTTTCCGGCCGACACCCTACGCGCCGCCCACGCGGCGGGCCAGCAGGCGTTCGGTGAAAACTATGTGCAGGGGGCATTGGACAAGATCGCCACCCTGCAGCCGTTGCGTGCGTCGCTCGAATGGCATTTCATCGGGCCACTGCAGTCGAACAAGACGCGGCCGGTCGCTGAGCAGTTCGACTGGGTGCATTCGGTCGACCGACTCAAGATCGCGCACCGGCTGTCCGAGCAACGGCCCGCCCACCTGCCGCCGCTCAATGTCTGCGTGCAGGTCAACGTCAGTGGCGAGGCGTCCAAGAGCGGCGTCGCGCCCGATGATGTTGCCACGCTGGCACGCGACGTGGCGGCGCTGCCCCGGCTGCGGCTGCGCGGACTGATGTCGATCCCTGAGCCCGTGTCCGGGCTGCACGCGCAGCGCGCGCCGCATCGGCGATTGCGCGAACTATTCGATGCTGTCAATGCACAAGGCCTCGGCCTCGATACACTGTCGATGGGCATGTCGGCCGATCTGGACGCGGCCATTCTCGAAGGCGCGACGATCGTGCGGGTCGGCACCGCGATTTTCGGCGCACGAACCTATCCCACTCACTGAACGGAATCCCCATGAAAATTGCATTCATCGGCGCAGGCAACATGGCCGCCGCCCTGATCGGCGGGCTGCTCAAGCGTGGCATCCCGACCGCCGACCTGTACGCCATCGACCCGTCAGCCGACGCGCGCGCGCGCTTGGCGCAACAACACTCGATACATACCGGCGACGCTGTCGACGCCTCGCTCGGCGACTACGATGCGATCGTCATCGCGGTCAAGCCTCAGGTGATGAAAACCGTGGTCGAATCGCTCGCGCCGTGGCTGCGTGCGCAGCTGATCATCAGCATTGCCGCCGGGATCCGCGCGGCAGACATCTCGCATTGGCTCAACGGCTACCCGCGCGTGGTGCGCACGATGCCCAATACCCCAGCGCTGATTGGCATGGGCGTAACCGGTCTGGCAGCGCTACACGGTGTCGATGATACCGACCGAGCGCTCGCCGAGCGGGTGCTGCGCGCGGTCGGCGAGATCGTGTGGTGCGACGATGAATCGAAAATCGATGCAGTGACGGCCATTTCCGGCAGCGGCCCGGCCTACGTGTTCTACTTCATCGAGGCCCTGCAGCGCGCCGCGCGCCAATTGGGACTCGACGATGAACAGGCGCGCGCCCTGGCGCTCGCCACGTTCACCGGTGCCGCCCAACTGGCCGCACAGTCAGGCGAGTCCGCCAGCGTGCTGCGCGAGCGCGTGACCTCGAAAGGTGGCACAACGGCCGCCGCGCTCGAGTCCTTCGAGGCCGACGGCATCGGCGCGGCGATCGTACGCGGCGCGTTGGCGGCCCACACCCGAGCGATCCAGATGGGCGGCGCGTTCGGCAAACAATGAGCAGGCGCCGCGCGCTTAGAGCCCCGTGCTTGCATAGTGCGCGGCGAGACCGGCGAACAGAATACCGCCGAGCCAGTTGTTGTGCATGAACGCCGCAAAGCACCGCATCCGGTCGCGGTCGCGGATCAACGTGTAGTGGTACGCTGCACAGCCGAGTGCGCCCGCCCATCCAGCCCAGTACGCGACGGACCAGTGCCGTGCATAGCCGATCCACGCATAAATGCCCAGCATCGCTGCGTAGCACAGCATCACGGCCAGCACGTCGAAACGGCCGAACGTCAATGCGGACGTGCGAATGCCGATCTTGATGTCATCATCGCGGTCCACCATCGCGTAGGCGGTGTCGTAGGCGAGCGACCAGAACACGTTCGCCAGCAGCATCAGCCACGCGAGCGGCGGCACATGGCCCTGGATCGCGGCGAACCCCATTGGGATCCCGAAGCCGAACGCAATGCCCAAGTAGGCCTGCGGAATCGCGAAAAAGCGCTTCATAAACGGATACGTGCCCGCCACGAACAGCGCCGCGACAGAGAGCCACTTGGTCAGCGAGTTCAGCGGCAGGATCAGCAGGAACGACACCAGCGCAAGCACGGCCGCTACCGCAAGTGCTTCCCACGGGGCAATCTGGCCCGACGTGAGAGGGCGATCCTGCGTGCGCTTCACATGCTTGTCGAAATCGCGGTCTGCGTAATCGTTGACCGCGCATCCGGCCGAGCGCATCAGAACAGTGCCAATCGCGAAGATCGCAACGATATAGGCGGGGGGATGGCCGTCTGCTGCTACCCATAACGCATTGAGCGTCGGCCACAGCAGCAGCACGCTGCCGATCGGCCTGTGCAGCCGCAGCAGGCGGAAATACAACGGCAGACGCAAGGTTAGCGTGGACATCATGCAGCACTCGGATCGAAACGTCGTGATCCGTTATTCTAGGTGAAAACGCGCGTAGGCCGCTGCTTGCTGCTTGTCGTTTGCCGCCTGCTGGTCGCGCCGCGCCGCTTCGCGTGGGCCGGGCCGCCCGGACAGCGGACCGGCGCGCAGGCCATCACCCGTAGTGATGCGCGTCGACCTTCCACAGGTGTTCGTCCACGCCGCGGGAAATTTCGGTGAACAGATCGGACGATGTCGGGTCGCCGACGTCGGCCGTTGCGATGATCGCCTGGTGGACCTGCTGGCCGTACTTGGCCAACGCATCGGCAAGTTGCCGGACGTGGTCCTTGCCATCCCTGAGTTCGAGCGGATACGGCGGCAGTGGCGATTGGCCGGCGACCTGCTGAATGCGGCCATCCGCTGTGCCGCCAAGTGCGACCAGTCGCTCGGCACTCAAGTCCGCCCATTCGACCGCTGCCGAGTGGACTTCGTCGAACAACAGGTGCAATGCGATGAATTGTGGCCCCTGGACATTCCAATGCGCCTGCTTCGCCTGCCGCTGAAGATCGATTGCCGTGATCAATGACTGTCCAAGCAAGCCGATCGATTGGCGGCGGATGTCCTCGGGCAGCGTGTTACGAGTGGGGTGAAGTGACATCATGGCCTCCGTGGAAAAAAACAGTCAGTTGACCGCGGCGGGCAATTCGAGTTTGCGCGTACCGGGTAACTCGCACGCGCGGACCGCATCGCAGATCGCATCGATCGCCGGCATCCGCGTGAAGCTCTTGCGCCATGCCAGCACCACGCGCCGGTCCGGCTGCGGCTCGGTAAACGGCACGTAGCTAAGCAGGCCATTGTCCACGCCGCTCGCATGCGCGCGTACTTCCTGCACCGAGGTGCGCGGCAGCACGGTGATGCCCACGCCGCTGGCCACCATGTGACGGATCGTCTCCAGCGAGCTGCCCTCGAACGTCTTCTGAATCCCGTCCGCGTTCTGCGAAAAGCGCATTAGCTCCGGGCACACGCCCAGCACATGGTCCCGGAAACAGTGGCCGCTGCCCAGCAGCAACATCGTTTCCTGTTTCAGGTCCTCGGCATTGATCGCATTGCGCCGCTCCCACGGGTGTCCCGCAGGAAGCGCGACCACGAACGGTTCGTCATACAGCGCACGGACCATCAAGCCGGTTTCCGGGAACGGCAGCGCCATGATCGCGACGTCGATCTCGCCTTGCTTGAGCAGTTCGATCAGCTTCAGCGTGAAGTTCTCCTGCAGCATCAGCGGCATCTGCGGCACCGTCTCGATCATCTGCTTGACCAGCGCCGGCAGCAAATACGGGCCGATCGTATAAATCACGCCGAGCCGCAGCGGCCCGACCAGCGGATCCTTGCCCTGCTTGGCGATTTCCTTGATTGCGAGCGTCTGCTCGAGCACACGTTGCGCCTGGGTGACGATCTGCTCGCCGATCGGCGTGACGCTGACCTCGCTGGTACCACGCTCGAAGATCTGAACGTTCAGTTCGTCCTCGAGCTTCTTAATCGCGACCGACAACGTCGGCTGGCTGACGAAACACGCCTCCGCCGCCCGGCCAAAATGGCGTTCCCGGGCAACGGCAACGATGTACTTGAGTTCGGTGAGCGTCATTATCGACTAATCAAGGCGATACTTTCGATAGATTTCTCTTATACGCGTTGCCGGCCCATTTGCCAAGGGGCCTTTATCCCCCTCGCCGGCATGGCCGGAAACCTGCCTTCTCACCTTCACGCCTTCAAGTACTGCTCGCGGCTGCCGAGCCAACGTGCCAAGTGCGCGGCGGCGGCCTGCGGATACTCGCCCAGCAGCCGCTCGGCCGCGCGCCGTGCCGGCTCGATCAGCCAAGCATCCTGTTCGATGTCTGCAAAGCGCAACATCGCTGCGCCGGATTGCCGCGCGCCAAGGAATTCGCCTGGGCCACGGATCTCCAGATCCCGGCGCGCGATCTCGAAACCGTCTGTGGTCTCGCGCATCGTGCGCAGTCGTTCGCGCGCCGCCAACGACAGCGGGCTGGCGTACATCAGCAGGCACACCGACGACTGGCTGCCCCGGCCGACCCGGCCGCGTAATTGGTGCAATTGCGCGAGGCCGAAGCGCTCCGCGTGCTCGATCACCATCAACGACGCATTGGGCACGTCAACGCCAACCTCGATCACCGTGGTCGCTACCAGCAAATGAATCTCATTGCGGGTAAAGCGCGCCATCACGTCGGCCTTGTCGGCTGCCGCCAGGCGACCGTGCACCAGCCCCACCTGCAGCTGCGGCAGCGCGACGACGAGTGTCTCATAGGTGTCCACGGCAGTCTGCAGTTGCAGCGCCTCGCTCTCCTCGATCAACGGGCACACCCAGTACACTTGGCGTCCAGCCAGGGCGGCCTCGCGCACGCGGGCAATCACTTCATCGCGACGCGCGTCCGATACCAGCTTGGTAAGCACCGGCGTGCGCCCCGGTGGTAACTCATCGATCGTGGACACATCCAGGTCCGCGTAGTACGTCATCGCGAGCGTGCGCGGAATCGGCGTCGCGGACATCATCAATTGATGTGGCTGGAACCCCGACACCGCGGCTTCGGCCTGCGCCTTCGCGCGCAATGCAAGCCGCTGCTCGACGCCAAAGCGGTGCTGCTCGTCCACGATCACCAAACCAAGCCGGGCGAATTTCACCGCCTCCTGGATCATCGCATGCGTGCCGACCACCAGCTGCGCGTCGCCGCTGGCCACCGCCTCCAGTGCGGCGCGCTTATCACGCGCCTTCAGGCTACCGGCCAGCCACGCAGTGCGCACACCCAGCGGCTCGAGCCAGCCGCGCAGTTTGCGCGCATGTTGTTCGGCCAGCAACTCGGTGGGGGCCATCAGCGCCGCCTGGTAGCCGGCATCAATCGCCTGCGCCGCCGCCAGCGCGGCGACCACCGTCTTGCCGCTGCCCACGTCCCCCTGCAGCAACCGCTGCATCGGATGCGCCGCGGCCAGATCCACCGCAATTTGCTCGCTGGCCCGCTGCTGCGCGCCGGTCAGTTGGAACGGCAGTGCGGCATGCAACCGCGTGACGAGCGCGTCGCGATCAGCGGCGGGACGACGCGCCATTGCCGGTGCGGCGCGCAAGCGCCGCTCGTCATGCGCGCGTTTGAGCGACAATTGCTGCGCGAGCAACTCCTCGAATTTGATCCGCAACCACGCCGGATGGGTTCGGTCCATTAGGGCGGCCTCATCCGCATCCGCACGCGGGTGATGCAGCGTGCGCACCGCATCGGCCAGCGACGGCACCCCAAGCGGGGCCAGGAACGCGTCGGCGATCCGCGGCGGCAGCAACTCCGGCAAGGGTGTGCGTTGCAGCGCGCTGTCGATCGCACGGCGCAAATACGCCTGCGATACGCCGGCCGTACTCGGATACACAGGCGTCAATGCGTCAGGCAACGGCGCATCGTCTTCGACCACTCGGTATGCCGGGTGCACCATCTCCATCCCGAAGAAGCCCCCCCGCACGTCGCCACGCACGCGCAAGCGCGCGCCAGACGCGAGTTGCCGGGTCTGGGAGCCCCAAAAGTTCAGAAACCGCAGCATCAGCGCATCGCCATGCTCGTCGCGCAGCCGTACCAGCATCTGGCGGCGTGGTCGGTAGGCGATTTCGTTGTCCACCACTTCACCCTGGACCTGCGCGGTCATGCCCGGCAGCAATTTGCCGATCGGCGTCAGCGTCGTCTCGTCCTCGTAGCGCATCGGCAAATGCAGCACCAGGTCGATGTCACGCGCCAGCCCCAGCCGAGCCAATTTATCGCTCGGCCTGCCACCCGACTTGCCGGCGGGCTTGGCCGCCGCCTTGGCGGCGGGTTTGACTGAAGTCTCGGTAGCGGGCTTGGCTGGAGCGTCGGTAGCGAGCTTGGCCGAAGCGTCGGTAGCAGGTTCAGCCAGGGCCTGGATGGTGGGCCCCGTCGCAGCCTTGTCGGTAGGCTTAGCCGAATCGTTACCAGCGGGCCGAATGGCGGGACTGCCGACAGCTTGGGCAGCCGTGTCAGCAGCGGCTTGGACCGCAGCCTTGTCGCCGACCGTGGCCGCCGGGGAGCGCTGTGCCGACGGCCCGACGGCGGCGCGCCCGGGCACGGCGGCACCGCCTGCGGCGGCATCGTCAGGCACGGCATCGGGTTCACCTGATCGCGGTAACACCGGCTGCGGATAACGGGACAAAGGCATCAGGCTATCGCAAGTACAATATCGATTTTATTGGCACGGCCCTGCATTGTGCATCAGGGTAGCGCGGTTGCGCGAGCGTGCCGTTGCGCTGCCCGTCCTATTTCATGTACACGCTGTCCGATTTCGATTTTAATCTGCCCCCGGAGCTGATCGCACAGCATGCGTTGCCCGAACGCAGCGCGAGCCGCCTGCTCGAAGTCACGCCGAGCGGCGCACTGCTGGACCACCGTTTCGGTGAACTGCCGGCTTGCATCGAGCCCGGCGACCTGCTGGTGTTCAACGACACGAAAGTGCTCAAGGCCCGCTTCGACGGGGTCAAGGCGAGCGGCGGACGCGTCGAGGTGCTGATCGAGCGCGTGACCGGTCTGCGCACCGCACTCGCGCAAATCCGTGCAAGCAAGCGCCCCGCGCCGGGTTCGACAATCCGGCTCGCAGGCGCATTCGACGTGAGCGTCGGCGAGCGCGTCGAGCCATTTCATACGCTGCATTTCCCGCACGACTGCATCGAATTGATTGACCGGTATGGGCGGTTGCCGCTACCGCCCTACATCGAGCACAGTCCCGACACGTACGACGAGGCACGCTATCAAACCGTGTTCGCGACGACGCCAGGCGCGGTCGCAGCGCCCACCGCCGGCCTGCACTTTGATGCGCCAACACTGGCTGCGCTGGATGCGCGCGGCGTGCGCCGTGCCACGTTGACGCTGCACGTGGGTGCCGGCACGTTCCAGCCGGTGCGCACCGACGACATTGCACAGCACAAGATGCACAGCGAGTGGTACCACATCCCGCCAGCACTCGTTGAAGCAATCGAAGCCACGCGAGCTGCGGGACACTCGGTGATCGCGGTCGGCACGACGTCGATGCGCGCACTAGAAGCGGCAGCCCGCGATGCCGAGCGCGATGGCCGTGAGCTGCATGCGGTCCATGCCGAAACGGACATCTTCATTACGCCCGGTTACCAGTTCCGCGTCATCGACCGGCTCGTGACGAACTTTCATTTGCCGAAGTCGACGCTGCTGATGTTGGTGTCCGCATTCGCCGGTGTCGAGCCGATCCGCCTCGCGTACCGCCACGCGATCGCGCAACGCTACCGTTTTTTCAGCTACGGCGACGCGATGCTGCTCACGCGGGCCGCGTCCGTTGCACAGCCATGACCCGACATCGCCACCCGCGCTCGCCGTCATCGCGCACCGCCCACGAGCCCGCCTTGAACCCATCATGTTGAAATTCGACCTCTTGCGCACCGATGGCCTCGCACGGCGCGGCCGACTAACGCTGAACCACGGCACGATCGACACGCCGATCTTTATGCCGGTCGGCACCTATGGCACGGTCAAGGCCATGGCGCCACGCGAGCTTGAGGACATCCGCGCACAGATCATCTTAGGCAACACGTTTCATCTATGGCTGCGTCCAGGACTCGATACGATCACCGCGCATGGCGGCTTGCATCGCTTCATGGGTTGGCAACGACCGATCCTGACCGACTCCGGCGGCTTCCAGGTATTCTCGCTCGGCGAGTTGCGCAAAATCACCGAGGACGGCGTGACGTTTGCGTCGCCGATCAACGGCGACCGGCTGTTCCTGTCGCCCGAGGTGTCAATGCAGGTGCAAAAGGTGCTGAACTCCGACATCGTGATGCAGTTCGACGAGTGCACCCCGTACGCAACCGACGGCGTGCCTACCTCGCATGATGCCGCGGCACGTTCGATGCAGATGTCGCTGCGCTGGGCTAAACGCTCGCTCGACGAATTCAGGCGCCTTGCCAATCCAAACGCACTGTTCGGCATCGTGCAGGGCGGCATGTACGAGGCACTGCGCGACGAATCGCTTGCGGGGCTGTCGGATATCGGCTTTGACGGCTACGCGATCGGCGGCCTGTCAGTCGGCGAACCGAAGGAGGACATGCTGCGCGTACTGCAACACATCGGCCCCAGGCTGCCGGTCGACAAGCCGCACTACCTGATGGGAGTCGGCACGCCGGAGGACCTGGTGGCCGGCGTGGCTGCCGGCGTCGATATGTTCGATTGCGTGATGCCCACACGCAACGCGCGCAACGGCTGGCTGTTCACGCGGTTCGGCGACTTGAAGATCCGCAACGCAATGCACCGCAACGACACGCGGCCGCTGGATGAAAGCTGCGCCTGCCATACATGCCGCCACTTTTCGCGCGCGTACCTGCACCACCTGCATCGCGTCGGTGAAATCCTCGGCGCGCAGCTGAACACGATCCACAATCTGCATTACTATTTGAACCTGATGCAGGAGATCCGCGATGCCATCGAAGCGGGAACGTTCAACGCGTTCGTGACGCGCTTTCACGCGGACCGCGCACGCGGCGTCGAATAGCGGCTCGCGCACTTAAACAAGAGCCGGACATCACAGCGCCGAATCCGGCGCTGCCCCTGGTGGCGCGATGCCGGTGCGCCCGCTTGGCGCCGATGCCGACGCCGATGCCGGTGCCAATGCGGATGCCGAGGCAGAAGCCGCGGGCACGGGCGCGGAGCGGTACTGCTCAAGCCTGCGCACTACGCCGACGATGTCAGCCGACAAGCGTTGCAGCGCACGCCGATGACCGGCCACAAGCGCATCATAGCCGGCCGTAACGGGCTCCTCGATTGTGCTGTGGCATGTCACGGGCACCCCGTCGGGCAACGCGCGCACGCTCCACGTCGCCTCCACACCGACGTGCGCGCCGGGCGCCGATTCGAAGCGCTGCACGTTGACGTGGATCCGGAACACCGGCGCAGTGGCCGGATACGGCGTGCGATAGACATCGATCGCGCCGAGTGCGTGGCTCAGTTCGTCAGACAGCGCGCGGCCCACCTCGTCAGACAACGGCGCGCTCCACCGCTCGTGCTCAAGCAGATCCACCTGGCCCGGGCCGGTCGTGACGACAAATTGAGAGCGAGCCACTTGCTGCGGCACGTCGACCGGCATCAACTCGATATAGAACCCCGCCGGTGCCGCACGCGGCGCCCCGCGTGCCGGCCCCGTCAGTGTATAAAAGCGATCGGGCACCACACTGCCACACGCGCTCGCGAGCAATGCCGCCACGCACAGGGCGACAAGAGGCGCGATGTGCGCGGGACAGCGCCGCGAAGATCGGCACGACTTCATGGTTGATCTCTCCCCTTGCCGCGCAGCAGCGATTCAGGATGACGTTCGAGATAGTCCGACAGCGCATTGAGCGACTGCAGCGTACGAGTCAGCTGTTGCAGCGCCTGCCGCACGTCGGTCTGCAGCGGCGAATCCTGTTGCAATGACGACTGTGCGCAGTGGAATGTTTGCTGCGCCGCGCTCAACGTGTCCTTGGCCTGCGGCGCAAGCTGTGTATCAAGTTGCTTGAACAGGCTGTCCGCGTTCTTCAACGTGCTGTTCAAGCGCGCGCCAATCTCGTCGAACGGCACCTTGTCAAGCTTCTTCGCAATGTCGGCCACCTGCAGTTGCAGTTCGTCCAGCGTATTGGGCACGGTCGGCAACTCGATCGGCGAGCGGCTCATGTTCACCTTGGCCGGCGGCGCATTCGGGAACAGGTCCAGCGCGACGTATAACTGGCTGGTGATCAGGTTGCCGGTGCGCAACTGAGCCCGCAGCCCCGATTTCACCAGGCTTTCGATCATCGTCGCGCGCGCTCGCGCGCCGCCGGGGCGCGCCGCTTCGCGCACGCGCGGCCCGAGACGGTCCGGGTACAACTCGATGGTCACCGGCATCCGGAACGCCTGCTTCACCGGATCGTAATCGATACCGATCGAGCGCACCTGACCCAGCACGATGCCGCGGAAATCGACCGGTGCGCCAACCGACAGGCCGCGCAGCGACTGGTTGAAGTTCAGCACGAACGGCACCGCCTCGCCGTCCGGCGTTCGCATCGCATCGGCCTCATCGCTCGCCAGGCGGAAATGGGCGTCGTTGCGCGCTTGTTCGCCCCTGGGCTCGCTCGGCGGCGATTGGAATGCAATGCCGCCAATCACCACGGCTGCCAGCGATTGCGTATTGAGCTTGAAGCCGCCCGAATCGAGCCGCAGGTCGACGCCGCTCGCATGCCACCAGCGCGTGTTCTTACCGACGTACTGATCATAGGGCGCATTAACGAATACTTGCATCGTCACGCCGGTGCCGTTCGGGTCGAGACTGTAGCCCACTACCTGCCCGACCTGCACGCGCCGATAGAACACCGGCGAGCCGATGTCGACCGATCCCAGGTTGTCACCGTGCAGCACGAATTGGTGCCCGCTCTGATCGCGCGTGACCGGCGGCGGCTGTTCGAGTCCGACGAACTGCTTGCGCGTTTCCCGCGAACGGCCGGCGTCCACACCAATATAGGCGCCCGAGAGCAGCGTGCTTAGTCCCGATACACCGCTGGCCGCCACGCGCGGCCGTACGACCCAGAAGCGCGTGTCGGCGACGGCAAAGTCCTCGGCCTGCTTGGTCAACTCGACGGTCACGAGCACGGTGGCTAGATCCTTGGACAGCGTGATGGTCTTCACAGCGCCGATCGCCACATCCTTGTATTTGACCTGTGTCTTGCCCGGCTCAAGCCCTTCGGCCGTCTTGAACGTGATGGTGATTGTCGGCCCGCGCTCCAGCACCGTCTTCACGAACAGCGACACGCCGACCAGCGCGGCGATCAGCGGAATCACCCAGACCAGCGACGGCAACCAGCGGCTCCTGCGCTGCACAACCGGCTCGGGCAGATGCGGCGGCACGCGACCGCCAGCCGCCCCAACGGGGTCGCCCGGCCCCGCCTCTGGCGAGCCGGTCCCGGTGGTGTTGTTTTTGTTATTCATGTTCCTTTCCTGACGATTCGATGTTGTCCCAGATCAAGCGGGGATCGAACTGCATCGAGGCGATCATCGTGAGTACGACGACTACGCCGAACGCAACCGCACCGGGTCCGGCGGTAATTTCCGCGAGCGAGCGAAAGCGCACCAGCGCGACAGTCAGCGTGATGACAAAGATATCCAGCATCGACCAGCGACCGATCGCCTCGATGCCGCGATACAACCGCGTGCGCTGCAACGGCCGCCATCTCGAACCGGTTTGGGCCGTGATGGCCAGCAGCGTCAGCACAGCGAGCTTGAGCATCGGCACGAGGATGCTCGCCACGAATACGATCACGGCCAGCGGCCAGTCGCCAGAGGTCCAGAAATAGACGACGCCGGACATGATCGTATCGTCCTGCGAGCCGAGCAACGACGACGTATGCATCACCGGTAGCAAGTTCGCCGGCACGTACATAATCGCCGCGGCAATCAAGAACGCGTACGTGCGCGCAATCGAATCCGGTTTGCGCACGTGCAGCGTCGCGCCGCAACGCGCACAGCACTGCCGTTCGCCGGTGCGCACCAACGGCGACACCAGCCCGCACGCATGGCACGCTACCAGGCCAGCGCGCTGCGCGCTCGGATAGCTCGTGCGCGGCGCGCTCATGAATGCCTCGTCGCGCGACTGCACGTGGTGACGCCTTCGTCGAGTCGGTCCGCGACGTCCCATAGCACGCGGGGATCGAACGTCACCACCGAGGCGATCATCAGCGTCAGCGCGCCGAACGCGAACAGCGCCGCTTCCGGGCGCATCTCCGCCAGGCTCGACAGCTTGACCAACGCGACGAGAACGCCGAGCATGAATACCTCGATCATGCCCCACGGCCGGATCCACTGGATCATCCGCAACAACTCGTCGAACGCATACGGGCGAATGCCGGCGCGCAACGAGAACAGCAAGTAGAGTAGCGCACACAATTCGGCGAGTGGAAATAGCGTCGTGGAGCACAACACGAGCATCGCAATCACCTGGCTGTTTTCGGCCCACAGCGCGGCAATCGCGGCGGCCAGCGTAGTCTGGGTGGCGATCCCGTTGGTCTCCAACTGCACGATCGGCGCGGCCTGCGCGATCACGAACGTGATCAGTGCGGCAAGCGTCATCGCGGTTACCCGGTCCAGCCGCTCGGACAGGCCACGATACAGCACTGCGCCACAACGAGCGCAGCGCGCCACTGTGCCCGAATGCAGCGCGCGCTTGTAATGCAGCGCGTCGCACTGGTGACACGCAATCAGCTCGGTAGGGTCCATACGGGTTCGACGGTTCCGGTAAGCGCCATGCGGCGGTCCCCATCTTAGCAAAGCATGGCGCCGGCGTTGCCTCGTTTAACAGAGGGATGGATTCGAGCGAAATACTACTGCATTGTTTCCTATCAGGAGAGGCTGACTTTCGCGCCGTCCGCTGACGTTGCACGGCGTCACCAAGCCGCTGAAGCTGACGCTAGACTCGTTCCAATGCAAGCAGCATCTGATGCTCAAACGCTGGTGGTGCGGCGCCGATGCCAAAGCCAGCTTCAACCGCGCTGACTTCGGGCTGGGCTATGGCAAGTCCTACGGCTTCAACATGCAGACCACGCTCCAGATCCAGGTCGAAGGCATCAAACAATAGTGAACGCGACCGGTTGAAATCCGACGACCTTACCGCTAAGGTGGCGTGCACGCAGGCACCGGCGCCAGGTAATTCATTGTGCGTGCAACGATTAGGCGACGGCATTCGTCAACACAGTCCATAGGATAAGGAACTCGCATGGGTGCATCTGTCTCGTCGTCCTCCGTCGCCCCGGCCGTGCGGCCGAAGGTCTGGCGCGCAGTGGCCGCCGCCTCGATCGGCAACGCGCTCGAATGGTTCGATTTGGTCGCCTACGGCTTCTTTGCGGTTGTCATCTCCCGGCAATTCTTCCCGGCCGGCAACGACACGATATCGTTGCTGCTCACTTTGGGCACGTTCGGCGTATCGTTCTTCATGCGGCCGCTGGGCGCCATCGTGCTCGGTGCTTATGCGGACCGCGCCGGCCGCCGGGCCGCGCTGTCGCTGTCGATCTTGCTGATGATGGTCGGCACGCTGATCATCGCCGTGCTGCCCACCTACGCGACCATCGGCCTGGCCGCGCCGCTAATCCTAGTCATCGCGCGATTGCTGCAAGGCTTTTCCGCCGGCGGCGAGTTTGGCAGCGCCACCGCGTTCCTGGCTGAGCACATGCCGCAGCGCCGCGGCTTTCTCTCCAGTTGGCAAGTCGCCAGCCAGGGGCTCACGACGCTGCTCGCAGCCAGCTTCGGCGTCGTGCTCAATGGCAACCTGTCGCCCGCGCAAATGGATGCATGGGGCTGGCGGATCCCGTTTTTCTTCGGACTGTTGATTGGGCCGGTCGCATGGTATATCCGCAAGCGCGTCGATGAGACGCCCGAGTTCGTCGCAGCCGAGACGTCGAGCAAAACCACGTTGACACCCGTGCGCGATACGCTCGCGACGCAGAAGGAGCGTTTGCTGATCGCCATCGGTGTGGTGATTCTGGCCACCGTGTCCACGTATGTCGTGCTGTTCATGCCGACCTTTGCGGTGAAGCAGCTCGGCCTGCCGGCATCGGCGTCGTTCGCCGCGATCCTGTTGACCGGCATGATCCAGCTGGTCGTGTCGCCATTGGTGGGCCACTGGTCCGACCGGCACGGCCGCACCGGTATCATGCTCGCGTCGGCGATCGCGATCCTCGTGCTGATCTACCCTGCGTTTGCGACGCTGGTCTCGCATCCGACCTTGGCGACGCTGCTGGTCGTGCAGATCATCTTCGGCTTTCTGATGAGCGGCTATTTCGCAACGCTGCCCGGGTTGCTCTCGGAGATTTTCCCGGTCAGTATCCGCACGACCGGGCTGTCGTTGTCGTACAACATTGCCGTGACGATCTTCGGCGGCTTTGCACCGTTCATCATCTCTTGGTTGATCGCATCGACCGGCACTAAGGTGGCGCCTGGCTTCTACATGATCTTCGCGGCGGCGATTAGCATCGTTGCGCTGTTCGCGGTGCGCTTGCGGCTCGCGGTGCGCTAAACGCGCGAGCCGGTTGTAGCGGCCGCAGTGGTTGTAGCGCCGTAGCAATTGGCCGGTCCCGGTCATCACGGACCGGCCAACACGCCGCAGCGCGGCGAGCGCGGCTACACCTGCGCGCCGGCGTTCGGATCGTTCGAATCGTACCCCGACTTCTTTTCCTTGATCAGGTCTTCGCGCTTGACCCCGAGCCACATCGCCAGCGCCGCTGCGACGAACACCGACGAATAGATACCGAACAAGATACCGATGGTCAGCGCCAACGCGAAATAGTGCAGCGTCAGGCCGCCGAACAAGAGCATCGATAACACCATCATCTGCGTCGAGCCGTGCGTGATGATCGTGCGCGACATCGTGCTCGTGATCGCATGATTGATGACCTCGGTGACCGTCATCTTGCGCTCGCGCCGGAACGTCTCGCGAATCCGATCGAAAATGACCACGGACTCGTTGACCGAATAGCCGAGCACCGCGAGCACCGCGGCCAACACCGACAGCGAGAACTCCCACTGGAAGAACGCAAAGAAACCCAGGATGATCACGACGTCGTGCAGATTCGCGATGATCCCGGCGATCGCATATTTCCATTCGAAGCGGAACGACAGGTAAATCACGATGCCCACGACCACGCACGCGAGCGCAAGCAACCCGTCGGTCGCAAGCTCCTTGCCCACCTGCGGCCCGACGAACTCCACGCGTTGCAGCTTGATCTGCGCATCAAGCCCGTTCAGCGCAGCCATCACCTGGTCGCTTTGCTGCGCCGACGACAGCCCCCCCTTCAACGGCAGCCGGATCAGCACATCACGCGACGTGCCAAAGGTCTGTACCTGCGCATCGGCATAGCCGATCTTGTCCAGCGCGCCGCGAATCGGGTCAACTTGCGCGGCTTGCGGCGTGTGGATTTCTAGCACGGTGCCGCCGGTAAATTCGACGGACAAATGCAGACCGCGATGCAGCAGAAAGAACACCGCGAGAAGGAACGTCACGAGCGAGATCACGTTGAAGATCAACGCCCGCTGCATAAACGGAATGTCTTTGCGAATCCGGAAAAATTCCATGAGGGTCTCCGAGCGTGGTCAGCGGGACTGGCCCGGCTTGACCGGCGCATCACGTTGCGGTGTGCGTTCCGACAGGGGCGCATCGCCGGGCCGCGGCGCCGCTGGCGCATTGCGCCGCGCCGCGCGTTTGGGTCCCGTGCGCTTGGCGCCCGGGGTGCGTGGCAGCGCCTGCGCCGCGCCGGACGCCCCCTGCTGAGCAAGCTCGGCGTACGCGACCGGCGCGCCTTCCGGACGCCATACCTGGCCAATGGCCAGCGACTTGAGCTTCTTCTTGCCGCCGTACCACAAGTTCACCAGCCCACGTGCGAAGAACACTGCGGAGAACATCGATGTCAGGATGCCGATACAGTGCACAACCGCAAAGCCGCGCACCGGCCCGGAGCCGAACGCGAGCAGCGCCAGCCCGGCGATCAGCGTCGTGACGTTCGAATCCAGGATCGTCGCCCATGCATGCGAGAAGCCATTCTGGATCGCCAGTTGCGGCGGCGCGCCGCGACGCAGCTCTTCGCGAATGCGCTCGTTGATCAGCACGTTCGCGTCGATCGCCATGCCCAGTGCCAGCGCGATCGCCGCGATGCCGGGCAATGTCAGCGTCGCCTGCATCATCGACAGCACCGCGACGAGCAGCAACAGGTTCACCGACAACGCAATCACCGAGATCAGTCCGAACAGCATGTAGTACGCGATCATGAACACCGCGATCGCGGCAAACCCGTACTGCACCGAGTCGAAACCTTTTCTAATGTTGTCCGCGCCCAGGCTTGGTCCAATCGTGCGTTCTTCGATGATCTCCATCGGCGCGGCCAACGAACCAGCGCGCAACAACAGCGCGAGATCGGTCGCCGCCTGGGGCGTCGGCTGGCCGGTGATCTGGAAGTTTTCGCCAAGCTCGGACTGGATCGTCGCCACCGTCAGCACCTCGCCCTTGTTCTTCTCGAACAACACGATCGCCATTGGCTTGCCGATGTTGTCGCGCGACACGTCGCGCAGCACCCGTCCGCCGCGCGCATCGAGGCGGATCTTCACTGCCGGACGCTGGTGCTCGTCGAAACCGGCCGATGCGTCGGTGATCCGGTCGCCGGTGAAGATCACTTGTTTCTTTAGGTACACCGGCGCGCCGTTGCCCTGTGTGAACAGGTCATCACCAGCCGGCGCCGGATCGTTGATGTTGCGCACCAGATTCTGGTAATCGGCCATGCGGGCCTCGAGCGTCGCGGTCCGCCCGATGATGTCCTTGGCCTTTGCGGTGTCCTGCACGCCGGGCAGTTCGACGACGATCCGGTCCACGCCCTGTTGCTGTACGATCGGTTCCGCGACGCCGAGTTCGTTGACTCGGTTGTGCAGCGTTGTGATGTTTTGCTTTAGCGCGCTGTCCAGCACCGTTTTTTGCGCGGCCGGGGTGAACGCGCCCACGACCTGGTAGCCGCCGGCGGCCGGCTGCACCTGCCAAGTCAACTCGGTGACGTTGTCCGACAGCAGCTGGCGCGCGCGGTTCGCGACGTCCTGATCGACGAAGTTGACTACCACTGTCTGGCCGACGCGGTTCACGCCGCCATCGCGGATCGACTTGTCGCGCAGCAGCGTACGCGCATCAGCTGCGTCCGAATCGAGCTTTTTGTTCAGCGCGCCGGCCAGGTCCACCTGCAACAGGAAGTGCACGCCGCCGCGCAAGTCCAGGCCCAGGTACATCGGCAGCGCGTGCAGCGACGCTAGCCAGCGCGGCGAGGCCGATTGCAGGTTCAGCGCGACGATGTAGGTCGGATCCGCCGGATCGGCATTGAGCGCCTTTTGCAGCAGGTCCTTCACGCGCAGTTGCGTGTCGGTGTCCTTCAGCCGTACGCGGATAGTCGCGTTCTGACTCGTGTTGTCAAACGTCACATCGCCCGCCTGCACACCGTTCGCGGCGAGCGTCGACTCGACAGTATTGAGCACCGACGAGTCCAGCTTGACCGTCGCCTTGCCGCTGGACACCTGCACCGCCGGCGCTTCGCCGAAGAAGTTGGGCAGCGTGTACAGCAAGCCGATGGCAAGCGCCACCAGCATCACGACGTATTTCCAGAGGGGATAGCGATTCATGGAATGACCGGACAGAGGAATTCTGGCGCGACGCTCACCGGGCTGTGTCCGCTTCGGCGCGCGGTCGGCGCACCAGGCGCCGTGCCGCGCGGACCGGACACACGCCGGCGATCAGAGCGACTTGATCGTGCCCTTGGGCAGGATCGCCGAGACCGCGCTCTTTTGCACGGTGACCTCGACGCCGTCGGACAACTCGACGCCAACATAGGCCTCGCCGACCTTCGTGACCTTGCCCACGATGCCCCCGGACGTGAGCACTTCGTCGCCCTTGGCCATCGCGGCAAGCATGTTCCGGTGCTCCTTCTGCCGCTTCATCTGAGGACGGATCATGAAGAAATACAGCACCGCGATCATCACGATGAAGAAGCCGTACGTCTGGATAAAGCCGGCGGCACCGCCTGCGGCGGGTGCGGCCTGGGCGTACGCATTAGAAATGAACACGTTGGTCTCTCCGTGGTGGAAGGTCAAAATAGCCGAACATTCTACCATCTGCCCAGGACGGCAAAGTACCGTCTGGCGGCTGTACGGGCCGATGCGGCGGACGCGGCAGCGCCCACGGCCAGAACATCGGGGCTCGGAGCCGGCCCATCCGTCGCGTGGCCACGTACAATACGCACTGGTCCGTTTTGCGCCCGGCGCGTTCCCCATGTCCTTCGCCACCCGCCTCGAATTCTTCGCCCCCTGCCCCCGCGGCCTGGAGGGCGCGCTCGCCGTCGAACTCGGCGAGTTGTCCGCGCTTGCCGCCGATCCGACGTTCGCCGTGCAAGCGCCGGCGGCCGGCGGCGTGCCGTTCAACGGTGCATGGGCTGCCGCCATCGCGGCCAACCTACATTCGCGGATCGCCAGCCGGATCCTGCTGAAGATCGCCGCGCGGCCCTATCGCGACGAGCACGATATCTACGCGCTGGCACACGAGCAGCCGTGGGAGCAATGGTTCGACGCCAGTCGCACGTTGCGGGTGGACGTGACCGCGATCAAGTCGCCGCTGCGCAGTCTGGAATTTACGACGCTGCGCGTCAAAGACGCGATCTGCGACCGGCTGCGCGAGCAGACCGGTGCGCGGCCCAGCATCGACACCGTCGAACCCGACGTGCGGGTGCAGGCGTTCGTGACCGCCACGGACTGCACGCTGTACCTGGACACCTCCGGCGAGCCGTTGTTCAAGCGCGGGTGGCGCCTAGACAAAGGCGCCGCGCCATTGCGCGAGAATCTGGCCGCCGGGATCCTGCGGCTGACCGGCTGGACACCAGGCACGCCGCTGTTCGATCCGATGTGCGGCAGCGGCACGTTCATCGCCGAGGCCGCGCAGATCGCGCTAGGCATCGCGCCAGGCGTGGACCGGCGTTTCGGATTCGAAAAGCTCAAGCACTACGATGTCGGCGCGTGGCAGCGCCTGAAGGCGCAAGCGCTGGACGCTAGGCGCGAGGCCGGCGCGCGTGCCGCGCCGGGCGATGCCCTGTCGATCTACGGCAGCGACGTGTCCGGCGACATGCTGGCCAAGGCCGCTGCGAACCTACAGCGTGCAGGCGCGCCAATGGTGCCGCTCAAGCAACTCGATGCGCGCGACATCATGGCGCCATGCGATACGCCGGGCGTGCTGGTAGCCAATCCGCCCTACGGCGAGCGAATCGCCGTACGCGGCCGCAGCGCTCGCACGGGCGGCGACGGCACGGGATTCCAACGCGCCCGTCCGGACGACGCGGACAGCGCGTTCTTCCGCTCGTTCGGCGACGTGCTCAAGCAGCGGTTCCCCGGCTGGCACGCGTTCGTGCTCAGCGCCGATCGTACGCTGCCCGGCCAGATGCGGCTGCGCGAATCGACGAAGACGCCGTTGTACAACGGCGCGCTCGAATGCCGGCTGTTCCGCTTCGATCTGGTCGCCGGCGCGATGCGGCAACGCTCGGCGACGCGCGCGCAGACGGACTCACCCGATTGAACGGCCCAGCGCTGGCAACGCGCATGCGCCCGCCCCAGCTTCTTGACCGTCTCCGGCATCGCCGCAACGCGCGTTTCGCCTTCCCGCATCTGGGCGGGCACGCCGATCTGCCTCGTTGACCTCCTTGAGCGCTTATCGGTGCCGGTGACGCCGCGTCCGACATCGTTATCTACAAGCGGAGAATGCACTAGGGACCTGGATCGCGCCACACGGTCGCAGGTCGGTGTCCGCTACCGGATGGGCCGCCGCGTCCGGCGCGCGGATGGGAGGCCGCTCGCTGCACCCGACAGCGGTACAATATTGGAACTTATGGATACGCAACTGTGGGCGCCGCACGTGACCGTGGCCGCCATCGTCGAGCACGGGCAGCAGTTCCTGCTGGTCGAGGAGCGCACGCCGCACGGGCCACGGCTGAACCAGCCGGCTGGCCACCTGGAGCCGGGCGAAACGCTGCTCGAGGCGGTCGTGCGCGAAACGCTCGAGGAGACCGGGCAGGTGTTCACGCCGCAGGCGTTGGTTGGCGTGTACGTCGCGCAGTTCGAGCGGGGGCACGGGGTGCCGGCCACCTATGTCCGCTTTACGTACTGCGGCACCGCCAGTCACGATCCAGTCCCGCGCAAGCTCGACCCCGATATCCTGCGCACGGTCTGGCTGAGCGCCGACGCGGTGCGCGCACAAGCGTCGCGCCACCGCACGCCGCTCGTGTTGCGCTGTATCGAGGACTACCTGGCGGGACGCCGCTATCCGCTCGAGTTCGTGCAATCCCACCCGGCCGCACCGCGCTAAACAGCGTGCCGCGACCGGCTTTGAGCAACCCAACCGGCGCTCGCGCCGCGTGGCGCCCGCGGCGCCCAAACTGGCAACGGTAACGCATCATGGCAAAGCAACGCGTGGTCGTCGGCATGTCCGGCGGCGTGGATTCGTCGGTCGCCGCGTGGCTGCTCAAGCAGCAGGGCTACGAGGTGGTCGGCCTGTTCATGAAGAACTGGGAAGACGACGACGACAGCGAATATTGCGCGAGCCGGCAGGACTGGATCGACGTCGTATCGGTCGCGGACCTCGTCGGCATCGACGTCGAAGCGGTGAACTTCGCCGCGCAGTACAAGGACAGGGTCTTTGCCGAGTTCCTGCGCGAGTATTCGGCGGGCCGCACGCCAAATCCGGATGTGCTGTGCAATGCAGAGATCAAATTCAAGGCATTCCTGGACCATGCGATGGCGCTGGGTGCGCAAACCATCGCGACCGGCCACTACGCCCGCGTGCGCCGGGTCGGCGAGCGCTTTGAACTGCTCAAGGCACTGGACTCGTCCAAGGACCAATCCTACTTCCTGCATCGCCTGAACCAATCGCAGTTGAGCCGCACACTGTTTCCGCTCGGCAAAATGCCCAAGACGCGGGTTCGCGAGATTGCTGCGCAAATCGGATTGCCCAACGCGGCAAAAAAGGACTCGACTGGCATCTGCTTCATCGGCGAGCGGCCGTTCCGCACATTCCTGAACCGCTATCTGCCGACCCGCCCCGGCCCGATGAAAACCCTGGATGGCAAGGTCGTCGGCGAACACATCGGGCTCGCATTTTACACGTTGGGTCAGCGCAAGGGGATCGGCTTGGGCGGCAGCCGCGATGGCAGCGGCGAGCCGTGGTTCGTCGCCGGCAAGGACATAGCGGGCAACACACTGTACGTCGTGCAGGGGCACGATCACCCGTGGTTGCTTAGCTCGACGCTGCAGGCGGAGAACGCCAGTTGGATTTCAGGCGCAGCACCGCAGGAAGGACACCCGTGCGCGGCCAAGACGCGCTATCGCCAGCAGGACGCGGCCTGCACATTCCAGCATGCGCCAGACGGGCACTTCGCGTTGCGCTTCGCGCAGCCACAATGGGCGGTGACGCCGGGGCAATCCGCCGTGCTGTACGACGGCGACGTGTGCTTGGGCGGCGGCATCATCGGCGCCACGTCGGCGCCATTCACGCCTGCGGCAACGTATCGACAAACGCCTGCCGCTGCGACAGCTTCGTGAAGTGCTTGTCCAAATTCGGGTGCGCATCGCGCCACGCAAGCTCCGGCATGCGAAAGTCCAGGTAGCCGAGCGTACAGCCAAGCGCAACGTCGGCCAACGTGTAGTGATTGCCGTGGCACCACGACCGCTCGCCGAGTCCGCGCGCCATCGCAGCGAGACCGGCGTGGATCTTGCGTTTTTGCCGCTCCACCCACGCTTGACTGCGCTGACCCTCATCGCGCTGCGTAGCTTCGACCCGCACCAGCACCGCAGCCTCGAGCACTCCATCGGTCAGCGCCTCCCAGCCACGCACCGCGGCGCGCTCGCGGCCGAACTGCGGCAACAGTTTGCCCACCGGCGTCAGCGTGTCGACGTACTCGCAAATGACCCGCGAATCGAACATCGCCTCGCCGTCCTCCATGACCAGGCATGGCACCTTGCCCAGCGGATTGAAGTCGTGAATGACCGTATCGGCCGCCCAGGGATTCTCGAGCACCAGCTTGTAGTCGATTTTCTTTTCAGCCATCACGATCCGTACCTTGCGCACGAACGGGCTGCTGAGCGAACCGATTAATTTCATCTTTCCCCTTCAGAGAGTCTTAGGCGGTATAGCGCCCCCCGGACATCATCTTATCCGTCGCATTCGCGCGACAGGCACTCTAACGCGTGACCATTGTGTTTGGATTACAACAGCCTGAAACGGTGCATGAACCGCCGCCGCGTCTCAGTGCGGCGACGTGGCGCAAGGCCGGCCTCGCCGGGACACGGCCAATGGTAAAATGCGCGGTTCTCCACGTTTTTCCGGCGCCGCTGCGGCGTCCCGTGCCATGTCTGACATTCGTCCCGATACCCTCTTTGCGCTGACCGCGCTATCGCCGCTGGACGGCCGCTATGCGGCCAAAACCGAAGCCCTGCGCGACTGGCTGTCCGAAGCCGCGTTCATGCGCCACCGCGTCACCGTCGAGGTCCATTGGCTGATCGCGCTGTCGCAGGCCGGGTTGCCGGGAATCCCGGCGTTCTCCGCGTCATCCGAACAATTCCTGCTGCAACTGGTCGAGCGCTTTTCCCCGCACGATGCCGCTCGGATCAAGGATATCGAGCGCGTGACGAACCACGACGTGAAGGCAGTCGAGTACTGGCTGAAGGAGTCGGTCAAGGGCCAGCCGGAACTGGAGCGCGCGAGCGAGTTCATCCATTTCGCCTGCACGTCCGAGGACATCAACAACACGTCGCACGGGTTGATGCTCAAGGGCGCGCGCGAGCATGTGATACTGCCGGCGCTGCGCACCGTGCACCAGCGGCTGGTCGCGCTCGCGCACGCGCACGCCGCGCAACCGATGCTCTCACGCACGCACGGGCAGCCGGCCAGCCCGACGACGCTGGGCAAGGAAATCGCCAACGTGGCCGCGCGCCTATCGCGTGCCATCGACCGGATCGCCGCCGTCACGCTGCTGGGCAAGATGAACGGCGCGGTCGGCAATTTCAACGCCCATCTGTCTGCCTACCCGGATTTCGATTGGGAAGCCTTCGCCCGGGATGTCGTGCAGACGCGGCTCGGGCTGACGTTCAATCCCTATACGATCCAGATCGAGCCGCACGACTACATGGCGGAGCTGTTCGACGCGCTCGCGCGGGCGAACACGATCCTGCTGGACCTGGACCGCGACGTGTGGGGCTACATCTCGCTGGGCTACTTCAAGCAAAAGACGAAGGCGGGGGAAATCGGCTCATCGACGATGCCGCACAAGGTTAATCCGATCGATTTCGAGAACTCCGAAGGCAATCTGGGCCTGGCCAACGCCACGCTGCGCCATCTGGCGGACAAGCTGCCAGTGTCACGCTGGCAGCGCGACCTGACCGACTCGACGGTCTTGCGCAACATCGGCGTTGCATTCGGCTATTCGCTGCTCGCGTACGATGCCCTGATCCGCGGGCTCGATAAGCTCGAAGTGAATCCGCAACGGCTTGATGAGGACCTGGATGACTGCTGGGAAGTGCTAGCCGAACCGGTACAGACCGTCATGCGCCGCTATGGAATCGAGAATCCGTATGAGCAGTTGAAGGAGCTAACGCGTGGCAAGGGCATCACCCGCGATGGACTGCACGCCTTCATCGGCACGCTGCCGATCCCGGACGAGGCCAAGGCGCGACTGCTGGCGATGACGCCGGCATCCTATGTCGGCAAGGCGGTCGAGCTTGCACACCGCATCGGCTGACACCGGTGCGCCGGCCGCGACGGGCGCCCATGCCGAGGCAGCCGCTCGGGCCGTGCGGATCAACGGGTACGCGCGGCCAATCGCTCGAACACCCGGCCGACGATGCGCTCCGGCGGCTCGTCGATGCTCACCGTAATCGCCTCGTCAGGCCCCGGCTCCTCGAGCGTGCCCCATTGACGTTGCGGCAACGACGGGTCGAAGAAGTAGCCGGTGCGGTGGCTTAAGCTTAGGTATTGGGCCGCGCCAGTTGACTCGCCGCGCGCGCCAGGCGTGTCACCTCGGCCCAGTTTTGTGCGGCCAGCGCCGCCCGGGGCGTGAGCCACGAGCCGCCGACGCAGACCACGTTGGGCAGCGCGAGAAAGCTCGTCGCCAACTCCTGCGTGATGCCGCCGGTCGGACAGAACCGCAACGCCGGGAACGGACCGCTGAACGCTTGCAGCATGTCCAAGCCGCCTGCCTGCTGCGCCGGAAAGAACTTCACGATGTCGTAGCCGAGTTCGAACGCAAGCAGGATGTCGGACGGCGTCATCACACCGGGCAGCAACGGCAAGCCGACGTCCTGCGCCGCCCGATGGATCTCGCGTGTGAGCCCCGGCGACACGCCGAATGCCGCGCCGGCGCGCTTGGCCTGCTCGACCTGGGCGGCGGTGGTCAGCGTGCCGACGCCGACGACGATATCCGAGGCAAGTTGCGATGCGCGCCCGATCGCCTGCAGTCCGGCCGCGGTTCGCAGCGTGATCTCGAGCACCTTCACCCCGCCCTCGTACAGCGCGTGCGCGACGTGCTCGCCCTGCTCCACCGACTCAAATGTCAGGACCGGGATAACCGGGCCGATCCGCACGATTTCGCTCACGGGTTTCATCTGCAGCTCTCCTGTAGTTCAGAATGGAACGATGCCCTCATTCGGTCATCGCGCCGAACACCGACGCCCCTTGCTCGGCCGGCAGCGCAGCGGCACGGAAAACGCCGAACAGCTCGCGGCCAAAGCCCAGTTCATGCTCGTGGCGATGCACGGGCTTTTCGTTCGCGCGGCGCGCCCATTCGGCCTCGTCCACGTCCACGTCCAATCGCCCGGCTTCTGCATCGAGCGTAATCACATCGCCGCTGCGCACCTTGCCGAGCGGGCCGTCGAGCAGCGCCTCAGGCGACAGGTGGATCACCGCCGGTACCTTACCCGAGGCGCCCGACATCCGGCCGTCGGTCACCAGCGCCACGCGCAAGCCCTTGTCCTGCAAAACGCCCAGCAGCGGCGTAAGCCGGTGCAGCTCGGGCATGCCATTGGCTCTTGCCCCCTGGAATCGCACCACGGCGACGCAATCGCGCTCCAGCTCACCGCGATCGAAGGCGGCCTGCACGCCTTCCTGCGAATCGAAGACGATCGCCGGCGCGGTGACACTGCGATGTTGCGGCGCGACCGCGGAAATCTTGATCACACCTCGGCCCAACCGACCCTGCACCAATCGCAGCCCGCCATCCGGCTGGAACGGTTCCGCCGCGCTGCGCAGCACGGCCTTGTCGTGGCTCTCGCGCGGGCCGTCGATCCAGACCAGCTTGCCGTTGACCAGTCTGGGCTCGCGCGTGTAATGGTCCGACAAGCCAGCGCCGGCAACGGTCGTCACATCGTCGTGCAGCAAGCCTGCGTCGAGCAGCGTGCGCGTAAGGAACGCCATGCCGCCCGCCGCGTGATAGTGGTTAATGTCCGCCTTGCCATTTGGATAAATCTTCGCGAGCAGCGGCACTGCACGCGATAGGTCATCGAAGTCGTTCCAGTCGATCACGATGCCGGCCGCGCGGGCGATCGCCACCAGGTGCAGCGTATGGTTGGTGGAGCCGCCGGTGGCCAGCAGCGCGACGATGCCGTTGACAATCGCTTTCTCGTCGATCACGCGGCCGATCGGCGTGTAGTGCGCGCCTTGCGCGGTCAGTTGCAGCACGCGGCGTGCCGCCTCGGCGGTGAGTGCATCGCGCAGCGGCGTATGCGGATGGACGAACGCGGCACCGGGCAAGTGCAGGCCCATGATTTCCATCAGCAGCTGGTTCGAGTTCGCCGTGCCATAGAACGTGCAGGTGCCGTGGCCATGGTACGCACGCGCCTCGCTGTCGAGCAACACGTCGCGCCCTACAGCGCCGGTGGCGAACTGCTGGCGGATCTTGGCTTTCTCATCATTGGACAGGCCACTGGTCATCGGCCCGGCGGGCACGAAGATCGTCGGCAAGTGGCCAAATTGCAACGCGCCGATCAACAGGCCCGGCACGATCTTGTCGCAAATGCCCAAGCACAGCGCCGCGTCGAACATGTTGTGCGTCAACGCGATCGCCGTTGACATCGCGATCGTCTCGCGGGAAAACAGCGACAGTTCCATGCCGGCGTTGCCCTGCGTAATGCCGTCGCACATCGCGGGCACGCCACCGGCAAATTGCGCGATGCCACCCGCTTCGCGCGCCGCCTGTTTGATGATGTCGGGAAAGTCGCGGTACGGCGCATGCGCGGATAACATCTCGTTGTAGGCCGACACAATGCCAATATTCGGCTGCCGCATCGCACGGATCGCGATCTTGTCCTGCCCTTCGAGCCCCGCAAAACCGTGGGCCAGGTTCGCGCAAGACAGCACGCCGCGCGCAGGAAACTGTCCTTGCGCATGCTCGATCCGGGCAAGATAGGCGCGCCGCGTTGCGTTGCTGCGCTCGATGATGCGATCGGTCACTGCCGTCAGCCGGGGGTGCAACGAAGCCATAGGAATCGCTCCTGGAAACGGGCGGCACGCGCAAGTGCGCCGGAAGGTTTGAATCGCCGAGGGGTCGCAAGTTCAGCAACTCGCCGCTGGCGCGGCTGGCCACAATCAGCCTGTTGGCAACATCGCCGAGGAAACCGCCGTATTCTCGCCGATGATCTCGCGCATGTCACACCTGGTGATTGGCGACATCCTCGCGGTCGGCGTCGCGCTGCGCAAGGGACCAGCGCTGGTCGACCGGCTGGGCGACGCTAAGAAAGTCGTCGCACAACGCCGTGTGGCCGCGCGCGACTGATGACAGGCCGTTCGGAAGGGATGAATACCGCTCAAAAGGGCTTGAAGACCACCAGCGCAACAGCGCCGAGCAAGCCGAGCACCGGCAATTCGTTGAACATCCGATACCATCGGTCGGAGCGGCGGTTCGCGCCCCGCTCAAACGTGGCGAGCAACCTGCCACACATCGCGTGATAGACGATCAGCAGCACGACGATCGCCAGTTTCGCATGCATCCACCCCTGCCCACGACCGATGCCCACCACGAGCCATAGCCAGAGCCCGCACACGAGCGCCGGCACGGCGATCAGGCTCATGAAGCGATATAACTTGCGCGCCATCACCAGCAAGCGCCGCGACGCGGCAGGCTCGATCTCCATCGCCAGGTTCACGAAGATGCGGGGCAGATAGAACAGTCCCGCGAACCAGGAGGCAATCAACACGATATGAAAGGTCTTGATCCACAACATGCGCAAACCCCTTTATTGCCGCACTTCGCCGTGACCCAGCACGACGTATTTCAATGACGTTAGCCCCTCGAGGCCCACCGGACCGCGCGCATGCAGCTTGTCGTTCGAGATGCCGATTTCGGCGCCCAGCCCGTATTCGAAGCCGTCCGCGAAGCGCGTTGACGCATTGACCATCACGCTGGCTGAATCGACCTCACGCAGGAACTGCATCGCGCGATCGTAGTGCTCGGTCACGATCGCATCGGTATGCGCGGAGCCATACGTATTGATGTGCTCGATCGCCGCGTCGATGCCGTCCACCACCCTGATCGCAAGCATTGGCGCCAGGTATTCGGTGCGCCAATCGGCCTCGGTCGCATCCACGAGCGGCGCGACACCGGCATCGGCAAGGATCACGCGTGCAGCCGGGTCCACTCGCAACTCGACAGCCTTGTCCCGGTACAGCTTGCCCAGCAACGGCAACACGGTCGGCGCGATGCCCCGTGCGACGAGCAGCGTCTCCATCGTGTTGCAAGTGCCGTACCGATGCGTCTTCGCGTTATCGCATACCGCCAGCGCCTTGCCGACATCGGCGCCATCATCCACGTAGACATGGCACACGCCGTCCAGGTGCTTGATCATCGGCACCCGCGCTTCATCGACCAACCGTTGAATCAAGCGCTTACCACCGCGCGGCACGATCACGTCGACGTAGTCGGTCATGGTGATCAGCTTGCCAACCGCCGCCCGATCCGGCGTACCGACCACTTGCACCCCATCCTCGGGCAGGCCGCTCATGCGCAGCGCCTCGGCGATCAGCGCGGCAAGCGCGGTATTGGATTCGATCGCCTCCGAGCCGCCGCGCAGGATCGTCGCGTTGCCCGATTTCAGACACAGCGCGGCAGCATCGATCGTGACATTCGGCCGCGACTCATAGATGATGCCAATCACACCGAGCGGCACCCGCATCTGGCCCACCTGAATGCCGGTCGGACGCGTCCTCATGCCGGTGATCTCGCCAATCGGGTCAGGCAGCGCCGCAACCTGCCGCAGGCCTTCGACCATCGTCGTCAGCGCCTTGTCCGACAGCGTCAGTCGGTCGATGAAGGCCGCATCGTGCCCGTTGGCCCGTGCCCGCTCGACATCGCGCGCATTCGCGCGCTGGAGCGCGCCGGCCTGTCCCTGGATCGCCAGCGCGATCTGTTCGAGCGCCGCGTTCTTCGCGGCCCCCGGCGCCCGGGCGATCGCCCTTGACGCCGCGCGCGCGCGGCGACCCAGATCGGTCATGTAGCGGTCAATGTCCATCTTCGTGTTCCCGTAGTGCGTGAATGCGGTTGGTTTGTGCACGCCCAGTCCGCACAGATCGAAGCCGTTGCGCGCGACCCGCCGCGCCACGCGGCAGTGCGATGGCCTCTATTGTAAGACTACGGTCGTATCGCCCGCACGGCAGTGGCGGTGGCGCCGTGCGGCGCACCGCCACCCGCCCGGCGCCCGCCATCGCTGCCGCCGGGCCGCGCAATCGTCATCGCCAGATCGAACAAGCCATCCCACGGATCGGCCGGCGGCAGTGACGCGCGAGCGGGCGCGACGCCTACACGCGCCGGCACCCCACCGCAGAGCCCCTTGACCTGCCGGTCCAGCCGCGCCGCGAGCGCCAGCGCCCGTTCGAGCGAACGTTCATCGACGCGCTGCAGCGCGGGGCCCATCAGCCGTTCACGCGGCCCCCACACGCGATTCTCGCGCATCAGGATCGCCAACGGCTTGCCGGCAGCCAGCCCCCGCTTGATTCGCGCCAGCGCACGGATTTCCTCTACGACAGCCCACAGCACCAGCACCGTCGCCTCGCCTTCGCCGCGTAATCCATCGAGCATCCGCGCCAAGCGCGCAACATCGCCGGAAAGCATTGCCTCGTTGAGCTTGAACACGTCGTAGCGGGCGACGTTGAGTACCGCGTCCTGCACCTGCTCGAGCGTCAATTCGCCGGCAGGATACAACAGGCCGAGCTTTTGGATTTCCTGATGCGCGGCGAGCAGGTTGCCCTCGACCCGCTCGGCGATGAACTGCAGCGCGCGCCGCCCTTCGTCGCCGGCGACGATGCGTTGCTGCTGCGCCGCGAGCCGTTGCGCAATCCAGTTCGGCAGCTGCGCACGCTCGACCGTGTCGATGCGTATCGCCACACCAGCCTGGACCAAGGCAGTGAACCATGCCGTCTTTTGCGTCGCCGCGTCCAGCCGCGGCAATGCGATCAACGCCAGCACATCGGGATTGTCCGATGCCGCCAGCGCCTTCAATGCGTCACCGCCATCCTTGCCCGGTTTGCCGGTCGGGATGCGCAATTCGATCAGCTGCCGCTCGCCGAACAACGACATCGATTGCGTGGCGCCGAGCAGCAGGCTCCAATCAAAACCGCGCTCGACAGAGAATACGTTGCGCTCGGTGAAACCGGCCGCGCGCGCTGCGGCGCGGATGCGCGCCACGGCTTCCTGCGCGAGCAGTGACTCGTCGCCGTACACGACGTACAAGCGACCCAACGTCTTGGCCAGGTGCGACTCCAGGGCGTCTGCGCGCAGTTGCATCGTGTCGTGTCCGTTACAGCGGCGGCGTGGGCAGCGGCGCGCGCGGCGCTACCGCGCGAACCCCGCCATGGGTCGGGTGCAGCTCGCGCACTGCGCTCATACGCCGCAACAGCTGGTCTAGCGCGTCGTTGCGCATATCTCGATACAGCAACTCGAACTCCTGCGACTTCGCCAACGCGTACTGGTCGGAATAGGTCATCGCCCGGTTGATGCGGATCACGCTGGGCGGCAACAACACTGTGCCGTCCGCGCCGACCAGCTGGTACGACATCGTGTAGTCGAGTTCGTACTCGTTGACCTGTCCGGCCGCATTGAGCGTCAGCGCCCCGGTGCCGCGCCCCTCCGAAATCGACAGGATCGCGTCCGCACCGTCGGTGCTCTTGACGATCCGCGTCTGGCTGCCACCCTCGACCATCCGCTGAATCCGTGCGCCAAGCTCCGGATCCGGGCCGACCAGCGCGAGCCGCTTGAACGGGAAGCCATAGTTACCGCGCAGCTGGAAGCTGCATCCGGACAGCAACAACGCCGCCGCGGCAAGCACAATGCAGGATCGGCGCGTCAATTTCGATTCAGTCATGCAGGCCCTCAAACGACCACGTTCACGAGCCGTCCCGGCACGATCACCACTTTCTTCGGCGTTTTGCCTTCGCCGAACTTGTCGAACATTTCGTGCGCGAGTGCCGCCTGCTCGATCGCCTCGCGTGGCGCGCCGTTGGTCACCTTCAGCGCGCCGCGCACCTTGCCGTTGATCTGCAGCACCAGTTCGACTTCGCTTTGCTCCAGCGCCTGCTCGTCCACCTTCGGCCACGGCGCGTCCAGCAGCGTGCCGAATTGCGTCGCGTAACCAAGTTCGCGCCACAACGTAAACGTGACGTGCGGCACCACCGGATACAGTACGCGCAACAGGATGCCATATCCCTCGTAGAGGACCGTGGCGCCGACGTCTTTGGCCGACTCCAGTGCGTTGAGCATTTTCATCGCCGCGGACACGACCGTGTTGTACTGCAGCCGCTGATAGTCGAAGTCGGCCTGCTTGAGTACCGAGTGAATCTCGCGGCGCAGCGCCTTGCCCGCTTCGTTCAGCGTCGCAGCGTCCAGCGCCGGCCGCGTCGCAAACGTTGCATGATGCGCGTAGCCGAACGCCCACAACCGTCGCAGGAAACGGCTCGCGCCTTCGACACCGGCACTGGACCATTCGAGCGACTGCTCGGGCGGCGCTGCGAACATCGTGAATAGTCGCGCGGTATCGGCGCCGTGCGAATCGATCAGATGTTGCGGATCGACGCCGTTATTCTTCGACTTCGACATTTTTTCGACGCCGCCCATCTCGACCGGCTGGCCATCGGCGTGCAGCACCGCGCTGACCGCACGCCCTTTGTCGTCGTATGACAACGTCACGTCGGAGGGATTGAACCACGTTTTCTTGCCGGTCGCGTCCTCGCGATAGTACGTCTGGTCGAGCACCATGCCCTGCGTGAGCAGATTGGTCGCCGGCTCGGAAAAGTCGGTCAGCCCGAGGTCGCGCATCACCTTGGCCCAGAAGCGCGAATACAGCAGGTGCAAAATCGCATGCTCGATGCCGCCGATGTACTGGTCCATCGGCATCCAATAGTCGGTACGCGCGTCCACCATCGTCGGCGCGTCCGGGCACGCATAGCGCGAGAAATACCACGCGGAATCGACAAACGTGTCCATCGTGTCCGTCTCGCGCCTCGCGTCGGCGCCGCAGCGCGGGCACGTACAGTGCATAAACGCCTCGGACTTGGCCAGCGGATTGCCGCTGCCATCCGGCACCAGATCCTCGGGCAGCAACACCGGCAAGTCCTGCTCCGGCACCGGCACATCGCCACAGCTCGGGCAATGGATGATCGGGATCGGCGTGCCCCAATAGCGCTGACGCGAAATGCCCCAGTCGCGCAACCGGTACGTGACCTGCTTGCCGCCAAGCCCCTTCGCGGCTAGATCCGCCGCGATCGCCTCCACCGCCTGCTCGTAGTGCATGCCGTCATACTTGCCGCTGTTCACGCAGACGCCGGCGTCCTTGTCACCGTACCAGTCCTGCCACGCTTCAGTCGAATACACTTTCTCCTGCGCCGCGACGACCTGCTTGATCGGCAAACGGTACTTCGTCGCGAACGCAAAGTCGCGCTCGTCGTGGGCCGGCACGCCCATCACTGCGCCTTCGCCATAGCTCATCAGCACGTAGTTGCCAATCCAGACCTCGATGTCGGCGCCGGTCAGCGGATGCTTGACAAAGAAGCCGGTGGACACGCCTTTCTTCTCCATCGTCGCCATGTCCGCCTCGGCCACCCCGCCGCGCTTGCACTCGTCGATGAACGCCTGCAACGTGGGTTGATCCCGCGCCAGCCGCGTGGCGAGCGGGTGCTCGGCAGCGATGGCTGCGAACGTGACGCCCATGATCGTGTCCGCGCGGGTCGTGAACACGCGCAGCAATTGCTGCTGCCCATCGATTTCATACGGGAAACCGAAGTTCACGCCATAGCTCTTGCCGATCCAGTTGTGCTGCATCACCTTCACGCGCTCGGGCCACCCCAGCGCGTCCAGGTCCTGCATCAACTGTTCCGCGTAGTCCGTGATTCGCAAGTAGTACATCGGGATCTCGCGCTTCTGAACCACCGCGCCGGAACGCCAGCCGCGCCCGTCGACGACCTGCTCGTTGGCCAGCACGGTCTGATCGACTGGATCCCAGTTCACCGTCCCCGTCTTCTTATACGCGATGCCCTTTTCGAGCATCTTTAGGAACAACCACTGGTTCCACTTGTAGTAGTCCGGCTTGCATGTCGCAATCTCACGCGACCAATCGATCGCCAACCCCATCGCCTGCATCTGCTTCTTCATGTAGGCGATGTTCTCGTATGTCCACTTGGCCGGTGGCACGCCGTTGGCGATCGCCGCGTTTTCCGCCGGCATCCCGAACGCATCCCAGCCCATCGGCATCAGCACGTTGTACCCGTTCATGCGCCGGTGACGATACATCACGTCATTGATCGTGTAGTTGCGCACGTGCCCCATATGCAGCTTGCCCGACGGGTATGGCAGCATCGACACGCAATAGAATTTCTTTTTGTCGGCGCGCTCAGCACTACGATAGACATCGTTGTCCCGCCATGCTTGCTGCGCGGCGGATTCGACATCGGCGGGAACGTATTTATCTTGCATAATGGTCGTCGGGGACAATCGGCTTACGGTATGCCGCGCAGGGGCGCACATGCAGTACCGCGCCTCGGGAAAGCCAGGGGAAACGCCGATTATAGCGTCTGCGCGGCGCTCATCACGCCGGCAATCGACTCGTAGCGGGTCGCATGGTCAGCCCGCAGTTCCAGCTGCGCCGGCGCCAGTTGCGATGCGCCACGCGCGTGCGCACGACGGCTAGCGCAGGCCTAGCACGTCCCACATATCGTACAGCCCCGCCGGTCGGCCGGCCAGGAAACGAGCGGCCCGTACCGCGCCCTGCGCGTACGCGAGCCGGTTCGCCGACTTATGCGTGATCTCGATCCGCTCGCCGGTGCCGGCGAACATCACCGTGTGGTCGCCGACGATGTCGCCGCCGCGGATGGCTGAGAACCCAATCGTCGACGGGTCGCGCTCACCGGTCACGCCATGGCGTCCGTACACGGCACAGGATGCCAGATCACGACCCAACGCCGTCGCAATCACTTCGCCCATCTGCAACGCTGTGCCGGACGGCGCATCAACTTTGTGCCGGTGATGCGCCTCGATGATCTCGATATCGTAACCGGTGGCGAAATGCGCAGCGGCCACTTGCAGCAGCTTCAACGTCACGTTCACGCCCACGCTCATGTTCGGTGCGAACACGATCCCGAGCGTCTGCGCGGCGGCGGCCAACTCGGCCTTCTGCGATTCGGCAAAACCCGTCGTGCCGATCACCATGCGAGTGCCGTGCCGGCGCGCCGCCTTCAGGTATTCAAGCGTGCCCTCGGGCCGCGTGAAATCGATCAGCACGTCTGCATGCGCAAGCACGCGCTCCACGTCGTCGGTAATCGCGATACCGGTCTGCCGCCCGGCGAACGCGCCGGCGTCCTGCCCCAGCGCGGCAGCGCCCGCGCGCTCCAGCGCGCCCGACAACATGACTTCCGGCGTATTCAGCACCGTTTCGACCAGCATTTGCCCCATGCGGCCCGATGCTCCTGCGATGGCAATCTTCATCATTGACGCGTCCCTTGAGCGCCGCTGCGCTCGAGCACCGGCTGGTTCTGCAGGCCCGCGGCACTGGGCGGCGCCAGGCCGGTTGACGGATCCGGCGACGGTGCGACGCCAGTCGGCGGCAACGCGATGTGCTGCGGCGCGACCTGAGCAGTCACGCGGTTCGCCGCGGCCGCGGCTTCCTCGTTGGCGGCTTGCGACGACGGCAACACACTGACATCGCTGACGCCACTCGCCGCGGCCGTGCCGGGCACCGGCGCCTGCGCAACCGGCGCGCTCGCCGCCGCCGCCGACGCGTCAGCCGCAGCGGCCTTTGCCGCCTTGGCCGCGGCGGCCTCGGCTTCCGCTTTCTTCAAACCCTTGCGGTCACCATCGATTTCGGCAATCAACTCGTACTCGGATGGCAGATCGTCGGCCCCTATCCAGCTTGCCACGCGATCGCCGACGAAATTCACGACCAGGTCTCGCTGCTGCACAATAGAAGTCGAGCCGCGCTTGAAATAGAACACATAGTCCCAGCGATCGGCATGGAACAGGTCGGTGAGCAGCGGTGTGCCCAGCACGCTGCGCACTTCATCACGGGACATGCCGACGCGTAGCCTCGATGCAGCCTCGGCCGATACGAAGTTGCCCTGCACGACCGTGATCCGGTATGGGGTGATCGAACGCGCGATGCGTTGCGTCAGGCTGTCGTATGTCTTGCATGCACCGAGCGAAGCCACGGCGGCGAGCAAGACGACGCGGGCCGTTACCGAAAAGGCTGTGGCGCGCATGCGCGATCCGGAGAAGAACGTTGAACTCATTTCACCCATAAAACGCGTCTGACGCTTTAATTGATTTGGGTCCGAGACACGCCTGCGTCGACCGGAATACCCAAAAACCCATTACTATTAGAACCTTGCATTGTACTCTAGGGATGCCTAGCGATGACCAATCCCGCTGACCTCAAGAACATGGGGCTCAAGGCAACCTTGCCGCGCCTGAAGATTCTGGAGATTTTCCAACACAGTTCCGTGCGCCACTTGACCGCGGAAGACGTCTACCGCAACTTGCTCAATGAGGAGCTAGATATTGGCCTGGCGACTGTTTATCGCGTGCTGACGCAGTTCGAGCAGGCCGGCCTACTCACGCGCAGCAACTTCGAGTCTGGCAAAGCGGTGTTCGAACTCAATGAGGGTACGCATCACGACCATCTGGTCTGCCTGGACTGCGGCCGGGTTGAGGAATTCTACGACCCCGAGATCGAGCACCGCCAGCAGTTGATCGCCCAAGAACGGGGCTTCAAGCTACAGGAGCACGCGCTCGCGATGTACGGCTCCTGCACGAAGGAAAACTGCCCGCACCGCAAGCCCTGATCGCGTTGCGCGCCGAAAAAAAGCCGCCCGGCCAGGCGGCTTTTTTGTCGCACACACTGCTTCTTGTGTGTTCGAGCGTTACTTCGCGTTGGCCAGCGCCACCGTCGTATCGAGCATCCGGTTCGAGAAGCCCCACTCATTGTCGTACCAGCTCGACACCTTCACGAGACGGCCCGACACCTTCGTGAGCGTCGCATCGAATGTCGAGGACGCCGGGTTGTGATTGAAGTCAACCGATACCAGCGGCGCGTCGCTGTAGGCGAGGATGCCCTTGAGCGCGCCTTCCGACGCTTCCTTCAGGATCTTGTTCACTTCGTCCACGCTCGTATCGCGCGACGCGATGAACGATAGGTCGACGATCGACACGTTGATCGTCGGCACGCGCACCGCGTAGCCATCCAGCTTACCGTTCAGCTCCGGCAGCACCAGCCCGACGGCTGCTGCCGCGCCGGTCTTGGTCGGGATCATGCTGTGCGTGGCCGAGCGGGCGCGGCGCAGGTCCTCATGGTACACGTCGGTCAGCACCTGGTCGTTCGTGTACGCATGAATCGTCGTCATCAGGCCGTTCTCGACGCCGATCTTGTCGTGCAGCGGCTTGACCAGCGGCGCAAGGCAGTTCGTCGTGCACGAGGCGTTCGAGATGACCGTATCCGACGCCTTCAGCACCTGGTGGTTCACGCCATAAACGATCGTCGCATCGACATCCTTGCCGCCCGGCGCCGAAATCACGACCTTCTTTGCACCACCCTTCAAGTGCGCGCTCGCCTTCTCCTTCGACGTGAAGAAACCGGTGCACTCAAGTACGACATCCACACCGAGATCGCCCCACGGCAGCTCGGCCGGGTTGCGGTTCGCGAGCACGCGGATCTTGTCGCCGTTGACGATCATGTAGTCGCCGTCAACCGAGACGGTGCCCGGGAACTTGCCATGCGCAGTGTCATACTGGGTCAGATGCGCGTTGGTCTGGGCATTGCCGAGGTCGTTGATCGCCACGATCTCGATGTCGTGCTTCTTGCCACCCTCATAATGGGCCCGCAGCGTATTGCGGCCAATACGGCCATAACCGTTGATTGCGACGCGAATCGTCATGTCTATCTCCTAATGGGTAAATGGCAACGCTCGAGCGAGCGTGTGCGACGCGCGGTCGGCACGTCACACACCCTCGGCTTAACCCAGTATCGACTTCACGGTATCGACGACGTTATCAACCGTGAAGCCAAAATGCTTGAACAACACGCCGGCGGGCGCCGATTCGCCGAACGTGTCGATCCCGACCACGCCGCCGTCGATTCCCACATATTTGTGCCAGAACGCCGTGACACCGGCCTCGATCGCCACCCGCGCCACGCCGCGTGGCAGGACGCGCTCGCGCCACTCGGCATCCTGCCGATCGAACACCGTGGTCGAGGGCATCGATACGACACGGGCGCCGATGCCCACGCGCGCAAGCGGCTCGACGGCGTTCAGCGCAAGCTCGACCTCGGAGCCCGTCGCGATCAAGATGACCTTGCGGGCCGGGATGTCGTCATTCCAGTCGCGCAGCACGTACCCGCCCCGGGCGACCGCCGCAATCTGCACGTCGGTCCGCGCACAGAACGCCAGGTTCTGCCGGCTGAAGATCAACGACGATGGCCCCTGGCGCTCGACCGCCTGGGTCCAGGCCACCGCGGTCTCGACCGTGTCGGCCGGGCGCCACACGTCCATGTTCGGAATCAGGCGCAGGCTCGACACGTGCTCGATCGACTGGTGCGTCGGGCCATCCTCGCCGAGCCCGATCGAGTCGTGCGTGAACACGAAGATCGAGCGGGTCTTCATCAGTGCGGCCATCCGCAATGCGTTGCGGCTGTAGTCCGAGAAGGTCAGGAACGTGCCGCCGAACGGCAAGTAGCCACCGTGCAGCGCAATGCCGTTGAGCGCCGCGCTCATGCCGAATTCACGCACCCCGTAGTTGACGTGATTGCCCCATTGCAGTACCTGCGCGCCGCTTTCACGGCCAGCGCGTACCGGCTTGCTGGCCTTCCAGTTGGTCAAGTTCGAACCGGTGAGATCCGCCGAACCGCCCAGCAGTTCCGGCAACGCCGTAGCCAGCGCCTCGATCGCCTGCTGCGACGCCTTACGGGTCGCAACCGTCTCAGCACGCTCGTTGGCGGCGGCGATCAGCCGCCGCGCGGCATCAGCCCAATGCGCCGGCAGCCGGCCGGCGATACGGCGCTCGAACTCAGTCGCCTGCTGCGGATACTTCGCGCGATATGCGGCAAAGGCTTCATTCCACTCGCGCTCGGCCTGGGCGCCCGTCTCCTTCGCGTCCCACAGCGCATAGACGTCCTGCGGAATCACGAAAGGCTCGGCGCCCCAGCCGATCGCTGCACGCGTCGCGGCAATCTCCGCCGCGCCCAGCGGCGCGCCGTGCACGTCGTGGCCGCCGGCCTTGTTCGGCGCCCCCCTGCCGATGACGGTACGGCAGCAGATCAGCGTCGGCTTGTCCGACTGCTTCGCGACGCGAATGGCCGCGTCGACTGCGTCCACATCGTGGCCATCGACCGCGCGGATTACGTTCCAGCCATAGGCCTCGAAACGCTTCGGCGTATCGTCGGCGAACCAGTGCCCGACATCCCCGTCAATCGAAATGCCGTTGTCGTCATACAGCACGATCAGCTTCGACAACCCCAGCGTGCCCGCCAGCGAGCAGGCCTCGTGCGACACGCCTTCCATCAGGCAGCCATCGCCGACGAACACGTACGTGTAGTGGTCGACGATCTTCGCGTCAGGCTGGTTGAATTCCGCCGCCAGCAGCGCTTCGGCCAGCGCCATGCCCACCGCATTGGCCAATCCCTGACCCAGCGGCCCAGTGGTCGTCTCGACACCCGGTGTGATCCCGGCCTCTGGATGGCCAGGTGTTCTCGAATGCAATTGGCGGAAACGCTTCAACTCGTCCATCGGCAAGTCATAGCCGCTCAGGTGCAGCAGCGCATACAGCAGCATCGACCCATGCCCATTGGACAGCACGAAGCGATCCCGGTCCGCCCAATGCGGATTAGCCGGATTGTGCCGCAGATGACGTTGCCACAGCGCCACGGCGATTTCCGCCATGCCCATCGGCATTCCCGGATGGCCGGAATTGGCTTGCTGAACGGCGTCCATGGCCAACGCACGGATTGCGTTGGCCATCACGGTGGTCTGGGTGTCGGGCGGGGTTGTCATGTCGGGTCCGGACTCAGGAAAAGCAGGGCCGCGCGCGTCGCGAGTCGCGGCCGCGCCGGCGCAATGGGAATCGCATGCGGGCACACCCGCGCGCGAAGCGTCGCAAAGCGCATTATTCTAACAGACAGGCCTGCCGCTGCTTGGCGATGTTGCGCCGCGCCACGGGCGTGCGCGCAGGGATCGCAAACTGCCTGGCCACACCGCCACAGCGACGCCATGCCACCGTCAAGGAGCTTTGCCGATTGGAACCGAAACCGCCATCATCCCGCACGCCGCCGCCTGCCGTGCCGCCCGCCGACCCCATTCACGACGCCGCCCCCGCGCACGACATCGACCGCCCGGACAACGCCGACCGCCCGGACGCGCAAGGCAACTCACTGACGTTGCGCCCGTGCGCGCATTATGCGTACACGTTCACCGGCGCGCGGCGGCTGCAAACGATCGACTCGGCGTACCAGCATATCGAGGTCTGGGAGACGCCGCTGCTCGGCAAGCTATTCGTGCTCGACAAGCGCCCGATGACGTCCGAGCGCGACGAATACCTCTATCACGAAAGCATGGTGCACCCCGGCGCGCTGTCGCGGGAGCAGCCTCCGCGGCGCGTGCTGGTTCTCGGCGGCGGCGATGGCGGTGCGGCGCGGCAGTGGCTCAAGTACAAGGCACTGGAGCACATCGTCATCGCGGAGCTTGATCCTGCGGTCGTGGCAATGGCGCGACGCCACCTACAGCGCGTGCACCGTGGCGCGCTCGACGATCCGCGCGTGCAGATCGTCACGGGTGACGCGTTGCACTTCGTGCAGCACACACAGGAGCGCTTCGACGCAGTCGTGTTCGACTTGACGCCGCCCAATTCGCCGGCTTCAACGCTGTACACGCACAGTTTTTACGCATTGCTGCGCACCCGCATGGTGGACGATGCAGTGCTGTCGATCCACCTCGGCTCGCCGCTGTTTCAGCCCGGCCAGGTCGCGGCACTGCTCGGCACGCTGCGCGCCGCGTTTGGCCATGTCGCGCTCATGCAGACGTATGTGCCGCTATATGGCTCGCTGTGGCAGATGGCCGTGGTCAGCGACGCGCTCGATGCCGGACAACTGCCCGCGCAACGGGCGGCCGAGCGCGCGGCGCAATGGGGATTGTCCGGGCTCGAACACTACGACCCGTCCCGCCACGATGCTTTTTTCATCGAGCGGATACCGGATTGCGGTACGGCGCCGAAGTGATGCCGCGCCGCGACGCACCGCCGGACGGCGGCTCGCTTGCGCCACCGTGGTTATGACACAATCCGGCCGGTGCGCACGCGCGCGTCACACGCCACACCCTGCCCTTTCGACAATGACCACACTATCGCCACCTCGCTTTTTTGTCCCCATGCCGCTGCACAGCGGCCACAGCACGTCGCTGCCGGACGATGTCGTGCGTCATATGCACGTGCTGCGGCTGCAGGCCGGTGACAAGGCGATCCTGTTCAACGGCGAAGGCGGCCAGTTCGAGGCCGAATTGCTTCAATTGGATAAGCGTTCAGCGACGGTGCAAGTCGGCCGCTTCGACGCGCGGGAGGTCGAGCCGCCTTATCGCGTCGTGTTAGCGCAAGGCATCGCCGGGGGCGACAAAATGGACTGGCTGCTGGAGAAAGCCGTCGAACTGGGCGTGGCCGGCGTGATACCGCTGATGACCGCGCGCAGCGTCGTGCGGCTGACCGACGAGCGCGCCGCTCGGCGCCACGCGCACTGGCAGGCGCTGGTGCGAGCCGCATGCGAGCAATGCGGGCGTAATCGGCTGCCCGACGTTGCGCCGCTCACCGACGTCATGACATGGCTCGAGTCCTGCGCGGCCCCGCCCCGCGACAATGCACTGCGTCTGTTACTGTCACCGCGCGCCGAGCAGCCGTTCGCGACACTGCCCGGCACCGCGCCCGCTGCGCCGGTCATCGTGATGATCGGGCCGGAAGGCGGGTTGTCGGCCACCGAGGAGGCAGCCGCGATATCCCACGGCTTCATGCCGCTTGGCCTAGGCCCACGCGTGCTGCGCACCGAGACGGCCGGCATCGCGGTGCTCGCCGCGCTGGCGGCGCGCTGGGGCGGGTGGTGAGAAGCCGGCGTGGGCCGCCCATGTCAAGTCACGCGCGGGCGAGCCGAACTGCGTCAAGCAAACGAATAGAACACGCGGAAGTTCACCTTCCGCTCGGCCCAGAATTCGGCCGCCTCGCGGAACACATCGAGCAGTGTCTCCCGCGCCTCCTTGTCGAACTTTTGCGTCGCGGGCAACCCCTCGAGCACGATCACGAAACCAGGTTGCGCTCCCGCCTTATGCACGGCGTCGGTCAGGCAGTCGTACAGCGCATCGTAGTTCTTACCGAAGTGCTTCGGGAAAAGAAACGACGTCGAGATCGTCTCGAGCACTTCCGCCTTCGTCTGCGCGGCCGCGCAATATGCATACAGGAAATGGTGGCCCAGCCGGGCCGCCTCGTCGGCCAGCTCCGGCACGCGGAACGCACGGATCGATTGCACGATGTTCGAGCGCACCGTCTTGAAAAGGCTCATGTTTCCCTCATTGAACAGCAGCGCGTCGATACGGCGCTGCTCACGTTCGGCGTCCTGCTGGCGCAGCACGCGCTGAAACAACCTGCTGTCGTTCAGCGCGAAGATATCGCTCGCGACCCCGGTGCCTTGCGAATAAGTGTTGTCGCTCATAACCGTAGTCATCCCACAATTCATTTGAAAAACGCGTAATGGTCGCCGGTGTCATAGCATTCACCGGTATAACGCGGCGCTCCCCCGCAGACGATTCTTCGTACTCCACGATAGCGCGCGCGGCGTCTTCGCCGTGTACTCGTGCTAATAGTCACGGAGCCGCACCGGCAGGTGTCGCTCGAAATTACCGAACACCTCGCCATCCTTCGGATAAGGGAACGGGCCGCCGGCCTGGATCGATTTGAACGTGAACTGCGCTTCACCGGGCAGACCGGCAATCAACACCCCGCCGAGCATGGCGCCAAGGGGCGCGTCCGACGGCGGCGAGTATCGCGCCCACGCGGTGGAAACCAAGCCAGGCACGCTGGTGGCGGACACGTTCACCGCAAGCACGCCGTAACGGAGCCACTTGCCGATCATGTATCTCGTTTCGCGAAGAGGACGCGTACACGACCATTAAAAACGTAAGGTTATCCCGAATCGCCTTAATAATCAATGGTGTTAGACAATTGCAAGGTTAATTTCCTGACCGGCACACGGGGTGGGAGTCTATCGTCGCCTAAGTGTCTACGAAGCAATCTAGATTTGGATGATCGCTGCAGTCATCAAAAATTCGCTTGCGTCCGGAACATCTCCTTCATACCATCCGGATACGGGAGCGCAAACGCGTAACGGCGCGCTCCGGCCCCCGATATCGCGGCCGGCAGGTCGAATTGGAACGGTGGAGAATTTGGTGCTGCGCGCAAATGTCGCGCAGCATTGTCGAGCAGTCCGGCGGTTGCCCCCAGCCGCCGCTTGTGTGCCTCATTCGTGAGGCACACTTTTTTGTGCATCCGGATTCGATGCGTGCGCCTCATGCGGCACACACTGTGCCGCGGTGGCAGAGCCGTTGCCTACCACCCGGGATTCATCGCCCGCCCGACTCCTTAGTACCCGCGGCCACATCGGCCACCAGCAGTGCAGTCATGTTCACGATGCGTCGCACGGTCGCGGACTCGGTCAACACGTGCACGGGCTTTGCCGCGCCCAGCAAAATCGGCCCGATCGCGATGTTGTTGCCCGCCGCGGTCTTGAGCAGGTTGTATGAAATATTGGCTGCATCGACGTTGGGCAGGATCAACAGGTTTGCGTCACCCTCGAGCGTCGCCTCCGGCAGCACGAACTTGCGCAGGTTCGCGTCGAGCGCGACATCGCCATGCATTTCACCGTCGATCTGCAGTTGCGGGGCGCGCTGCTGCAGCAACGCGAGCGTGTCGCGCATCTTCTTGGCGCTCGGCGCGTTACTCGAACCGAAATTGGAGTGGGACAGCAGGGCAATCTTCGGTTCGATGCCGAAACGACGCACCTCGTCCGCAGCCATCAACGTGATCTCGACCAATTCCTCCGGTGTCGGGTCGACGTTCACATGCGTGTCGACCAGGAAGATCTGCCGGTTCGGCAACACCAGGCAGTTCATCGCCGCGTAGACCGAGCAGCCAGCGCGCTTGCCGATGACCTGGTCGATGAAGTGCAAGTGCCGGTGCGTGGTCGAAATCGTACCGCAGATCATCCCATCGGCTTCGCCCTTGAGCACCAGCATTGAGCCGATCAGCGTGGTGCGCCGCCGCATTTCGACTTTCGCCAGCTGCTGCGTGATGCCTTTGCGCGCCATCATTTTGAAGTACGTCTGCCAGAAATCGCGGTAGCGCTCGTCGTGGTCGGTATTGACGATAGTGAAATCCTGTCCCGCCACAAGGCGCAGCCCATAGCGCGCGATGCGCTGCTCGATCACCGCCGGTCGTCCGATCAGGATGGGCTTGGCCAGCCGCTCGTCGACCACGATCTGTACCGCGCGCAGGATGCGCTCCTCCTCGCCCTCGGCGAACACGATGCGCTTCTTGTCCGCGTCGATGCTGCGCGCGATTTGGAAGACCGGCTTCATCGTCGTACCGCTGTGATACACGAATTGCTGCAGATGCTGCCTGTAAGCGTCCATATCCTCGATCGGCCGCGTCGCGACGCCGCAATCCATTGCAGCCTGCGCGACCGCCGGCGCGACTTTCACGATCAACCGCGGATCGAACGGTTTCGGAATCAGGTACTCGGGACCGAACGTCAGGTCTTGGATCCCGTACGCCGTCGCCACGATGTCGCTTTGTTCCTGGCGCGCCAATTCGGCGATCGCGTTGACCGCGGCGATTTCCATCTCCTTGGTGATCGTCGTCGCGCCGGCATCGAGCGCGCCGCGAAAAATGAACGGGAAACACAGGACGTTATTGACCTGGTTCGGATAATCGGTGCGGCCAGTCGCCAGGATTGCGTCGGGACGCACCTGGAGCGCAACCTCCGGCAGAATTTCGGGCGTCGGGTTGGCCAGCGCCAAGATCAGCGGCCGAGCCGCCATCTGCTTGATCATGTCCGGCTTGAGCACGCCGCCGGCGGACAAACCGAGGAACACGTCCGCGCCACCGATCACATCGGACAGCGTGCGCGCGTCGGTGACCTGCGCGAACAGCGCCTTGTCCGGATCCATCAGCTCAGTGCGGCCCTCGTAGACGACGCCGACCAGGTCTGTGACAAATACATTCTCGCGCTTCAGCCCCATGTCGAGCAGCAAGTTCAGGCACGCCAGCGCCGCGGCACCCGCGCCGCTGGCCACCACCTTCACCTCGCCGAGCGACTTGCCAACGACTTTCAGCCCGTTGGTCACCGCCGCGGCCACCACGATCGCTGTACCATGCTGGTCGTCGTGGAATACCGGGATCTTCATCCGCTTGCGGCACTCACGCTCGACCGTGAAGCAATCTGGCGCCTTGATGTCCTCCAGGTTAATCCCCCCGAAGGTCGGCTCCAGCGCGGCGATCACCTCGATCAGCTTTTGCGGGTCCTTTTCGTTTAGTTCGATGTCGAACACGTCGATGCCGGCAAACTTCTTAAACAGCACGGCCTTGCCTTCCATGACCGGCTTGGCCGCAAGGGGGCCGATATCGCCCAAGCCCAGCACGGCCGTGCCGTTCGACACCACGCCCACCAAATTGCTGCGTGCGGTGAAGCGCGCCGCGTTAAGTGGATTAGCCACGATTTCCTCGCACGCCGCCGCCACGCCTGGCGAATAGGCCAACGCGAGATCGCGCTGATTGATCATCTGCTTGGTGGGCGCGATAGCGATCTTCCCCGGGGTCGGGAATTCGTGATAATCGAGCGCAGCTTCGCGCAGCTTGCTGTTGGTCGGTGTGGACATAATGGCCTGGCAGTGCGATTAAAATACATGTTTGAGCCGCATTGTAACGTCACTGGCGGACCCTAGACGGGTGCTGTCCGATTGCCGCCGCGGTGACGGCACCGTGCAGCCGCGTCGCGCACGACGCGGCGCGCATCCCTGCCATGCAAGCTTCGTCCCGCATCATGCCGACCTTCTTATCTGAATTCAGCCTTATTGATCGTTATTTCGCCCGGCGCGAGCAACCACGCCGCGACGCCGTGCTGGGGATCGGCGACGATTGCGCGTTGCTTGCCGGGCGGCCCGGGCACGAATTGGCGGTGTCCACCGACATGCTGATCGAAGGGCGCCACTTCTTCGCCGACGTCCCGCCGGCGACGCTGGGACACAAGGCTCTGGCGGTCAACCTGTCGGACCTGGCCGCCATGGGCGCCGAACCACGCGCGTTCACGCTGGCGCTGGCGCTGCCGGATGCTGGCGCGGCGCGCCAGGGCTGGCTCGAGGCATTTGCGCACGGACTGTTCGCGCTAGCCGATCGCCACGGCTGCGAGTTGGTCGGCGGCGACACCACCGCAGGGCCGCTGAACATCTGCATCACCGTGTTCGGCGACGTGCCCAGCGGCCAGGCACTGCGCCGCAACGCCGCCCAGCCCGGCGACGACATTTGGGTGTCCGGCACGCTGGGCGACGCGCGGCTGGCGCTAGGCGCGCTGCGCGGCGAATGGACGCTCGCCGCGCACGCGCTGCCCGCGTTACGTCATGCGCTGCAGATGCCCGAACCCCGTATCTCGCTCGGCATCGCGCTAAGGGGCATCGCGCACGCCGCGCTCGACCTGTCCGATGGGTTGGCCGGAGACCTGGCGCACATTCTAAGGCGTTCTAATGTGGCCGCGCGCGTGGACGTCGACGCGCTGCCGCGCTCGGCCGCCCTGCGTGCGCAGCCCCTGTCGATCCAACGCCGTTGCGCGATTGAGGGCGGCGACGACTACGAGCTGTGCTTCACCGCGCCGCCCAGCCAGCGCGACACGCTGCTCGCGCTCGCCGCACGCATCGGCGTGCCGCTTACACGGATAGGTACAATAGACGCCCTTGCCGATCCGCCCGCGGGTAACACCACCGCCATCGACTCGCACGCGGTGCATTGGTACGATGCGTCCGGCGCCCCGATTGGCACAACTTGGCGCAGTTTTGACCATTTCCATGCAGAATGACTCTTCCCACTCCGATGCGCACCGGCCGCACGTCACGCCGATGACCCCGCCCGGCCCCGACGCCGCGCCGCGCTCGCGCGCCACCGTGCGCTTCATGTTGTCCCATCCGCTGCACGTGTTGTCGTTCGGCTTTGGCAGCGGCCTGTCGCCAGTGATGCCCGGTACGGTCGGGACCCTATTCGGTTGGATGTCGTTCATCGCATTGAATCCGTACCTGAGCGTCGTGCAATGGTGGATGTTGATCGCTGTCGGCTTTGTCGCCGGATGCGGCTTCACCGGCTTCACGGCGCGACGCATGGGCGTGAAGGATCCGGGTGCGGCGGTTTGGGACGAGATCGTTGCGATCTGGCTGGTACTGCTATTCGTCACGCCGGCGAACTTTACCGGCCAACTCGGCGCGTTCCTGACATTCCGCTTTTTCGACATGGTCAAGCCGCCGCCGATCCGCTATTTCGACAAGCAGTTGTCAGGCGGCTTCGGCATCATGTTCGACGATATCGTCGCGGCATTCTTCACATTACTCGTCATCGCGTTGGTACGCTCGCTTTGACGCGCACAGCACGCGTGCGATGATGGCAGGTAGTTTTCCCTTGCTAGCCAACAACAAGTTTAATTCGATGGCAACTGACACGGTAGTCCACCAACTTGCGATTCGCGTTGGCAACCGCTTGCGCGACGAGCGCCTGATGCTCGTCACCGCGGAATCGTGCACCGGCGGCATGGTCGCAACGGCGATCACCGACATCCCGGGCAGCAGCGGCTGGTTCGAGCGGGGCTTCGTGACCTATTCGAACCTGGCCAAAACCGAGATGATTGGCGTGCCGGCCGACATGATCGAGCGCCACGGCGCGGTCAGCGAGCCTGTGGCGTGTGCGATGGCCGAAGGCGCACTGCGCAACAGCCGCGCGCAACTCGCGCTGTCGATTACCGGCGTGGCCGGCCCGGACGGCGGCAGCGAGGTCAAGCCGGTGGGCACCGTCGTGTTTGCGTGGACAAACCGATTGCATACGGTCAGCGAGATCCAGCTATTGCGCGGAGATCGCGGCCAGATTCGCAAGCAGGCGGCAGCGCACGCGTTGCGCGGGCTACTCAAGCTATTGGACGAAAAAGAACACTGAGCGCGTCCCGTCGGCCCGTTAGCGATGGTCGTTGATCGCGTCGCGCGTGGCGCGCGCAGCATCGGCCGCAGCCAATGCGAAGTCCTCGCCGCTGCGCGCGTACAGAATCGCGCGCGACGAGTTGATCATCATGCCGGTGCCGTTGGCCGTGCGACCGGCATTGACCGTCGCCTCAATGTCGCCGCCTTGCGCGCCGATTCCCGGGATCAGCAGCGGCATCGTACCGACAAGCTGGCGCACCGCATGAATTTCCTTCGGGAACGTCGCGCCCACCACCAGCCCGAGCTGTCCGCTGGTATTCCATTGCTCAGCGGCAAGCGCTGCCACGTGCTGGTACAGAGGCCGCCCCCCAATGTCGAGGAATTGCAAGTCCGAGCCGCCCTGATTCGACGTGCGGCATAGCACGATCACGCCCTTGTCCCGATACGCGAGATACGGCTCGATCGAGTCGAACCCCAAATAGGGGTTGACCGTCACCGCGTCTGCGCGATATCGCTCGAACGCTTCGCGCGCATACTGCTCCGCGGTGCTGCCGATGTCGCCGCGTTTGGCATCCAGCACCACCGGCAGCCCCGGGTGCCGCGCGTGAATGTGCGCGATCAACGCCTCGAGTTGCTCTTCCGCACGGTGTGCGGCGAAATAGGCGATCTGCGGCTTGAATGCGCTCGCATAGGGCGCGGTGGCGTCGACGATCTCGCGGCAGAACGTGAAGATGGCATCGGCGCGCCCAGCCAGATGCGACGGAAAGCGCGATGGCTCGGGGTCGAGCCCGACGCACAGCAACGATTGCGTGCGCTGCCAGGCGCGCTCTAGGGTAGCAATGAAGGACATGGTCAAATCTGCAAGAAGCACCGCGAACGACGCGGCGGGCAAACCCGTATTCTACTTGCTTATACGGACGGCCCGGCGCGCTCACGCCCAGCCTCCATCGACGATGAACTGCTGCGCGGTGGTCATCGCGCTGTCGTCCGCGCATAGGAACAGCGCCATGCGTGCGATGTCCTCCGGCAACAGCTCGCGGTCCAGGCACTGCCCCTGCTTGATCGCACGGCGTCCGTCATCGTCCAGCCACAGGCGCCGTTGCTTGTCCGTCATCACCCATCCGGGTGCGCGCCTACAGCGACGCGCGCAGCGCCGCGAGCACCGGAGCCGGGTCGGGACGCACGCCACGCCAAACAAAGAACGATTCCGCGGCCTGCCGCACGAGCATCCCCAGGCCATCGACAGTGCGCGCGCCCAGGCGTGCGGCGTGCTGCATGAACACCGTGGGCCCGGCTGCATACATCATGTCATACGCGAGCGTACCTGGGCCGACGCACGCCGCTGCGAATACCGGTACGGCCCCATCGAGGCTGCCGGCGGTCGCGTTAATCACGATATCGTAGACGCCGTGCTCCACGCCCGGCGCGCCGCCTTCCAATGTGCAGCCCACCGCCCGGGCAAACACTGCAAAGCGCTCGATTAGCTCGGTCGTGCGCGCCGCAGTCCGGTTAACGATCGTCAGCGCGCGGGGCCGGCGCTCCAGCAAAGGCAGGATCACGCCGCGCGCCGCGCCGCCCGCGCCGAGCAGCAGCACACGCGCGCCGCTGAGTGCGACACGGGGCTGCGCCTCGACGTCGGTGACCAGTCCAACGCCATCGGTGTTGTCGCCCAAGATCTCGATGCGGCCGCCGTCCACGCGCTCAAAGCGCAACGTATTGACCGCCCCGGCCGCCTCCGCCCGCGCGGAACGCCGTGTCGCCAGCGCATAGGCCTGCAGCTTGAATGGCACCGTGACGTTCAGCCCGCGCCCGCCGGCCGACATGAAGGCGTCCACGGCCTGCGCGAAGCCGTTCACCGGCGCAAGAATCCGGTCGTATTTAACCGGCTCGCCCGTCTGCTGAGCAAAGTTCGCATGGATGGCCGGCGACTTGCTATGCGCGACTGGGTTGCCAATCACCGCGTAGCGGTCCAGACCTTGGTCGCCCGGCGCAGGCGCAGGCGCAGGCGGCGCATTCATTGCGCCACCTCACCATCATTGCGCGTGTGTGTCACGTCGCCGCGAACGGCCGCGCCCGCGTCCGGCTGTGCATTGTCCGGTTGCGCTGGCGCATTGGACGCGTCGCCTAGCGCCTGGACGTCATCACCCGCCGCGGCTTCCAGGTCCGTTCCGCTGTCCGTGTCCAGCGCCGTCTCCGCGTCCTCGCTCGTCTCGTCGCCGCCCGTCACGCGCGCCACGTCCAGCACTTCGATGAGCCGACACGACGCCTCCACGCGCAGCTCGTCAATCGCCATCACCTCAAGCAGCACACGCGTACCGCGCGCCTGCACGCCCAACCCCGGCACGTGCAACAGCAGCGGGACTTCCTCGAGTCGCACGACGTCGTCCTTGACGATCGTGCCCACCACCCGGTCGCGCTGTTCTTGCTTCAGCCAGCGCAGACACCAGAAATGTTCCATGCGCCGCTGGTGGTCAGCATACGCGGTATAGGTCTCGTCAAAATTCTGCACGATGGCGTACAGGTCCGCGTCCTTCGGCTTGAACGGCGCAGCCAGCTTCGCGGTGATGCCATGTCGGACACACGCCAGTAGCTGCCACTGATTCACCAAGTCGACATACCGGCGCAGCGGCGAGGTACTCCACGCATACTGCGCCACGCCAAGCCCTTCGTGCGGCGCCGGCGTGGTCTGCATCCGCGTGCGATTCGGGCCAAACGCGCGCTGCGCGCGATAGATGCCCGGCACGCCATGCTCATGCAGGAACGCACCCCAGCGGCTGTTAGCTAGGATCGCCAGTTCCGCGACGATCAGGTCCAACGGCGAACCGCGACGGCGCGGCGTGATGCTGACATGCTCGCCATCGACGTAAAAGTTATAGTCGATGTTGCGCGGCACCTCACGCCTGAGACCGTAGCCGATGCGCGCCTGCTGACGTCGCTCATATAGCGCCTTGGCAAAAGGCCACAGCACCGCGATCTCGTCCTTGTGCGGGTAGTCGCCGGTGCCGGCCTCGAGCGTCTGTTCGGTGATGATCTCGTCCAACACGTTGTGCCGCAGGTTGCTGACCACATGCACGCGCTCGGCCACCGTCTCGGTCATCACGATGTCCTGTGTGGCGGTGTCGATGATCAGGTACAGCGACAACGCCGGCCGCAATCCGCCTTCCTTCAGGGTGAACGTGCCAACGAAATCGTCCGGCAACATCGTGATCTTGTCGCCCGGCATGTAGACGGTCGACAGGCGCGCGCGCGCGATCGCGTCCACGGCGTCGCCGCGCTCGATGCCCAGCGCGGGCGCCGCGATGTGAATACCAATCCTGGCGCGCCCGTCCGACAGACGCTGAACTGAGAAGGCGTCGTCGATCTCGGTGGTGGTCACGTCATCGACAGAAAACGCCTGCACGCCGATCGCCTCCCCCAGGTCCTCCGGCAACGGACCTGCGTTCAACGCGGGGAAACCGGTACCGTGCGGAAAGTACTCGGACAGAAACCGTGCTTCGTGCAACGCGCGTGCCGACGGGATGCCGCCGACGTCCAGCATCAGTTGCGCGGCCGACTTGCCCAATGCGAGCGCGGCCGCTTCCAGCGCCTTGTATTCAATCGCATTCTTGTCCGCCCGCGTGAGCAAGCCGAGCACCTTGCCATCGAACGCGGCAGGCAGCCTACCGGCCTTAAGTTCGTCCTCGTACTGCTGCTGCACGATCGCCTGTTGGCGCCGCCGCTCCAGCGCCGCGAGCGCCATTTTCAACTGCTCCTCGGGCGCGCGCTGGTACTGTCCCCGTCCCTTGCGTCGGAAGTAAATCGGCGAGCCGTGCATGCAAAGTACCAGCGCGCTCTTTTGCACGGGATCCGGCGTACCACCGAAATAGTCATTGGCTAGGTCGGTGAAGCGAAACTCGTCCGGCGGAGAGATTTCCCACAGGAAATCCAGGTCGATTTCCTTCGCCGCCGCATCGGCCTGCTGAATCAGGTCGGCGGCGCTCGGGCTGTCGAACTCGATTAGCACGTCCTTGCTGCGAACCTTGGCGCGACGCCCACCCGGCAACTCGACCTGGAACGCGTCACCTTGCCGATTCAATACCGTGCCAGCCTTAAAACTGCCGGATTCCTCAAAAAAAACGTTCACTCGGTACTCTCGAAACGTGAAGGCCGCACGTGGCGGCCGGGGGCAGCGCCGCGTGCGCCGCCCGGGGGTCCAGTACTACGCCGCGGCGGGTCCGCGGCCGGTGTCGATGCCGCAAAACGCGAGTACGTCATCCAAGTACATCGCAAAATCGCTGATCGCGTGGTCGCCGCCATCGATCAGCGTGGTGCGCACACCGGCGTAGTGCGCAAGCATCTCCCGGTAGTCGAGGACTTCGTCGCCGGTCGCGGCAATCAAATGATACCGCTCGGGCCGCGTGATCGCGGCGACCCGCAGCGCACTCAACTCGTCGAGGTGATGCGGCTCGACAACGATCGAGCCGCCGCCGTGCCACAACGGCTGCTCACCGAGATACGCGGACAAGTCGCGCTGCGGCACCACCGCCGGGTTGAGCAGCATCGCCGGCCAGCCATGTTTTTCGGCCAGATAAGTGGCAAAAAAACCACCCAGCGAGCTGCCGATCAGCGTGACCGGCGCGTCGCGATCCGCCGCACGCGCCTGTTGAGTCTGTTGGACCAGTCGCTCGGCCAGCGCGATCGTCTCACGCGGCGACACCGGCAATTGCGGGCACAGCCAGTCGCCGGCTCGACCGAGCCGCGCCAGCCGCTCGGCCAGCAGGCGTGCTTTGAACGAGCGGGGCGAAGAGCGAAATCCGTGCAGATAGAGAATCATGCCGCTCCCCGGTTCGCCAGCGCGTCAAGCAACTTCTGGTGCACGCCGCCGAAACCGCCGTTGCTCATCACGAGCACATGATCACCGGCACGCGCAACCGAGGCGACGGCCCGCACCAGTGCGCCGAGGTCATCGAAGGCATGCGCCTTGTCTCCCAGCGGCGCAAGCGCCGCCCCGAGATCCCAGCCCAGCGCGTCCTTGCCTGAGGACGCACCGTAACCGAACACCAGATCGGCGCCCGCCAGACTTGCCGGAAGCTGCACCTTCATCGTGCCGAGTTTCATTGTGTTCGAGCGCGGCTCGAGCACCGCGAGGATCCGGGCGTGCGGCGCATCGCCGATGCGGGTGCGCAAGCCGGCAATGGTCGTGCCAATCGCGCTCGGATGGTGCGCGAAGTCATCGTAGACGGTAACGCCATCGACGCTGCCGCGCACCTCCATGCGGCGCTTCACGTTGCGAAAACCGCCAAGCGACGTCGTCGCCTGCGCAGCCGGCACACCGACGCTGTGCGCAGCTGCGATTGCAGCCAGCGCATTCATCCGGTTGTGCTCGCCTTGCAGCGGCCAGTCGACCACGCCCACTCGTTGCGCACGACAATACACCGCGAAACGCTCGTCTGCCGGACCCACCTCATCGGCCGGCAGCGCCTGCCATCCGCCCTCGACGCCGAAGCGCTCGACCTCGCTCCAGCAGCCGTGGGCCAGCACGCGCTGCAATGCGTCGTCGGCGCCGTTCACAACGATCCGCCCCGTCCTTGGAATGGTGCGCACTAGGTGGTGGAACTGCGTCTCGATCGCCGCCAGGTTGTCGAAGATATCGGCATGGTCGAATTCGAGATTGTTCAATATGGCCGTGCGGGGTCGGTAGTGGACAAACTTGGACCGCTTGTCGAAGAATGCGGTGTCGTACTCGTCTGCCTCGATCACGAAAAAGCTCGAATCGGTTAAACGGGCGGAGATGCCAAAGTTCAACGGCACGCCGCCGATCAAGAAACCGGGATTCATCCCCGCGTCCTCAAGCAACCACGCGAGCATCGACGCTGTACTGGTCTTGCCGTGCGTGCCGGCGACAGCCAGCACCCATTTGCCGGCCAGCACGTGCTCCCCCAACCACTGCGGGCCCGACACGTAGGGCAAGCCGCGATCCAGAATCGCCTCCATCAGCGGATTGCCGCGCATCACCACATTGCCGACGACGAACAGATCCGGCTGCAACGCCAGTTGTTCTTCACCATAGCCCTGGATCAACTCGATGCCTTGACTTTGCAACTGGGTGCTCATCGGCGGGTACACGCCGCTGTCGCAGCCCGTGACCTTATGACCCGCGGCGCGCGCCAGTACGGCCAGGCCGCCCATAAACGTGCCGCAAATCCCGAGAATATGAATGTGCATAGCGTTGGAGTCCGTCCACCGAGCCGGCGCGGCCCGCGCCGCATCGTCGAACTGCGTCCGGAACTGGCGTGGAGTAAAGTGCGACATTGTAACCGAGGGGCCACGCGCGACGCGGCCTCCCAGCGGCGGCAATGCGCGGCGCGGGTGCGAACTGCGGGTATCATTACTGCTATGGCTTCGAGACTGCACCTGGAGCGGGACCGTGTGCGCGATGAGATCGCGATGGTAGCCGCGCGCCTGATCGCAGAAGACGGGCTCGACTATGCCAGCGCCAAGCGCAAGGCAGCCCGGCAGATCATCGGCCAAACGCGTGTTGCTGGCGAATGGTTGCCGGATAATGACCAGATCGAGGAAGAAATACGGGAATATCTGGCGTTGTTCCATGGCGATACGCAGCCCGGCATCCTGCGGCGGCTGCGTGAAACCGCGCTGAACTGGATGGCGCAGCTCGCACAGTTCGACCCCTACTTGACCGGCGCAGTGCTCAACGGCACGGCCGGCGTCCATTCGGACATCCATCTGCAAGTGTTCTGCGACAATCCGAAAGAGGTGGCGATCCACCTGTTGAACGCCGGCGTACAGTACGATGTATCCGAGACACGCCATTTCGCTGGCCGGGGAGCGGTCGAGACATTGAGCTTCATCGCCCGCGACGGCGACGGCAACGCGGTCGGCATCCATGTCGCGCTGTACGACACGAATGATTTGCGTGGCGCGGTCCGCGCCGATGCGCGCGGACGGCAGGCGCGTGCGAACGCGGCGTCGGTCCGGGCGCTGCTCGATGCAGGTTAAATGGCAGCGACAGGTGCGCACGCCCGTACCTTACTGCACCGCACCGCACCGCACCGCACCCCGGAACCCACGCGGGCTGTAGCAGTTCGCCCTTGTTTAATGGAAATGCGATGAACGCGACGCTATATCCTAGTTTCCTGCTTGCTTCTCCCGCGTCAGCGCCGGCACGCCGCGCCCATGCCGCGTGGCTCGCTGCGGTCTGCTTGCTGTGTGTGCCGCTGCATGCCTGCGCAGCGCAGCCGGCGGGCGCCGCGCAGTCGGCATACACCGCCGCGCCGCCCTATACGGCACACGACGATGCGGTACGCGCGCTGTTTGCTAGTTCGCTGCCCGATCCGGCAGGCCAGCCTCAGCCTTTGGCTCAGTATCGCGGCAAAATCACCGTGGTGAACTTCTGGGCGTCGTGGTGTGCGCCATGCGTGAAGGAAATGCCGGCGCTGTCCGGGTTGCAACGCCGCTACGCGGACAAAGGCGTACGCTTCGTCGGCATTGGCGTCGATTCGGCACGGAATATATCGCAATTTCTATCCAAGGTGACGATCGGCTATCCGGTCTACGTAGCCGGCTTCAGCGGCGCGCACTTGGCTCGCCAGTTCGGCAACCAGGCCGGCGGGTTGCCGTTCACCGTGGTCATCGACAAAGCGGGGCATGTTCGCTACTTGAAGCTGGGTGAAATCGACGCGGCGCGGCTGAGCATGGAACTGGACGCGCTATGACATAGGCGGAACAGTCGGTGTCATGCGACACGCCAGCGCGGCGCTCGCGTACCAGTCACCGACAGCGCGTGTCGATCGCAAATTACTCGGTAATTTATTGATAAATTGTAGACGTTTGCCGCTGTTGTCCGCTTTTTGTCGCTCGATCGGCACAGTTACAGCCGCCACGCTTTGACGAGCGCCAGTTCTTTTGACGGTAAACGCGCCGAAAACTGGACACTTTTTTTGAATCAGCGGTAAAGTGCGCGCAACTTCGCAGAAAACGAACTCCTATGAGTCTTCGCATCCTGGTCGTCAACGGCCCCAACCTGAATCTGCTCGGCACGCGCGAGCCGCAGACGTACGGCAGTACGACGCTCGCCCAGATCGAGCAAGCGCTGGCGGAGAAAGCCGCCGCCGCGGGGGCGGTGCTCAGTTGCTTCCAGAGCAATCATGAGGGCGAAATCATCGAGCGCCTGCACCAGGCGCTCGACGAGCAGATCGGCTTTGTGCTGATCAATCCCGCCGCCTTCACGCACACCAGCGTTGCGATTCGCGACGCGATTGCGGCAACCGGGATCCCGTTTGTCGAGATCCACTTGTCGAATGTGCATCGACGCGAGGCTTTCCGCCATGCGTCGTATTTCTCCGACTTGGCGGAGGGCGTGATCTGCGGGCTCGGCTGGCGAGGCTATCTTTACGCGCTGGACTTTGCGCTGGAGCGCCTGGACCGGTCGCATTGACGTCTTTTTTCTGGCAACACCACACTTTCGCTATCCCGGGCCTGGCCCGGACGCCACATCAATTTGGGGACCTCCGATGGATCTACGCAAACTCAAAACCCTGATCGACCTGGTATCCGAATCCGGCATTTCGGAACTCGAAGTCACCGAAGGCGAAGGCAAGGTGCGGATCGTCAAGAACGCGGCGCCCGTCTATCTGCCGTCCCAAGCACAATACGCCCCGGCGCCGCAGGTCACCGGTGCGTCCGGCGCGCCGGTTGCCCCGTCGGCTGAGTCCGACGCACCCGCGACCCCCGCCGCCGCTACGCCGCAAGGCCATGTGGTCACCTCGCCGATGGTCGGCACGTTCTACCGAGCGCCGTCGCCAGGGGCTGATCCGTTCGTGCAAGTAGGCGACTCGGTCAAGGAGGGCCAGACGATCTGCATTATCGAAGCGATGAAGCTACTCAACGAGATCGAAGCCGACAAGACGGGCATGGTCAAGGAAATCCTCGTTGAAAATGGCCAGGCCGTCGAATATGGCCAACCGCTGTTCGTAATCGGTTAACGGGTCGCATTGCCTATGTTTGAGAAAATACTCATTGCCAACCGCGGCGAGATCGCACTGCGCATCCAGCGCGCGTGCCGCGAGCTTGGCGTCAAGACGGTTGTCATCTATTCGGAAGCCGACAAGGAAGCGAAGTACGTGCGCCTTGCCGACGAAGCAGTCTGCATCGGACCGGCGCCATCGAACCTGAGCTACCTGAACATGCCGGCGCTCATCAGCGCGGCGGAAGTCACCGACGCCGAAGCGATCCATCCGGGCTACGGCTTCCTGTCCGAGAACGCCGACTTTGCGGAGCGGGTCGAGCAGTCCGGCTTCACGTTCATCGGCCCGCGCCCGGAGACCATCCGGCTGATGGGCGACAAGGTTAGCGCCAAGCAGACGATGATCAAGACAGGCGTGCCGTGCGTGCCGGGCTCGGACGGCGCGTTGCCGGACGATCCGAAGGAGATCGTCAAGATCGCGCGCTCGATCGGCTATCCGGTGATCATCAAGGCAGCCGGCGGCGGCGGCGGGCGCGGTATGCGGGTCGTGCACACGGAAGCGGCACTCGTCAACGCGGTCAACATGACACGCGAAGAAGCCGGTCGCGCCTTCGGCAACCCGCAGGTCTACATGGAAAAGTTCCTGGAGAATCCGCGACACATCGAGATCCAGGTGCTGGCTGACTCGTTCAAGAGCGCGGTCTGGCTCGGCGAGCGCGACTGCTCGATGCAGCGGCGCCATCAAAAAGTGATCGAAGAGGCGCCGGCGCCTCACATCGCGCGCCGGTTGCTCGACCGGATCGGCGATCGCTGCGCCGAAGCGTGCAAGAAAATGGGCTACCTGGGTGCCGGCACGTTCGAATTCCTGTACGAGAACGGCGAGTTCTACTTCATTGAAATGAACACACGGGTCCAGGTTGAGCACCCGGTGACCGAGCTGATCACGGGCGTGGATATCGTCCAGGAGCAGATCCGCATCGCAGCAGGCGAGAAACTGTCGGTGCGGCAACGCGACATCGCATTCCGCGGTCACGCGATCGAATGCCGGATCAACGCGGAAGATCCATTCAAGTTCACGCCGTCGCCGGGGCGGATCACATCATGGCATGCGCCCGGCGGCCCGGGCATCCGCGTCGACTCACACGCGTACAATGGCTACTTCGTGCCGCCCAACTACGATTCGATGATCGGCAAGCTGATCGCGTACGGTGCGACCCGCGAACAGGCGATCAACCGGATGCGTATTGCGTTGTCCGAGATGGTGGTCGAGGGTATTCAGACGAATATCCCGTTGCACCGGGAATTGATGCTGGACGCCAAGTTCGTCGAGGGCGGCACCAGCATCCATTACCTCGAAGATAAGTTGGCTGCCAAGCAGCAGGTCGCCCCTAAGGAAGCGTAACGGGCATGAGCTATCGCGAAGTCGTCGTCGAAGTTGATCGCGAGCGCGCCGAGCCGTTATCAGACGCGTTGCTCGAGCTTGGCGCGTTGTCGGTCTGCGTCGAGGACGCCGACGCAGACACGCCGCACGAACAAGCACTGTTCGGTGAACCCGGCCTCGTGCCGGAGCGCGCCGCGTGGGCGCACTCGCGGGTGATTGCAATGCTTGCCACGGAACAGGACCCCACCGTGTTGCTGGCAGCAGCCGCGAATGAGGCTGGCCTATCCACGCCGCCGGCTTTCACCGCGCGCGACGTCCAGGAGCAGGACTGGGTGCGACTTACGCAATCCCAGTTCGAGCCAATCCATATCGGCCAGCGCATCTGGGTCGTGCCATCATGGCATGAGGCACCGCAGCACGACGCCGTGGTACTGGAACTCGACCCGGGGCTCGCCTTTGGCACCGGCAGCCATCCGACCACACGCCTGTGCATGGAATGGATCGAGCAACACGTGCGTGCCGGCGATTCGCTGCTCGACTATGGATGTGGCTCTGGCATCCTGGCGATACTCGCGCGCAAGTGCGGCGCCACGCCGGTCGTAGGCATCGACATCGACCCGCAGGCGATCGACTCGGCCCAGCACAACAGCGAGCGCAATCACGTCGACGTCACGTATGGGCTGCCCCACGAGTGCCCCGCAAACGAGTTCGATGTGGTCGTCGCCAACATCCTGTCCAATCCGCTGAAGCTAATGGCTTCGATGCTGGCCTCCAGGGTAAAGCCGGGCGGAAGACTTGCGTTATCCGGAGTGCTGGCGCGCCAAGCGGACGAAGTCGCGGCGGCCTATGCGCGCCACATCGAGCTTGCCGTTTGGCGTGAACAGGACGGATGGGTATGCCTGGCCGGGCAGCGCCGAGATAATTAATTAGAACACCGGTACCTCAACCGATTGACCGGCGCGCGGTGCGCCGGTTCAGGGTAACCCGTTAACATGACGCTCACCACCCGCTGTCCCCGCTGCGGTACCGTCTACCAGCTCATCGCCGATCAATTGAAACTGCACCACGGCTTGGTGCGCTGTGGCCATTGTCAGGAGATCTTCGACGGTGCGGCCCGGCAAGTCGAACCTTTGTTGCTGACCGACGTCGCCGCGCAACCCGACGACGGGTCCGACGCGCGGGACACCGGGCCGTCACCCGAGCGGGCCGCATGCAAGCTGATCGATAACGGCCCCTTGGAGCCCACGTTCCACCCGCACGGCGTCAGTGCGCCGTTCTCCGTGATGCGGGAAATACCCGTGCCGGGCCATCGCGGTACGCTGCGTCGGGTGGGCTGGCTCGTCTCGCTCACGCTGACTGTGTTGCTCATCGCGCAGCTTGCTTGGTGGCAACGGGAAAAAATCGTGACCGCGTGGCCGCGCACCGAAGCGGTCTACACGCTTGCGTGTGCACAGTTGGGCTGTATCATGTCACCGCCGCGCGACATTGACGGACTGGCGATCGAACAAACCTCGCTGCGGCAAACCGACACCGCGCACCAACTCGAGTTGCACTTCAGCTTGCGCAACCGCGACGCGGTCGCGCTCGCCTATCCCGACCTGGAAGTGACGTTGTTGGGCAGCAACAATGATATCGTCGTGAGGCGCGTGCTACGGCCCAGCGAGTACCTGCCGTCGGTCGCGTCCGAACACCGCGGCGTGCCCGCACGCACCGTGCAGCCCATCGCCGTGCGGCTCGATGTCGGCAGCGTCGATGCAGCAGACTACCGGGTGCAGATTTTCTACCCGTGACGCGCTGCATGCGTCACCCCATCATTGACCCGGCGGCAAGCACTCGGCTCGAGCGCCCACCGCCACCATCGCAGGAGCAAACCATGAGCCAAGTCACTCTCGGGGGTAACCCGATCGAAGTCGCCGGTACGCTACCGGCCGTCGGCCAGAAGGCGGCGCCATTCTCACTGGTCGGCAAGGGCCTCGCGGATGTGAAACTCCACGACTTCGCTGGCAAGCGCAAGGTCCTGAACATCGTGCCGAGCCTGGATACGCCCACCTGCGCAACATCGACGCGCAAGTTCAACGAAGCGGCAAGCAAGCTGGAGAACACCGTCGTAATCGTGATTTCGTCTGACTTACCGTTTGCAGCGACGCGGTTCTGCACGACCGAAGGCATCGAGAACGTGATCACGGCGTCCACGTTTCGTAACCGAGAGTTCGCCAGCCAATACGGGGTGGACATCAAGACCGGCCCACTGGCCGGCTTGACCGCGCGCGCCGTTGTCGTGCTCGATGGGGACGACAACGTGCTGCACGTGGAACGGGTGTCGGAAATTAAAAACGAACCGAATTACGACGCGGCCCTTGCTGCATTGAAATAAACTCTCCCTGCCTGCCGCCACCCGGCGCGGGTGACCGGCTCGATACCGGCCGTGCGGCCACGAGTGTATCGTGCCCGGCGGCCGGTGCAAGCACGCACCTGCATGCCGGCGATACGCGCGGAGGGCGATCCGGCACTGAAACTATCATAAGGAATCACCACTGTGACCACGCTGATCTGCGGCTCGCTCGCGTACGACAACATCATGACATTCGAAGGGCACTTTCGCGAACACATCTTGCCCGACCAAGTCCATATCCTGAACGTCAGCTTCCTCGTTCCGTCCATGCGCCGTGAATTTGGCGGCTGCGCCGGGAATATCGCATACGGCCTGAAGTTACTGGGTGGCGAGCCGCTGATCATGGCGACGCTCGGCGAAATCGACGCTCAGCGCTATCTGGAGCGACTCGACTCGCTGGGCATACGCCGTGATTGCGTGCGCGTGCTGCCGGATACGCACACGGCCCAGGCAATGATCACGACCGACCAGGAAAACAACCAGATCACCGCGTTTCATCCCGGCGCCATGCTAATGAGTCACCTGAACCGCATCAGCGACGCGCAGGATGTCACGCTCGGCATCGTCGCGCCGGACGGTGCACAAGGCATGTGCGAGCATGCGGAGCAATTCGCGCAAGCGAACATCCCGTTTATGTTTGATCCGGGCCAAGGGCTGCCGATCCTCGATGGCGCCCAGCTGCGCCGGATGATTGAACTTGCGACCTACGTGGCAGTCAATGACTACGAGGCGAAACTCTTGAGCGACAAGACCGGGTGGTCCGTATCGGACATCACGAGTCGCGTCGACGCGCTGATCATCACGCTCGGTGCGCAGGGTGCGACGATCCATCACCGCAACGGCGTCGAAGCCATTCCGGTCGTGCCAGCAGAGCGGGTCGTCGAGCCTACCGGTTGTGGCGACGCCTTCCGCAGTGGCCTGCTCTACGGCATCGAAAAGGGCCTGGACTGGGCCACCACCGGACGCCTCGCGAGCCTGATGGGCTCGATCAAGATCGAGCATCAAGGACCACAGACCTACACGTTGAATCGAACCGAAATCGGCGCCCGTTTTGAAGCCGCATTCGGCTATCGCTTGTTTTGAGCTATGGGAGAACAACGATGATGATCAACAGACACGTTACGCTCGTCGTGATGCTGTCTGCCAGCCTCTCGCTGGCAGCGTGCTTTACGCCCGCTGGCTCGGCCGACGTCTACACCGTATCGCAAGCGCAGCGCGAACAGACAGTGCGCATGGGAACCGTGGAAAGCGTGCGGGCAGTACACATCGCTTCGGATAACGAAGGTGGCTCCGCACTTGGGACGCTCGGCGGGGGTGCGCTTGGCGCGGTGGCGGGCAGTTCGATCGGGGGCGGCCGCGGCTCACTCCTGACCGGCATTGTCGGCGGCATTGCGGGCGCAGTGGCAGGCAATACCGTTGCCCAACGGGCCGGCACCGCCAACGGCCTGGAGATCACGGTGCGGCTCGATAACGGCGACCTGCGCTCGATCACGCAGGCGGCCACCGGCGAGGTATTCCGTGCCGGCGATCGCGTCCGGTTGCTGTCCGCGGGCGGCATCACGCGCGTGACGCATTGAAAAAACATCCCGCACTGGGCGCGCGCTCGGTGCGGGATGTCATGTCGCTCGACGACTCGTAGGGCGCCGGTGTGTCGTAACGCACCGGCCCTATTCGATGTGTCGATTACGGACGGCCGCCAGTCGGGAATGGCCATGCCGCAGCCGGGTTCAATGCGGTCTTCACCGCGTTGGCCTGCACAGCCGGCGTCGGCGTCGCAGGGGCGGCAGGGGCAGCGGCAGCCTTCTTCGCCGCCGCCTTCTTCGCAGCCGGCTTCTTGGTCGCAGCCTTCTTCGCCGGCGTCTTCTTGGCAGCCGTCGCCTTCTTGGCCGGTGCCGCCTTCTTCGTGGCGACCTTTCTAACTGCAACCTTCTTCGCCGGCGCCGCCTTCTTCGTGGCCACCTTCTTCGCCGCGACTTTCTTCGCGGCGACCTTCTTGGCCGGTGCCGCTTTCTTCGCCGGTGCTGCTTTCTTCGCTAGCGCCGCTTTCTTCACCGGTGCTGCCTTCTTCACGGCAACCTTCTTGGCAGCGACCTTCTTGGCAGCGACCTTCTTGGCAGCGACCTTCTTGGCAGCGACCTTCTTGGCAGCGACCTTCTTCACGGCGACCTTCTTGGCGGCAACTTTCTTGGCCGGCGCCGCCTTCTTCGCCGGGGCCGCTTTCTTGGCCGGTGCTGCCTTCTTCGCCGCGACCTTCTTCGCAGCGGGTTTTGCTGCTACTTTCTTCGCAGCCGGTTTTTTCTTCGCAGTGACCATCTTTTTCTCCTTCAGGTTCAGATGAGAGTACAAACACCCTTCGTCAAAACCCGCTTCCCGCCAACGCGTTTTTTTAACGCGGCTGCTGCGAAGCGGATTATTCATCGGCGTACGCACCTACATCCTGCTTACGCTAATGAATGCGGCAAGGCGCACGAGACCGGCTCAGCGGCTGCGTGCGCCAAAACACGACCGGCATCGCTGCCGGTGAATGATTTGAAGCAGTCCGGCACGCGACACCGCGGCCGGAGGCTTTTCCGGGGGTAGTTTGCCCATCCCACTGAAGGGTTCGCACAGTGCCGTTCGTCGTCAGTCGGCTATCCAGGCGGTCAGGCACACATTGCATCAGGCGGCGCTTCTCCTAAACCCGTGCGACACACGCGGCGGCGTCATCACCGCCATCGCGTGCTGCACACCCCTACCTATTCACTGGTGCGCATCATTCCCAACTCAGCGCACCACCGGTTTGATATTCAATCACTCGCGTCTCGAAGAAGTTGCGCTCCTTCTTCAAGTCGATCATCTCGCTCATCCACGGAAACGGATTTTCCTCATTCGGGAACAACGGCTCCAGGCCGATCTGCTGGCAGCGCCGATTGCAGATGAATCGCAGATAACTTTTGAACATGCCGGCGTTTAAGCCCAGCACGCCGCGCGGCATCGTGTCCTCTGCATACCGGTACTCGAGTTCGACCGCATGCTTGAATAAACCACGAATCTCTTCGCGAAATGCCGGCGTCCACAAATGCGGATTCTCAAGCTTGATCTGGTTGATCAGGTCGATGCCGAAGTTGCAGTGCATCGACTCGTCGCGCAGGATGTACTGGTACTGCTCGGCGGCACCGGTCATCTTGTTCTGCCGACCCAACGCCAGTATTTGCGTGAACCCGACGTAGAAGAACAGCCCCTCCATCACGCACGCGAAGACGATTAACGACTTCAGCAACTTCTGGTCCGCCTCGAGCGTGCCGGTCTTGAACGATGGATCGGTCAACGTATGGATGAACGGGATCAGAAATTCGTCCTTCGCACGGATCGATGACACCTCATGGTACGCATTGAAGATCTCGCCCTCGTCCAGGCCGAGCGACTCGACGATGTACTGGTACGCGTGCGTATGAATCGCTTCCTCGAATGCTTGGCGCAGCAGGAACTGGCGGCATTCGGGCGCGGTGATGTGGCGATACGTGCCAAGCACAATATTGTTCGCCGCCAACGAATCGGCCGTGACGAAGAAACCCAGGTTGCGCTTGACGATGCGGCGCTCGTCGTCAGTCAGCCCGTTCGGATCCTTCCAGAGCGCGATGTCGCGGGACATGTTGATTTCCTGCGGCATCCAGTGGTTCGCACAGCCGGCGAGGTACTTCTCCCACGCCCACTTGTACTTGAACGGCACGAGCTGATTGACGTCGGTCTTGCCGTTGATGATCCGCTTGTCGGCCACGTTCACGCGAGCCTCGGGTGCAGGTGCGGGCGACGCGTTCGGTTGCTGGCCCGGCGCGACAGCGACATCACGCGTGAAGATATCCTGTGCCAACGGAGCGGGCGTACCCGCAGCTTGCGCTGCATACCCGGCGGACGATGCCACGGCTCCAGTCGCCGTCGTTTCTCGCACCGTCGGTTGCGGAACGCTCGGGGGAGTTACGGCAGTAATCTCGTCATCCCAGTTGAGCATAAATGTCACCATCAATTTAGATCGGTTTGTACCATCTTTTCACCAGCGATAAAAGAGTCCACTGATGAAAAACGCTCTTTTGATCTCGCATTGAGACCTTCATACAACACTTTGATCGATGTGATCGTCGAGGTCTTCGCATCGGTTGCATCACAACCCGGATCGACGCATCGCTTCATATCGATCGGCGCGGCAAGTGCGCCATCCGTTTCATCGCACTCGCCGCGCTGCCATGCGCGTGGCCACCGCTCATCGCACGTATCATGGCGTCACACGATGCACACGCGATGCGTGCAAAGCAGCGCTCGTCACGTGCCTTATCGTGTGCCGCATGCAGTATGACCGCAAGCGGTTTCAGACAACACGGTCGAGCACGTTCACACGCCAACGCATCACTGGCACGCTTCACACTCGTCGAAGCCTGCATCGCCAGGACGCAGCATGCAAACCGGTCCCGCGATCTCATCTTGTGATCCCGCATCGGCAGCGGCGTGCACACCGGCGTTGTGCGCCGTCGCGCTGCCCGACACGCCACCCGCGCCATGCATCGCGCCCACCCCACCGTCGCTGGATGGCACCGCATTGAGCGCGCCGTGCGCAACCGTCGACTTCTCGACGTGCGTCGCGGCGATCGTGCGCAAGTAATACGTCGTCTTCAAGCCGCGCAGCCAGGCGAGCTTGTAGATTTCGTCCAGCTTCTTGCCCGACGCACCGGCCATGTAGATGTTCAACGACTGCGCCTGGTCGATCCACTTCTGCCGGCGCGCCGCCGCTTCCACGAGCCATTTCGGATCCACTTCGAACGCGGTTGCATACGTCTCGCGCAGATCGGCAGGAATACGATCAATGCGCGCCAGCGATCCATCGAAGTACTTCAGATCGGCCACCATCACCTCGTCCCAGAGCCCGCGCGCCTTCAGGTCACGCACCAGGTATTCGTTGACGACTGTGAATTCGCCCGACAGGTTCGATTTCACATACAGGTTCTGGAACGTCGGCTCGATGCACGCGGACACGCCAATGATGTTCGAGATCGTTGCGGTCGGCGCGATCGCGACGCAGTTCGAATTGCGCATGCCGTGCGTAGCAATGCGCTCGCGCAGCGCGGCCCAGTCCATCGTCTCGGACGAGTCGACCTCGACATACCCGCCGCGCGAGTCGGCGAGCAGCTTCAGCGTGTCCTGCGGCAGGATTCCGCGATCCCACAGCGAGCCGCGGTACGACGAGTACCGGCCGCGCTCGCTCGCCAGTTCGGTGGACGCCCAGTACGCGTAGTAACAAACGGCTTCCATCGAGCGGTCCGCGAACTCCACCGCCTGCTGCGACGCATACGGCGTGCGCAGCAGGTGCAGGCAGTCCTGGAACCCCATGATGCCCATGCCGACCGGCCGGTGCTTCAGATTCGAGTTGCGCGCCTTGGCAACCGCGTAGTAATTGATATCAATTACATTGTCGAGCATGCGCATCGCCACGCTGATCGTGCGCTTGAGCTTATCGTGGTCCAGCACATAGCCACCGTCCGCGCCCTGCTTCATATGCGCGACCAGGTTGACCGAGCCCAGGTTGCAGACCGCGATCTCGTTGTCGCTCGTGTTCAACGTGATTTCAGTGCACAGGTTCGACGAATGCACGACGCCCACGTGCTGCTGCGGCGAACGCACGTTGCACGGATCCTTGAACGTAATCCATGGGTGGCCGGTCTCGAACAGCATCCCGAGCATCTTGCGCCACAGTTGCGCGGCCGGAATCTTCTTGAACAGCTTCAATTCGCCGCGCGCAGCCTTCTCCTCGTACGCGACATACGCCTGTTCAAACTCAGTACCGAACTTATCATGCAGGTCCGGGCAGGTCGACGGCGAGAACAGTGTCCAGTCGCCCCCCTCGATCACCCGCTTCATGAACAGATCCGGGATCCAGTTCGCGGTGTTCATATCGTGCGTGCGGCGGCGGTCGTCGCCGGTGTTCTTGCGCAGTTCGAGAAACTCCTCGATGTCTAGATGCCAAGTTTCGAGATACGCACACACCGCGCCCTTGCGCTTGCCGCCCTGGTTGACCGCGACCGCCGTGTCGTTGACGACCTTCAGGAACGGCACTACGCCCTGCGACTTGCCGTTGGTGCCCTTGATATGCGAGCCGAGCGCACGCACGCGGGTCCAGTCGTTGCCGAGCCCGCCGGCGAACTTGGACAATAGCGCGTTTTCCTTCAGTGCCTCGTAAATACCGTCCAGGTCGTCCGCGACGGTCGTCAGGTAGCACGACGACAGTTGCGAGCGGCGCGTGCCGGAATTGAACAGCGTCGGCGTTGAGCTCATGAAATCGAACGTCGACAGCACATTGTAGAACTCGATCGCCCGCGCCTCGCGATCGATTTCGTTCAGCGCGAGCCCCATCGCCACCCGCATGAAGAAGGCCTGCGGCATTTCAATGCGCTGCCCGTCCACGTGCAGGAAGTAACGGTCGTACAGCGTCTGCAGCCCGAGGTAGCCGAATTTCAGATCGCGCGACGCATCCAGCGCGTCGCCCAGCTTCTTCAAGTCGAATTGCAGCAGCTTCTCGTCGAGCAACTCAGCCTCGACGCCTCGCTTCAAGAACTGCGAGAAGTACTCCGCATACCGCTCGCCCATCTCGGACTGCAGCACCTCTTCGCCAAGGATCTCGCGGCGGATCGTATGCAGCAGCAGTCGCGCGGTGACCTGGCTGTAGGCCGGCTCCTTCTCGATCATTGTGCGCGCGGCGAGGATCGCTGAGTCGTAGACCTGCGACAACGGCACGCCGTCGTAGAGATTCTTAACCGTTTCGGCGACGATCGGCTCCGCGCTGACCGCCTCGCCGAGCCCATCGCAGGCGGCCGTGATCACGTTGCGCAACGCGGCAAGGTCCAGCGGGCGCACAATGCCATTGTCGTTGACGTTCAACCCGCCTTGCGCCGGCTGTTGCGCCACCTCGTGCGCGCGCTCCGCAGCGCGTTTCTCGCGATACAGCACATAGGCGCGAGCGACATTGTGCTCGCCGGCCCGCATCAGCGCGAGTTCGACCTGGTCTTGAATGTCTTCGATATGGAACGTGCCGCCGTTCGGCCGGCTGCGCACAAGCGCGCGCACGACCGCCTGCGTCAGCGTCTCAACCAATTCGCGCACGCGTGCCGACGCGGCGCCCTGGCCGCCATTGACGGCGAGGAAGGCTTTGGTCACCGCGATGGCGATCTTGGCCGGCTCGAACGACACCACACTCCCGTTGCGGCGAATGACCTTGTAGTCGGCAAGCGTCGCCTGCGGCGCCAATGCGCGCGCGCCATGCGCAGCGCCACCGCCATGCGGCAAGCCGGCTGCGGCACTGGGCTGTTGGGACGTGACGTTCTCGGTGGTTTGCATGGGCAAAACTCCTGATCTTGTGTCTTGCGGTGAATCCGCGTTCTTGGAACGAGCGGGGCGTGGCACGGCGTATTGGCGCGGTGCCGCGGCGCCCCGAAAAACGATGTCTGAGAAGGCAATGCGGCGCCGTCGATGTCAACGAGGCGCCGCATAAAAACCACAATATCTAGTAGCGACGCTGCCGCCACACACCAACTATAGTGGAAATTTACCCCAGATTCCACGAATAAATTTGCGTCCGGAGACTTGACTTTTCGGCATGCGCCACCGGTTGCGGGCTCGCCGCCACGCAAGCGCAGAGACGCCGTACGCCCTGGCGTCGCGGCGAGCACCCGCGCGAAACACGTTCAGCGCAAATAGGGGAAAAACGTCGCCGGCAGCGTAAGCTGCGCACGCAACCGATGCCAGTCGAAATGCGGCCCCGGATCGGTCTTGCGGCCGGGCGCGATGTCCGCATGGCCGGCCAGCGCGGTGATGGGATAGCGCTCACACAGTGCGGCACACAATCGCGTCAGCGTGTCGTACTGGGGCGCCTCGAACACGTGCTCATCCGAGCCCTCCAGTTCGATGCCGATCGAAAAATCGTTGCAGCGTTCGCGACCGACGAAACTCGACGCGCCAGCATGCCACGCGCGCTCATTGCACGAGACGAATTGCAGCAATTTGCCGTCCCGCCGCACAAAAAAGTGCGCCGATACGCGCAGCCCGCGCAGTCGCGCATAGTACGGGTGCGCGTCACAATCGAGTTGGTTGAGGAACAGCGCCGCCACCGCATCACCGCCAAACTGTCCCGGCGGCAGACTGATGTTGTGCACCACCACCAGCGTTGGCTCGACTCCTACAGGACGCGCATCGAAATTCGCACACGGCGTGTGCCAGGCGGGCCGGGCCCACCCTAACACATCGACCACGATGCGCGCCGGCGCGGCCGCGCCCTCGCCGCGCGGCGCGCCCGCCGCCGGGCCAGTCATCGGGCCGGTCGTCGGGCACGCCGCGCGGCTCGTTGCCGCCGCGTCGTCGTTCACGGATTTCTGCGCTGCGCACATCGCCCGCTCACCGCGCATTATCGCGCCTGACCGGCCGGGCCGCGTAGCGGAGAGCATGCTCGTTGGAACAAAAGGGCTGGCCTTCTACCGACACCGTCTCGCTCACTGGTACGTGTACGCCGCACTGTGCGCAACGCACTATGGCCTCCGGCAGTGTGCCGTCACCGGCGGCACCGGTGCGCCGCGTGCCAGCCGCGCCATCGGCGCGACCATGTTCGGCCTGCGGGCGCATGGATTCCTGTCCCGCCTCGGATTCGCGGCTGGCATGCGCCCGATCACGACGCACGCCCTGGCGCCACAGCCACTGGATGGCGAGAATCACAAAAAGCCAAAAGAGGATGCGGGCCATGACGAACGAATAAGCACACAGGAAACGATTCGGATGCCACCGCGAGCCGATTGTGTCAATCAGACCACCGCGCGATGCAACAGCACTTCCAGCACAAAGCGGCTGCCGACATACGCGAACAGCAGCGCCGCGAACGACGCCAGCACCCAACGCAACGCGGTGCGACCACGCCAGCCGCGCCAATGACGGCCCACTAGCAACGCGCCGAACATGATCCAAGACACGAACGCGAACACGGTCTTGTGGTCCAGCTTGACGGCCTGGGCAATCAGTTGCTCGCTGAACCACACGCCGCTGACCAGCGCCAGTGTCAGCAGCACGAAGCCAGCGGTGATCAGGCGAAACAGCAACTTTTCCAGCGTCAACAACGGTGGCAGCGTATCGAACCAACTCGATAACCAGTCACGCGCGGGTGGCCCCGGCGTGCGCCGCCCGGCCACGCCGCGCAGCGCGTGCAGCCGGCGCTCGACCAGCAACATTAGGATCGCATGCAACGCGGCGATCGCCAGCAACCCATACGCGACATTAGCCAACACGAAGTGGACTTTGAACAGCGGGTCCGCCGCATAGGCCAGCACGTGTATGCCGCCGAACAGCAGCGGCAGCAGCGTAGCCACGCAGGCAATCGGCATCAGCAGCAGTCGCAGCCCATCGAGCCGGAAAAAGAAACTCTCGATCCAGTAAATGCCCGCGCCGAGCCATAGCATCGCCGACAGCGCGAATGCAAAGCCGAACACCATCGCGTCGGCCGGGAAGATCGTCATATGCAGCAGCACCCCATGCAGCACCAGCGCGGCGAACAGCACCGCGCGCGCCACCGGTGACGTGCCGTTGCCGGCGGCGCGGCCGGACGCCGCCGGCAACGCGGCTACCGGCGCCGCGGCCAGCAGCGTGCCGTGCGGATCGCGCGCGTGCCGATGCGAGCGCCAGGCGGCGACGCCAAGGCTGCCATACAAAAGCGCGGTGAAGGCATACAGTACAATGTGCATAGTCATTCAGTTTACACTAGCGCCCCGCCGCCGGCCCGGATCTCGCTGCCCCCGTGTGTCTTGATGCACCCGGACCGCACCACCCGCCCGGGCTCGCGTCGATGCGCGGCGAACCGCACGAACTCCCATGCTCGACAATCTCACACAACGTATGGCGCGCGTCGTGAAGACGCTACGCGGCGAAGCCCGGCTCACCGAGGCCAACACGCAAGAGATGCTGCGCGAGGTGCGCCTGGCACTGCTCGAGGCAGACGTCGCGCTGCCGGTGGTGCGCGAGTTTATCGCGAAGGTCCGAGAAAAGGCGCTCGGTGAGGAAGTGATCAGCAGCTTGACCCCCGGCCAGGCGCTGGTCGGTGTCGTGCAACGCGAACTGACTGCGGTGATCGGCGGCGACTACGAGGGCAAGGCGGCCGAGCTGAACCTGGCGGTCACGCCGCCAGCGGTGATCTTGATGGCGGGCCTGCAGGGCGCCGGCAAGACCACTACGGTCGGCAAGTTGGCCAAGCTGCTGCGCGAGAAGCAGAAAAAGAAAGTCCTCACCGTGTCGTGCGACGTATACCGGCCCGCGGCAATCGCGCAGCTGAAAACCGTCACCGAGCAGGTCGGCGCAGATTTCTTCCCGTCCCAACCAGACCAAAAGCCGCTGGATATTGCACGGGACGCATTGGACTGGGCCAAGCGGCACTACCATGACGTATTGATCGTGGACACGGCGGGCCGGCTCGGCATCGATAATGCGATGATGCAGGAAATCGCCGCGTTGCACGCACAGCTCAAGCCGGCCGAGACGCTGTTCGTCGTCGATGCAATGCTTGGCCAGGACGCGGTCAATACCGCGAAGGCTTTCAACGACGCGCTGCCGCTCACCGGCGTCGTGCTGACCAAGCTCGATGGCGACTCGCGCGGCGGCGCGGCGTTGTCGGTACGCCACGTGACCGGCCGGCCGATCAAGTTCGTTGGCGTCGGCGAGAAACTCGACGGCCTAGAGACATTCTACCCGGAACGGATGGCCAACCGGATCTTGGGCATGGGGGATATCCTGGCGCTGGTCGAGGAGGCGCAGCGCGGCGTGGACGTGCAGGCCGCGCAGCAGCTCGCCGAAAAGGTGAAGAAAGGCGGCGCTTTCGACCTGAATGACTTCCGCGCCCAACTGTCACAAATGAAGAAAATGGGTGGCTTATCAACACTGATGGACAAGCTGCCGGCGCAATTCCAGCAGGCCGCTGGCAACGCCGACATGTCTCAGGCCGAAAAACAGATGCGCCGCATGGAAGGCATCATCAATTCGATGACGCCGGCCGAGCGTGCCAAGCCGGAGCTGATCAAAGCAAGCCGCAAGCGACGCATCGCGACCGGCGCCGGCGTGCAGGTACAGGAGGTGAACCGGATGCTGAACCAGTTTGAACAGATGCGCGGCATGATGAAGAAGCTCAAGGGCGGCAACCTGCAGAAGATGATGCGCGGCATGAAAGGTATGCTGCCCGGGCTGCGCTGAGCCGAACTGCCGCGGCGGCTGCCATCGCGGGTTTTCTCTGTGGAGCCCGCGCCGTTTTTTGATTCACACTCTCTTTTTGATTCACACTCTTTATTAGGCCCCTCGCCGAGATCCCGATGAACCGCGAAGAAGCCCTGGATATTTTCCGCAACTCCGAGGAGATCGTATCGTCCACCGACGTGGCGGCGTCAATCCAGCGGATGGCCGTTGCAATCCGCGACGCGATGAGTGACGAGTTCCCGCTTGTGCTGTCCGTGATGGGCGGTGCCGCGGTGTTCACCGGCATGCTGCTGCCGCATCTGGACTTCCCACTCGAGTTCGACTACATCCATTTGACCCGCTATCGCAACACGACAAGCGGCCATGACGTGCAGTGGCGCGTGGCACCGGCCGAATCAGTCAAGGACCGAGTCGTGCTGGTGCTCGACGACATCCTGGACGAAGGCGAAACGATGGCAGCGATCCGAGACCGGATCATCGAGAAGGGCGCGCGTCGCTTCGCCAGCGCGGTGCTGTGCGAGAAGATCATTGCGAAGACCAAGCCGCTGCGCCCCGATTTCTGTGGTGTCCAAGTGCCGGACCGCTATGTGTTCGGCTGCGGGATGGACGTCAACGGGTATTGGCGCAACCTGTGCGCGATCCGCGCGCTGAAAGGCGACGCTTGAGCCCGGTGCCGGCCGCCGCGTCGGCTCACCTGTTTTCGCTCCGGGACTGCAACCCTTAAAGCTGTCGCATGAAGATCCGGATACCCTCGAGGATCATCTCCACCGAAATCGCGACCAACACGAGTCCCATCAACCGCTCGAACGCGGCAACGGTGCGCGTGCCGAGCCATCGCTGGATCTTATCGGCCAGCAGCAGCACGATCGCGCACACGGCCATCGTCACCGTGAGCGCGCCGATCCATTCGAGCATCTTGCCCGGCGCCTGCGACGTCAGCAGCATGACGGTCGCGATGGCTGACGGTCCCGCCAGCGCCGGAATCGCAAGCGGCACGATCAGCGGCTCGCCGAGCGGATCGCCGCCGAACGGACCTTCCGCGTGCGGAAAGATCATCCGCAGCGCAATCAGAAACAGCACGATCCCGCCCGCCAGCCGCAACGACAGATCTGTCAGGTGCATCATGCGCAGGAACGCGTGGCCAGCGATCATGAATACCAGCAGGATGACGAACGCGATCGCCACTTCGCGCAGGATCACCTTCGGGCGCCGCTCCCGCGCAACGTTGCGCAGCACGTTGATGAACAATGGGATATTACCCAGCGGATCCGTAATCAGGATCAGCAGGACCGTCGCGGATAGGAATGTGTATTGCACGGCCGTGTCCGTCAACGTGCCAGTGCCGCGCACACCCGCTCAACCACCCATGCTGCCGCCTGTTCGAGCGGCAACAGCGTCGGCTCCACATCGCGGCGGCCCTGATACTCGATCTTGCCTTCCTTGAGGCCGCGCTCGCCGATCACGAGCCGGTGTGGCACGCCGATCAATTCCCAATCCGCAAACATCACGCCGGGACGCTCACCCCGGTCGTCCAGGATCACGTCAATCCCCGCGCCGAGCAGTTCATCATAGAGCTTGTGCGCCTGCTCGCGCACCGCGTCGCTGCGCTCGTAGCCCATCGGACACAGCACCAAATGAAATGGTGCAATGGCCTCCGGCCAAATGATGCCGCGTTCGTCGAAGTTCTGCTCGATCGCCGCGCCGAGGATCCGCGTGATGCCGATCCCGTAGCACCCCATCGTCATCGGTGCCGGCTTGCCGTTCTCGTCTAGGAACGTCGCGCCCATGGCTTCCGAGTATTTCGTACCAAGCTGAAATACATGCCCGACCTCGATACCACGGCATAGGTCCAGCTCGCCGCGGCCGTCCGGCGATGGGTCGCCCTGGCGCACGTTGCGCAAGTCCGCCACTTCCGGCTCCGGCAGGTCGCGGCCCCAATTGACCCCCGTCGTGTGGTAGCCCATCTCGTTCGAGCCGACAACGAAGTCGCTCATATTCGCCACGGTGCGGTCCGCGACCACCTTCACCGGCTTGCGCGTGTTCAGCGGCCCCAAATAGCCGGACGGCGCGCCGAACCAATCGACGATCTCCTGCTCGGTGGCGAACCGATAGCCGGCCAGCCCCGGCACCTTGCCAGCCTTGATTTCGTTCAGTTCATGGTCGCCGCGCAGCAGCAGCAGCCAAATCGTCGGGTCGGCGCCCTCGTTGTCCACGGCTAGCACAATCGACTTGACCGTGCGCTCTAACGCAATACCCAGATAATCGGCCACCTGCTCGCATTTCGCCTTACCCGGCGTAGCCTTCTTTGTCAGCGGCTCGCTCGGCGCCGCGCGCGACGCGATCAACGACACGGCTTCGGCAGCCTCAACATTGGCCGCATAGTCCGAGCTAGGGCAATACGCGATCGCATCCTCGCCGGTCGCGGCGATCACATGGAATTCGTGCGACCCGGTGCCGCCGATCGAGCCATTGTCGGCCGCCACCGCACGGAACTCGAGCCCCAGGCGCGTGAAGATCCTCACGTACGCGTCGTACATCTTCTGGTACGACAGCTGCAGCCCGGTATGGTCACGATCGAACGAATACGCGTCCTTCATGACGAACTCGCGCCCCCGCATCACGCCAAACCTGGGGCGGATTTCGTCGCGGAACTTGGTCTGCACCTGGTAAAAATTCACAGGCATCTGGCGGTAGCTCTTGATCTCCTTGCGCGCGATATCGGTGATCACTTCCTCATGGGTCGGTCCGACGACGAAGTCGCGGTTGTGGCGGTCCTTCACGCGCAGCAGTTCGGGGCCATATTGCTCCCAGCGGCCGGATTCCTGCCATAGCTCAGCCGGCTGCACCGCCGGCATTAACAGCTCAACGGCGCCCGCGCGGTTCATCTCTTCGCGTACGATCGCCTCCACCTTGCGGATCGAGCGCAACCCGATCGGCATGTAGTTGTAGATACCGCCGGCGACGCGGCGAATCATCCCCGCCCTGACCATCAACTGGTGACTGACGATCTCGGCATCGGCCGGCGCTTCCTTGAGCGTGCCGATGAAAAAACGCGAAGCTTTCATTCTTGGGGTTCCAAAACAAGGGCGCCGGCACACCCGACTCCAGCCGGGTCGCACGGCGCCCATTAACTGTTTATAATCAAAGCAATTTTAAAGGATTCGAAGGTGGTTGTATGCTGGATCGTGAAGGCTTTCGCCCGAACGTCGGCATCATCCTCTTGAACGCGCGCAACGAGGTGTTTTGGGGCAAACGGCTGCGTGAGCATTCCTGGCAGTTTCCGCAAGGCGGCATCAAGTACGGTGAGACGCCCCTGCAAGCGATGTTTCGGGAGTTGCACGAAGAAACCGGTTTGAGACCCGAGCACGTCAAGGTCATCGGTCGCACGCGCGACTGGTTGCGTTACGAGGTGCCCGACAAGTACATCAAGCGTGAGGTCCGCGGTCACTATCGAGGACAGAAGCAGATCTGGTTTCTGTTGCGCATGATCGGACGCGACTGCGACATCTGCCTGCGCGCGACCGATCATCCGGAGTTCGACGCGTGGCGCTGGAACAGTTACTGGGTGCCGCTGGACGCCGTGATCGAGTTCAAGAGAGATGTATACCAGATGGCGCTGACCGAGCTTTCCCGCTTCGTGCGACGGCAGCCCGGACGCCATGAACGTTCTGCGTCGCACCATGGCGCCCGCCACCCAAAGGCGAATGCAAAAGTGGTAACAGTATCAATCGAGACGGTATGTTCGAACATTGAGCCCGGCGCTGAGCCTAACCCAGGTCGCGCAGCGACCGCAGTGCTGGGCGTGGCTGCCGCGGCGCTGGTCGTCGAGCCGGTCGACGCCAAGCCACGACCATGACTGCCACATGGGTTTGCTTGGCGGCGCATAGCCGCCTGAGTAAACCGCCGAGGGCCGCGGTCCGGAGATCCGCATCCGGATCCCGGCCCTTGTGCTTTAATACACCACCTTTTGTGTCAGGAATCCGTCTTGAAACACGTCTGCCCGCCTGCCTGCCCATCGCGCCCAAGCTCGTGCCGCGTCACCGCCCTGGTCAGCACGATCACCGCCGCCGCGCTGCTCGGCGCATGCTCGTCCCCGTCGCCGGAGCAGGGGGCCAAGCCCGGTCAGGACTTCGTCTACCTGCTGGAACGCACGCAGAACTGGATCGAGACCCAGGTCGATAAGTTGCCGCCAATGCCGCGCGCCGCGGACCTGCTGCCATTCGAGGTCTCCGCGACGACGAACCTACAGTTCGCCGTTGACGCGGCGTCCGTGTCAGTGGGCACCGACAGCGTCGTGCGCTATACGATCGTGATCACGAGCCCGCGGGGTGCACGCAATGTTTATTACGAGGGCTTGCGCTGTGAAACCTATGAATGGCGCCGTTATGCGGCCGCCGACGACAGCGGTGAACAATGGGATCAGGGCGCGGCAAACGGCTGGCGGCGCATCGAGAACAGCCAGCTGAACGCGTATCAGGCCGCGCTATACCAGGACTACATGTGCGCGAACAAGATGCCGCAGGGCAAGGCCTCGTCGATCGTGCAAAATATCCGCTACAAACGGATCGCCGCATCGCGCTATCAATAGAGGGCCCCAGTAGCGGCCCCCAATAGCGAGCCTCAGTAGCGACCCCGATAGCAAGATAGCAAAGCCAACCGGCTTCGCGCATTTCGGGTCCGTACGCGATGCATGCACCTCGCTGGCGTTACAGGATCACCAGGTTGTCCCGGTGGATCAGTTCGGGCTCGAGCATGTAACCGAGAATCGACTCGATCTGCGCACTCGGATGGCGGCGAATCAGCCGCGTCTCGACACTACTGTAGTTCGTCAACCCACGCGCCACCTCGCGGCCCGCTTCGTCCAGGCACGCAATCACCTCGCCGCGGGCAAAAATGCCTTGCACGTCGACGATGCCGATCGGCAACAGGCTCTTGCCGCCGGAAGTCAGCTTCTCGACCGCGCCCGCGTCGATCACGACATGGCCGCGCACTTGCAGTTGGTCCGCCATCCATTGCTTGCGCTCGGCCATGCGGGCGGTCCGCGCAATGAGTTGCGTGCCAATTGACTCCGCCGCCGCCAGCCGGACCAGCACGTCCGGCTCTCGACCGCTTGCAATCACCGTATCCGCGCCGCTGTGCGCGGCGCGCTTGGCGGCCAGGATCTTGGTCAACATCCCACCCCGGCCGATGCTTGTACCGGTGCCACCGGCCATTGCCTCCAACGCGGGGTCGCCGGCGTCGGCCTGTTGCACCAGCGTCGCGGCAGGATTCTTGCGCGGATCGGCCGTGTACAAACCACACTGGTCGGTCAGAATCACCAGCACGTCCCCTTCGATCAGGTTCGCCACCAACGCGCCCAACGTGTCGTTGTCGCCGAACTTGATCTCATCCGTGACGACCGTGTCATTCTCGTTGATGATCGGCACCACGCCGAGCCTGAGCAACGTGAGCAGCGTCGAGCGTGCATTCAGGTATCGCTCGCGATCGGCCAGGTCCGCGTGCGTGAGCAAGATCTGGGCCGTGCGGATCGAATACTCGGCAAAGCGGCTTTCATAGACCTGCGCCAGCCCCATTTGGCCGACCGCGGCCGCGGCCTGCAGCTCGGCGATCTCGCGTGGACGCCGGCTCCAGCCCAGTCGCTGCATCCCCTCGGCGATCGCGCCGGAACTGACCAGCACCACGTCCTTGCCCTGCTGGCGCAATGCGGCGATTTGCGCGGCCCACCGCCCGATCGCGTCATGATCCAGCCCACGCCCGTCATTGGTAACCAGGCTCGAACCCACTTTCACAACCAGCCGTTTTGCATCGGCAATGATCGAACGCATCGTTGCGCCGTCCTTGTGTTCCCGTTCGGTATCGTGTTGCGCGGCGGCGACAGTCACTGTGTATCGGCGCTGGGTGGTGTCGCGTCGTCGCACGTCTGTGCGTCATCCCGGAACCGCACGTCGGCCGCCAGGTCCTCGGCATGCTGCGCGTGCGCCGCCAGCCCGGTCTCGCACAAGTAGTCGTAGACCGCATAACACAGATTCTCGCAGCCCAGGCCGGTGAGCGCCGAGATCTGGAATACCGGTCCCTGCCAACCGAAGCGCTCGACAAAGTCGGCCACGCGCGCTTCGCGCTCGTGCTCTGCAATCATGTCAACCTTGTTCAATACCAGCCACCTCGGCTTGCGGTAAAGCGCCTCGTCGTACTTGCGCAGCTCGTTGACGATCGCGCCCGCCTCCGCGACCGGATCGACGCCGTCATCAAACGGCGCAAGATCGACCAGATGCAGCAATATCCTGGTGCGTTGCAGATGCCGTAGAAACTGGTGCCCCAGCCCGGCGCCTTCGGCGGCGCCCTCGATTAGGCCCGGGATATCAGCGATCACGAAGCTCTTCGCCGGTCCGACCCGCACCACCCCAAGGTTCGGCGCAAGCGTCGTGAACGGATAGCCGGCGATCTTTGGTTTCGCGTTCGACACCGACGCGATAAACGTCGACTTGCCCGCGTTGGGCATGCCCAGCAGGCCGACATCGGCCAGCACCTTCAACTCGAGCCTTAGCATGCGGCGCTCGCCCGGCTTGCCTTCGGTTTTTTGCCGTGGTGCCCGGTTCGTGCTCGACTTGAAATGCAGGTTACCGAGCCCCCCGGCGCCGCCCTTGGCGAGCAGCACGCGCTGATCGTGCTCAGTCAGGTCGGCGATCAGCTCACCGGTATCCCGATCCGTGATCACCGTGCCGACCGGCATCCGCAACGTGATGTCCTCGCCTCCCTTGCCGTAGCAGTCCGATCCGCGCCCGTTTTCGCCGTTGCGCGCTTGGTGCTTCTTCGCGTACCGGTAGTCGATCAGCGTATTGATGTTGCGATCCGCGATAGCGTAAACACTGCCACCGCGCCCGCCGTCACCCCCATCCGGCCCGCCGAACGGAACGAACTTCTCACGGCGCATCGATGCGCTGCCATCCCCTCCGTCACCGGCGATGACCTCGATCCTCGCTTCGTCAATGAACTTCATTCAATTGCTCCGTTCGGCTTGCGCCGTTTGCCTGCCTGCTGCCGCCGACCCGCCGATCGCGCCGCCGGCGCCGCGATTTTGTCAGCGCTCACAAACGCGTTGCGGCACTCGCAACATATCTTGCCAGCACCAACAAAAAGGCCCCGCAGATTGCGAGGCCTTTTGCTTCGTCACGCCCGCCCTGCATCGGCAGCCCGAGGCGGCGTCACCGGCGTGAGCCCGGCGGGGTGCCGGATCCGGTCAGCCGGTTCGCGTGGTGATCACTGGGTATTCAAGCAGCCGGGACCACGCTGACGATATGCTTCTTCGCCGCGCCCTTGACCGCAAAGCGGACATGACCGTCGATCAGCGCGAACAGCGTATGGTCCTTGCCGATCCCGACGTTGTCGCCAGCATGCATCCGCGTGCCACGTTGACGCACGATGATGCCACCGGCATGGATTGCCTGGCCGCCGAACACCTTGACGCCGAGGCGCTTGCTTTCGGAATCGCGGCCGTTCCGGGACGAGCCGCCTGCCTTTTTGTGTGCCATCTGTGGACTCCCTGCGCGTTACGCGTTGATCGCGTCGATGCGCAATTCGGTGTAATTCTGGCGGTGGCCGCCATGCTTCTGGTAGTGCTTCCGGCGACGCATCTTGAAGATCGTCACTTTCGCATGCCGTCCGTGCGATACCACGGTAGCTTTGACGGAAGCCCCACCCACCAGCGGCGTACCGAACTTGATCGATTCGCCCTCGCCTACTGCGAGCACCTGGTCGAGCGTGATTTCAGCGCCAATGTCTGCCGGTATCTGTTCTACTTTCAATTTTTCGCCGGCAGCGACCTTGTACTGCTTGCCACCGGTTTTTATGACCGCGTACATTGTTGAACCTCACTTGAAAAGCGGCCCGGATCCGGACCCCTTCATTTGTTTCGAACACGCGTTTTCGCGCGCTTCGTGCGTTTCTGCGCACCACGCACAGAAACACTTGATTATATAGAGATTTTTAAGGCAAGTCAAAACCTGCTGCAGATCGAGCGCACACGGGCGGGCGCCTCGTCCGATCATGATCGACAAGCTGGCGGCAAAGCACGGTCGGCCGCTCCAGTGCCTTATAATTCGCCTGTTTTACTCCGCCCACCCTTTTTCCGGTTTACGTCGTTGACAGCCACCACCACCCCGTCCGCGGCCGCCACGCTAGCGCCGATCGCCGACGACATGCAACAAGTCAATCGCGTGATCCGCACGCGGCTCGCGTCGGACGTCGTCCTGATCAACCAGATCGCCGAATACATCATCGGTGCAGGCGGCAAGCGCCTGCGCCCCGCCCTGCTGTTGCTGGTGGCGAACGCACTGGGAGAGCGCAGCGGCCACCGGCACGAGCTAGCGGCGGTCATCGAGTTCATCCACACGGCGACGCTGCTCCATGACGACGTGGTCGACGAATCACAGTTGCGGCGCGGCAAGCAAACCGCCAATGCGCTGTTTGGCAACGCAGCCAGCGTGCTGGTCGGCGATTTCCTGTATTCGCGCGCGTTCCAGATGATGGTCGCGTGCGATAACTTGCGCGTGATGCAGATCCTGTCGGACGCCACCAACGTCATCGCGGAAGGCGAGGTGTTGCAGTTGCTGAACATGCATGATCCGGACGTGGATCAAGCGCGCTACATGCAGGTGATCCGCTACAAGACCGCCAAGCTGTTCGAGGCGGCAGCCCAGTTGGGCGCGGTCATCGCCGATGCGCCACCCGCGATGGAGGCCGCCGCGGCGGAGTTTGGCCGCACGATCGGCACCGCCTTCCAGATCATGGACGACTGGCTCGATTACACTGGCACGCCCGAGTCAATGGGGAAGAATGCCGGCGACGACCTGCGCGAAGGCAAGCCGACGCTACCGCTGATCTATTTGATCGAGCACGGCACCGCCGAGCAGGCGCAGTTGGCCCGGGACGCCATCGAGCACGGCGGCACCGACCGATTCGACACGATTTTCACCGCCATCACCGAGTCGGGCGCGCTCGACTACACGCTGCGCTGCGCCGAAGCGGAAGCACAGGCTGCGGCGCGCGCCATTTTTTCATTTCCAGATTCCCAATTCAAAGAATCGCTGCTAGAATTATGCTCTTATTCAGCGTCGCGCCAGTCTTGAAAGAGACGGAAATGCTGAAGTGATCCAATTCGGGGTGTAGCTTAGCCTGGTAGAGCGCTACGTTCGGGACGTAGAGGCCGGAGGTTCGAATCCTCTCACCCCGACCAGAATTCTCAGTAGAATCAACAGGTTATCGGTCCTTCTAACTCGATGTGCATGTTGAGATAGAATAAATCCTACATCGGGTTGCCCAAGGATGTCCCGCCAAGTTGGCGGGACATTTTCTTTTTGACTATCTTTCCTCACGTCAGCATTCACGGCTGCAAACTTCATGGCCAGCAACGCTGGATTCGCGGTGGGCGTTCTGCGTTGCTGCGATGACAATCGGCGTGCAGATGGATCCCGACGTGTGGCGTGCTGGCTTCCACGCTGGCGATGCAGGTCATGCCATGACACCATGTTCCGTTGGTCTCGACCCAGCCTCCTACTTTTCGGGCTGGATTGAAGGGGATGTGGGGCTGTGGCGGCTCAAAAGCACTAATGCAGGAATGCAAAGAACCGGCAGAACGCTTGTCGCGCCAGTCTGTCGCCCGCCGGGCTACTGTACGGACGCCCCCGGCGCTCTGATATAGTTGACTTCATCGTCCAATAGCCGGCATCCGGCTTTTTCGCGTGGAAACTCTCCCTCTTTGGGCGCAAATTGGCGCCGTAGTCGTGCTGCTGCTCATATCGGGCTTTTTTTCAATCTCGGAAACCGCGATGATGGCGTTAAACCGCCATCGGCTCAAGCATTTGGCGGGCAAGGGCGTGATGGGTGCGAAGACGACGCAGCGCTTGCTCGCGCACACCGACCAGCTGCTGTCCGTGCTCCTGATCGGCAACAATCTGATGAACGTCATCATCCCGGTGCTCACGACATCGATCGCGCTGCACGCGTTCGGCAACCACAGCGCGGTGCTGTCGATCACCACCGGGATCGTCGCATTCCTAATCATCGTGTTCGCCGAGATCACACCGAAGATCGTCGGCGCGGCCTATCCCGAAAAGATCGCATTGCCGGCCAGCCTCGTCATCAAGCCGCTAATTACCCTCGCCCGCCCGCTGGTCTGGTTCGTCAACATGCTGGCCAACAGCATCCTGTTCGTGCTGCACATCAATACGAAAAGCGGGCGGGATCTGCGCATGTCCAACGACGAATTGCGCAGCGTCGTACTGGAATCGAGCAGCTTCATGCCAAGCAAGCACCGCAGCATCCTGCTGAACCTGTTCGACCTGGAGAGCATCTCGGTCGATGATGTCATGATTCCGCGCCGGCGCATCGAGGCGCTAGACTTCGATGCGCCGTTCGACCAGTTGGTCCAGCAGTTGGAAACCTGCTACCACAACAAGTTGGTCGTCTATCAGGGGGACATTGACCGCGTGCTCGGCATGCTTCATGTACGCAAGACCCTCGCCGCGCTACACAACCAGGAATTCGAGCGAGAAAAGCTGCGCGAGTTGCTCACGGAGCCCTATTTCGTGCCCAGCGGCACGCCGGTCTTTCAGCAGTTGCAGTTCTTCCAAGAGAACCGGCACCGGATGGCGCTGGTCGTCAACGAATATGGCGAAGTCCAAGGGCTTGTGACGCCGGAGGACATTATCGAGGAGTTGATCGGCGAGTTCACGACGACATTGCCGCGCACGGCAAGCGGCGCGGCAGGCGGCTGGAACGCGCAAGGGGAATGCATCGTCGCGGGCAGCATCCCGTTACGGGAGTTGAACCGCCGGCTTGGCCTACGGTTGCCGCTTGATGGTCCGAAGACGTTAAATGGCCTGATCCTGGAACTGCTGGAGGCCATCCCGGAAGGCGACGTGAGCCTGGTGGTCGGCGACACGCGCATGGAGGTCATGCAGATCGACAATCAAGCCATCCGCACGGTGAAACTCTTCCGGCCCACGCGGTTGGACGCCGCGCACGCGGTGGCGGCACGCCAGCACGCCCGCTAGCCTATCGGCAAAGCGGTACGCCGGCCCGGCAGTACACCAACGCGATTGGCCGTTCGGCTGAATGGCGCGAATGCAGCGAGCACGCGACGATAAGCAGGTCTTTATTGCATTGCGCCGCCAGCACATCGCCAGCATGCCTGATCACCCGTTGTTCCCGGCCGAGCCACCGTCCCCTGCGGCGCACGGCGCCCATCCCATTTCCATGCGCTCCACGGCTGAGCCGCCCGTGCCGCGCGAAGCCGATGAGCACGCGCGTTCCGGTTTCACGGCGCCGGCCGCGCCGGTGCACTCGGCTACGGCGCCCGGCGCCACTAAGCTGACGACGCGTGCGGCACAGCGTGCTCGCGCGCTCGCACACGCCGCGCAATCAGACGACACCGACGCACCGGCGGTACGCCTGCTGAACGATTTATTTGCTCAAGCCGGCGCGTGTCGCGCCTCAGATATCCATATCGAGCCGGGCCGACACCAATGGCAAATTCGGCTGCGGATCGACGGTCGACTACATCGCCTCGACAATCCACCCGCGCACCTGCGTGACGCAGTCATCACACGAATCAAAGTGCTGTCGCGGCTGGACATCGCGCAGCGACGCGCGCCACAGGATGGCCGGTTGCGCATCGCCGTGTCCGGCGCCGGGTTCGATGAATTCCGCGTGTCAACGCTGCCCACGGTATTCGGCGAAAAAGTGGTGCTGCGCCGTCTTGATGCGCTACCCGATGGGCTGGATCTAACAGGACTGGGTTTTGACGCCGCCCAGTTGTCCGCCGTACAGCATGCGTTGCGCGTCCGGCAAGGCATGGTGCTGGTCACCGGACCCACGGGCAGCGGCAAGACGCTGACGCTCTATACCTTCATGCGCGAACTCAATCGCGATGCGTTCAATCTTTGCACGATCGAGGACCCGTCCGAGATCGAGCTCGCCGGCATCAACCAGGTGTCGGTCAACGACCGGGCAGGCTTGGGTTTCGCATCGGTGCTGCGCGCGTTGCTGCGGCAAGACCCGGACGTGATCATGGTCGGCGAGATCCGCGATACGGAAACCGCCTCGGTCGCCATCAACGCCGCACAGACCGGGCATTTGCTGCTTGCCACACTGCATACCAATGATGCACCGGCGACGCTCGCCCGACTCACGGACCTGGGCGTGGAACCGTACAACGTGGCGGCAGCGGTCAAGCTGATCACGGCGCAACGGCTGGTGCGGCGATTATGCAGCACGTGCCGACTCGCCGATACGCCCAACCCTGTCGCACTGCGTGCGGCCGGCATGACGGCCGCACATGTCGACCAAGCGCTGGCGGGCCGCTGGCAATCCTATCGACCGGTCGGTTGCACGGCATGCCGCGGCACCGGCTTTGTGGGCCGCTGCGCAATCCATCAGGTCGTGCCCGTGACCGCCGCACTGCAACAGCGCATCGCAGCGCGGACGCCGACCCATGCGCTGGCGGACGCGATGCGCGCAGCCGGCCTGCAGACATTGCGGCAATCCGCGCTCGCGCGCGTGCGCGATGGAACGACATCGCTGCATGAAGCTCTTGCGGTGACGGACGATGCGTGATGGACTGGCACGTGATGCAGCCCCCCATCAAAGCCGCTTCGCCCCATCGGCCAACGATGTCCCGCTTCCACTGGCGAGGCATCGGCGCCGACGGCCGCCGCCGTCGCGGTACGCTCGTGGCGCTCGACGCGCGTTCGGCACTCGAGCGTATTCGGCGCGACAGGATTGTCGCGGTCGAGCTCATCGAGGTCCGCGCACGGTGGAGTCCACGCGTACGCTACGCTGACCTGACGCGCGCCACGCGACACCTGGCCATGCTGCTGCACAGTGGACTGTCGCTGCAACCCGCGTTGGCGCTGGTGGCGCAGCACGCGGGCACGCCGCTGCGACACCTATTCGAGACAGTGCTGCGAGACATCACAGAAGGCAGTACGCTGTCTATGGCGCTGCAACGCCATAGCCGTGTGTTTCCGGCCGCGTACTGGCGGCTCGTCGAGCTGGCGGAACACACCGGCTCGCTCGATACGATCCTCACCCAACTGGCGGACACCCGGGACCGCGTGGCCGCACAACGTGCGCGGCTGCGCAACGCGCTATGGTATCCGACGCTGACCCTCGCGCTGGCACTGGGCCTGTGCGCGTTACTGCTAGCCTGGGTGGTACCAACATTCGAACGGGTGTTCGCCGGATTCGGCTCGCCGTTGCCAAGGCCCACGCGGATCGTGGTCGCGCTGTCCCGGCAGATGCTGGCGCACGGTCCGGCGATGGTTGCGGCGGGGGGCCTCGGGTTTGCGTGCGGCATGCTGGCCTGGCAACGCGCGCCACGGTTTCGCCTGCGCCTGCACGCACTGCTGTTGCGTGCGCCGCTCGTGGGCCCCATCGTGCAGCGCGTGGCCATCGCGCGCTGGAGCTATGCGCTGGGCCGGGTTCTCGATGCCGGCATCGCCCTGGCCGACGGGTTCGACGCCGTGGACGGCATCAGCGGCAATGCCGCGATGGACGCCGCGACACGCGACATCGCGGCACAAGTGCGCGTCGGCGCAAGCCTGGCCGATGCCATGCGTGCCAGCACCTGCTTTCCGCCCGACGTCGTGGCCACGATCGCACTTGCCGAACAAGCCGGCACGCTCGGCACGACGCTGGCCGACATCGGCGCTTGGAATGACCGGCTCGTGGCGGAACGAATCGGCCTGCTCGCACAACTGGCCGAACCGCTTATCATTGTCGGGCCCGGCGCGCTGATTGCCGCGCTCGTGGTCGCCATGTATCTGCCCATTATCGAAATGGGCAACGTAATGTGATTTCAATCAGGTAGCATCGCGTACCGTCCCTCGCTGGCCACCGACATGCATTCGTTTTCTGTCATCGCCCTACACGGCCCCGGCCACTGGATCGCCGGCTTCGCCGACGCCTTCTCGATGCTGCCGGTTGCTTGGCAGTACGCTTTCGCCTGCGCGCTCGGATTGGTCATCGGCAGTTTCCTGACTGTCGTCATACACCGCGTGCCGCTGATGCTCGAACACGCATGGCAGCAAGAGCTGGCCGACTACGCACAGCAAAATGCCCAGCATGCGTTGAGCGCAGGAGGCGATGAACACGATGCCGTGTCAAATCCGGCGCCCGAGCGAAGGCCCGGTCCGTTGTCGCAGACCGATTGGCTACGGCGCTATAACCTATGGGTGCCGCGCTCGGCATGTACTGCATGCGGACATACGCTGCGCTTGTACGAGAACATTCCGTTGCTCAGTTTTGTTGCATTGCGCGGCCGATGCTCGGCATGCGGTACGCGGATCCGTTGGCGCTATCCGTTGATCGAGTCCGCCTGTGCACTGTTCGCGGCACTCTCGCTCGCGGCGTTCGGCCCCACGCTCACGGCGCTTACCGCCTTTGCGTTCTGCGCCGCGCTGCTCGCGATGAGCGCCATCGATCTGGAAACTAAGCTACTGCCCGATTCGCTGACGTTGCCGCTGCTCTGGGCGGGGCTGCTGATCAATCTACATGCGGTATTCGCGCCGCTGGACGCAGCCGTGATCGGTGCGGCGGCCGGGTATGTGTCATTGTGGGCCGTCTACTGGCTGTTCAAGCTCGTGCGCGGCGCGGAGGGTATCGGCTACGGCGACTTCAAGTTGTTTGCCGCCATTGGCGCATGGTTCGGCTGGAGCCCACTGTTGCAGGTGATACTGGTCGCTTCGGTGTGTGGCTCGATCATCGGCCTTGGCGCCACGCTCGCCAAGCGGATGCGCCTGGAGGAGCCGTTGCCGTTTGGTCCGTTTCTGGCGGGAGCAGCAGTGCTCACGCTGTTCGGCGGCACGCCGCTCTATCGGCTGCTCGGAGGTTGACGATGTTCAAAGTTGGACTCACGGGCGGGATCGGCAGTGGCAAAACAACGGTCGCCAATGCTTTCGCCGCCTATGGCGTGCCGATCGTGGACACCGATCTCATCGCGCATCGCGTCACCGCGCCCGGCGGCGCGGCAATACCCGGCATCCGGGCGCAGTTCGGTGCCACCTTCATCACGGCGGAAGGCGCACTAGACCGCGCGCGGATGCGCGAGTTGGTGTTCAGCAACGCGCAAGCGAAGCAACGGCTCGAAGCGATCGTGCACCCGCTGATCCGCATCGAGACGGACCGCGAAATGCAAGCGGCGAGTGGCCCATACGTGATCTGTGTCGTGCCGTTGTTAGTTGAGGCGGGCCATTGGCGCGAACGTGTCGATCGCGTGCTGGTAGTGGATTGTGCGGTGCAGACGCAGGTTGAGCGCGTCATGCGGCGCAATGGCTTCACGCGCAAACAGGTGCAAGCCATCATGGCACGTCAGACCACGCGGCAGACACGGCTCGCGGCCGCAGACGACATCCTCGTCAATGAGGCGGGCACCATCGAGCCGCTCCTGCCGGAAATTGCATTGCTGCATCAGCGCTATTTGTCCTTAGCGAGCGATAGTGCGCCGTCGTGAATCGGCGTGCGCCGATGGTATGCGATGCAGCACGACTTTCGTAGCGATTGCTAGGGGGATTCGAGCGCATTAGAATGGGCGCAAATTGCCGCCCCTGTCCGGCATTTCCAAAGTGAAAGGCACCTACGCTTGATTCTCTACGAGTATCCGTTCAATGAGCGCATTCGAACGCTGTTGCGCCTCGAAGATCTGTTCGACCGCTTTACGTTCTTCCTGGCGCAAGAAGACCCGAGAGAACACCACGTCGCCCTGACCACACTGTTCGAGATCGCTGAAGTAACAAGCCGCAGCGACTTGAAGTCGGATCTGATGAAGGAGCTCGATCGCCAACGCCAGGCCTTGGCATCCTTTCGCGGCAGTCCCGGGATCGAACAGAACACGCTCGAGACAGTCCTCGCGGAAATCGAGCAAACGCTGGCCGGCCTTGCACAGATGCAAGGAAAAACGGGGCAGCATCTGGCCGACAATGAATGGCTGGCCAGCATCCGCAGCCGGGCCATCATTCCCGGCGGAACTTGCCGCTTCGATCTGCCATCGTATTACGCATGGCAGCGCTGCACTGCGCAGCAGCGCCGCGCGGATATCGTGAAATGGGCAATGCCATTGGTGCCGCTACGCGACGCGGCAGCGATTGTATTGCGTCTTGCTCGCGAATCGGGGCAGGCCGCAAAGGTCATGGCGATGCAGGGCAGCTATCAGCAAATGTTGTCGGGGCGGACCTATCAATTGATGCAAGTGCGTGTGGCGCCGGACCTGCGGGTCATTCCCGAGGCCAGCGCCAACAAGTATATGTTGTGGGTGCGCTTCACCGCGCAGGATGGTGACATGCGGCCGCGCACTATCGACGTCGACGTGCCATTCCAACTGACGCTGTGCAGCCTGTAAGCCGAATAATCAAACTTTTACCGATATGACGACCGTCGTTAACTGCCCGACTTGCGGCAAAAAGGTCGAATGGAAGCCAGAAAGCCGGTTCCGTCCTTTTTGTTCCGCGCGCTGCAAGCAAATCGATCTCGGCGCGTGGGCAACCGGGAAATACACGATCGGCGGCGATGACCGCCCGACCGACGAGGCGCATGGCGACCCGCAGAAACTGGGCGGGCTCAACTGAGGTTCAACCCCGTTCAGCGCTGAGCCAGTCGATCACCGGCAACGCCGCCGGCAGCAGCGGCGCAACCTGAACCGGTGGCACCTGCCAGACAAACGCCTGCCCTTCTCGACCGCTCGGCTCACCGCTCCAGCGAGTCACCTTGCAGAAGAACAACCGCACGTAAGCGTGCGGGTAGTCATGTTCGAGGACCCGCCAGCGCACGCAGTCGGCAATCGTCACGCCGAGTTCCTCATGCAACTCGCGCGCCAATGCGTCCTCGACGCTTTCGCCCGGCTCCAGCTTGCCGCCCGGAAATTCCCAGTAGCCCTCGTACGGCTTGCCGGCGGGCCGCTGCGCAAGCAGGAAACGCCCATCCTCGTGCAGCATCACGCCGACGGCCACTTCGGTGATCCGGCGCCCATCAGCAGTATGCGTGGCGGCGTGCGCCTGCGACACGTCGTGCCGCGCGACCGTATCCGGCGTCATGGTCGGGCGCCCCGCGGTCATTGTGCCTTCTGCCGCCGGCCGGACCAGTCCCGGGCAAACTGCCACGCAACCCGGCCCGAACGCGAGCCGCGTTCCAGCGCCCAGACCAGCGCGTCGCCCCGCGCGGCATCGATCTCAGCGTCACTGCACGCAAAATGCCTGAGCCAATGCGCGACGATCGCCAGATAGTCATCCTGCTTGAACGGATAGAAGCTGACCCACAGCCCGAAGCGCTCGGACAGCGAGATCTTCTCCTCGACCACTTCGCCCGGATGGATCTCGCCATCCGCCGCGTGCCGGTAGGTCTCATTGTCGCGCATGTACTCGGGCAGCAAATGACGACGATTCGACGTCGCGTAGATCAGCACGTTGTCGGACTGAGCCGCAATCGAGCCGTCCAGAGCCACCTTCAGCGCCTTGTAGCCAGATTCGCCTTCCTCGAACGACAGGTCATCGCAAAACACAACGAACCGCTCAGGGCGCGAGGCGATCTGCTCGACGATGTCGCCCAGATCGTGCAGCTCGTCCTTGTCAACTTCGATCAGACGCAGGCCTTCGGGCGCGAACTGGTTCAGGCAGGCCTTGACCAGCGACGACTTGCCGGTGCCGCGCGCGCCCGTCAGTAGCACGTTGTTCGCCGGCAAGCGCCGCACGAACTGACGGGTGTTCTGCTCGATCAGTGCCTTTTGCCGGTCAATGTTCTGCAAGTCGGACAACTGGATCGTCGGCGGATGGGCGACCGGCTGCAAAAACCCCCGCCCCTGCCGCGAGCGCCATCGGAACGCAATGGCCGCATCCCAGTCGGTGGCCGGCGCGGCCGGCGGCAACACGGCCTCTAGGCGTTCGAGCAGCGCCTCGGCGCGCGTCAGGAATTGTTCAAGCTTGTCCATCGCAATCGATCTCCAGCGGTACGGTCATGTCCCGCAGTGTGGGTCAGGAGCGGTAATCGGCGTTGATGGACACGTAGTCGTGCGACAGGTCGCAGGTCCAGAGGGTCGCCTGGGCATCGCCGCGCGCCAAACACACGCGAATCGTGATTTCGCTTTGCTTCATCACGCGCTGGCCATCCTCCTCGCGATAGTCGGGATGGCGGCCGCCAGCCTTGGCCACCAGCACGTCGTCCAAGTACAGCTCGATCCGGTTCACATCCAGGTCAGCAATGCCAGCGTAGCCGATCGCCGCCAGGATCCGGCCCAGGTTTGGGTCGGATGCATAGAAAGCAGTCTTGACCAGCGGCGAGTGGCCGATCGCATAGGCCACCTGCCTGCACTCGTCGACACTGCGGCCCGCCTCAACGCGCACCGTCATGAATTTCGTCGCCCCTTCGCCGTCGCGCACAATCAACTGCGCAAGGGTCTGCGCGAGCTGCATCAACGCGTCGCGCAACGCGCGGTATGCGGCACTTTGCGTGGACGTGATCGTCGGCAGCGTCGAGCGGGCGGACGCCACGACAATGAACGAGTCATTCGTCGACGTATCGCCATCCACGGTGATGCAGTTGAACGATTGGTCAGCCACGTCCTTGACCAGTGCGTCCAACACGGGCTGGGTGATCGCCGCGTCGGTCGCCACGAACCCTAGCATCGTGGCCATGTTCGGCTTAATCATCCCGGCGCCCTTGCTGATCCCGGTCAGCGTGACCGTATGGCCGTCGATGTCGAGCTGCCGCGAGGCGGCCTTGGGCAGCGTATCGGTCGTCATGATCGCCTGCGCGGCTTCGTACCAGTGCGCCGGCGCGAGTTGCGCAACGGCTTGCGGCAATCCCGCCTTGAGCCGCTCAATCGGTAGCGGCTCAAGGATCACACCGGTGGAGAACGGCAGCACCTGCTGCGCGTCGATGCGCAGCAGCCGCGCCAATTCCGCACAACTGTCACGGGCATGCGCCAAACCCAACTCGCCGGTCCCGGCGTTCGCATTGCCGGTATTGACGAGCAGCGCCCGAATCGGCGCGGCGCCGTCACGCGCCAACGCGAGATGTTCACGACACACGGTGACCGGCGCGGCGCAAAAGCGGTTCATGGTAAACACGCCGGACACCGTTGCGCCGTCATCGACGGCGATCACCAGTACATCCTTGCGATTCGGTTTGCGCAGATTGGCTTCGGCCCAGCCGAGCGTGACGCCGGGCACGGGATGAAGCGAAGCGGGATCGATCGAGGGGAAATTGACGGCCATGATTGCAAGCGCTGGTCAGAGAAAAAGCCGCCCGCGGGCGCGGCGGGCGGCATCGGACAGGAACGGGGCCACCCCGCCGGCGGAGCACATCACGCGAGCCGACCGTGGCACTGCTTGTACTTCTTGCCGCTGCCGCACGGGCACGGATCGTTGCGGCCGACCTTCGGGTACAGGTTGTCGCGCACGGCCACCGACGACTGGCCGGCGGTGAAGTCCGGTGACAGTTCGGAGGTCGCATGGGTTGCGAGCGCCGCCGGCGACACGCGCGACGGCGCATCGGCAAACGCGCCCTCGACACCGCCATCGGCGGCCTGTGCAAAGTCGGCGTGTCGAAACTCAACGTTCGCCAAATAGCCCGCCTGCTCTTCGTATTGCTCGGCCGCCGCCTCGAGTTGCTCCGGTGTCTGGATCTGCACGTTCATCACAATGCGCGTGACCTCGTGCTTGACCGCGTCCAGCATCGCGGCAAACAGCTCGAATGCCTCGCGCTTGTATTCCTGCTTTGGATTTTTCTGCGCATAGCCGCGCAGGTGAATGCCCTGGCGCAAATGCTCGAGCGCGGCCAGGTGCTCGCGCCAACGCGAGTCCAGCGTCTGCAGCATCGCCGAGCGCTCGAAGCCGCTGAACGCGTCGCGGCCGACCTGCGCGACTTTGGCCTCGTACGCTTCGTCACCCGCCGCGATCACCGCGTCGAGCACCTCGTCGGCTTCGATCGTGTCCGCCTCGTTCACCATCTCTTGCAACGCGAGATCAAGCTGCCACTCGTTGCGCAACGCTTCCTCGAGCGCCGGCACATCCCACTGCTCCTCGATGCTGCCGGCCGGCACATAGGTGCGCACCACCTCAGTGAGCACGCCATGCCGCATCGCGCCGATCGTCTCGTGGATATCCTGCGCCTCCAACAACTCGTTGCGCTGCTGGTAGATCACCTTGCGCTGGTCATTGGCGACGTCGTCATACTCGAGCAATTGCTTGCGGATATCGAAGTTACGGGCCTCGACCTTGCGTTGCGCCGATTCGATCGAGCGCGTCACGATGCCGGCCTCGATCGCCTCGCCTTCCGGCATCTTCAGCCGGTCCATGATCGCGCGCACGCGGTCGCCGGCGAAGATGCGCAGCAATGGGTCCTCGAGCGACAGGTAGAAGCGCGATGAACCGGGATCGCCCTGGCGGCCCGCCCGCCCGCGCAACTGGTTGTCGATCCGGCGGGACTCGTGCCGCTCGGTGCCGATGATGTGCAGTCCACCGGCCGCCTTGACCTGCTCATGCAGCGTTTGCCATTCGTCGTGGATCTGCTGGATCCGACGTCGCTTCTCGTCGTCGCTGATCGACGCATCGACTTCGATCAGCGACGCCTGCTTGTCCGGGTTGCCGCCGAGCACGATGTCGGTGCCGCGGCCCGCCATGTTGGTCGCGATCGTGATGCGCTTCGGACGGCCGGCCTCGGCGACAATCGCCGCCTCCCGCGCGTGCTGCTTCGCGTTGAGTACCTCATGCGGCAGCCCGGCCTGCTTGAGCAAATGCGACAGCAGCTCGGAATTCTCGATCGACGTGGTACCGACCAGCACCGGCTGTGCGCGCTCGTAACAGTCGCGGATATCGCGGATCACCGCGTCATAGCGCTCCTTCGCGGTCTTGTAGATCTGGTCCTGACGATCCGTGCGCCTGGACGGCCGGTTGGTCGGGACCACGACGGTCTCGAGTCCATAGATCTCGTTGAACTCGTACGCCTCGGTGTCCGCCGTGCCGGTCATGCCGGCTAGCTTGGCGTACATCCGGAAGTAATTCTGGAACGTGATCGACGCCAGCGTCTGGTTCTCCGCCTGGATCTTCACATGCTCCTTCGCCTCGACAGCCTGGTGCAGGCCGTCTGACCAGCGCCGACCCGGCATCAGGCGTCCGGTGAACTCATCGACGATGATCACCTCGCCGTTCTGCACGACATAGTGCTGATCGCGGAAGAACAGTGTATGCGCGCGCAGCGCCGCATACACGTGATGCATCAGCGTGATGTTCTGCGGTGCATAGAGACTCTCGCCCTCGCCGATGAGGCCCCATTCGGCTAGCAGCCGCTCGGCCTTCTCGTGACCCGATTCAGTCAGGAATACCGAGCGCGCCTTCTCGTCCAGCGTGTAATCGCCCGGCTTCTCGACGCCGCTACCATCGGCCTTTTCCTCGCCAATTTGGCGCTCCAGCAACGGCGGCAACGCATTCATCCGCACATACAACTCGGTGTGGTCCTCGGCCTGCCCCGAGATAATCAGCGGCGTGCGTGCCTCGTCGATCAGAATCGAGTCAACCTCATCGACGATCGCGAAATTCAGCCCGCGCTGCACGCGCGCATCGGTCTCGTAGACCATGTTGTCGCGCAGGTAGTCAAAGCCGAATTCGTTGTTCGTACCATACGTGATGTCCGACGCGTAAGCTTGCTGCTTCTGGCTGTGCTCCATCTGCGACAGGTTAATGCCGACGGACAGGCCGAGGAAATTGTAGAGCCGGCCCATCCATTCCGCATCGCGCTGCGCGAGATAGTCGTTGACCGTCACCACATGCACGCCGCGCCCCGACAGCGCGTTCAGGTACGCCGCCAGCGTAGCCACCAGCGTCTTACCCTCGCCGGTGCGCATTTCGGCAATCTTGCCGTAGTGCAGCGCCATGCCACCGATCAGCTGTACGTCGAAGTGCCGCATCTTCAGCACGCGGCGGCTCGCCTCCCGACACACCGCGAATGCCTCCGGCAGCAGCCTGTCGAGCGACTCCCCGGCCGCCACGCGCTGCCTGAATTCGTCGGTTTTCGCGCGCAATTGCTCGTCCGTCAGCTTTTCGATCTGCGCCTCCAGCGCATTGATCGTCGCGACAGTCTTTTGATACTGTTTGATCAGCCGCTGGTTGCGACTGCCAAAAATCTTTTGCAGAAAACCGGTGGTCATCGGATCGGGATCTCGAGTCGACACGCGACGCCAGATCGGCGCGACTCTCGCACGACCCGTTGGCGAACGGCGGTTCGACGGCTGTGTCCAGTTGGATTCAAAGGCGCGATTTTATCATGCCGACTGTGTACTGCCTGCCTCAACGCGCGCTCGCGCGCGGTTGTCAACCCGTGCGGCCAGCCAGCGGCGCGATATCGTCGAAGCCGGCCACCAGCGGCTACAATGGTGTAATACGTCGATCCCCCGACGGCCGGCCGCGAGCCGCAAGTCCTCTGCACGAATGCCATGAACCGCTATTCGCCCTACCCGTTGCCGCGCAAGCCGTTCACGCCCCGGCCGCTCACCGAGTTGATGTCGTCTAGCGCCGAGTTGGCCGCGCTGCAAGCCGGCGTACGACAGGTAGCGGCGCTGGAAGCGGCGCTGCAAGCCGTGCTGCCCGGTTATCTGGCCAGTCATGTGCACGCCGGTCCGATTAAGGATCAGGCACTGACCCTTTTTGCAGCCCACAATGCGTTGGCCGCCCGGTTGCGTCATCTGGAGCCCACCGTGCTGGCTGAACTACAGCAGCGCGGTTTCGCACTGCGGGCAATCAAGATCCGCGTGCGCCCGCAGGCGCCGGCCGCTGCTGCACAGATCAAGCAAGCCCGGGTTTCAGCAGCCGGCGCCGATTGTCTTCGCGAATTGGCCGACGCATTGGAGCCTTCGCCGCTGCAGCAAGCCGTCGCCCGCATGGCGCAGCGGCATACGGGCCGCCGCCGCGCCTAGCGAGACTTCACGCGTACACCGCCTGCGGATCGTAGGCAAAGCCGCGCGGCGCCGCTTTCTGGTCGGCAAACGTGACGACCTCGTACGCGTCCTCGTGGGCGAGCAATTCGCGCAGTAGCGCATTGTTCAAGCCGTGACCGGACTTGTACGCGGTGTACGATGCCAGCAACGGGTGGCCGACCACGTACAGGTCGCCGATCGCGTCTAGCATCTTATGCTTGACGAACTCGTCGTCATAACGCAAGCCATCGTTGTTCAGCACGCGGTATTCGTCCAGCACGATCGCGTTGTCCATGCTGCCGCCTCGCGCCAGACCCAACTCGCGCATCATTTCGACTTCGTGTGCGAAGCCGAATGTACGAGCCCGCGCGATCGCGCGCACATAGGATGTGTCGGCGAAATCGACTTCTAGTTCCTGGCCGGTCTTGTCCACCGCTGGGTGGCGGAAGTCGATCGTGAACTTTAGCTTGAAACCGAAGTACGGCTCCAGCCGGGCAAACTTGTCCCCATCACGCACCTCGACCGGCCGCGTGACCTTGATGAACTGCTTGGCGGCAGCCTGCTCGTCGATCCCGGCCGACTGGAGCAGGAACACGAACGACGCTGCGCTACCGTCCATGATCGGGATTTCCTCGGCCGTCACGTCGACATACAGGTTATCGATCCCGAGCCCCGCGCAGGCCGACATCAGGTGCTCAACGGTCGATACCTTCGCGCCGTCCTTTTCCAGCACCGACGCAAGGCGCGTGTCGCCAATCGACATCGCGCTGGCCGGAATGTCGACCGGCACGGCCAAGTCGGTGCGACAGAACACGATTCCGGTATTGGCAGCAGCCGGACGCAGCGTCAACTCGACCTTGCGCCCGGAGTGCAGGCCGATGCCAACCGTCTTCACAATCGATTTGATGGTCCGCTGCTTCAACATCATCTTGACTCTTAATAGTTTATTTTAATCTTAGATCTTAAATCCATAGCCGTTAGTATACTCGACTTGAGAAATTCCCGCTTTTATCAACCTGTATGAAACTGTTTCCCGTTGTTACGGTTTCCGTGTTGAATGGATAACAAAGCGGCCCGATACCTGGAAGGAGGCGGTTCCCAGGCACCGGGCCGTGTAACAGCAGGGCGAAAAACGCTCGCGCACGCGTTGCCAGCACGCAACAGCAGCGGCTATCGCGCCAGATCTGCGCCGTCGGTGAACCACACGCCCTGCCCGGGGCGTGCTATCACTGCTGCGTTTGCACCTCTTCGTTGGCCAAGCGCCGCCGGTCGCGACCGGCGTCTATCATGCCACCGGAGCGCAACGTCGCATCCGCTGTTTCTTCAGCGGGCAGCAAGCGGGCGAGCATCTTGCGAGATGCCGAGCTTGCGTGTCCAGCCAGCGCGGTCCGCGTCGCTGTGACGCCTGCGTCGGGCGCGCTGATCAGTCGGCTTGCTTGCGCAGGAACGCCGGGATGTCGTACGTGTCCACGCCCTTTTCTTGCAATGCCTGCACGTGCGATGCGGCGGTTTCCCGCGAGCTGCGCCACACCGCCGGCGTATCCAGCGCGCCATAGTCGGTCGCGCTCGGCGCGGCAGCATAGCTGACCGGCTGCGCGGCGATCGGATGATTATCCGTGCCGGTGCGCAGCAGCGTCATCGGCGCCGCCTGCTGCTTCTTGGTGACGCGGCCAAGACCCGTCGCCACCACGGTGACCCGCAGCGCATCGCCCATCGCGTCGTCGTACACCGCGCCGAAAATCACCGTCGCATCGTCGGCCGCGTAGCTCTTAATCGTGTTCATCACCTCGCGGGTTTCCGACAGGCGCAGCGAGCGGCTCGACGTGATGTTGACCAGCACGCCTCGCGCGCCAGACAGGTCCACACCCTCGAGCAGCGGGCTGGCCACGGCTTGTTCGGCCGCCAGCCGCGCGCGGTCGACGCCGGCCACCGTCGCGGTGCCCATCATCGCCTTGCCCTGCTCGCCCATCACGGTCTTGACGTCCTCGAAGTCCACGTTCACGAGGCCATCGACATTGATGATCTCGGCAATGCCGGCCACCGCGTTATGCAACACGTCGTCCGCGCACTGAAAGCACTTATCCATCTCAGCGTCGTCGCCCATCACGTCGAACAGCTTGTCGTTAAGCACGACGATCAGCGAGTCGACATGCGATTCGAGTTCCTGCGAACCCGCTTCGGCAATCCGCATGCGCTTGCCGCCCTCGAACTCGAACGGCTTGCTAACGACACCTACCGTTAGGATGCCCATCTCCTTGGCAATTTGCGCGACCACAGGCGCGGCACCGGTACCGGTGCCGCCGCCCATGCCCGCTGTGATGAACACCATGTGCGCACCGCGCAGCGCATCGGCAATGCGCTCGCGAGCCTCCTCCGCGGCGGCGTGCCCCATGTCGGGTTTCGCCCCGGCACCCAAACCGGTCTTACCCAGTTGGATCACGGACGGTGCCTTGGACCGATTCAGCGCTTGAGCATCGGTATTCATCACGATGAAATCGACGCCCTGCACGCCGCGGTTGATCATGTGCTGGACGGCATTGCCGCCAGCGCCACCGACCCCGACGACCTTGATGATCGTGCCGTTGGTTTCGGTTTCCAGCATTTCGAATTCCATTAGTGCCTCCGTCAAGTATTAAGCGACTTCACTCGGCGTTACGCGGTGGCGGAATCGGGCAATTCCGTCACCGTGCACTGGCCGCCGCCGCCAGCGCGTTGCGAAACGACTTCAAAAATTGCCCAGGAACCAGTCCTTCATCCGGGCCCACACCTGCGTTGCGGAACCGGACTGCGTGGCGACCTTACGCCCGCGCATGCGCTGCGAACGCCCCTCCACCAGCAGCCCCATCGCGGTCGAATAGCGCGGGTTGCGCACCACGTCCGCCAGCCCGCCGGCATATTCCGGCACGCCGATACGCACCGGTTTGAGGAAGACGTCCTCGCCCAGTTCAACCATGCCGGCCATCATCGCCGCGCCACCGGTCAACACCACGCCGGAGCTAAGCAGCTCCTCGTAGCCGGACTCGCGCACGACTTGCTGGACCAGCGAAAACAGCTCCTCCACGCGCGGCTCAATCACCGCCGCCAGCGCCTGGCGAGACAGCACCCGCGGGCCGCGCTCGCCCAGCCCCGGCACCTCGATCATCTCGTCCGGATCGGCCAGCGCCTGCTTGGCGATCCCGTAGGTTACCTTGATATCTTCCGCGTCCGGCGTCGGCGTGCGCAGCGCCATCGCGATGTCGCTGGTGATCTGATCGCCCGCGATCGGGATTACTGCGGTATGGCGGATCGCACCCTCGCTGAAGATTGCGATGTCGGTAGTCCCGCCGCCGATGTCGACCAGTACAACACCGAGCTCCTTCTCGTCCTCGGTCAGCACGGCCAGGCTCGACGCGAGCGGCTGCAGGATCAGATCGTTGACCTCCAGCCCGCAGCGGCGCACGCATTTGACAATGTTCTGTGCGGCCGACACGGCGCCCGTCACGATGTGCACCTTCACCTCCAGCCGGATGCCGCTCATGCCAATCGGCTCGCGCACATCTTCCTGGCCGTCGATGATGAATTCCTGCGTCAGGATGTGCAGCACCTGCTGGTCGGTCGGAATATTGATCGCCTTCGCCGTCTCAATCACACGCGCGACGTCCGCCTGCGTGACCTCCTTGTCCTTGATCGCCACCATGCCGCTTGAATTGAAGCTACGGATATGGCTGCCGGCGATGCCGGTGAACACGTTGGTAATCTTGCAGTCGGCCATCAGTTCGGCTTCCTCGAGCGCGCGCTGGATCGACTGAACCGTCGCCTCGATATTAACGACCACCCCCTTCTTCAGACCCTTCGAGTCGCTTTGCCCGAGCCCAATCACTTCATAGTGGCCCTCGCCCTTTAACTCGGCGACAACGGCCACCACCTTCGACGTCCCGATGTCGAGGGCAACCAGCAGGTCCTTGTAGTCTTTGCTCATAGCGTGCTCAATTGCGAGTGTTGTCCGTTCATTGCGTCATGGACGCAGCTTCTTCGCCTTCGGGTCGTCGGGAATGAAGCGCATCCCTGCAGCACGGATCGCGAACCCGTTCGGGTACCGCAAATCCACATATTCGATGTCGTTGCCCCAGCGCTGCGTGACCATCGGCCAGGCAACCACGAGCCGCCGCGCACGGCTGGCCAGCATATCCTTGTTGCGTTCGCGCCCCAGCTCCACCTGCATGCCATTGGTCAGCTTGACGGTCCAGGCGTAGCGCGGCGACAACGTGACCTCCTCCGGCTTCACACCCAGCGGCTCGAACCATTTTTGGAAATCGTGGTATCGGGCCACGACGTCGCGCTCCGAGCCCATTGGGCCGACGAATACCGGCAGTTCGGCATCGGCCTCGGCCTGGTTGGCTGCGAAGACCTCGCCATCGACGCTGACGAACTGGTCGCTGCCCCACGTACCCAGGGGCTTGTACTCCTCGAGCGTGACCGCCAGCGCATTCGGCCACACGCGGCGCACGCTCGCGTGGCGCACCCACGGGATCTGCTCGAACGCGGCACGCGCGCCGTCCAGATCCACCGTGAAGAAATTGCCGTGCAGCTTGCCCAGCACGTTCGCGCACACCGTCGGCCGGTTGATGTGCTCGATATCGCCGTCGATCAGCAGCGTGCGCAACGCGAAGGTCGGCCGCTGCAGCAGCCACAGGCCGGCACCGGCGAGCACGATCACCAGCAGCGCGGCGTGCAGCGCGCTGGTGATCATGTTGAGCTGGCGCGGATTGTTCCACATGTCGGTAGCCGGGCGTCAATCCTTCAGCGTGAGCGCAAGCACGTTCACGACCAGTTCACTGTACGAGATGCCGACCGCACGCGCCGCCTTCGGCGGCAATGAGTGATCGGTCATGCCAGGCGAGGTGTTGACCTCCAGGAAATACGGGTTGCCATCGCTGTCGAGCATGAAGTCGGCGCGCCCCCAGCCGGCGCACGCGAGGACCTCGAACGCGCGACGCGCGAGCGCCGTCAGCCGCTGCTCGTCGGCATCGCTCAATCCGCACGGAATCAGGTACTGGGTATCGTCGGCAACGTATTTCGCGTGGTAATCGTAGAACTCGCCAGCCGGCACGATCCGAATCAGCGGCAACTGCAGCGAACCGGCGATGCATGCGGTGTATTCCCCCCCACCGTCGATGCTCTTCTCCACCAGCACGACCGGATCATGCTGCGCGGCCTGCGCCAGTGCATACGGCAGGTTGTCGGCCGCCTTGACCTTGATCACCGCGACGCTCGACCCTTCGGTAGCCGGCTTGACGAACAGCGGCAATCCGAGTTTCGCGACAATCTGCTGCGCTCGCGTGTCGTAGTCCTCGCCGCGCAGTACCGTGTCGAACGGCGGCGTCGGGATCCCGAGCTGCTGCCAAATCAATTTCGTGCGGAACTTGTCCATGCCCAGCGCCGAGCCGAGCACGCCCGGGCCAGTGTAGCGGATCCCGTAGAAATCGAGTGCGCCTTGGATCTGGCCGTTTTCACCATATCCGCCGTGCAACGCAATGAACGCGCGCACGAACCCTTCTTCCTTGAGCGCCGACAAGGGCCGCTCCTTCGGATCGAATAAGTGCGCGTCCACGCCGGCGTCGCGCAGCCCCTGGCAGACCAGCGGGCCGGACACGAGCGACACGTCGCGCTCAGACGACTCGCCGCCATAGAGCACCGCCACCTTGCCGAACGCCTTTGGATCGATCGCTCCCATCATCACGCCCTTTGCTCCTGCGTGAGCCGCGCCGGCACGCCGCCGATCGAGCCCGCCCCCATCGTCATCACGACGTCGCCGTCGGCGACCACCGCCGCCAGCGCGTCCGGAATCTCGTCGAGGGTGTCGACAAACACCGGTTCGACCCGGCCGGCCACGCGGATGGCTCGCGCCAGCGCGCGAGCGTCCGCGGCCACGATCGGCGCCTCGCCGGCCGCGTAGACCTCGGTCAGCACCAGCGCGTCCACCGTCGAGAGCACCTTGACAAGGTCCTCGAAACAATCGCGCGTGCGCGTGTAGCGGTGTGGCTGGAACACGAGGACCAACCGCCGGTCCGGAAATGCACCGCGCGCCGCGGCAATCGTCGCGGCCATCTCGACCGGATGGTGGCCATAATCGTCGATCAGCAAGTACGCGCCGCCGCGCGTGAGCGGCACTTCGCCATAACGCTGGAAACGCCGGCCCACGCCGTTGAATTCGGCGAGCGCCGACTGGATATCGGCATCGGCCACCTCCAACTCAGTAGCGATCGCGATGGCCGCGAGCGCGTTCTGCACGTTGTGCGTGCCGGGCAGGTTCAGCACGATGTCCAACGGCGCCGCGTCGGCGCGATGGACGGTGAAATGCATCCGTCCATCCCTGGCGCATACCTGGGTCGCACGCACGTCCGCTTCCTGCGCGAACCCATAGCGGATGATCGGCTTGGACACGAACGGCAAAATCTCGCGCACGTTCGGGTCGTCCACGCACAGCACCGCGATGCCGTAGAACGGCAGCCGATGCGTGAATTCGATGAACGCCTGCTTGAGCCGGGCGAAGTCATGACCATACGTATCCATGTGGTCGGCATCGATGTTCGTGATGACTTCGATCACCGGAAACAGGTTGAGGAACGATGCGTCCGACTCGTCGGCCTCGGCAACAATGAAATCGCCCGTGCCCAGCCGTGCGTTCGCGCCCGCGCTGATCAGCCGCCCACCGATCACGAAAGTCGGATCCAGTCCGCCGGCCGCCAGCACGCTGGCCACGAGACTGGTCGTCGTGGTCTTGCCATGCGTGCCGGCAATCGCGATGCCTTGCTTGAGTCGCATCAGCTCCGCGAGCATGACGGCGCGCGGCACGATCGGAATATGCCTGCGGCGTGCCTCAAGCACCTCGGGGTTGTCGGTGCGCACCGCCGTGGAGATGACAACCGCGTCCGCGCCGTCAATATGCCGTGCGTCGTGACCGAACTTGACGTGAGCGCCGAGCCCGCTCAACCGGTCGGTGACAGCTGAGCGGTTCAGATCCGAGCCGCTGACCTGGTAGCCCAGGTTGACGAGAACTTCGGCGATGCCGCTCATCCCGGCACCGCCGATCCCGACAAAGTGAATATGCTTGACGATATGTTTCATTACTTTCCTTGCGCCCCATGCCGCGCATTGTGCGATGCGGCTGTCACATCGCGCGTGACGAGCGACGCGCACACCTGTGCGACGCGCTCAGCGGCATCGGGCTTGGCCAGTTCGCGTGCGCGGGCCGCGACTCGTGCGAGCGACGCGCGCGTCTGACCGCCGATCCAGTCCGCGAGTTTCTCTGCGGACAATTCATTTTGTTGCATGACGCTCGCCGCGTGATGCGCGACGAGAAATGCCGCGTTGCTCGTCTGATGGTCGTCGACGGCGAACGGGAACGGCACGAACAGCGCCGCCACGCCCACAGCGGCGATTTCCGATACCGTCATCGCGCCGGAGCGACAAATCACGAGGTCGGCCTCGGCATAGGCGCGCGCCATGTCGTCGATGAACGGAACCAGCTCAATGCCGTCGCCCTGCGTCAGGCCCGCGTCCGCGTAATGCGCACGCAACGCTTCGATATGCTTGGCGCCGGCCTGGTGCACCACGTGTGGACGCCGCGCCGGATCGAGCAACGCCAACGCGCACGGCACCGTTTTGTTGAGCGCCGCGGCGCCGAGGCTGCCGCCGACCACCAGTACGCGCAACGGGCCGGTGCGTGCCGCGTACCGCGCCTGGGGCGGGGCCACCGCGGCCAGTTCCGCGCGGATCGGGTTACCGATCCATTGCGCGCCGGGCAGCGCGTCGGGAAAGGCGACCAGCACGCGGCGCGCAAGCCTGGCCAACAGTTTGTTGGCCAGGCCCGCAATCGAATTTTGTTCGTGCAGCACCAGTGGAATGCGCGCGAGCACAGCCATCACGCCAGCCGGAAACGTGATGTAGCCTCCCATACCGAGCACGACGTCGGGCCGCACGCGGCCAAGCACTGCGCGACTTTGCAGGCACGCGCGCAGCAGGTTCAGCGGCAAGCACAGCTTTGTGACAATGCCCTTGCCGCGCACGCCGCCAAAGCGCACGAACTCGACCGCAATGTCGTACTTGGGCACCAGTGTCGCTTCCATTGCGTTCGGATTGCCAAGCCATACGACCCGCCAGCCCTGCGCCTGCATCCGCTGCGCAACCGCCAGTCCGGGAAACACATGACCGCCGGTGCCGCCCGCCATCACGAGCAACGTGCGTGCGCTCATACCTTGCCTCCGCGCATCAGCACCCGGTTCTCGTAATCGACGCGCATCAGCAGCGCCAACGCCACGCAGTTGAGCAGGATTCCGGAGCCGCCGTAGCTGACTAGCGGCAGCGTTAACCCCTTGGTCGGCAACAGACCGAGGTTCACCCCCATGTTGATGAACGTCTGCGCGCCGACCCACAAGCCGATGCCTTTCGCGACCAATCCGGCGAACGTGCGATCCAATGCGAGCGCCTGGCGGCCGATTTCGAACGCGCGCCGCACGATCCAATAAAACAGCAGGATCACGACGACCACGCCGACAAAGCCAAGCTCCTCGCCGATCACCGCGAGAATGAAGTCGGTGTGCGCTTCAGGCAAATAGTTGAGCTTCTCGACGCTGCCGCCCAGGCCGACCCCGAACCACTCGCCGCGTCCGAATGCGATCAGCGAATGGGTGAGCTGGTACGCCTTGCCTTGCGCATAGCGGTCGTCCCACGGATTCAGGTACGCAAAGATGCGCTCGCGACGCCACGGCGAGGCCCAGACCAGCATGCCAAACGTGCCAATGGCGGTCAGCGCCAGGCCGCCGAACAGCCGCCCGCTTACGCCGCCCAAGAACAACACGCCCATCGCGATCGCCGCGATCACCATGAACGCCCCCATGTCCGGCTCCAGTAGCAGCAGCGCGCCGACCACGCCGACTGCAAGCGCCATCGGCAGGAAACCCTTCGCGAACTGGTGCATGTACTCCTGTTTGCGGACCGTATAGTTGGCCGCGTAAATCGTCACCGCCAGTTTCATGATTTCCGACGGCTGGATGTTCGTGATGCCCAGTGGGATCCACCGGCGTGCGCCGTTCACGCCCTTGCCCAGGTAAGGTATTAGCACGACCACCAGCAACAGCAACGCAACAAGGAAAAGCCGCGGCGCGTACTTGTCCCAGGTCTTGACCGGAATGCGAAACGCCACCAGCGCGCCGAGCACGCCGGTCACGAGTGACGCAACGTGCCGCACGAGAAAATGGTATGGCATATAGGCCGAGTACTTGGGCGAGTCGGGCAGCGCGATCGATGCCGAATACACCATCACGAGTCCGAGCGACAACAGCGCGACCGTCGCCCAGAGCAGCGAGTGGTCATAGTCGCGCATGCGCGAGCGCAACGGGCGGATGCCGCTGACCGCGCTGGCCAGCCCCACGCCGCGTGCCGGGCTGGCCGCACTGGCGGCGCCGACCCCGTCGCTGGGCACTGCGTAGCGGCACCCAGCGAGCCTTGCTGCGATCCGCTGCACCCGGCTCATAGCACCCCTCCTTTGTCGGCCGCGATGTCCTCGACCTCGCTGCGGAACATCTGCGCACGCTGCGCATATCCGGAAAACATGTCCAGGCTCGCGCACGCGGGAGACAGCAGCACCGCATCCCCGGGCTGGGCGACGGCTGCCGCGGCACGCGTCGCCGCCTGCAGGCTCGGATGCAGGGCCAGTTCGACACCGGTATCAGCCAGTGCCGCGCGCAGCGCAGGCGCGTCGCGGCCGATCAACATCACAGCCCGGCACCAGCGCGACACCGGCGCCGCAAGCGGTGCAAAATCCTGGCCCTTGCCGTCACCACCCGCAATCAATACGATCCGCTGCGCGAGGCCGTCGAGCGCAGCCACGGTGGCGCCGACGTTGGTACCCTTGCTGTCATCGACGTAGTCGACTCCGTCGATCGATCCAATCCACTCGACGCGATGCGGCTCGCCGCGGTACTCGCGCAAGCCGTGCAGCAACGCGGCGAGCGGCAAGCCGATCGACTGGGCCAAGGCAAGCGCGGCCATCGCATTCGCCGCATTATGCAAGCCGCGAATGCGCAGGGCATCGGCAGGCATGAGCCGCTTGACCGCGATATCGGGCGCACAACCGCCGCGCTTGTGACGGCGATTCGTCGCGCGTTGTTCGGATGCGTCGTTGCGCTCGTATGCCTGGACGAGCCACGCGATGCCTCCATCGCGTTGGATACCGTAGTCGCCATCGTTCTGCGGCACGTTAAGTCCAAAGGTCAAATACGGTGCAATGGCATCGCCGGCCGGCACGAATGCCATCACGCGCGCATCGTCGCGGTTCAATACACGCAGCGTACGCAGCCCGAAGACCCGCCCCTTTGCGGCAGCGTAGGCATCCAGTCCGCCATGCCAGTCTAGATGGTCCTGCGTGATGTTGAGGATAACCGCCGCCTCAGGTTCGAACGTGTACGATGTCTCGAGTTGGAAGCTGGACAGCTCCAGTACCCAGACGTCAGGCAGCTTCGCCGCGTCGATGGCCTCGGCCAGCTTGTCCAGCATGGCCGGACTGATGTTGCCGGCCACCGCAACGCTCCTGCCGGCCCGCTCGCACAGCAGCGCGGTTAGCGCCGTGGTCGTCGTCTTGCCGTTCGTGCCGGTAATCGCCAGCACCTTGGGCTGGTAGCCGTCGTTGGCCAGCGCGCGCAACGCCTGCGCAAAGAACTCGAGTTCCCCCCACACGTCAATGCCGCGCTCGCGGGCCGCGCCGATCAACGCAGCCAGTTCCGCACCCAGCGGCGACAAACCGGGACTGATGGCCACCAACTCGATACCGCCATCGAGCAGCGTGGGACTGAACGCACCGCTGACGAATTCGGCGTCGATACCCAGCGCTGCCAATTGCGACAGGTTCGGCGGCGCGGCGCGGGTATCGGCCACGCGCAAGCGGCAACCGTGGCGCGCGCACCAGCGCGCCATCGCCAGCCCCGATTCGCCGAGCCCCAGCACGAGCGTCGTCGGGCGTTGCCGTTCTCCGAACTTCTCACCGAACATCGTTTCTTTTCCTCAGTTCCCAGTTACCGTAATTTCAGCGTGGACAGACCAAACAGGCACAGCATCAACGTGATGATCCAGAAGCGGACTACCACCTGGGTTTCCTTCCATCCGGACAACTCAAAATGGTGATGCAACGGCGCCATCTTGAAGATGCGCCGACCCTCGCCATAGCGGCGCTTCGTGTAGCGGAACCACGTGACCTGCAACATCACCGAGACGGTCTCGGCGACGAACACGCCGCCCATGATGAACAGCACGATTTCCTGCCGCACGATCACCGCAATCGTGCCCAGCGCGCCACCGAGCGCGAGCGCGCCGACATCCCCCATGAATACCTGCGCGGGGTACGTGTTGTACCAAAGGAACGCGAGTCCCGCGCCGCCCATCGCCGAACAGAAGATGAGTAACTCGCCCGCGCCGGGAATATGCGGAAACAGCAGGTACTTCGAATAGACGGCGCTGCCCATCACATACGCGAACACGCCGAGCGCTGCCCCGACCAGCACGACCGGCATGATCACCAGTCCGTCCAGCCCGTCGGTCAAGTTCACCGCATTGCTCGAGCCGACGATCACGAAATAGGTCAACGCAATGAACCCCCAGACACCGAGCGGATAGCTGATCGCTTTCAGGAACGGCAGGGCCAGATCGGCGCGCGCCGGCAAGCCGATTGAAAATCCGCTGCGCACCCACGCCATAAACAGATCGAACACGCGCGCGTTATTCGCCTCGGATACCGAAAACGCGAGATACACGGCGGCGAACAACCCGATCACCGATTGCCAGAAGTACTTTTCGCGCGAGGACATGCCGCGCGGGTCCTTGTAGACGACCTTGCGATAATCGTCGACCCAGCCGATCACACCGAAGCCGAAAGTGACCAGCATCACGATCCAAATAAAGCGATTGGTCAGGTCGCTCCACAACAGCGTCGACACGGCAATGCCAATCAGGATCAGCACACCGCCCATCGTCGGTGTGCCGGACTTGATTAAATGCGTCTGCGGTCCGTCCTTGCGCACGGCCTGGCCCATCTTCAGCGCGGAAAGTTTGTGGATCACCGGAGGGCCGCAGACGAGTCCGATCAACAGCGCGGTGATGGTCGCCATCACCGCGCGAAACGTCAGATAGTTGATCACACGCAAATAGCTTGCATCGCTTTGCAGCCATTGCGCCAGCGCCAATAGCATTCGAGGTCCTTTCAATGCGCGCCGGTCTTAGCCGGCGCATCGGTTGCAGTGGGAAGGGTCAGAGACTGGACCACGCGCTCCATGCGCATGAAACGCGAACCCTTAACCAGGATCGTCGCACCGGCGGCGCGCTCCGATGCGACGGCATCCTTGCGGAGCAGCGCGGAAACGAGTGCCTCGGCCGAATCGAAATGATGAGCGTGCGGGCCGAACGCGGTGCACGCAGCGCGACTCGCGTCACCGAGCGCGTACAGTGCATCGAGCCCGCGTTCGCGCGCATAGACGCCGACTTCGTGATGAAACGCGGGGCCGTTGTCACCGACTTCTCCCATGTCGCCTATCACCAGCACGCGCGGCGCTGCACGCATGGCCAGGACGTCGATCGCCGCGCGCATCGAATCCGGATTGGCATTATAGGTATCGTCGATGACCGTCGCGCCGGCCCATGGCGTCGCTTGGGCAAGCTTGGCCTGCAGCCGTCCATTGACCGGCTCGAAGGCCTCGAGCCCGCGCCGTATCGCGTCCAGTCCGACGCCGGCGGCAAGCGCGGCCGCGGTGGCAGCGAGCGCATTGCGCGCATTGTGCTCGCCGGGCGCGCGCAACGATACCTCGAGCGCGCCGGCGCGGGTCTCGATTCGCAATGCGCCGGTGTCCGCGATCGTACCCTGAACCGCCGCATCGCTATGGGCACCGGGCCGGCGCAGCGCGAAGTCCACGATCGGGTTGCCGGTGGCCGCCACCCGCCAGATGCCGGCATACGGATCGTCGGCGGGGAACACCGCCGTGCCGTCCGGCGGCAGCGCATGGATCACGCTCGCATGCTCCAGCGCCACGGCCTCGACCGTCGCCATGAATTCCTGATGCTCGCGCTGGGCATTGTTCACCAGCGCGATCGTGGGTCCGGCAATCCGGGCGAGTTGCTGCGTTTCGCCGGGATGGTTCATGCCAAGCTCGACGACCGCGAGCCGATGCTGCGGCGCGAGCCGCAACAATGTGAGCGGCACGCCGATGTCGTTGTTCAGGTTGCCCTGCGTCGAGAGCCACTGCGCGTGACCGACGGCGGCGGCAAAGATCGACGCGATCATTTCCTTGACCGTGGTCTTGCCATTGCTGCCGGTCACTGCGACCAGCGGCAACGCAAACCTGCGACGCCAGCCGGCCGCAAGCGCACCGAGCGCGGCCCGAGTGTCGGCCACGCGGATCGCCGGCACACGCCAGTCGCCGGGGCTACGCGACACCAATACGGCGGCCACGCCGCGCCGCGCAAGCTCCGGCAGGAAATCGTGCGCGTCGAAACGCTCGCCCTTGAGCGCGACGAACAGGCTTGCCGGCCCACAACTGCGACTGTCGGTTGAGACTTGATCGAAAGCGACCGTATCGTCGCCCAATACCGTGGCGCCGTCGATCAGTGCAGCCGCCTCGCGCAGCGTCAACCTCATCATTCGGCTTCTCCGCGAGGTTGCGTGGCACGCGACGCGAGCGCGAGGCGTGCATGATCCTGATCCGAAAACGGCCGCTTTTTGCCCATCACTTCCTGTGTTGCCTCATGTCCCTTGCCGGCGATCAGCACGACGTCGGCAGCGGCCGCGCCACGCACCGCCTGCAGTATTGCGCCGGCGCGATCCTCGATGGTGCGCACGCGTGCCGGCTCGCGCATCGCACCGACGATTTGGCCGATGATTGCCAGCGGCGGCTCGCTACGCGGGTTGTCACTCGTTACGATGACGCTGTCGGCGAGCCGCTCGGCAATCGCCCCCATCAGCGGCCGCTTGGTCGCATCGCGCTCGCCCCCACAGCCGAACACGCAGACGAGCTTGCCACCCCGTTGCGTGGCGATCGGCCGCAGTGCGTCGAGCGTCTTTTCCAAGGCGTCCGGCGTATGTGCATAATCGACGACCACCAGCGGCTCGTCCATTTGCAGCCGCCCGCCGAGCTGTTGCATCCGGCCGTTGACCGGTTCCAGCCGCGTGATTTGCGACAGCGCCGTATCGAATGGCACGTCGGCGGCCAGTAGCACGCCGAGGACGGCGAGCAAATTGGCGACATTGAACGTGCCGAGCGGGCTCACCTCGAGTTCGGCGTGCCCCCAGTCGGATACCACCGTGAAGGCGGTGCCGGTGGCGGTCGCGCGGATCGCCATTGCATGCAGCGAAGCGTCGCCGCGCGGCCTGGTCGAGGCGATGCCGTACGAGATCGTGCGCACCCGTGTGGCCAAATGCCCGATCAGCCGGCGCCCGGCCTCGTCGTCGCGATTGATGACCGCCGCGCGCAAGCCCGGCCAGTCGAACAGCCGCGCCTTGGCGGCCTCGTACGACGCGAGGTCCTTGTGATAGTCGAGATGGTCCTGCGTCAGGTTAGTGAACACCGCAATGTCGAACGCGACGCCATTCACGCGCCCTTGGTGCAGTGCGTGCGAGGACACTTCCATCGATACTGCGCTTGCGCCGTGCGCACGCAGCGCCGCAAGGCTGCGGTGCACCTGCGGCGCGTCGGGGGTCGTGAACCCGGTGTGCGAAAGCTGCCCCGGCAGTCCGGTGCCCAACGTGCCGACGATCGCGCAACGGGTGCCGCTGCCGCTCAGCGCGCCCGCGACCCAGTGACTGGTGGTGGTCTTGCCATTGGTGCCCGTGATGCCGACCAGCAGCATGTCGCGACTCGGCTCGCCATACCACGCACTAGCAATGTGGCCCGCAAGTTGATCGAGTTCAGGGACCTCGAGCACCGGCTCGCCGCCCGAAGACCCGCCGCCGGCCTGGACCAGCACGGCCGCCGCGCCGCGCTGCAATGCATCGGCAATATACGGACGACTGTCTGCGCCGTCCACTGCATACGAGATGAACGCGTCGCCGGCGCGCACCGCGCGACTGTCCGCCTGCAATTGCGCATGCGGCGCAAGCCGGGTGCGCAACCACGCGAGCACATCGGCCCGCGCGCGCTCGATTTGTTCGGGCGTCAGTGGCGGGCGGCTCATCGTACGGTCCTTTGCGTCGCGCTCACATTGATGATTGGCTTAGCGTCGTTGCTGACCACGAGCTGCTTAACCGGCATGTCGGGCGGCACATTCAGCGAGCGCAGCGTGTCGCCGGCAATCGCCGAGAAGACTGGACCGGAGACCTGTCCGCCAAAGTGACTGCCGGCGGTCGGCTCATCGACCGACACCGCCACTACGATGCGCGGATTAGGCATCGGCGCCATGCCGACGAACGACGCCCGATATTTACCGCGGTCGTAGCCGCGTCCCACGTGCTTGTATGCAGTGCCGCTCTTGCCGCCGACGCGGTAGCCCAGCACTGCCGCATCGGGCGATGTGCCGCCCGGCTGCGTGACGGTCTCCAGCATCGCGCGAACCTGCCGCGCCGTGGCGGCCGAGAACACCTGCGTGCCTTGCGGCTCGTCGCCGTTGTTGCCTCTGACCAGCGTGAGCGGAATGATGCGGCCGTCATGCGCGATCGCGGTATAGGCCCGACCGAGCTGGAACAGCGACGCGGACAAGCCGTAGCCATATGACATCGTCGCCTGCTCGATGCGACGCCAGCTCTTCCAAGGGCGCAACCGTCCAGCCGCCGCGCCGGGAAAGCCGACCTTCGGCGCCTGGCCCAATCCGATGCTCGTATACATATTCCACATTTCCTCGGGCCGCAATTGCATCGCGATCTTTGTCGCGCCGATGTTGCTGGACTTCTGAATGACGCCGCCGACGGTCAACACGCCAAAGCCGGCGTCGTCCGTGATCGTCGCGCCATCTAACGTGAAGCGGCCCCCGCCGGTATCGACCAACGTCGTCGGCGACACGCGGTGCAGGTCCAGCGCGAGCGACACAGTAAACGGCTTCATGATCGAGCCGGGCTCAAACACATCGGTCAGCACACGATTGCGCAACTGTTCGCCGGTCATGTGCGAGCGGTCATTCGGGTTGTACGTCGGATAATTGACCAGCGCGAGCACCTCGCCCGTCTTCACGTCGATGACGATCGCCGCGCCGGCCTTCGCCTTGAACCGATCGACCGCCGCCTTCAGGTTAGCGTACGCGATGTACTGGATCTTGCTGTCCAGCGACAACTCGACGTCCTGCCCATTGCGCGGCTTGACCAACTCGTCGACGTCCTCGACGATGCGCCCGATCCGGTCCTTAATCACGCGGCGGCTACCCGGCACGCCGGCCAACTCCTTCTGGTCCGCCAGCTCGATGCCTTCCTGCCCCTCGTCCTCGACGTTGGTGAAGCCGATCATATGCGCGGTGATTTCGCCTTCCGGATAAAAGCGCTTGTATTCAGCACGCGCGTAGATGCCGGGGATGTCTAGTGAGGCGACCTTCTGCGCGACGTCCAGTGGCACTTGCCGCTTCACGTAGACGAATGTCTTGTCCTGCGACAACTTTGCGCGCAATTCTTTCTCACCCATCGACAACAGCTGCGAGAGCTTCGTCAGCTTATCGGCGCCCAGATCGTCGGGCACCGATTCGGGAATGGCCCAGATCGCGCGCACCGGCAAGCTGGTGGCCAACACTAGCCCGTTGCGGTCCAGGATCTTGCCGCGCGTGGCCGGCAACTCGATGGTGCGCTGGTAGCGGCTTTCACCCTGCTTTTGATAAAATGCGTTGCCCGGTCCCTGGATCCAGAATGCACGCGTCGCCAGTGCGACGAACGCGACGAACAGCAGAAACACGACAAGCTTGGAGCGCCACATCGGCAAGTGCACCGACAGCACCGGACTCGATGAGAACGGTACATGACGACGAGGATGGGCCGAGCGCTTCATCGGGCCACTCCCGCCGTGGCGCCCGGCGACGCGGAGCCAGAGGCGCGAGCCCCCACGTCGCTGGCCGGCGGCGTATCGGCCGGCACGCTCGCCGGGTCAACGCTCACATACTGGGTACGACCCGGCACCACCGGCTGCATCTTCAGGTCGGCGGTGGCGATACGCTCGATGCGCGAGGTCTTCGACAATGCGCTTTGCTGGTATTGCAACTGCGCATAGTCCAACTGCAGCTGATGCTCTTGCGACTGGGCGCGCTGAAGATCGATAAACACCTCGCGCTGCCGGTTCGTCGCGTTGACGACCGACAGCGCGCAGCCCAACACAACGATGAGCAGGAAAATGTTGAGCCGGCTCATGCCAACACCCGCTCGGCGATGCGCATCACGGCGGAGCGGGCACGCGGGTTGGCCGCCACTTCCGCTTCGCCAGCAAAGACACGCCCAAGAATGCGCAACGGCGGACTGGGCAAGTCCGCCGCGCGAATCGGCAAGCGCCGGTCCATGGCCGGCGCGCGCGCGCGCGATTGAAGGAATCGCTTGACGATGCGGTCCTCTAGCGAATGAAAGCTGATGACCACCAACCGGCCCCCCTGCTCCAACGACTCCAATGCAGTCTCAAGAACTACCGGCAGCTCCGCAAGCTCTTGATTGATGTGAATCCGTATAGCTTGAAAGGTGCGAGTGGCCGGGTCCTGGCCCTTCTCGCGGGTCTTGACGGCACGCGCCACGATCTCGGCAAGCTCGCGTGTGCGCACGAGAGGCCCGAGACGCCCGGATTCCGCCCGGCGAGCAACAATCGCCTTTGCAATCTGAACAGCAAACCGTTCTTCCCCATAATCCCGTATCACCTCTATCAATTCCCGCTCGTCTACATGCGCGAGCCATTGTGCGGCGGACTCGCCGCGCGTCGGATCCATGCGCATGTCCAGTGGACCATCGTGGCGAAAGCTGAAACCTCGCGCCGGATCATCGATTTGCGGCGACGACACGCCCAGATCCAGCAATACGCCCGACACGCGCACACCGCCGCGCGCCGCCAGCACGTCGCGCAATTGCGCGAAGCTGCCATGCACGACATCCAGCCGTGGATCGGCGATTTGGCGTGCCACCTCGATCGCCTGCGGGTCTTTGTCAAACGCAATCAACCGCGCGGCAGGCGCAAGCCGCGCGAGCACCGCGCGACTGTGGCCGCCCCGGCCGAATGTGCCATCGACATAGATCCCATCGGCGCGCGTGACCAGCGCATCGACCGCTTCGTCCAGCAGCACCGTGCGATGCTGTCCCGGCTTTTCTATCGCGGATGCCATCCGATGCTCCGCAATCAGAAAGTAAAGTTCTTTAGTGCGTCGGGCATACCTTGCGCCATCGCGGCCTGCTCCTTCGCGGCATACGTTTGCGCATCCCACAACTCAAAGTGGCTGCCCATGCCAAGCAGCATCACTTCACGCTCCAGGTTCGCAGCGGCACGCAACTCAGGCGAGACGAGCACCCGGCCCGCAGAATCCATATCGACGTCCGACGCATTACCGAGGAAGATCCGTCGCCACCAGTGCGCATCCATCGGCAACGCGGCAATCTTGTTCCGGAACGCCTCCCATTCGGGCCATGGAAATAGCAACAGGCAGCCATCCGGGTGCTTGGTGATCGTTACCCGGCCCTCTGCCTGTCCTAGTAGCGCTTCCCGATAACGCGACGGCACCGACATCCGGCCCTTCGCATCGAGCGTTAGCGCCGACGCCCCCTGGAACACGTCCCATCTCCCTGTCACCGACATGCGCAGCGCATGCCACCCGGACCCACCTCATCGCACAAGTCGTGCAGATAACACACAAAACTACACTTTTTCACACTGGACCCCACTTTAGAGGAACGCCCGGCAGGGGTCAAGGGCGCAACTGCGGTTTTGCACACGAATTCATTCGATAGAACAAAGACTTAGCGCACCCCGTTAAAGCGGGTTCCATAGGGATTTTTCAACTAAATGAAGGGATTGTCTGCGCTTTTAAAAGTAGTACGTGAGAATTCGGCACTTTTTTCACTGCGTCGCGGGGTTCGCGGGTCGGCAGAAGGTCATTTTTGCGCAATGATAGCGGCGCCACGCCGGATCGGGCGCGTTGACCCGATAGCCCGTAGGGCCGACGCGATCGACGTTGCGAGCTACCGGCCGTGTCAACACGCTCGGCGTCGCGGCACCCGGCCATGTCGACGCGAACAGATCGCCGGCAGTCGCACCGTGTCGACGCAATCGGCATTGGAAAGTCGCCCGCCTGCGGCCGATCCCACGCCCACCAGGTCCGGGCGGCGCATGCGATGGCACTAGATATAGTACGCAGTACGGGTCATCATGCGCGCGGCCACGCGCATCAGTGCGGTCACCGGGGCGGGAAGCTCCACGCCGCCGGCGTCCGACGCAGCGCGCGCATGTGTAATCTCATCTGTGCGCATCTGCATGACGATCGCACGTGACGCGTGGTCGAGCGCCGGCAGCCGGTCCAGATGGCCATCCAGGTGCTGCTCGACCTGGCGCTCCGTTTCAGCCATAAAGCCAAGGCTGACGCGATCGCCGAACCGGCCGGCGACAAAGCCGATGGCAAGCGAGCCAGCGTACCACAACGGATTGAGCAAACTCGGCCGCGAGTCTAGTTCGCGCAACCGATGCGCGGTCCACGCCAGGTGGTCCTCCTCCTCGCGCGCAGCCCGCTCGAACGCTTGCTTCAGCCGCTCGGAGCGGGTCGCCAACTTCTGCGCCTGATAAAGCGCCTGCGCGCACACTTCACCGACATGGTTCACTCGCATCAGCGCCGCCGCATGACTTTGCTCGGCCACCGTCATTTCACTGTCGTCGGCCACCACGTCGGGCTGCGGCACCGGCCGGCTCATTCTGGCCACCCCTGTGATCGAGCGCAAGCCACGGTCAAACTCCCCGATCAACTCGTCGAACAACATTTCAATACTCCTTCATCCATACGTCACTATCACTGGACGCGGCACCGGGCACCCCTTGCGCGCACCCGCGCCCGGCAACCGCCGCGCAACGGATAGCGCCGGGTTAACTTAAACGATTTCGCCATCACATCAACGCTCATAAACCATTGAAATTGAATCAATTCTTTTCCGACATGGCCGATCAGGAATGATTAATGGCCGACTGTTGCGTAAAAGTGACACAAGGCACCCTAAGCACGGACAAAACCGGTCTTTTTCTTGGTCGATACGGACCCTTTTGCTACATTAAGGTCTAGCTTCTCGCGAAGTTGCAAAGCAAGGAATTATCACACTGACCTTGCCTATAAGTCAGACAATCTCTGGAGATCATTTCGATGAAAAAGTCGCTTCTCGCTCTCGCGGCATTGGGCGCTTTCTCAGGTGTTGCCCATGCGCAAAGCAGCGTGACTCTGTACGGTATCATTGACGAAGGCCTGAATTACACAAGCAACAGCGGCGGCCACACGCTATGGAACCTGTCCAGCGGCGTGATGCAAGGCAGCCGTTGGGGCCTGCGTGGCACCGAAGACCTAGGCGGTGGCTTGAAGGCGATCTTCACGTTGGAAAACGGCTTTGACGTCAACACCGGCAAGTTCGGCCAAGGCGGCCTCGAATTCGGCCGTCAAGCGTTCGTCGGTCTGTCGTCGAGCAGCTTCGGTACGGTCACGCTGGGTCGTCAATACGACTCCGTGGTCGACTACGTCGGCCCGCTGGAAGCCGGTGACCAATGGGGTGGCTACATCGCCGCTCACCCGGGCGACCTGGACAACTTCAACAACGCCTATCGCATCAACAACTCGATCAAGTACACGAGCCCAAACTTCGCAGGCTTGACCTTCGGCGGCTTGTACAGCTTGGGCGGCGTGGCTGGCGACTTCTCGCGCAACCAAGCGTTCTCGCTGGGCGCCGGCTATACGAACGGCCCGTTGGTGTTGGGTGTCGGCTACTTGAACGTGCGTAACCCGAACGTCAGTTTCTTTGGCAACAGCACGTCGGGCACGATCAACGCTGGCGTGTCGAACGTGACCTCGTCGGTCTACGGCGGCTACGGCTCGGCCCACACGTATCAAGTGATCGGTGCGGGCGGCGCGTACACGTTCGGCCCGGCAACGGTCGGCATCACGTACTCGAACACGAAGTTCTACAAGCTGGGCAGCACGTACGCATCGGCTTTCGCCGGCAGCACGGCGACGTTCAACAACGCCGAAATCAACTTTAAGTACCAGTTGACCCCGGCGTTGGTGCTCGGCGCAGCGTATGACTTCACGAAGGGCAGCTCGATCAACGGCCAGTCTCCTGCGAAGTACCATCAAGGCGCGCTGGGCGCGGACTACTTCCTGTCCAAGCGTACTGACGTGTACCTGATCGGTGTATACCAGCACGCGTCGGGCAACACGGTGTCGACTTCGTCAAGCAGCGTAGACTCAGTGGTTGCGGCCACCGCCAACATCATGGGCCTGTCGCCGTCGACGACGAACAACCAAGCCACGGTTCGCGTCGGCATCCGCCACAAGTTCTAATAACATGCTTTAAAACGGTTGTAACCTTTAAAGGCGCCTTCGGGTGCCTTTTTTAATGCGCTGCCACGCTGATATCACGGCAGGTTCGACGTCGCAGCTAGTTCAGCGTCGGGACCAGCTCAATGTCTCGGCGAACTCGCCGTCCCAGCAAACTTAATGTCAGGGCAAGCTCAATGTCGAGGCGCGTCGCGCAGCTCGCGCCGCAGGATCTTGCCGACGTTTGTCTTCGGCAGTTCAACCCTGAACTCGACCGCTTTCGGACGCTTATAGCCAGCCAGGCGCTCCCTACAGAACGCGATAACAGCCTGCTCGGTGAGCGCTGGGTCTTTCTTCACGATGAACAGCTTCACCACCTCGCCGGAATGCGGATCCGCTGCACCCACCGCGGCGACCTCATAGACGCCCGGCATCTGCGCGACCACGTCCTCGACCTCGTTCGGATAGACATTGAAGCCCGACACCAGGATCATGTCCTTCTTGCGGTCGACGATTTTCACGTAACCACGTTCATCGATCACGCCGACGTCGCCGGACTTGAAGAAACCATCCGCCGTCATCACGTTGGCCGTCTCATCCGGGCGGTTCCAGTAGCCGGCCATTACCTGCGGGCCGCGAATGCAGATCTCGCCGGGCTGCCCCAGCGGCAACTCGTTGCCCTCGTCGTCGCGGATCGACACTTCGGTGGACGGCAACGGCAAGCCGATCGTGCCTGTGTACTCGGTCGAGGTCGCCGGGTTGCACGTCACGCAAGGTGACGTCTCGGACAAACCATAGCCTTCGACGATCGGCGCGCCGGTCATTTCGTACCACCGCTTTGCCACCGCCTCCTGCACGGCCATCCCTCCCGCGTTAGCTACCACCAGTTTCGAAAAGTCCAGCTTGCCGAAGTCGGGATGATTGAGCAGCGCGTTGTACAGTGTATTGACCGCGGGGAACATACTGACCGCGTACCCCTTCAGCTGCTTGATCGTACCGGCAATATCGCGCGGGTTTGGAATCAATACCGCGAGCCCGCCGGTACGAATCGTCAGCAGTGCGCAGACGGTCAACGCATAGATGTGATACAGCGGAAGCGCGATCACCGTAGTAAATTGCGTGAGTTCTGCATGCGCGCTGCGCGCCGGATTAAGCCAGACTTCCGATTGCAGTACGTTCGCAACGATATTCCGATGCAGCAGCGTCGCCCCCTTCGCGATACCCGTCGTGCCTCCGGTATATTGCAGGAAGGCGACATCATCCGGTCCTTGCTGCACGGGGCGAAATGTGCCTCGCTTGCCCTGCGCGAGCGCATCGTTGAAGCGCACTGAGCCCGGCAGCGACCAGGCCGGCACCATCTTTTTCACATGCCGCACGATCCAATTGACCAGGCAGCCCTTCACGCCCATCAGGTCGCCCATCGCGGCCACGATAATGTGCTTGACATCGGTGTTGGGCACGACCGCCTGCAGCGTCGTCGCAAAATTCTCGAGTAGGATGATTGCCTGTGCGCCACTGTCGCGCAGCTGGTGTTCAAGCTCGCGCGGCGTGTATAGCGGATTGACGTTGACCATGACATATCCGGCCCGCAACACGGCAGCAATTGCAACGGGATACTGCAGCACGTTTGGCATCATCACCGCGACGCGAGCGCCCTTAGTCAGACCCTTGCATTGCAGATAGGCGGCCAATGCCCGCGACAGCCGGTCCAGTTCCCCGTAGGTCAATACCTGCCCCATGCAGGCAAACGCTGGCCGCTCAGCAAATTTGCCGAAGCTCTCCTCGAGCAGCAGCGTCACCGACGCATAGATCGACGGATCGATATCCGCTGGCACGCCGGCGGGATAAGATTTAAGCCAGATGCGTTCCATGCGGCACCTCCTCCGATTGATTTCGAATGATCGTGCTAAAAATGGCATGCTAGCCGCAACGGCGTTCTCGGACAATCGCTTTAGATGGTCTCCTCAGCCGGCATTGCCCCTTTAAGCCGGCATTGACCGTGCAGTCGGTGCTGACCGTGCAGGAAGCATTGACCGTTCAAGCGGCTTCGAACTGGACCAGGCAGTTGTAGAGCGCCTGCACCGCGGCCCAAGTCGGTCATCGCTGGCGGGTCACCTCGTTGGCGTTGCGGCCATCCGGAGCCTGTTTCTTCCACCGGATCGACAAGCCAGCCATCACTCGTTCGCGTGCGCGATCCGTGACCGTGGCTCGCTCAGTCATCGCGCCACGGTCGTCGAAGATGCGCACCGTTATGCCGTTTGCGATGCCTCGTGCAGCTGATTGCAAATGCCTGCTTGCTGCCAATCGCGCAGCCGACACCAACGGCTCATGCCCGAGCCACCTCCCGTCTCCTGCGCAAGCATTTCCCAGGCAATGCCAGTGTGTGCGGCACGAACAGAATGCCGGTCAACACGGCGTGATTGTCGAGCGGCTTTCGACGACGTAGCGCGCCCGGCATGGTATAGGTGGTGGCAGAAGCGGTTGGATCAGCAACCACAGTTCGTCATCAAGTAACGGTTTAGCCATGATCTCATCGCCAGCAAAACAACGATGCGGTTAACTAAACACGATGCAGGCTGACAGTCCTAGGGGCTTATTTTGTCAGAGATTTTTAGTCGTCGAACCGTGCGCAGCAATGTGCGTTGCATAGTCATGCTTAAACGTGCGAATGCCTCTGCTGAAACATTCGCACTTGGCTTATGCCGTTCCAAATGACGAGGTGCCTACGCACAAATACCGAATATCGCCTTACATCCGATTCTGCAACGTCAGTGCCACATTGCAAAATCGTGAACTGCTAAGGAGGACCTATCACCATTGGAATCCTCCTGACGCAACGGCTCCAAAATAACCGCGACCGTTCGCGTTTGCGGCGAGCTTGAAAACCCAGCGATTATTCGGCGTGACGTGCGATATGCCAAGCGCAGCGCCATACTGGCCGCGGTATGTTGCACCCGCAAACGCCGCCAGACTCTTCCCGGGCAACGTCGGTTGTGGCAATCCCGCCACCGCCATTGCCGCTGCAATGCCTGCTGACGCGTCGCGATCGACACGCGCAACGGCTTCGTCCAGCTGAGCTTTGTTGACTGCATCGGTCGGTTCAGTGCCGCGTGCGACATGCGTGATCTTGCGCTCTTGGCCAGGCGTGCCGACTGATACGCGGGTTTCGTCGACGCTAATACCGAGTTGCTCGGTCATGACCGACGGCAACTCTGCCGCGATCGCCTCGCGCAACCACCCATGAAGCACGTCTTGTTCGGGGGCGGCATCACGTGACGTAGCGGCTGTCGTACTTGGGCCGGGCCGTGTCAAGGACGTCATTTTTGTCGACTCAGCGTTTGTATGTTGATCGGCCTGCACACTATTCGAAACACTTGAGGAATTGCTGGCGACCGGTTCGGGGTTGCTCTCGCCTACTTGAGACTGATTTTCATCATCCGTCTTCGCCATTACAGCGGCTTGACTGACAGAAACCGAATCTGTATCGGCATCGCTCATCGTTGACGTGCTGTTTCGGTGCGAGGCCGAGTGTGCCAACATTGTGACACTTGCCACCGGCTCGGTTGGCTGCGCCTGCTGCGGCAACTCTGCCGAGTCGGATCCGCCCCTGTTGCCTAGTGCAACGTCTTGCATCTTGTCAGCTGCTGTCAAGGCAGGGGACAAACTGGCCTCCGGGGTCTGGGCCAGAAGCTGAGTGCGGATCTCGTCAGCGGACTGTGTTGACCTACTGTCGATACTGGCGCCGGCATCGCTCATCGTTGACGTGCTGCTTCGGCGCGAGGCCGGGTGTGCCGACGTTGTGGCGCTCGCCTCATGGCCGGCTGACTGCTCCTGCTGCGGCGACTCTACCCCGTCAGATCCACCCCTATTTCCCGGTGCAACGCCTTGCACCTTGTCAGCCGCTGTCAAGGCAGGGGACAAACTGGCCTCCAGAGCCTGGAGTTGCATGCGGGTCTCGCCAGCGAACTGTGTTGGCTTACTGTCGACACTGGCACCGGCATCGCTCATCGTTGACGCGCTGCCTCGGCGCGAGGCCGAGTGTACCAACATTGTGGCGCTCGCCTCATGGCCGGCTGGCTGCTCCTGCTGCGGCGACTCTGCCTCGTCAGATCCACCCCTATTGCCCGGTGCAACGTCTTGCATCTTGCCAACCGCAGTCAAGGTAGGGGACAAACTGGCCTCCAGAGCCTGGAGTTGCATGCGGGTCTCGCCAGCGAACTGTGTTGGCTTACTGTCGACACTGGCACCGGCATCGCTCATCGTTGACGCACTGCCTCGGCGCGAGGCCGGGTGTGCCAACATTGTGGCGCTTGCATCATGCTCGGTTGGCCACTCTTGGTGAACCAGCGATTCAATCGCCTGCGCAGTCTCCATCTCCCTTGACGGGGCTGGGCCGCTTTGCCATATACCGCCCTCCAAGCCTGCCGCATCCAGGCCGTCCGGTCTGCGTCGGTCTTCACTGCTGGAGCGTAACCGCTTCGCCACCTGGGGCTGCTGATGCAGCAACACTGCCGATTTGGATCTTCCCCTGTTGCCCGGCGCAGCATCTCGCACCTTCTCAGCCGCTGTCTGCTGCACAGCAAGGGACGAACTGGCCTCCGGAGGCTGGACCAAGGGCTGAGTGCGGGTCTCGTCAGCGGACTGTGTTGACCTACTACCGATACTGGCGCCGGCATCGCTCATCGTTGACGCACTGCTTCGGTGCGAGGCCGAGTGTGCCAACATTGTGACACTTGCCACCGGCTCGGTTGGCTGCGCCTGCTGCGGCAACTCTGCCGAGTCGGATCCGCCCCTGTTGCCTAGTGCAACGTCTTGCATCTTGTCAGCTGCTGTCAAGGCAGGGGACAAACTGGCCTCCGGGGTCTGGGCCAGAAGCTGAGTGCGGATCTCGTCAGCGGACTGTGTTGACCTACTGTCGATACTGGCGCCGGCATCGCTCATCGTTGACATGCTGCTTCGGCGCGAGGCCGGGTGTGCCAACGTTGTGGCACTTGCCACCGGCTCGGTTGGCTGCGCCTGCTGCGACAACTCTACCCCGTCAGATCCACCCCTATTGCCCGGTGCAACGTCTTGCATCTTGCCAACCACTGTCAAGGTAGGGGACAAACTGGCCTCCAGAGCCTGGAGTTGAGTGTGGGTCTCTTCAGCGAACTGTGTTGGCTTACTGTCGACACTGGCACCGGCATCGCTCATCGTTGACGCGCTGCCTCGGCGCGAGGCCGAGTGTACCAACATTGTGGCGCTCGCCTCATGGCCGGCTGGCTGCTCCTGCTGCGGCGACTCTGCCTCGTCAGATCCACCCCTATTGCCCGGTGCAACGTCTTGCATCTTGCCAACCGCAGTCAAGGTAGGGGACAAACTGGCCTCCAGAGCCTGGAGTTGCATGCGGGTCTCGCCAGCGAACTGTGTTGGCTTACTGTCGACACTGGCACCGGCATCGCTCATCGTTGACGCACTGCTTCGAGGCAAGGCCGGGTGTTCCGACAGCACCTGCCCAACCTCCATCTCCCTTGACGGGGCTGGGCCGCTTTGCCATATACCGCCCTCCAAGCCTGCTGCATCCAGGCCGTCCGATCTGTGTCGGTCTTCACTGCTGGATCGTAACCGCTTCGCCACCTGGAGCTGCTGATGCAACAACACTGCCGATTTGGATCTTCCCCTGTTGCCCGGCGCAGCATCTCGCACCTTCTCAGCCGCTGTCTGCTGCACGGCAAGGGACGAACTGGTCTCGGGGGCCTGGATTTTTGTCGACTCAGCGTTTGTATGTTGATCGGCCTGCACACTATTCGAAACACTTGAGGAATTGCTGGCAACCGGTTCGGGGTTGCTCTCGCCTACTTGAGACTGATTTTCATTATCCGTCTTCGCCATTACAGCGGCTTGACTGACAGAAACCGAATCTGCGCCGGCATCGCTCATCGTTGACGTGCTGCTTCGAGGCAAGGCCGGGTGTTCCGCCGGCGCCTGCCCAACCTCCATCTCCCTTGACGGGGCTGGGCCGCTTCGCCATCCATCGCCATCCCTGTCCACAATATACGGTTTCACAGGCTCATACGGGGCCAACGTCCACTGTCCTTTGCTTCCATTCTCAAAGGCGGAACTATTAGTTCCAAGAATTGGAGTATGCGTATTGCCACTCGCGTCATGCAACACAGCAACCTTGTTGTCTACGACGTTAACATCTATGCCGGAAACAGTGATCGGCGGCACATTGGTAAACGACGATTGATGCCAGGCCAATTCGTGCGCCCCTACCTGTTGCACGCCATCCGGATTCCCGTCGTCAAATGTGTGCACAGGAACGAACAGCGGCGTATCAGCTTGCAAACGGCGTTGTTCCAACCCGGGCGCTAATACTGGTAGCGACCGAGACCGCTGGCGTACCCGGTTAGCTCCTTGCATGCTAGGTGACAGCACATGACTGTCGTCGGCATGGTCCTTTCCCGTATGCGATGGGTGCAGCCCCCCTGCGTCGATTTGATTAGCTGCGTCCTTCTGCGGGCCACCGGGCTTTACATTGTCATTTTGTAGGTCTATGACCGATAGCAGTTCATTTGTTGGTCGCTTCCTTTTCACCAAACGGTCTGCCTCCCTTGGCGAAGGCTCACTGGGCAAACTTATTGGGACCGACTGAGACCTCTCGCGCCGTCGTTTTTCTCTTTGTACGCCAACATCCGTTGGTGTTCCAGTCGTCACATCCAGTCGCTGTTTCAGCTCCCGTCTCGGAGTCAGCTTATCTTGCGTATCCGAACCGAGCGTGGACGGCTTCATCCCCCTTGACGGGGCTGGGCCGCTTCGCCATCCATCGCCATCCCTGTCCACAATATACGGTTTCACAGGCTCATACGGGGCCAACGTCCACTGTCCTTTGCTTCCATTCTCAAAGGCGGAACTATTAGTTCCAAGAATTGGAGTATGCGTATTGCCACTCGCGTCATGCAACACAGCAACCTTGTTGTCTACGACGTTAACATCTATGCCGGAAACAGTGATCGGCGGCACATTGGTAAACGACGATTGATGCCAGGCCAATTCGTGCGCCCCTACCTGTTGCACGCCATCCGGATTCCCGTCGTCAAATGTGTGCACAGGAACGAACAGCGGCGTATCAGCTTGCAAACGGCGTTGTTCCAACCCGGGCGCTAATACTGGTAGCGACCGAGACCGCTGGCGTACCCGGTTAGCTCCTTGCATGCTAGGTGACAGCACATGACTGTCGTCGGCATGGTCCTTTCCCGTATGCGATGGGTGCAGCCCCCCTGCGTCGATTTGATTAGCTGCGTCCTTCTGCGGGCCACCGGGCTTTACATTGTCATTTTGTAGGTCTATGACCGATAGCAGTTCATTTGTTGGTCGCTTCCTTTTCACCAAACGGTCTGCCTCCCTTGGCGAAGGCTCACTGGGCAAACTTATTGGGACCGACTGAGACCTCTCGCGCCGTCGTTTTTCTCTTTGTACGCCAATATCCGTTGGTGTTCCAGTCGTCACATCCAGTCGCTGTTTCAGCTCCCGTCTCGGAGTCAGCTTATCTTGCGTATCCGAACCGAGCGTGGACGGCTTTACATCCCAGCGCGACTCTTTCCGAACCTTCGGCTGGCCCGATCCTTCTCCGTACGATGCCGCGTCGTCCATCGACATCGCTTGCATATCGGACGGCTTCTTATCCCAGCGCGACTCTTTCCGAATCTTTGGCTGGCTCGACCCTTCTCCGTACGATGCCGCGTCGTCCATCGACATATCTTGCATATCGGACGGCTTCTTATCCCAGCGCGACTCTTTCCGAATCTTTGGCTGGCTCGACCCTTCTCCGTACGATGCCGCGTCGTCCATCGACATATCTTGCATATCGGACGGCTTCTTATCCCAGCGCGACTCTTTCCGAATCTTTGGCTGGCCCGATCCTTCTCCGTGCGATGACGCGTCGTCCATCGACATCGCTTGCATATCGGACGGCTTCTTATCCCAGCGCGACTCTTTCCGAACCTTCGGCTGGCTCGACCCTTCTCCGTGCGATGACGCGTCGTCCATCGACATATCTTGCATATCGGACGGCTTCTTATCCCAGCGCGACTCTTTCCGAACCTTCGGCTGGCTCGACCCTTCTCCGTACGATGCCGCGTCGTCCATCGACATATCTTGCATATCAGACGGCTTCTTATCCCAGCGCGACTCTTTCCGAACCTTCGGCTGGCTCGACCCTTCTCCGTACGATGCCGCGTCGCTCATCGACATCGCTTGCATATCGGACGGCTTCTTATCCCAGCGCGACTCTTTCCGAA
>NZ_PRDW01000007.1 GCF_002927045.1 Mycetohabitans endofungorum | reverse complement strand
TAGCACCGCCCACAATTCATTGCTGATTTTGCGTCTTGCCATGACCTCAGGATACGCGCCTTACGGCCTGACGTCCAGGTTGCGTTAGCGACTCTTAGTGAGCGGTCCGGATGCAACTTGACGGGTCGCCTGCGAAGGCTGGTGTAGAGGAACACTCGAACTGCCTGTCTGTATGGACGGCGGGTAAGTAACAGTCGGGGTAGAAATGCGTGACGATGACGGATCCATTGAAGCGCCTCCAAAAAAAGGTTTACGGCTCCAATGTATCCACCCGACTGACGCAACAAGCTAGCAACGCGAAACACTAACCAATTAAACGAAATAAACACACGTGTCAACTCGTGTTAAGGGCCCTGATGAGCCGATCGCCACAACCAACTCTGCGCACCGCTTCCGTTAAGATGGCTCATGCCTGAGCCATGGAAAGTTCCAATTTCGAACACTGTCTAGGATGCGTGCACGGACCGCCTCAGAGAAACGATTGGCTTCCATAAACTTGATGACCTGAGCCTTGGCGAATAGCAATTTTTGATCGTTAATGGTCCGGAACACAGAATATGTCTGAAGCCCGGTGAGCAGACGCAATAACGCCGCTTCGCCCCTGCCATTGATTAGATCCAACCCTTGCGGCCATACTCGCTGCGACAGCGCCTCATCCAGATAACGAATACTAGACAGCAATCCGAGCGCCGCCCCCTCACGCTGCGCCGCTGGCACACGCGCCAAATGGCGCTCGAACAAGGCCAACTCTTGTGCATGTTGGTCAGGTGGCAACGCCTCGATTCCCGCCACAGGCAAATGGCGCAATGCGATTCCCCACTGCTCGTCTGGCAGCGATAAAGCTAAGTCGCGCATTTGCGCGTAACGCATGGACTGCTCCGTTTTCGGCAAGACCCATGTGCTTTTCGCCAACGCGCCAACTGCCACACCCTGATAAGCGGGTGGAAGGCGTAGAGCCTGTTCGCACAAAAACGCGTACTGCGCGGATTTACTCGGGTGTGCCCTATCCGAATGCAAATGCCCCAGTAGCCCGACCAAGACCGAAATCAGCTCCGCTTGCTGGGACACGTTCAGCGACGGCAGCCGCGCCAAGAGCGCCTGATAACGCTCGATGAACTCCGGTGAGCCGATGTTGAAATCGATCAATCCAATCGCCAGTGCCGGCCAGACATTGTCCTGCTCAGGCCCGCGCTGTGCCACTAAGGCGTGAGCGAAGTCAAATACTTCAAGACGCTGATACCATGGCAAATAACGAAACATCAGCATCAGCGCCTTTTGTATTGGTAACCCATGCTTCGGAATGCGCTGCGCGGCTGCGAACAATCGCTTGAACGCCTCGCCTTGCTCGGCCTCCGGCAATGTTTGCAGACGCTGGCGCAACGCCTCAATCGGCTCGACGTGCTGCGCCGGATCGGCGAGCGTGCCATCCATCTCATTGAGCAGTTGGTTGACTGATGCGAGACTTACGGCTTGGTTGGCTTGTTGCCAGTAGCTGTAGACTAACCGCCTGGTTTGCATCGCATGATACGTGCGACGATCGACTACTGAAAAATTTTTCACGTCTTGAACGGGCACGTAGTCACCGATCCGCTCAATCAGTTCGGGCGGCAGGTCATGATATGTCGTGGGCCGGCTGGCCGACGTGTTAGCTAAAGCGCTGCTTGGCGGCTGCCGTGGCGGTGGCACCGACGCGGCGGGTTGCGGGCACGACTCCAATGCGCGGATGTAGGCGCTATAGTCGTTTAAAGCGGCATTCAGATCAAAGTCCATTCACAAGCTCAGCAAGAGGTCCGACACACGCAGTGCGAAGCGCTGCTGCGCAGCAGGCTAGCGGAAAGCGGACGGATTAGCACAGCAATGGACAGCGAAAGCTAGACTTCTGGCGGATAAAGTAATGTCAACAAACGGGACTGCTATATCGCACATTGACAATGTAGGCAAGCTAACCGAACGACATACGGCTCCAATAAGTGATGGCGCGGGCTTAGCTACATCCTGCCGTCGCTGGTCGCACCGTACACACGTAGCGCTGGAGCGCACGAAGCTTGTCTATTTCTCGCTGGTCGTCGGCGGCGACGGCGAAAACGCGTTGCGCAGTCGCTGAGTCGAGGTCTGCGTAGGCGGCGGCTCCATCGCCCACGCTGGCGGTGCTGGCAGATCCGGACAGATCGTCGCCACGGGTTGAACAGTCGCGGACGGCGACACGCAGCCGCTCAGTGCCAGCGGCAAGAGCAGCACGGTAACGACGGCTGTCGGTTTCATGGGCTTGGCGTTCCTTCGTCAGTTGGGCATCCAGGGCTTCGATCCTTTGCGCTGCGGCTTGGCGGTTCTCCGCTGCCTTGCGCTCAGCGGCCAATGTAGCATCGGAAATGGCTTTTAAGTCAAGGGCGTGTCGCTCGCGAACAGCTGCGGCTTCGGCATGCGCGTGCGCGAGGCGAACACGGTAGTAAATTGACACACCGACACCCGAGAGCATGGCAGCGATGACAGCCGCAACAAGCGAGCAGGAAGGTTTGATCAGCATGGCAATGAAAACGCAACTGTCATGTTTAGTTTCATTTAAATGGGTTCCGATTCTGAAACGTTTCGCTTTGAGCATCTCGATAGCTGACGGGTAAAATGTAACTTTTGCCGCCCACTTTAGGATATGCATCGTGAAACACAAACTCATCGAGGGCTTCAGTGCAGAACAGATCGAAGAGGCGCGACTCCGTTACGCACAGATGCCCAAAAAACCCATTGTGGATATGACCCAGGTCATGTCCACACCTGAAGGCCGCCAGAGGGTTCAGGAAGGCCTGGATTACGTGCTCAGGGAGCATGCCCTTGCCTTCAAAATCCTCAAGGACCACTGACCCATGCTCAGCGCCGAATATTTGATTGCCGCTCACGACAATGTCTTGCGCGCCGAGGGCGGCCTGTCCGGATTCTCTGGCGGCGGCCCCGGTGCCGTGGATGCCGCATTGGCTCGCATTGACAACCGCCTCCATTACGAAAGTGAAGAAATGGACGATGCGTTCGCGATCGCTGCAATGTATGCGGTCGCCATTGCGCGAGCCCATGCCTTTAATGACGGCACCAAGCGCACCGCTCTAAGCTGCACACTAGAATTTCTCAGGGAGAATGGCTATGTTATTCCCGCCGCCTCCGAGCAGAGCGAAATCCATCTGGCTGAACTCATGGTGGGCGCAGCCGAAGGCGCGATTGACCACTCGCTGCTGCGCGACTACCTCGTCGCGCTCTACCTGTTCCCGCTGGCCTGATCCGCTCTCTTACAGTGTGTCAATTCCAAGTGGCTGTTGACACCGCCTTACTGAGCATCCTTGCCTCCGCCCCGCCCGGCCGGCATTCGCCCGACGAACTTTTGGACGACCGCCTCAAGCGCATTTTGCCCAAGGATGCCAAACAGCGACGCGGTGCCCACTAGCCCTGTCGGAGATAAGTCGGGGAATGCCGTCAAGACTGCACCAGCACTCATCGACAGTCCCGCACCGACAATGGCACGGCCCACCACCAGTCGCGGCCTGACCCGCTCGCCATTGGCAAGCAGCTTGCCCAGCCCGAGTATTGCGCCGATGACGGCCAACGCTAGTACATTTTTTTCGTGTTCATCGAGTTGCATCAACTTGCTCCGGTGCGCATCATGGTCGCAAGACGGTATGCGCGAGCGCCGACTTGTGTGGCCCACTTTGATGCGAGCATGCCGTTGGCCGCCTTCGCATAATCACCGCGCTGCATTGCAGCCAGCGTGTCCACAAACGTAAGCAGCTTGCCGCCCAGGTTGAAGGCCATATTGATGAGCACGCGCTGGCGTACCGCATCGAGACTTCGCCACCAAGGCAGGTGGCGATCGAGCCACGTCACCGAGTGCATCACATCGTTTTCCAGCAGCAAGTCGCATTCGCTCTCAGCGATTCCGACATCAGTCAGATTGCGGCCGACGCCAATCGTGGTTTTGCCGACCGTATCCAGGTAAGGCTTCAAACGCCGCCCTTCGTCGCGGCTCAACTCCGACAGAAGCGTCGGCATGTCGAATGTTTCTCTCATGTGCGTTCCAGTTCAAGGCAGTAAACAAAAAAGCCGCACGAGCGGCTGATAGTCAAAATTCTCTTGCTATTTTGTATCCAATTGGATACTATGCTTACATGAATACCGTCACCGCTACCGAAGAATTCAGCGCATGGGTTGACGGTCTCACAGACTTGACGGCGCGTGCCGCGGTCTACCTGCGGATCAGACGAGCGGAGCAAGGGAACTTCGGTGAGTTGAAGATCAACGTCGGGCTGGGTCACCGAGTCTACTTTGCGCGTGAAGGGCGCGTAACATACTTGCTGCTTTGCGGTGGCGACAAGTCAACGCAAAAGGCCGATATCAAACGCGTGAAAGCCATGTGGAAAGCGATCAAGGACCAGACATGAGCAAAATCAATATTTCACGTTTTGACGTGTCGGAGCACCTGGACAGCGAGGAGATGATCGCGGCCTATCTCAATGCCGCTATCGCGGAAGGCGATCCTGATCTACTCACAGCGGCAATTTCAGATATTGCGAAAGCTCGCGGTATTGCGAAGGTCGCAGAGACAGCAGGACTAGGCCGTGAGAGCATATACAAAACGCTGTCACCAGGATCAAAGCCGCGTTACGAGACAATCGTCAAGCTACTGCATGCGCTTGGTGTAAGGCTCTCGGTTGAGCCTGAGAAGGCGAGCGCGTGACAAGTCGGTTGACTGGCTTACGCAGACACAAAGACAGCTCAGGCTACTTGCGCATTAGACAGCCGGGAGCCGACCGTTCCCGGTATCGCTTTCCATCCTTGTCCATGGTTCACAGATCGGATTGGCTTCGATGGCCGCGCAGCTCATATCCTTCTCCATTGGCCTTAAGACAAGCACCCTCCACACGACGATGGCGTCGGTGCCAATATGCTTTGTCTTGCGCCTAGGATTCCGCTGGGGTGATGGTGGAAACCGGAGTCCTTTTCCTGCTGCGGCTCATCCCCCCGCCAGTTCAGCGCGTTCGGCATAGGCCTTTTGAATAAGCCCTAACATGCCGCCCATGGTAAAGGCTATATTGTGATAATGACGCACTGGCGTACCGCATCGAGACTTCGCCGCCACGGCAGGTGGCGATCGAGCCACGTCACCGAGTGCATCACATCGTTTTCCAGCAGCAAGTCGCACTCATTCCTTAACGACTCCGACATCAGTTAAATTTCTTCCGACACCGATGGTGGTTTTGCCGACCGTATCCAAGTAGGGTTTCAAACGCCGCCCCTCATCGGCTCAATTCTGACAGAAGCATTGCCATGTCGAACGTTTCGGCCATGTTTGTTCCTCTTCAAGGGAGTAAACGAACGGATCCAGCGCAGGGCTGGGTTCGGATAAATTCATGTTGCTTGAGGTAAGCCAGCGGTAAGTCGTGTGCTATCCTCAGACGGCAAATAACTTGTGATTGGAGTGGCTACGGTATGAACAGGGAAGAACTCGGGGCCTTGCTTGCAGATCGGCTCAGGAACCGCTTGCACGCGTCTTGCCAACAATGGAAAACAACGGCCCCCATCAATCACTTCTACGTCGATGACATGCTGCCTGTCGACGTGGCAATGCAGATTCGGGGGGCATTCCCAGATCCGTCAACGATGATGCTTCGCAAGAGCATTAGAGAGTTCAAGTACGTTTCTTCTCAGATGGATAAACACGCGCCACTTCTCGAAGAAATCACATTTGCGTTTCAGCAGCCCGAAGTGGTTGCGCTGATTGCCGAAATAACAGGTCTTCATGCTTTACAACCAGACGAGCATTTATATGCTGGCGGTATCTCAATGATGGGATGTGGTCACTTTCTGAACCCGCATCTTGATAACTCCCATGACAAGGATAGAAAGCGTTATCGCTCACTGAACCTTCTGTATTACGTTTCCCCAAAATGGAGGTTGGAAAATGGCGGCAACCTTGAATTATGGCCGGATGGCACAAAGGCAAAGCCCACAACAATTGTAAGCAAATTCAATCGCCTTGTTGTGATGGTGACAAATCAACACTCTTGGCATTCGGTGTCGAAGAGCCTTTGTGATCAATCCCGATGCTGTATCTCAAACTACTATTTTTCATCTCGTCCGGTTGGAGACGTAGATTATTTTCACCCAACTTCTTTTCGCGGGCGGCCGGATGAACCGATTCGTGATTTGATGCTTCAGGCTGACGCTGCAATCAGAGGGTTAATTCGCACCGTTATTCCAAAAGGTGTGACCAAAACAAAGCATGTCTATAAAAAAGACTAGCTTGATAATTGATTTCAAGTTGAGCGCAGTTACGTGATTTCTGCGCTCAAATTTTAAAGTACCTGGATAGGTGACGATTGATGTTCCGACTTTATGAATTCATCAGTCGCATGCGCACGGATAAAATCCTAACATACACTAAAAGAGCGACGTTGGTTGTTTGCACCTGTACAATAACGCTACACGCCTTATAGTGCCTTTCATGAGGCTCGACACGTTCATACTTATCAACGAAGAGCTTACAAGCGTGATCTCGAACCAGATGCTGTCCTGACCTCACTTCTCGTCGAGGCGGTGCAGCCATGGGTTGCAAGGCGATTTGCATTGAGTTGAGAAACCGATTGTGAAAATTACCCCACAGATAATTAAGCAGACTCAAGCCTCTCTACCCCAAGGCTATCGGATTGCCTGGATGGACATCGCCCGCGCATTCGCAATATGCGTCGTAGTTTTCCTCCATTCCGTCGATACTTTTATGACCGGTCCAATCCCTGGTTTGGGCCAATGGGTCGTATTCACGTTACTTCATTGGATCGGGAGACTCGGAGTTCCAATCTTTCTCATGCTCACTGGGGCGCTGGTCTTGCCTGGCGCGGCAGCTACGACTCCGCTGACGTTTTATCGCCGTCGAATTCCTCAATTTGTCGCGATAACTTTTATTTATACTTGGGGATACGTATTTCTAGATAGCAAACTGTTCACCACTCCACTTCCCCCGTGGCAACAGATTGCTGATCAAATCCTCAAGAGCAGATATTGGCCAGCATACCATCTCTGGTATATGAATGTCATAATGGCTTTATATCTTGCCGCGCCATTCATAGGGCGAATTGTCGAGCGCCTACGCACAAATGCAATTTGGCTGGTCATTGGATTACTCATAGCCATCGAGATCATTCCCTCTGCGTATCACACAGCAGTATATGGAGGCTGCTACAGTAGTCGGATACGTGAAACTCTGGCCTTATACCCGATATATTTACTTATCGGTTATGCAGTCGTTGTCCGTGGATCGCTGACGAGCATTTCCACTAAATATCTCTCCGCCTTATTCTCTATCTGTGTAGCATCGATATTGGCCGCACAGTTGTATTTGGCAAAAAACAACCTTAATAATGGGGATGGGTTCATGTGGTATGACTCGCCTCTAATCCTAATTCCAGCAATTTTAGTCTTCCTTCTCTGCAAACGTGCTTATGTATCCCAGAGATTCCTTGCCCGCTGCGTTGAGAATCTCGCGCGAGCGAGCTTTGGAATCTATCTTTTGCACCTTTCAATCGTAATGGTGCTGGCTAAGCAAAGCACCACTTGGGATACATCGCCACTCACAAAAGCCATTATCACAGGGTTCCTTGTCATGGCCGGCTCCTATCTCATTTGGCGAGGGTTACATCGAGTCCCACTGCTACGAAAGCTCGTCGAATAGGCAATTCTATCGAGGCGTATTTGTCCCATTAATGATTGCCGCGACATCTGGATTAGAGGCGAGGAAGGACTTCAGTTTCTTTAAGGGGTCTACTACTTCGGGAGTGGCAGTACTCTGCGTTACTTCGGCGCAGGGACCAACCTTTCCGAATTCCCCGGCCTTCACGCGCTTCCAAATATCGCGGCCTTCCGAGGTATCGTAGTCCTGGTTTAGTTCCATTGGCACAAAACCATAATTTCTAGCCAGGCGTGGCAGCAGCACATCAGCGAGTACCGTGGTCCTCTCCTTGTTTCCCCATCGCAAATTTTTCACCTCAACATATACATTTTCAACAGCCTTCGGCTGTTCAACACTCAAGTTTTCCGTCATGCGATCCTCACATATGAACATAACCAGCCACCGCTTGGGAGCGGAACGTTTGCAGTACAAAGCCATGTTCCATTTGGCATGTTGACATCGGATCCAGTGTAGATGTTCCCTGGATTTCCATTCACACCGCTAATTCCAGTACATCCAATCGCGCCGTAGGTCAGTGGATCAAACTGCGAGCGCGTCCACACTCTTCCGTAGTATGTCCCGTCGATCCTAGCCGTTAGACCTTCACCGCTTACCCAACCAAAGCCGATAGTTCCTCCCGTATCGGCAATCGTATAGTGCCCTTTCGGTTGAAAATTCACATGCGTCCAGTTCACTGTAGCTGCGTCTGCACCGTTAATCGGGGCCGGAAGATTATAGATCGGCTGACCGTTCATATTGACGCCGCCCGTCATTGCAACACTTCCATCCTTCTTAAAGAAGACGCCCGGATCAAAATCCCTATCCGTCCAGATCCGACCAAGGTTATTCGGACCAACAGTGACCCATGCTGAGTTTTTCTCGTTGTTGGTCGTAAGCTTGTAGATTGTGCCGTCTCGCTCAGTTTGGACAGCGTTTTTATTTACCCAATCTTGTGTCGCGTATTGCGTTAGGGTTTGAGCGACGCGTAGCGGAGTCATGATCGTGTTGTTGTCGGTGCCAGTAACCGCTTGCTCCGATGACGCAACCGCCGACACAACTATGGCCCATTTCGTCGCGTCGCTCGGCTCGGTCGTGTTGTTATCCACGAGCGACTCGTACACGTCCCAGGGGTCCGTCTCGCTTGCCCGATACCGCACACGCGCGCGGTGGGCATAGGGATAAGCAATGCCACCGTTGTCCTCCGCCGTGATCCACTCTGGCGTCCCAAAAACCTGATACTGCTGCACCGCCTCAGTGATGTCGTGCAAGATAGCATTATGCTTGTTGCGCTCAATCGGCTTAGCCAGTGGATCAATTGCTTGGTCGCGTTGGTAGTCATAGCCGTAGCCCTGCTCATAACTGACATCGCCAGTAGTCTGGATCTCGTCCGGCACCGTCTCACGGTCGCCTGCCACAGCAAACGGTTTGACAAAAAATTTTTGTTGCATGTCTTACTCCGGAAAAGTTCCGTGTTCAAAATTCTTGTTGTACTCACCGAAGCCAAACGACGGCCGGTTGACAACAATCCGGCGCACGCCAACGCCTGCTGGGCGCGGCAGCAGATCATAGGTGTCGAGCACGAAGGTCAGCCCAGGATTGGGCTGAAATGTAAAAACATAAACGACATAAGTCATGTCATTCGGGTCGAGCACATAAACTTGTCCTTGGTCACCCAGCAGCATCTTCATAAACTGGTTGATTTCGGGGATCGTGCCACGTGAGACGAGCTGGAAATAGCGCAGCCGCAGCACAGTGCGCTTCTGCTCGACAGTGAGCCCCACTGTCGAGGAAGACTTGCAGCCAAAACCACCATGCCCGAAATTTCGGTTGGATCCACCGAATCCCAAAACGGGCGTGTCTGGCTTGGTCGGGTCTACAGTGACAGCAAGCGGTACACCAAGAATTTCCGCCCAGACCGACAGCCCAAAGTCGTTTGCCGTGCGCAAGTCAAAGACATCGCGAATCCAGTTCTCCCAAAAAGCGGTGTGATTCTGTTCGTACCATGCCTGCTTGCACTCCAGCAGCCCGCGCAGATTGTCCGCGTCGTTGTACTGCCAGAGCAACGCTTGCAGCAAATCGACGGAAAAATCGAATGCCTGGATTCTCATTGACTTACCACCAGCGAATTGCATGCACAAAGGTCGATGCCGCGATCAGGAATGCGATGAACCAGATAGACCAATAGCGGGATGGTTTCAGCTCGTCCGAGATCATTTTCAGCGCTCTCAAGAATGTCGTATACTTATTCACAAGCTCTCCTCGTTGCCTTTTCCAACGGGTGGATGCAAGAAAGCCCCGACCGCTGCTAACGGTTCGGGGCTTTCGCCTTTCTCAATGCTGCTCGGTGTGACTACACAACGATGACCTGGATGCCTGACGGCGCAATCGTTGCCTTCTCAAAAATTCCCAGCGGGATCTCAGTCGTCACGTAATCGATTGGCGACAGGAGGGAGACTTCGAGCCGCTGCACGTAGAGGCCCGGTACATAGCGATTGACGGCTGCGGCCAGTTCAAACGGTGACACGCTGGTGCCAACCGTAAAACCCGTCTCACCTTCAACGCGTTTTTCCGAGTAGGCAAGAATGGCGTCACGCACGGCAACTTGTGGGTCGGCGACCGACGAGGCGGCGCGTACCGTGACGCGCGCGAGAAAGTCGCGCCGTATCGGACGATCGAACCGAACGCGATATGATTGGCCCGAAGCCGGGTCAACTGCATTGACTTGCACCGTACCATTCCAGCCTGCGCCAGCGCTTTTGCTCTTCAACAGCGCTTGTGCAATATCGGCGTCTGTCCCGCCATCGATGCACACCCAAATCGAGTGTGGCTTCATGACTACGCCATCGATGACTTGCGCAGTGCTCTCGGTGTTCTCGCGAAATTGCAGGCTTTGCACCCCTTCCGTTGCGTAGAGCGCGGAGGTGATTGCTTCACAGAGGGATACGCCTTGCAGCGCAAGCGTCTGTTTTCGCAGCCTGCGCAGACTGGCATCGGATTGCCGGCCTCGCCCAAGCTTCGCGTTTTCGGGGTTATGGACGGCTTCCCACCCCAAGACGCTATCGACAATGTGCCGCAACGTGCCGGCAGGCGCAGCAACGGGGCCGTACTCCACAGAGCGAAAGCCAACCGTTGCCTTTCCATCCCGCGCCAGCACAACCGTTTCCGTTGTCTCGAACAGGTCGCCCGCCTCGGTGCGTGCACGCAACCCTTGGCGGATCACTGTATTCGGGATGCCGGTCACCTCGACATCGGCGATGGTCGAACGCTGGGCTTTCGCGCGTCCAAGTCCAGTCAACGCACAGATCGCATCTAGAAATACGCCGCCCGCCTCGTTCGGGTTGATCTGGTTGGCGAGTGCCGCATTGTTACGAATCACGCTGTTGCGGCCCAGCGCATCAGCCGTAATAAGCACGCCCTGAGGCGTTTCATCCGCCACCGACAGATCGTCGCCCAATACGCCACGCCATTCATTGCGCACCGTATCGAGCACCACCGCTGTGTCGGGCACAATTACGCCGGCATGAGTCAAATAGTCGTAGGGTTCAGCCATGGCTCTTTAGCTTAGACACGCCAAAAACAGTTTGAATAGTCGCGCTGTAGCACAGCGCACCGTCCACGATTGCCATGTCGAAGGCGGTGACATCGACCACGCCACCTACCGCGCGCAGCGTCTGGCGCGCGTAGGCTTCGAACTGCACCAGGTTTGTGTTGTGCCACACTAGCTCTCGCGTGGGCATCCCGCGGTCCAGCGCGAGCACCATTTCACCCAGTTGGGCTTGCATCGCGTGCTGGCAGTCCTGCTTGACCGCCTCGATATCGCGCGCGATGGCAAGGTTTCCGTCAGCGTTGATGAACAGGTCATTGCGTTGATTCGTTGCAAGGCTCTTCAAACCGGACCTCCACTGGTGTCGCTGCCGCGTTGAACGCCGTCATGCCGGTGTGTTTCGGCCGGTGTTTCGCCGAAAGTCACACCGCCGCGTCCGGTCACGCGCCCGTCGGCGGTAAGATTACCCGTACAGTGCACATTCGCCGCATCGAATTCGACCATTGGCGCAGTCAGCTTAAGCTTGTCCGACCAGAGTGCGACGCGTACCAAGCCATCCGCGCTTTGCAGGACAGCATTCGCTTTATCTTCATCGGCCAACGTGTAGCCGTGCATCACATCAGGGATGAACAGGCCGTCGGCAAACGAATGCAGTCGCTGTGTATTAGGCCCAACCTCACCACCCGATTGCAGATACAGCGAAATATCGCGGTCGCTGGCCTTGATCCAGCCAGTGTTGCCCGGTTTGAGCGGAAACGACATCACAAAGCCGCCGCCGCCCAGCGCGAGCACGGGCACACGGGCCAATGGCGGCCGGGATAACGTCCGGTTCTCGGTGGTCAGCATCATGATCTGCGGTTGCACTGTTGCGACATTGCGTCTGCGGTCATAGCCGACAATCTTTGCAGGCAGCATGTCATCGACGCCCTGCATCAGCTTCTTGAACACTTCGCGCAGCGTGCCCGCTAGTCCCCCTGTGTTCGCGGGATCATGACTCGGGATGGTGTAGTCACTCATCGGCGGGTACCTGCACGTTTGGCCTGCGCGATCCAGTAGAACGGAGTGTCACGGTTAGCTAGCTCGAAGTTCAGCTTGAAGATGACGTAATGGCCGCTCGCAGCCGGGTTCAACTTGCTGTCGATGGTCAATGCGCCGCCCAGGCGGGTCGTGGTATCGAACAAATACTTGACCTTGATGCCCTGCTCAGTGATTTCGGGAGTGCCGACCATGCCCGTGGCTTCGCTTAACACACGCGCCTCGCCGCTCAACGCGACGTTGTCGTTTTTCACGATCAGCGTGTGGTCATCAACATAGGCGTTCACGCCGCCGGCTTCGCCAAGCCGATCCACCTGTTTCAGTGCGCCTCCGGCAAATGCGTAGTTAGCAATGTTTTTGTCTGTGGCCTCAAAGCGCAGTGTCAGTCCAAGATCACTTGCTACCTGCTTTGCGATGGTGGACAGCGGAGCGGCGCCAGCCTGACTGCGCGCAAGGATGTTGCCCTTTTGAAATTGCCCGGTCGATGACTTGAACGTTAGCGTGATGTCCGGCGGTTGAGATGGGATGCAACTGGAAATGTCACCGACAAACACACGCGCTGCTCCAGTGGAACGTCGGCCTGCATCCAGCACAATGCGCTTGGGCGTGCGATTCAGGTTGAACGGACTGGTTTCCGTCAATAGGTATTCGCGATCCGCTTTGGATAGATTCGAAACACGAATCTCGGCTTCATTTTGCAGTGCATTTGCGAACTTGGAGCCGGTTGCACTAATCGCAAGATCGTCATATGTTTTCAGTTTGCCGTTCATTTCGATGCCCAGGCGCACAATGCGCGGATCGAGTTCATTCATTGGCTTCACAGGCGAACCTGCGCAAGCTCGGCACCGCTGAGGTATACAAGTTGATGCGTGCTGTTGAACTTTGTGTAGTCGGGGTATTCCTCATCCTCCGTCAAAAACACGAAGTTCCCGACGTCGTCTTCCATATACTGAAAAGGCAACAGTGGCGTACTGGCCGCGCACCGCAATCCTTGCACAAGCATCTCGCCGTCACGGGCAATCGTCGCGGCTATCACCCCAGATGTGGCCTGGACCGTGATTTCATAGCGGCGTGAATCGAGCCGAATCGACAGCGATTGATTAGGGATCGCATCGAGTGGAATTTGAATCATGGCGATTGCATCAAACAAAGATTGCTTCAAACGAAGATGTCGTGAAGCGTGGACGCTTTTCTTTTTGCGGGCTTGCCAGATTGCTCGCCACGCTGCACGGTGGATGCGTGTGTCTTGTCCTTGACTTTCCGGACGGACAGTTTTTCGTATCGTGCCGTGACGACCCGCACTTCCTTAAGCTTCAGCGTGAGCACGAGGGTGCCGAGGGCATCAGGCTCTTCCTCATGCGGCATTTCTGCGATCAGCATGTTGGCGTGGCTGCCCGCCTTCGTCTGCACCGTCAGGAGTTCACCCTTCTGGAACATCTCGCGGATTTGCCGATAAGTGTCCCGATATGTTGCCCCGGCCAGCATCATCTTCAACTCGATCTCAACCGGCAAGATGATCCGGTGGTCGGTCATCGTTGCGCCCGATTCAATGGGATGTTCCATTACCTTGGACGCTTCCTTGACCGTCGCCTTTATCGGCCGCGCGTCGCCAAAAAGCTGCTGAAAGCCTGCATCGAACACGCCGACGACATCGACGGCGGCGGTCGGAATGAATCCGGCGATCACGCTGCCACTCCGTCATCAAAATGATTCAATGTCGTACTTAATTCTTGCCCCAAACTACGGCTGAGGGCCTGATTGACCGCATCGCCGTCCGTGGCTTGGGTATGGATCGTGATGGGTCCCGTCTGCACATTCATGCTCTTGCTCACACTGCGGTTTGCGTGCGTGATACTGGCTGAGGTCTGTGCCGCCAGCGGCGTTGAGGTGACGGCCAGCGCCTGTTTGCCGGCGATGACGCCAGCACGATCCGCGGCCGCTACGCCCTTGGATACTGCTCCACCTTGCAATGGTGCGGCGTCCCCAAGACCGAGAAAAGATTTCACCTGCCCCAGCGCACTACTAATGATCTTCAAGCCGCGTGAGGCGGCGCCGATGACGGTTTCGATCGCTGCGGCGATCCCGTTCCACGTGGCTTTGACGGTGTGGCCGACCTGGTAAAATACATCGCCGATCAAGTTCATGACCGGCTTAAGGGCAGGTATTTTGCTCAACAGCTTGTCGAACGCGGCACGCACATTCGTCGAGAAGCGCTCGAATGCTTTCTCAGGATTGTCAATCAGATCGGTAATGAAGATCAGTCCAGCCTTCACCAGATCAAACAGGAACGAAAACACATCCGCAACCCCATGCACGATTTCGCCAATAATTGGCCAGCGTTTCGCCATCTCGCCGATCAGCGAGTCGTTGCCATCGAGAAACGCCATCACGTCTTCGTAGGCCAGCGCGAACAGCGCACCGACCGCTGTAATGGCCGCGCCGATCAGCAGATAGGGCGCGACCAGCGCGAATGTCGCGGTGGCGGCGCTCAAGATGGCAGGCAGGTACAGCGACGTCAGTACCAGCGCCAGTCCGACTAAGGATCCTTTTACTAGGTCGCTATGGTCTGCCAGGTAGGCCGTGAGCGCTTCGAACTTTCTCAGCAACCACGTCAGGGCGGGCAGCACTGTGGTCGAGAGGCTCGTGAACATGTACTGGAATACCTGCCCGAGATCACATAAGGCGATCTTGGCCTTGCCGAGTTGCTCGGCGTATTGCTTTGCCGCTTCAGCATCGGTCTTGTTGACAACGCCAAACTCTTTGTGCCGCTTGATTTGTTCTTCGAGCGCTTGCCGCCCTTTCTGCAACAGAGCGATGGTGGCGTCGTCCAGCCCCATCTTTTTGCCTAATTCGGCGGATTCCGTTTTGTTTAAGCGCTCAAACGATTGGGCGACTTCCAGCAGCAGCTGAGGTGTAGTCTTGGCGTTGCCGTTCAGATCACGAAACTGCACGCCGAGCCGTTGCAGCAAGGGGCCAATGTCACCTTTGCCAGTTTTGACCAGTTCAGTAACTTTTTCACTCAGGCTAGTGAGCGTTTTGCTAAATGCCTCGCCACTGCCGCCGCAACGCTTGGCCGCTTCGCTCCATGCGTGCAGCGTATCGACCTCGACGCGCAGTGCGTCGGCGCTCTTACCGAGCGCGTCGGTGTCGGCCACTGCGCGCGCCACGCCGGATACCATCGCGCCCACTGAAAAAGCACCAGCAATCGCACCGGTGGCCGCCCCGATTAGCGACTTGAACGACTTGCCAAGTTGGGTGGCCGCCATATCCGCTCCCTTGATCTTTTTCTCAAGCTGCTCGGTCGCCTTTTCGGCCTCTTGCGCCCCTTGCTTGACCTCCTTCGCGTCCGAATCGAACAGAATGTAGAACGTTTCAAGAATGCTCATTTCGATGTCCGTTTGGCGTGCTCGGCGGCAAGCCATTCGTTGTAGCGAGGGATCGCAATGCTCTCCCAGAGAATGAAAGCATCCTCCAGCGTGTAGACTGTCCTCAATTCCTGGAGCGTGGCACGTCCTTCAGAAAGGATCGCTCCAACAAGTGCGTCAACGTTTTGGAAATCCACGCTGTCGCCTTGCCCTCGACATTGCCTAAGAAAGTCGAGACCTTTCCGCTTGAGAAAAAAGACGTGTTGTAGTCCATCATGTGGAACTCGATTTTCATCAACGTCTCGTAGTCCGGCACATGGTTGTCAACCAGCGCGGCGGTCGATAGTCGCAATTCGCCATTGTCAAGAGGCACCGCCACGAAGCCCATGATTTTTAACATGAGTGCTTCGTTGGTCTTGTAGTCGCCGAGTTTCGGCACCGCACTGATCGGGTACTGCGAAACGATCTCGCGACCTGCGACGGCGGGAAATTTCGACAGGATGTAGGGGCGATCCTCACCCGCCATCGTTTTGATCAAGATTTCCTTGGGTTCAAGTAATACGCTCATGATGTTCCCGTCCGGTTTTCAAAAGCAAAGATGTACGGTTTGCTCTTCATCCGCCCTGCGCTGGCTACACTGTTGGCAGGCATGCCGTCAGTGATCACCCCTTTGGTCAGCGTGAGTATGCGGGCGTCCGGGTAGATTGCTGCCATCGTGATTTCGTCTTTTGCGCTCTGCTTACCACGTCCGACCCGGTTTGCTTCAAGCAAGATCGACATGTTCTTGTCGTCGTCACTCCCTGGAATTAGGTTCAACGTCACTGTGATCGGATTGGCTTTGGACCAGACAATCAAATCGCCATTGAGCCCCATCGCCTTGTCGTTTACCTGAATACTCGGAATGTCGAACGGATCGCCATCGTCGGCGAACTGCGTGACCGTAAAACCGGCGGGAAACGTTTTAGATGCACATACCTGCACCACAAGGCCGAAGCCCGAGATGTTTTCCATCGTTACTCCTGGTCTGGATCAAATCAAGACGTGGTTTCCGTCCACTTTTCGGATGGCATCATCTTTGCTGTAGATGAGGGTGTAAACGGCCTTGTATTCGGTGCGTCCGTCTGGCGTCACAATGGATTGGATTACGCAGTCGAGCCAGTAACCGATGGTCTGGACCTGCCGCCACGCGTCGGCTTCACCCGTCATATTGGTGATGTACAGCTGCTGCGTATTGTTCAGATCCTTGCCGACGCTGATCGTGCCGTTGAGCAGCGCCTGATTGATCACGCTTTGCAGCGTCGCGATCAGTTGGCCCCGTCCCTGCACGTTGGCCGATACCTTCGCCAGCGACATCAGCAGTTCCATGATGGCGCTGCCGGCCGCATCTTTGAGCCATTGCTCGTTCGCGTAGACATTCATGTCTGTCGGCGCGGTGGCGCCACCCATCAGCACGCCGCGCTGATAGAAGTCGAGCACTTGACCAGCCGTTTGCGTGCGGCCGTAGTAGTTCACACGCAATGCATCCAACCGATCCGATTCGGGCGTCGTCGTCACACTGGGCGTGAGCGCCGCTTGCTGAAACATGTAATTTTGAACCGAGTTACGGCGGCTGTAATCGGTGGCGGCCAGAATCATCATCGGAAGCTGCTCGGGATATTCGCCGCTCGCGCCAATGAGCGTCAAACCGGTCCCCGCGTAACCTTTGAGCGCTTCATAGTAGGCTGCCGCATCGGCAGATAGGACGCGCGTGTGGAACTGGTACATCACATTCTGCGCCGCGTTCCATTTTGCCGCCTCCTCGGTCTCGGCTGCCGACAAGGCCCGCAGAAATGTGAACGAGCCAAAATTGTTGGATAGCTCAGTCGAAGCGGCCAGCACATCGCTAACCGTTTCGGCGACTGCTCCATCGGCGTAGACAGCGCGATCATCCCAACCCAGCATAGTATGGATCGTGCCGGACAGGACAGCGACCTTTACATTGGCACACGTACTGGTGGTTGTGAAATGGAAGCCATTTTTCCGCGCATCAAACGAGACAATTGCACCCTCCCAAAGGGGGCCCGCACCTGCGGCACGAATGGCTGCTTGTAAAACCGATGCCACGTCGGCAAAGCTAAGGGCTTCCGCGAACGACAACGGCGATACGGAATGAATATCTGTGCCAAGCTGTATTGTCAACTCGCCAGCTGTCACAGCTTGGAATCGAGACAATGGCGCAGTCACTGCCGCCCCAAAGATCATCGGCGCGACGGCGGCATCGACCCAGCGCGCGAAGCTGATTTTCTGCGCGCGCGTAATGTTCTTTGAGATCCAGCCGAAATAGAAAGATGCGCGGGCGTATTCCTCCGAGGCCGTGCCAAAATAGCGCCCGACATCATCGAGGTTATCGAACTCGACTACCGTTTTCGGCGGCAGCAGCATATTTGTCGTAAAGAAACGCCCGATTAGATCGCGCCGACGCACACCGGCCGCTGCGCCGACGCCCGACGTCACGTCAACGTACTTGGGAAATCGAATTGCCATCAGTGGCTCCTAGATGCAACGAATGTTTGTCTCGAACGCGTCAACCGATGGAGCCCGGCTGGCCCGCGTGCGCAAATGAGTGAGGATGAAATCGAATGACGGGCTGGCTTCGAAGCAATCCCGGTCATCAGCAAAATAAGTGTGGCGAATGTCTTGCACGCGATAGATGCCGACTTGATGCGAGTGCAACGTGTGGCGCGCAGTATCGCTTTGCAGGATGCACGCGACCAGGTTCAGCAGATCGGATGCTGTCAGCAAATCAGGCTGCTTGGGGTCTTGTGGTGCAAGTACGTTCACTTGGAACGCAGTTTGCATCCACACCGACTCGGTATGGACGAACTGCCCGGCTTCGCGATCCCAGACGCTTTTGCGCTGCGGGAAACCGTATCGGTAATCGCCGATTTTGTTCAAGAACACCACCGGGCCGCTTGGCGTGCCTTGTTGCGTCGGCTGATACTGCTGCTTGATGGCAATGTCGGCAATGCCATTCGCGCGCAGCCCGTCACGGATCAACGGCAGCAGGATGCGGAACAGTTGGTTATCTGTCATGGGGTACCGTTCGGAAAAGCACGCCTACAATCATGAGAAAATAGAGACCCTTTGACCTCATCAACCGACCGCAAAAAGGGGGGACGCATGAAACTGGATCGTGCATATCAACGAAAACTTTTGACGATACTTTCCGAGTGTTACCCCCAATCGTGCCGTGTGCAGACGATACTTGAAGACAGTAATGCGGAGGCAGATGCAAAATACGCCGCCAATATGGCCTATCTTGACGAGCTTGGGCTAGTGATTGGTGGTGTTCGATATGGCTTGAATGGGGACTGGATATTTGAGCCCCCTCGCATCACAGCCAGAGGCATGGACTTTCTCGCCGATGATGGAGGTCTGTCGGCCATTCTTGGTGTCGTAACTATCAAGATTCACGAGGAGTCTGTTCGGGCACTTCTCATGGAGCGGGTCGAAAAATCATCTTCTCATAGCCCGGAAGAACGGTCTGCTCTCGCTGAAGCAATTCGTAACTTGCCGGCTCGATCAATTCAGACAATTGCCGACAAACTGATCGATCTGGGGGCGCATCATCTGCCGGCCGGAATTCACGCACTACATACCTGGATAGACCAGGCGCTTGTGTCAATACGCGTGACAACTTCATAAATCCAACAACCGGTGGCTCCCGCCTTTTCCAATGTGTAGTGGTAAGCATGCTGTCCGTGACGCGCACCCATATTTCAGGAAGGTCAATCGGCAAATCAAGATAAAAAGTAAAAAATGCGTCGAAGTCGGCAAGCGCAGCGCATGAGATAAGGCGCGGCGATGCATACGAGCCATATTGATCATTAATATAAGCCATTGGCGTTTTTCCAAAATCAAATTTGTACGCAGAGTGCGCCGTCCCAACCGTCGATGTTGAACCAGTCCGCATCCGACAGCAGTTGATAGCGCTGACCGGCAAACTCGATCTGATCGCTCGATCGGTCGCGGGCCACGTCCTGTAGTTCGGCACACGCATAAAGCCGGATGTACCGTTTCTGGAAATCGAGACCAAGGTACTGATACAAATTTCGGTCCACGGCCTGCACGCTGCCGTACAAGGGTACAGGTGGTGCATACCGGTTCACGTCAATGCCCACATCGTTGGTCTCGCGCCCCAAGAATCGGTAATACTCGACACGTTGCTTGCCGATCACGGACAACGCAAGACCGAGCAAATTAGAGCCTGGCATCACGACTTGTCCTCCACGATATGGGTTAGCGTATTCAGGAGCACACCGGAATCGACCAGCGGTTTAGCGGCTGTCAGCGAGACAACGCGACCTTGTTTTTTGTCTCGCAAGCGCGCCTTGACGGTGGCGACTTTCAACGGCGGTGTGCGGATTCGCGAGATGGCGCGGCGAATATCGCCAGCGGCCTTGGCCGACACCTTCTCCATGACTGCGGCTGGCGAGTCCGTACCACGAAACACCGCCGTATAGCCCTGCTGTGCTAGTTTTGCCCATTGCGCTCGTTGTGCCTGGGCCGTTGGGCGCATCGTCGCGCGCATCGCGATGCCTTTTTCGGGCACGCCATGCTCATGGATCGCGGCTACATAGGCGACCGGTGTACCGTCCTGATATTTAGAAGACTCAAACCAGCCAACCTTGCCGATATGGCCTCCGATATTTTGCAACGCTTGATGCAGACGCGCGCCACCGGGGCCAGGCTTACGTAATACCTTGACCATTGGTTTCACTTCGGAAATAGGGCCACCCGATCAGGCGGCCTAGGCATCAGGGATAGATGCCGTACACGCGGCGAAACGCCGATCCTTCCGGCAGTCCGCTAACATAGAAGCCGCCTGCCGCCGCGGCCGACAGTAAAGCGAGAAGCTGCTGTCCATAGGCAGTGAGCGACAACCACCACTGCCATTGCGACTTAACAGGCGGCGGAGTGAGCGTGACTTGCACCTTGTCGACGGTTGCGGTGGACACCATACCCGGCGTTTGACCGCCTTTCACCATGTCCGCCAGCGCAAGGAGATGGGCCGTCATCAGATTCAGCGCACGGACTCGGTCATCACCTTGTAGATGTCCATAATCCTTTGGGCTCACATAGCACGTTGCCGCCGTCCAGGTTGCCGAAAGCGCGGTGTCGGGATACGCGGTTTTGCTCTCGAATGCAGCAAAGGCGGCGCGAAACGCGCTGGCATCCAACTGGATGGGCGCACCCATCATTACTCACCCCGCGTCTTGGGCCGCTTTTTCTCTGCAAAGTCTTGCGGTACCAGCGGCGACGCTTGATCGCGACCGGTCATATCCGCGGCCACCTTTTCTGGATCGGTTTTGGATCGCTCGACGTGGATAAAGCCACGTTTGACATGCCGCTGAAAGGCCTCGTCCTTTTCAAGCAGCGCCAAATCCTCGTCCGTCACCTGCGTTACTACTCCACGAGGCGTAATTAAGTTTTTGTTGGCAACGCCCGCACCGCCTTTGATCACGATCGCGCGCGTGCGAATCGGCAAGTCGTTTCCACTGTTGATCCACACGCCATAGGCGGTATCGCACGTTGCGGTCGAATACACGTAATGCATGATTGCTCTCCGTTAAAGTCCTGTGCGACGCACGACAGCATACGGCCGCTTGCACATCACGCCCGCCGTCGCATTGGAATAGTCCTCTTCGTAGCCTTTCGCGAGTTGCTGAATCCCCAGCACACGAAATTTCGCCGGCACGATTTGTACAAAGGTTTGACCGCCGTCGGTCGATTGATCGCTCACGCTCTCAGCGTATAGATACGCAACATTGTCGCCCGCATGCGCTGCATCAAATTCCGGGCAAGACACCACACGCATCGTCGGATAGGTCTTGGTCAGCCAGTCCTGCACGGACACGCTAAAAATCGAAGTGACTGTCAAGTAATCGATGACCGACGTGCCAAGAACAAGCGTCAGTTGTTCTTTTTTCGGGTCTATCACGCCACGCGCCTGGTTGCGCAGATCGGCCACCATCGTGCGAATGTCTGCTGTAATTTCGAGGAAGGTCTTGGACGCCCATTGGGTCGAGTTGGCCCCACCCATTGGCAGGGTGACATACGCAGGCAGGCTGGGATCATTCAAAAGTCCATAAGTGCGATTGTTTCCATCGTTGTAGCCGTAAAATCCGACGCGATTGCGGTTGATCTCCAGCGCCAGCGTTGCTGCTTCGCGCTTGCTTTCGGCACTATTCACTTTCATCCGCGAAGCGCGCGCTTCTTCAAGCGTGCCGACACGCATACCTTCTTCGAAACGCACTACCGTGCGCCGCTCAAAGTTGACGTTCCACGACGACAGCGGCACGTTCGTATAATCACCATACGGCACAGACGTACCGGTGAGTTCCATGACACCCTGCACGACTTCCTCATCTTCCCATGCGCCCGCTGTCGTAATGCCCACACACTCATCGATCGTGCGGGCCGCCGTGGTGATCGCCACAAAACCAGGCAGCCAGTTTTGTAGGAACTGCTCGGGCGTGGTAATTGTCGGTGTAGTCAAACCGGGTACCAGCGCCGCGTCCATCGCCGCCATCATGCGGTGCACGGTTGCGGCGTCCATACCAATACCGATACGGGACAGGTCCTGATAGCCAACGACGCTCGACAGCTTGAGCGGCCGTACTGCGCGTGGACCGATATACGAATGTTCTTTGCTTTGCATGCTCAGTGCCTCAGTTGGTCAGTGTAATCACGGCCAATCCCGCCCCCGTCGATAGGTAGCGCGAGACAAGCGCGTTGGGTACTTCAACGCTGCCGCTGGGTACCTCGCTATCTTCTTCAATGGTGGACAGTGCCCCCGTGCTGGTGTCGTAGATAACCGCATAACCCACATCGGTGGCGGCAGGCAGGCTCACCACGATTTCGCCCATCGTGAGCAGTTCACCAATGCTTTGATTGGGTAATTCCATCGTTGGCGTGAGCGTACCTGCTGCTGCACCATACGAGGCATAGTGTTTTGGATGGACGAGGATGCCCACAAACTGCCCTGTCCCGCCAACTTGCGCCACGCCGTCGCCCGCAAGCGTATAGGCATGGCCAATCACGTTGGGCTTTGAGGACACCAAGGTCCACGGCGCGGCACGCACCGGGCCATCGGTAAAAAGTTCGCCCGGCACCCCGAAGGCCATGTCGGCGCGAACAGTGGTTTGGAAAGCCATGTTGTCAGACTCCTTGCAGATATTGGTCGAGTTCGCTCGATGTCGGATGCTTCGCATCCATACCCTGCCCCGGTTTGGGGACCTCGCGACCGTGCAAATAGCCGTCGAGCGCGGCTATCTCCTGCCCCTTGGTGCAAGCGATACCGAGTTTTGAGACACCGTAGCGCGCCACTTCAACCAGCGTCTTGTCGGCGTGATCAAACGTGCCGATGTGAGCGGACAAGCGGCTAGCCAGCGCATCGCGCTTGCTGATCTCGCTCATGATCCCTTTGGCGGCACTACGCTCCAGTTGAGCCAAGCGCGCGCGCAGCGCCTTGACCTCGGCGGCATCAACGCTCGCTACCGTCTTGCTCGGCTTTTGCGACTGGGTTTGGGCGGCGGCGCAAGCCTTGCGCAATCCGGCAATGGCGCTGTCCATGCTCGCGCGCATCGTTTTCGGCGCAGTCTTGGATGCAGTGCGAAGCGCCTTAATTGCCGCGTCCATGGCTTGCGCGGTTTCTTGCTCGTCTTCTGTCTCTTTCTCGCCCTTCGCCGCGGGTGAATCATCGTCTTCATCTTCGGCAGGCAGCGTGTCATCGTCATCTTCAACCGGCGTCTTGGTCGGGGCATCGTCGCCGATTACCGATGGATCTATGTCGCCGTCCGGCGAAGCGGAAGGTGTCGAACCGACCAGCGCCTGCACCAGCGGAATCAGCTGTTTCACTACGTCAGCGAGCGACACGTCTTCGTCTTGCCCCGTTGCCTTGTTTGTACTTGTCATGAGTAACTCCTTTGCATCGAATGTGAATGTCATGTGATCCAGAACAGCGACATCGGGCCCCATGCGCCCTTCGTGGACAGACGCGAGGTGGTTGCCCCGAATCTTTCGCTGGATGGCGTCGTAGCGTTGGCCGTTGTACTGGCCGCAGATAAACTCGTATTGGCAGCGATAGCCTGCGGACAGCTCACGCTTGCCGCTATGGATAAGCGCCGCGAGTGATTCGGAGAAGACTTTGATGTTGCCTTTCAGCACACCGTCTTCGTAGTACACGTCCTCGCCGATGACACCTTGGATCCCCTTCTTTTCCGGCGCGATATAGCCGGTATCTTCGCTGCCAAGCATTTCGTGTTCATCGACCCACGGCAGCAGTCTGAACGATTCAATGCAGGCAGGATCGGCCAACTCTTCTTCTGGCCGGTAGACCATGTAAATGCGGTTAGGCTCGGGCGCGCCGATTGATCTGCCCAGATAGGGAAATACCCCCACCTTGGAAATCGGGTTGTCGCGAATTTCGGCCCAGCCGTTCGTATCGATGACGCGATTTGTCATGCGTCACCTCGGGAAAAGCGAATGACCGGTATAAAGCTGCATTTGCAGTTGGGCTCCTCCCCTGGTCGCACATAGGCTCCATTGGGGCCGATCGGCGCGCCCCTCGCTAGATTGAACACCTTGCCGTCAAAGGCAAGATGGCGTTCGCGTGGATGTATACCGCCGCTGCTATGTACCCATTCCCCTTCCGTTATGCCAAGCGACATGCAGCGCCCATTGTTCAGGCCGTTGTAGACCTTGCGCGTTTGGTCGAGCGCGATGTTTCGCGCGCGTCGCCTTGTCACGCCTTCCTGTTCCCGTAGATAGGAGATCAGGTCCTGTAACCCGTTGCCGCTGGTGATTGCACGCATGACTGCACCCTGTACGCCGGCCAGATACTGATCGGCAATCGACTTGATGAGGCCCACGTTTTCGGCTACCGAACTGGCAAGGATTTCCTTTGCGGTCGATGGCAGGGCTGTGGTTTTGAGAGACAGTCCACCGGACAGGTCACGTAGGCTGCTGTGCAAACTGGCACTGCTTGCCTTATCTGCACCCGCGACCATGCGCATCACGATTGCTTTTGCCTTGAGCGCGAAACGCTTGCGTACACGCCGGGTCAGCGCGTTTGCCACGATGCGTGCCTGGCTCGATAGGCTGGCGTCCTGCGCAAAGAAGGTTTGCGCTGACGGGCTATCGAACAGCGCGACAATTTCTTTGTGACTGGCAGCCGCCATCTCGGCGACAAGCCGCTCCAGGTCCTGCTGATAGCGTGCCTGTAAGCCAGCACTCACGCGCAGCGGCTTGCCGCGTAGCACGGCTGGTTTGAACTGATCCGCCCACGCTGCCTTTTTGCGGGCCAGTAGCTTACGTGCCATCGTCATCCTCAAGCAATTCATCGCCCGCCTTATCAGGCGGGTCAGCCGGCATGGCTTCCTCTATGCCGGTGTAGCCACTGGTGGGGTCCTGGGTGATGCGGCGGCGTTCATCGATGCCGTCGATGGCACCGCACTGCACCAGGATGGCTCCGGTTTCCGCTTCCATCTTGTTGACTTCCGCGCGTTCCTTCGCCGTCATCGAATCCAGCGGGTTCCATGCCACCGTCGTCTCAAATGGCGCGACGCCAAACTTCGGCGCAATCTCCGAGCGGATGACCAGCAAGTGATGACGATCCAGCAGAGGCGTCAGGTCATGCGCCTGAATGCTTTCCAGTTCTTCGTGGTAACTCGCTTCCTCGAACTCGCCCGTTGCGTTAAAACCCTTGGGCGATGTGCCAAGCAGCTTGGTGGCCGGCACGTTCGCCGCCGCCGCGACAAGCTGATACTGCGTCATGATGACCGCATCGAAGTCCGCGAGCGCGGTGTCGAACTGCTCGATTTGCTCTTCCGTGCCAACAACCTTGATGCCGTGGTTGTCGCGATAGTGAGCCCAGGTCGCCATCCGCTGCTCAAACTTTGCCTGATTGGCGACAGCACTTTCCACGTCCATGTGAATGACCGTACTGCGCTTGGACATTGCGAGCAACGGAGCCTCATTGGCCGTGCGCTCGGAAGCATAGACGCGCTCAAAAATCTTCTGCGGCACCGGCACGCCACCGTAATAGTAGGTCGGTTTCAACACATCCGGAACTTCGCCAGTGCGCAAGATAATCAAATGCGAATGATGGATCGGCTTGCCATTGATGCGCCAGTAAGTCGGCTCGTAAAAGTGCAGGCTTGTCGGGTCGGTTATAGCCGTCGAGTTCAATTCTGGCACCACCCAGTATGGGTCGATTTGCCGGATGCCCTTATAGCTGCCTGGTGTCACGCCGTCTGGATTAAATGGCTTGGCATAATATTCAGGGTCGGTTGACTGGACCACGAACATGGCGATGCGAATGCCGAATACACGCCCCATGCGCACGAACTCGCGCATGTGGTGGTTGATTCGGAAACGCTTATCCTCCCTGCGGATTGCGTCGATGACGCCCGCATCAACTCCTGTACCGTCGTTGACCGTAACCGTATAGCCATTGCGTATCGCATCCTTACCCGGCATCGCGCATGCCTTGTCAACCAGCCAATGCTGTGCAATCAGCGCGCAGAGTTGGTAGCCGATAAAGCTCTGTGACGCATACCAACCGACCTGCGCGGCTGGCATGTTTTCCTGTCGGAGCGTTGCAATACGCTTGACGCTGTTTTCAAGTTCGTTCGCGTCCATGCCGACGTCGGCGGCGCAAAAATCATCGGCCACCGAGCGTTGAAACGTTGATGCCTGCAAATGTGCCCATGCCTCAGTCTGGCCGACACGCAGATCGTGCTTGGTCGTGAAAAAGCCCCCGGACTTTGGGGTCTCGGGGGCTTGGGGCGACTCATCCTTGCGTCGTAACCAGTTGAACATGTCGGTTTTAATCCAGATCAAAGAAGCCGCGCTTGTGCACCATGATTTCGGCAAACGCGCGTGAGCACGCATCGACCTGGTCATCATGCGTTCCATTCGGGAACAGTCGCATTTCGTTAAGCAAGGCGTCGTTCCACGGACCGCGCAGCATGAGCACATTACCGACGTTGATCTGCGCGGCCAGCGGTTCGGCCCGTGTCGCCTTGTCGCCGGATTCTGGCGAGGTGGTGACCGCGTAGCCCGCCAGCTTGCGGGTCAGATATAGCGCCTGAGTCTTGCCGGCCTGACCCGGGTCTTGGGGCAGACTAATGCGCACCGATTTGCCATCGCGAGCGGCTGTGTTCGTCAGTGCCGCGTCCCGCTCGTCGGGACCGCAGCGCAACCTCACCACGTCAGCAATGACAAAGCGGCCATCCTCCAGCTTGCCCAGCTTCGCGCCCGCCGTATAGTCGCCGTCGATGGTCGCGGCCAAATCCCAACCGCGCACCCATTTGATCGTGCCCACAGGTAGCGCGTCGATTGTCGTGATTGCGTCCGGCTTGATGAGGCCACCATCCGGTGGAGATGGGCGTTGCAGGTATTGCCCTGCAAACACATAGGGAGCCGCCTGCTCCATCCGCCTCAGATCATCAATGGTGTGTTTCTCCGGCCATAGCGCCGTGCCATCGGCTTGAATTGCAGGCAAACAAACGTGCTCCCACGATTCTCCATTGCCACCATCGAGCAACCAACCTGCCAAATCGTGCTCATGCAGGCGCTGCATGATCAGGATGATCGGCGTGTCCTTGCTGTTCTTGCGGCTCTCCAGCGTGTTCTGAAACCAATCGATGACGCCCTGTCGGATGACATCGCTCTTGGCTTCGTCGGGCTTGTGCGGATCGTCAATGATGATTGCGCCGCCAAAGCCCTCGCGGTGCTTACCCGCACCAAAGCCAGTAATCGTACCCCCGGCACCAGCGGCGTACATCACGCCGCCCTCGGTGGTGCTCCAGTGGCTTTTCGAATCCGAGGCTAAGCGGCAGGCTGGGAAAACCTGCTGGTAAGCCTCGTGCTGCACGAGCGAGCGCACGTTGGCGCTGTTACTTGCGGCCAGTGGTGCAGCGTAGCTCGCGTGGATGAACTCGGCATCGGGTACCTGTCCGAGTGTCCAAGCGATAAAGTTGACTACCGCGAGTTCAGTTTTTGAATATCGGGGCGGTACGTTGATGATTAGCCGGTTGGCCTTACCGAAGAAGACACGCATTAGCGCATCGCAGATTGCTTTGTGGTGCGGGCCGCGCAGCCATTTGTACCGGCGGCGCTGATAGAACATCCAGCGCGAGAAGAAGTACAAATCCGCTTGTGCCATCTTTGCAGCCGCGAAGTGTTCGTCCGGGCTGAATGGATGCATAGTCAAATCTCATCGGCGATGGTCTTGGCGATCTCCCAGAATTTATCTGGAGGCATGTTTATGCTTTGAATCGGCCCGCCGCCCGTGCCCCCTAGTTCCACGCCCTGTACCGGCTTGCCATAACCCCGCTCGATGATCGCCAGCGCAGCCGACAACCGGTTGCGCTCGTTCTTGCCACCCAACATAATCGATTCGATTGCCTCAAGCGCGTCGGGCGTTTTGGCTTTGCACGCGGCGATCAGGTCCAATTCTTCCTGCGTGCGTTTAGGACGGCCTTTCGGGTTGCCGGTTTGTCCCTTCTCGAACGGCTTGCCCCGCTGTTTTTTTGCTGTTCTTGCGCTGTTAAGGGCCATAACTGCTTAAAACTTGGAGTTTTATCGACTCAACCATGAAACTACAATGGGTACGTCAAGGAACCTGGCGGAAAAATATAACAAGCCAAGCAGCCAGATCGCCCAAAATCTTTGCGCTGGCATTTCTTTCAACATCATCCGCAACTCCTTGATGAGTTTGCTAGAATTCATTCATGCCTTCCTTCTGCCTGTCCCAGAGGGTTGATGCAAGAAAGCCCCGACCGCTGCCAACGGTTCGGGGCTTTCGCTTTTACGACGACTTTTCGGTGATTACTACACGTTCATACCCTTCACGCCGGGTCAGCGGTGCGTCCTTGCCGTAAGAATCAAAGCTTGACGCACTGCCGGGGTTGTTGCGGACACTCGCCGGCTTGTCCTGGCCAGCGACCTGGCGGTCTGGATGGCCGATGAGTCGGTCAATGGAAAAAGCCCTGGCCGATTGACCCGGCTCAGGGCTTGAAAATCGCGCCTTTCAACGCGTTGTTTCGTTTGGACGTCAAAATCCAGCCTTTCACAAACGATACAAAAAACTGGGGAAAATGTAAACTTTTATTAAGTAAACTAAAAAGTTTACATTTATTTCATTTGTTTACATTCCGTTCTTTACCGGAACCAATGATCTGCATATGCTTGATGCGGGAAGCAAGGCAAAGGCATAGCTCACCACGATCATCATGCAGCAACTGCAAATGCACCGTTTTCTGGACAAAGGGGCTTGCGCTTCGCCCAGCCTTGCGCGATACTTGTATCACACCATCCAAGGAGCATAGCGCTATGGCCCTTTCAATTCGACTGCCTAGCGATGTGGAAGCCCGGTTGAAGAACCTGGCCGAACTGACCGGACGCACCAAAAGCTTTTACATCACCGAGGCGATTTGCGAACACCTCGATGACCTCGAAGATTTGTATCTGGCTGAGCATGAGCTTGAAGCGATCCGCGCGGGAAAATCCGAAACCGCACCGCTCGAAGAAGTGATGAAACACTATGGCATGGAAGGTTGAACTATCGAGCCTGGCATGCAAGAACCTCAAGGAACTTGACCCACAATGTGCCCGCCGTATCCTGGCCTTCCTACATGAGCATGTCTCCGTACTGGACGACCCTCGCAGCATTGGCGAAGCCCTCAAAGGTTCGCGCTTGGGGGCTTTCTGGAAATACCGTGTCGGGGATTGCAGAATTATTGCCAATATCGAGGACGGCGCTTTGCGCATTCTCGTTGTGCGAATCGGAAATCGTCGCGAGGTGTGCCGATGAGCAGCAAAGCGAAATCAAAGATCAGACCTGCTCCCGATCCTGCATCAAGCGGCGTGGGGCCGCATACACGTTCTCCCGCACCCGGCGCACGGAAATTTACTTAAGTGTTCAACTCAATACGCGGCGATTGCCGCGATTCGCTGTGCTCCTCCCGGCGGTGGGAGAAACGCTGGACAAGGCCAAGCCAAATGTCAAATTGTCAATGTCTTCCTGCATGATGCACAACTCCTTGGCTAGCATGCCACGCGTGATCCCCTCCGAGCGAAGCGCATTGAAGACCTTACGTAGTATCTGTGAAGATTCGGGCCGCATGGGGTTGGGCTCGGAAGTCCTATAGCCGTTTCTTGCTATCTGGATGCAGAGGTTCCGATACGTCCACTCCGAAAAAAAGCCCAACTGATTCATACGATAAGCCAGCGCAGCTAACGACACGCCCCAAACCTGCTTAAGCCGCAGCAGCCTGTCTAGTGTCAGCACTGCTGTGCCGCGCCCGCAAACATTGGCCGGCGGCATCAAAAACGCCGAAGCAAAGGCGTTTGCCTCACGCTCCATCTCTGGGCTATGCGCCCCTCCATGCAGCATGCTGTGTCTGTCGCGGATCAGATGGCCTAGTTCGTGAGCAGCGTCAAACCGGCCATGCTCTGCCGACTTAAAGGTGTTCAAAAATACGAAAGGCTTTTCACGATGCCATACACTGAATGCATCAACTTCCCTTGCCTCCATAGCCAAGGAATAAACCCGAATCCCCTTGGCCTCAAGCAGATGAATCATGCTTCCTATCGGCGCTTCACCAAGGCCCCATATCCTACGCAGGGTCGCGGCAGCATCCTCCGGTGATAGATCGCCCAGGTCGGGAAGGCCTGCTTCAGGAAGGTGGAATCGTTCTTCAATCCAATCATTCAGCAAGAACGCAGTGACACCGGCGCCAAGAGCCGTGTTCCGCAGCGTTGCCGACATCTTCGACATTGAGCGAAAACTGGCCGTGTCAGGCTCGATCGATGGCAGGTCGTCGCCCGCAAAGAACTCGACCGGGAACCGAAGAAGCGTGCTCATTTGCGCTAGCCTCTCCGGCTCCGGCGCGTACTCGCCAGACTCATACCCCTGAACGGAGCGCACCTGAAGGCCCAACTCTTTGGCAAGGCGCGCCTTTGTCCAGCCGCGCCGCATACGGGCAAACGTCAGCCTCTGCGGGTTAAAAAACATCACGTTCCCTATTCATTAAGTGCCGACACGACGCTCGACAGGCACGTCCATAGGCCCAGCCGAAGCATCGCCCAGAACACCGACCTCGTCATTAGGCTGAATAGCGCTCAGGATAATCCTCTCACTCCACTCTATGATCTTTTTCCGCTCAAACCGCGACGGCAGCGAGATCTCCATGCGAACCTCATCTTTCCCATCTAGTCCTACCCCAACGTGATACAGGAAAAAAGTGCTCCCCTCGACCGTTTAAGTTCCGGATTGGCACGCACCGGACTCAACGCACAGCTTCCGTTCTTTCTTGCATACGTAGTCCGCTCGTTAAGCGGCGTGAGGCCGCATACACGTTCTCCCGCACCCGGCGCACGGCTTTGAAAAAACCCATGCGCGAATAACCCAGTTCATAGGCTGCTCGTTTAATCGGGCGGACCTGACCCAGGTAGAACGCCATGAACGCCTGTTTGGATCGCCCTTCCGGGTATGCCATCAACGCCATGTTAAATAAATTCAGCGCAGCATCCAGTTCCGCATCACGCTCATCGCTCAGCCCTGCCGGTTCTCTAAGCCGTAGCAAAATATTTTTCGGCCGCAATGGTGCATAAAGTCGTCGCGTCCTGCTCCACTCAACCCAGCGCAAACAAAACTCATGCAGCGCCTGGTTATCTCCGTTCATGTTTTCCCACTTCTGTTACCCTTATTGCCTGCAATATGGGATGCACGGGCCGGTACAGTTCCCTGTTGCCGTTCATGCTTTCGCTCCACAGACGCGGGAGATGATCTTCTTTATCTCGCCAAGGTTATTCAACGCAGCCGCCCGGTTCGCTGGCGATTGCACCGCGAGCAATGAGGCTGCGTTTCCGGTCAGCAGGAACTGGCTCATCGGTCCGTCTACGGGTGCGGGCAGTAGCGCCTTGGCGTGCTCGGGCGTCAAACGGCCCGTCTCAACCGCACGCGTGATAACCGCCTGTTGTTCTTCCTTGTCGTGTCCCAGCGAGGCGAACCACTTGACGGGCTTGGCTGCGTTGCGCGCGTCCGTCACCAGCCTCGTGTACGCCTCCAGGAACGCCATACGAGCCGCCACCCGTTCCCCTTCGCTCAGAAGGCTGTGCACAAGGCCCCAAGCCTGCGCTATTTCCTCGGTCATCACCACCGTCGCGTTGGCGTCACGTGGCAACATTGCCCATGCCTCCTGCGGACCCGGACGGCCATCGTCGATCCGTGACAGGATCTCCGCTAGCGTTAGCCGGCCTTTTAGCTCACGCCGGCATTTCGACAGCGCGACAATCACTGCTTGCTCATCAAACGCGGCCAGATCGGCCACCAGCATCTTGGCCGCCGCCTCACTCAGACTCGTGCCGCATAGCTCGGCCGTGGCCGCCACCGCTTGGATCAAGTCAGCCGCCGCCATTGACCGCCTCCGCATCCCGTAGGATTCGCGTCCACATATCGCCCGTTGCCTGCAACCGATCCGCCTCGCGTGCCTGCGTCTCGGTCACCCTGCGGTTTGTCACCCACTCCGTTCTCAACGCCTCCGCGTCGGCCAGCAGGCAGTCCACCGGGTGCATCTTTTGCACGTAGTAGCGTTTATTGCTATCCACGTACCAAGCGGCGACGCCTGGCGCTTCGTCCTTGCCAAGGCGCTGCAACAGCTGCGATAACTGGCCGTTGACCTTCGCGTTGCGCACCGGCAACGCACCGTACCTGCGCTGGTAGGCACTCGCGTAGGCGCGCCAGATCTCGGTTGTCGGCAAAGGCGGCTTTTCCGCTTTAAGCTTTTTTGAGGGCGCCTCCGACGCAGTCGGGGGCAAAAGGATTTTGCTAGGGATCAGACAATCAGTCAATCCGTCAATCAGAGAATCAGAGATACAAGGGCCAAGTGCTTGTTGCTTGGGTTCGCAGTCCTTCTCCCCAAGGTCACAAGGACTTTCTACCTTGGTAGCAAGTTCTTGGCTCCAAGGTGGTATCTCGCTCGGCGTTTCGTTCGAGTGCGGCTTCTGATGCTTCAGAAACGTCACAATTTGGATGTACCCCACTCCAGAGACGGTATACCGTACAATGAAGCCCTTGGACTGCAAGCTATTAAGCAGTGCATCCGCGTCCACATCGTCATACGGTAGCGCTTTCACTTTGATTTTTTTCGGGCGATCTTCAAGACGGCCATCACGGTCCGCCAACATCCACAGATAAATGAAAAGGAGTCGGGCAAACGGATCCAACTCGGCTAAATCCTCATTTTCCATAATGCCGGGCTTAATGTTTCGTGCGCGGGCCATGCTTAGCTCCATTCAACCGTCTATGATGTGCGACGCTTATGCCGTCACTTCCGTCTGTTTAAACATGGTGCCGTGCGCGCGCTTGGGCTGCGCTTGCAACTGGCACCAGCCGAGGGGTTGACCACGCAAGCGACGGTAAACGCTTGCGATTCAATCAGTATGCGATAGGCCTTTTTCACTCCATCCTTCCCGTCAGCAACTTCTTGAGCAGCATGTTTTCGCGCTCGAGTTCGTCGGTTTTTTCGCGCTCCAGGTGCAGACGGCGTTCCATCTCGGTCTCAAGCGGGGTGAGATCGTACCCTCGCGACCGGGCCAACCAGACCAGTGGCGCCTCGTTGCCGCACAAGTCCATGAAGGCATTCAGCTTGTCCTGGGGGAAGTAGTGCTGACCACTTCTCGTGATGCGCGACCACTGCGCCACGTCGGCGACGATGCCCTGTTTCCCGACGATCTTCTTGTCGTCCAAACCGGACAACTGTTGACACAAGCGGATGGCCGCTGTCATTGATGGTTGCGCATTGATGCAGCGTATGTCCACGCGCTGCATTTCCGGCTTTAAGTTCAGTTCTCGCTGCATCGATGCATCTCGCGGCAAATTGTTTGTCTCGTGTTGTGTCGTTGTTTCAACTAAAGTTTTTGGTATGGCATGAACGATTTCGACTTGCTCATGGAAAAGGACGCGAGCCACCGCTGTGCGAAAATCGAAGTCTCTAGTCTGTAAGTGCTTCGCGTCGCTCCATGACTAAGCGGGGAGGAATCCGGACGATAGCCGACTTGATCAACTCCGATGTGCTCAGCCGTACCGTTTGTACTCCGCCATTAGCTATGCGTTGCAAAGTTTTGACACTTAGGCCAGTGAGTCGTGCGATATGGGACCATTGCCCTTTCCGCGAGGAAACTAAGGAGCGCAGGTCGTTCATTTCGGTCATAACAATCGGGCAGCTGCACTGAAAACTAACTCCATATTAGACTTATATGTCTCAAAAAACAAGACACATACATCCGTCTGCAAGGAATACCCTTGCGGCATGAAAGACGCTAGGCGAATGGTGGCCCGCTCTACGGCGTCACTGATTGGGGAAGGACGACGATTCAGAAGCGCTCGCGAACTGGCTCAGCGCGCGCGTACCCTTGGTTACGTGGAGAACGCGGATAGTTTTGCTCGGAGTGTGGCACGAGTCTGTAAAGGTGACCACGACACTCAGTTAAGCACGATTGAAACAATCGCTCGCACCGCCAATGTCATGTTGACTGACCTACTGGCTGGTGTAGCGTTTCCGCAAGAAGGTGCCGAGCCCTCGGACAAAAGCGACGAGGTGCAACTATCCGTCCGCTCGGTTAATGAGCAGCAGATTAGACGGATCATCGAATCGCTTCCGAAGATGTCGCGCGATGCTTTAGAGGTGATGGAGTATCTATCTTGCGTCGAAGCTGCGGCGGAGACGCAGGTAGGCGCTATGCGACGAAAAAAAATTCTTGAAGATATTCGTCTTTTAATGTTGTTGTTCCCAATTGAAGCGTCTGAATCAAAAAAGTTAGTGTCCGGAAAGTGATGTCTTCCCAGCTGGCGTATGCTCTATGCCACAGCTCGCTACCCCGTCGCGCAAGCTCCTTTAGGATATACGCTTATCAGGGGAGATCATGTCATCTGCGTCTACGAAAAAGCCGTTAAAACTTGTCACCAGGACTGAGCCGCATAACGACCGAGCAACTTGCCAGAACTGCGCTATCTTGAAGCGCCTTGAACTGGTACAGCTACAACTTGCAAAAGCAATGATTGCCGCCACACCGCCAAAACCATCAGGCGAGTGGGAAACCAAAATATGAAGACCAAAATGGCAATTGTAATATTTGCAACTGGAGATCCGGGTGGCAAGTACCTCCGAAACGAGACGCCCGACGTTCGATGCATGCTAATCGGGCTGCGCTAACCACAACCTAACGCCTGGCTAGCCGGACATCTCACAGAGACCGAGGAACTATTGCCTCTGCCAAAACAGAGGTCTTCCTCTTGTAAGACATTTATGTCTTGACAGAGCGATAAATTTGTCTAATACTTCTCTCTAACAACACCACACATAGCACCATCAAGTGCCCCGGAACGTCTCCGGCGATCTTTAACAATCGAAGTCATGCATGTGCCTCCCGGAAGGGACTCGCCATGCCGGCCTATCGCTTGGCCGAAACGTGACGCCAGAAGCCCCGCGCTAGGCCGAAGTATGGCTACCGGAGAGCAGGAAGTGGCAAAGGTCACGGAAGCGATACTCGACCGTCGGAGAGCCCCGGGGCTAATAGTACCAGGAGTAGCCGAGGTGCCCGACGGTCGGAGTCATTCAAATGTTGAGTGAATGGCGTTGTGCAGTTCAGAGAGCAAGCGCGCAGCAAAGAATGCGTAGTTTCGGCTCTTGATACGTCGGAGTAGTGCCCGGTTACAGCGTCATTCACCGAACACAAGTCCCTAAGCTTCAAACCGAGCAATACAAAATTAGCAGTGCATATTGTATAGCGTTTATTGACCACTGTTCCTTCGATGTGCAGCACTTACCAATAGGTAAAGGAGGCATCTATGACCCTCTATGCAGATGTAGACCAGCTTCGTGACTACCACTACGCCCGCGAAAAGGCAGAAATGGATGACCGCGCAGACGCCGAGACGGAGCGTGACGAACTCATTGCGTCCATCGCCAAAGAGAAGTTCACACGCAAGGTCAGCAAACTGACGTATGACGATATCGTCGGCGGTATGCACAGCGCAATGCAGTCGAAGCACGGCGAAGCGCTGCGCGCCACATGGTTGATGAGCGACGCTCAGTTTGGCGCGATGGTCAAGAACATCGTGTTGGACGCGATGCGCGAGGATGCAGAAACAGAAGCTATCTGCGACGTCGGAAAATTAGAAACGGAGCGCTGAGATGCACAAGACCAGGGCTCGCACCGAGAACAAGCGCCTTGCCGGCCTAAACGATGCCAAGGACATCACCCCGCCGCTGTGGGATCGGATTCTTCTTCGGTCCGGAATGTCGGATAGAGCCGTCGCGCTCGCATGCTTTGCAATCACGCTAGGCGTATTGATTGTTGTGAATCTCGACAGGTAACAGCGTGCGCCTCATGCCGTTTGAGCAAAAAGGTTACTTCTTCAGAAGAACGATCTGATTAGGAGAGACGTCGTGCTAGCAACCGTCACACCGAGCATCCATTTAAGGAGCAGCGCTTCTCCTCTGGCTTCCGCAAACCTTTTATCAAGTTCGCCCTTGACTTCCGCGAATCTTTTATCAAGTTCGCCTCTAAATTCCGCGAATCTTTTATCAAGCTCGCCCCTGACTTCTGCGAATCTTTTATCAAGCTCGCCCCTGACTTCCGCGGATCCCTTGTCCACCTTGGCATCCAAGCGCATTTCGAGTTCACGCAGATCAGCTTTGGTCGCCAACGCGTCGAAATTGGCTTCAAAGATATCCGCAAACACCTCGGCCTCCGCTTCAGCCTGCGCGGGCGGCACGCCGGCGGTCTTGAGCCGGTTGGCAAATTTCAGTGTGTCGAAGGCGATGGCGGCCATGGCGAAATGTCAGAAAACGAGTCGGATACCACACAGCATAGCACAAATCTGTCCCCTTCCTCGTGGCGTCCGGAGACGCACGGGCATCCCGAACCCTGCCACCCTTGACATGAGAAGCACATGATCACTGATCACGGCCCCGACTACCGGCAGCAACAAGAGTTACAGGAATTTCTTCAATGGCACGAATCGCAAGGAGCCAAAAATGAGCATCGCAACGCTGATTCTCGGTCAGAGCGGAACCGGAAAGTCCACTTCCCTCTGCAAGATGGACCCGGCACACACCCTCTTGATCCAGACTATCCGTAAGCCGCTGCCTTTTCGCGCAGCAGGATGGGCTTATCACACGAAGGACAAGGCGGGCAACATCCTCGTATCGGATCAATCCCAAAAGATTATCACGATCATGCAGCATACCAGACGCAAGGTCATTGTGCTGGACGACTTCCAGTACATGCTTGCCAACGAATTCATGCGCCGCAGCGACGAACGTGGATTTGACAAGTTCACCGAGATTGGCCGCCACGCATGGGATGTGCTCTGCGCTGCTGGCACGCTGCCCGATGACGTGCGCGTTTATGTGCTCAGCCACACCGAAGAAGATCAGTCAGGCACCACGAAGATCAAGACGATCGGAAAAATGTTGGACGAGAAAATCACAATCGAAGGGATGTTCACAATCGTTCTGCGCACCGACGTGACCGATGGCGAATATACCTTCACCACGCGTAACAACGGACGCGACACCGTTAAAAGTCCGATGGGATTGTTCGAATCAGAGCGCATTCCGAATGACTTGTCAGCGGTTGACCACGCCATCACCGCCTTCTACGAACTGAACGAAACCGCCTGAACGGAAACACATCATGTATGCACTCGACACAAACGTAGCACGTCAAGCCGATGAACGCATCGTACGCATCACTGACATTGGAAAGTATGTTGGGATATTCACCCGCGCAGAAGATGTGACGAGCGCAAAAGGCACCTGTGGCATCGACTTTGCATTCGAGACACCAGAACGCTTGAGCGCGAATTTCACGCTTTGGACCATGAAAGCACAAGGCGAACCACTGTTCGGCTACAAGCAGTTACAAGCGCTGATGGCGTGCCTGCATATCAAGAGCATCACTCCCTCTCACGCCATTGTGAAGAAGTGGGACCGGGAAACGAACAGCGTTCAGGAGTTTGACGCCGAGGTGTTCAAGGATCTCATGAACAAGCAAGTAGGCATTTTGTTTGAAACCGAGGACTATCTAAAAAAGGACGGAAGCATCGGAACCAAAGTCGTGCCCGCCGCCTTTTTTGAGGCCTCAAGCGGATTGATGGCTGGAGAAATCCTCGACAAAAAGGTTGAGCCGACGCAACTCTCGAAGATGATCCAGGCGCTTCGCCATCGTCCGTTGAAGCGCGTGGCGGGACAAGCCTCTCAGCCGGGCGGCCCTATACCTGACGCTAACAGTTCGTCGGACATGGATGACGACATTCCCTTTTGAGGAGTTGGCGTGAGTGACCTGACCTTATACCAAATTGCCAGTGAGTACCGACAAGCGGCCGATAGGCTGGTGGAACTCGATCTCGATGAGCAAACCGTAGCAGACACGCTTGAATCAATCAGCGGGGATTTAATCACCAAAGCTCAAAACGTTGCGTTCGTGATTCGCAACCTCGAAGCGTCGGCGGAGCAGCTTCAAACTGCGATTGAACAAATGCAGACGCGTGCGCGAACCTATGCAGAACGTGCGGAGCGAATCAGAGCATATCTGCTGCAAAACATGCTGATGAGCGGCGTGCAAAAGCTCGAATGCCCGTACTTCAAGCTTGCCGTGCGTGAGAACCCTGCCAAGGTCGTCATCGATGACGAGCGCCAGGTTCCAATGGCGTACATGACAAATCCGCCACCTCCACCACCGAAGCCAGACAAGAAGTTGATCGCACAAACAATCAAAGGCGGGGGCGACGTGCCGGGCTGTCGGATCGAACACAGCCAACGCCTCGAAATCAAGCCGTAACGCAGATGTCTCATGCTTTGGTGAGACAACTGTCCGTCTGCCCAAGGAGAATCGACACCATGAACAACCCGAACGGTGAAGGCATGACCATTATCAAGAAATTCGAACTTATCGATGATCAATCTATTGAAGAGTTTGGTGTAAAGCTCTTCCGCATCCGGGCACTTGTCTCATTCGCAGGCGTCTGCGCTGGTGATATCGGCGGTTACGTGGAGAAAGAAGAGAACCTTTCGCAAGCAGACAACGCGTGGGTGTTTGGCAATGCACGGGTGTACGGCAACGCTCAAGTATTTGGCGGCGCTCGGGTGTCCGGCGACGCGCGGGTGTTCAACGACGCACGGGTATTCGGCTACGCACGGGTGTCCGGCAACGCGCAGGTATCCAAATACGCACGGGTATTCGACTATGCACGGGTGTCTGACAACGCGCGGGTGTCCGGTGACGCTCTAGTGTCCGGCGACGCGCGGGTGTTCGACAACGCACAGGTATTCGACTACGCACGGGTGTCTGGCAACGCGCAGATATTCGACTACGCACGGGTATCCGGCTACGTGGGGGTGTCCAGCAACGCGTGGGTATCCGACTACGTACAAATGTGCGGCAACGTGCAGGTGTCCGGCGACGCACGAGTGTCCGGCAACGCGCGAGTGCACTGACTCTCCAAGGGGAATCGATACCGTGAACAACGCGAACGATGAAGGCATGACCATTGTCAAGAAATTCGAACTTATCGATGATCAATTTATTGAAGAGCCTGGCGTGGAACTCTTGCGCATCCGTGTGCTTATCTCGTGCGCCCGCGTCTGCGGGCGCTATCTGACAAACCACTTCTCGCCCAGCTGGAGGAAACAAAAAAGACAGCGGGCGATAGAAAACCTGGCACGGGTTGGAGAAAAAGCATGATATGAAAAACAGCAATGCCATCCACATCCCCCAAACCCTGCCAAGACCCATGTTTCTCACACAGGACGAACTGGCCGAATTGACCGGCCGCAGCAAGCGTTCCGCACAGGAAGCAACCTTGCGCATGATGGGCATCGAACACAAGGTTCGAGCAGACGGACGCCTCATCGTGTCGCGCCTTCACGTCGAACAAATCCTCGGCGTCGCGTGTGTCACGCGCCGCGACGACCGTGATATTGATGCGAACTGGAGCGCTGCGTAATGCCTAAACCAAGGAACAAAGAAAACAAAGGGCTTCCAAAGCGCTGGCGATTTTTGCACGGCGCATATTATTACCGTGTACCCACGGGGCATGAAGCCGCTTGGGATGGTAAGCAGTCCTTTCAGCTTGGCAAGACATTACCCGAAGCCTATCGTACATGGGCGGAACGCATCAAGCACATTGACGATGCCAGAACGATCGGCGATCTGCTTGAGCGCTACGCGCTCCAAGTCGTGCCTACAAAAAAGGTCACCACGCAGACAAACAATGCTGTCGCGCTGAAGCGGCTACGCGCGGTGCTGGGCAACGTGCCCCTCGCATCGCTGAAACCAAGGCACGTCTATCAATACCTCGATAAGCGGATAGCAAAAGTCGCTGCCCGGCGCGAAGTTGCAGTGCTGTCGCACGCTTACACGAAAGCCGTTGAGTGGGGCTATCTTGATCGGCACCCGTTCAAGGGCGAAGTGCGTCTCAAAGGCGAAAAGCCACGCGACCGGTACATTGAAGATTGGGAAATCATCGAGTGCCTGTCGCTGCCTGCGCGCCGGAAATCAGGAAGCGTTCGTGCGATTCAGGCGTACATCCGAATCAAGCTTCTTACGGGCCTGCGACGCGGCGACCTGTTGCGTATTACGGAATCCAGTCTCAAGGAAGATGGCATTCATGTGACACCCGGCAAGACCAAAAGCTCCACCGGAAAGCAGCTAATCATTGAGTGGTCCGATGAGCTACGTGATGCGGTTGCCGCAGCCAAGGCCGCGCGTCCGGTCCATGTCGCACCGTGGCTCTTCTGCACAGGCCGGGGCGCGTGCTATTACAACGAAGAAAACGGACTCGCCAGGGGATGGGACGGAATGTGGCACAACTTTATGAACAAGGTCCTTAGGGTCACAAAAATCAAAGAGCGATTCACTGAACATGACCTGCGTGCGAAGTGCGCCAGTGATGCACAGACGCTAGAGCACGCTCGCCGCTTGTTAGCACACGCTGACGGCAAGGTTACAGAGCGGATTTATCGCCGCAAACCTGAGCGCGTCAGACCGCTACGATAATCAATCTATGGCACACGGCCTATTCTATGGCACAAGGCATCTAATCCGGGATGGCTGAAAGCCTTGTCAGGTGTGCCATTGGCGGGCATCGCCAATATAGCCGGAAAGCATATAATACTTGCTTGCCTAAGCCAAAGTCAGAATTGACAACACAGCTTGAACATGAATACATCCTCTAAGGCCATCGGACCAGGCGATGGCGATGCCGGGCGTGACACCAACGCGTTCGCCGCGCTTCACGCTGAACGGGGTGCTTATATAGTGCTCGACCAGTTCGGCGTGATCGATGTGCACGGCGACGACGCAGCGAGCTTCCTGCATGGTCAATTGACCAATGATATTCAAACGCTCGAAGCAGGTAGCGTGCGGCTGGCCGGCTTTTGTTCATCCAAGGGGCGACTGCTCGCCACGTTGCTGGTTTGGCGTGCTGGCGATGCGGTGCGCATGCTGGTTTCCGCGGATCTGGTCGCGCCGCTTCAGAAGCGATTGTCGATGTTCGTGCTACGTGCGAAAGCGCGGCTGATCAACACCACCGACGGCCTTGCCGTGGTCGGCTTTGCCGGCGATGTCCGTGCCGCGCTATCGCAGTGCTTCGACGCGTTGCCCGACGGCGTGCACGTGAAGATTGACGCGGCCTGCGGGGAATTGATCCGCGTGCCGGATGCGAACAGCGTACCCCGGTTCCTGTGGGTCGGGCCGAAGGCCGCAGTTGAGGCGAAGCTTGCCGCACTGGATGCGACGCATCGCGCGCGACGGGCCGACCCCGCACTGTGGGACTGGCTTGACATCCGCGCGGGCGAGCCGCGTGTGAATGCCGCGACGAGCGAGCAGTTCGTGCCGCAGATGATCAATTTCGAACTCGTCGGTGGCGTCAACTTTCGCAAGGGCTGCTATCCGGGGCAGGAAGTGGTCGCCCGTTCTCAGTATCGCGGCACGATCAAGCGCCGCACGGTGCTGGCGCACGCCGCGCAGGCGCACGCCGGCATCGAGGTGTTTCATTCGGAGGACCCTGGCCAACCGTGCGGGATGGTCGTCAATGCCGCCGCGGCCCCCGAAGGCGGTGTCGATTGCCTGGTCCAGCTCAAGCTTGGCGCACTCGATACCGGCTCGGTCCACGTCGGCTCTCCGCACGGCCCGACGCTGGCGTTTTTGCCGCTGCCGTACCCGTTGCCGGTACAAACGCCTTGAGCGGTCCGACGCAGAGGCAAACGGACTGCGATCCGCGTCGGGCGCCAATGAGACGCCAACCGCGTGCGTGCCCACGCGGTGTCCGTGCCTGGCGCGCGCTTAGACCAGCTTGACCAGTTGCTTGCCAAAATTGCGGCCTTTGAATAAGCCGATGAAGGCATCCACCGCACTGTCCAAGCCTTCTGCGATGCTTTCGCGATAGTGCAAGCGTTGGGCAGCCACCCATTCGCCAAGTTCGCGCAGCGCCTGCGGCCATACGTCGAGGTGCTCCGAAACGATGAAGCCCTGCACGCACAGCCGCTGCGTGACGATCAGCGCCGGATGCTTGAGCGGCGCGGGCTCGCCATTGTAGCCCGCGATCATCCCGCATAGCGCGATGCGGCCGAATGGGTTCATCCGCGCAAGCGTTGCGTCGAGTACCACGCCGCCAACGTTTTCAAAGCAGCCATCGACGCCATCCGGCGTCGCGCGTTGCAAGTCCTGGTACCAATCGGCTGCCTTATAGTCGATGCAGGCATCGAAGCCGAGCGTCTCGACGACGTAGCGGCACTTGTCTTCGCCTCCCGCGATGCCGACCGCGCGTGCGCCGCTCAGCTTGGCCAACTAGCCAACGACACTGCTGACCGCGCCGCTGGCCGCGCTGACCACCACTGTGCTGCCCGGCCGGGGCGCAATGATCCGGTTCAGCCCATACCAGGCGGTGACGCCCGGCATGCCGACCGGGCCAAGATAGGCGGACAATGGCACGCGTGTGTCGTCAATCTTTTGCATGCCGGTGCCATCTGACGTGCCATATTCCTGCCAGCCGAACCTCGCCAGCACCTTGTCACCGACGTGCCAGTGCGGATGGGTCGATTCCACGACCTCGCCGACCGTGCCGCCGAGCATGACTTAGTCCAGCGGCTGTGGTGGCGCGTACGATTTCGCGTCGCTCATGCGACCGCGCATGTACGGATCGAGGGACAGGTAGTGATTGCGCACACGAACTTGGCCAAGCGCGAGTGGCTCCAGCGGCGTTTGCACGAGCCGGAAATTGTCGTGCGACGGCTCTGTGGTCGGACGCGACACCAGCTAAATTTGGCGATTCACTGCTGCTTGATTCGATGCACTCATATCTCCGTCCTGGGGGATGAAAGTCAGTCGTGCGCTGGCGCCGGGTCGGCGTCCTGCACAGCCGGTTGCGGTACCACCCGCTGGTGGGTGATCTCACGACCTACGGCTAATGCGCTCAGATACTTGAACGTGCCCAGCGCCTTGGCGACGAAGCGTCCGTCGCTATCATGCACCTCACCCTCACAATAAGCCATTGTCGCGGAGCGGTGTAGCACCCGCGCCCGGGCCCGAAGTTCGCCGCGTCCGGGTTGCATGAAGTTGGTCTTCATCTCGACGGTGACCACGCCCGCGCCGCTACTCAACGAGCGCGCGGCCAGTGCCAGGCCCACGTCGAGCAGTGTCATCGTCACGCCGCCGTGCGCGACGTCCCATGTATTCAGGTGCAACGCCGTGAGCGGCAGTACCACCTCGCTGCGCCCGTGCGCCGCGTGGACGAGCCGTACGCCCAGATGGTCGACGAATGGGTTGCTCAGCGCTTGCACTGCGGCCGGCGGTGTATCGTTCGCCACGGGCGCGGTATCAGGCTTCATAGTCGATGCACTGCCGCGCGTCGCGCACACTCGCAACAAACGCCTTGATTTTCTCGTGCTCGGGATGGACTGCATAGGCCTCAAGCGCGGCCTTGTCATCGAACTCGGACACGAGCACCACGTCATAGGTCGCCTCGAACCCCGGCGTCGCGACGCCGACCTCGAAGCGGCGCATGCCGGGCACGATGTTTCGACAACCTTCAAGCATCGCTTTCAGTCGGACTGCGTTCGTTGCGCGATCCGCACCTTCGGCTCGCTCCTTCAATTTCCACATGACAATATGTTTCAGCACATCTGCCTCCTTGGCCGCTGATCCAACAATTGAACCCGCATTGCATCGAGACACGGCGATCATCGCGTCGCAGGGCGAACCAGCAAGCCCGCCATTTTGCCTCTGATCGGCGATTCTGTCGCATGTCTCCATGCGGCGGTCGCGTGGCAGCCATCGTGCATTGGCGGCCCGTCGATGCGCTGGAACACAATCTTGACATCGCTGAAATGCCGCACTGCATGCGCGATCAACGACGAGACCCACAACGAATTATCCGCTACCTGAACGAACTATCCGCCATCTAGCCAGCAACGGTGCGCATTGGGTCGCCTTCTGATGTATTTCGGTCCATCAGTACAATCGTTGACTACGGCATTGCCATGCCACACGGCTCGCTAAGGATCGGCAAGCCAACGACGGACGATTTACAATAGAAGCTGATACGACACCGGAGCGCTCATGGCGTTTTCCCAAAGCGACACCGTTGTTCACAAACAGCCGGCATTCGCAGGCGCAATCGATCCGAATCGGCCCGGCGCGTTTTCCCAGCTTGGCACGCAGTTCCTCACGCGGCAAAGCGCCGCGCCGTTGCCCGATCCGTATGTGGTCGCTGTTTCCACCGACCTCGCGCATGAACTCGGCCTGAGTGCCGCAGCATTGACCGACCCCGCATTCGCTGACTACTTCTGCGGTAATCTGACGCGATACCTGGAGCACGCGGCGTTGCCCTTCGCCAGCGTGTATTCCGGCCACCAGTTCGGCGTCTGGGCCGGCCAACTCGGCGACGGACGCGCGTTGACGCTCGGCGAGACCGAACATCGCGGACAGCGCCAGGAAATACAGATTAAGGGCGGTGGCCGGACCCCCTACTCACGCATGGGCGATGGTCGGGCGGTGCTGCGCTCTTCGATCCGCGAATTCCTGTGCTCGGAGGCGATGCACTTTCTCGGCGTTCCAACCACGCGCGCGTTGTGTGTGATCGGCTCAGACGCACCAGTCTATCGCGAGACGGTGGAAACGGCGGCAGTCACGACGCGTGTCGCGCCCACATTCATTCGGTTTGGCCATTTCGAGCACTTCTATTCGACTGGACAAGTGGAGGCGTTGCGTCGGCTCGCAGACCATGTGATCGAGCATGCATTCCCGTTCTGCCGCGATGCGCAGGATCCCTACCTTGCATTGCTGGCGGCCGTCTGCGAGCGCACGGCCGCGTTGATAGCGCATTGGCAGGCCGTGGGTTTCTGCCATGGCGTAATGAATACGGACAACATGTCGATCATTGGACTAACGATCGACTATGGGCCGTTCGGCTTCATTGATGGCTTCGACGCAAACCATATCTGTAACCACTCCGACACGTCCGGGCGATATGCGTATCAGCAACAACCGCACGTGGGCCGCTGGAATCTGATTTGTCTGGCACAGGCGCTCGTGCCGCTGATCGGCGCGCACCGGGGCACGGCCGGGGATGAGCGTGCGATCGCGGATGCGCGCGATGCGCTGCAGGGGTACCAGGCCCATTTCGGCCCGGCACTGGAGACGCGTTTCCGTGCCAAGCTTGGACTGACCACGGCCGAGCCGGACGATGCCGCGTTGATCAATCGTCTGCTGACGCTCATGCACGCGAACCACGCGGACTTCACGTTGACCTTCAGGCGCATGGCCGGTGTGTGCCGGCACGATGCTTCTGGTGACGCGCCCGTGCGGGACTTGTTCGTCGATCGCGCGGCGTTCGATGCCTGGGTGGCCGATTATCGACAGCGGCTGAAAACCGAGCCCGCAGACGATGCGACGCGTCGCGCTGCGATGAACCGCGTCAATCCGAAATACGTGCTGCGCAACCATTTGGCTGAGCAGGCGGTCCGCGCAGCGAACGAAAAGGACTTCACCGAAATTGCGCGGCTATTGCAGGTTTTGTCGCGCCCGTTCGACGAGCAACCCGAGTATGAAGCCTACGCGGCCTTGCCGCCGGATTGGGCTGCGTCGCTTTCGGTGAGTTGTTCGTCCTGAGCGGCTGCCGCGTGATGCACACTACCATCGCCGCGGCAGCCGCACGGGCAACGGCGGCACGATCCGCATGGTCGTCGCCAGCAAGTGTGTCCACACTCGTTCATTAGCAGGAGGCATTCCACCATGGCTGATATCCGCAACCCTTCCGGTCCGACAGACCCAGCGCACCCGGCCTCGTGCGGTGCGGCGGCAGACGAGCCGCTCGCGGCGGCGGTGCAACATACGGTGCACAAGTCCGATGCCGAGTGGCGCGAGCAACTCGCGCCGATGGCTTTCGAGGTCACCCGCCGCGCGGCGACCGAGCGCCCGTTTACCGGCGCGTACTGGGATCACTGGGAACGCGGCGTCTATCATTGCGTTTGCTGCGGCACGCCGCTGTTCGAATCGTCGACAAAATTCGATGCAGGCTGCGGCTGGCCCAGCTACTTCAAGCCGATCCATGGCGAGGTCATTATCGAGAAGACGGACCGCTCGCATGGCATGCTGCGCATCGAGGTGCGCTGCAACGTGTGCGACGCGCACCTCGGGCACGTGTTCAACGATGGCCCTACGCCGACCGGGTTGCGCTATTGCATCAACTCAGCTGCGTTACAATTCGATCCCAGCTAAACCGATGCCCGTTTGCCAGATCCCACCACCATGAAACTCCTGTTTGACCTGCTGCCGATCGCGCTTTTCTTCGTTGCATTCAAAGTTTGGAACATCTATGTCGCAACCGGCGTCGCGATCGCCGCCGTGCTGGTGCAGGTCGCGTGGTCGGCGTTTCGCCATCGGCGCGTCGATCCGATGCTGTGGGTAAGTCTGGCGATCGTTGTCGTATTTGGTGGCGCGACCCTGGTGCTGCATAACGACACGTTTATCAAGTGGAAGCCGACCGTGCTGTACTGGGCGTTTTCGCTGGCAATGCTGTTTTCGCAATTCGTGCTGCGCAAGAATCTGATTCAGAAAGCAGTGAGCGCGCAAATCAAGCTGCCGTCGCCGATTTGGGACCAACTCAACGTCGCTTGGGCGCTGTTCTTCGCGGCACTGGGCACCGCCAACCTGTTTGTCGCGTACCGGTTCTCGACCGATACCTGGGTCGACTTCAAGCTGTTCGGCACGACTGGCGCGACGCTCGTGTTCATCGTCGCGCAGAGTCTGTGGCTCGCCCGACACATGAAGGAAGAATAAGCTGATGACCGACGTATTCTTGACCGCCTCGGCCGAGCAGCGCATCGCGCTGATTCGCGCGCGCCTGGGCGCCGCCCTGTCGCCGTTTACACTGGAGATCCGCGACGACAGCGCACAACATGCCGGACACGCCGGCGCGGCTGCCGGCGGCCACTATACAGTGACCGTCGTTTCGGCCGCGTTCGACGGCCGTACCCGGGTGGCGCGGCACCGGCTAGTGTATGATGCGCTCTCTGATGCGATGCAGCGCGGTATCCACGCGCTGTCGATCAATGCATACACGCCAGAAGAATTCCATTCGTCTCCTCGTTAGGACGTTCTGATGATCTTGAGAAAAGCCCGCTTGTGGGCCGCGCTCGCAGGTTGCGTGGCGGCACCCGCATTTGCCCAGAACATTGCCGTGGTTAATGGCACACCAATACCGAAGGCGCACGCCGACGCGCTGGTCAAGGAGCTGACGCGCCAAGGGCAACAGGACTCGCCGCAGCTGCAGGTGCTGGTTCGCGAGGAACTGGTCAATCGCGAGTTGCTGATGGAGGAAGCGCTGCGGCGCGGCATCGCGAACCGGCCCGACGTGAAGGCGCAGATTGCGCTGGCCGACCAGAGCGTCGTGATCCGCGCGCTGATTGAGGATTTCCTGAAGAACAACAAGCCGAGCGACGACGAAATCAAGGCGCGCTATGAGCAGTTGATCAAGCAGGCCGGTGGTAACGAGCTGCACTTGCATCACATCCTGGTGCCGGACGAGCAGCAGGCGAAGGATCTGATCGCCAAGATCAAGGCGGGTGCGAGCTTTGAGGAGCTCGCGAAGCAATATTCGAAGGATCCGGGCTCGGCCAAGAACGGTGGAGACCTGGACTGGGCGAACCCTCAAAGCTTTGTTCCCGAGTTCGCGGATGCAGCGGGTAAGCTGAAAAAGGGCGAGGTGACGCCAACGCCCGTCCATACGCCGTTCGGCTGGCATATTATCCGGCTCGACGACTCGCGGGCGATCCAGCCGCCGCCGCTGGACCAAGTCAAGTCGCAGGTTGCTCAGCAACTAACGCAAGAAAAGCTGCAGCAATTCAACGCTGGGCTGCGCCAGAACGCAAAGATCCAGTAATACGCGTGGGGTCCGTCGCCACACCGCGCGGCGGCGGCGCGTCCCAGCTTGCAAATGGCCGCCTGCTAGGCGGCCATTTGCCTATCCAACGCGGCGACAAAGGCGGCTGGCGCGCCCAAGCGCGCGGTCAACCGATCCAGCGCCGCGCGTTGCGGTACAGCCGCAGCCACGGGCTTGCCTCGCCCCACTCTTGCGGGTGCCAGCTCATTTGCACGGTTCGGTGCACGCGCTCGGTGTGCGGCATGAGGACGGTGAAGCGGCCGTCCAGCGTGGTCACCGACGTAATGCCTTGCGGCGAGCCGTTCGGGTTGAACGGGTAACGCTCGGTTACCACGCCGTGATGGTCAATATAGCGCATCGCGACCTGTACGCTCGACAGATCTCCTTGTTGCGAAAAGTCCGCATAGCCTTCGCCGTGCGCCACAGCGACAGGCAGGCGGGAGCCCTCGAGCCCAGCGAAAAAAATCGACGGTGATTTTTCGATCTGCACAAACGAAAAGCGTGCCTCGAACTTCTCGGAGCGGTTGCGCACAAAACGCGGCCATGCTTGCGCTCCGGGAATCATCGACGCGAGGCTGCTCATCATCTGACAGCCATTGCAGATACCGAGCGCAAACGTATCGGGACGCGCAAAAAACGCGGCAAACATGTCCGACAAGCGTGCATTGAAGCGAATCGTCTTTGCCCAGCCCTCGCCGGCGCCCAGCACGTCGCCGTACGAGAACCCGCCGCACGCTACCGCACCGGCAAATTGTGCAAGATCGGCGCGCCCCTCGATCAGATCGCTCATATGCACGTCGTGCGCGTCGAAGCCGGCGCGGTTGAACGCGTAAGCAGTTTCCAGATGCGAGTTCACCCCTTGTTCGCGCAGGATGGCCACGCGTGGCCGCTTGCCGCTCGAGATGAACGGCGCTGCGACGTCCTCTTGCGGATCGAACGTCAGGTGCGGCACGATGCCCGGATCCGACGCATCGCTCAACGCCTCATACTCGGCGTCCGCGCACGCGGGATTGTCGCGCAGCCGCGAAATGCGCCAACTGACTTCGCTCCAGATCCGGTGCAGCTCGGTACGGGGCGCCTCGTAAATTTTCTTCGCGTCGCGATAGATCTCAATCACGTCGCGCTCGTTCAACTTGCCAATCACGTGGCTCGCGCCCGATAGGCCGAATTCGCGCAGCGTCGCCAGCACGCCATCGCGCTCGACGGCGCGCACCTGCAGCACCGCGCCTAGCTCTTCGCAGAACAACGCACGCAGCGTCAGGTCGTCGCGGCGTCCGGCTGTTTGGCGCGCCCAGTCCTTCGCATCACCATAGTCGAACTCGTGTCCCTGCTCGAGCGTGAGCATATCCACGTTCAGTGACACGCCGACATGACCGGCAAAAGCCATCTCCGCCACCGTCGCAAATAGGCCACCATCGGAGCGGTCGTGATACGCGAGCAGCCGGCCGTCGCGGTTGAGCAACTGAATCGCGTCGAAGAAGTGCTTCAGGTCCTGTGCATCGTCCACGTCCGGCACACTGTCGCCGACCTGTTGCGTGACCTGTGCGAGGATGCTGCCGCCGAGACGGTTGCGCCCGCGACCCAGATCGACCAGGATTAGCACCGAGTCACCGACATCGGCCACGCTGCGCAACTGCGGCGTCAGATGGCCGCGTACGTCCTCCACGGGCGCGAATGCGGAAACGATCAGCGACACCGGCGCGACGACCTCCTTGTCGACGCCGTCCTCGCGCCACTGCGTGCGCATTGACAACGAGTCCTTGCCGACCGGAATGTCGATGCCCAGCGCCGGACACAACTCCATGCCAATCGCCTTGACGGTGTCGAACAACGCGGCGTCCTCGCCGGCACTGCCGCATGCGGCCATCCAGTTCGCCGACAGTTTTAGACGATCCAGCGACGCGATTGGCGCGGCAGCAATGTTTGTGATCGCTTCGCCGACAGCCATACGTCCCGAGGCCGGCGCATCGATCACTGCGAGCGGCGTGCGCTCGGTCATCGTCATCGCTTCGCCACGGAAACCGGCATAGTCCATCGCGGTAATCGCACAGTCGGCCACCGGCACTTGCCAAGGGCCGACCATCTGGTCGCGCACGGACAGGCCGCCAACCGTGCGGTCGCCGATCGTGATCAGGAAGGACTTGCTGGCGACGGTCGGATGCCTCAGTACCTGCGCGGCCACGTCCGCCAGGCTCAAGCCGGTGACCTCCACCGGCGCGAACGTGCGATGCACGCGCGTGACGTCGCGATGCATCCGCGGCGCCTTGCCGAGCAGCACGTCCATTGGCATGTCGACCGGCATGCGCGCCGGGTCGGCGGCATCGGCCACAGCATCGTCGATCAATTGCAACTGGCGTTCGTCGGTCGCAACGCCGACCACCGCCATCGGGCAGCGTTCGCGCCGGCAGATCGCCTCGAACGCGGGCAGGTCATCGGCCGCGATCGCGAGCACGTACCGCTCCTGCGCCTCGTTCGACCAGATCTCGCGCGGCGACAACCCGCTCTCCTCGAGCGGCACGCGTCGCAATTCGAAGCGGGCTCCCTTGCCGGCACCGTCGACGATTTCTGGAAACGCATTGGACAAGCCGCCCGCGCCGACGTCGTGAATCGACAGGATCGGATTGTCGTCCCCGCGTTGCCAGCACGCGTTGATGACTTCCTGCGCGCGGCGCTGGATCTCCGGGTTGCCTCGCTGCACCGAATCGAAATCGAGCTCGGCGGTGTTGGCTCCAGTGGCCATCGAGCTGGCGGCGCCACCACCCATGCCAATACGCATGCCGGGGCCGCCGATTTGCACCAGCAGCGCGCCGGCCGGCACGTCGTGCTTGTGCGTATGCGCGTGCGAGATATTGCCGATGCCGCCGGCGATCATGATCGGCTTATGATAGCCGCGCACGCGCCCGCCGATGTTCTGCTCGTAGACGCGGAAATAGCCGCCCAGATTGGGCCGGCCGAACTCATTGTTGAACGCGGCGCCGCCGATCGGCCCATCGATCATGATCTGCAGCGGCGACGCAATGCGCTCGGGCCGGCCATAGCAGCCGGCGGCGTCATCGGGACAACGCTCGGCGAGCGGCTGCGCGGCGTCGCGCGCGTTTTCCCACGCCTCGATGGCGTCTGGCAACTCCAGATTGGACACCGAGAAGCCGGTCAGCCCGGCCTTGGGCCGCGCGCCGCGTCCGGTCGCACCCTCGTCGCGGATCTCGCCGCCGGCGCCCGTCGCCGCCCCCGGGAACGGCGAAATCGCCGTCGGGTGATTGTGTGTCTCGACCTTCATCAGCGTGTGCGTCAGCGCCTGCACCGGCGCATAGCGCTGCGTGTCGCCGCTGGCGAACCAGCGCTGTGCGACGCCGCCCTCCATCACCGCAGCGTTGTCCGAATACGCGACGATCGTACGTTGGCCGCTGAGCCTGTGCGTATTCTTGATCATCTGGAACAGCGACATGTCCTGCGATTGGCCGTCGATTGTCCACTGCGCGTTGAAGATCTTGTGCCGGCAATGCTCGCTGTTGGCCTGCGCGAACATCATCAGTTCCACGTCCGTTGGGTTGCGCGCGAGCTTCGTGAACGCATCGACCAGATAGTCGATCTCGTCGTCGGCGAGCGCAAGTCCGAGTTCGGCATTGGCCGCCACCAGCGCGGCCCGTCCCTGCCCGATCACGTCCACCGACTGCAGCGGCTTGCCGGGCAGCGTGTCGAACAGCTGGTACGCCTCGTCACGGGTGGCCACTACGCTTTCGGTCATCCGATCGTGCAGCATCGCGGCGACCTGGGCCCGGGCCGCATCGCTCAACGTCTTTTTCGTGCCGAGCAGCCCGGGCAGGCCGCTCTTGAGCGTCACCGCGTACTCAATGCCGCGCTCGATGCGGTGCACGTTGTCCAGCCCGCAGTGCCGGGCGATATCGGTGGCCTTCGACGCCCATGGCGAAATTGTGCCGAGCCGCGGAATTACCAAGAAGATTTCGCCGCCATCATCGGCCGGCGCCGGCTCGCCGTACTCGAGCAACGCGGCGAGCCGCGCCGTGTCGGCATCGCTGAGCCCAGCATACGCATAAACGAAATGGATGTAGCGCGCCCGCACGCCGGCCACGGCCGGTTCAATGGCCTGCAGTGTTTGCAAGAGGCGGTTCTTACGGAAATCGGACAGTGCCGAAGCGCCGGGGAAGCACGAGAAGTGAGCCATGGGGCGTTGCATCGAAGGTTGCTGATCGTCTTGTCGACCAAAGCGCGCTGCGCGGTATGCCGGGCGGCATGGCGCCACGCGCTGGAGGAAACCGCAATTATACCGCGCCGCGCCCGCCGACTGCGACAGCGATCGCGGCCGGCGGCGCCAATGTTATGAGTGCGCGCCTTCACGCGCGATGCGCCGGCCTCGCCAGCGCGCGGATCCATGCGCTGACTGCGCTGATTGCATACCCGGAATGCGCTCCCCAGTCTCGGTCATCGACGCGACGCGCCGGATCACGATCACGCGACTCGGCGAGCACGTGCGGATCGCCGGCGCGCCGCTGCTGCGCAGCGGGCGCCGCGCAGACGCAATGCCGCCGACGGGCGGCCCTCACGGAACAGGCGATCTCGCTGCTCGGACAGGCCGTGCACCGGTGGGTCCCGAGCACCGCGCGCATTTGCGCGGCGCTGATCTGGAAAGATATGGTGCTGCTGTCACCCGACGGGCTGCCACTGGTCGGCGCGACGGCCCGCCCGCGAGTGTTCGTCAATTGTGCACACAGCCCTGCCGCCTGGGCGCTGTCGCATGGCTCTGCTACAGTGATAGCAGACCTGGTGTCGGGGAACCGCCGGCTTTGCCGGCTGCGTCGCTGGCAGCGCTCTCGCCTGGGCGACTCGCCGGCTAGCACCATCGACGGCACGGCTCGTGCGCCCGCGCATCGGCGCGTGTCCCCTTCGTTGCTTATTGAAGGCCTCGCATGACTGATCCTGTTCTGTCCGCAGCTGCCGAGCACAGCGTGCGCGCTGCATCGCCAATCGATGCGCGTGAGCGCGCGGTGCCGCTGTACGACGTAGCTTCGCTGCGCCTGATCGAGGCGCAGGCTACCCGTTCTCTGCCCGCCCACACGTTGATGGCGCGTGCTGGCCATGCAGCCGCGTCCATGCTGCTCTACGATGAAGTGCCGGTGCGCGCCGCGTGGATCGCAGTGGGGCCCGGCAACAACGGCGGCGATGCATTGGTCACCGCGTGCGAGTTGCATCGCGCCGGCGTGCGCGTGCAGGCATGCATGCCGTGCGAGGTGGTCCCGGACGACGCGCGCTGGGCGTTGCAACGCGCGCGCGAAGCCGGTGTGCCGATCAGTACGACGATTCCGGATACGCTGCAGGGGTTCGATTGGGCGCTCGACGGGTTGTTCGGCATCGGTCTGGGCCGGCCGCTAGAGGGCGATTTCGCGCGCATCGCCGCGTTGCTGTCCGAGCATGCACGCCAACGTGCGCGCGTGCTGGCGCTCGATGTGCCGAGCGGGCTGGACAGCGATACCGGCAACGTGGCCCATGGCGGCACCGCGGTGCGCGCCACCGACACCCTCACGTTCATTGGCGCCAAACCAGGGTTGTACACCGCGCACGGGCCAGACCTGGCGGGACGCGTGCGTATTGCACCACTGGAGTTGACCGCCGCGCTCACGATGCCAGCCGGCATGCCGCCGTCAGGCGTATCGATGCTCAACGCACCGGCGCTGTTCGCGTCGCGGCTGCCCGAGCGCACATTAGCGTCGCACAAGGGCACGTTCGGCACACTGGCCGTGATCGGCGGCGTAACAGGCATGTGCGGCGCCCCCATCCTGGCCGCGCGGGCTGCTCTGTACTGTGGCGCCGGCAAGATCCATGTCGGCTTGCTGGGTGACGGCGCACCGCCCTATGATCCCGTCCATCCGGAACTGATGCTCAGCCCCATCCACACGCTGGCTTTGGGCGCGGCGAGCGCACTGGCCGTCGGGCCAGGGATGGGGCGGGACGAACGCGCGGCGCGCGTGCTCGCCGACGTCCTGTCATTGAACGTGCCGATCGTCGTGGACGCCGACGCGCTGAATCTGCTCGCCCACGACGCTAGCCTGGCGGCCCGGCTCGCACGTCGGCAGGCGGCGGCGATCATCACACCGCATCCGCTGGAGGCAGCGCGACTGCTCGATGTGGATGCGGCGAGCGTGCAGCGTGACCGGCTCGGCGCGGCCCGGCGCTTGGCCGAGCGGCTGAACGCGGTGGTGGTCCTGAAGGGAAACGGCACCGTAATTGCCGACGCGCGCGGTCCGGGCCGTCGGCCGCTGGCGATCAACCCGACCGGCAATGCTGCACTGGCGACCGGGGGCACCGGTGACGTGCTGTGCGGGATGATCAGCGCACTTGCCGCGCAACGCATGCCGTCGTACGAAGCCGCACTCACGGCGGTTTACTTGCACGGCGCGGCGGCCGAATCACTGTGCGCGGACGGCGACGGGCCGGCCGGGTGCACCGCCGGCGAGCTCGCGCCGCGGGTACGACGGCTGCTCAATACCCGCTTCTACACACATTGAACGCGGCCGAACGGACGACTCCAAGATGTCGTCGTGCATCGTTATACTTGGTGCCAACGCGTCACGATCCGCAAGCGCCCGCGCCGGCACGCGCACCGGCGGCGGCTTTCCTTTCGTCACAGAGACAAGCAACGTCTATGAGCCTGAATTCGCTTCCCGCCTGGTCCGCCCTTGCCGCCCACTATGAATCGATTCGCGATGCTCATATGCGCGACTGGTTCGCCCCCGCGAACGATCCGGCGCCCACGCGGGCGGAGCGCTTTACCGTCAGCGGCGGCGGGCTGACGCTGGATTTCTCGAAGAACCGCGTGACCGACGAGACAATCGCGTTGCTCATCCAGCTCGCTCGCGAAACTGGTGTGCAGGCGCGACGCGACGCGATGTTCGCCGGCGAGATCGTGAATCCGACCGAGCGCCGCGCCGCATTGCACACGGCTTTGCGGGCCTCGGACACGAATGCGCCGTACGCCGCGCAGGTCAAGGCAGAGCGCACGAAAATGGCGGCCTTTGCTGAGCGGGTGCGCAACGGCCAATGGGTGGGCCACACCGGCAAGCCGATTCGGCACGTCGTCAATATCGGCATTGGAGGCTCAGATCTGGGTCCGAAGATGGTTGCGCACGCATTGCATCACCTCGCGACACCGAAGATCCGCACACATTACGTGTCCAATGTCGACGGTGTTGACCTGCAACGCGTGCTGGAACAGATCGATCCCGAACAGACATTGGCGATTGTCGTATCGAAGACATTCACGACGTTGGAGACGATGACCAACGCGCGCTCACTGCGCGACTGGTTCCTGCGCAGCGGCTGTGCACCGGACCAGTTGGCTCGGCATTTTGTCGGCGTGTCGGCGAACCCGCAGGAAGTGGTGCGTTTTGGCATTGCACCCGACAACGTGTTCGAGATGTGGGACTGGGTCGGCGGACGTTATTCGCTGTGGTCGGCAGTCGGATTGTCGGTGATGATCGCGATCGGTCCCGAACACTTCGATCGATTGCTCGCGGGCGCCCATCTAATGGATGAGCATTTTCGCCACGCGCCATTGGAGCGCAACCTGCCGGTGTTGCTCGGGCTGCTCGGCGTCTGGTACCGCAATTTCTTCGGCTCACAAAGCTACGTTGTCGCGCCCTATTCGGAAGCGTTGCACTTCCTGCCGGCATACCTGCAGCAATTGGAGATGGAGAGCAACGGCAAATCCGTGACGCTGGATGGGCACTTCGTCGATTACTCGACTTCGGCGGTGACCTGGGGCGAACCCGGCACGAACGGCCAGCACGCGTTCTTCCAAATGCTGCACCAGGGGCCAACGATCGTGCCCATCGACTTCATTGTGTCGCTCACGCCCGAGCATCCCCTGCCCGGTCATCACGCAAAGCTGCTGGCGAATTGTTTTGCGCAAGGCGAAGCGCTGATGCTGGGGCGCACGCAGGCGGAGGCGGAACGCATTGCCGGGCCTGAGCAGGCGGCACTCGTGCCGCACATCGTTTTCCCGGGCAATCGGCCGACAAACACAATCCTGCTCGACGAGTTGAATCCGCAATCGCTCGGGGCTCTGATCGCGCTGTACGAGCACAAGACGCTCGTGCAGGCCACCGTGTGGAACATCAACCCATTCGACCAATGGGGCGTCGAACTGGGCAAGATGCTCGGCAAGGTCGTCGAGGCGGACCTGGTCTCCGCGTCGTCGGTCGAACCGCACAAGCACGACTCGTCCACCAGCGCGTTGATTGCCCGTGCGCGCGCGAAGCTCCGATCCTGAAAAAGCGTCATCGTATGCTGGTGCGCTGGTGCGGCATCCAGGCTTTTCGAGCCAAAGCCTTATTAACCAGCGTCGCTGTTGGATGATCCGACTAACATTGGCGCACCCCACAGCTTCGTTTAGGGACTAATCGCGTCGGCTAGTTCCCGCGATGCAGGCGGGCGGCGTTGCATACCATCAACGCAATGGACCTAAAAGGAGCGGGCCGATGGACCACTGGCGTATTTCAGGCAAGTTGCTTCGGAGCACTGAAATGGCGACTAACGTCGCCACGGAACCGGCCCAGCCACGGTCAGCAAAACTGGTTGCACCGCTGCCACCGGCATAGCCAGCAGCCCGTTCGCGAAACTGGCAAATCGTCACGTGCCGTCCACTGCACTCTCCGTCAATGAGTAGGTTCGGCCGGGGCATGCTTGACGTGCAGCTTGCCACTGTTATGACGCGCCTGCCAGAGATCATAGGCGGCCTGCCCGGCCAGCCACACATCGGCTCGGCCGCCGCGCTCGACGCCGAGCCACGCCTCGATACGCAGCGCCATTTCGGGCGAGATCGCAGCGTGCTCGTTGAGCACGCGCGAGAGCGCGGAACGCGTGACGCCGAGCTGCTGCGCAGCCTGTGTGACCGTCAGACCAAGCGCCGGCAGCACGTCCTCGCGCAGCGTGGCGCCGGGGTGCGGCGGATTGAACATACGGCTCATGGACACAACTCCTAGTGATAGTCCTGATAATCGACCAGCACGGCATTGGCACCTTCGAAGCGAAACGTCATCCGCCAGTTGCCATTGACCCATACCGAAAAATGTCCTTCAAGGTCACCATGCAGCAGGTGCAACTTCCAGCCCGGTACGTTCATGTCGTCAGGTCCGGATGCATCGTCGAGCTGGCGTAGCTGACGGGCGAGCCGTGCAGCGTGGTGCGGCTGGATGCCGGCTTTGCTGCCTTTCTCAAAGAAGTCGCGCAACCCTTTGTGCAGAAACGATTTAATCATGACAAATTGTATTGCGTTGCGTCACACTATACAAGTGGTGCTGCCGGCCCCTCGACAGGGCCGGCAGCACTGCACAGATAGCTGGGTCGCGCGCGCCTGTACGTCGCCGGCCGTTGCGATCGACAAGACGACGATCCCGCTTCGGCATTTCGCACAGCGCCCGCCGAAACGGCAGACAGAGCCGCATGACCCACTGCTCGCCGTCCTTACGCCCAGCGTAGGAGGAAAGATCTCGCCATCGGGCGCGTGCCGGTCGAACAGCAGCACGCTTTCATGCGAATAGCGTATATTGGACGCCTCGAAGGCCCGCGCGCCGCACTCAGCTCGCAATTTGCGGCTGTGCGAGTGCGAGCCTCACACCGCGATTACTGGCGTGCTGCCCGCGCAACACACAGTAAGACTAGACGAGCCGCCCTGCTTCGAGTGTCAAGATTGCGTCACAGCGCTGCGCAAGCTCCATATCGTGTGTCATGAGCACCAGCGTTGCGCCGCTTGCGCGATTCAGCTCGAACATCAGGTCGATCACCGCACGTCCGTTGGCCGCGTCGAGGCTGCCGGTAGGCTCGTCGGCGAACAGGATGTCTGGTTCGATCACGAGCGTGCGCGCCAGCGCGACGCGCTGACTGTCAGCCAGTGCGGGCATGCGGATTGCAATAGCACCGCGGGGCGGCGACTTTATGCCGGCTGGGAAGCATGGCTCATCGATCGGACGGGATTACCGCTCAGCCGTTCAATCCGATGCCGTCGTCCTCGAATGGTCCGACGCTGAGCGCTTTTATAAGGAGTAAACATGAAACACTTGCCGATTCTCGCCGTGTCGGTCGCCGTTGCCGCTTGTGCGGCTCAACCGCCGGCGGGCGTGCAGCCGGTTGGCAAGAGTGCCCGCTCGCCTCAACAAGTCGCGCAATGCGTGTCGCAGAAATGGGCCGACCAGTCGCAGCAGCCCGTTACGCTACAGAACAGGCTCGCGAACGATCAGGCGTTCGACGTGCTGCTGCCGGGGGAGCGTCCTGGAGGCGCCGCGGTGGTCATCCAACCCGACCCGTCCGGCAAGGGGTCGTGGGTCGGCATCCGCGGCATTGGTTATCCGGACGCGACGATTGACGTGAACGGTTGCCTGTAGCGGCGCGCCGGGCAGCCGCCGCCGCGGGTGCAGCGGCCGCCCCGCTGCGCGGCGTCACTGATTCGCTGCGGCCGGCGTGCCGTACAGCTTCACCCGCGAGCGGGCGCGCAGCGCATCGACATAGCTGGTCCATTCAACGTCGCCGAGCACTTGGCCGATTTGCAGCTGCGCGCCGCTTAAACGTTGCGGGTCGATGCTGGACGGCATATTCACCGCGTTCACGCGGTAAATCGCGTAGCCGGCATCACCCAGATCAACGCCGACATAAGCGGGCAGCTTTTGCGGATCGACTTTAAATATCGCGGCAACCGCTTGCGGCGGCACTCCTTGGGTGTCGGCCCGCGTCACTTTGGTGACTGCCGAAAATCCGGCCGTGGATGCCGATTTCCGAACTTCGGCCAGTTTCGCTTCACCTTGCTCGCGAGCCTTGTCTGCCGACAGCTGCGCGACCACCTTTTGCCGCACCTGCGCAGCGACCGCGTCGTACGGCTGAATGGAGGCCGGCTGATAGTCCACCACGCGCGCCGATACGAGCGTATTGTTGCCGACGTCGATCGCCGGTGTGTTGTGCTTGGCCTTGACGGAGTCGTCAGCGAACACGGCGGCGAGCAGCTTCGGATTGTTCAGCGGGCTCGTCGGTGGCAATGCAGGATTGCCTTCCCGCGTTAATGTCGCGGTCTGGATCGTCAGCTTGAATTTGTCCGCAGCCGGCTTCAGGCTGTTGGCTTGCTCGTAGACGACGTTCGTGAACGCATCGGCTTGTTCCGCATAGGCCTTGGTGGCCTGCTCGGTCTTCAACTCGGTCGCAATCGTCACCTTGACTTCGTCAAACGGCTTGATCTGTTCCGGCTTAATGTCCGTCACCTTGATGATGTGATAGCCAAAATCGCTTTGCACGATGCCGCTGACCTGATCTTTTTTCAGCTTGAAGGCGGCGTCGGAGAACGGTTTGACCATCATGCCCGGCCCAAAGAAGCCGAGGTCGCCGCCCTTGTCCTTGGAACCGGGGTCGTCCGAATTCTGTTGCGCCAGCTTGGCAAACTGCTCCGGATGCGCGGTCACCTGAGTGAGAATCGACTCGGCCTTCTGCCGCGCCTTGTCGCGCTCCGCCTTGCTCGCACTGGCAGCGACTGCGATCAGGATGTGGCTGGCGCGCACTTCGCCGGGCGTCTTGAACTTTGTCGCGTTGTCGTCGTAATACTTCTTCAGGTCTGCCTTGCTCGGCTGCGCGCGCTGCGCAAGCGCATCGGCCGACAGCGTCAGATACTCAACGGTCGCGCGCTCTGGCGTCGCGAACGCATCATGGTGCGCATCGTAGTATTGCTTGAGCTGGACGTCGCTCGGTTGCACCTTGCCTGCATAGTCGGTCGCATGCAGTGCCAGGCCCTGCACCTCACGGCTCTGTTCCGACAGGCTCGCCAGCTGCTGCGCGAGGGCCTTGGGCGCGAACGCGCTTGCTTGGATGCCGTCTGGCAACTGGCGGCTCGCCAATTGGTAGCGTACACGCTCATCGAACGATTCCGGCGTCATGCCCTGCATCGCCAGCAATTGCTTGTACTGGTCTACGTCATATGTGCCGTCGGGCTTGCGCAACGAGGCAATCGCCGGGATGCTCTGCTCCGCGCGCAGCACTGCTTGGTCAGACGCGCTCAGATGCAGATCCTCGGTCGCCTTGGCCAGCACGCGCTGCTGCACCAGACTGTCTAGGATCGCACGGCGCATTTCCGGCGTATCGATTGCCTTTGCATCGAAGCTTGCGCCCAATACTTGGCGTGCGCGATCGAGCTGTTCGCGCATGGCGCCCTCGTATTCGGCCCGGGTGATCTTGCGGCCGGCGACACTCGCGACGTCCGCGCTGTCGTCAAAGAAGTTACGAAAGCCCTGAACGCCGACGAAGCCGAGCCCTGGCACAATGAGGATCACCAGCAGAAACATCATCAGGCGCTTGTGGTTACGAAAGAAGTCGAGCATGAGATCGGTTGAGTACGTTACGCAGCCGGCAAGGCCGACAATCAATAAACGCTCGATATTACCTTACCGCGGCGAGCGGGCAAATCGCGTGGGCGGCAAAGCGCCTGACTCCGTCCGTTGAAACAGACGCGGCAGTACAGCGCAGCGTTGCGCCGTGCCTGTGTAGTGGCGGCCATGGAGCCAGTTTGGCACATTGACGTCCACCGTCACGGGGGCCGTCGCCTACGCGGCGTCACCGCAGTTCCCGGACAGTTGGCCGCCGCGCCGGTCGCGCTGCTTGGTTGTGCAGTGCAGCGTATCGCGATCCCACCCGGATGATGGGCGGATGCGCCACCCTGGCCGTCCCCGTCAAAGTGTCCACGCAGGCGGAGGCCGCCAAGATCCGCTTCATGAACTTGTCCCAAGGCGGTTGGGTCGCCCTGTACCCGGAGAACGAATGCAATCCCGGGGTAAATATCATCTATGATCGGGCTTTGCCCAATATGGTCAAAAAACCTGTCTGACGGCGGACCATCGCGTCAGGCAATGTACGATCGGCTCGATCCGAAGGATCGCAATATCGCCGAGTATGCATTCGAGCCGGATCAGCGCGTCAATGTCGGCATGGTCGGCGTCAGCGCGAGCCAGTGCGTGGGCGAATTGAGTTTTGTCGTGCAAGCGTCCCGCTAGAACGAGGTTGTATTGGCGCAACCCCCGCAGGGGCGATGGCGGGTACAACACTAGCAGCAACAGACACGAAAACAAAAACCCGCAGAGCCAATAGCCATGCGGGTTTCAGGTCGACAGCAGACTTCCTTAGACTGAGTTGGACGGCTTCGCGAAACGGAATGGTGGGTGCTGAGGGGTTCGAACCCCCGACCTACGCCTTGTAAGGGCGCCGCTCTACCAACTGAGCTAAGCACCCGTTCGACTTCGTGTCCAACAGAGTACGCTAGTTTAATGCATCTTTCAGCGCTTTACCAGCGTTTAAGGGGGTACTACGGGTACGGCGATTCTTTGTACCCTGTCTGCACGACGTTCTCTTTGATCTTGCGCTTACGTCGCCGCAGGACGGCATTACGCTATTCGAGTGGACGTCAGGTACTTGTGAAGCGGCTGCAACGCTTGCACGGCCCTTATCGTCGGGTCATCTCCGCGAACGCGGACTACCCGCCGTATGAAGTGCCAATAGAAAACGCGAATGATCAGCGGGGGTTCGCTGTCATCGGACGCGTGGTGTGGTTCGGGCGGCAAGTGTAGGGGCCACGTCAGGCCTGTAATGGACCGCTGGAAGCCGGCGGGGAAACACCTTCTCCTCCTCTGGGAACAGCGAAGCCGCTGTAGAGGCTGTAAACAGCTTTACGCGGAGCGCACAACGAGGTGCCCGGTCAGCCTATCGCAACTTTATTGACTGGGTTGTGTGGTACGGGCGGCAATTGTAAGGCCGCCTGTCGGTTAAATGCGAATTAGACGGTCAACCTTCGGATCCTACTACTTTGCTCTTCTGAACAGCAGCGGATGTGCCGTGTCCGCCGCATGAGCGTACGTTGGCGCAGTTGCACGCGCACCTATCCATTACAGTTGATCAGGGTAGAACGACACGGACAGCACCTGATCCATCGACCACGGGCAGGCGTCGGGGAACACATCCAAGCCGGTCTCCTCAACGGCCTTGGAAACCGCATCAGCCCACGTCCGAGCAATCCAGTTGTGATTGGACAAAGAGTTTTTAAGGCTAGGAGTATCGTTTAGCGCGGCATCCAATGCCCGCCGTTGCTCCTTGATCGTGCGTTGCCAGCTTGAACCCCGTCGGCCCGACTGGTACTGCCACTTGAGCAGGTGAGCCAGAAGCACGGCCATCCGGTTCGCCAATTCACGTTGTTCGCTCTTGCCCACGTCCTCGATCTCCTCCGCGATGTGCTCGATGTCCAGAGCCGAGAACTGACCGGCGCGCAGCAGGGCGGCCTGTTCGTTGGCCCACGCCACCACGTCCTGTTCGTACTTGGTTCCCATTTACGTGCTCCACTAAGCTCAAAGCATGAGAGATTTTGATTATCTCACAGAGAGAGACTCACACTACCATTTGACCCCAAAAACAGCAACGGATATGACGTGTCCGCTGCACGAGCAACCATGGTCATTAACTTGCCATCCAGTCCCGCAATGCCTAATAGCGTTTGACCAGAATACGCGGAAGGTGACAGAGACTCGTCAAAATTCAGTGTCAGCGAATACACGACAGCGGAAGTACGAGGTGCGATTGCTCCTTTCGCCTTGCACGTCCCGCTATTGAACGCTATAAACTCGTCAGTTTTAATAGGGACACCAGTAAATTCGCGTATTTAACCTTAGGTCATGTCCCCGTAACCGCCCACTATTGCGGCAAGTGTCGGCGTCTTTTCGTAGTCTGCGTTACTCCGGCCGTAAAAGTAACGCTTTCTCCATCCACGTCTAGATAGGATAATGTACCGTTAAACCAACCCCTTGGTGCATACGTTGCGGGAATAGTCATTTGATGCGTTTCCGCCTTCGTCAAATCGTAACCAATGATATTCGAAGACGACAACGTACCGCCAGAGGCTTTCATCCGATGAATCAAGACTAAGCCGAGCGCATTAAATTCCAAATTGACAGGCTTTCCAAATAATTTTTCCGACATTCGCAGCGCGTTGCCAGAAGCTATGCGCGTTAGGAGTAGCAGAGATTCCTCATAACCTGACGGCTCCTTACACTCCCCTGCTATTTTCTTATCCCTCAGCCCATCATAGAGCCTTTAATGAGGCCGAGCACGCATGCGGCGGCGCAGAAAGATCGCGGATTCGAAGCAGAATTGGAGCCCATGTCCGCTAGACTCTTGCGAGGAAGAAAAAATCAATGGTCAATTGCATCTTTCAGCGCTTTCCCCGGCCGAAATTTGGGCACTTTGGTCGCCTTGATGTTGATAACGGCACCGGTGCGGGGATTGCGTCCCGTGCGGGCAGTGCGCTTGCCCACTACAAACGTGCCAAAGCCAGCGAGTGTAACGCTGCCGCCCTTCTTTAAAGTTCCCTTGACGCCACCGATCAAGGCGTCCAACGCACGTCCCGCAGCGGCCTTCGAGATATCCGCGTGTGCTGCAATGTGATCAATCAGGTCTGTCTTGTTCATTTTCCGCCCTTAGCATGAGTTGGGCATGGGTTGCGGGCGCATTTGGTGCACGCCCGGGGTGATGCGCCGGCCGCAAGCCGCGCGGAGCCATTAAAAGCATCCAAAACCGTTGTGTCAAGGCGATTCGCAGGCGTATCCGGAACATCCCTGAATCCAAATAAAACACCCCGCAGCTCACGCATGCGGGGTATTCGGTAGCACGACTGAGCCACGGCAAGCGGCTCGCTGCAAGTTCTTTGCGCTGCGTCGCACTACGGCGCTCCCAGCGCACGGCGCCACGCGGATTTCAGTGCTTGACGACTTCGCTGCCCGCTTCCTTCGTCTGACCATCGGCGACCGGCGCAGGCTTGGTGTCTTCTTCCGGCAGCGCATCCGGCATCCGCTCGAGCGCCAGTTCCAACACCTTGTCGATCCAACGCACCGGCACGATCTCGATGCTGTTCTTCACCGTATCCGGAATCTCGGCGAGATCCTTCACGTTTTCTTCCGGAATCAGCACGAGCTTGATGCCGCCGCGGTGCGCAGCCAGCAACTTCTCCTTCAGTCCACCGATCGGCAGTACTTCGCCACGCAGTGTGATCTCGCCGGTCATCGCAACGTCAGCGCGCACCGGGATGCCGGTCAACACCGACACCAGCGCGGTCGTCATCGCGATGCCCGCAGAAGGACCGTCCTTCGGCGTCGCGCCTTCCGGCACGTGGATGTGGATGTCCCTCTTCTCGAACCCCTCATCCGTGATGCCCAGCCGGCGCGAGCGCGAACGCACGACCGAGCGGGCGGCCTCGACGGACTCCTTCATCACATCGCCGAGCGAGCCGGTACGTATCACGTTGCCCTTGCCGGGCATCAGCGCCGCCTCAATCGTCAGCAAGTCGCCGCCGACTTCCGTCCATGCCAGCCCGGTGACCTGGCCAATCTGGTTTTCCTTCGCCGCCAGCCCGAAGTCGAACTTGCGCACGCCCAGGAACGTATCCAGGTTGCCGCCATCGATCGTGATCGCGCCATCCGCCTTCTTCAGCAGCAGCATCTTCACGACCTTGCGGCAGATCTTCGACACTTCGCGCTCGAGCGAGCGCACCCCCGCCTCGCGCGTGTAGTAACGGATAATGTCGCGAATTGCCGCTTCGGTCACATCGATCTCGCCTTCCTTCAGCCCATTGTTGCGCTTTTGTTTAGGTAGTAGGTAGCGCTGTGCGATGTTGACCTTTTCGTCCTCGGTGTAGCCGGACAGCCGAATCACTTCCATCCGATCCAGCAATGGCGCCGGAATATTCAGCGAATTCGACGTCGCCACAAACATCACGTCCGACAGATCGAAATCGACCTCGACGTAGTGATCTGAGAACGTGTGGTTCTGTTCCGGATCCAGCACCTCGAGCAACGCGGACGATGGGTCGCCGCGATAGTCCATCCCCATCTTATCGACTTCGTCGAGCAGGAACAACGGATTGCGTACGCTCACCTTCGTCAGGCTCTGCAGGATTTTGCCCGGCATCGATCCGATGTAAGTGCGACGGTGACCGCGAATCTCGCTCTCGTCATGCACGCCGCCGAGCGCCATGCGCACGAACTTGCGGTTCGTTGCGCGCGCAATCGACTGCCCAAGCGAGGTCTTGCCCACGCCGGGAGGCCCGACCAGACACAGGATCGGCGCCTTCACCTTGTCCACACGTTGCTGAACCGCCAAATACTCGAGGATGCGCTCCTTCACCTTTTCGAGACCGAAATGGTCCTCGTCCAGCACACGTTCGGCATTCGCCAGATCGTTGTTGACCTTGCTCTTCTTGCGCCACGGCAGGCCGATCAATGTCTCGATGTAGTTGCGCACCACCGTGGCTTCGGCGGACATTGGCGACATCAGCTTCAGCTTCTTAAGCTCAGCATCCGCCTTTTTCTTCGCCTCCTTCGGCATACGCGCAGCCGTGATCCGCTTCTCAAGCTCCTCAATGTCGGCGCCATCCTCGCCCTCGCCAAGCTCCTTCTGGATCGCCTTGACCTGCTCGTTCAGATAATACTCGCGTTGGCTCTTTTCCATCTGGCGCTTCACGCGCCCACGGATGCGCTTCTCGACCTGCAGGATGTCGATTTCGGCCTCGAGTTGCGCAAGCAAGTGCTCCAGGCGCTCAACAACAGGAAACATCTCCAGGATGTTTTGCTTCTGGTCCAGCTTCAGCGGCAGATGCGCGGCGATCGTATCGGCCAAGCGCCCTGCCTCGTCGATGCCAGACAGTGACGTCAGGATCTCGGGGGGGATCTTCTTGTTAAGCTTCACATACTGGTCGAATTGCGACACGATTGCGCGTCGCAGTGCCTCGGTCTCCGCACTGTCGGCACGGTCCGGCTCCAGCGGCATCAACTCGCACGAGAACATCGTCTCCTGCTCTTCGATCGACAATGTCTTGGCGCGCTGCAGCCCCTCGACCAGCACCTTCACAGTGCCGTCCGGCAGCTTCAGCATTTGCAGGATATTGGCGACGCATCCGACCTCATAGAGGTCCTTTTCAGTCGGTTCGTCCTTCGCAGCGGCCTTTTGCGCGACCAGCATAATGTGCTTGCCGCCTTCCATTGCCGCTTCAAGGGCCTTAATCGATTTCGGGCGGCCAACAAACAGCGGTATCACCATGTGCGGGAACACGACCACATCCCGCAGCGGAAGCAGCGGCAAAGTGGTGCGTTCAGTCGGGAGAAGTTGGCTTCCTGACATTTCTATCCCCAGTGTGGAATCAGTTCGTTCGAAAGTTGAGGCAATAACGCCGTATTGCAAGCCTCGGGGCACGGACAGATGCAGAAACTTCCAATCCGAGTCGCAGGATGCGCAAAAGTTTTGGATCGCTCCACTTTAAACGAAAAAAGCCGTCCACGTCGCCATGAACGGCCCTCGCCACGCAGGCGCGTCGCCGATCAATTGCTCCCAGCTACCTTTGGCGTGTCTTCATAGATCAGCAATGGCTTGCCGTCACCGTCGATGACGTTCTCATCGATGATAATTTTGCTGATCCCTTTAAGCGTCGGTAGCTCGTACATGACATCTAGCAATGCCTGTTCCAGGATCGAGCGCAAGCCGCGCGCGCCGGCCTTGCGGCGAATCGCCTTTTTCGCGACCGCCTGCAGCGCCGCGGGCCGAATCTCAAGCTCCACCCGCTCCATGTTGAACAGCTTATGGTACTGCTTCACCAACGCGTTTTTTGGCTCGACCAGGATTTTCATCAGCGCGGCCTCGTCGAGTTTGCCCAGCGTCGCGACAACTGGCAAGCGGCCAATGAGTTCGGGGATCAAGCCGAATTTGATCAGGTCTTCTGGCTCGACATCCCGCAGCACCTCGCCCGCGTCTCGGTCCTGCTTGCTCTTCACACTGGCCCCAAAACCAATGCCGGTCTTCTCGGTACGGTCCGTGATGACCTTTTCGAGACCATCGAATGCTCCCCCGCAAATGAACAGGATGTTGGTCGTATCGACCTGGATGAAGTCCTGGTTCGGATGCTTGCGGCCACCTTGCGGAGGCACCGACGCCATCGTGCCTTCGATCAGCTTAAGCAGCGCCTGCTGCACACCTTCGCCCGATACGTCACGGGTGATCGACGGGTTGTCCGATTTGCGGCTGATCTTGTCGATCTCATCGATGTAAACGATACCGCGCTGCGCCTTCTCGACCTCGTAATTACAATTTTGCAGCAGCTTCTGAATAATGTTCTCGACGTCCTCGCCGACGTAGCCCGCCTCTGTCAGCGTGGTTGCATCCGCGATCACGAACGGCACGTTCAGCAGCCTTGCAAGCGTTTGTGCGAGCAGCGTCTTGCCTGATCCAGTCGGCCCAATCAACAAAATGTTGCTTTTGGACAACTCGACGTCGTCCTTCTTGTCGAGATGCTTCAGACGCTTGTAGTGGTTGTACACTGCCACCGCGAGAATCTTCTTCGCCCGTTCCTGCCCGATCACATATTGATCGAGAATCTCTCGTATTTCCAGCGGGCTGGGCAGGTCCGACCGGTTGATCCCCGCATCGCCGGACGCGCCGGCTGCCTCGTCACGGATGATTTCGTTGCACAGGTCAATGCATTCATCGCAAATAAAGACCGACGGCCCCGCGATCAATTTCTTGACCTCGTGCTGACTCTTTCCGCAAAACGAGCAGTACAGCAGCTTCTCGCTATTCGAACCTTTCTTGTCCGCCATAAATATATAAGCCTCCGGACACTTCTTTCACATCATACGCCGATTGACTACCCCCGGCAGTGCGGAACCGGTCATAAGTCCATTGTCGGCAGTTTTCTGGCGGCACCTATCGGTGAAATCCCGCCCGGCACAACAGCGGGCCCCTTTAACGAGTGCCGCATCACGGACGCTTATGCAGCACCTGGTCAATCAACCCATAAGCCTGCGCGTCCTCGGCTGACATGAAATTGTCACGATCGGTATCCCGCTGGATCTGCTCAACCGGTTGCCCAGTATGCTGCGCGAGCAGGTTGTTCAGGCGCTCCTTTAGGAACAGGATCTCGCGCGCCTGGATTTCGATATCGGATGCCTGGCCACGCGCGCCGCCCAGCGGCTGGTGAATCATCACGCGCGCATTAGGCAGCGCAATGCGCTTACCTTTCGCGCCGGCGGCGAGCAGGAACGCGCCCATGCTGGCCGCCAGTCCCATGCACAGTGTGGTCACGTCCGGCTTGATGAACTGCATCGTATCGTAGATCGCCATGCCGGCCGATACCGAGCCACCCGGGCTGTTAATGTACAGACTGATGTCCTTATCCGGATTTTCGCTCTCGAGAAACAACAATTGAGCGACGACCAAATTCGCGGTCTGGTCGTTCACTTCGCCCACCAGAAAGACCAGCCGCTCCTTGAGCAGGCGCGAGTAAATATCGTAGGCACGCTCACCCCGGCCGCTCGTCTCGACGACCATCGGCACAAGGCCCAGGGCCTGGGCCTCGAAATCCCGGGGCGCGTGCGTGGCCAGTTGATTCAGCAAATCTGCGCGGAACGTCATGCGTCTGTCCTTCTGTCTGGAGTTGTTCGGTGCTTCGGTGATGCAACAATAACCGGAATGCAAAAACCGCGCACAAATGATAAGCGGCGTTCGAAACCGTCTACTCGACCGTTTCGCCCGCCGCCCTGTTGCGCGCCGTTACGCCTGAGCTGCCTGCGAGGCGTTCGCCAGTTCCTCGAAGCCGACTTCCTTATCGGTCACCTTCGCCTTGCCTAACACGAAGTCGACGACGTTGCTCTCGACCACGTACGCTTCCATCTCGGCAAGACGCTGCTGGTTCGAATAATACCAGCGCACGACTTCCTTCGGGTCTTCGTAGCTTTTCGCGAATTCGTCCACCTCGGCTCGGATCTGCTCGGGTTTCGCCTCCAGCTTATGTTCCTTGACCAACTCGGCTAGGATCAATCCGAGCTTCACGCGACGCTCGGCCTGCTCCTTGAACATCTCGGCCGGAATCGGGGCTTTCGCCGCATCGGGCACGCCGCGTTGTGCCAGATCCTGACGCGCCATTTCGACCAGACGCTGCTGGTCCTGCTCGATCAGCGCATTCGGCGCATCCAACTCGGCGAGCTTTAACAGCGCATCCATCACCTGATTCTTCAGGATGGCCTGCGTGCGGCGCTTCGCCTCGCGTGCCAGATTATCCTTGATCTCCGCACGCATCTTCGCCAAGTCGCCATCCGCGATACCGAGCGACTTCGCAAATTCCGCGTCGATTTCAGGCTGATGTGGCCATTCGACCTTCTTGGCGGTGATTGTGAAACGCGCGGTCTTGCCGGCCACTTCCTTGCCATGATAATCGTCGGGGAACTTCAGGTCGAATTCTCGCGACTCACCCGCTTTCAGGCCCAGCGCCGCCTGCTCGAACTCTGGCAGCATCCGGCCTTCGCCGAGGACGAACGCGAAGTCCTCTGCACTGCCACCGGCAAATGCCTCGCCGTCGATCTTACCCACGAAGTCGACTGTCACGCGATCGCCGTTCTGCGCGCTGACATCGTCGCCGCCTGTGCCATGCTCGCCCGCCTCGTCACGGGAGTGGAAATGTACCCGCTGCTTGCGCAGGATTTCGAGGGTACGGTCGATCTCTGCGTCGCTGATCGTCGTCGTCTTCCGCTCGATTTCCGCACTCGAGATGTCGCCGAGCTTCACTTCCGGATAGACCTCGAACGTCGCATCGAACGCATACACGTCATCCTGCGCCGGTTCCTGCTTCGCCGCGAAGCTCGGTTGCCCCGCCACGCGCAGGTTCTCCGCGCGGCTGATGTCGAAGAACGCCTTGCCAATCTTGTCGCTGAGCACTTCTGCCTCGACCTGGCCGGCGTACTGCTGCGTGACCATCTTCAACGGCACTTTGCCGGGCCGGAAACCAGGCATGCGGACATTCTTCGCCAGCTTGCGGATACGCGCGTCGATTTCCTTTTGAACGACCTCCTTCGGCAGCGAAATCGTCACGCGCCGTTCGAGTTTGCCGAGGTTTTCTACAACGTTAGCCATGAATTCAATCCGTCCTAAAGTGTTCGAGCGTCTAGTTCTCCGTGCGCCAGGCGACCGGCGGCCCGATACCGGGGGACGCGCGCGGTGGCACAGCCAGTCGGGTCTGGAAAGCCGGATAGTTTAGCAAACTATTGACTCGTGACATCGGAAATCGCGGTTTTACTCCGTCTGGCGCACGATTTTGCCCATGCGCCGCGCGCCGTCGCGCCTGCCCGACGGATGGCAGCGCGCGCCGCGTTTGATAAGCTCTCGGTTCACCCCGTTGTCGAGCGGCCAACCATAAGACGCTAGGAGGCTGGTTGTTCCGATGCCTGCTTCTTCATCTCATCGCACCGATGCTCGCCCGGCTGCCGCCACGGCTGTGTAGCCATCCCATGCCGGGACCCGCACCCGGCATGGCGCGCCCGCTATGCCACGCTGCTGGAAACTGGCGCGCGGGCGTGCCGACCACGTTGCTGTCCGGCGCACTCGATCCCGACGCGCTGCCGCGGCTGAGCGAGCATTTCGCCCGCTGCTTTTCGCCGGTGCCGGGCCCCATGATTCAGCCATCCGCAACGCACCGACGCTGTTCAGCAATACCGCGGAGCAGCTTGCGCGCGTCAAATTCACCTCTCTACGCTAGACTCTTCAACAGGAACGACATGACTTCTGCCAATCAATCCGGCCTGACCCAATTCCTCACCTACCGCATACACGTGCTCAACAAGCTGTCCGAGCGCGGCATCAGCGAGCTTTATCAGCGCAAAATCGGCATATCGATCGCCGAGGCGCGCGTGATCGCAGCCGTCGGCGCATTCGGGCCGTTCTCGGTCATGGAACTGGCCCGGCACGCCAATCTCGACAAGAGCCAGGCAAGTCGCGCCGCGGAAGCCTTGATGCGGCGCGCGCTACTGCAGCGCCAAGCAAGCCGCGACGATGGACGTATCGTCGTCGTGTCGCTGACCCCGGCTGGGCGCGCGCTGTATCGCAAAATCATGCCGATCGCGCGGCGCTGGAACGACGACATGTTCGCTGTGCTTGGCGAGCGCGAGCATGCCCAACTGAGCCGGCTGCTCGATAAGGTGATTGCCGCAGCACGCAACTTGGAGGTATTGACGGCACAGAAAACGACTAAACCGCGCGCCAAACGCGCGAGCGCGTCGACACGCTAGCCGCGCTCGCGACCGGCGCCGCGCGCATCGGGCGCAAGCCGAGCGGCCGCCTTAACGCCGGCGTCAAGCGCATACTCGGCGGCGGCATTCTGGTTGTCGAATATTGCGTCGATCGTCTGTCGCACGACCCACCCCTCGCGCAGCTTCGCGTCAAGCCGGGAAACGAAGTAAGTGGACGTCCATTCGCCCGGCCGCGTCGAATTCTGCATCGTGCGAACGATAAAATTGCCGACGATCCTTTCGGCCATCTGATTATCCTGCAAAGGGGTAGCGGGTTGCCGACGATGACGGCATGATCGGCACGACTGACACGCGGGCGTAGCTCGGCCCGGCACGCGGCCCGCTGCTCGCGCACGGCCCTCGCCGGCGCCCTGATAGCGGCCACGGCGTACGCCGGCGGTAGATTTGTGGTGCGAGGAAGGGGACTCGAACCCCTACACCCTTGCGGGCGTCAGGACCTAAACCTGGTGCGTCTACCAATTTCGCCATCCTCGCATCCAGGGGCGCATTGCACGCCGCCCGGTTGTGCTGTTCTGCCTCGCCGAAGGTCGGTCAGCCCGACCCGAGCGCTGCAAGCGCAAGATTCTAACCGATTCGCCGCGCGTTGTCTGCACCGCGTGTACGGCCAATGCTAAACTTTGGTGCTTTGCGCGCGGTACAACGCCGCGCGCGCTCTTGCACGTCTCGCTTCGCGTGAATATCGACGATTATTGCCAGCAAAAGGCGGCCCCGGCCGGATCCAGCACGTATTATGCTCTGCGGCGGGCGCCGTTGACCGCGCAGCCGTTGTTGACCGCGCTGTACGCATTGCATCGGGAACTTGCTGAAAGCGTCAGCGAGGTGAGTGATCCTGCCGTCGGGCGCGCCAAGCTCGCCTGGTGGCAGAGCGAATTCAGCGCCCTCGCACAGGATGCGCCGACCCATCCGGTGACGCAGGCGATTGCCCGCCATTACGCCAGCACGGCGCCGATCGGAACGTTCATGACGTGGCTATCCGGTTACCAGATGGACTTGGACCAGGCACGCTATCTCGATTTCGCGGGACTGCACCGTTACGTGGAGCAAGTGGGCGCTGCATTGGCGAATACGGTGGCCGGAGTCACCGCGCGCGAGCCGGCCAGCCTGGCGTCATGGGCCCCGGCGCTCGGGCGGGCGTTGCTGCTTGCCGATATCGTCGAGCGCACCGGCGAGGACGCGCGACGCGGCCGCATCTACATCCCGATCGACGAAATGCAGCGATTCGGCGTGACAGCCGCCGACATCCTGCATCGTCGCTACGGCGAAGGCTTCACGCAATTGATGTCGTTCCAGGTCGAGCGTGCGCGTCGCGCGCTCACCGAGGCGCTCGGCGCGATGCCGGCCGCCGAGCGCCGGACGCAGCGCGTGCTCCGCGCGCAAGCCGCCATGTCGCTGGCGCTGCTGCACGAACTCGAGGCAGAAGACTATCGCGTGCTGCATCAGCGCATCGCGCTAACGCCGCTGCGCAAGTTGTGGATTGCCTGGCGCACGCGCTGACGCACTTGCGCCCGCAACGGCACCCATCCCCGGACGCCCGTCATCTCCGGGCACCTGTTCAGCGCAACAACCCCGGCAACGTATCGAACCGTGCACCAAGCACGGGGGCCGCCTCGATACCCCACCCCTGCTGCAGCACCGTCGCATAGAGCGAGCGGAAATCGATACCGAGGGGCAGATAGCCGTCACCATCAAGCTGGCTCAGTTGCGGCGCGACACCATAGAATCCGCCCCGCACGCGTCCACCGGCAACGAAGTGTGCAGCAACGGTACCGTGTTCAGTGCCGCCATCGGCGTTTTCGTCGGCACGGCGGCCGAATTCCGCATACGTCATGATCAGCGCTGACTCCCAGCAGCCGAGTTCTGTCAACGCGCCGCGCAGCGCGACCATGCCGTCGGCCAACTGTGCGAGCAACGCGGCATGCCGTGCCGGCTGGTTATGATGGGTGTCGAAACCGCTCAACGTAAGCCGGATCACGGATGGCGCATGCGTCGGATCGTGGCGCGCGAGAGCAAGCCGCTGCATGGCGTGACTGATTGCCGCACCGAATGCGTCGCGGGCAAAGCGGGTCGCAAACTGATAGCCGCGATCTCCATATTCGAGCGATGGCCCCCGCCTGGGTAGTCGGCCCTGCTCTCGCGAAGGTCCGGGCCCTGACAATCCCTCTCCTGGCAACGGCAGCTGCGCTGGCAATGGCGACTGCACTGGCGACGGCGGTTGCCCCGCCGATGGTGCGAAGGCCCGGGCCAGCCAGCCGTCATGTCGGTATTCGTGCGATGCCGATGCAGTTTCCCAGATTTCCCGTGAACGGTAGTGGGACAGGTTCGGCCGCGGGTAGCCCACGCCTTGCACGATGGCGAGCGACGCGTCGTCCCACCACGGCTTCAGCGCGGCCAGCGACGGATGCAGGCCGGTACCCCCGTTGAGCGGAATCACTCGTTCGCGCGCGATTCCGATCGTTGGCCTTAGCTGCCGATAGCGCGGATCCTCATACGGAATGACCGTGTTCAACGCATCGTTGCCGCCACTAAGCTCGATCAGGATCAACGTCATCCGGCGGACCGGCGCTTCGCGGCCAAGCGCGGCAACCATTGCATGTGGCGCCCGCGCCGCAAGCAGCCCCGGCAAGCCGGGTACGCACAGTGCGCACAGCGCGGCGCCACCAACAGTAAGAAATTGTCTCCGATGCACGATCTGGCAAGCTTAGCTGGCGTTCAAAACGCTCGATGAGAATCCGTCGGTGCCGCAGCATCATGATCGCGCGGCGGCCAAGCTTATCGCTTGTACAGTTCGCGTACGGCATCTTCGATATGCTGGCGCAGCAAACGCCGCTCTTCCGGTGTCATGCGTCCATCGCGTCTGCGCTGCTGGTCGAACTCGGTGGGTACGGCGGAGCGATTCGCCGCCTCGCTGGCAGGCGGCTGGGCCGGCTTGGGCGGCGTGTACCGGTGTAGCCCCTTGGGAGGCGACGGCCGCTCGCGGTTACCTTGCGCAAACGCCGGACTCGTGTGGACGATCGTGCCGGTTACGGCGCCGCCCAGAGCAAGCCCGAGCGCGCCTGCCCTCACGTATCGCACCCACGCCGTCATGTCGTTCCCTTCGTTGCTTGCGACAATATCTTGCTCTTCGTTGCGACCATAAGACCCTTGCTTATAACGAAGTCTACGCGTGGCCGGTTTACCACATGCGCCGGCATGGGTAAATTTTGTAACCTTGTGTAACCCTATAATTAAGCCCAACTCGTGGCCGGCCCTAACGCGCTAAGATTCCGTCATGGAAACCAAAAGCCCATCAAAAATTCTCGTGGTCGATGACGATCCCCGTTTGCGCGACCTGTTGCGTCGCTATCTAGGCGAACAGGGTTTCAACGTATACGTGGCGGAAAACGCGCCTTCGATGAACAAGCTGTGGGTCCGCGAGCGCTTCGACCTGCTCGTGCTCGACTTGATGCTGCCTGGTGAGGACGGCCTGTCGATCTGCCGCCGTTTGCGCGGCAGTAACGACCGCACGCCGATCATCATGCTTACAGCAAAGGGAGAGGATGTGGATCGCATCGTTGGCCTCGAAATGGGTGCAGACGATTATCTCCCGAAACCATTCAATCCTCGCGAGCTTGTTGCGCGCATTCATGCGGTATTGCGTCGCCAAGCGCCATCGGAGTTGCCCGGCGCGCCATCGGAGACAGCGGAAGTGTTCGAGTTCGGCGAGTTCGCGCTGAACCTGGCCACCCGTACGCTGACCAAGAATGGCCAGGAGATCCCGCTGACCACCGGCGAGTTTTCGGTGCTGAAGGTGTTTGCGCGCCATCCGCGCCAGCCGCTGTCGCGAGAAAAGCTGATGGAGCTGGCGCGCGGCCGCGAATATGAGGTATTTGACCGCAGCCTCGACGTGCAGATCTCGCGGCTGCGCAAGCTGATCGAGCCCGATCCGGGCAGCCCGCGCTTCATCCAGACCGTGTGGGGCCTGGGCTACGTGTTCATTCCCGATGGCGCTGCCTGAACATGCGCCGCGCGATGCACGCCCCGGCTTGACGGCTCGTTACACTAACGCCCTCCTACGATGCGCATCGACCGTCGGTTACTAACGCTCGCGTTCGGCGGTTTATTCTGGCGCACCTTCCTGCTGATTGCTTTGTTGATCGCAGTGAGCCTGGCCGCATGGTTCCAGAGCTTTCGGGTAATTGAGCGCGAGCCGCGCGCCGAGCGCGTCGCGATGCAACTGGTGGCGATCGTCAAGCTCACGCGCACTGCGCTGCTGTACTCCGACCCGGATCTGCGGCGCGCGCTGCTGCAGGACCTAGAAAGCAACGAGGGCGTTCGGGTCTACCCGCGCGAGACCACCGATGTGTACACGCTACAGCCGGACGAATCATTGACGCGGCTGATCGAGAAGAATATTCGCGCACGGCTCGGCGAGGATACCATCATCGCCCAGTCGGTCAATGACATACCGGGCGTGTGGATTAGCTTCAAGATCGATGACGACGACTACTGGGTCGCGCTGGACCGGGAGCAGCTCGACAACGTCACCGGCTTGCAATGGTTCGGCTGGGGCACGTTTGCACTGGCGCTGTCGCTGTTCGGGGCGGCTTTTATCACGAGCCTGGTGAACCGGCCGTTCTCGCGGCTGGCGATGGCGGCACGCCGCGTCGGCCAGGGACAGACGCCGGAGCCGCTGCCCGAGCGCGGGCTCGGCGTCGCAGCCGAGACAAACCGCAGCTTTAACCAGATGGTTCGCGATTTGCAGCAACTCGAGGCGGACCGCGCGCTGATGCTTGCTGGCATCTCGCACGATTTGCGCACGCCGCTGGCCCGCCTGCGGCTCGAAACCGAAATGAGTCCGTCGGACGACACGACGAAGGCCGCGATGATCGATGATATCGAGCAGATGGACAGGATCATCGGTCGTTTCCTTGACTATGCGCGCCCGGTGCAGCGAGCGCCAGAGCGCGTCGACCTGTCCATGATCGCCAGCGAAGCAGTCACGCGTATAGCATCGGAAGACGGCGTGCGTATCACCACGCGGCTGTCGCAAGGCGCGCTGGTTGATGCAGACGCGACGGATCTGCGCCGCGTGGTCGGCAACTTGATCGAAAACGCCCGCAAGTACGGGTGCAGCGCGGAGGATGGCATCCCGCACATCACGATAGAGACGCAGCTCGTGCATGCTCGCGTCGAGTTATCGGTGCTGGACGAGGGCCCGGGCATCCCGGATGACCAACTCAGCCTGGTGACCCGCCCGTTCTACCGTGTGGACACGGCCCGCAGCCAGGCCGATGGCACCGGGCTGGGCATGGCGATCGTGCAGCGACTCGTCAGCCGCTACCGCGGCTCGCTGCGGCTGCGCAATCGCGTGCCCGGCCCGGGGCTGGAGGTCACGATCGATTTTCCGCTCAGCCGCAATGGCCGTCCGGAGCCGGTCTGATACGCGCATCGGCGCATGAGGGCCACCCTCGGCGCGACGCCAACGCGCAGCACGATTGCCCCTTCGGGCGGATGCCGGCAGGCGGCAGCGCCCGACGCCCCGCCCCTGCCGCAGCCGCGGCGCCTCAGTGGCTGGCGAGCAGCACCACGGCCTGTGCCTCAATGGCCTCGCCGCGGCCGAGATAGCCTAGCTTTTCGTTGGTCTTGGCCTTGACGTTGACCGCGTCGCCGTCCAGGCCAAGATCCGCCGCAATGTTCTCGCGCATCACCGGAATATGTTTGGCCAGCTTGGGTTGCTGCGCGATCACCGTGCTGTCCACGTTGACGATGCGATAGCCCGCTTGCGCCACCCGCCGCGCCGCCTCGCGCAGCAGCATCCGGCTATCGGCGCCGGCAAAGTGCGGATCGGTATCGGGGAAATGACGGCCGATGTCGCCCAGCGCCGCAGCGCCGAGCAGCGCATCGGTGATCGCGTGCAGCAGCGCATCGGCGTCCGAATGGCCGAGCAGCCCGCATTCGTAGGGCACCGTCACGCCGCCGAGCACCAGCGGCCGCCCCGGCACGAGCACATGCACGTCGTAGCCCTGGCCAATTCGCAAATTCATTCGTCGTTCTCCTGCTGGGTTGAGTGGATTGAGCGCCGCGGCAAGCTGAGCGTAGCGCGACAGACGTGGCAGTGTTCAGCGCGCCGCATCATGCGTGAGGAACGCTTCGGCTAGCGCGAAATCTTCCGGATACGTCACCTTGAAGTTGCGCAAGCTGCCCTGCACGACCCGAGGTGCGTAACCGAGCGATTCGAGCGCGCAAGCCTCGTCGGTCACCGCATGGCCACGCGCCTGTGCCTGCACAAGCGCCTCGCGTAGCATGCCGATGCGGAACATTTGCGGCGTCTGCGCCTGCCACAGATGGTCGCGCGGCTCGGTCGCGCCGATACGCGGTATCGCCGGGTCGCCGCCGCCCGCAACACACTGCGACGGATTGACCCGTTTGAGCGTGTCGGCCACCGGCATCGCCACGATGCCGCCAACCGGGTCGTCCCGCACGGCGGCCACTAGTGCGCGGATCAACCCCGGCGTGATACCCGGTCGGGCCGCATCGTGGACCAGGACCCAGTCATCGTCGCGCGCGCCGAATTCGGCCAGCGCGAGCAGCCCGTTGTGCACCGATGCGTGTCGGGTTTCGCCGCCGCAGCGCTTGACCGCGTAGCGCAACGCGCCGAAGCGCCGCGGATCAAAATAGCCATCGTCGGGCGCGAGCACCACCAGGGTTTGGGTAAACTCCAAGCATGCATCGAATGCCGCCAGCGAGTAGTACAACAGGTTGCGTCCAGCAATCGTCCGGTACTGCTTCGGGATTGGCGAGCCCGCGCGCGAGCCAGTGCCGGCGCAGGGAATCAGGGCAAACAGGCGGGAGGTCACGAAAGTCGCACAATCCGTGCAGAGTCAAAATGAAAGACGGATTTTATAATAGGCGGTTCAAGTTGCCGCCCGCAGCCCTCATTGCCTGCTCATGCCAGATTATTCCGCTACCCCGCCCGATTCACCGTCCGCCCCGTTCTCCTGCCCCGTTCCACTCATCAAGGAGGGCCATCGCTATGCGTTCGATGGCGCATCGGGGTCCGCCGATGCGCTGGCGATTGCGCGCTACCATTTGGCGTATCGCGACCGCATGCCGATGCTCACGCTGATCTGCGCGAGCGCGGTCGATGCGCAGCGCCTGCAGCAGGAAATCGGCTGCTTCGCGCCCGGCGTGCGCGTGCGGCTTCTACCAGACTGGGAAACCCTGCCATACGATACCTTCTCGCCGCACCAAGACCTGATTTCGGAACGGCTCGCCACGCTGCACGACCTGGGCGAAGGGCGCTGCGACATACTCGTCGTGCCGGCCACGACCGCGTTGTATCGGATGCCGCCGGCCACATTCATGGCCGCGTACACTTTCGAGTTCAAGCAAGGCCAGCGGCTGGACGAAGCCAAGCTCAAGTCGCGGCTCACGCTGGCCGGCTATGAGCACGTGAGCCAGGTCGTGCGTCCGGGCGAATACTGCGTGCGCGGCTCGCTGATCGATTTGTTCCCGATGGGCTCGTCGCTGCCGTACCGGATCGACCTGTTCGACGACCAGGTTGATTCGATTCGCGCATTCGATCCCGATACGCAGCGCAGTCTTTACCCGGTGCACGACGTACGCCTGCTGCCGGGACGCGAGTTCCCGTTCGACGAGGCCGCACGCACTGCATTTCGCAGTCGATGGCGTGCCGAATTCGAAGGCGATCCGTCCCGCGCGCCGATCTACAAGGACATCGGCAATGGCGTGCCGTCGGCGGGTATCGAATACTACCTGCCCCTGTTCTTCGAGGACACTGCGACGCTGTTCCACTACCTGCCCAAGCACACGCATTTGGTGCTGGTCGGCGATATCGAGGCGTCGATCCGGCAGTTCAGCGACGAGACGAAGCAGCGGCACGCGTTTCTGTCGCATGATCGCGAGCGTCCGATCCTGGCGCCCGCGCGACTATTTCTATCCGAGCAGGACTTCTTCACGTTGGCCAAGCCGTTTGCGCGGCTCTCGCTTGGTGCGAAGCCCTCGGACGACGCCGAGCGCTGGTCGATGCCGCTGCCATCGCTAGCAATCGATCGGCACGCGCACGATCCGCTCGACGCACTGCGTCGCTATCTCGACACGGCGAGTCAGCGGGTTCTGCTCGTCGCGGAGTCAGCTGGGCGCCGCGAGACCATCGCTCAATTGCTCGCCGATCACCATCTGCGGGCGTCGCTGTTCGATTCGTTCGACGCGTTCGTACAAGGCGACGCGCCGTTCGGGCTGGCCGTTGCGCCTATTGCATCCGGCTTCGTACTACCGGCCGAACATATTGCGCTGGTCACCGAAACCGAGCTATACGGGCCGCTCGCGCGCCGCGCCAGCCGTCGGCGCCAGGAACAGGCCAGCGACGTCGATTCGATGGTGCGCGATCTGTCTGAACTGAAGGTCGGCGACCCTGTCGTTCATAGCCAGCACGGAATCGGACGGTACATGGGCCTGGTGACGATGGATCTGGGCGAAGGCGACACCGAGTTTCTGCACTTGGCGTATCAGGGCGACAGCAAGCTGTATGTGCCGGTGTCGCAGTTGCACATGATCTCTCGCTACGGCGGCGCCGATCCGGACAACGCACCGCTGCACGCGCTCGGCTCGGGCCAATGGGAGAAAGCTAAGCGGCGCGCCGCCCAGCAGATCCGAGATACCGCAGCGGAGCTGCTGAACCTGTATGCGCGCCGCGCAGCGCGCCAGGGCCACGCGTTCGCGCTGGACCCGCGCGATTACGTGCGCTTTGCAGAAAGCTTCGGTTTCGACGAGACGCCGGACCAGGCCGCCGCCATCGCCGCAGTGATCGGCGATATGACCAATGGCAAGCCGATGGACCGACTGGTGTGCGGCGACGTCGGGTTCGGCAAGACCGAAGTGGCGCTGCGTGCGGCCTTCATCGCGGTGCTCGGCGGCAAGCAGGTGGCGTTGTTGTCGCCAACGACGCTGCTGGCCGAGCAGCACATGCAGACCTTCACCGACCGTTTTGCCGACTGGCCGGTGCGCATCGCCGAGTTATCGCGGTTCAAGTCCGCCAAGGAGGTCAGTGCTTCGATCCAGGCGATCAAGGACGGCAACGTCGACATTGTGATCGGCACCCACAAGCTGCTATCCGCAGAGGTGCGCTTCAAGCGCCTGGGGCTCGTGATCATCGACGAGGAGCACCGCTTCGGCGTGCGGCAAAAGGAGGCCCTCAAGGCGCTGCGCGCGGAAGTCGACGTGCTGACATTGACCGCTACGCCGATCCCTCGCACGCTGGGCATGGCGCTGGAAGGGTTGCGGGACTTCTCGGTGATTGCCACTGCGCCGCAAAAGCGCTTGGCCATCAAAACCTTTGTGCGACGCGAGGAAGACAGTGTGATCCGCGAAGCGATGTTGCGCGAGCTTAAGCGCGGTGGCCAGGTCTATTTTCTGCATAATGAGGTTGAGTCGATCGACAGCCGCCGCGCGGCGCTCGAAGCGCTGGTGCCCGAAGCCCGCATTGCGGTCGCGCACGGCCAGATGCACGAGCGCGAGCTTGAGCGCGTGATGCGCGACTTCGTGGCGCAACGGGCCAACGTGCTGCTGTGCACGACGATCATCGAAACGGGAATCGACGTGCCGAGCGCCAACACGATCCTGATTCATCGCGCCGATAAATTCGGCCTGGCCCAATTGCACCAGTTGCGGGGCCGTGTCGGTCGTTCCCATCATCAAGCGTACGCCTATTTGCTGGTCAACGACCCACAATCGTTGACCCGGCAGGCGCAGCGCCGCCTCGAAGCCATCCAGCAAATGGAGGAACTGGGGGCCGGCTTCTATCTCGCGATGCATGATCTGGAGATCCGTGGCACCGGGGAGGTGCTGGGCGACAAGCAGTCTGGTGACATCCAGGAAATTGGCTTCCAACTCTATACCGATATGCTCAACGACGCCGTGCGCGCGTTGAAGGATGGCCGCGAGCCGGACTTAAACGCGCCGCTGGCCGCTACCACCGAGATCAACCTGCATGTGCCGGCCATCCTGCCGGCCGAGTATTGCAGCGACGTGCAAGAGCGCCTGTCGCTGTACAAGCGACTGGCCAATTGCGAGGCAGACGAGGCCATCGACGCCATCCATGAAGAGCTGATCGACCGCTTTGGCAAGCTGCCAGCACAGGCGCAGGCGCTGATTGAAACGCATCGACTGCGGCTGGCCGCCAAGCCGCTGGGCATCGTCAAGATCGACGCGGCGGAAAGCACAATCGGGCTGCAATTCGTGCCGAATCCGCCGATCGACGCGATACGCATCATCGAAATGGTGCAGAAACACCGGCACATCAAGCTGGCGGGGCAAGACAAGTTGCGGATCGAGCTGCACAGTCCTGACCTGGCGAGCCGGGTCGCGACAGCCAAGGAAACGCTGCGGACGCTGGGTGCACCGGGCAAGCAGCGGGCCAACGCGTGAGTGGCGCCACGCTGTGCCGCTCGCGCATGTCGCGCAACCGCTTGAGTCAAATGCCGTGTGCACGACACTAGGGGAATTTACGCCCCGCAGCTTTGGAACGGATTCGTTTTTGGGTATGATCGACTCGTGATCAATTGGAGCCACACTATGTCTGCATCCGCGACATCGGCACCGGCCGGTCCATCGGCGGCACTGCCGGGTACTCCGCCCTCGTCCGACCTGCCCGCCAGCGCCGCCGCCATTGCGTGGACCGAGAAGCTGATTAGCTTCGATACCACGAGCCGCCTGCCCAACCTCGGATTGATTGAAACAGTACGCGACTACCTGCGCTCAGTCGGTCTCGACGCGACGCTTACGTACGACGAAACAGGGCAATGGGCCAATCTGTTCGCCACCGTGCCGGCTCATGACGGCACCACGCACGGCGGCATCGTGCTGTCCGGCCACACTGATGTGGTACCGGTCGACGGACAGCAATGGGACAGCGATCCGTTCGTTGCCCGCATCGACGACGGTAAGCTCTACGGGCGCGGCAGCTGCGATATGAAAGGGTTCATTGGCACCGCGCTCGCGCTGCTGCCGCAAATGCAGTCGGCCAAGCTCGCCAAGCCGATTCATTTCGCGCTGTCATTCGACGAGGAAGTGGGTTGCGCCGGCGCACCCCTGCTGCTCGCGGACCTGCAAAAGCGCGGCCTGCGACCCGAAGGGTGCATCGTCGGCGAGCCGACCAGCATGCGCCCGATCATCGCCCACAAGGGGATCAATGCATACCGCTGCTGCGTGCGCGGGCACGCGGCCCACTCATCGCTGACGCCACAGGGACTCAATGCAATCGAGTATGCGGCGCGGCTGATTTGTCACATACGCGACGTCGCGCAGCGCTACCGCTCGCAGGGGCCGTTCGACACGCTCTACGACGTGCCGTTTACGACTGCACAGACCAGTACGATCACCGGTGGCAACGCGATCAATACAGTCCCAGCGCACTGCGAATTCCAGTTCGAATTCCGCAACCTGCCGACGATGGATCCGCAAGCCATTCTGGCGCAGATCGAGACGTATGCGCGTGATACGCTGCTGCCGCAGATGCGCCGCGAGCATCCGGCCGCAGCCATCGAGATCTCGGAGATCGCCGCTGCCCCGGGGCTGGACGCCAGCGAGCAGGCAGCAATCACGCAACTGGTACGGGCGCTGACCGCCGACCAGGACAAGCGCAAGGTCGCCTACGGCACCGAGGCAGGCCTGTTCCAGCGCGCCGGAATCCCGACCGTCGTCTGCGGTCCAGGCAATATCGAGCAAGCCCATAAGCCAAACGAATTTGTTTCGCTCGAGCAACTTGGCGCGAGTGAGTCGTTCATTCGCAAACTGATCACCAGTCTCGAGGTTAATGCACATGTCTGACTGGGCCGCGCCGCCGCCTGTTTCAAAGCCATTGGCTGCGTCCGCGGCGAACGTATCGACAACGCCCGCGTCAATCGATGGCCAACGCGTACCGACGCTCGATGATATCGCCGCGCAGCACCTGGCGCTCGCCCCGTGGGTCATTCGCACGCCGACCTTCGATCGCAGCGATTTTCCGTCCCTCGAAGGCACGACGATCAACTTCAAGTTCGAGTTATTCCAGGCCGCAGGTTCCTTCAAAGTGCGCGGCGCGTTCTCCAATCTGCTGACGCTGAACGACGCACAGCGCAGCGCCGGCGTCACGTGCGTGAGCGCCGGCAATCACGCGGCCGCCGTCGCGCACGCCGCGATGCGTCTGGGTATCAGCGCTAAGGTGGTGATGTTCAAGACGGCCAGCCCGGCGCGCATCGAGCTGTGTCGGCAGTATGGCGCCGAAGTGGTGTTCGCCGACGACGGTGCACAGGCGTTCGACAAGGTCCGACGCATTGAGGCAGACGAGCGGCGCCGCTTCATCCACCCGTTCAATGGGTATCGCACCGTGCTCGGCACCGCGACGCTCGGCTACGAATGGGCTACGCAGACGCCGGCACTGGACGCGGTGATCGTGCCGGTCGGCGGCGGCGGGCTCGGTGCGGGTGTCGCCACCGCGTTGCGCCTGGTGAACCCGCGTATTCATGTCTATGGCGTCGAGCCGGAAGGGGCCGACGCGATGAGCAAGAGCTTCGCGGCAAACCATACGGTGAAGATGGGCCCGATGCGCAGTGTTGCCGATTCGCTGCTGGCGCCGCACACCGAGGAGTACAGCTACGAGTTGTGCCACCGGCACATCGACCGGATGGTCACCGTGTCCGATGACCAGCTGCGCGTGGCCATGCTGCGCTTGTTCGAGCAACTGAAACTGGCTGTCGAGCCTGCGTGCGCGGCGGCGCTCGCCGCACTGCTCGGGCCGCTGCGCGATGTGCTCGAAGGCAAGCGCGTTGGCGTGCTGCTGTGCGGCACCAACACCGACGCCGATACGCTGTACCAGCACCTGACCTACGCCCGCAAGCTGTCGAGCTAGCGCACCCGCCGTCCCCGATTTTTGCCTCTTCCCGTCCTTCACGGTGTCACCAATGAGTTCTCCCCTTCACTCCCAGCCGGACAGCCCTTGCATCGGCGTATGCTCCACCCTGTTCGACGAAGTCTGCAAAGGCTGTGGCCGGACGGCGACGGAGGTGTCGAACTGGGTGTTTATGACCGACGATGAAAAGCGCGCGGTCTGGGAGCGCATTACGCGCGATGGAACTGCGATGCGTTTCACGCACGCCCCCGATTGAACTGCAGGTCAATGCGGCGCCGATGAACGCGTGCCGCGGACTCGTTGGCAGTCGCATCGGGGGCGGCCCGCATACACGCTAACCAAACGGCTCAGAGCAGCGCTGCTGAACAACGGAAACTGCGCTTGCTCATTGACGAAGAAAGTTTGCAAGCCTTCACCGTGGCATCGGATTATCGAATCGGTTAATCACCGTCGTCGGCACACTTGTTGCGCGTCAACCGATCGTCGGGGGCCCATCCGGCCGCCGCGTTTCCGGGAGATCGGTATGCCCACTTTATCCAAAGGCGACAAAGTCCAATGGCAAACTTCGCAGGGGCGCACGGACGGCGTCGTCACCCGTAAGGTGACAGGTACCGCTAAGGCGGGCCGCCACGTTGTCAAAGCGTCTGCGCGCGACCCTCAGTATGAAGTCAAAAGCGCACGTACCGGCAAAACTGCAATCCACAAAGCGGATGCACTGAAGAAAGTGAGCTAACGGCCCATGGCTACAGTGTCATGCGGCCCCGGCTGTGCTGTGACGCCTGGGTTGCGACCAGCGTGCAATTGCGTATAATACTGTATATCCATACAGTATTATCATCGCGATGGAATTGCTGAAAAAGCTCGAAATTTTGGCAGACGCAGCGAAATACGATGCATCGTGTGCCAGTAGCGGCACGCCTGAACGAGATACGCAAGCGCATGCTGGGCTTGGTGCCAGCGTAAACGCTGGAATTTGTCATAGTTATACGCCAGATGGCCGGTGTGTGTCGTTGCTGAAGATCTTGCTGACCAATTTTTGCCAGTACGATTGCCAGTATTGCGTGAACCGGCGCTCCAGCAATGTCCCGCGCGCGCGTTTTTTGCCGCAAGAGGTCGTCAATCTGACAATGGACTTCTACCGGCGCAATTATATCGACGGCCTATTCCTCAGTTCCGGCGTGATCCGCAGCGCTGACTACACGATGGAGCAGTTGGTCCACGTGGCGCGATCACTGCGTGAAGAGCACCAATTTCGCGGTTATATCCATTTGAAGACGATCCCGGACGCCGATCCGCGGCTCATCTCAGAGGCTGGCCGATATGCCGACCGGCTTAGCGTGAACATCGAACTGCCGACCGACCGCGGCCTGCAACGGCTGGCGCCCGAGAAAAACGCGTCGACGATCAAGCGTGCTATGGGAGCAATCCGTCTGGCTCGAGAACAAGCGCAAAGCGAGAAACATGCGCCACTCAGCGCACCGGCCGGGCAAAGCACACAAATGATCGTGGGCGCCGATGATGCCGATGACCGCACCATTTTACGCACCGCGCAAACGCTGTACGGTGCATACCAATTGAAGCGCGTGTATTACTCCGCTTTCAGCCCGATCCCGGATAGCCCGTCCGCGCTCCCTTCGCAAGCTCCGCCGCTTCTACGCGAGCATCGGCTGTATCAGGCGGACTTCCTGTTACGCGGTTATGGTTTTCGTGCCGAGGAACTGTTTCAAAACGATGGCGACCTGCCGCTGGACATCAACCCCAAGCTGGCGTGGGCGTTGGCGCACCGTGAATCGTTTCCGGTCGATCTGAATCGCGCGCCTCCATGGCTGATCGCACGCGTACCGGGCATCGGTGTACGCAATGCAAAGCGGCTGGCGCAGCTGCGTCGCGTGCGCGCTATCCGCTATCACGATTTGATTCGCCTGCGTTGCGTGATGGATCAGGTCAAATCGTTTATTGTGGCGCAAGACTACAGGCCCGCACGAGTCGATATGCCATCGGAACAGCTGCGGTATACACTGTCGCGCGCACCCGTCCAATTGGCGCTGTTATGAACGGCGCGAGCCCGTCCACGCTGCTGGTTGACGGTGGCTACGCCAGCTGGCGCTCCCAGGCGTTGCGCGCGCTCGCGGCGGGTTGGACGCCAGAGGCCGTGACATGGGTCGAGCGCGATTCGATAACAAGCGTCGCCCCAGCACAAATGCCGCTGGACTATCCGACAACCGCACCGGTCGTATACGACGCGCGGACGCGGGGAGCCGGTGCGGACAGCGACAGCATCGGCTTGCGCGTGAGCATCTCGAGCACGTTGGCATCGCTGCTGCAAGACGCCGCACTGTATCGTTCGCCGCAACGTTGGGCGCTTTTGTATCGGGTCTTGTGGCGATGGTGGCATGGCGATCGGGCGGTGGCATCGGCGGCCGATGAAGACGGCGCGCGACTGCACGCGATGGCCAGGTCCGTGCGGCGTGCCAAGCACGACATGATCGCGTATGTGCGTTTTCATCGACGTGGCGGCGCTGGGATGCCGGAATACCTGGCCTGGTACGAACCCGAGCACGATGTGTTGGCGTACGCCGCAGAGCACTTTGCACGCCGCATGGGAACGTCATCCTGGTGGATCGGCACGCCACAGGGCGCGGCGCTGTGGGATGGCGCGGCGCTGCAGTTGTCGGCCGTATCTGGCGATGCGGCGACAATACGAGCCAGTGCCGCTGTTGACGAAGTCGAGTCGCTGTGGCTCGTCTATTACAAAAGCACTTTTAATCCGGCACGGCTGAACGAAACGGCGCTGCACCAGCATATGCCGGTGCGTTTTTGGAAGCATTTACCCGAGGGACCGTTGATACCGGCAATGATCGCCGACGCGCGAAGTGGCGCGCGCCGTGTGGCGCAAGCCAGCGCAGTGCGCGCGATGACAGGCAAGCCGGTCGCCGTGGACGCGCAGCGCGCGCGGCCGTCACGGCCGGTCCCGTCTTCGCTCGACGAATGCCGTCGCTGCGAATTGTGGCGCAATGCCACGCAGGCGGTGCCGGGCCACGGTCCGGAAACCGCTCGGATGATGTTGATCGGCGAACAACCGGGCGATCATGAGGACTTGACTGGCCGCGCATTCGTGGGCTCTGCCGGTCAAGTATTGGACGAGGCGTTGCGCCGCGCCGGCGTGCCGCGCGACGCGGTCTTCCTAACCAATGCGGTCAAGCACTTTAAATGGATTGCGCGCGGCAAGCGGCGTATGCACAAAACGCCAGCGCAACGCGAGGTCCACGCTTGTGCTCATTGGTTAGAGCAAGAACTGGCGCGTGTGCGGCCGGCCGTCATCGTCACACTGGGCGCCACGGCACTCGGTGCGCTCCTGCGCCGCAACGTCAACCTGCGGGACTACCTGCACGCTCCTGTGCGGCTCGGTGACGCGTGGTTGATCGCCACATGGCACCCGTCCTATGCGCTGCGGGTAGACGACGCTGCGGCGCGGGAAGAAATCGTTGCGGCAATGGGAAAAGCCGTCGCGTGCGGACAGCAGTTGGCCACGGCGGCTGTTGACGCGCATTGACGCGGGATGCGCGCGAGGTATGCCGGACGCGCCATTAGCCCGGCTCACATGCCGCACTTTTTGTTATCGAGTAGGCTAGTCAAAGCCTATATCCGCTAGGCACGATTTACGAGAACGCTGCCGGCGCAAGGCGCGATACGAATCTTGTACTACGCCCCCTTATGATATATGATATATATATATTTCAAAGGAGCCGTTATGAGTCGTATCCTCGTTGACTTACCGGATCCGCAGGTTGAGGAGTTGGCGGTTATCGTGGAGACCGAACATCGTCCACGCGCTGCCATCATTCGTGACGCAATCGAGGCGTATATCTTCCAGCGCAAGCGCACCCTCGGGGCAGACGTCTTCGGGTTGTGGAAGAGCAAGAAGGTCGACGGCCTTGCCTACCAGCAGGAGCTTCGCTCCGAATGGTAAAGGCGCTCTTCGACACGAACATCCTGATCGACTATCTAAGCGGGATCAGCGCTGCAAGGAAGGAGCTGGAGCGCTATGAATATCGTGCGATCAGCACGATTACCTGGATGGAGATTCTTGTTGGTGCCGCCACAGAGGAAGAATCCGCAATTCGAGCATGGCTCGGCTCATTCGATGTAGTCGCCCTCGATAATGCGATTGCGAACCGGGCAGTGGAGATTCGAAAGACCAAGCGGGTTCGGTTGCCGGATGCCATTGTGTGGGCGACGGCACAGGTGCACTCGCTGCTGCTTGTTTCACGAAATACGAAAGTTTTCCCTGCGGACGAACCAGGCGTGCGCGTCCCGTACAAAACCTAGGAAAAGCGCAATGGCTTACATGCAGTGAACTAGACTAAAATTGACAGTGGTTGGTTTTTCATGCTGGCGCGCGTTGCCGCGCAGGGCGTAGCCCGTAGCGTCAGTGGTGCACCCGACACGCTCACGTCACCTCTGCGCGTTCGATCTCCCGCAACAGTTCATCCAGCTGAGCCGGCTTGACCAAATGCAGATTGAACCCGGCATCGGATGCGGCCCGCTTGTCGCTCTGCTGCCCATAACCAGTCAATGCGATCAGCAGCGCGCGTGCGGTCCGTGGTTGCGCACGCAGCGCTTTGGCCACCTGGTAGCCGTTTGCACGCGGCAACCCAATATCCAGTATCGCCACTTGGGGTTCGAACGTTTGCGCCATTTCGATTGCCGACACGCCGTCGTGCGCGACACGCACAATATGGCCTGACAACTCCAGCAACACCTGCAAAGACATCGCCGCATCGGTATTGTCGTCGGCGATCAGCACCCGTCGCTGGTTTGCAGCAGCGCAAGCGGCGGGCTCACGCGACGCCTTGTCGGCGCGCTCGCGCTGCGCCACGTCGGCCAGCGGCAATCGAATTACGAATCTAGAGCCCCGTCCGGGCCCGTCCGAATACGCAGTCGCCGATCCGCCGTGCAACTCCGCAAGCTCGCGCACCAACGCTAGTCCGATGCCCAGGCCCCCGCCAGCCTGTTCCATCGATTTGCTCGACTGCATAAACGGGTCGAACACAGACGGTAGTTCCTCCGACGATATGCCGATGCCGTTGTCCTGCACACAAACGGCAACATCGGTGTCGCCAATATCAAGCCGAAGCTCGATCCGGCCGCCATCGGGCGTATACTTTGCCGCGTTCGACAGCAGGTTGCCGATGATTTGTGCGATGCGGATGCCGTCACCGACGACCGGACACGCTGTAGTCGGCATGGTCACCGACAACGTGTGTCCCTTGCTGTCGAGCAACGGCTTACTCGTTTCGATCGCCGTCTCGACGACTGCCTTCAAGTCCAGCGCAGCGATTTGCAGCACGATCTTTCCGTACGAAATGCGGGACACGTCCAGCAGATCGTCGACCAGCCGTCCCAAATGCGCCAGCTGGCGACTGGCGATAAGTCGGGCGTCCGCACGCATTGCCTCGGTTGCTCCGTACTTGGGGTCGAGCAATTCGATTGCATTGCGAAGCGGTGCGAGAGGATTGCGTAATTCGTGTGCAAGCGTCGCAAGGAATCGGTCCTTGCGCCGGTCCGCCTCCCGCAGCGCTTTCTCGGCCGCATGCAGCCGCAGCAATGCCCGTACGTTGGCGACCAGCTCGGCTGCATCGACCGGTTCGGTCAAGTAGCTATCCGCACCGCCGTCTAGCGCGAGAATCTTGTCATGCGGCTGCACCGCAGCCGCCGACGTTTGTAGCACAAGCGTCGAACTCGTTGCCGCGTTCTGCTTGATCAGTTTGCACACCTCGATGCCGCTGATGTCCGGCAGTCTCACATCGAGCAACACAAGCGCCGGCTCGCGCTCTCGCACGGCCTGCAGCGCGTCATATCCGGTCGACGCGTCGATCACCGCAAACCCCGCATGGCTCAGGATGCGCGACTTTACATAACGGGCACCCTCATTGTCATCGACATTGAGGATCAGTGTCGCTGCAGTGCTCATGCTGCCTGCCCTCCGCTGCTTCCACGCATGTGCATCGTCCCGGCTGCGGCATGCGGTGTTTCCCCCGCTTGTACCAGACATACTGGCACGGTGACGTAAAACGTGGCGCCCGCCCCCAGTTCGCTGCATACACGGACGTCGCCGCCAAGCAGCATGGCCAGCTTGCGACACAGCGGCAAACCGAGTCCCGTTCCCTTTGTACGTTGTTGGAGACGATTCTGCACCTGGCTGAACTCTTCGAAGATGATCTGGTGATGCTCCGGTGCAATACCGATGCCGGTATCTGAAACGAAGAATGTGACGCGGGCGCCGTCCGGCTCCATTCGCGCGCCGACTTCGATTCGGCCATGCTCCGTGTATTTGAGCGCGTTCGATACAAAGTTCCGCAGTATTTGCGTGAGCTTAGGTTCATCGGTATACAGCTTGGGCAAACCCGCCACCGACGCAAATTCGAGCTGCACGTGCGGTGTGTTGAGCAGCGGCGCCAACATCGCGCGAAGCGCCGCAAACAGGCCAGCGGCGTCGAACCATACGGGTACAACATCGGTCTTGCCAGCTTCAATCTTGGCCAGATCGAGCAAATCGTCGACCATCTCGGCAAGATGCTCCGCCGCACTGAGGATCAAGGTAACTTGCCGCTCCTGTTCGCCCGTCAAGTCGCCATCAAGCCGGTTCAGCAGCAACTTCGCCAACGCTCGAATCGAACTGAGCGGCGTGCGAAGCTCATGGCTCATGTTCGACAAAAACCGTGTCTTCATCGCGTCTGCACGACGCAGTTCCTCCGCACGCTCGTCCAGTTCCCCATAAAGCGCGACAACGCCGCGGTTGGTTGCTTCCAACTCCTGCGTCAAGCGCAGCAGATCTGCCTGGCGTTGTCGGAACTCGGCAAGCGTGGTCACCAGTTCGCGGTTCAGTTGTCGCAGTTCATCAAACGCCTCGGTTTGCGCGACCGCTGGAGCAAGCTCGCGGGCCCGCCGGCTCGCGACATCGACGGCGACGGCAGCGCGGTCGGCGGGCAGCGAATCGACCAGGGTCACGAGTGTGCCGTCACCGTCGCGCGACTGGATCGAAAAATGGCCGATCAGGCGTCGCGCACCGGCAACGCCATTGCGCCTGTCCGCCTGCTCGCCGCCGACGCCTTCCAGCACGGCTTGCAGGTCGCGGATGCCCGGCCCCCAGTCCCGCACCTCGATTCGCAGCGCATGTGGGTGCGTCGTATCGTCGATGACGAACGTCACTTCCCCGCCGCCCGCATAATCGAGTGCATTGCAGGCGATCTCCAGAACCGCGCTTGCTATGCGGGCCTGATCCAATGGCGACAAGCCCAGCGCCGCCGCCAGTTCGCGCGCGCATCGGCGCACGACGATGGCATCTTGCTCACGCTCGAGCCGGATCTGTAGCAAACGTGTCGTCATGACTAAACTGTGCTCCCGTGCTGGCTTTCACGACAACTACCGTCGCGTCGTCGCGCCGACGCGAAAAATCACGATAAAGCACTGCGGCGATGATTGCTGCCGGTTGCCGAGAGAGCCCCGGATAATCGGACAAGTCCCACCGGGTGCCCACGCCGTCCGAATGCAATACGAGCATCGCATCGGCGTTCCACGCCATTTCGAACTCCTGCGTGCCACGCATCGTATGTCCAACGATGCCGTTGCGCGACATCAATTGGTAGCGCTCGCGCGGCACACCAGCACGGTCGCCGGCTTTGCTCCGGGGATGCCCGGTGCCGTGCGCAACCGCCGAGATGTTTCCCGTGCCGCAAAATGTCACGCACGCATTCACCATATCCAGGCGTACGAGTGCGATCGCGGCGCCGCGTGTACATCGCAGTGCCGCATCGGCCTGCGCCATCAGCCTGGCCGGCGAAATACCGGCGCCGCGCTGCACCACTTCCACGACCCCGTACGCCGCTAAGTGCGCGTCGGCGCCATGCCCAAGGCCATCGGCCAGCGCGAGCGTCATGCCGCGCGGATCGGGTTGTGCGTGCCAGGCATCGCCGCACACCTGTTGTCCGGGACAGGGTACGCAAATGCCGCCGATCTCCGGCCCAGACAACATGGCACGCGTGGGTCGCTTGCGAGCGTCGCACAGCAACACCCGCACCACCGTACCAGCGCTCGGTTGCGAATATAAAGCAAATTGATCGGCCAGCCGGCGGATCGCACCTAGGCCAGTGCCGGCCGTGCCAGCCGTGGAATGACCATCAGTGAGTGCGGCACGCACGTCGTGTATTCCTGGACCGCGGTCCATCGCAATTAACTCAACCGCACCGTCTAGTGGCCGCATCAGCACTTCGCCGTGCCGCGCGTGTTTCAAGATGTTCGTCGTGGCCTCGGTGATCACGATCGCCAAGCGGCCGGCATCAACCTCTCCGAAGCCAGCCTTGCGCGCCGCTTCAGCGGATGTGCGGCGCGCAAATGCGACCGCGCTCGCATCCGCGATTTCCAGCGAACAGTAAGCGCCGCCGCTCGGCAACGCCGCACCTAGCGTGTTTTCCATTTTGTGATGACCACCGTCGTACCGTTTCCGAGCTGCGATTCGATCGCGAATTCGTCACATAGGCGACGCGAGCCTCCCAACCCCAGACCAAGCCCTGTCCCGGTACTAAAGCCGTCCCCCAGCGCCCGCTCGACGTCCGCGATACCCGGACCGGCGTCGGTGAACGTCAGCCGCAGGCCGACGCGCGCGCCATTGATCACCACGTGCAGCTGAGCAGTACCGCCGCCGCCATGCTGTAGCGTGTTACGGGCCAGTTCACTGGCTGCGGTCACGAACTTGGTCTGGTCGATCAACGAGAAACCACGCGCGATGGCCTGATCGCGCACCGCCTGCCGCAGCCGGACGATTTCCTCGTCCGAGCGCAGGCTTAATTCGGCCACCAACCGCTGCGTCACATCGTTGACGCCGATCATCGATACGTCTGGCATGTCAACGCCGACGCTGCTGGAGCAGCGCCATGCCCTTTTCGATGTTCAGCGCCGTACGCACACCATTGAGCGTGAGCCCCAACTCGACCAGCGTAATCGCGACTGACGGCTGCATGCCCACTACGACCGTCTGCGCATCGAGCACGGTCGCCATCGCCGCGGTATTACTGATCATCCGGCCAATAAAGGAGTCCACAACATCGAGTGCGGAAATGTCGATCAGCACACCTTTAGCACCGTCCTTGACGATGCGGTCGGTCAAATCATCCTGCAGCGACATAGCGAGACGATCGTGCATATCGACCTGGATGGTAACAATCAGGTAATCGCCCAAGCGCAGAATCGGAATCCGGTCCATAATCTGACCTTATGCAACGGGACGACTTGGTGTCACCGTCGAATCGGTGCGCTGCAACGCCACCACAAAAGCATCCGCGAGCGTCGATTTGGTCGTCACATTGGTCAAGTCGACGCCAAGATGGACAATCGTCTGCGCAATCTGCGGACGGATGCCACTGATAATGCAATCTGCCCCCATCAATCGCGCTGCCGCCACGGTCTTGAGCAGATGCTGAGCCACCAGCGTGTCGACGGTTGGTACGCCCGTGATGTCGATGATTGCTAGACTCGCGCCGGTTTCAACAATTTTCTGCAGCAGGCTTTCCATCACCACTTGGGTGCGACCTGAATCGAGCGTACCGATCAATGGCAACGCCAGGATTCCACGCCACAATTGCACGACGGGAGTCGACAATTCCAGCAGTTCCTCCTGCTGCCGAGAGATGATCGCCTCGCGGCTGCGCTGGTAGATCTCAGTCGTATAAAGGCCCAACGCGTCAAGCAATTCGTTCACTGCCCATCCGGTATCGGCGAGCATGGCGGGATTTTCAGCGAATTGGGCGCTCAGTCGCGCGTACAGCGGCCGCTTCAACGAGAACACAAAAGTCGCCGTCTCAACCGGCGTGAACCCAAGCTTAGCGCGGTGCGCGGACATTTCGGCAAGGAATGCACGCACCGGCTCCCACTGCGCATCGCTTGCGTCCAACGACGACGTGCACTCGAGCGTATCGAAAAACACATCGAGAAACCCACGGAATTGATCCCGAGCCTCGGCTTCCGTGGCCAACCCTCGACGCAATGCAACCGGCAAATGCTGATCGATCCATTCGGATAACAATACAGCGCGATGTTGACGAAGTATGTCAGCGAGGCTCGCTCCGCTGGCAGTATTCATGCGATCTCCGCTTAACAGATAGTCAATGATGCGGTTAGAAATAGAAGGGCAGCACCTTACTATAGTTCGTCACGGCAATAAACGTTGCAGCCACAAATGTCCGGATCTGCATCATGGGTGACGGGCGCACATCCGGTCATCGGGTAATCCACCCAAAAATTTGGTGGAATTGCATGCCGCGCGGCCGAATGCCTTGAACACCGAAGCGCTGGAACGCATCGGCGCGTTGTACAAGATCAAGGCAAAAATCCGCGATAAGCCGGTCAACCGGATTGACGAACTACGGCACTGGCGCCTGGCATAGGACCTGGCTTAGTCATCGTACGTGATCGGTGCTTCGGCGCAATCTAGGACAATCGAGTGCATGCGGATCTCGCACCATTCCTTAAACATCTTTAGCGTACGCGCTTGCGGCCATAGACGCTTGTCGACATACCAATCCTCGAGCATGCGTTCGAAGATGACCTGCCAGTGCTTGTGCAACCAACGCTTGACAGCGGCATCGGGATCGTTACCGGCTGCAGGAACCAGGAAGGCGTTTGCATTCTCGCTAGCTTGCGCCAGCGTCAATGCCATGCCCGCAGCAGAATCGACGCTGTTGATCCAGGTAACGAACGCAGTCTTCGGCGTCGCTATGGCGACAACTCGGTTCGCTACCAAACGTGGCTTCACTGGCATCTTGGCAATCTCGGTACAAAGGCCGCCATGCTAAAGCAAGACGGTGTCGGCGCCACGTCTTACAGCCAATGTCACGCATCGGTTGCAGCAGTGGCGCTTCATCAGTTGCAGCAGTGGCGCTTCATGACGGGTTGAACCTGACGGGCACTAGCCGTGGAAGAACGCTACAACGCTGAGCATCGTGCGATAGATGCCCCACACGAGTGGCACTCCAACCGCGGCCCAAGCGAGCACGATCAGAGCACCGCTGCCAAACGCCCGCATGGCGGGAGCTTCGGCAGAAAGTTCGCACACGGGTGGCGTAGGGTGCTCAACGCGTTTTTCCTCCGCAAGCGCCTGTTCGCTCATGAAATATTTCGGGTGCACTGGCTTTATTAGAAGGTTGCAAACTAGGCCCACTAACAGCATGCCAACTAAGATATACATTGACTGGTTGTAAACTTGCTCACGCGGCAGACCGCGAGCAAGCTGGTAGTCGCGCATATAGTTCACTACGACCGGCCCAAGGACGCCAGCGGTTGCCCAGGCTGTGAGCAGCCGGCCATGGATAGCACCGACAAACTGAGTGCCGAACAGGTCGGCCAAGTAAGCAGGAGCCGTGGAAAATCCTCCACCATACAGACTGACGATGACGCAGATGGCAGCAACAAAGAGTATTAAGTACCCGGCGGTGATACTCGACGGAATGCTGGCGTATAGAAGCCCGCCCAGCACGAAGAAAATGGTGTAGGTCTGCTTGCGCCCGAGCTTATCGGAAAGACTGGCCCAGACAAATCGGCCGCCGATGTTGAATAAGCTCAGCAGCGCGGTAAAACCGGCCGCCACAGAGGCTATTGACATCAATTGTTCTTTGCCAAGTTCGGAGAATGGCACAGCTTGGCCAATCAGGTGTCCACCGAATACTTCTTGCAGCATCGGACTGGCCATGCCGATAACGCCGATTCCGGCCGAGACATTCATGCAGAGCACCATCCAAACGAGCCAGAACTGCGGGATACCCCACACTTTCTTCACATGGACATGGTGCTGAGTCATCATGGTGTCGTCTGCCCGCTCCTTAGCGGACTTCCAGCCAGCAGGTGCCCACCCTGACGGCGGTATGCGATAGGCCAGCGCGCCACTCATCATAAAAACGAAGTACAGTGCAGCCATAGCAACAAAAGTCTGCGTCACGCCGCCCCCTTCGTATGCAGCGAAGGCCGCCATGAGCTCCGTGGCTAGCGGCGAGCCAATCATCGCACCACCGCCAAATCCCATGATGGCCATGCCGGTGGCCATGCCCCGCCGATCTGGGAACCATTTGATTAGTGTACTGACTGGCGAGATATACCCGAGACCCAGACCAATACCGCCAATCACGCCGGAGCCCAGCAGCATCAACCAGAACTGGTGTAGGTGGATGCCGAGTGCGGAAAGCAGCATACCACCACACCAGCATAGCGCACTGACCACGCCAGCCTTGCGCGGACCTGCTCGTTCAAGCCAGCCTCCCCAAATGGCGGCAGAACTACCAAGCAGCACAAAGAACAATGTGTACATCCATCCCAGCGTGGAAATCTTCCAGTCGCAGTGAGTCACGAACAACTCTTGCAAGAAGCCAATCTCGGGACCGCAGGACATAGGATGGGTGATGCCGATGGCCCGCGACAACGGTAGCCAGAAGACCGAGAAGCCATAAGCCATGCCTATGCACAAGTGAATCGCCAAGGCGGCCGGGGGCACCAGCCAGCGGTTGAAGCCTGGCTTCGCGACAATGCGCTCCTTGGAGAGAAAGGGCACGGCCGCGGCTTGCTCGGCGGCGCCTGCACTTAGGCTTGACGTCATGTTGTCTTCCCCAATAATGGACCGGCCAGAGACGCACCTCTGTCTTCAGACATGAGGGCAGCCGGTCGGTTAAGCGAACAAGCAGATAATTTATCAACTACAAAACCAGACAGTCCTATTTTTTGCGGTACTGTCACGATACCGCCGACGACCGAGCTGTACACGACATCGCCGGCGGTATCTGCGCCTATACAAAGTAGTCCGTCTGCCTAGTTAGGCAGAGATCTGACCATTTTATCCAGCACGCAGGCGTCAAAAACAACCGTCTACGTCAAGACAGTTTTGACACTGGGCTTACCCTTCACCCACTCTTTCGCATACAGCGACACGCAGAATTCTGCGACCACGTCAAACACTTCGGGTTCGGTCAACAATGTCATATGGCTGGACGAATCCACCTCGATCATCTCAAAGCTTGGCAATTGCCGCTGCCACTCTTGCCAATAGTTAGTGTGATTGAAGGCCGCGAATTCTCGGCTGTCAGTGGAGAAATAGGGCTCCAAATCTCCCATCCACAAACCACTGGCATTACGGAAGTAATAACAGGCGACTTCCTCGGCCTTCGGCAACGGCAGAATCCGATAATGCTCCACCTGGTAGGATTGCTGAATCCGCGCCACTTGCTCCATCATGTGCTGCAAACGGTCATCACTTATCTTCAGCCCGCGCTGCCGCGCCAACATCATCAATTGCTGCCGATAGGCTTGATACGACAACGACAAATCAATCTCATCCCGGTGAATTAGCACTTCGGCAAAACGTTCAGGCGTGTCACTGATTGTCATCTGCAAAGACATATTGACTGCCTGTAGCAGTCTGGTCTTATCGGCTAACTTGGCGGTGCGCTCACCGGTGACATCCGGCGAATCCAGCATCACCAGGGTCGTTACCGTTTCTCCTGATGCCTGCAGTTGCCGGGTCACCTCATAAGCCAGCATGCCACCGAGCGAGTAACCGCCTAGATCGTAGGGGCCGTGGGGCTGCACCGATTGGATCGCTTGAACATAATAGGCCGCCATCGCCTCGATTCCCTTGAGCGGTTCGCGATCGGTCATCCATCCCTTGGCTTGGAGCCCAAAAAACGGCCGGTCAATGTGACGGGCCAGTTCTTGGTATATCTCACTGCCGCCCAGGGCACCATGGAACCAGAAGATGGGCTGGCCATCGTCCACCGTATTGAGTCGCTGCAGCTCCAAAAAGCGCGTCGTCGGACGGGTAAAAAGCTCACTGATTTTGACTGGCAGCACTGGCTCTTTTGCGCTTGCCCGCTCACCACGTTCGGTCAGCAAATCTAGCAAGTCTTGGATCGTAACGCACTGCTGGATGTTGGCTAACGCTAGCTCAGGATCCATTTCCGCTTGTAGCTGCATCGCCAACTGGACCATGACGATGGAGTCAGCCCCATAGACATTGAGAGGCTTCGCCGGCGACAATTCTTCCGGTTGCATACCCAGCAAACTAGCTAACACGCGTAGCCCACGTTCAGCGGCAGTCTCTTTGTGGCTGGCATGATCATCGGTTACGTTCACTGGCGTACTAGTTGAGGCCTGCTGCGTAACGCTGGCCGCTATGGCGTTGCCGTGCAACGTTGTTGGAGTATTGGATTGCTCTAGCCAATAACGTTTTTTATCAAATGCATAAGTCGGCAATGAGACGATTTTTACGCCATAGCCAGCGGAGGTATTTTCCGCCAACTTGTCCCAAGGAACGTCACCACCCTGCGTCCAGAATAGAGCCAGCTGTTGTCGCTCATCGGCGGCAATCAAGCTGTGGCTTAACGCGTCTGCGCCAGGACCGCATAACAGGCTAGCCGTCGCCGCAGGTACCTCGTCAATATTGCCAAAGAACAACGGCAAATTGAGCTTTGCTAACGCGGCCATCCCATCACTTTGGTTCAACACCTGCCCAATCTCGCATAGCGCCGCACGTAACTCGTCCATGCTTTTCACTAGCAACGCCAGCCGCCACTGCATCGCCTCACGGCCAGTTTGCAGGGTGTAGGCAACGTCGTTGAGCCGTAAATTCGGATGAGTATCGAGATGGCGTGCTAACCTCGTCACCCCCTGGTGCAACGAGCGGACGCTTTTCGCCGATATCGGCACGATATAAAGAACGCCGTTCTCGACCTGCGCTACATCGTCCTCCAGATGCCCTTGGTTCTCCTGATACTTTTGATATTCTTCAAGCACCAGGTGAGCATTGGAGCCGCCCGCACCAAAGGCGCTGAGCGCCGCCCGGCGCGGATATTGTCGCCTCACCCCGTCCATCTCGATCACGGGCTGGGGCCAATGGCCTAACTCGCGCTGCAATACAAAGGGCGAATTCTCGAAATCCAGCTTAGGATTAAGCGGGCCGAGCAACAAAGACGGCGCCAGTTGCTGGTATTGCAATTGTAATACTAGCTTGCTGAGTTGAGACATGCCAGAAGCCGCCTCGGCGTGGCCGATATTCGACTTGACCGAGCCAATTGCACAGGATTGGTTGGCAACGCCGGCTTGGCCAAAGACTCGGTTCAACGCACTGATCTCGATGGCATCGCCCATTGCCGATCCATTAGCCGCCGACTCCACATAACTGATCGTGCGCGGATCAACCCCTGCTCGCTTGAAGTTGCTGTCGATCAGGGCCGCCTGCGCTTTGGCACTAGGCATCGAAAAACCATGGGTATGGCCGCCATGATTGACAGTGGTGGACTTGATCACCGCAAGGATCTGATCGCCATCGCGTTCGGCGTCAGCCAGTGTCTTAAGCAAAACTGCGCCGACCCCTTCCGCCGGCAAATAACCGTCGCCGTCAGCGAAGCTACGGCTGCTGGCGTGGCTGCCAAGCACCTTACCGATACTCAGGCCGATGTATTTTTTCGGATGCAGCGTTAGGTTAACGCCGCCAGCAATCGCCAGCCGGCAATCGCCGTTGCGCAGGGCCTCACCGGCAGCATGGATTGCAGAGATCGACGACGAGCACATCGTGTCGATCGCTAAGCTTGGTCCCTGAAAATCAAAGAAATAAGATACCCGGTTAGCAATCGCGCTGTATGAAGTCACGGACACCAGCGACTCTCTGACGAGGTCCGCTTCAAACGCTTGGTACTGCTGGTACATCACGCCGACAAACACGCCAACCTGCTGCTGATACTGCTGCTTTAACCGTTGCCGGGTAAGCCCGGCGCTTTCTAGTAAATTCCAGCAAGTTTCGATGAACAACCGGTCGTTGGGGTTGATAATTTCCGCCTCTCGAGGCGACAGGTTGAAAAACAGCGGGTCGAATTCTTCAACCCCATCGAGAAAACCACCCCATTTACAATAGGTCTTATCAAACCGGTCGCGCTGTTCAGCAAAATAAGCCTGATGGTCCCAGCGCTGCGTGGGTACTTCGCTGATCAGGTCTTCGCCGCCTGCCAGCTTGTGCCAAAACGTCTCTAGATCTTCGGCGCCAGGGTAACGCCCGCTGATACCGACGATCGCCAGTTCACGGCTTGGGTTGGCGGCCATTGACGGTGTGTGTTGCTGCGTGGTGCGGCGACGGCGCTTGCGCACGGGCAGCTGCGTCGCCACCGCTATTGGCTCTACCCTCTCTACCTCTTCTATCTTCGGTACGTTCTTAGCGGTCGTGCGCCGATTAACCGGCTCGCTAAACACCCGCTGCTGCAACGCCTCGCGATGATTGTGAATAAAGTACTCACTCAGTTCGCGCACCGTCTGATATTCATATAACAAAGTATTCGGTAGCGAGCCAAAGCTTTGTCCCAGTTTGGTAGTCAGCTCGGTGAGAATGATCGAGTCCACTCCGTAGCGTTCGAAGGAGCCATCGCTGTCGATTTTTTCTATAGGTCGCTTCAGTGTCGTCGATAGCAACTGCTTGAAATAACGGATTGCCAGCTCAGTCAAATCCCGGTGCACTGATTCCTCATTAGCGTTGGCCGTCGACGGCGACTCATCAACTAGAACTTGCGTTGCCGGCGCAGCAAGCTGTTCGACTGTGCCCGGCTCGTCAAACATCGCCGCCACCGGCTCATGCCACTGAGCCGCGATAAATGCTTTAATTTTGGCGGTATTGCCTTCCAAAATCATCAACCGCTCAGGCGCGCTGGTATCGGCAAGCGCCCGGCGCAGCAACGCTAGGCCACCATGATCGCTCAACGGCTGAATGCCAGTCTGCTCAACCATGAGTTGCTCGCGTTGAGGATCAATCTGCATTCCGCCATTGCGCCATAACGGCCAGTTAATCGCGAGCGTACGACCATGGCGGTGGCCCGCAGCTATCTGGCGGTTACGCCAGCCGGTAAACTCGTCCAAAAAGGCGTTGGCCAGCGCATAGTCGCCCTGTCCGACGTTACCAATCACCGCGGAAACCGACGAAAATAGGACAAAGCAATCTAGCGCAAGATGAGCGCTAGCCCGATCCAGATTCAGCGCCCCCGCCACCTTAGGCATCAGCACCGCCGCCCAATCGGCCTCACTTTTGTTGCTAAGCAGGCTGTCCCGGGTAAGACCGGCGCAGTGAAAAATTCCATTAATACCGCCAAACTCCCGCTCGCACGTCACGATTAGCTCGTCAACAGCGGCCCGATCAGCCACGTCCAGCGCCTTGAGCTGCACTTGAGCGCCTAACTTTTTGATATTGGCGATCCGCTCGGCGGTTTTAGACGATAATTGGCCAGCGGAGCGGCTAGCCAGGATCAACTTGGCGCCATGCGCTTCCCGGGCAATCGCTTCGGCCAGCAACAGCCCCAATCCACCTACGCCGCCAGTCAGCAAGTAGACGCCGCCGGCGCGCCACGGCGCGGTCTCAGCAGCGGCCAGCGCCGTTTCCCGCCAGGACGCCACCTGGCGCTGATATCGGATTCCAACGCTATCCTGATAACGAACTCGCTCGTCCTGCTGATTGCTATTCTCAATCAATAACTCTGCCAGCAACTCAGGCGAATTGACTCCAGACACCTCGATGAACTGGGCGGCAGCGACCAGTCCTTCGTTTTTGGCGGTCTTGAGCAGCGCTTGCAGTGAAGCGAAGACCGGGGCGGTGAGTCGTGGGCTATGCTCACTGTCAAGCAGGACCAACTGCACCAAGCTATCCGATCGGTTTTCTTTCAGGTAATCAAGCAAAACGCCAGCCAAGGATTGCAACGCGCAGGTGGGATCCTCAGCAGCGGCAGGCAATCGCTCAACGTTGATCTGCCGGCTCGATATCCGTTCCTGACAGCAGTCTGCCAGTTTGTCCAGCATGATGGGTTGATTCCCTGCCAGTAAGATCAATTGCCGGTTATAGTGCTGTTCACCGTCCTGGCGTGGCGCTTTATCCCGCCAGACCGGCGCCATTACCAGTGGCTTAGCTTGGCTGCTATCTAATCTTTTCGACGAGAAGCCAAGCAGACGCAGCGCCACCCGGCCCTGCGGGTCACACAGGTCCACATCCAACTTGTTAATCCGTCCGGGATGGTGATTAACGGCATAACGAACCCATGCATAGCAACCATTGCCGAGCAGGTTCATATCACCAAAAATCACACCATCCAGCGCAAAGGGCACCAGTGGCTGACGGCGAGCGTCCGACTGCGCCGGATCCAACAACGCCAGTCCTAATGCCGCCTGCAACGCTGAATCGAGCAGGCCGGGAGGCAAACGCAGCGACTCGTCGCACTCACCAACTTCTGAGGACTCGCAAAGCAACGCCAATTTAGCCAGCACTTGGCCGTTGCCCGCCTGTAATTCACTAATTCCGCGAAAGTGTTCCCCATAGTTCAGCCCCATCTCCCCTAAGATTTGGTAGCACTGCTGTGGCGCCAGTCGCTGCTGATCGGTAGCAGCGGCGATTGCCGGCAGGTTCAGCGGCGGTAAAGCTTGAGCAGCGCCGACCAACGCCACGCCGCGGCAGTAGCTTGGTCCATCAACGGTAGCGCCGAGAATCTCGAACAAAATCTCGCCATTGTTTTGCTCTGACAGCTCGATGTCGATCTCCAGCTCGCCACCGTCATGGCGCATCGGTTGCTGCCACGCGATATGCTTGAACTGGACCAGCGCCTCATCGTCGGCAAGCGATAGCTCGAGCGCGGCCCTGGCCATTTCTAAGTAAGCGACCCCTGGCAGGATCTTGACGCCATTGACCTGATGCTCGTCAAAAAAGAATTCTTTACCATTAAATCGGCTGCTGAAACGTTGCCCCGACAGATCCGAGGTATTACGCTGCACTAAAGGATGAAGGATCGGCTCGCCCAAGCGCTCGACCGCCTGAGCATCGCTGATCCAGTAAGTTTCACGGCTAAACGGGTAGGTCGGTAGCGGGATTCGACGCGCCCGGCCATCTGGATAAAGCTGTCGCCAGTCAACAGTTTCACCTTGGCGCCATAACGCGAGCAACGTGTCGCGATCCTGTTGTTGCAGCGCTCGGAGCACCTCACCCGTCTCAATGTCGCCGGCAGGTTTATCACTTTGCCCGTCGCCGCTGGTAAGATAGTGTCCGAGTTGAGCCAGAAGGCTATCTCGACTGTCTGCCACTATTGCCAGCCGGCATTCCATCGCTTCACGGCCCAACTGCAAACTGGCGGCCAAATCCGCTAACGCAAGCTGCGGCCGGTGCTCTATAAAGTTGATTAACTGCTTGACCCGCGACTTAAGCGCTTCGGGCGTCCTAGCCGATAGCGGAAAGATCGTCGCAGCGCTGCCTTGTGCCGTCACGCCGGCCGGGGGCTCAACCGCCTCCAGTACGATGTGAGCATTGGTACCGCCAAAACCGAACGAACTGATGCCCGCACGACGGGGCGTGTCGGACTGTTGCGGCCACTCCCGCGCTTGCTGCAACACTTCGAAAGGACTGCCGGCCAAGTCGATATAGGGATTGAGTTGCTCGCTATGCAGACTCTTGGGTAGGTAACCGTGTTTGAGGACCAGCAACGTCTTGATCAATCCGGCGATACCGGCAGCAGATTCAAGGTGGCCAATATTGGTTTTTACGGAGCCGAGGTAACAGCGCCGCTCGCTGCTACGGCCCAGCTCGGCGAACGCCTGTTTGAGCCCACTGATCTCAATGGGATCTCCGAGACGGGTACCTGTACCATGGACTTCGATATAGCCTATGCTGTTAATGTCAACACCCCGACAGGCCTGTTTGATCAGATTGGCCTGCGCCGTGGAGTTAGGGGCGGTCAGCGAATTGGCGTGGCCGCCATGGTTTCTCGCCGCGCCGATAATCGTTGCCACAATATTATCGCCATCGGCCAGTGCTTGTTGGTAATCCTTGACGATTAATACTCCGACGCCTTCACCCCGCACATAGCCGTCAGCATCGGCGGCAAAAGTTTTGCAACGGCCGGTAGGGCTTAACATGCCTGCCTTCGCGGCGCCAATGAACACCATGGGCTCAAAACAGAGGTTGACCCCACCGGCGACCGCTACCGTGCAGTCACCGTTAAGAATAGCTTGTGCCGCCTTGTACACCGCCACCAACGAACTGGAGCAAGCAGTATCGACCGGTGCGCTAGGACCGTGAAAATCAAACAGGTAGGAGATACGGTTGGCAATAATCGAGTGGGCGTTGCCGGTAGCATCGTGGGCGCCTGCCGCCGTGCGGGCCAATAAGCCATTATAGTCGGCTGACGATACGCCGATATAAACCCCGGTATCGCTGCCGCGCAGGCTTTGCGGGGGAATCCCCGCGTCTTCGAAAGCAGCCCAGGTTTGCTCCAGCACGATGCGGTGCTGAGGATCCATCGCTTCAGCTTCACGCGCGGAGATTTTAAAGAAATCGGCGTCAAACGCCATGGGGTCCTTGATGAAGCCGCCCGGGCAAGCAAATTCTTTTCGCAGGTGGCGACGTTCGGCGATGCCTGGCAGGTTCCAATAAGGAAACTCGCCGATTGCCGAGCGCCCCTGCACCAGTAAACGCCAAAACTCCTCGGTATTATCAGCACCGGGGAAGCGCCCGGCAAAACCAACGATCGCCACTTTGCCAGCGTTCGGATCCGATCGGACACCGCTGTCTACGCTACCGCCGATTTGCCGTCGGGTCTGCTGCTGTACGGTTTGCCGTTGTCCGGCACGCCGCTGGGTAGGCAGGCTGATATCACTTAGATCGTTTGCAGTTGTCTTTTCCATGGCTCCAAATGCCTTTCCCGTTCTGGTGTACCCGGCAGCGTTGTGTACCGGGCCGATGCTTCAGATTCAGTCATCGCGTTAGGCAGCTTCCAACCTTGCCACCAACTCGCCAAGCTGCTGCTTTTCATAAAACAGATCAGGCATCAGTTTTGTCCCGAAGCGTTTGTTCACGCTATCGGTCAACTGCACGACCATAATCGAATCCAGCCCTAGATCATGCACTGGGGTTGACTCGCCGATGTCTTGCGCCGCAAAGCCCAGCTTGTCCTGTAACTCCTGTTGGATAAAAGCCAGAATTTCTTCGCCCAAGCTAGCTTCGCCATCATCGGCCTGTGGCTTTGCATCCTGCTTTCCCACTCTAGCTGCAGTAAGCTGTCCCGCCGGCTCAAGCAGCGGCCGAGCGAGAACAGCAGCCGGCATATTGGCCGTTTCGACTGTCCCAGTCAGTAAGTAGTGGTTTTTATTAACACTTGCTAATTCTTGTTTGCCAAGATACAGGCTGACTTTGTCTACCTTGACGCAAATTTGCTCCCGCTCATCCAGTACAAGTAAGCTAAGCGATAGTTCGTTATCGTGCAGCCCAATTCCCGAGAGCACCACGGAAAAGCGGCCCGCCGGCGTGTTGTAGCAGCAAAGCCGTTCGATATTCCGCACAATGACCCGACCCTGCGGCAACCCTAGCTCATCCAGCAACAAGTAAAATGCTTTGTCAATGGTCGTCGCCAGGTAAGGCGATAGCTGAACATTGTCAGCATAATGGTTGTGACGGTTAACCGGCGGCCGGCCCTTCAGCAACAAGCCGCTGCGGCCAATCGCTAATTCGCCGTCATGGTCCAGATAAGGGGCGAAATCATAACCAGCTTGCGCCAGTCGCCGACTGACTTCGGCGGCGCTTAGCTGGCGGCCCGGCTGCAGCGCTTGGCGATTGAGCAACTCGCGGACATCGTCCAACCACTGTTGCGGTTGTGACGGCTCGTCGCCGGTCAGTGGATTGATCACGGCAAAGCCCAGGTTGGCAGGCTGTTCACCACTGCGACGGAAATCGAACTCCAGCTCCAGTTGCTCGCTATCAATTTCGAACAGCCGGTACTCCAGCCCGGTCACCGCCGCCCAGTCGGCGATATAGTGTTCGAAAGCACAGGACACCGACAGCGTGCGACCGTCGAACCGAGACGCCAATGCTGGCATTGCCAGCGCGACATCGGCAAAGTTGAAAGCGCTAAAGCGCCGACCGCTTCGTCCACTGTAGACGTAATCCAGCAGTTCGTTTTCGACGAAATCGGTGCGGAATATCGCGCCTGGCTGCGGAGTCGAGCAGTTTTCTGTCACCAGTGGATGCAGCTTGTTTTTAAACATCAGCGGATTGACGATCGACGACTCGTAACTTTCGTCGGTGTACCAGCAGCGCGCTTTCTCGAAACGGTAGGCCGGCAAGCTGATCCGCACCGGCGGTTGGGCATACAGACTGGCCCAATCGACTTGGCTATCGCCGTTCAGCCACTGGGTCAGCAGCGGCGTCAACGGATCGTCTAAGTCGTACTCTAGCGGCTGTACTGCGTCGCTTTCCTGGAAGCGGTAGAAGATTTGGCTGTCCGCACTGGATTGATAATGCCCGTCAATACAAGTGTTAAGCGCACGAGACAGCGCCTGGCGGGTGCGACAGCGGATCGCCAGCCGGTTGCGTAGGTTGTTTTTGCCCACCTGGAGCGTATAGGCGATTTGCGCCAACGGCGCCTCACTGCTCACCAGCCAATCCCTAAAGCTTGTCAGGTTCTCCGCCAACAACGCCAGCTTGTGCACCGAGAAGACAAACACCAACTGATCTTCTGGGATTTGTCCGGCGCTATCCGCTGGCTCTGGATATTCCTCGACGATCATATGGGCATTCATGCCACCGGCGGCAATTGAGGTGAGCCCTGCCCGACGCGGGAATACCTGCTTGCGGCCATTGAGGATGCGCTCCGGCCGGCGCCATTGCATCAACTGCTGCGGTACCACGAACGGCGTATCGGCAAAGTCGATATCCTGGTTGAGCTGGCTCGAATGGATCGACGGCGCAATCTGTTTATGTTTAAGCTGCAGCAAGGTTTTAGTCAAACCGGCAATGCCCGACGCTGCCAGCAAGTGGCCGATATTTGACTTGATCGAACCAAGATAACAAAACTGCTTGTCGTCAGTCGCCCAGCGAAACGCGTTATTCAGCCCCAACACCTCGATCGGGTCCCCTAGCTTAGTGCCAGAGCCATGGCCCTCGATATAGGAGATCGAGGACGGGTGCACTTTGGCCTGATCCATCGCCTGACGAATTGCCAAGGTTTGCAAATCCGGGTTAGGCACGTTGAAGCCGTTACGCTCGCCAGCGTTAGTCATCGCTGAGCCCTTGATTACGCCATAGATTTGATCCCGATCGGCAATGGCTCGGTCCAAACGCTTGAGTAGTACCGCACCGACTCCTTCGCCAATCACCGTACCATCAGCACCCATCCCGTAGCTGTTGACCGACTCTGAGGTGATCGACGTAAAATTGCCTTGGGACGTATTCACTGTGGTGTACGGGTGATACATCAGATTGAGGCCGCCAGCCAGCACCATCTTGGTCTCGTCATGCTTGAGCATCTGGCAGGCAGTGTGGATACAGGTCGACGACGACGAGCACATGGTATCGATAAACAGGCTCGGACCCGTGAGGCCGTAGAAATAAGACACCGTCATCGGAATGGTCGCCATACCAGACCCGGAAGCCATCGAGCCGCGGAACAAGTTGCTCTCGAAGCCGTAGTAGTGGTAATCATTGGTCATGGTACCCAACAGCACGCCGACATCGCCGTTATAACGGCTCAGTATGGTTTCTTTAGAGTAACCGGCATCTTCAAAGGTATGCACCGCCACCTGGAGGAACAGTCTGACCTCTGGCGACATATGGTCGGCATAGACCTTAGGCATCTTGAAATAACTGTAGTCGAACTTGTCAACGTCCTTAATGAAGGAGCCGTTTATGCAGGTGGTCTTGCCTAGCACCTTGCGGTTCTTGTAATAGATCTTGCTGTGGTCCCACCGATCTGCAGGAAAGTCGCTCATGCAGTCAACGCCATTGGCTAAGTTTTGCCAAAGCTCGTCTATGCTGTCCGCCCCTGGGTAATAACCACCAAGGCCGATCACTGCGATATAGTTTTCTAACTCGTTGTCCTCGACGCGCTCGCCGGACGCAACGGATGCAACCGCCGGTGCAACGGGCGTGACGCTTGGCGCTGTTGGGCTGTTGGCGTTGGAATGAGCAGCAGCAAAACGATTCAGTGGCAACGACTGCGCTGGCGCAGGCTCGGCGGCGCTTTGTTTAATGGTTGGCTTTCGAAGGCCACGCGAATTCTCCAGTTGATCTTGGCTACCACTGAACATCGCGACAAAATGGTCACGGTACTTCACCGCGAAATGGTCAACCATGCCGGCAATATTGACATGCTCAAACAACAGAGTTTTGGGTAGCGAGCCGAGATGTTTTTCCAACTCATTGGTTACGCCCACTGCCATGATGGAATCGAAGCCATAGACCTCGAATTTTTCCGACGGATGGATTTTCGCCGTATCGATCTGAACTACGTCGGCGATAATTCGGGTGACAAAGGCTTCGATTCTTTTTTTCAGTTCGCTATCGCTGAGGCTCGTCGTTCCAGCGGCTCGTCCCGGTGCCGGCTTGGCCTGGGCCTGCGGTTTGGCGTCCACCGGCTGGCCAATGGCCGCCAGCCGCGATAACTCACCATAAATTACCCAGCCCTGAGCACTGACCGGGTTGTTCAGCAGTTGCCACAGGCTTTTGACGCCCTCCTCCACCGGCATCGGCACGATGCCAAACCGCTGCCGCATCTGCTGCTCGATCACCGGAGCCAGCTTCATGCCGCCGTCGCGCCACAACGGCCAGTTAATGCTCAGTGAACGCCCCTTGCGCTTGCCGTCGCCAGCCAAATTTTGGCGGTACTGCATAAAGGCGTCCATGTAGGCGTTGGCGGCGGCATAGTCCACCTGCCCAAGATTGCCCATCGCCGCCTGAGACGAACAACCTACAAAGAAGTCCAGCGCGCGTTCATTGATCGCCTGATCGAGCGCCTCAATACCGGCCACCTTTGCCGTGAGCACCTGCTCAAACTCGCTGGCAGACTTATTGATAATCATGCTATCGCGGATGACTCCCGCGCTGTGTATCACCCCATGTAGCGAACCTTCTTTGGCATAGATGCCGTCAATCCACTGCTTAACCGCCGCTGCGTTGCCGACGTCTAGTGCCTGGTAGTGAACTTGGGCGCCCAGTGCTCGCAGCCGGTCGGCTTTTTGTTGCAACGGCTGGCTAACAGTTGAGCGTCCTGCCAAGTAAAGCACCGGGTTGCGACAGCCGCTAACGATATGTTCAGCGAAAATCAAGCCCAGCCCACCCGCGCCACCGGTGATCGCATAAATACCGCCGTCGCGCAGCGGCGTCTGCTCATTCTGTTGCGCTGGTGCTAGCTCACGCCACTGCCTGCTATACAGGCTGCCGTTAGCGAAGACTCGCACCAGTTCGTTGCTGTGACAACGGCTCTGCTCGACGATCACTTTGACCATCGCGTCGTTGCCCATTTCAAGATCGACCGCGACCAAGCGAGCCTTCAACGCGCTGTTTTCGATCATCGCCGTTTTCAACATCGCATCCAGTGCGCTCAAGCGCAGATCGTCCTGGCCCTGCCCCACAAAGAGCTGCAAATAGCCGCCGGCATGACCGTCGAGCAACCGCTGTAACCACTCGAGCAGCGCCAGCGCTGCCGCTTGGTAGGCCGCGGCGTCATTTTCGCCTGGCATACCCGGCAGTACGCTCACCTGTTTGCCAAACTGCCGGCGTATCTCGCCAACCGTCGCCTCCGGCAGTCCAAGCAAAAGCAACTGCGACTTGGCATCAGCCGGCAGCCATTCACCGGGGCTTTCGACGGGTTTCCAAAATGGCGTCCGGATCAAGCGACCAAGAGTCTCGTCGCTGTCTGCCATGACTTGCGCCTGGACCGGTTGTGGTTCAACACCCGTCTTGCGTGAGCTAAAACCATCGAGCTGAACCAGACATTGGCCTGCGTTATTGCAGATTTGCAGGTCAATTTTCTCGACCGCGCCGCCACCCTGAGCTTCACTGTAAGCAGCGGTGACCGTCAGTGGCCCGGCTCTGAGCGCCTGTTCCACTGAACCGTACAGTCGCAGGCTTTCCAGCGCAAAAGGCAGCACCGGCTCGGCAGCGCCTTGCTGACGGCGCTCCAATGAGGCTGCGATATGAAGTGCACTGTCGAGCACGCCCGGCGGCAACAGAACACCGTCTAATTGGGGATCAAGCGCGTCATTGGCCAACTGACCGATCACCCGGTCGCGGCCGATGCGGATTTGGCCGGCAGCGCGGAATGTCACGCCGTAATGAACTCCCATCGTGTCGAAATCGTGGTACAGCAAGTCATGACTGCGCTCACTGACATTGCACCGAGCAGCCCATTGCGCCAGGTCAACCGGTTGCGGCAACGGCGCGACGACGGCTGCTAACTGCGCGTCACCCTGAGCGTGCAGTTGCTGCGTCCCGCCGTCCACGCTGTAAATTCTGAATGACACGCTGTCGTTGCCGTTTACGGCCAGCTCGCAGTACAGTTCGACCTCACGGTCGCTGCCACCGACCGCAAAAGCCAGCGGGCGCAGCCACACCACATTCTGTAGCGTGACTTGCTGCGGCGGCAGCTCGCTAGCCCTGACGATCGCCTCACGCGCCAGTTCGAGGTATGCGGCACCAGGGAAGATCAGCTGGTCGCCGATACGGTGATCGGCCAGGAACGTCTCGCGACCGCTAAAGCGGCTGACAAACCGCTGCGTCGCCAACGTCGAAATATTGTGATGCACCAGCGGGTGCAACCGCTCTATAGGCTGGCTCGCCACGAGCGCGGGCTGTTGTCGGCGCTGACGGACTTCGGGCCAATAGTGCTCGCGCGCGAATGGATAGCCCGGCAGCGGCAAACGCGGCGGCATGCTATGAGCACCGTTTTGTGCCGTGCCAAATAGTCGTCGGCCATCGATGTCGTAACCCTGGCGATAAAAGTCCGCGAGGCCAAACAACAACTCCCTGGTTTCGTCTTCGCTGGCATTGCGACTGTCGTCCAGCAGCTGATTGATATAGCGCGCAATCGTCTTCTGCGCGGAAAATTCGCGCTCCACCTCGCCGACAAATAGGTTGGGACGCTTTTCACCCGCCCGATATTGCTCAAGGGTGTAAAGCACTTCTTCCAGATCCGCCGCCACTAGCGCCAGACGATGGCGAAAATGGTGTCGCCCTTCCAGCAAGGTATAGCTGATCGACGGCAACTGATTATCGCGGTATCCACCATGTTGCAAGGCCGCGCTCAGCTGTTCGATTTTTTCTTTCAGCGCCTCAGTGGTTTTGGCTGATAGGACAAGCAAGTAACAGGGTCGGCGCAACGGTGAGGCGTCACGCTCGCGGCTGTAGCTTTCCAGTACTACGTGAGCATTCGTGCCGCTCATGCCAAATGCGCTGACCGCGCCCAACCGCTCACTGTCGCGGCCTGCCGCCGGCCAGGCTTTGTTCGTTTTGTTTACGTAAAACGGGCTTTGCTGCCAGTGGATATAGTCGTTTTCCTGCTCGCAGTGGAGGCTGGCCGGAATGGTTTCGTGGCGGAACGCCTGCAACAGGCTAATCACGCTCACCAAGCCCGACGCGGCAAAAGTATGACCGAGATTGGTTTTGGTGGAGGTCAGTGCGCAGTGGCCTGGCTTGTTGCCTCGGAACGCATCGTTGAGCGCGTTAATCTCTACTGGGTCCCCCAGTTGCGTGCCGGTACCGTGGGTAACAATATATTCCACCGCTTCGGTACTCACCCCCGCGCGCCGATAAACCTCTTCCAATAAGCGCTGCTGAGAAACGCCGCTTGGCGCAGTAATACCGTTAGTCTTGCCGTCGTAGTTGATGCCACTGCCTCGCAATACGCCGTAGATCGGGTCGCCGTCGGCTTCGGCCCGGTTCAACGGCTTGAGCACGACACAGCACACCGCCTCGCCCGGCACCATGCCATTGGCCCGGCGGTCGAAGGCAAAACATTTACCGTCCGGTGACAGCATCCCTGCCTGCGTCATGCCAATAAAAGCGTCCGGCGAGAAAATCAAATTGACTCCGGCGACAACCGCCATCTCGCATTCGTTGTTACGCAGGCTCAACGCTGCTTGGTGCAGCGCCACCAACGCTGACGAGCAGGCGGTGTTAATCGCCATCGTCGGCCCGGTCAAGTTGAGAAAATAGGCTAGCCGCGATGCCAAGATACCATTATGGCCCGAAGTGAGGCTTTCTTCGCTCGCTAACCGCTGGAAGTCGCCCTCCTCAACGCCAACGAACATGCCAACCCGTTGCGCTTCAAGGTGACGCGGGCCGACGCCGGCGTCTTCCAGCGCGTTCCACGACTCCTGCAACAACAGCCGCTGCCTGGGGTCCAATGTTTTTGCCTCGCGTGGCGAGATCTCGAAAAACAGCGGGTCAAACTCACTGACTCCTGGCACGCTGCCCATCCAAATACAGCGCGTCTTGCTGGGATCCTCACGATGATCGCCGTAATAATCGTGCCAGTCGTAGCGATCAGTCGGGATCTCGCCCACCATGTCACGTCCTTCGGCCAGCACGCGCCACAGCTCATCGGCATTGCGAGCGCCAGGGAAGCGCCCACTGATTCCGATAATGGCGATCGTGTCGGCGTTCGACGTTGACGCGACGACAGGAGCCGGTATCGGCGACGGTTCCGTTGCACTGATCACTTCACCGCGATAACAAGCTTCGACCGCCTGCCGGTGGTGTGTGAGTAAATAGGCGGCGATTTTTGCAAGGGTTGAATGGCTAAAAAACAGCTCTGGAGTCAACTTGAGGCTAAGGTGGCGACTCAACAGGCCGGCGTATTCCGCCAAGCTAATGGAATCAAAGCCGAAGTCTGCCAAGTTGGTGTCTTCGCCAAGCGTATGTCGTTCGGCATTGAGAGGCCGGCTCGCCAAATCCCGCAAATCCCATAACAGAGACTGCTCCACGCTCAACCCTTTGAGCTCGGGACGGCTTCGCGTCCGCTCGATCATGGGTTTGGCCGCCGTTACTTGAGCAATTGGGCGAGCCGTTGCCTGGCGCGCCGGGGAATTGATTCTATCTACTAATTGCTGCAACCTCGCCGGCTCACCCGCCAACACCAGCATGTGATCGACATCGCTGGCGATAATCTGCTGCAACAACGTCAGGCCTTCAGCGCTTTCCAGCATTCGCTGGCCACTGGACTTCAAATAAAACTCGGTCGATGCCTGCTCGCCCACTGCCATACCGCCATTGCGCCACAGCGGCCAATTGATTGCCACGACACGCCGAGCGCGTCCGGCTTGCACATAACGCGCATAGGCCTGCTGGAATCGATTAGCCATCGCGTAGCTGCACGCCCCCATATCGCCGAGCACCGCCGAGCTGGACGAGAAATAACAGATCAACGCCAGCGGTTGCGCCGCCAGCACTTCATCCAACACAAGTGTGGCCTTAACCTTGGCATGCAAGACCGCGTCGAAATCGGCTTGTGCACTATCAAACAGGCTGCCCGGCGCCTTAAGGCCAGCAGCGTGGATCAACCCGTCGATCGGTCCGCTGTGCGGCAGCACCTCGGCCAGCGCAGCGACCATCGCCTGACGATCAGCACAATCCGCCTGCAAATAGAAAACGTTGCACTTGTCATGACGTAGGCTATCCAGCTTCGCTTGCTGGTCCGCCGACAGCGATGAACGGCCGTTCAGGATGAGATTGAGTTTACCGTCGCTGCGGCGCCTCGCTCGGCTTGAAAGTTCGCCAGCTAATAGCGACCCCAATCCACCCAGCCCTCCGGTGATCAACAGAGTGTGGATCTGCTCCAGTGCCAGCGGCTCGACGGCGGCGGTTGCGCGGGTCGGCGCCAGCCTCAGCTGGAAAGTGCGCCCGCTTTGGTATAGCCTGCTGCCCGCCGCGTCGCCGCTAAGCTGCAGCCACAGGCGATGCAACCAGCGACCGTCGTCGCCGGTATTGTCCGGCAAATCAATCGCCACCTCGACCGGGCAATGAGCCATCACCGCACCGAGCGAACGCTCGATGCCGATCCAAGATTCAAGATAACAGCGCTCGAGCGCGTCGCCAGCCTGGCCGGCCAGCAATAATCGGTCGATTGGCGCCGCCGTGGCAGCCATCGCCTTAAGCAGCGCGACAATCGCGCTGTTGTCGATCATCCAGCGACGATCGTCCATACTCCATAAATAGAGCACTCGGCTAGCGCCGTGAGCCGACAACACGTGTTGCAGACCTTCTTGTAACTGCTGCGGATCGTTGACTGCTACACGATAATGACCATCCTCATCGCGTCCATTTTTGTTATCGGCCGCAATAAATATCAACTCGGTTTGCGCACTGAGCGCGCTGATTTGTCGGACTAACTGCTGCCGTAGTCCAGGCTCGCCCAGCAAGCAAATCAATCGTTTTATCGGCGCACCCGGCCCCGGTTCATCGGCCTGCTGCCATTGCTCCGTATAGGTTGCCACTGTCGTTTCGGTGGCCGCTATTTCTCTTTGTCCGTCGGTGGCCGCCGGCGCATCCAGCCAGTACCGCTCCTTGGCGAATGCATAGCCCGGTAGACTGATTCGGGCGGGACGCGGCCCGTCGCCATAAAGACACGTCCAGTCAAATGCTTCTGCCTCTTCAGCGCCAGCGAGCCATCGCGCCGCCAATTGTCGCAGGTCGCCAGCGACCACGGCCTCTTCGGCCGTCATGTTGGCTACGCCAAAGTCAACGCCCGGCTCGCCGGCAATCCACGCTTGCAGTTGTCGTCGTAACTGCTCCAAGCTATCGACCATGAAAATGGCCCGTGCTGCCATCGCCTCCCGGCCGGTTTGTAGCGTGTAAGCCAAAGCGGCAAGATCGGGCGTGTGTTGCGCAACGTGCGCCAATAGCCGCGCAGCCTGTTCTTTCAAGCGTGGCGCATTGCGCGCCGACAACGGAACCAGCACCATTTCGCCCCGGTGCGCGGCGAACTCACGCTGCTCGCAATACTCCTGCAGCACAACATGGGCGTTTGTGCCGGAGAAACCAAAGGAGCTGATGCCAGCGCGCCGCGGTGCACATTGCTCCGGCCAGTCGCATCCTTCTCTATCAATGACCAGCGGCGAGTCATCGAGCTTGATGTGGGGATTCTGTTGTTTGAAGTGGCCCAACGCCGGCAACTTATGGTGCTTCATCTGCTGTAGCACCTTAATGACGCCCGCGATGCCTGCCGCACCCTCAGTATGACCAATATTGGCCTTAACCGAGCCAATATGGCAAAAACCCCGGTCGTCGGTATAACGTGCAAAGGCCCGCTTGAGCGCGTTGATCTCGATCGGATCGCCCAGCTTGGTGCCGGTGCCATGGGCCTCGATATAACTGAGACTACGAGGATCAATGCCAGCATCTTGCCACGCATGCACTATCACATTTTCCTCTCCGGCCACGCTCGGTGCAGTCAGTGAAGGCGTGTAGCCGCCGTGCAATGCCGCCGAACCCTTGATGATCCCATGAATCGGATCGCCATCAGCCAACGCTTTCGACAGCGGCTTAAGCAGCAGCATCGCCACGCATTCGCCTGGCACGTAACCGTCCGCTTGTGCATCAAAGGTGTGACAGCGCCCCGTCGGCGACAGCGCGCGGATCGCCGAAAAATACCGGTAGTGCCAGGATGACAGCAGTAAGTTGCTGCCGCCCACAAAGGCCATTTCGCATTCGCCGTTGCGCAAGGAAACACAGGCGGCATGCAACGCCACCAGCGACGACGAACACGCCGTATTGAACATCAGGCTCGGCCCTTTGAAGTCGAACCAAAATGAAATTCGGTTAGCGGCGATCACCCCACTGCCCGTGGCGATATAGGGGTCCATCGGCAGTCCCAACTCGGTGATCTTGTCAACGTATTCGTTGAAACATGAACCGATGAATACACCGGTACGACTGCCACGTAACTGCCTAATTACGCCAGCGTTCTCGGCGGCAGCGTAAGTGCTCTGCAGTAGCAGCCGCACCTGAGGGTCCATCCATTGGGCTTCGCGGCGGGACATGTGAAAAAAGTCGGCGTCGAACTTATCGACGTCGTCGATAAAGCTGCCCCACTTGGAATACGTCTTGTCATGCGCTTCAGGATCAGCATCAAACCAAGGCGCAACGTCCCAGTGATCTGTCGGCACCTCCTTGATCAGCTCACGGTCCTGCCAGATATTCTGCCAAAATTGGTCAAGGTCGCCGGCTTCGCCGAACTGTCCTTGCATACCGATGATTGCGATATCCTGCTGACGATCACCGCCGCTGCCAGCCCTGGGCGATTCATGGGCGACACACTCGTGCACGGCACCAGTTTCAACAATCGGCACAGCATCACTTTCCCTCACCGGCACAGCACCACTTGCTTTCACCGGCGCAACGTCAGTCGTCTCGCTACGCTTGGCCAACAATGGCATAAAAGCCGCTTTGTGCTCCTGCCATAAAAACGTCGCCAGCTCCGCCACACTGGGATATTCAAAAAATATTGTCGGCTCCAGTTCGATCGCCGCGGCACTTTCAAGCCGACTCGCCAAGTTGACCAGCTGCAGCGACTCCAGTCCCAATTCCATCAAGTTGCGGTGACATTGCTTTTTACCAATTTGCTTTACACCAAGGGCTTGCAACTGCGTCAACAGGTAGTCTTCAATCCCTTCGCGGCTGCAGACAGTCTCACTGTCGCGCCGCGCTTTATCGTCAACCAAGTGGCTGCCTCGCAGCCGCTTCAGCGAGCAACCGCTGAATTCAGCCACCAGCACACCCTCATCGTCGTACAGCTGTGCGTCGAACAACACCAGCTCGCCGGAATTTTTGACTAACTTCGTGTGAATCCAGCCCGTTGTCGGTGCTTGGCCACGATGGAGGACCAGCGATTTAACGCCAAACGGAATAAAATTGCTGTCCAGTTGTTCGCTGGCCAGCAGCGGGATAACAGTCAAAAAGGCGCTGTTGATCAACAACGGATGCAAGCTGTAGTGGCGAGAATCCGCGTCCTCAGAAACGGCCAGCGTAATTTGTGACAGCGCTTCGCCGTCATCCTGCCGCTGGTAAAGCGCCTTGAGGGTCCGATAGCTATCACCGATGTGGATCTGCTCACTAATTTGGTAGATCGATGCCAGCGGCTCCACCGCTGTCATGTCAGCCATAAGCTTGGACAGATCCACCTGCCGCCGCTGGGCAGCCACGGCCGACAATTCACCGCTAGCCCTAGGCTGCCAAGGCGCCGCCGGCGAATGTCGGCATACCGCCTCGAAGACTCGTCCGTCACGCTGGGTTGCGCGGATCGCCACCTCAAGCCGCTCACCCTCAGCCAGCGCGACTGGCGCAGCAAACGTCAGCTTTTTCAACCGCAGCGCCTCACCCTCGGCCAGCTGGCCCAAGCCGTACTCCAGCGCCAGACTGGCATAGGTCAGTCCCAACAGGATCCGCTGCTGATTGAACTGGTGATCTTTAAGATAGCGCTCATCGTAGTGGTAAACAGCGGCTGCAATTGGGTTCTCGATCGCCGGTGGCGCCTGAATCACCCGCTCCGCCTGGTCACGGCGATAGCTGGCCCGAATCTTTTCAAACTCTCTGGCAGCTTCTTCGACACTGATTTCTTCCCGCTGTATCTTCCGGTGTAGAACCCTAATTTGACTGTCCACTGTTCTCTTCGCTCTCAAATGCGGATATGGCAGGCGGTGTCTAAGCGACTTTGCCACCCGTGTCCGGTTAGCGACCGGTCAGGTCGAGAAATGCCTTGTTTGAAGGCCGCAAAAACGGCAGGTAGGTTGGCGGCGGCAACTTGCCCACCAGACGGGGCGAGATCCCCTTTGGCCCCATCTCTCGAGCCAACATCGCGATAAATAGCGTGATCTCCAACGCGGCAACATGGCGGCCGAGACAGGTGTGAGGACCGCCACCAAACTGGCAGGTTTCCACCTGGTTCGGTGCACGGTCGATGCCCAACCAGCGCTCCGGCCTCCAGCTATCCGGATCCGAGTAACGTTCAGGGTTACGAGAAACATGCAGCAGGCTGACGCCCACCATCGCGCCGGCAGGGACCGTATGACCCATCATTTCAAACTCGGTATGCACCTTGCGCATTTCAAACGGCGCCGGTGGATAGAGTCGCAAGGTTTCTCGGAATATTGCTTCAGCCAGCGGCACTTGCTTGACCAGCTCCTCATGGGTATAAGGCACGCTGTCTAGGCCGGCGACCTGTTGACACAACTGTTGCCAGACGTGCGGATGCTGCGACAGCATTAACGCCGACCACGCCATCACCGCGGCGGTTGTTTCCGAGCCGGCAAAACCCAGACCCAGGATGTTGTGCACCAGCTCGACCTCAGACATGCCGTTGCCATTATCGTCGCGGCCGAAGATCATCGCCCCGACCAAGCTATCGCGGTCGTTGTTCGCGCGTACCGTGGCAACAATCTGTGACACCCGCTGCTCCAGCCAGCCGCGCGCCTTGCGGCAGCGCCAAGCAGGGAAGCCCGGCAAGTTGATTTTCAGCGGTATCATACCGAGAAAAAACTCTTCGTACTGGTGACGCCACTGCTCAAGCTCATGGGTTTCAATGCCCATAATCCGGAACACCACCTCCAGCGCAATATCCTTGGTCTGCGGAAAAATCGCCAATTTGCGTTCGCTGGTCCAATGTTTAAGCCGTTGCTCGATGGTTTCCACCACGAACTGGCCAACGCGCGCGCGGGTCAGCCCTTTCGGAGTAAAAGCATCCATGCTAGCGCGGCGCGCATTGCGATGACGTTGGCCGTCAAAGGCGTTCATCGCCTCACCCGTGATGACCGGCATCTGCTCGCGCAGATAGGAATTGTCGGTGTACTTGTTTTGAAGGATCGCCAGGCCGTCCTCACTCATAATCTGCAGCACGGGTAGCTTAGTGCCGAAATAAGTCCAGAACATCGGCCCGCAAACCGCCTCGGCTTGGCGCAACTCACTGAGCGCATTCTGACCGATCTTATGGACATGGCCCAGCAATGGAATCTTGCCTGGCATGACCGGAAACCCGTCTTTCATCTTCAAGTTCTTGGCGACCGGACGCGCCACGTTGGCCGGCTGATCATTGTGCTCCATTTTGAGTTCGTTTGCCACCACCTCGCTATGTTGCGCTTCTGTGCCCGCATCTGCCTGCGCCAAGGCGAGCGTATCTTGTTTATGGTTCATTTTATTCCCCGTTATGCATTCGTTAGACTGCTGTGATCAGTTGTTCAAATTGCTCGGCGTCCAGCTCGCCACTGCTGATGCGGCGATAGAGCATACTATTGAACAACGGTTGCGGCGTTGCGACGGCCTGCGACGGCTGCGCCATTGCGTGTTCAAACTCATATCCCGGCAACGCGACCCGATTGCCGCCTTCCGGGTAAAGCGCGAATGTGTCTAACTGCGCGCCGCGGCAATAGGCTGCCGCCATTTGCGTGGGTGTGCCTGACGCGGTCCCGGCCTCGCCCTCCTCAATACCATCGAACGGCGAGATCCAGCAGCAGCCTTGCACCGACAGCTCGTCAGTCAATAACGACTGCAGCCGCGCCACCATCTGTTCCATGGTGTCGGCCACTACCGCCGCGCGGTGCGTCAATTGGTGCTCACGCTGCGCTAAGCTGTAGGCCAGATCCTGCAGTTCGAGACTGGGATGAGCGATGGTAAATGCCTTGAACGTTTCCAAGTAGGCTAACAAGCTATGGCGGCTAGCCGCCGCGAAAACCAACAACTGCGTCTGCCCCAGGCGGTATTTGTGCGGCACTCGACGCTCCAGGTGCTCCTCCACTACCAGGCTAGCGTAACTGCCGCCAGCGCCAAAGGAATTGATCAAGCAACGGCGCGGCTCACGCACTCCGTCTGCGCTCACCGGTGCCGGCCAGGGCGACACCTGCTGTTGCAGATAAAAAGCGCTGCCATCGAGTCGTATATGAGGGTTAGGCGGGTCGGCATTGATCGACGGCGCCAATTGCCCGTGCTGCAACTGCAGTAACACCTTAGTGAGCTGGGAAATGCCCGACGCCGCCTCGAGGTGGCCAATATTCGACTTGACTGTGCCAAGCGCGCAACTGGCAGGTTGCGTATCACCAAACACTTTTTTTAGCGCCGCCACCTCGATTGGATCGCCCAATTCAGAGCCATTAGCCGCCGCTTCGACGTAGTTGATCTGCGCCGGTTCCAGGCCGGCCCGCTGGATGGTCTGCGCAATAAGCCGAGATTGCTGTTGAGTATCCGGAGCCGAATACATCAGCCTGCCACCGCCATGATTGACGCTGGAGCTTTTGACCACCCCGTAGATTCGGTCGCCGTCGGCCACGGCTGCGGCCAAAGGTTTGAGCAGCACGGCGCCGGCACCCTCGCCCGGGATCATCCCATCACCTTGACCGAAGCCGCAGCTAAGATCGCTACTACCCAGATAATGAGCCAGTTTGAGCGTCTGGTACTTGGACGGATCAAGGATCAGATTAACACCGCCGGCGATCGCCATTGCACAGTCGTTCTGCAATAGGCTCTGGCAGGCCAAGTGGATGGCGGTCATCGAGCTGGAGCACGCCGAATTAACCGCTAGGCTTGGGCCCTTCAAATCAAAATAATGGGAAATGCGATTGGGTATCTGCCAGTCAGTGACATTTGACTTGATCGCTGCCCGCTCTAGGCTGCTCTCGGTCCACGGCGATTGATGATACATCGAACCTATGAAGACCCCGACTCCCGCCGCGTCGCGCTGCTGGATCCGGGCAATAGCATCACTGTTGTAACCCGCGTCCTCAAAGGTACGCCAAGTCACTTCAAGCATCTGTCGCAACTCTGGCGACAGGTTGCTTACCTCATCGTGAGGAACGCCGAACAGCTTGTGATCAAAATCCTCGACTTGTTCAAGGAAACCGCCATAGTACCGTCCAGTCGCCCAGGACTGCGTCCCGGTCAGAGACTGGGACCAACGCGAACTCGGTGCCTCACTAACACAGTTCCGTCCATTGCGCAGGTTATCCCAAAAACACGCCAAGTCGGTGGCCATAGGATAGCGGCCACTGACGCCAATAATCGCAATATCTCGACACGTCGCGGGCTGTTTGACGACCGTCGCGGGCTGTTCGGCGGCGCTTGCTTGCGTGTTCGTCGACATAAGCCGAGCACTATTGGCACGGTTGTCGATTGGCTGGACATGACGAGGGGCGTGACGCGGCGCACGCTCGTGACTGGCCGCCACCGCGGTCACTGGCTGCGCCGCAACCGGGCGCTGACCCTCGTGGAGAGCCGCAAAATGCTTGGTCAGCGCAGCGCGATGCTCACTCAGAAGGTAGTCCGTTAGCTGATTGATCGTGTTGTATTCAAACAGTATGGTGCGCGACAGTTCACCGGTCGCCTTCTCCAACGCCTGGATCAGGCTGATCTGCAAAATTGAATCGACGCCGTAGCGATCGAAGGCAACATCCCGCTGCAGCCGCTCAGGCGCAATATTGACCAGCTTCGACAACACTTCAGTAATCAGCTGGCGGCACTGCTTGGCTAAGACGGCTTCGTCGAGCTCGCCCGCAGCTATCATCGGCGTCACCACGGGTGCGATGGCTTCGACGGGCGCATCCATCGTCACGTCGGTGACGTCGGCGGCAGGCATGACCCGTTGCTGCGCCGGCAGACGAACCACGCCGTCACTCACGGCGACGATAATTTGCTGGCCCAGGCAATGACTGCTAGCGACCGGGAAAGCAATGTCGCCAAAGCCCTGCGACTGCAGCAGCCGTTGCCAGCTCTCGGGAGACAGACCGGGACAGCCGTCGATTCTTAGCGCCTCGTCATCATAGAGCCACCAGCCTTCAAGTAGACCGAAGGTCAAGTGAGTAAACATCGAACGCTCACTGATTTCGTTCAGCAGCAACAAACCGCCATGGCACAGCGTAGCTTTGGCATTTTGCAGCGTACAACGCAAGTCTGGCGTAGCGTGCAACACATTGGTGGCAATCACCAAATCGTAGTGGTTCGTGTTAATGCCCTGCTCAAAGCAAGCTTTGCTGACGTCAAAAATGGCGGTGCGCAAGTAGGGCGCCTCGGGCGCAAAATGCTGTTCGGCATGGCGCAAGAAGGCCTGAGACAAATCTGTGTAGCAATATTCAGCGATCTGCTGCCGCCACGGCCGCAGTTTGCTGATTAGCCCAGCGGTTGTACCGCCAGTGCCCGCGCCGATCTCCAAGATCCGCAGCGGCCGGTTGCCTTCAGCATGTCGGCGAGCGATATCCACCACGACCTCACCGAGCGCCTCGTTGAAATAATCGGAAATCTTGTTGTTTTTATAGATATCCTCTACCAACGACATGGAGCCGCCAGGGAAGATCACCTCGGTGGCCTGCTTCTCACCGCGCAAGATAGCCGGCAACGCCCGAGAACACGTTTCCACTAGCTGCAACTGGGCACGCAAATCACCATCCCGGCGCCATTCATCGCTAGCCTGGCGCCACTGCGACCACAGTGACGCGGCAGCAGGGATGGCCGTCAACAACCGCCCTTGATCGTCAATCGAGCCATTTTGCGTCAACAAGCGCAGGCTTTCCCGCAGCCACCGACGATAAAAAGGATAGGCGTCAAGGTTCGCCGCCACCGCCGGATGGGCGGCAATCTGTTGTTCAGTCAGCGGGCCGTCGCCGGCTAGCTCGCCAATGCAGGCGAAGGTCAGGGCCAGCAACAGTCGGTCCATCTCAGCCGCCGCGCTGTGATGTTGCGGCGGCGGGCCTAACCTTTGAGCCACGTTTGTCCAGGCATAGGAAGCTGGAGGCACCTCCGCCGGGTAACAATGAAGCTGTGTGCCGCTGTCGATACCGGCAATGGTCATCGGCTCAAGCAGTTTGATCAAGCCCAATTGTGGCAACGCACCGGCTAACAACTGATCAAGTGCCGCCATGCCTTCGTCCGGCTCGATTGAGCCTAGCCCCTGCTCGTCCATCCGTGCTCGATAGCTGGCATTGGCCACCACACCAACGCTGCCCCAATAGCCCCAGTTGATTACCTTGACAGCGCAACGCCAGTGTTGATTAAGCTGAGCGGCAAAAGCGTCAGCGAACGCGCAGCCGGCAGCGTAGTTGCTTTGGCCAGCGGCCCTGCTAAAGGCAATCATCGACGAGAAAAACAACACAAAATCCAGCGCTGGATTGTCAACCGGCGTAAATACTTGGGCCATCCGCACACTGGTTGCCATCTTGGCGTTGAGACAAGCCGTAAATTGCGCTTCGTCCATGTGCTCCAAGCGAGCGTCATCCAGCACCAACGCCGAGTGCACCACGCCATGGATCGCGCCGAACGATTCGACCACCTGCCGCCTGGCCTGCGCCAACTGCTCAACGTCAGCCGCGTCAGCCTGGATATACAACGGCGCCGGAGCGTTGCATGCTTGACTCATTTGCGCCAGCGCCGCTAGCTTGCGATTGATTTCATCGCCAGCAGCGCGACGGCCAAGCCAAATCACTCTGGCACGGTAATGACGGATCACGTGGCGCGTCCACACTTCACCAATGCCGCCGGCACCGCCTATCACGACGTAGACGCCGCCTTCACGGTAGCTCACGCCGTCATCTGTTTGAGCCTGCTGCGCCAGCGGCAATAGTCGTTGGCAAAACCATTCGCCATCACGCCAGGCCAAGCATTCGCCGGGTAGCGTCTGCGCAGGCGTTGCGACCGGCAGCCCCTGAGCGTCAGCCGGCAGATCGATCAGTTCAACCCGCCAATGTTCATATTCCTTTGCCAGTGACCCCGCCAAGCCATGGCAGGCCGCTTGCTCCGACGCCGACGGCTCACCGGTACGCACCGCGACGCTGGCTGTCAAGATCAGTTGCAGTTCCAACGCTCGATGCTGATAACCCAGTTGCAGCAGGGCCTTGATCAACCTGAACAACGCCAGCACGCTTTGTTCGTGGCTATCGTTCAAGCGTTGATTAGCAAAATCGGGCGACGGTTGCGGCGCCAGCCAAATCAACCGCTGAAACGGCGCGCCAGCAGCCAGCTGAGCGGCAATCCCATCAATCGTTGTCGCCAGCGACGGTAAGAATTCGATCTGCGGATGTTGCCCGGCCAGCCAGTTACGCCGTTCCCCAACCGCGCCAATCGCCAAAGTGGGCAGCACTTGCCGAGTTGTGGATGCCTTGTCGGAAACAAGCCATTGTGGCGCCAGCAGGCTCAGCCCTGCGGGCAATCGACTGCCAGCGGTGAGATGCTCCATTCGTGCGCGCGTGCCGTTCAATGGCCGGGAACTGAAACCGCGGAAACTGACGGCGATGTGCCCTCGCTCATCACACAGCTCGATATCGATCCGCTGTACTGCACTGCTTTGACCACGGCGATCAACGCTGATCAACGCCCACATGACTGGTCGGCAACGATCATAGACATTCAGTTGCTCCAACGCGAAAGGCAGCAGCGTCTCGTTCAGGCCCTCCGTTTGTTGCAGCAATAGGCCGATCGATGCCTGTACCGCTGAGTCCAGCATACCGGGATGCATCACCCAATCGCTGCCCAACCATTGAGGATCCAGCTCAAGTCTAGCCAGCAGTCTGCCGTCGCCGAGCCACAGCTGCTTGACACCGCGGTGGCTGGGGCCGTAGTCAATATTGATTGGGTCAAACAGCGAGTACAACTGCGCAGCATCAACGCTACGTTGCCACGGCCCCGCTGCGAGGGCTTCAAGATCCAGTGGCTCCACGGCAGCGGCAGGGATGACTTGCGCGCTGCCTTTGCAATGCTCGACTTCGCCGTCCTGAGCCTGTGAGTAGATCCTGAAATTGATTTTTTGCTGCTCCAGCGCCAGCTCAATATGCAACTCGTTGTGCTGCGACGCCAGCGTATACGGAGCCAACCAGACAATGTTTTTGAATTGCAGCCCACCGTCGGCCAATGGCTTCGGATCCCATGATTGGGCGATCGCCGCCCGAGCCATTTCCAGATAGCCGACGCCTGGCATCGTTGGACGGCCGTTGACCTGATGGTCAGCAAACCAACACTCTTGGCCTTGCCAGCGGCTACTGAACCGCTGGCGGTAAAAATCCGACGTATTACGTTCGAGCATCGGGTGCAACCAGCCGGTGCCTGGCATTGAATCCGTGACGGGTACAGTCGCCAAATCCGTCACCCAATAACGCTCTTGGGCAAACGGATAGCCTGGCAGGCTGAGACGTTGCATGGAGCGCCCATCGCGATAGAACTGTCGCCAGTCGATCGCCAGCCCCTGCGTCCACAATTCCAGTAATTTGTGATACTTGCGCTTGTCAATCCATGCCGCAAGTGCCTCAGCCATGTCCTCATCCTGACGAAACAGCGCCAGCGCCCGGTTATCACCTTCGCTACGGCCGCGATAGACAGCTTTGCCGCTGGCAGCGAAATCGGCAAGCTGGCGCTGTAGATCAGTCAAAGAGTCACTCAACAGCGCTAGCCGCTCTGGCATCGGATCACGACCAACCTGCAGCGTGTAAGCCAGATCATCGAGGTAATGCTCAGGGTTGAGCTTGGCTTCGGCAGGCTCCGCGGCAATAAACTCGGCCAAGCGACGTGCATATTCACGCAATTGCTCTGGCGTTTTGGCCGACAGCAAGATCGGTCGCGCACCGGACGTCGCGTCGTGGCGAGAGCGCTGCGGCGGTTGGTATTCCTCCAACAAGATATGCGCGTTAGCACCGCCAAAGCCGAAGGAGCTCACCCCCGCCCGCCGCGGCAACGCATGACCGTTACTGTCCTTGGCAGCCAGCCAGGGCCGGCTTTGCTGCACGATATAAAACGGACTGTTGTCCAGTTCGATATACGGATTGAGGGCTTCGCAATGCAGGCTCTTAAACAGCACCTTGTGCTTCAATTGCAATAATACCTTGATCACCCCGGCAATACCGGCCGCCAATTCAAGGTGCCCGACGTTCGATTTCACTGACCCAACGCCGCAATAGCCTGGCTGCAGTGGGCCAATGCCCAACTCTTCACTCAGCTCGCGGAACGCCATTTTCAGGCCGTTGATTTCGATCGGATCACCCAGTTCGGTACCGGTGCCATGCGCTTCGATATAGCCGATGCTGCGTGGATCGACACCGGATTGGCGATAAGCTGCTTTTAGCAGCTCCGCTTGGGCCCGCGGGTTGGGCGCAGTCAACGAATTCGCCTTGCCGCCATGGTTTTCTACAGTGCTGCGGATCAGCGCGTAAATGTGATCGCCGTCGGCCTCGGCCTGCGAACGTTTTTTCAGCACAATCATCCCGACCCCTTCGCCCCGGGCGTAGCCGTTGGCCTGAGCCGAGAAGGTTTTACTGCGCCCATCCAGCGCCAGCATGCCCGCTTTATTGAAGCTGATCTGCGCTTCGGGCGCAATGAGGGTATTCACGCCGCCGACGATCGCCATTTGGCAATCTCCGCTGCGCATCGCCTGAACCGCACGGTGGATCGCCACCAGCGACGAAGAGCAGGCCGTTTCGACTGGCTCGCTGGGACCATGCAGGTCAAGTAGAAAGCTCATTCGATTGGGGCCGACCGACGGTACCATCGCCGTGGCACTGTAACCCTCAACCGGCACGCCGGTTTTGGCGATCAGGCTGCTATAGCCCGTCATTCCGGTGCCCACAAAAATCCCGGTACTGCTGCCCGCCAGATCAGCAGTGGCGTAGCCCGCGTCTTCAATGGCCAGCCAGACATAGGTCATCAGCAGGCGTTGCTGAGGGTCCATCAGCTGGGCTTCCCGCGGCGAGATACCGAAGAACAACGGATCAAAGTGGTCCACGCCGTGGATAAAGCCCCCCCATTTGACGTTGGTCTTGTTGGCCTGTTGATGCGGATCACCATAATATTCACGCCAGTCCCAGCGATCGGCGGGAACCTCACTGATACAGTCCCGGCCGTCTCTAAGATTGCGGAAAAACTGCTCAACATCGTCGGCCATTGGGAAGCGGCCGCTGACGCCGATCACGGCAATATCATCATCCTCTGCAGGTTTGCTCGGAACAGAAGAGGCAGCCGTATGAACGAAAGATTGCGCGACTGTCAGTGGGCGCCGCTTGAGCACCGATCTTGACGCCTGGGCGCTATGCTGCTGCGGCGTTGAAGGCGATGGCTTGAACTGCTGTTGTGGCGCCGTGGATTGCGGCGATAGCTTGGCCGCGAGCACGCTACCGTGCTCGCGTTCCAGGTAAGCCGCAAAACGGTCAATCGTGGCATGTTCAAAAAAGATTGTCGGCGCCAGGTTCAGTCGCCATTGCTGCTTCAAAGTGCTCGCCAGCACGGTTAGGCTGATGGAGTCAAAGCCGTATTGGCTGAACTCGGCATCGACACGGATCTCTGCGGCAGGAATTTTCATCTGCTGGGACACGAGGTCGATCAGCGTGCGGCGCAGTTGCTCTGCCAACGGCGCCCCGGCGTCGGTTGGCGACGACGGCGCTATATCTTGGCGTTGCGGCGCATTGTCGCGCGCGAGCGCAGTATCGGCATCGTCGCGGCCGGTCACCAGTGCGCTCATCTGCTCACGTCGACCGTTCATCACTAACAACTGCGGCTTATCCCATGCAAAGCATTGGCACAGCGCATGAATCCCAGCATTGGTGGGCATTGCCACCATGCCGGTGCTTTCTGCCATTTGCTGCGCAATCGTCTCATCCACCTTCATGCCGCCTTCTTTCCACAGCGGCCAATTGATCGCCAGGCTACGGCCGCTTCGTCGTCCATGCTCGACCAGCTGGCTGCGGTACGCGGCGTAACGATCGACAAAGGCGTTTGCCGCCGCATAATCGGCCTGACCGGTATTGCCGATCACGCCGGTACCCGACGAAAAGAAGATCATGAAATCCAATGGCAGCTCGGCAGTGGCTAAATCCAGGTTGCGAGCGCCGGCCACCTTGGCCGCCATCACTTGTTTCAGTTCGTCATCCTGCTTATTGATCAGCAGGCTGTCTCGGATCACGCCGGCGCTATGCAACACGCCATTAAGGCGGCCATATTTGTCACCAATCCATGCAATTAATCGCTGCACCGCATCGCGGTCGCTGACATCCAGCTGCCGGTATTCAATCGTGTTTCGACCCGCGTCGATCTCAGCCACACGCTGCGGGTCTACCGCAGAGCGGCCTGTCAAAATCAATGTGGCATCGCTGACATTAGCCGCCATCGCGCGGGCAAAAATCTGTCCGAGGCCACCAAGACCACCAGTAATCAAGTAGACGCCGCGATCTTTCCATGGCGTGCCGACCGCTAAATCAAGCGTCGGACAAGGGTGCCAGCGTTGCACTTGGCGCTGCCCTGCCTGGTAACGGATCTCGACGTCGCCGGTGGCGGCATTTTCCTTTAGCCGCTGCACCAACGATTGCTGCTCGTCCAACTCAATCAATTGGCCGGTCAAGCGCGGCGCTTCGAGTTGCAGGCTGCGCAGCATGGCCGCTAGGCCGCCGATCATCCGATCGCCTTTGGGGTTGTAGAGCGCAAGCTGGATAAGTGAACGTCCACTGGCACCCCGACCGAGTAACGTCCGAATCTGCTGCAACAGCGCCAGCGCTGCCTGTTGGTAATCATCGGCTGGATCCTGCTGCGGCACGGCCAGTAACTCACAGCGGCAATCAGTACCCTGCGTGGCTAACTGGCGTTGCACGTCGGCAACACATTGCTCATCAAAGCCGCTGAGCAACACGAATTGCTCGTTAAAGTCGGCTGTTTTACGGTGACTGGCCGCCTCGTCGATCCACTGCGGCTGGAACAGCAGCGTTTCTGTCAACGCACGATCGGTCGCGGCTTGATCGCTGTGGTCGCCAAGCACCCGGGAGGTAAAACCTTGCATCAGCACGCAAAGCTTGCCTTGCTGATCAAAGAGTTCGATATTGAGCCGTTGCAAACTGGTGTCGGGCTGCTGGTCATCGCGCCGCTCGGCATAGGCGACCCTAGCCCACATCCGCTCGCTGCAGCGGTCCCATATCTGCAAGCTTTCAAGCGCAAAGGGCAGCGCCGGCCGCGTCGCCGGCGGCAGGTTACCCCTATCGCCTTCGGGAAGCACGACGTCGGCGCCGATACTTAGCGCGATCGCCGCTTGGAGCGCCGAGTCCATCAGTGACGGATGCAGCAGGTAGTCATTCAGACTGTCCTGTTGGCAGGACGGCAACGCAAGTTCCGCCAATACCTCTGCCCGTCCCAGCGCAATCGACTGCAAGCCTTGGTAAGCCGGGCCATGCTCAAATGTCATCTCCCGATAGGCTTGGTAGCATTGTTCAGCGCTCAACCGGCCGCCTTCCATCCTAGCCTTCAAAGCCGCCAGATCAACTTGGCGCTGCGCAGAAGGCTCAGCAAAACTTGCCAAGCCTTGGCTGTGCAACACGGGTTCACCCGAAACAAGGCCTGAAAGCGGATCATAATCGCGGCTGGTGATCTCGAAGCGGATCTGATTGTCCTCTTCCAGCGTTAACTCAACGTCAATCTGCCGCGCTTGGCCGTCGATGATTAACGGCCGCAACCAGACGATATCGCTCAATACCGGCTGCCGCGCTGTCCCCACCAAGCCGTTGGCAGCCATCGCCACCGCGGCTCTGGCCATTTCCAAATGACCGACGCCGGGGAAAATCTGCCTTCCACCCACCACATGCTGCTTGAGGAAAAATTCTTCGCCCTCAAACACGGTGGTAAAGCGCTGGCTTAGCAGATCTGAAGTATTTCGCGTCAGGAACGGATGCAGGCGGCCAACGCTAAAACTGGGTGCCGCGCCGACATCGCCTCCCGCCGTACCCCGACGTGCAGGCGGTATCCAGAAATCCTGCCGAGCAAAAGGATAAACCGGAGCGTGAATACGTCGGGCGTCGGCACCATAGCGACAGTTAAACGCGTTCCAATCGACATGACCGCCCGCCACCCAGGCTTTAGCCAAGCGTTGTAAGTCAGCATGATCGTCGGTAGACGGCAGTTCGATAGCCGCATGCTCGCCTGTGCCGATCTGCCCATGCCAGGCGTGCTCAGATGCACGGCCGTCCAGCCAGTCATTGAGCTGCTGTATCAGCTGGGCTTTGTCGGTGCATAGAAAAATCAACCGATGATCCTGCGCCAGCCGGCCCGTTTGCAGCGTATAAACAAGATCCGCAAGCCGAACCGCCGGATCGGCTAACGCTTCGCGCACTCGGCGAGCGTAGCGCTTGAGGCTATCGGCGGTGCGTGCCGATAGCGGCAAGAGCCGCGGCCGTGACACCTCAGCGCGGGTCGCAGTGGCCACTTCGACTGCTTCGCGGACCACAATGTGCACATTGGTGCCGCTGTGGCCAAAGGAGTTGAGCGCCGCCATCCGCCGCCCAGTGTCGCCAACCGGCCAGTCTTTCAACTCGCGATTGATATTAAACGCTGAGTCCGCCAATGCTATCCGGGGGTTCAGTTGCTCAAAGTTCAATAAACCCGGCAACTGCCGGTATTTCATTGACAGTAGGATTTTGATCAAGCTGACCACACCAGCGGCCGCTGAAGTGTGACCGATATGGGCCTTGGCACTGCCCAATACACAGTAGCCGGTATCCGCGGTGAATCGCCGGAAGGCTCGGGCCAGCGCATTAACCTCTACCGGATCGCCGAGCGGCGTGCCGGTGCCATGGGCCTCGACATAACTAATCTGCCTCGGATCAATGCCAAAACGCCGATACAGTTCGCTGATCAGCCGCTCCTGAGCCTGGCCACTCGGTGCGGTAATGCCGTTACTGGCCCCGTCCTGGTTCATGCCCGAAGCACAGATCACCCCATAGATTGGATCGCCGTCAGCTATCGCTTCCGGTAAGCGTTTAAGGGTCACCATGCCGACCGCTTCCGACAATACGATGCCATCGCTGCGGCTATCGAAGGTGTGGCAGCGCCCGGTGGGCGACAGCATATCCATCTGCGACAGGCTAATCAGGCTTGGCTCGCCGAGCGTAGCAAAAACCCCGCCGGCCAACGCTAGATCCGTCTCACGGTTGCGCAGGCTTTCACAAGCCAGGTGGATAGCCACAGCCGATGATGAACAGCCGGTATTGACGACCAGCGCCGGCCCTTTGAAGTCGAGAAAATACGACAGTCGTGACGCGATAATCGCATCGGAGGCGCCGATAAACGTTTCATGGAAATAACCCGTCGGCTCGGCGCCGACAAAGATCCCCACCGGCTGATTCCGGAAACTTTTTGGGTTGTAGCCCGCATCTTCCAACGCCTTCCAGCTTTCCTGCAGGATCAACCTTTGATGCGGATTCATCGATTCCGCATCACGGGGCGAGATATTGAAGAACAACGGATCAAAGTCATCCCGCTGCTCGAGCACGCCACCCCATTTGCAATAAGTCTTGCCGGGCTGGCGCTGCGGCGAATAGCTGCGCCGGGCGTCCAGATAACGCTCACCCAATTCAACGATGCCATCAACGCCGGCGCTGAGGTTACGCCAGAAGCGCTCAACGTTGTCAGCCGCGGGAAACTGTCCCGCCATGCCGATGACTGCGATTTCAACAGGCTCCTGTGCCCGCTCAGTGCCGGGCACCGTTTTATCTGCTGCGCCGGTCCGCTCTGTCCCTAGTGTAGCGGTCGCGGCTTGCAGTCGTTGCAGCCGCTGTTTGGCCTCGGCCACGGTGATCTGCCGATTTTGAAGTCCGGCAATGATGGATTGGAATTCTTGGCTGCTCATTATGTCGTTTCCCGGCAAGTGCCTACGCTGTACAGCGGTTTTTAACAGCGTCACGTTCTACGGTACCCATGCTTACTAGATTAAGCAAAGAATCGATTGTTATTTCACCGGATAGAAATTGTTCTTCGAGTTCACTGGCGAACGAATGCGGTGGCTCAAACTGACGGTATGACTGGGGCGCACCATTCGCTGCCGAGCCGGCTTGATTGACGCCGTTTAGCCAAGTGACCACCTCTGCGCGATGATTTTCGACAAGGTACGCTGATAACGTCGTCACAGTGGGATAGTCAAACAGTATCGCCGCGCTCAACTCGACGCCAAGCGCTTCACCCAGGTAGTCAACAAAGCTTGCGCCAAGAATCGAGTCAAGGCCGTAATCAGAAAACGGCTGCTCGCTATCGACCTGTGCCGCATCGAGCTGCAACGCGCTGGCCAGCCCTTGCACCACCAGCGCAGCGACCGCTTCTTGCGAAACACCATTTACTTGAGCGGTAGCCACCGGATCAAGCATGGGCGCTGACTCACAGCCATTGACAAACTCAACATCGCCACGCTGCCCGCCGGCCAGCCGGGCGCTTTCCGCCGGGTATTGGTCAAGCAGATAGTCAACCAGACTGTCCAGCGTCGGATAGTCAAACAGCAATGCGGTATTAAGCTCTGTACCTAGCGCCTCCTCCAAATCACCGACAAAGCTGACGCCAAGAATTGAGTCGATGCCGTAATCAGCAAACGGTTGATCCGTCATAATCCGCTCTGGCGCCAGTTGCAGCGTTTTGGCCAGGCCGTTGAGCGCCACCGCGGTCAGTGCGTCGCGGCTGTCGCCGTTTCCGGCCCCATCAGCGCTGCGCTGCTGAGCGCAGTTAGTCTGAAGCTCAGGACTGCTGTGCTCCTGCGCTGGGCGATTCGCTAAAGCTGCACACGCGTAACCATCGCTCTGAGCGACGATAATCTGCTGGCCGAGGCAATGGGCGCACTGCGCCGGAAAAGCAACGTCGCAGAACCCGGTTTCGCCCAGCACGCTGGCCCAGCTTTTTGGATAGAGCGCCGGCGTGCCAGGAATCCTCAACTCAGGGTCTTCGTACAGCCACCAGCCCTTGAGCAAACCAAAAGTGAGATGGGAGAACAGCGATATGTCGCTGATCTCGTTCATCACTAGGATCCCGCCGCGCCGCAATACCGCGTTGGCGTGACTTAGGGTGCGGCGAATTCTGCCAGTGGCATGCAACACGTTGGCCGCGATCACAATATCGTAGTGATTTAGCGCCAGTCCCTGGCCTTCCGGCGACTGTTCGACATTCCACAGCTGGTAAGTGAGGAAAGGATGGGCCGGACCATACGTTTTTTTAGCGTACATCAAAAATGCCTTGGACATATCGGTGTAGCAGTATTCAGCGATATGCTCACGCCAAGGCTGTAGCGCCGGCAACACGATTGACGTGGTGCCCCCGGTGCCAGCGCCAATCTCGAGGATCCGAATTCGACATTGGGGATCCTTGGCCAGTAGCGCTTCGATGTGCTGCTGAACCACGCCAGCCACCACCTGATTGAAGTAGTCAGACAACGCATTATTGCGATAGACCCCTTCGACCTTCTCCATCGATGACTTGGGGAAAATGACATCGGTTGCCTGGACCCGGCCACTGAGTATCGCCGGAAGCTGTTGCAAGCAGGCGTCAACCAGCTCAACCTGGGCCTTGCGCTGAACAGAAGCCCTCAACTCGCCGCTGAGTTGGCGCCAGCGTTCAGCCAGTTGTTGTTGCTGAGAAAACGCGCTGTCATTGGCGCAAATCTGCGCGCCACGGCGCAACACCAGACCATGCTGTTGCAGCAGATCGATACAGGTTGACCACCAGCGACTATAGTTGTCGCCAATGCCAGCCTGACGGCGCATCACTTCGCTATCTTCGAAGCATCCCGGCTGTTCAAACAGTCCCATGCGGCACAGCTGGACGAACGTCATGCCGGCCATCGCCTCATCGAAAGGCATGGGGTCATGGGCAGCCAGCAGCGGTGCAGCGGCAACGCGGTAGCGCTCAACGCCATCAATAGGCCTGCGGTCACCGGTGTTTGCGAGCACAATGGGCTGCGGTTGCAACTGCATTAATTGCTGCACGGGTGCTGAAGCCGCCATGCAGATAACATGATCAAGCTGGCCCCGGCTCAGTGCCTGAACAAAGCGGGCGAAACATTCAAAGCCGTCGCGATCCTCCAATGCACCGGCGTGGCGGCTCATCGGTTGCGCCGACGGGTCAACCGCCTGTTGCTCCGTAAGTGACGAAAGCCAAAATCCCCAGTTAATTGCGCCTACCGGAAAAGCAGCATGGTGCCGCAGGCTGCGTACCAGGCTGTCGCAGAAGGTGATCCCGGCAGCATAAGCGCCCAATTTAGCTGCGCCGGAGAAGGCAAAGCTTTGCCCCGATGAGAAGTAGCACATGAAATCCAGCGGCTCATTGGCAAACGCCCGGTAGAACTCAATGCCGCCGCGGCTTTTCACGTCCAAAATCTCGTGGAACTGTGCCTCTGGCATTCGGGTAAGGGCATCCTCATGGTTGAACACCACGCCAGAGAAAATGGCTCCGTTGATCATGCTGTGGCGCTGCTTGATCTGCGCTACAGCGCGCTGCAGCGATGCCAGATCGTTGGCGTCGGCCTGGAGGTACGCCAACTGCGCTGGATCGACCGCACGACCGACACTGCTCAAGCAACGATCCAGTCGCCGTCGCACTTTGGGATCGTCCGCCCCACTGCGCCCCAGCCAAATTACATTGGCTTGATAGTCGGCAAGCAGGTAGCGACTGATGATCCCGCCCACTGTACCGCTACCGCCGAGAATCACGTAAACGCCGCCGCGCTTGAGCGCCGGGGTGACAAAATCTGTGTTGGCTCGCACCGGCTGCTGGGCTTGCCAGGCCAAGCTGAAGATGCGGCGGCGATAGCGCTGGCCTGCGCGCAGGCACAACGCGTCACCACGCGCCAGCCCGCGCTCACTTTGCAACTGACGCACCCATTGCGCCAGACACCGGCTATCGGCCAGCTCACGACTGTCAACATCGATATGACGCACCCGGAATCGATGCTCGCCCTGAGCAATGGCATAAGCCATGCCGGTCAGACCGCCGCCAAAGGCGTTGACTGGCTCACCGGCAATGTCAAAGTTGTTTTGGCTAATGATATAGCTGTCAATCGCTTGACGACCGCCATGCTGCTTGAGCCACTTGATCAACCGGAGCAACAAGATCTCGTTATATCGCGGGCTGTCGAGTAGCGCCTGCCAATCGTTTGGCTCGCCTGAGCCGCCGATAAAATAAAAACAATCGATCGCTGGATAGCCACCGAGACAACAATCCAGTGCTTGCGGATCCGCCACATCCAACAACCAGTGATCAGTGGCCACCAAACGGTTTAGCTGTCCCGGCTCCACTCGAATGACCCTGCCGCCGCCGTCAACGAAATCCGCGTTGGCGAGGTACTGGCTCGCGATCGCTTCGGCAGCGGCCGCGGCCGACGCACAGGCGACAATCAAGACGCAACGGTGCTCGCTGATCAATGGCTGATCGTGTTGCCCATCGGCCTGCCAGCGCGATACATAGCTCAGTCGATCACAGACGGTTGACGCCACCGACGCAGCCGCCGTCTCCATCGCGTTTGCGGGTTGGGCCGGGACTTGGGTTATCTCGGCCACTGCACGCTCGTCACTGGCGATACGCACGCGGGCAGAGGGCTCGCTATTGGGCAACCAAAAGGTCTCGCAGGCAAACGGGTAGACCGGCAAGCTAATCCGGTATGGCCGCGGGCCCGGGCGTTCAGCATGCAGCAGCGACCAGTCGATCGCCTCGCCGTCCACCCATAATTGCAGCAGTTTGTCGAACTTACCGTTAGCCGCCCAGTGACGGATAACCGGTGTCCAATCCTCATCGGCTTGAGTGGCCATCCGTTCGCGCTTGACGTCGCCCACATAGATGCCGTCACCCGCCTGGCCGCCGCTGTCGATAAACTGCCGCAGCTTCATCGCTAGCGCGACGGGCGTCTCAGCCACCAGGCCAAGCCGCGTCGCCATCTTCTCCCGGCCGGTTTGCAGCGTATAGGCCAGGTTGGTCAAGTCAGCACCCGACATAGACGGCCGGGCTTCAACATAAGCCAGCAGCGCCTTGGCATAGTCGCGCAGGCGCTCGCCGTCTCGGGCCGACAATAGAATCACCTCAGCGCCACGATGGTTTGGCAGCTCGCGGTATTCGTTGTGCTCCTGCAGCAGCACATGCGCATTCGCGCCGCCAGCGCCAAAGGACGAGACGCCGGCGATGCGCGGTCCTTCCGCTGCTGGCTGCCAGTCGCCCAACACCTGTTGCAAGTAAAACGGCGTGGCGTCCAATGTCAAGTTGGGATTCAGTTTGGCGGCATGCAGGCTCGGCGCAATCTGCTTGTGCTTGAGCTGAAGAATCACTTTGCTGACGCCGGCGATGCCGGCCGCGCCTTCTAAATGGCCAATATTCGATTTCACCGAGCCCAGCGCGCAACGACCCAGATCGACGCCGTCCATCGCAAAAGCTTGGCTCAGCCCGCTCACCTCGATCGGATCGCCTAGCTCCGTGCCAGTGCCATGGGCCTCGATATAGCTAATCTGGCTTGCGTGCAGCCCGGCTTGCTCGATTGCCAGGCGGATCACTTTGGCTTGCGCTTGGGGATTGGGTACGGTGTAACCGTTGGTCTTACCACCATGGTTGACTGCCGTGGCACGGATGACGGCATGGATGTTATCTCTGTCCGCTAACGCCTGCGACAGTGGCTTCAACAACAGAACGCCGACACCCTCGCCGGGCACGAAACCGTTACCGCCTGCTCCAAAGCTGCGACAGCGACCGTCTTTCGACAGCATTTGGCCGGCACATAACTCGACGTAGTTGGACGGATGCAAATAGAGGTTGACGCCACCGGCGAACGCCATTCGGCACTCACCGCGACGCAGGCTTTCGCAGGCCCGATGCAGTGCAGTCAAAGACGATGAACACATGGTATCCACCGGTTCGCTCGGCCCGTTTAGGCCCAGGACATAGGAGATCCGGTTGGCCGTCGAGCTAAACGAGGTGCGCGGGAATATCAGATGACCTTGTTCACGCAACGCCGGCCCATAGAGGCCGTATCCGGTTTTGGTGATCCCGGCGAAGACACCGACATTGCCTTGGTAGTGTTCGACCAGATCCGCCTTGGTGATACCGGCATCTTCCAGCGCGTGCCAGCAGGATTGCAAAAACAGCCGTTCTTGCGGGTCCATGTTGACCGCCTCACGAGGCGAGATATTGAAAAACAGCGAATCAAAATCGGCAAAGCCATCAACAAAACCACCCCACTTACTGTAGCTACGGCCCTGCTTCAGCGCTTGCTGCACGGAGTCGACATAAAAATCCTGCAGCGACCAACGATTCGCCGGAATTTCGCTGATGCAGTCGCGTCCCTCCTTGAGGTTGCGCCAATACTCGTCGAGATTAGTGGCTTGCGGATAGCGACCACTCATGCCGATCACCGCGATGGGCTCAACCGCAGCAGCAGCCACCCTCGGCTCAGCAGCCGTTACCCTGCGCTCAGCCACCGTCGTTTCCGGCTTGGCGGTCCCTGGCTCGCGTTGGCTCAAAGCTTGACGCTGGATTTGCTCGCAGCTTTGCTCTTCGACCAAGCCGCTCCACAACAGGCAAGCGCGATGATGCCGCTCCACCAGATAGCAGGTCAACTTGTTCAAACTGTGGTATTCAAAAAACAGCGTTTTCGACAGTTGGCGTTCCGCCGGCTGCAGCGACGTCATCCGGGAGAAAGCGTCTTCCAGCGCCTTGTTGAGCCGGGTGATCATAATCGAGTCGATGCCGTACTGTTCCAGCGGCGCGTCAGACTCGACACGCGCGGGCGGCAGCTTGGTGACTTCACAGAACACTGCCTTAAGTCGCTCAAGCGTGGCGGCGGCCAGCCGCTCATGATCCACAGCGGCATCGGCCAATGTCACCGAGTCTTGCACGCTGCTGCCAGCCGCAGCCAGCACCGCGGCCAACTCTTCAGCGCCTGACGCAGCGGTGAAATGACCGCGGATCTGCGACAGATCGCCTTCGATGATTAATAACCGTTCCAAAGCGGCATTCAGTCCCAGTTGTAATGCGTTGACGCCATGGACCGACTGCATCGGTGCCATCCCGGTCTTGCGGCGAATTTCGGCCCGATCGGCAGCGCTAATCTGCATGCCACCGTCCCGCCACAGCGGGTAATTGATTGACATCGTATGGCCAAATCGCTGGCCCTGCTCCACCCACCTGTTGCGCAAGCTGGCAAAGCGGTCCATAAACGCATTAGCCGCGGCGTAGTCAGCCTGCCCCACGCTGCCCAGCACAGCCGAGCACGAAGAAAACAAGACAAAAAAGTCTAGATAAAGCCGACGGCAAGCCCGATCCAGCAGTTCGGTGCCGATAACCTTGGCAGCAAACACCTCGGCAATGTCCTGGGGGGACTTGCGTGCGAGTAGCCGATCCCTATTGACACCTGCGCTATGCAGCACGCCGTTAAGGCCGCCATGTTTGGCGCAGATTTCAGTGATCAACTGCTCAAGCGCTTCGGCATCGGTCAGATCGACCCGATAGTAGCTGACTTGGGCGCCGGCGTCGCGCACTTGCTGCAGACGCGCCTGCTGCTGCTGGTCGAGAGCCGAGCGGCCGATCAGAATCAAAGTCGCCTCGCGGCACTGTGCAGCGATCGCGTTGGCGAAAATCAGCCCCAGGCCACCTGCGCCGCCAGTAATCAGGTAGACGCCCCGATCTTTCCAGCCTGCCGCCGCGCCATGCCTGTTTATCGGTTGGCCCGCAGCGACATCGTCAGCCAGCTCCTGCCATTGCAGCTCCAGGCGACCACCGTCAGCGCCGCTTCGCTGCAATACCGAACTGCCGCTGCGGTGCGTCTCAGAGAGCATCGCCGTTAGCTCATTCAGCTGTAATGCTGGCAATGGCTTGCCAGCCTCAACCTCGACCAACAGGCAACGCGCGCTGAGTGTGGGCTGCTCTAGGCAAGCCGTTTTCAGTAGGCCATCGAGACCCGCGTAAAGCAAACTGTCCGACGCGTGCTCGGCAATGGCCAATTCAATGTGCACTCGGCCACTCAGCTTTTGTAGACGCAGTAACAGTGCAATCGCCAGCTCTTGATAACGCGCTGCCGGCGTGCTTTTGTTAGAAGCCAGGACCTCACAGCTGAGCGCGCCTGCTGCAGCGGTAGACAAGGATTGCCATTGCGCCACCTGTTCACTGCTGAACCCGACCAAAAACAGCAAGCACTGGCCAGCCCCATCATCAACGTTTTCACCGACAGGCTCTTGCCAAACAGGCCGCGCGAGGAACAAACCCGTAGCAGACTGCGGCAGGTCCTCACCCGTTGATTCACTCATTGCATTTGGCGCTTCAATCACGCTCTGCGCAGCGATGACCGACCGCGCAGTTTGATCGACCCAGTAACGCTCCTTAGCAAACTGGTAACTCGGCAGGTTCAGACGCGTTGCCGATCCGGCCGGCCACCGCGTCGCCCAGTCGATTTCGGCTCCGCCGACCCATTCGGTGGCGAGTCGACCAGCTTCGTCGTCCAACGATACTGGTAAATCGCCGTTGGCCAGCCGTGCCAGTTGGACTTGCAGCTGCGGAACATTGTCGGCTACCACCGCCGCCCGCACCCGCATAGGCTCTCTAGCAGTCTGTAAGGTAAAGGCCATATTGGCCAGCAGCCCCTGCTGCGACGATGCGTTTTTGTCCAGCCAACGCGCCAGCGCCCGGGCATTGTCTTGCAAGCTTTCAGCGGTTTTGGCTGACAAGGGAAAAATCCGGCTGACAGTCGGTGGCGCCGGACACCGGTCAACGGCTTGTCTCGGTGGGTAGTCACCGATGACCAAGTGGGCGTTGGTGCCACTATGGCCAAAAGCGTTCAGTGCCGACAGCAGCCGTTCGCCGCCGGTTGGCTGCCAGTCAATCGCTTGGCGGTTGATATAAAACGGCGAGCCCTCCAGTTCAATCAACGGGTTGAGCCGTTCGAAGCCGGGCATTGCCGGCAGCTTGCGATGCCGCATCGACAGTAGAATTTTGATTAAGCCGATTACCCCGGCACCCGCGGCCGCGTGGCCAAGGTTAGCTTTGGCGCTGCCCAATACACAATATCCGTGGGCATCGGTGAACTGACGGAACGCGCGGATCAATGCGTTGGCTTCGACCGGATCACCGAGCCGGGTGCCGGTGCCATGGGCCTCGACATAGCTGATCTGCGATGGGTCGATCGCGAACTTACGATAGGTGTCGCGGATCAACTGCTCCTGGGCGTCACCGTTTGGCGCAGTAATGCCGTTGCTGGCCCCGTCCTGGTTCACCGCCGACGCTTCAATGACACCATAGATTGGATCGCCGTCGGCCTCGGCATCCTCCAGCCTTTTCAACACCACCATGCCGACACCTTCGGAGATCACCGTGCCGTCGGCTGCCGCGTCGAACGCGTGACATTGGCCACTGGCGCTGAGCATGTCAATCGCCGACAGGCTGATCAAGCCCCGCTGATCCAGCAACGCGTACACACCGCCGGCTAGCGCCATATTGCTTTCTGCGTGACGCAAGCTTTCGCAAGCTTGGTGGATCGCCACGGCAGACGAAGAGCAACCGGTGTTGACGACCATCGCCGGCCCTTTCAGGTCGAGGAAATAAGACAGTCGGGAAGCCACAATCGCCTCAGAGCCACCGGTAAAGGAGTCATGGTGATAGCCACCGGGCTCCGCGCCGACGTAGACGCTGATCGCACGGCCCGCCAGCGTCATCGGGTTGTAGCCCGCGTCTTCGAGCGCCTTCCAGCTTTCCTGCATCACCAACCGCTGGTGCGGCGTCATCGACTCCGCTTCGTGAGGCGTGAGATTGAAAAACAGGGGATCGAAGCAGTCACGGTTCTTCAGTATCCCTGCCCATTTGCAGTAACTCTTGCCTGGCTGCTTATCGGCACTGTAGGCACGGGGATTGAGATAATGCTCCGGCAGCTCTTGCACGCTATTGTGTCCGGCCAGCAAGTTATCCCACAGCTCATCGACATGATCAGCGCCAGGAAACTGTCCAGACATGCCGATCACCGCAATCCGTCCACTAGCGGCCGTGCTCGCCGACGAATGGGCGCTCAAGGCTGCGTCGATAGTCGTTGGCCGATCCACGCCACCTAGCGCAACGGCCATGACTGGGCTCATCGTCGCTGCCACGGCAGCGACTGCCGGCGGCTGTATCTTCGATGTGTCGTTGGTTACGGCCGTGGCAGAACGGGCATCAATCGGTTCAGCTAGCGTCCGTTTGATTGGCTCGCCATACGTGTTTAACAAATAGTCCCGCAGCTTAGCCACCGTGGACTGTTCAAACAAGACCGCACTATTGAGCTTGATTCCCAGTTGATGACTCAAATGCTTGACAAAGCCCACCCCAAGGATCGAATCCACGCCATAGTCGGAAAACGGCGTGCGTAGCGCGATGCTCTGTGCGTCAGCCTTAAGCGTGTTGGCCAAAGCATCGATGATCAATTTCTGCAGTTTACCGGCTATATCTTCGCATTGTCCGGCCTGGCTTGCATGGTGATCGTTTAACATTGAGTCGTTGTTTTCCAGTTGGCGCGCCGGCGTGGCTGGGGCTGGTTGTCCCATGTCTTGCAGGACTAACCCGTCACTATGGGCGGTGATGATTTGTTGGCCTAGCGTGACCCCGTGATTGATCCGCAGACTGACCTGCTTGAAGCCCTCACTGCACAGCAGCTCAGTCCAGCTGTCATCGGCCAATAACGGCGAGCCGGGGATCCGCAGTGGTTCATCTTCGTACAGCCACCAGCCGTCGAGAAGGCCGAAGGTCACAGTCGCCGCTGTGGTCTTGCGGTTCAGCTCGTTTAAAGCCAGCAGACCACCACCGCGTAGCATCGCCTTGGCGTGGGCTAGCGTGCGGCGCATATTGGCTGTCGCATGCAGCACATTGGTGGCAATGACGATGTCGTAACCGACAGCTGCAGGGTTGCTATCGTCAACAGCTTGGCTGATATCCAAAATTCGGGTCGTGAAGTAAGGATGGTCAGTCGCGAAACAGCGCTCGCCATGCTGCAAGAACGCGCGGGAAATATCGGTATAGCAATATTCACCGATTTGCCCAGCCAACGGCTGCAGCGCGGGCAGCAGCCTTGCAGTGGAGCCACCCGTGCCAGCGCCAATTTCAAGGATACGCACCGGCCGCTGAGGATCCGCCTCGATCCGGCGGCGCACATCATCGGTCACCACCGCCGCTAGTTGATCGTTGAAAAAATCCGACAGCGTATTTTGTTTGTAGATTCCTTCGACCTTGGCCATCGAACCGTCGGGGAACAGCAGATCCGTGGGCTGAATCTGCCCAATCAGAATGTGCGGTAGCTGTTGCAGGCAATCGTCGATCAAAGCCACCTGAGCGCGACGATCACGGTCTTCCAGGTAACGATCACGCTGCTCCCGCCAAGCAGCCCAGATCGCTGCGCGGCGCTCTTGGGCAATATGTACTGCCAGGCCGAAGGTCTCGCCCTGCTGCTGTAGATAGCCATGTTCTACCAAGATTGCCAAGCATTCGTGCCACCAGCGACGATACCTGTCGCTGATCCCTGCCTGCCGTCGCCAGGCTTCAGCGTTTTGCTGACCTGATGCGGTGAAAATCCCGAGCGTCTGCAACTGGATCAACAGCAATACGGCGATCGACTGATCAAGCATCCGAGGATCAAAGATTTGCTGCAGCCTGGCAAGCTCGGCGGGCTCCAGCTCGACGCTCTGCGCAGGTTGCGCTGGCACGGCAAGTGGGTCCAGCTTGTACTGCCGCCCCTGCGGCACAGCCATCAACTGACGCACCGCCGTTGAAGCCTTGATACACAACAACCGGGGCAGCGCGCCGCCGGCCAAGTTGGCGACAAAGCGGCTGAAGCAGGCAAACCCTTCGTCATCGTCAAGCGCATCCATGTGTTGGCTGATCGCCTGCGGTTGCAGCGACGCGCGCCAGAACCCCCAGTTGATCACGCCGACCGGGAAAGCCGCCGCGGGGCGGATCGCGTCGGCAAAGGCATCTGCAAAGGTGATGCCGCACGCATAAGCTGACAACTTGGCCGCCCCGGAGAACGCAAAGCCCTGGCCGGAAGAGAAATAACAGAGGAAATCGAGTGGCTGCTCGGCAAACGCCTGATAAAAATGGATGCTGCCGCGGCTCTTAATTTCGAGAATTTGCCTAAATTGCGCTTCCGACGTCTGTTGGATGCTGTTTTCAAAGTCAAAGACCATGCCGGAGAACATGGCGCCATTGATCCGCCCATAGCGTTGTTTGATCTGCGCCACGGCCTGCTGCAACTGCGACAGATCCGTCGCGTCGGCCTGGATATAGTCGACTCGGCCATGGAAGGGGGCCGCCGTCACACTTTGCTGCACCTCGCGGCTGTCAGCGGCCTTGCGCCCCAGCCAGATCACGCGCGCCTGATAATGCTCGATCAGCTGGCGACTAATCACCTGACCGATGACACCGCTGCCACCCAGAATGACATAGACCCCTTGACGCTTTAGCGCTGAACGGCTGTCACCGCTCACTGGCAGGGCCAATGGCGTCAACTGTTGAACAAAACGCTCGCCTCGGCTGAACTTGATCAGCTCTCCCCGCTCTGAAGCGGGTTCAGCAAAGATTTGTGCCAGCAACCGCTGCCGACTGTCTCGCGTGTCTAACTCCACGGAGCAAATATCCAGGTTGCGAAGTTGCACCCGGTGATCACTCTGGGCCATCGCATAACCCAACCCGGCCATGCCCGCTCCCAGCGGATTGCCCCCTCGTTGTTCACCGGCAAAAGCGTAACGATCCAGCGACAACAAGAAACAATCTACCCACGCGTCGGCGGCTATATGGTGCTGCAATGCCTTAAACAATCTTAGCAGTGGCAATTCGTTGTGCTGCACGCTATCGGCTAGCATCAGCGGCGTGACGTCGCTCTTGGCTTGCGCGCCAATCACGATAATCTGCGCCACCTTGCCGACCGCCGCGAGGATCTGCGCAAAACCTTGCGGATCCTTGTAACCACAACGCCAACGCCCTACCGCTAACTCGGCAGTCGCTCCCGTACCGCAGTCGATCTGCACCACCGTGCGGCTATCGCGATAATGATCAGCCAGTGCCTCTAGCAGCAGCCCAGTGGCAGCGCCGCGTTGCTCCGCCGCCACGAGCACAATCGCTCCAGGGCCTGCCAACGTGGCCCGCTCGGCCGCCGCTTGCGGCTGCCAGCGCGGCAAATAACAGCAATGGGATAAATCGCTATCGGCAAACACTTCATCATCGCGCAACGGCAACGACTCTGCCCGCTGAACCTCGACGCCGCCGTGACACGGGGCAGGGTGTGCCAGTCCGGGCATCCAGTAACTATTTTTGGCGAATGGATAACCTGGCAAGCTCACCCGCATCGGCTGCCGATAAGCGCGGTCAAGATAGAGCCGATTCCAGTCAATTGCGCCGCCACGCACCCACAACGCCGCCAATTCGGCCAACTCACGTTGTTCCAACCAACGGTCGATTTGCTTTTGCGATTCAGCGTCGGACCACTGCGCGTCGAGCGCCTCGTCAAACGGATCGACATGGCCATGGAACACATCGTCGTTAGGCTCGCCAGTGAGCCACCGTGCTAGACGACGTCGCAGATCTGGAAGGGCGTCAACGATGAGCGCTAGCCGCACGTCCATCGCTTCTCGTCCCACTTGTAACGTAAAGGCCAGATCGGCTATTTCAACTTGTTGACCGTCTTCACTATCAAGGTAAGCCTGCAATCGGGACACCAACTCGGCCAAGCGCTGTTGATCGCGAGCCGACAGCAGGATCAACCAGGGACCGGCTGCGGCGGGTCGTTGATCTACCGCGCCACTATATTCCTCGACAATTAACGACGCGTTAGCACCGCCAGCCCCAAAAGAGGAAATCGCCGCGATCCGCGTGTCGCCGTTGGCTTGCCACGGCGTCAACTGCCGCTGCACCCGAAATGGCGTACCTTCAAAATGAATTTTTGGATTGAGCTGCTCGGCGTGCAACGAAGGCACCAGTTGGCGATGCTTTAATTGCAGCAGCACCTTGCTTAACCCAGCGATACCCGCTGCGCTTTCACAATGGCCGATATTGCTCTTGACTGAGCCAATGGCGCAACCCTGACTGGCCACGCCGTTGCGATTGTCAAAGGCTCGACTCAAGCCGCTGATCTCAATCGGATCGCCCAGTGCGGTGCCAGTGCCATGGGCCTCAATATAACTAATTCGGCTGGCGTCGATCGCTGAGCGCGATAGCGCTTTTTCTAATACACGCTGTTGGGCGCCAGCGCTGGGCACGGTATAGCCGTTGGTCTTGCCGCCGGCGTTAATCGCGCTGCCACGAATCAGCCCATAGATCTGGTCACCATCGGCAATCGCCTTGTTCAGCGGTTTGAGCACCACCGCGCCCACTCCTTCGCTATCGACGAAGCCGTCGGCGTCACCGCCAAAGGCACTGCATCGCTCGCCTGGCGACAGCATCATCATCTCGCACAGATTGACGTAGTGGCGCGGATTGACGATCAAGTTAACGCCGCCTGCAATCGCCATCTCGCAGCTGCCGTTAGTCAGGCTTTCAATCGCCAGATGAATCGCTGTCAGTGATGACGAACAGGCGCTGTCGACCACCAAACTCGGTCCCTGTAGATTCAGTTGATAGGACACCCGATTGGCAATCGACCAATAGTTGCTCATCGGGTTATAGCTGCCGTTCATGACCCCGACAAACACCCCAACCTCACCCTGTCGATACAACGTTGCCGGGTTGTAGCCCGCGTCTTCGATACTGTGGTAGGCCACTTCAAGGAAAAGTCGCTCTTGCGGATCCATCCGCTCAGCTTCGCGGCGGGAGATTCGGAAAAACGCCGAGTCAAACTGATCAATGCCCTTCAGGAAGCCACCCCAGCGGGTGTAGATGTGGTCGGCCTTTCCCTTCTCCGGATCAAAATAACGGCGCCAGTCCCAACGATCAGCCGGAATTTCGTCGATCGCGCAATGGCCACCGGCCAGGTTACGCCAAAATGCAGTCATCGACTCTGCGCCGGGATAACGACCGTCAAGACCGATAATAGCGATCGTGTTCTTGCCGGCCTGCCCGATAAAGTCGCCCGTCGCCGGGACGCGATCGACATCTGGCGTGCCATTGACCTCCAACGCCGGCTGCGCATTGGCCTGCGGCACAAGCTGTACAACGGCTGCGGCCCCCTTGTTCGGTTCAACGCTGGGCTGCCCCAACAACGCTTCCAGCTCGTCTTTTCGATGCTGAATAAAATACTCAGTCAGCGCCGCCAGGGTCGGCATTTCAAAGAACAACGCACTGTCTATAGCTTCGAATTGCTCATTAAAGGCATTGGTCAGCCTAACCACCAGAATTGAGTCTAGCCCGTACTCCTCCAGCGGACGAGACAAGCTCATTTTGTCTGCCGGAATCTTCAGCGTTGACGCCACCAATTCCCGAAGGTAGTCGCTCACCCGCCGCCGCCAACTACCCGACGCTATGCCATCCTGCGTCGGGTTGGAATCGCCATCACGCTCGCTGGCGATGGATGGCCGCGCGATCGGCCGCTCCGTCTTTGCGATAGGTTGACGCACGATACCGTCACTCTGGGCAACGATGATTTGTTGACCTAGGCCGTGGGCCTGTTTGGCGGGAAACAAAACCGGGCTAAGCCCCTCCTGCTCCAGCACCGCCTGCCAGCCAGCCGGCGACAATCCAGGACAACCAGGAATACGCAATGCGCGATCCTCGTAGAGCCACCAGCCTTCTAGCAGACCGAAGCTCAAGTGGGTAAACAACGACGCTTCACTGATTTCGTTGAGCAACAACAATCCGCCTTTGCGCAAAACGGCCTTGGCGTTGCGCAAAGTCTGGCGGATCTCCGGCGTGGCATGCAACACATTGGTCGCCACCACCAAATGATAACGATCTGTAGCGATCCCCTGCTCCAGGCAAGAACGAGAAACATCGAACAACCGGGTTTGTAAAAACGGGTTATCCCGGCCAAACTCATGAGCACCATGCTGTAGGAAGGCATGGGACAGATCGGTATAGCAGTATTCATCGATATGCGCCCGCCATGACGCCAACGCAGCCAGCAACCCTGCCGTGGTACCGCCGGTGCCTGCACCGATCTCGAGGATTCGCAAAGGCTCAGCATCGTTAGGACGGCTTTCGACATAGGCTAACGCCGCTTCGATCAGGACCCGATTGAAGTAATCGGAGATCCTGTTGTGTTTGTATACCCCTTCCACCAGCGCCATCGAGCCACCAGGAAAAATGACGCTAGTCGCCGACTTCTCGCCAGTCAATACAGATGGCAGGTCCTTCAGACAAGCGTCAAGCAACTGCGCCCTGGCTGCCAAGTCACTATCCTGACGCCAACCCGCTAGCCGCTCGTGCCATTGCTGCCATAACGAGTCGGGGTCGCCGACCTCAATATTCGCAACATACTTCAGGCTTTCGGCTAGCCAGAGGTAGAGGTAATCTGGCGTGGCGTTACCGTGCCGCGGCGCAAGGCGTTGCAAATCCTCGCTGCGATGTAGCCCCAATCTGTGCAACTGGATCGCCAGTAGGCGGCACGCCAGCGCTTCAAGTTCACCGGCCAGCGTTGCTGTAGTCTGATTTGCGTCTGTTAGCATGCTTCAATCCTGTGGTAACGCATCTGCCGTCTCTTCATGGTTGCGATATCAAGGTATGCGTCATACACACTCGAGCGCGCCGGGAACACCGGAGGCGGGTTGGCTTGCACCAAACGGCGGCGCCAACGCTGCCAGCCTGTCCGTCAGCCGATTCTGCATCACCGTCATACTGCCGTGATTATCGGGATAAAGCTTGATTTGCTCATCGCTGAGCAGTCCAGTCAAGCTGTCGAGGCCGTCGATCTCTTCACTTTGAAGGGTTTTCAGCAACGCCAATTGATTCATCATGCCGCCCAGCAATTGCTCCAATACCAGCATGCCTTCCTCCGGCTCGATAGAGCCCAATCCTAGCGCGCGCATCCGGTCACGGTAACGGACGTCACTCACTGAGCCGACACTCCCCCAATAGCCCCAATTCATGACTTTGACCGGGCAAGGCCAATCGGCTCTGAGTCGATCGGCAAAAGCATCGGCAAACGTGCAGCCGGCAGCATAGTTGCTTTGACCAGCAGCTGTGCTAAAGGACATCATTGACGAGAAAAACAGGACAAAATCCAGTGAAGCGGCGCTTGGCTCGAACGCCCGAGCCAGTGCAACACTGGTCTCGACCTTAGCGTTCAGCACACGGGTAAAGGTCTGTTCATCCATATTGGCCAGGCTTTGGTCCTTAAGCACGATTGCCGAGTGCACCACACCGTTGATCTCACCAAAGCGCTCGATAATTTGTCGCCGTACCTCGGCCAGTTGTTGCTCGTTTGCGGCATCGGCCTGGAAATAAACAGGCGCCGGAGCATTATGGCGCAGACTAACGGCAGTCAGTTCATCGAGCTTGGCTTTAAGCTGCTGATCCGGCGATCGACGACCGATCCAGATCACCCTAGCGCGATGGCGGCTGATGACATGACGGCTCCAAACTGCGCCGATCCCCCCCGCACCGCCGATCACCAGGTAGACGCCGCCGTTGCGATAGGCGGGCTGCTGCGCTGCGGGCGGCGCATCGACCGTCACCCGGGCCAGCTTTCGGAGCCACCACTGATCGTGGCGCAGCGCCAGCAATTCACCTGAAGCAACGTGATCGAATGGCGCATTGGCCAGCGAGGCTAAATGTTCGTTCGGCAGATCTGCGAGTTGCACTCGCCAGTGCGAATATTCCTTAGCTAAGGAACCGGCCAATCCGTGCACTGCAGCATGAGCAGGCCGGCAGGACTCGCCAGGCAGCGTGTTGATCGCCTGCTCGGTGACCAACGTCAAGCGTAGAGGCTGGCGACCGTAACCCAGGCTCAGCAGCACCTTGATCAGTCTGAACAGTGCTAGTACGCCGTGCTGTTGTGCGGCAACCAGTTCCGACGCGCTGGCACAGTGGTCGTCGCTTGGTGGCGCTAACCAAATCACGTCGATAAGTTTCGATTGGGTGTTCAGTGCGGCCTGGTAGCTGGCCTCCGAGTCGTCCGTGTTCAGCGCCAACGCAGCACCGGGATAAAGCTCGGCCAACGCCTGGCGCCGCGCCGGGGTCGCGCCGAAGATCAGCGCCGTGCCCTCCTGTTGACGCCGCTCAGCGACCGCACCGTTGACCACCGACCAGATCGGCGCCAGCAGATGCCGCTCTTCGCGCGGCTGCTGGGGCACGAGTGAATCAACCCGTCCGAGCGCCGCGCTTGGCGGTCTTGAACCTGCAGGCAGGCGCCTTGAGCTTAAGCCCAAGAATCGTACGCAGATTTGTCCTTGATCGTCGCAAAGATCAATATCCATTTTGCCAGCCGCGTTATCTGCGTCGTTTCTGTGCAGCAGCGCCCACATCCGCTGACGACAAGGCGCGAGGATTTCCAGCCGGTCCAGCGCAAAGGGCATTAAAGGCGACGCCCATTCCGCCACACTGCCGTCGAGCGGCAACAACATGCCAATCGCCGCCTGCAGTGCGCTGTCAGTGATCCCCAGATTCAGCCACCAGTCATCGGCTGTGCCGGGCAATGCCCCGTCCAGTTCCAACTCCGCCAGCACATCACGCCGGCCGCCCCGCTGCGCCACCATCAACTGGCGGATCCCGCGATGGCTGTCGCCGTAATCGATGCCCATCTCACTAAAGAGACGGTAAACTTCGTCGCTGTCAAGCCGCAGTCGCCAGTTCAGGCCCTGCCAGTACGCCAGATCTAATGGATCTTCATGAAGCGACAAGCCGGTTATCGCTGTGGCCTGGCCATGCAACACGGAGGAGCTGCCTTCGTTGGTGAACAATTTGACACTGATCCGTTCGTCCACGCGCGCCAAGCTGATCTGCATCCGGCGCGAATTGGACTCAACCGTCAACGGCGCTAACCAGTGCAGCTGCTCAATCACCATCGCGTTTGCTTTACCGTGGGCCAACGAATGCGCCACTGCTACCCGAATCATTTCCAAATACGCCACGCCAGGTAGGGTTTTGCGCCCACTTACCCTATGATCTTTCAGCCAAGGTTCGTTACCGCTGAATTCAGTCACAAATTGCTGTTGATCAAATCGTGAGCTGTTTTGATGCACTAACGGGTGCAACGGCATAGGCGTTGATGACGTTAGTGGTCTGGCTCCCGTAGGCGCCCAGTAACGGCGGGTGGCGAACGGATAACTCGGCAAGCTGATTCGCTGACGTTGTTCACCGCTGGCAGCCCATAGTGCTGTCCAGTCGACGGGCAGGCCCTCGCTCCACAACTGCAGCAACGACTGCTGTTCACCGTCCGTAAAGAGCTTGACCAGCTGCTCGCGCCACTGCGCCTGAAAGCGGCCTTTAAACTGTTCAACCCGCTCGCTGGTCGTGCTCGCGTCGCCGCAAATCCAGCCACGACTGTCGCCATCTGACAGGCGCCGTAATGCGTCGAGCAAGCTTGTCATTGTGCTGGTGATGAACGCTGCGCGATGCTCCATCGCTTCCCGGCCCACTTGCAGCGTGTAAGCAATGGCCGCCAAGCTATCCGTGGCTTGCGAGTGCTCGAGTCTGGCCAGCAAGCGGCTGGCGATCTGCCGCAGCTGCTCGGGCTCTCGGGCCGACAGCAGAATCATTTCGGGCTTGCCACTATCGCCAAGCACAGGCTTGGCTTGACTGTACTCCGCGACGATTAAATGGCCGTTGGAACCGCCGGCACCAAACGAGGAAATGCCGGCGATCCGCGGTACGGCCTGACCATTCAGCAACGGCTGCGGCCACGCTCGCAGTTGCTGGTTGACCTCGAAGGGCGTTGCCGTAAAGTCAATAAAGGGATTGAGTTTTTGAGAGTGCAGCGACGGCACAATTTGCCGATATTTCAATTGCAGCAGCACCTTGGTCAACCCAGCAATGCCAGCCGCCGCTTCACAGTGACCGATATTCGATTTGACCGAACCTAACCAGCAAGTCTGCTCAGGCTTGCGTGTTCCCAACGCGTTAGCCAAACCAGCGATCTCAATCGGATCGCCCAGCTTGGTGCCCGTACCATGCGCCTCGATATAGCTGACGATTGCCGGATCGACGCCGGCGTCCTGTAGCGCGCCGCTGATTGCTGCCTGCTGCGCCCGTGGATTGGGCACGCTGTAACCGGTGCTTTTGCCGCCGTGGTTAAGGTAACTGCCTTTGATCACCCCATAAATGTGATCGCCGTCGCGCTGCGCATCGGCCAGTCGCTTTAGGATGACTGCACCCACGCCCTCGCCTGGCACATAGCCATCACCGCCTTCACCGAAGCTAGCGCAATGGCCCTGGTTCGAGATGAATTGACCACTGCTCAACATCAAGTATTTGTTGGGATGAATCGTCAGGTTGACGCCTCCGGCAATCGCCATCGAGGTGCGGCCATTGCGCAAATCCTGACAGGCTAGATGAATGGCAGTCAGCGAGCTGGAGCACATCGAGTCGACCGTCATGCTCGGGCCCTGCAGATTGAGGCAGAAGGATGTCCGGTTGGCAATGCTGGCGGTGCATCCAGCAAAGCCCATGCGCTGGCCTCGCAAGCTGGCTTCAGCACCGAATAGCTGGTATTCGCCATACATGACGCCGACGTAGACACCAACTTGCGCGCTATCCTCGGTCTGCTCGCCACCGATGCGGCGACTGTAACCTGCGTCTTCCATCGCCGACCAGGCGGTCTGCAGAAATAGACGTTCCTGCGGATCGATTAGTTCAGCTTCCAGCGGCGAAATATTGAAAAACAGGGGATCAAATTGATCGACGCCATCGATAAACCCGCCCCACTTACTGTTGTGCACCCCGCTTTCACTGCGATTTTCGCTGTAGTACTCACGCCAGTTCCAGCGCTCGGCCGGAATTTCGCTGATGCTGTTTTTGCCTTCGCTTAGGTTCTGCCAGAAAACCTCCAGATTTTCAGCCTCGGGATAGCGCCCTGCCACGCCGATGATAGCGATATCGCCCCTGTGCTGAGGACCTGGCTGGCTACCTTGCAGACTTTGCTGGACACGGAGGCTTGTCGTATTCGCCACGCTGTCGAACAGCCTGCGGCACGCACTGCCCTTGCCCCCGGATTCTGACGTCGTCAGCGGCTTTTGTTCGCCAGTCGGAACCACCGCCATCGTACCTTGCGGCTCGAGTGGCCGGTTGGCCAAATAGTGCGCCAGTTGCTGCAAGCTGGAGTATTCAAATAATAGCGTACGCGGTAAAGCGCCAAAACGTTTTTCGAGCACGCTGGTCATCTCCATGATCATCAGCGAGTCAAGGCCATATTGCTCGAAGCACTGCGCATCATCGATCTGTTCCAGCGCGATCCTCAGGGTGCTCGCCAGCATTGCTCGCAGTTGCGCGATTAACGAGTCGCTGGCAGCAGGCGGAACTTGGCTGACAGCGGGTCTTTGCGGCAATCGCGCGACTAGATGATCCGCCAAGCTTTGCAAGCTGGGATATTCAAAAAACAACGTCTTTGGCAGCGGCCCAAAGCGCTTTTCCAGCGCCGCCGTCATATCCATGACCATCAGCGAGTCAATGCCGTATTTTTCAAATGGCTCGTCGTTGTCAAGCCGCGACTCAGCGATCTTGATCGTGTCGGCTAGTAACCGACGCAATCCAGTTAATACATCGTCACCATCAACCGCTGTGATGGCTGGACTAGCAGGCGCCGGTTCACGGCTCAGCAGCGCGACTAGCCTATCTCTGTCGCCTGCCAGTACCATCAACTGATCTTCATCGCTTTGCAGCGCCTGGTATAGCGCCCGAATGCCCGTTGTACCGGTCATCGCCTTGATGCCAGTGCGTTGCGCCAGCGCGCGCCGGGCGGCATCGTTCATTCGCATGCCGCCTTCGAGCCACAGCGGCCAGTTGATTGCCACGGTGCGGCCGTGGCGCTGTCCCGCCGCGACCCGTTGATTGCGCAAACCGGCAAAAGCATCAAGATAGCCGTTAGCCGCAGCGTAATCACTCTGCCCGGCGTTGCCCAGTACGCTGGCGATGGATGAACAAAGCACAAAGAAGTCCAATGCCACCGCAGCGCTGCACTGGTCGAGGTGGCGCACGCCAGCTACCTTCGCGGCGAACACGTCTTCAAAATCCTGCTGCGTTTTATGTGACAACAGCGTGTCACGAGTGAACCCGGCGCAATGGATAATGCCATGTAATCCGCCCCGCTCCATCATGATCCCAGCGATCAAGCGCTCAACCTGACCTGCCTGTGCAAGATCCACAGCGCGATAGTGACATCGTGCGCCCAGTTGCGCCAGCTTGTCGGCAACCGACGGCGCATTAGCCTCGGTACGGCCGCATAGCACCACGCTCGCACCCGGTGCAGCGTCCAGGATTGCCCGCGCGAAGATCATGCCAACGCCGCCCAGGCCTCCGGTAATCAGATAGACGCCGTCCGACCGCCAGGGCGCAGGGCTATGATGCAATGGTTGGTGGAGCCAAGTTAGCGCTTGGCGCCGTAACTTGCCGGCCTCAGACAGATAACGCAGTTGGCGCTCACCAGGTGCAGCCCCTTCGGCCGCCAGTTGCCACGCCAATTGCGACGCATCGAGCCCTGGCGACACTTCTATCAACTGGCCAGTCAGCGCCGGCTGCTCTCGGCTGGCGCTGTACAACAGGCCGCCAAGGCCGCGATAACCTTGCGGATCGTTTGCCGGGATGACCAGCTGAACCAGGCAGCGGTGCTCAGTGCGAAGCAGTGGTTTGAGTTGTCCGGCCAGAGCCAGCGCCGCCTGTCGATAATCGTCACTGTGCATCGCCAGGGTGGAAATGTGTTGATGCGCTTGCAACTGCTCCGGCAGGTTGGCAAAGGCTGGATGGTGGCCCAGCGTCAGCACCAGATGGGACACCACCGGCGCATCCGTGGCCGAAGCAAGCTCAACGTCACGCCATTGCCGGTGGCAAAGCAGTGCTTCACTGGCAACGTCATTGTCAGCAGACAACGTTTTGAACGACAACTGACGCAGGGTCGCACAGCACCGGCCGTTTTTGTCAAACAGAGCCAGATCAAAGCGATAGCCACCTGGTGTGCGTCCAGTGCTGCGAATCTGTACTTGCAGTGTTGCCGGGCAGTCGTCAAATAGCACACATTCGGCCAGTCCCTCGGGCAACAACAACGGTGGCCGCTCTCCCAGCTCATCAAACAACAATGCCATGACCGCTTGCATCGCGGCATCCAGTAGCCCAGGATGAATCGCGTAACCGTCGCTCGCAGCAGCGTCTTCCAGCGCAACCCACGCCAGTGCCTGGTCCCCCTGGCGCAGCAGCGACTGGATTCTGCGATGGCTTATGCCATATTCGATGCCCATGGCGGTGAAACGCTGGTAGCAGGCATCGACATCCATCGGGCGAGCGTCGGCGACAATGAAGTCAAGGTTCGCCGGTTGCGCCACGGCGGTCCCAGCCACCGCCCGGCAATGCAGTTGCAGCTGCCCGGCAGAATCATACGAGCAAATCCCAATTGGACAATCGCCATCCGGCTGCGCCGCCAGTTCAACGAATAGCTCGCCACGGTTGGCAGCGTCCACGCTGAAGGGCTGATACCAGGACAGATCACGGATAATCCGCGCCGTGCCTGCAGGCCGTTCACCGCCCAATGCGTGCGTTAGCGCCGCATCGATCATTCCGATCATCGCCGCACCCGGCAAAATGCCGCGACCGTTAATTCGATGTCCGGACAGGAAGCTTTCTTGGCCACTGAACTGACTGAGGTAACGCAAACCGCGTAAGTCAGAGACATTGCGGTGCAAGAGTGGGTGAAGTCGCTTCTCGCTCGTCGTTAGCGCTTGTGCCTGTTCATCCTTGTGCCAGTAGCGTTCACGGGCAAACGGATAACCCGGCAAGCTGATGGGCGTCGGCGTGCCCTGTCGGTACATCAAGCGCCAATCCAGCGTTAAGCCGTTGACCCAGGCCTGGAGCAATTTTTCATGTTGGCCGCGCTCGATCCAGTTAGCCATGGCGCTTTGTATGTCTGCACCAGCCAGCAGTGACAGCGCCTTGTCGTGATCTTTGATCCGGCCGCTATAGCAAGCGACTGTAGACGGATTATCAATACAATCTTGCAGTTGGGTCTTCAAATGGGCAAGTGAGCGAGCCAGCAATCCTAGCCGATACTCCATCGCTTCCCGACCGACCTGCAGCGTATAGGCCAGTGCCGGCAAATCGGCGTCGCCCAGCTCGTCCTGCTCCAGCGCGTGCAGCAACAGGCTAACCTGCTGCAATAGCTGACCCTGTGTCTTAGCCGATAACGGAATGATCGCCGGCTGCTGCTCGTTGACGACAATCACCGGCCGCGGTCGATGATCTTCGTATTCTTCGATCACTACGTGCGCGTTGGCGCCACCCGCGCCGAAGGATGACACCGTAGCAATTCGCTTGAATTCCTGACGGCTGCCATTGATTATGACCTCAGGTCGATGCCAGTCGGCCAGTGACTGCTGCACCACGAACGGACTGTTGGCGAAATCAATCTCCGGGTTGAGTTCACCGGCGTGCAGCGACGGAGCCAATTGGCGGTGCTTTAGCTGCAGCAGCACTTTGGTGATGCCTGCGATGCCGGCAGCACTTTCACAATGGCCGATATTGGACTTAATTGAGCCGATAGCACAGTACTGCTTAGCCGCCGTCTCGGCGCCGCTATTGAATGCTCTGGTCAGACCCGCAATCTCAATCGGATCCCCCAGCGACGTGCCGGTGCCGTGGGCTTCAACATAGCTTACCGCCCTAGCATCAACGCCGGCCCTGGCCAGCGAGTCGGCCACCAGTCGGCTCTGGGCCAATGGGTTAGGCACGGTATAGCCGTTGGTCTTGCCGCCGGCATTGATCATGCTACCTTTGATCACGCCGTAAATCCGATCGCCGTCCGCCTCAGCTTGAGCCAACGGCTTAAGCAGCAGCGCACCCACGCCCTCGCCGGCGACAAAACCGTCAGCATCCGTGCCAAACGCCTTGCACTGCTTGCCTGACGATAGCATTTTCATCTCGGTCAGACGCATGTAGTGCACGGGATCGATCACCAGGTTGACCCCACCGACCAGCACGCAGTCGCTCACGCCGCTATGCAAGCTTTCCAGCGCCAGATGGATCGCGGTGATCGACGATGAACAGGCGGTATCCACCGCCATACTCGGTCCTTGGAAATTGAACTGATAAGACACCCGGTTGGCGACCGACCAATAGCTGGACTGATGGGTGTAGGTTCCGTTCATCACGCCGACAAACACACCTACCCGATGCCGCTCAGCCAAACGACCCGGGGTATAGCCGGCATCGCTGATGCAGTGATAGGCCTCTTCTAAGAAGAGCCGTTCTTGGGGATCCATCTTCTGCGCCTCATGGGGCGAGATATGGAAAAACAACGGATCAAATTTGTCGATTTCCCGAATGAAACCGCCCCAGCGGGTGTAAATGCAGCCTTTTTTGCCCGGCGTTTGATCAAAGTATTGACGCCAATCCCAGCGATCCGCCGGCACTTCATCAATACAGTTCTCGCCATTTTTTAAGCACTGCCACAGCGCTTGGACGTTATCGGAATGCGCGTAGCGTCCCGCTATACCGATGACCGCGACTTCAGTGCCACGCTGGCCCTTTGGTGCGCTGTCGGACGTCTTAGCGGTAAAGCGGTGCCCAGCTGCTAGCTTGACTAACGTATTGACCGCATGCGTCGAGGCTGTATCAACCGACACCGGTTGTTCGACCACCGACGCCTTGTCCAGCCCCAGCAGGGCCCTAAGCTGATCTTTTTGTGACGCAACAAAATGATCCGCAAGCGCGTCGATCGTCTGGTATTCGAAGAACAGCGTGCTGCTGATTCCCGACAGCTTGTCGCGCAGCAGATTGGTCAACTGCACCACCAGGATCGAATCGATGCCATACGTCTGGAGCGGCTCCCCAGCATCGATCTGCTCCGGCCGGATTTTGAACAGTCCGCCGATCACCTGCTTGAGATAGTGCACCGTCTGATCTTTTAGCGCCTGGGAAGTCACCTCACCCACCGACACCGTGTTGACGATTCGCTGCGGTGGCCGCGAAGCGGGGGCTGCCCGCACCGTTAAGCCCTTGGACGCAACCTTGGCCGGTTCCACGTCGCTGTGCCGATCCTGCCAAATGACTCCGTTGCTCTCGGCGATCACGATTTGCTGACCAAGATCGTGATCAGCCAGCGCCGGATAATAGACCTGCCTGTAGCCTTCGCTCTCCAGCACCTGTTTCCACTGTTTGGGTGCGAGCGCGGGTCCACCGGGCAACCGCAACGCCTGATCGTCAAATAACCACCATCCCTTGAGCAAGCCGAAGGTTAAGTGGGTAAACAGGCCGTTGCGACAAATCTCATTGATCATCACCAGGCCGTTGTGCTTCAACGCTGCCTTGGCGTTTTTCATCGTCCGCCGTAGATCCTGCGTCGCATGCAGGACATTGGTGGCAATGACCAGATCGTAATGGCCAATCTTGATCCCTTGCTCAGCCAAAGGCTTGTCGACATCAAAGAGCTGATAGCTGAGGTACGGATTGTTTGGCCCGTACGTTTGCCGCGCATGCATGAGGAATGCCTGCGATACATCGGTGTAGCAGTATTCCGCGATTTGCCGCTGATAAGGCCGAAGTTTTTCAAACGCCCGTGCACTGGTGCCGCCGGTACCGGCGCCAATCTCCAGAATACGGATCGACGTCTGCGGCGCCTGTTCCAGCCGTCCCCTGACAAACTCAACCATCGCGTTGAGCATCACTTCATTGAAAAAATCGGACACCGGATTATGCTTGTAGATCCCCTCAACCATGGCCATCGATGAGTCAGGGAACATGATGTCCGTGGCCATGATCCGACCACTGAGAATCGCTGGCAGCACCCGCAGAGTGGCCTCAGCAAGATTCACCTCGGCGCTAAGACTGGCGTGTTCTAGCCAATCCCGCTTTTGCGCGTCCCATTCATTCCATAGGGATTCAACTGCCAGCGGTTGAGGATGGACCACGCGATAGGCTGCCGGACAATGCCCGCCCTCCATGGACAGGTACCCGCGCTGCGCCAGCTCGTCAAGGCTCTTGTCGATCCAGCGGTCATACATCGGCAGCAGACCGCTGCGTTGCTTCATCTGCTCAATGATCTCGCGCTCGCCACTAAACCAGCCCAGTTGCTGCAGCTGGGCGTACAGCAAGCGGCCTTGCAAATCGTCGATGGCCGCCTTGCGGGCCTGCATCTGCTGCATCACCGCCCGAATCTCGTGGTTATCTACAGCCAGATGTTTTTTTATCCGGGCAATCAGCGACGGGTAGGCTTGCGTCAGCCTCTGGCCATACTCGCCAAAAGGCCCAGCCGGATGCGTCGGCAGCGCCAGACGGCTAAACGTATCGCTGAGCCGCTGCGAGGTTCGCAAGAACGTTAGCTGGGAAAATGGCCCAGCCAACAGAATATCCAGCGCAGCCATCGCCTGCTCGCCCTCGATCGAACCGAGACCGACGTCAGCCATCCTTCGGCGATAGTCTTCGCTAGCCACCGAGCCGACATGCCCCCAGTAACCCCAGTTGATCACTTTGACCGGGTAGGAACACTGCTGCGCGAGGTAATGGCCAAATGCGTTTTTGAAGGTACAGCCGGCAGCGTAGTTGCTCTGCCCGGCTGACTTGGTAAAGCTTTGCAACGACGAAAAAAACAACATGAAGTCCAGCGGCTGATGCGCAAACATCTCGGCCAGACGGACGCAGACATCCACCTTAGCGGCCAAGCCGGTGGTAAATCTTTGCTCATCCATTCGCGCCAGACTTTGATCCTGAAGCTGGATGGCTGCATGGACCACGCCATGGATCCTGCCATACTCGGTGCAGATCTGCGCCACCGCCTGTCGTAGCGCGGCATGATTGCTGGCATCGGCGCTGATATAGCGCGGCGCGGGTCCAAGCTTGGCAAGCTCGGCGATCGCCTGATCAATGTCATTGTTCTGCTCGCGACGCCCCAGCCAGATGATTTGCGCCCGTCGAGTGCGAATCAGATACTCACTCCACAACCGGCCGATACCACCGGCGCCGCCGATCACCAGGTATACGCCCCCATCGCGATAGAGACTGTCTACCTCGCCTAGCTGCTCGGCTACATCCGTTGCGCCCAATTCCGACAGCGGTAGGTAAGGCGCAAGATATTGGCGATACCAGACATCGTTGCGGCAGGCCAGCGCGTCGCCACGAGGATGGGTGGGCAATGATAACGGGTCCACAGTGGGCCAACCGTCGCCTGCCGGCAGATCCACCAGCCGCACCCGCCAGTGGCTGTATTCCTTGGCCATAACGCCGATCAGTCCGTGCACGCTGGCATGCGCCGGTGCCACCGGCCCAGTCACAGCTTGGCGGCTACTGTCAGCCTCGTCGAATAAGGTCAGTACCCCCCGAGTTATCACCGTCCAGGTCAGCGACTGCTGATCCAGTGCCAACGCCAGCAGCGCCTTAATCAAACGGAAGCAGCCCAGCACGCCACGCTGCTGGGCGCGGATCATGCCGTCAAGATTCTCCTGCTGCGCCAACGTTGTCGGCGCCAGCCATATCAGATGTTCAATAGGCCCGGCTTCGCGCAGCCGTTCAGTGAGCTGCTCAATAGACTCACTACCGTCCAACAACCATGAAACAGCTTGCGGATAACGGGTGGTCAACTGTTTGTGGCCCTGGGGATCATTGCCAACCAGCAGCAGCCGGCCATTAGGCGGAATCAGGTCTTGGGGACAGAAACGCTGCCACTTTTCCACTAGATAACAATCGCTACGTGGCCGATCTTCAAGCATCACTTCCAGCGGTGACGGCTTTTTCATAACACGTAGCGCAAATTCACGCAGCGCGGCGCAATGTTGGCCTCGTTGGTTATAAATATCGATATTAAATGTCGATTGTCCCGCTTCAGGATGCTCGGTGCAAGGACGCACCCAAGCCCAAATCTGCTCCCCCAACGCAGCGCCGCTCAACTGTAATTGCGCCAGCGCAAAAGGTACCCAAGTATGCTTCAGTTGCGGCGTCAATCCTTGGTCGAGCTGATCCGCGACTAGTAAACCGACGGTCGCCTGCAAAGCGCCATCCATCAGGCTAGGATGTAAAACAAGTCGCTTATGATCTGAGGGCAGCGCTTGCGGTAGCTCAATCCGCGCCAGCACTTGGCCACCATCGATCCGCAACGCTTTCACCGATCGGTGCCACGGGCCATAGTAGATCTGCATGGTGTCGAACAGCGGGTACAACGCATCAGCGTCAAGCATATGGCCGCCGATCGCCGCTTGTAGCGAAGTCAACGATTCTGCTGGTTCGTCGGCATCCTGAACAAAAGCCGCTTCGCCTTGGCAGCACACCACCTGCTGCTTGCGCTCGAGAATGTCGAAGGTCAGTCGATGTTCGTCAAGACTGTCGATACGGATCTCTACTTCAACCGAGTCGTCGCTTTGCTTACTGAGCATGACCGGCTGCGACCACACCAGATTGCGCAAGCTCAGCACGCCAGTTGGCACCCGCTCACCCAGCGAGCGAAGGATTGCCTCGCGCGCCATTTCAAGGTAGGCGACGCCCGGCAGAACTTTATCGTCACGGACCAGATGATCCCGCAGGAAGAACTCTCTGCCGTCGAATCTTGAGATAAATTTTTGCTGCGACAGATCCGATACGTTAGCGTGCAGCAAAGGATGCAACCGTCCCTCACCGCTTTGCTGTCCTAGCGACGAGAAGTGGGATTCGCCAGAGACCCAGATCCGCTCGCGAGCAAAGGGGTAGCTCGGGAGGCTGATCCGCCTAGCCGACTCTTTCGGCTGCCCAAATAGCGCCCAGTCAAGCGCCAGCCCTTTGACCCATAGCTCCAGCAGCTTGTCGTATTTGCCTTTATTGGCCCAGGCGGTTAAGGTCGCCGCCATATCCTCATCATGGGCGAGCACCGCTATTGCCGCCTTATGATCTTTGACCCGGCCAATATGAATGCCATCAAAAAAGCCGAGCGGTTCGGGCTGGTTGGCCAGTAGCTCCGCGCTTTGCGCTAGCCTGTCCTGTAAATGGTCGATCGACTCGGCGATAAAGGCCAGACGATAATCCATCGGCTCCCTGCCCTGCTGCAGCGTAAAGGCCAGATCTGCCAGCCGCGGCCGCGTATGCTCGGCACCGGTCCGATGCAGGAACTGTTGCAGTTGCTCGACTTGCTGTTGTAATTGAGTCGGTGTCCTTGCGGACAAAGGAATCATCGTTGTCTGCCCGCCGACGTCATCGTCCCGAGTCGGGGCAATATACTCAGCAATGATCACGTGCCCGTTTGAACCACCCGATCCGAAAGACGATACCGAAGCCGCACGTGGATACTCTCGCTCCCGACCATCGAGATTCAACACTGGCCGCCGCCATTCCTCCAGCTGTTGAGGGACATAAAATGGCGAATCGGCAAAGGGGATGTTGGGATTCAGGCGCTTTGAATGCAGCGAGGGCGCCAACTGGCGATGCTTAAGCTGCAATAGCACCTTCGCGATCCCGGCAATGCCCGCGGCTGACTCCAAGTGCCCAATATTCGATTTGACTGAGCCAACCGCGCAGTGTTGTGCCGGCGCCATCGCGCTGCCCAGCGTGGCGCTGCGCCGGGTAAAGCCCGATTGCAGGCCGGTGATTTCTATCGGATCTCCAAGTGCTGTGCCCGTGCCGTGGGCCTCGACATAACTCAGCTCTCGTGGATCCATGCCGGCCTTATCGAGCGAATCGGCGATCATGGCGCCCTGAGCATGGGGACTGGGCACGGTGTAGCCATGGGTCTTACCGTTATGATTAATTGACGTCGCCCGGATCACCGCATAGATGTTGTCGCCGTCGGCCTCGGCTCGGGACAGCGGCTTGAGCAACACCGCTCCAACCCCCTCGCCGGGCACAAAACCGTCACCTCCGTCGCCAAAGCTGCGACAGCGTCCGTCAGAAGACGACATCGTCAGCTGGGACTGAATGAAATATTTGTTCGGATGCAATGACAGGTTGACACCACCGGCCAGAGCCAATTGGCACTCGCCGCGCCTTAAGCTCTCGACCGCCAAGTGCAGCGCAGTCAACGACGATGAGCAGATGGTATCGACCGCCATACTCGGACCGTTGCAGTCGAAGACATAAGACACGCGATTGGCGATCGAACCAAACGATGAATCAACCGCATCATCGGTGCAGTCTGCGGCGCTCGAGCGGGTATAAAGCAAGTATTCGCCGTGCATCACACCGACGAATACACCCATTTCACCCTGGTAATGACGCTGCAGCGCGGCTCGATCGTAGCCGGCGTCTTCGAGCGTGCGCCAGGCGGTTTCGAGAAAGATCCGCTCTTGGGGATCCATCCGCTCGGCATCCCGCGGCGAAATATTGAAAAACAGCGGGTCAAAACGATCGATGTCATCGATAAAGCCGCCCCACTTGGTGTGGATCTTGCCCTTTAAACTGCGGTCACGGCTGTAATACTTGCTGTGCTCCCAACGCTCGGCGGGTATCTCGCTGATACTATCGACACCGTTTTTAAGGTTGTTCCAAAAACTGTCGATATCCGCCGCGCCCGGGAACCGACCGGCCAAGCCAATGATGGCGATCGACTCATTTCGTTCACTACGATCATAGCGTCGCAATGCCGTTACGCGTGTCTGCTGTTGCGCCCTGGCGGCTAGGATGGGCTGCGTCGCCTGGATCCCGAGTAATTGCCTGCTGCGCAGCGGATGCTCAGCGACAAAATAGCCCGCCAGCGCAGCAATGCTTTGGTACTCGAAGAATAGAGTCGCCGACAGCTCGCCAAACTCCTGAGCCAAGCGTTGGTTGAGCGTGGTAATCATCAGCGACGTCAAGCCGTAACGATCGAAGGTCTCTTCACAATCGAGGCTACTCTCAGGAATCGCCGATACTTTTGAGAAATGGCGCTTGATATGGCTTTCCAGTGCCCGTCGCAGCGCTTCATCTTGCCCAGGCTGCAGCGCTTCGTTCCGCAGCACCTCGGCGCCATCACTGATTGCCGACGCCGCGATATGGCAATCGACGGCCGCAAACGGATAAGCCGTCAACGCCACCCGACGATGGTGATGCCGCGCAATCTGCGCTAAGCTGCTCTGTCCGGCGACCCATTGGCCGGCAATCGCTGTCAACGCCTGGCGGTCCAGCCCCCGAAGATCCTTTTCAATACGGCTGGACTGCGGGTCTTTTTTGAGGCTGCCGCGCAGCGGCATTTCCGAATGTTGACCTTTCAGTCGCTCCACCAACTCGTCTCGGCTATCGGCTACGACCGCCAGGCGATGGTTGAGCGCGACTCGGCCGACACATAGGGTATAGCTGATATCCCCAAGGCTGACGTCGCCAAACCGGCCAGCTTGCATATCGTCAGCAAACGCCGCAACCAATTGATCAAGCTGCTCGCCACTCGCGGCGGCAAACGGGAACAACCAGGGCCCGTCGCTTTGCCGTACAGCGGCCTGTTGCGGCGGCGCCTCGAGAATCAGATGGCCACCGGATCCGCTGGCGCCAAAAGCATTGATCAGCGCGCGCTGCGGTCCCCGCCAATCGCTCAGCTGATCGGCGATGGCAAGATGGTTGTCATTCACACAAATCATCGGGCTGAGCGGATTGCAACCGAGCGTCGGCGCGATCTGCCGGTGTTTCAACTGCATCAGCACTTTAGTGATCTGCGACAGCGCCGACGCTGATTCGAGGTGGCCGATATTGGCTTTGATCGATCCTACCAATAGCGGCGCATCGCTACGGGGAGCACCAAACACGTTGCTGATCGCTGCAAACTCAGCCCCATCCGCCAGGCTGGCGCCGGGGGCCGCGGCCTCAACATAGCCGATCTCCTCAGCAGACAATCCCGCCTGTTGTAGTACTCGACGCATCGACAGAGCGTGGCTATCGGCATTGGGCGCACCGTAACGGAAAGTTTTACCGCTATGGCTAATCGCCGTCGCGCGGATAACGCCGAGGATGGTATCGCCATCCCGCATGGCGTCTTCGAGTGGCCTAATCAACAGCGCACCGACACCTTCGCCAGCCACCCATCCATTGGCATGGCGGCCAAACGGATAAGATTGACTATCGTCGGACAACAGCTTCAGTGAAGTCAGCAGCTCGAGGTGCGATGGATGGCTGATCAAGTTGACGCCACCGACAATCGCTGCGTGGCACTCGCCTTGGCGAATACTGTTGCAAGCAAAATGCAACGCAGTCATCGCCGACGAGCACGAGGTATCGAAAGCGACGCTGGGGCCATTGAAATCGTTGAAGAAAGACACACGGTTGGCGATCGCCGACAGGAACGAGGTGGCCCGCTCGCCTTGTTCAGTCGGCCGATGATGCTGATAATCGCCCCACATTGCGCCGACAAACACGCCAATGCGCTCGGCCTGCCGCCGCAGGCTCGCAGCGGTATAGCCGCTACTTTCCAGACAGTGCCAAACTGCTTGCAGGAACAAACGCTCTTGAGGATCGAGCGTTTTCGCTTCAGCCGGCGTAATCTTAAACAGCAATGGATCAAACAGCTGCTTGCCCGCCAGTGCGCCCACTGCCCACTGTGGCGAATCGCTCGCATCGTCGCTGCCGTAGCATAGCGCTTCGCGATCCAATGTGGTGATGCTTGCACGGCCAGCACTCAAGTTTTGCCATAACTCATCAGGGTTCGCGGCGCCGGGATAGCGGCCGCTGATTCCGATGATCGCCATCGCGTCGCCATTGAAGTGCTCATTGACCGTTCTAGTCGACAAGTATTCGTTGACCCCATGCGCCGACGCGTGAGCGACTTGGGCGGATTCATCGGTGCCGTGAATTTCCAGCCGCGGCCAGTCAGCGGGCAGTGATTGCGTCACCGCACCGCCCACAAAGCTGTGCACCAACTCATCGCCGTCATCCAAATCGAACGCGTCACGGACCTTGTTGAAATACATCGATCCAATCGGGCACAGGCCAATCCCGAACTCACCCTGCTTTTCTAGCAGTAGCTGGCCGATTCTGCCCGCTTGAAGCAAATTGAAATAACGGCTTTCATCACCGTAGGTCGTAGAGCGACCGGCGATGATAAAAATGCGCAGCCGTGCCTGATGAGCGTGCTTACGATTAAACGGCGTGTAGCAACTGCTGATTGCCGATAGATCGCCGTCGCTGATCCGCACTAAGCTATGGCTGTCGCCCTGATAGCGGTATATCCCGGCAGGCAGACACGGCCCCTGGCAGCCTTGCTGTACGCTTTGCTCAGCAAGGTGCACATAAATTTTCAGCGCTAACCCGGCATCGGTGTAGTACAACCGCCCGTTGTCCTGATCGGCGCGCAACAGGTTCAACAGCCGGCTCAGCTGGCCTAAATTCAGCGGCCCATCGCAGTATTGCCGCTTAGCAGCCCGCAGCCGCAGGGCGTCAGCGCTGATCGGCTCAGCGCACAGCTCGATGACGCCGTCACCCTGCTCCGGCAAGTCATGGCGGATCTGGCGCTGTTCTTCGTGCAGTTGAGCCAATTCCTCCCGGGTCGGTAACGCGAAACCGTTATTTTTCTCACTGAGAAAATCAGCAAACAGAGGACCAGACTGACGCCAATGATCATTCAGTGCTTGACCATCCACAGCCAGGGTGCCCGGCGCAACGCCCTCGATCAGGCAGTGCAGGAACCGGTGGCTCGGCCGTAACTTAAACAACCCGGCAATCGCCGCAAAATCTACGCCGTAGACCGGGGTCAGCGCTATGTCAAAGTCGCGCTGGCGGGACAACAATAGCTGCTCGATATAACCCGCCTCGAGCACCAGCAAGAAGGGTGACGCTTTATTGTAAATTGGCGCGATCGCGTCATTTTCGGCGATCAGGAATAGGGCAAAGCCGGCCTCGGTCAGCTGCGCGCGTTGCCCCGTCGGCAAGGCCTGTGGATCTAGCTTGGCCGGTACGCTCACTGGCAGCAGGCGGTTGAGCTGCGGTTGGTAATAGTAGACGCCGCCAGCCAAGCCGTCGATCCGCTCTTGGGCCACATACAGATAGCACTGGACAGCATTCAAGCCACCCGCTGACGAATAGAGGTACTTGCCGTGGCCGTCTAGCGGCACCTCTCGTAGCAGCGACAGCAGGCGTCCAAGCCGTTCGAGATTCGCAGATGAACCCCTAGTCGGTCGCCAGTATGCCCGAGGATCAAAGCTGACTTTTTCTAACGAAATTGAACCACTGACCGTTGATTGGCAAGCCGGTGCAGCGCTCAGCGGCTCCGGCTCTGGCTCCACCTCGTCAGCCGTGATGCCTTTAGCATCAAGAATATAAGCGGTCACCGCAGCGATAGTCGGATGCTCCAGAAACACATCGACTGGCAGCGTCACCTGATGCTGCTGCTGGATGCTATGGACTGCTTGCACCAACGTAAAGGAGGTTGCGCCTTGATCGAAAAGATCGTCATCGACCGCCAGTTCGTCGACGCCGAGCGCTTCGATAAAATACTGCTGCAACCAGGCGGTCAGCGCCTGCGGATTGATCGCTTGCCTGCGCGGTTGGGCCGTCGTCTCCATGTCACCGGTGAGCAACGCCTTGCGGTCCGCTTTGCCGTGGGCGGTCACAGGAATCTGATTAATAAAGCTAACCAGATTGGGCACCATATACTCCGGCAAGCGCGTTTTAACGAAGTCTCGTACCGCTTTCTTGTCCAGCCCCTGCGCCACCACAAAGGCCACTAGTTTGGGATCCGCTGAACTCGGGTCCTTGACCAGCACCGCCGCATCGTCGATCGCTGGATGGCTTTTCAGTGCGCTTTCGATCTCACCCAGCTCAATGCGAAAGCCTCGCAACTTAACCTGCGAATCGAAACGGCCAAGCAGCTCGATCTCACCATTACTGAGGAAACGGGCTTTGTCACCTGTGCGGTATAGTCTGGCGCCGGCCTCACCAGAGAACGGATCGCGGATAAACTTTTCAGCCGTCAGCTCAGGCCGATTGAGATAGCCTCGAGCCAGACCGACACCACCGATGCACAGCTCGCCGGTTTCACCAATCGCCACTGGATTTGCTTCGTTATCCAGAATATATATTTGGATATTATCGATAGGTCGACCGATTGGCACTAGCTGATCTTCTCGCGGCTCACCACGCCAATAGGTCACGTCCACCGCCGCTTCGGTCGGACCATATAAGTTATGCAATTCGGCGCTCAGCAGTTGACGGAACTGGAGCAGCAAATCGTGAGTCAGCGCCTCGCCGCTAACAAATACTTTCTGCAGCGATACGCATTCGGAGACCGCTGGATGCTTGAGGAAAAAGCGCAGCATCGAAGGCACAAAATGGCAGATCGTAATCTGCTCCGCTTGAATGACCTCCACCAGGTAATGCGCATCCTTGTGGCCTTCCGGCTTGGCTACTACCAAGCAAGCGCCGCTGAGCAGCGGCAAAAACAGCTCCCAGACTGAGACGTCAAAGGTAAAGGGTGTTTTTTGTAAGATCCTATCGGCTGATCCAACATCATAATGGCGCTGCATCCACAGCAGACGATTACAGATCGCCTTATGCGGCAGCATGCAGCCTTTAGGCCGGCCGGTAGAACCCGACGTGTAGATGATATAGGCAAGATCATCGGGACCATTGATTGACACAGGATTGGCCTCGCTGCCAGACAGCGCTTGTTGATTAGCATCGTCTAAGCAAAGCACTTCGCCGTCATATCCCGCCAGCCGCCCACGAAAACGCTGTTGCGTCAGTATCACTGTCACCGCAGCGTCCTCAATGATCAAAGCCAATCGCTCATCGGGATAGCCGGGGTCCAGCGGCAAATAAGCGCCACCGGCCTTCATAATCGCCAGCAGCGCAATGATCAGCTCTACTGAACGCTCCATCTGAACGCCCACCAGACTGTCTGGCCCGATTCCCAGCTCCCGCAGGTAATGGGCCAGCCGATTGGCCTGCCGATTTAACTCGCGATAGCTTAAAGCCTGGCCTTCGAAACGAACCGCCACCGCGTCCGGACTGCGTTCGACCTGCTCTTCGATCAACTGCTGCAAGCACTTGTCCAGTGGGTATGCGTTGTGGGTATCGTTCCAACCGGAAAGGGCCTTACTGTCTTGTCTGTTCACGAATTACTATCCTGGTCATTGTGCACAGCAATCATGTCCGGGCGATGCCGCTGGTTGCTCTGCTAGCTGTCATTCGTCAAGCCGTAGTCTGTCGCCTCACGCCCTTTCAGCCAAACTAGGGCAACTTCCGCTGCGACTATGAGTCCGTGTCTAATATAAAGTGGCGACGCGATTCAACTCATTACTGGATGTTCGCCCGCAGCTAGCGTCGCCGCCAGTTGGGACTCCTGTACCGTCCACAGGCTATCGTCATCGGCCAACGCCTCGAGCACCCGGCAGTAGTCGGCAAACATCGCCTCGACCTGCGCCGGCGCCAAGCAGTCGGCCGCGAGATCCCAATGGATCAACAGCACGTCTTGATGCTCGATGCTGAGATTGTCCAACGCCACCCCATGCGTGCGGCTCGCGCTCTTGACCAACATCGTTCCGGCGGGTAGATCCAATGGCCCTTGCGGATTGAGCCGGGTAAAAACCACCGGAAAATTCAGCTTCCGCGGTCGTTGCTTATCCGTTGCCACCTTACGCAGCGCCTGCAAGCCGCTGATCGCGCCGTGGCGTTGGTCTGCAGTGAAGATTCGCTCACAACGCCGAACCCGCTCGATGAAAGTCATCGGTTCGTCGTTAAAGTCGATCCAACTCAAAGTCGTGAAGTCACCGACCAGCGCGTTGATCTCAGGGTGTACCGCAGGCCTGTGCCAGCCTGGCGCCACCAAAGTAAAGGCCTGCTTGCTGCTATGCTCGGCAATACTCCACGCATAGGCAGAAATTAGTAGCGCGTCCGCTGAGATACCTGCCTGCGCGATGCGGTGACGTAGCGCCGGCCAGCAATCAAGGCGGTGCTCGTAGCCTAGATACCGACCATTGGCATCCTTGTCATTTACCAGCGGCCCCTGCGGCAACAGACGGAATTTTTCTTGCCAGTACGCAACGGCGCTTTGCGCTGCCGGCGAACGCCTGTATTGTCCAAGCGCTTCAATATAACCACCAAAATTAATCGACAACGGTGCCGGCGGACGGCCGTAGTAGAGGTCCAGCAACTGGCAAATCAACAGATCCCGACTGGGAAGGTCGGCAATCAGCAGGTCTACCGCTAAATGCACCAGGCTGCGCCGCCCGTCCAGCGGGCTGACTCGCAATTCGGCATAGGGCCACTCCCCCAGCGCCGTTACCCGACCCAGCATCTCATCGGCGATCTGAGCCACATCAACGCCCTGCTCGCTCAGTTCGAGTTGCGGTGGTGGTGCCGCTTCCATAAGCTGTTGAGTCCCGCTGGGCAGAATCCGGGCGCGCAGCATCGGGTGGTGAGCCACCAATTGCCGCCAAGCTTGCTCTAACCGACTGATTTCAACGTCCTCTATGGCCACTGCCATATAGAGGTGCGAGCTGCTTTGCTTTGGGTAAAGCGAGCGGCCAAACGCATACGCCTGCTGTTGATCAGTCAACGCAAACGGCGTTTTCGTCGGCTCGCCCGGTGCCAGAACAAAGGGCCCCGTATGCCCGGCGGTGGAAATGAGTAAGGGTTGCTCCGCGGCCGTTAGCTGCCCCACCAACTCGTCCGTTTTTAAAGCCTGCCAGTCAGCATCGCCGTCTGCCAACTTGTGTAACAAATGGCAATAGTCGGAAAACAGCTGGTCAATCATGCCGTCCGGATAGCAGTCGATGGCGACGTCCCAGCTGAAACTCAGTGCACCACCGCACTCTCGCAGTTGATGATCAAGGTTGATCTGCGGCGTTTGCGTGACACAGTAGTGCTGCGCGTCACCAAAGCTGTCCGCGCCTCCAATCACTGGGTTGTTGAGCATCGACGTAAACACCACCTCGCCGCCGTTAAAATGCAGCTGTTTGCCACTGCGGCGCCGGGCTTCCCGCAGCGCGGCAACGCCGCTGACGCTGATATGATCAATGTCCTCGAGCAATTGGCGCTGAACCCGCTGCGCCAATTCAGCCAGGGTTTCTTCCGCCGCGCCGGCAAAGGCAAAAAAATGGGTCGAGATGAACGGCCCAACCAAATAATCCACTGCAGGATGTATGGGGAACCGGTTATAGAACGTGGAGATCAACGAAAATGCTTTGCCCGCATTGGTCTGCCTAAGCATTAAGCCGAATAAGGTCAGCAGCAATGCCGTGCCTGAGATTTGCAAAGCATCGCTCTGCTGTTTCAATCGCAGCCAACGGCTTGGCTCCAGCGTCGAAGCCAGTCGTCGTCGTTGGCGGCCAGCTGGCCGCTGTGCCTTGGGCAAGCACAAGCCTGGTGGCATCTGCGCCAGCTTATCGACCCAGTATTGCAAATCACGCTGGTAGCGTGGAGACTGTTTGAATGCCTCCAGCGATAACTGGTAGTCCCGAAATGACAAGCCGTGATCTGGCAGCTGCGCAGCGGGGTCCTGGTAAAGCATCAACCATTGTTGCAACAGTAGATCCAAAGAAGTGGCGTCGACCACTAGCTCGTCGATACTCAGGTGTACCCGGCTGCACTGTTGATCCAGCAGCGAAACGCGGATTTCAAAAAGCGGCTCCTGCCCCGGTAGGTAGACGTTGTGGGACATCGACGCACGGATGGCTGCCAACGCCAACTCGCGGCCGGCCGTGTCGATTCGTCGCAAATCCCGTGCTTTGATGCGATAAGAAGCCGATTCTCGGATTTGCTGGCGACCATCGTCGAGCAGCTTGACCCGCAACATTTCATGTCGGCTCATCAAGCGATTCCAAGCCTGGTTGAGACTGTAGACTTCGAGATCCGGCCAGTCGAATTCCAAATAGATATGGCAGCCTACCCGCTCAGTCTCGGCCAGTAGCTTGCGCCCCGACAGAAAAGATTGTTGGATATCGTTGAGTGCAAAAGGCTGCCACTGATCGTTGGGTGCCATTTGCAACCGAGGCACCGGGTGATTGTCCCCCTGTCCCGCTAGTGCCGCCAGATGGGTTTCTACCTCGCCAAGGCTCAGATAGGGGCTCAATTGCGCTAACGATACCGATAGCTGCAACTGCTGCTCCAATTTGGCTTTAAGACCGACTGCGGCCAGCGAGTTGAGGCCAAGGCTGGCCAGACTACGCGATTCATCGCCTTCAAGCGCGGCTGGCTCGCATCCGAGTAGCTCAGCCAGTATTTGCCGAAAGCCTTGCGGTTGCGCCACACCCTCGCTTTCCTGACAAGCTGCAGCAGCCTGCCGCGGCGGCAGCCAATGACGCACCTTAGCAAAGACATAGCCGGGCAGACGGATGCGCCGCGCCTCACCGAGACGCGGCAACTTGAGCCAGTCCAGCTCAACGCCTTGCCGCCAGTAACCGGCCAGCGCTTGCAAATCGCAACGGGCCAAGGCCCGGTCCACCTCGTCGCCGATTCCAGCTTGCAACGGATCGATCGCCACCGTGTCCGCATCGAGCATCGTGATTTCATTCATCGGCGCACGATTGAGTGCGTCGAGCTGCTGTTGTAGCGACGCGATGCTGTCAACCACGCAAGTCCAGCGGCATGCCATCGCAGTGCGCCCCACTTGCAATGTATAAGCGATGTCAGCCAAACCCAGATTGGGCTGTTGGGCAATATAGCGGCTTAGCAGCGCCGCCTGCTCTGTCAAACGCGCCGCATCACGTGACGACAACAGGATTAACTGAGGCCCGACGTCATCCTGTATCGTACGCTGCGGTGCAATGTACTCCTCCACGACTAAGTGGGCATTGACGCCGCCGAAGCCGTAACTATTGATACTCGCTCGCCGCGGCAATGCAAGGCCGTTCGCATCCTTTAGCGCTGGCCATGGGCGGCTGTCGGCCTGCAGCCGCAATTGGCGGGGATCCAGCGTAATCGCGGGATTCAGTTGTGCATATCCCGGAATCCCTGGTAACTGCCGCTGCGCCACAGCGTCGATCACTTTGAACAACGCCGCCATACCAAAAGCCAGTTCACAATGACCGATTACCGGCTTCAATGTACTGATCGTCCAAGGAACATCGTGATCGTCGTCGCTCAATTCCGCCCGGGCTGCCTGGATGGCGGCGATCTCTATTGCATCGCCAAGCAACGAGCCAACGCCGTGCGCTTCCACGTAACTAACGCTGTTCGGCTCCACGTTGGCCCTGCGGTAGGCGGCAACGATTGCCGCTTTCATACTATCTTGATTGGGCGCGGTCAGCGAAGCCCCTCTACCGCCGTGGCAAACGCCGCTACCCTTGAGCTTCAAATAGATGTGATCGCCGTCCCGCTCAGCGTCCGCTAGTGGCTTGAGCACCAGTACACCAACGCCTTCGGAACGCACATAGCCATCGGCCCCCGCTTGGAATGAGCGCGTTTGACCGTGCGCGCTGAGGAAATCCATCAGCCGATACCCTGCCGTTTCGTCAGGCGACAACAATAGGTTGACTGCGCCGATCAACGCTTGTCGGCACTCGCCAGCCTTGATCGCCTGCATCGCTCGGTGTAACGCTACCAATGCCGATGAACAGGCCGTGTTGCAATATTCGCTCGGTCCGCATAGATCCAGGATGTAAGAAACCCGGTTCGCATACATGCACGCAGACGAAGACGTCAGCAGGAACGGGCTATCTTTGGGGATTTCAACGACGCCGCGATATTCGCTCGGTGCGGCAGCAATAAATACACCGGTGGGGCTACGGGCTAGCTGCGTTGCTGGAATACCTGCATCTTCAAGCGCCAGCCAAGCATGTTGTAATAGCAACCGCTGCTGGGGGTCCATCAGCGCCGCCTCTGCCGCCGACACGCCAAAAAATGAGTGATCAAAGCAATCAATATCGTCGATATAGCCGCCTAGGGGACCCGCATTGGCGCGCCCGGCCGGCGCCTCACGTATCTGACTGACGCCGCTGCGTACCGCAGCCCAAAAATCCTCCAGTTCCCCGCCGGGGAAACAACCGCTGATACCGATGATCGCAAAGTCATCGTGGTCTTCGGTTGACGTGAATGGCGTTTTTTGTGGTGACGTGTTGGTGGATTTGGGGTGGAGCACGTTGCTGCCACTCGATGACGGCGCCTGCCCTTCCAAACGTTCTTTTAGCGCCGCAACTATCTTGTCGATGCTGTTATGGCGAAAGAAAAATGTCGGCTCCAGCGTGAGCCCAAACATCGGTCCCAGTTGCTCACCCAGCGCGAGAAGATCAGCTGAATCGAGTCCCAGCTCCATCAAGCTGTGGCGCGGCGACAGCCGGCTGTCTTCCGATTGACCCAAGCACCGGTTGACTCCGTGACGCACGGCGTCATCGATTGATACCGTCGACAACGCCACCGGCGCTGTGGTCAACTGCAGCTCTTGACGCTGACGGCTGGCTAGATCGTAATGCACCAGCACGCCGTAGCCCGAGTTGTCATGATCAGCCGGACGATAACCTGCCACCAGCCGCTCGATCCGTGCGCCGTGAAGCTCGTGAAAACGCAGTACCGGATCCAGCAAGATTCCTCGCTCGTCACGACTATGGATATAGTCACCCAAAGGAATTTGGCGATGCTTCGAATAGTCCTTGCAGCGGGTCACACCCACCACGGTATCAACACCGTTGAGCACAGTGCAGTATTGCAGCATAAACTCCAGCAACTGATCGCCGTACCCGCTGTACTGATGGGCTGGCAAGATGTTCAGGCTCTGAATCTGGACTATGCTGCCTTCGGTATGATAAAGCTGATCGACGGTCGCGAAATTGACTCCGAAAAGACCATCGATTTTCGTGATCCGCTGTGAATAGATCACACCGACCACCTCGCCGTCAAGCTCCAGCGCTAACTGTCCAACTGACCACTGACTCAGCCGGCGACGCAGGATCGGCTCGTCAACCCTTGCGCCTTCCGGCCAACAAGCCTTTTCCAGCATCAATAGTGCAGGCAGGTCATCGAGGGTCGCGTAGCGGATACGATATTCTCTAGCCTGGTAGCAACCGAAGGTCGCGTCGCAGTCGGCCCGATCCCGAGGTAACTTGTGCAACATTCCCGGTTTCGCAAACAACCCGACACCGGCCAACGCCATCAAGTAGTGGACTGCTTCAACATCGTAATGATACGCAAAGCGATCGGCCAGGGCACCACCAGGGCGCCAGTGGCTTTCGCTAAGCAGTACTAAATGGCTGCCAACTAAAGCAGCCAGACAATCAAAATGTGCTTGCAGGCCACCAACCACGCTGGCGCCGTCCGCCGCCAAGCCGTTGGAGCGGATGTAATAGCGTTGTGGCGCCAGTTGCGATTGCGGCACCGGCGTAGTTTCCGGTTCTTCAAGATTTTGCTGGCCGACACCTAGCCACAGCACCCGCTCGCTCGCCCCGACTCCAGCGTCTTCAAGGCGTCGTTGAAGTGCCGCCAGATCGCCCCGCACTGCGTCGTCCAGCACTAGCAACCGTAGTGGCAAGCTATCCAGCACCTTGCCTCGGGCAGTATGTTGGCGAATCCATTGCCACACATCATCCAATGAACTGTTGGAACGGCGACCAAATTCAACGATCCAGTCTGGCTGCGTAGCCAACGGCTGAGCATCAAAGATCGTGCTCAACAGCTGTTCAAGAGCTGGCTGGTCGCCGCGCCAGATCTGCCGCTCACCCGCCTCCTTTAGCCACCTCGATGCTGCAGCCCATCGCTCCCCCTTTCCAAACAGTACATCATCGAGAGTCGACGGTAGGCTGGCGTAGTAAACCAGGAACGACTCACTCAACAACTCAGACAATAGCGCTCGCCGCATTGGGTTGAGCGTCAACTCCTGCTCACCACTGCTTTGAATCCACTGTCGGGCAAGCAGGAAATCCGTTAGCTGATGCACCCACTTGAGGCTCGTTCGGCCACTGCCAACACGCCGTAGATTTACCCGTCCGGTGTCATGGTCGATCGCATCGCTCAACGTCATCCAACGCAATATCGCCAACGCCAACAAATCGTCGAGGCTGCGAATCAATGCAGGGCAACGCAAGTTCCAGTCCAACGCCGACAGCGACAACCAGCACGACAGTTGCGACAAGTCTTCTTTGACGGGTCCACGTTCAGACGCTAGCAGCGCAAAAAGTTCATCGATCCGATCCGGCAGGGCTTGGGCAGCATACGCCCGACTGCGAAAAAAATACTCGTCGTCGCTTGACTGGCCCAGCCAGCCAAACGCCTTGAGGCCGTCAAACGCAACCCGTAATGGGCCAACATTGACGGACGTCGTCGGGACAAACTGTTCAAGCTCAAACGGTTGGCCGATCCCACGACGGGAGATCAGCCGACGACTTTCGAGACTAAGAACGATAGAAAGAAAAAACAGATGATCGGTAAAAGTGACCATCATCAACATTTCCATAGCAACGGTTCATTTGTCAGCCAAACCATAGCCGAAAAGCCATATTGATTCAATGGTTTTTTGAAACAACAACGATACGCCGTTGACACGCCCCAATAATTCACTACATAAATAAATTGTCGTTTAGAAAAAGGTTGATCGAACTTCAATAGAAGATTTGCTCCTTTACGGTAAATAGTGTAGAAGCCTGGCCGCGTCACGCCCGACTTCGAAGTCGTAAGCGCTGCGTATGCGCGGCGCTGACTATGCCGGCAAAGTCAAGCGATAACACCCGATCCCAGCAGTGCGTGAACTCGTTCCTCATCGCTGACTACGATTTCCCGTATGTAGCACCATCGCATTTCGGCAACGCTCGCATTAGCGCTTTACATAGCGTCGTTACGATCGTGCGGCATGGACGATATCGTGTCGCAACAATAACCACATCGGTATACTTAGATACCCCGATACGGTTTGCACGCAAATAGCGCGACACTGCGACACGCGTTGTCAACAATCGTGTGCATCGCAGAAGGCTGCCGTTTTCTTGGAAACATCGCGCGTTGCGTCGAGTGAGTGCCGAGCGCGAGCTGGCGAAACACAAAGCTCAACGTGTAGGCAAGCCAATGTGTAGGCAAGCAATGGTTTGCCGCGACGAATGTACACACGGCATCCAAATTGTGCAGGACGCAAAATGAGTTTTGGCTAGAATATCGTTCTCTGCACCCTCCACATCCTAGGACAAATATATGCCGTACCTCTGCGAAGGACAGAAAACTTCCGTTGTTTTTATGTTTCCAGGCCAAGGTTGCCAGTTCTACCAGATGGGACGGGAACTCTATCAAAACAATTCGGTGTTCCATCGCTGGATGAACGAACTTGATGCGCTCATTCGCGTCGAGCTTGGGCATTCGTTAATTGCCGAAATTTACGATGCCAATAACGCACGTTCTAAGACGTTCGATGATCTTCGTATTAGCCACCCAGCCATCTTCATGGTGGAGTACGCACTTGGCAAAACGCTGATCGAGCAGCAGATCAAGCCCGACTATCTACTAGGCGCCAGTCTCGGAGAACTTGCCGCCGCCGCCCTCGCCGATGCACTGCCGTTGTCCGACGCGATTCGTTTCGTGACCCGCCAGGGCCAGCTATTTCACCGACGTCAAACTTCGACCACTGAAGGCGCGATGCTGGCGATTCTCTGCGATGAGTCGCTCTACCAGCGAACGCCTCTACTCCGTGACCATTGCGATATTGCGGCTTATAATGCTAAATCGCTGATCGTCATCGCCGGTCAATCCGCCCGGATTGCAGACGCTGAACGCTACCTCAGCAGTCAAGATATCGTGTTCCAACGCCTGCCAGTCAAACAGGCTTTTCATTCCCGCCATATCGATTTCCTTAAACCGGAAGTCGATGCGCTAGCCAGTGAGCTGCGTTTACGGCACACGCAAATCCCGGTGATTTCCTGCCACAACACCGAGACCTTGAATCAACTCGCGACCGACCACTTTTGGCGGACCATCCGCGAACCGATTCACTTCTCTCAAACACTGGCGCGGATTGAACAGGAAGCCGCCGAGCGCGGTGAGTCAATGATCTACTTGGATCTTGGCCCCAGCGGCACACTAGCCAACCTAATCAAACAAAATATTCGTGACCGTCAGGCGCCACAGACTTTCGCTGTGCTCAGCCCGTTCGGCCGTGATCTTGAAAAATTTGATGAAACGCTGGCGCTCGGACGGAGGCTACAACCGCTACCAACAAGTTCGACCGCACCAACACAACAAACGCCCCCGCAAGTACAGCCATTCGCGCGGCCAGCATCACAGCAAGTTCAGCAGCCAGTTCACGTGGCACAGCAGCCGTCAACGCGGCCAGCGAATGGCCCAAAGCGCGTTTACGTCTTTCCTGGCCAGGGATCGCAACGCGTCGGCATGGGAGCGGAACTGTTCGAGCAGTTTCCCGATCACGTTGCCCAGGCCGATGAAATCCTTGGCTATTCGTTAAAAACGCTTTGTTTGGAAGATCCAGATCGCCAGCTGTCCCACACCCAATATACCCAGCCAGCGCTCTACACTGTCAGCGCCCTAGCCTTCCTAAGCAAGCAACAACAGGATCTTCGTCAACCGGATTACCTTGCCGGCCATAGCCTAGGCGAATACTGCGCACTTTTTGCCGCTGGGGCCTTCTCGTTCGAAACTGGCCTGAAACTGGTCAAGAAACGTGGCGAATTAATGGCGCGCGCCACCGGCGGGAGCATGGCCGCGGTCATCGGTCCCTCCCCAGCAGAAATCAATTCGCTACTATCTCAGCATGGCTTGAATGCTCTGGATGTGGCCAACTACAACTCACCGACCCAAGTTGTCCTTGCCGGCCCTGCTGAAACCCTTAGCCAAGCCAAAGAGATTTTCCAGGAGCTGAAAATCACGGTTATTCCCCTGTCAGTCAGCGCTCCGTTTCATTCCCGTTATATGCAGGGCGCGATGGAGGAGTTTAGCGAATATCTGAGGCAGTTTAGTTATTCACCGCTGCAAATACCCGTGATCTCCAATATTCATGCCGCTCCCTACCGAGATAACGAACTGATCGACAACCTCACCCGACAGATCTGTGGATCCGTGCGGTGGGTTGACACCGTTCAGTATTTAATTCGCCAAGGGGAGTGCGAGTTCGAAGAACTTGGACCAGGGAATGTGTTGACCAAATTAATCAACAGTATCCGCGCCGCGGAAACTACTGTTTAAAACAAAGCTGCTGGTCATAGCACACCGCTTTGACACGCCGCTTTGATTGAGACATATCCCCACGGTCGTCTTTTAATAGTGGAGAACCAGTGATGGCGCTGCTCAATGATTCAAGCCGCGCCATCACAAGCATGGCGCGATAATAGGGTTGGTCACCTACGGGGCCAACCTACGCCAATACCACGGGTCTTGATCAAACCCAAGCCCGAGCTTAAAAAGTCACACAGTTTTTCTTAGACGCCAAAATCTGTATGCTAGGTGGCCATTTTTATAAGCCTTAAGGCCACTATCGTCAAAGAAGTGGAACATTGTATCGAATGCATGATACACGTCGGGCGGTAGAGAACTATGCTGCTTTTTTTCATTTACTAATGTCTTAAGTAAATGCTTTAGGTGACCTTGCTCACTTTCAAAAGCCCTCGCCACTCCGTCAGAAATGTCAATATAATCTTCTACGTTAAATTTGGAGTTCAGAATCATTGCCTGATGCTGCTCCAATATGTTGTTAAAAAAATCAACGCCAATTTTATCTTTTTCAGACAACACATCGTGATTGTCGCCCTTCATGGTATCGGCATAAAAAAACAAACCTTCTTTTTTCAGCACCCGCCGCACTTCTTCACCAAACCTATTAATGTCTGGGTAACAGTGAGATGACTCGATGTTGACCACCACGTCGAATTCTTCATCGGCAAACGGTAAAGCCGTCGCGTCGCCACCAATAAAAGACAGCCCGTCAAGATGATGCACTTGTTTACAAAATTCGATATGCGCTGGACAGAAGTCCAGCCCGGTCACCGATGCAGCACCAGCATATCTAGCAAGGTAAGAACAATTTCCCCCTCTTCCAGAACCCACTTCAAGGACCTTTTTGCCGCGCAAATCGGCATCGCCCAAAATGGTTCGGATCAGGTTAGCTGAGCATTTCTGCTCAATGTCCTCCTCTTCGAGCCAATCAAAGTTGCTGCACTCGTCCAGATAGCCGTAGTTCAGAAACGTTAGACGGCCGTCGGGAAACATCCGAGTCATCATGTCATACCATTGACTGATCGGCGATACGTTTTCTTCTGATGAAATTGTCATTCTTTACCTCGTTATTGAAATGGTTATTGAAGCTTGCTCATCATAACCCACTGAGCAAAAACGTTCCAGCTAGATTATTTTGCCGTGCTCAGGCGGCTGTTCATGGCAATAAGAGTCGCTAACGTAACCTGGACGGCAGGCCGTAAGCGCCGTATCCTGGGGTCATGGCAAGGCGCAAAATCAGCAATGAATGGTGGGCGGTGCTGGAGCCGTTGATTCCAGCGTTCACGCCCTCACCCAAAGGCGGGCGTCGGCGCACTGTTGGCGACCGGGCGGCATTGAACGGCATCGTGTATGTCCTGCATACAGGCATTGCATGGGAAATTGAGCGGTTCGCCGCGCAAACGCCCGGGCAAACTGCATGCGCACAAGGGCTGCGACTTTACCCGCTGCCGACGCTATCTGAAACAACGCGCAATCACTGCACGCATCGCCCGTCGCGGCGGAGAAAAGCGCGAGCGGCTCGAACGGCATCGCTGGTAGTCGAGCGCACGCACGCCTGGTTTGCCGGCTTTGGTAAGCTGCGCATCCGCTTCGAGCGGCGTCTGGACATTCATATCGCCTTGCTCTGCTGGCCGCTGCCGTTATCTGTTCGCGCTTCGTGGACGACTTGTGTTAGCGACACTAAACCACTTTTTCTCTTCCGGATGTAACTGCCAATTGAAGCGTAGATATTTTATCTCGACCCACGCTTTTGGTCATCATTTTTATTTTTGTAACTATCCCCTGCTTCGAGGTATGTTATGTCATGTTGAATCGCTCGAAATTTTTCGGGCTTATCATTCAGTGAATCATAAAAACACACTGCGACCTCATCCAATTCAGTAATGCAGAGAACACAAAACCAAGAACAGCAGAAAGCAAAAATTTCAATGTGGGTTCTTTATATACCAGCCAGGCAGTCAGCAACACACCAAAAAATAGCGTCGATTTTAACCAGTAAAAAAACTTTTCTTGTCTCAATTTCAGATCGCCCCTACCAAACATCAGCCAAGTGATTGTAAGGGATGCAAGTGAGATAACTATGAATCCCACCTCTAGAGTCACTGATCGCCCTCCTTGAATTTATGAATCCGCCCAGTCCTATCAAATTTCCAAAAGAAATTTCAATCTCCTTTCCTGCAAAGTCTGGTGTAGCCTTTGTTATCACAAGAACCACCTTTCCAATCCAAGAATTCACCTCTCCAACCCAAGCATTTAAAATGGTGATTTTGCATTCCGCAGCAAGCATTCTTTTCCAATTCACCTTCCTTCACTTTTTAATATTATTAATAATTATCGCACCTTTAGAGCCAACTTCGAACAACAAGATACTTTGCGTCGCACCAATCGGCAAAGGAAATTTAGTGAATGGATTTAAATTCGGATTATTGAAGCATGGCACAGTCACGTCAAATATAGAATTCGGACGATTCATTCCATCATACGCTACCATCTTCAAAGAAAATTTGAGCTCGCAATCCTCCAATAGCAAAGAGGAGATTTGCGCCTATGTAGTGTCACCCCATATTGGATTTTCTAGGACTCTCACTTGAACCACGGACCAAATTTCTCCGGATCGTCGCTCGCCCCCCCCCGATTTGCCCAACGATTTTGGCAAATACTTCGCAAACACAACGAACAGAACAATAAATAACGGCAAACCTATCAATAAAATCACTTCGTTATCGCCAAGACCAAACACTATGCGACAAATCCCTGCGACCAAGAAAGACCAACATCCCGCCCCGCCCAAGGCAACACCGCCTATGACTCCATATATTTGAACGGTCGCATACAATCTGCGCCAATTCACTTCTTATCTCCCATGACCTGCCGAACATCATTGACGACCGCGGCCCCTTTCAAACCAACGCCAAAGAGCACCCCCCTGCGTCGTACCATACGGCCAAGGCTGCTTAATAAATGGCAGCAAGTTCACGTTATCTATACGTGAAACCGTCACGCCAAACATCGAAACAGGCTTATTTAGTCCATCAGCAACACCAACATTTAGTTGGGCTTTAACTTTCAAAGCCGCTATAGAGAACGCGAAATTAACACCATCGTACACAGCATTCCCCCATGTAGGGTTTAACTGATTAAAACCCCAACGCAACGGATTATCACCAGGTGCATTCACACTATTATAGCGGTTATACAGACCACTTCCGCCCTCTACCACTTCGCTCAACCCAAAGCCCGCCATCCAGCCGCCGACCGTGCAACCAAGTCCTGTCGTGCAAAGCCCAGCACCTGTCTTCGCTGTCACGCTTCCAACAACAACCTTCGCCACATCCTCTGCCACCCCTCCCGGATCGCTCTTCACCGCATTGCCAATCTTCTGACCTGGCGTGTACTTGAACAGCCCCGCCTCTTTCTGTTGATTCGCCCAATCGATTTCTGGTTGAAGTTGTGAAGCCTCAAGCTGGCTCACATAGTGCTTCGTGTACTCCTCGCTTCCCGGCTTGTACTTCGCCCAACATTTCACCGCGTAGCACACCGCTTTGGCTAGCCGCTCTTGCTCCGCCTTATTGCTGCCCGCTTTTTCCGCGATCGCCTTTTTTAGTTGTCGTGCAACTGCCAGTTGAACCGCTCACTCCTGTTTCCGTTGGCCCACATCCGTGGTTTTCATTATCTATTAACCATATATTTTTTCTCACAAATCCATATTATTAATTAAAAAATGGGCAAACCAATCAAATTAATTTCCGTACTTGCACAAACTATCCATTACTGGCGCAGTATTGTTATCGGGCCCCAACATCCAAGCCAGAGAAGGCCAGATTATAAACCACACAACCCAACCCACCACAATTATCAATATTAATAAAACAGAGACAAATAACCAACTTCAATAACCTCACACTTTACTCGTAATTTCATTTTCCATGAACTTTGAAGGAAGATTCCAAGTTTGCATTGACCATACCGCCCGCTCCTTCTGAACTGATTGTGCCAGACGCAGTGCTACCTAGTGAGGGAAGCGTACTCGGCGGAACATATTTCAACATGCCAAGGTCTCATTCAACCCATTCTGGACGATATTACTGGTTCAATTTCGTATTCAAGGCTTTCCCAAGCGAATCCCCTACTTTATAATCGATTAGTAAGCCAGCCTCAGCACCCACCATGCCAGCATTCGGATCTTCACCTTTAACAACAGAGCCCAATAAGGCTTCTTCTGTTCGCATTAACATACCGAGTAGAAGGCTTGTACCAAACGTCAGCGCGCCAGCTAGACCAGCTGCCCCTGTACGCCTGATCAATAACTTGTATTTCGAATAATTCAAGACTGGCTACCTATTGTTCACCATTTCTTGCTGAATTTTCCGCTTCCCTTTTCTCGCGTTTTAAGGCGCGAAGCTCTTTGACAAACTGCCAGGACACCGCAAAAAAGAATGTCAGGTACCCTGGTACTCCGGCAAGCACAGACTTCCAACCCGCACCCTGAATTATGGAAAATAATAGTGGAACTAAAATCATACCCAGTATACCAAGGTATCCCAAGGCAAATCGCCGATACAATTTCCTGCGTTTCATCAAATAAGACATTAATTCTTTTCTCCTTTATTTTTCTCTTTTTCAATCGCTGCTTGCATAGGACCTGGAAAAATTTGAAAAATATACCCTAAACTTGTACCAAGTTGACCTGGAACAATATATCGAGTGAGGCTCCCCCCAAATCAGGGCCGTTCTAAAGTGGAAATTTCCGGCTCTTCGGGGTGGGCCGAATCGGCCCGGGGCCTGCACTGGCAGGCGAAC
>NZ_PRDW01000006.1 GCF_002927045.1 Mycetohabitans endofungorum | reverse complement strand
TACGCCACCAGCCGCTTAGCCGAGCCCTCACCGGTTGCCAGCACCACCGCATCACGCACTTGCGGATGCGCCATTAAGCACGCTGCGATCTCACCCGGTTCAATGCGAAAGCCGCGGACCTTGACTTGCTCATCGTTGCGGCCCAAGAATTCCAGATTGCCGTCCGGTGAATAACGCGCCAAATCACCCGTCTTGTACATCCGCGCATCCGGCTCGTCCACAAACGGATCGCGCACAAAGCGCTCAGCGGTTAGCGCCGGGCGGTTCAGGTAGCCCCGTGCCACGCCCGCGCCCCCAATATACAACTCACCGACCGCGCCCAGCGGCACCGGCTGCTGATAGGCGTCTAGCAAATAGAGCTTTAAATCAGGAATCCGCACGCCAATCGGGCTGCCCGCTTGCTCGCTGTCCTGTGGCCGAAGCGGCCGATAGGTCACATGTACGGTCGTTTCGGTAATTCCATACATGTTCACCAGTTGCGGACTCTGTTCTGCACGTGTGGCATACCACTCTTGCAAAATGGATGGTTCTAGTGCTTCACCGCCAAAAATCACATAACGCAGTTGACCTTGTAAGGCGCTTTGCGCTTGGCTGCCAATAAATGTCTTGAATGCACTTGGGGTTTGATTCAATACAGTGACGCCCTGTTCACAGACTAATCGGTGGAAGTCTTGCGGTGAACGGGCAATATGACGGGGGACCATGACGAGCTTGCCACCATAGCGCAATGCTCCCCAGAGCTCCCACACGGAAAAGTCAAAGGCAAAGGAGTGGAACAGGCACCAAGTATCATTTTCGTCAAAGTGATACCAAGGTTGTGTCGCATCGAACAACCGCACCACCTGCGCGTGCTCAACCATCACGCCCTTGGGCGCGCCTGTGGAACCGGACGTATAGATCACATACGCTAGATGATGGGACGTGAGCGCTGGCACCGATGGATTCGTCTGCGGCTGCGCCGGCATCACATTGGGATCGAGCACCGTGCGATTAACCAAGGCCGCCTCACCCAGTGCTGTCCGGCCCACCACATCGGCCAACACAATTTCGGGCGCCGCATCCGCGAGAATATGCACGAGCCGCTCGCCTGGATAGGCGGGATCGAGTGGTACATACGCACCACCTGCCTTCAAAATCGCCAGCAGCCCCACCACCATCGCCGGGCTGCGCTCTACGCAGATCGCCACCCGTGTATCCGGCTGCACACCGAGTGCGATGAGCTGATGCGCCAAGTGATTGGCCCGCGCATTTAGCTCTGCATAGCTCAGCGTCTGGTCCTCATAAACCAGTGCCAGCGCCTGTGGCGTGCGCTCGACCTGCGCTTCAAACAGTTGGTGAATGCATTGGTGCGCCGGATAATCGCCTTGCGTCGCATTCCATTCCACCAGCAGCCGATGCCGCTCGTCAGCGTCGAGCAGATCGATACTGTCAATCGGCTGCGCAGTATCGGCAGCGAGCGCTTGCATGAGCCGGATAAACCGGCGCTGATGTGCGTCGAGTATCTCCGCGGTGTAGCACGCAGGATTGGCGTCGAAGTCAATTCGTAATTGACGGCTATTGGGTGTCCAATAGACACCGAGCATCAAATCGTCAACCGGACCAGCGAGCAGATTATGGTTCGTCGATGAATGCCCACCAAACGACAGCTCGTAGTCAAACGGCATCACGTTGACCTTGATGCCGAATAGTAACTGCCCGGGCGCCAGCCCAAGTTGACGCTGCAGCGCTTCGCTCGGGTAGCGTTGATATTGAAGTGCGCTTTGGATTTCCTTCGCCGCCTGCCGCATCAACGACAATAAGTTGATCTCCGGCTCAAATCTGAACCGCAACGGAACCGTATTGGCAGCCATGCCAGGAATGTGCCAGTCTGCCCCTAAGCGGGCAGTCACTGGAAAACCAAACACCACGTCCTGCGCGCCAGTCATGCGATGCAGATACGCGGCCAGTGCAGCGCTCAAAAACTGCGCCAGCCGGCCCGCATCCAGCACATAGTCTTCCACCAGTTGGGTGGCCAGGTAAGTCGTCTGACGCAGCCGCTGCTGTAAAGCAGGGGCTGCGCGGCTTGCCAGCGTCGCAGGCTCAGGCCAATTGGCGCAGTGCTTAAGCCAATACGCTTCGTCCTTCTCCCGCTGGGCGGAGGCTTGATACTGCGCATCGCTTTCTAACAAATTCAGCACCGAGCCCAACGTACAGGACGCTGGCTCATTCCCCGCGCACAGCGCGCTATACACGTGTGCAACGCGTTGTGCGATCAGGTACTGGCCATATCCATCCATCATGATATGGTGATAGCGCTGATACCAAATCCATTGCGCGGGCGCCACTTTCAGCAACGCATAGCAAAAAAGCGGTCCCTGCATCAGATTGACTGGCTGCTGATAATCGGCGCGCATCCACGCGTCGGCCGCTGCCTGAGGATCGGCTTGTGCCGTGAGGTCCAGCACCGGCATCGACCATGCGGGTGCACCAATCCTCTGCCGCAGCCCGTCATCGCTGTCGACAAATTGCAGGCGCAAAGTGTCGGCCTCATCGATCACTTGACGCAATGCCGCTTCAAAGACGGCCGCATCAATCACGCCTTCGATCACCGTGTACTGCGCAATGTTGTAGACGGGGCTGTCTGGGTGCAGCTGCTGCGCGAGCCAGATTTCCGTTTGGGCAGTGGTTAATGCATACGTAACGGGCGTGATGCTAGCATCCATAACAAAACTCCGATTCAGGCGACCGAGCAGCCTGATATTTAATAGGCGTACTAAACGATACGACGACGCAATCAGAACCTATCGTTGCTCGTCGGGAACCACTACGGGCTTTTATGACACGTCGCGTGCAATTTTTAACCATTCACTGCGACGATCAAGGTCACTCATCGGCACGCGTCAGTGCGCCACTCGTGTCACTTGGCCGGCCAGTGATCATGAAAAGACCAATTGATGCCAATCTTTAGCGAAAACACTGAGCATAACGCGCGTGATACTGCGCGCGGATCGGCATGACAGTCGGTCAAGCAAGACAGTTAAAAAGAACAGGGCAAACCAGCGCGATGCCATTGGGTCCAGAACTGGGGCACTTCTTCATTTTTCCCTCCAGACATCACTTTATTTAGCCATACGGCCACGGCAACGCACCCGTTCGCTGACCCATCGGCTCGACGTTACCTGCTTCACCTTTCGCAAGCACTGTGCCCAGCTGTCAGGAACCGCTACAAAGATTCAGGTAATCGCGGCGCTTAGCACCGGATTGAAAAACTGTAAAGCGCCCGCCATGATGCACTCAAGTCCATTACCTTTGCTTAAACGACAAGTCTTGAACGAGCGAAACGATAAAGCCGAAACTTGCAACAAACAACGAAAGACAAGCCGTTGTAGTTCGCCACTGTACCAACCTATCGGCGGGGCTTGGCACGCGTTTAGCTGAGACTGCTTGGGTACTGCGCGTCCTGGTGCAACTTATGTTCGCTCTGCAACCTCTGGCTAAAGGGCGCGCCAGGCGCACACACGCACCGCAACAGCGCCGTTCGTGCCTAACATCGTGGCCGGCCATTCGCCTGTTTTGCCTTCGCCTAAGGTACGGAGACGGCGAGTTGATTAAAGGGCTCGCCTGTCTCACTCATGAGCGGCAGATTGCGCAGCTCCAGGCACAGCACGACATCACCGCCGCGGTCCAACACGTGGTTGACGCCGTTGCAATTGGCAAAGCCTCGATCGGCGATGAAAATGTACCCTGCGCGCACCGTGAACCACGTCAACGTTTCTCCCGTCGCAATCGGTGTAATTTCAACCTCTTTGCACCAAAGAGTTTCAATGTTCATCGCATAATGCAGCCGTCATGTTGACCCCGTCGCCCCCAGTTCAGTCACCACACTACCATCGATTGCCAGCATCCGTCGGCCTTGCAGCACTGGACACTGCATGCTCGCTGGTGACGACTCTTCGATTAGTCGCGCGCATATCAAGCTTAACCAGGCTGCCGACTTGTTCATCCGTTTGAGCAGACCAACACCTGAGATCTGAGCCAGTTCCCCATGACGTACACGCTGCGCTGCCTCTCGCATCGAACAGTCTTCGCTCAGATAAATCAGCAGCGTACGCAGCAGGCTCTGCGCTGTAAAGCGATGCCCAAATGCCGCGCCGTCAGTGCGCCAGCCCGCGAAACCGCCCGCCACGCGGCGCGGTCCTATCGGTCGGTATGACGGAGGAATTCATGAAAAAAGCAATCATCGCCGCACTATCGGTCGCGGCCGCAGGCTGCGCATCCCAGAATCAGATCAGCTCGCAGACGATGGCGCAGGCCGTCGCGCCTCTCAGCTGCACGCGCAAGGTGCAGTGCGATGCATGGTGGCAACGTGCCCAGGTTTGGATATCCGAGCATAGTGCATATCGAATCGCGACGATCACCGACTCGGTCATCCAAACGGAGGGTCCGTCGGCCACGCGTCGCGATCTCGCCTATGTAATCACGAAAACACCGAACAACGACGGCTCGGCGACCATCGGTTTTTCCGCGCAGTGCAACAATATGCTTGGATGCCTGCCGAATCCGCGGGAGGCTGGCGCGAATTTCAAGCAGTTCATACGGTACGGACGCGCGATGCAGCCCGCGACGCACAGTGACACGCCTGGCGCCGGCGCGACGGTGCCGATCCGCACTGCCCCTGCCACGCCGGTGTTGCCACTTCCGCCCATGCCCGCTGCACCGCCGCCAGCCCTATCGGGCGCGCCCGCTGCCAGGACGCCGACGGGTGCCATCCAGTGACGGCAGCCTTCCCCGGCGCCGCGCAACGCCCGCGGTGCCGCACACGCGTGCCCGCCGATACTGTGTCCTATACTTGTATGTAACATACACTTTGTTGGCGCCCCACGGTCCGCGCGGACGGTGCATTCGATCCCGCCGCGTGCCCCGCGCCGCGCCGGCGCAAGGAGAGCATCCGATGGCTACCGTTGCACAGATCTTGAAGAGCAAGCCGGACGCTACCGTGCACACGATCGACGCGTCCGCATTGGTCTACGATGCAATGAAGCGTATGGCTGAGAAGCAGATCGGCGCGCTGGTCGTGACCGAGGACGGCAAGATTGTCGGCATCGTCACCGAGCGCGACTACGCACGCAAGATCGTGTTGATGGACCGCTCCTCGAAGGCCACACCGGTGCATGACATTATGACCCGTGAAGTCCGTTACGTGCGCCCGGAGGACAGTGCGCAAAGCTGCATGGCCCTGGTTACCGAGCGACGTCTACGGCATCTGCCTGTCATCGACGGAGGACGGCTCGTCGGCATGATCTCGATCGGCGACTTGGTCAAGAGCATCATCTCCGACCAGGCGTTTACGATCCAGCAGTTGGAGCTCTACATCCGCGGCGAGCGCGCATAGACTCGCGCGCGTGGGCCAGCTTGCGAAATGGTCCATCGCGTGAGCGCGCGTGGATGCGCCAGCGCGCCGCAGCAATGTGCGCGCCCGCACATAAAACCCTGAATCGCCCCTCTAAGATCGGCTAATTCACGGACTGTCACCACCAAGACCATGAGCGCCAGATTAAAAACGCCCCATGGCGTGGCGCCGGGCTTCACTAGACGGGGATCGGCGCGCAGCAGCAAACAGGTGCGCATCACGCGCAGAATCGAGCCCCGGCTGGGGCCGGCAGGGACCCGCGCCGCCGATACCCGCTCGCACGCCGACTCACCGGCAAGCGACGGGGGTTTCTACCACGCGCGACAGCAGGTGGCCGAACCGGCGTACGCCACGACACGCCCGTTCGATACCACGCCGCCATCGTTCGTTACGCCACCGTGGACCGGCTTGCAACGCGCTCCGCTCGCGCGACGCCACACAGTCGCACTCGCCGCCTTGCTGGCGCTGGGCGCCGGCGCTTTGGGGGTGACGCTTAGCCAGCTCTATCAGGACAGGACGCCGTCCGAGCCGCACCGGTATGCCGATGCCATGAGCCGCGAAGCGCCGACGCAAACCAGCGTGAGCGCCAGCATCGTCCCATTGTTCGATGCAGCCGTGCTTGCAAGTAATACCGCGCACTTGAGCGCACAAGCACCGCTGCAGACCGTCACGACACCGTCGAGCACCCCGCCGTCGGCACAGACGCGCGTGCAGACATCCGATACCGTGGCACTCGCGAGCATACCGCCAGCACGCAGCGCGAGCCCCGCGAGCATGGACTCGGGCTCCGTGCAGCGCAACCTGCCGCGGGCATTCCATGCGAGGGCACGCAGAGCCATCGCCCCGGCCACGCAAGACGCCGACGCGCACACCGTACCGGTCGGGGCACATCCCACCCAACATGCGGTGGCCGCCGCAGTGCCGGCCGAGCCGATGCAGCCAGCCGCCGACACGCCGAGTGTGTCCCGCGCCGAGGCGCGCGCGGCAACCGACGCTTTGACACAGGACGCGATCACGCCACTGCCGCCGCAAGCCGCTCGCGTTGACCCGACCCAGCCGCCGGTTGTCTATGGCGTACAGACGGTCCCCTCGACCGCCGCGGCCGTGCCCCGCCCGCCGGCCGCCGCCGTGCCGCATGCTGCCGAGGCAACCGGTCTGCATGCCCCGCCATCCGCCGCCGAAGCAACTGCGGCATTGACGGCCCAAGCCGTCGCGCTACCGTCCCCGCAAACGATCCGGCCGGCCGCCGCGGCTACGCGCCCGGCGACCGCGCGGCCGCCTGCCGATACCGACGCTGCGGCTTCAATCAACGACGAACCGGCAGCGCCGATCAACGATCAATACGGACCCTTAGATTTGGAGCCTCAGCATTAAGTGTTCTGCCAAGTTGGCAGGCTGCGCTTCGTAGCTGCCGCCGGTATAGAGGTTCATCGTCTGCGCGATACCGCTACCCATGGCGCCGGCACGATGATGCCGACAGCCTTGATCGCCATGCGTTTCTCCTTTGTTGTGTCATGCAAACGCCAAGACGCGCTCACTGCAAGTTTTCGAAGACGGCCGCGATACCCTGGCCGCCGCCGATGCACATCGTCACCAGCGCATAACGACCGCCGATGCGCTGCAACTCGTGGATCGCCTTGACGGCGATCAGCGCGCCGGTCGCGCCGATCGGATGGCCGAGCGAGATACCTGAGCCATTCGGGTTGACCTTTGCAGGATCCAGCCCAAGCTCGCGGGTGACCGCGCACGCCTGGGCGGCAAACGCCTCGTTCGCCTCGATCACGTCGAGCGCGCCGACCGGGATACCGGCCTTTTGCAACGCGAGCCGCGATGCTGGTACCGGGCCGATTCCCATGTAGCGCGGATCGACACCGGCATGCGCATAGCTCACCAACCGCGCAAGCGGCTTCAGATCGCGGCGCTGCGCATGGGCACGCTCGGTGAGCACCAGCGCGGCGGCGGCATCGTTGATACCCGACGCATTGCCCGCGGTCACCGTGCCGTTCTCCTTCAAGAATACTGGGCGTAGCTTGGCCAGTTCCTCCAACGTCGCGTCGGGGCGCACGTGCTCATCGATATCGAACACGACTTCGCCTTGGCGGGTCTTGCGCACAACCGGCACAATCTGATCGGCAAAGTAGCCGTTCTTGATCGCATGTGCAGCGCGCCGGTGGCTTTCGACCGCGAGTTGATCCTGGTCAACGCGGCTGACGCCGTGCTCGGCGGCGACATGCTCGGCGGTCACCCCCATATGATACGCATGGAACGGATCGGTCAGCGCACCGGTCATCATGTCGACCAGCTTGAAATCGCCCATGCGCTGGCCCCAGCGCGAAACCTGCGTCGAATGCGGCGCCCGGCTCATGTTTTCCGCGCCGCCGGCTACCGCAACGTCCGCGTCACCAAGCAGGATCGACTGAGCGGCCGACACCACGGCCTGCAGCCCGGAGCCGCATAACCGGTTGACGGTCAACGCGGGGGCATGCTGCGACACGCCGCCATCCAACGCCGCCACGCGCGCCATATACATGTCCTTGGGCTCGGTGTTGACCACATGACCGAACACTATATGCCCGACCTCGTCACCCGCGACGCCCGCGCGGGCCAGCGATTCGCGCACGACCGTCGCGCCAAGCACGGTCGGCGGCACGTCCTTCAACGCGCCGCCGAATGTGCCGATCGCCGTGCGTACGCCTGAAACGATCACGACTTCTCTTTGCATGACAGCCTCCTGTCAGATGGTCCAGTGTATGCCGCACTGCTGCGCCCCGGCTTGTGTAGCGCCGCGCTCGTCGTACCGCTCATGCCGAGTGCCGTACTGGCGCCAACGCACCTTCGCCATTCGCGGCGCTGACGATTGCCACACGCAGCGCGTCCGCCTGCGGCAGCACGTGATGGGCAAAGCAATGCGCGGTCGCGATCTTCGCGTCGCAGAACGACGGATCCTGTGCCCGTGTGGCATGCGCTGCAAGCATCGCGCGCGCGAACTGCCACCCGCACAGCACGATGCCGCACAGCTTCAGGTACGGCACACTGCCAGCATAGACTGCGTTCGGATCCGTCTTCGCGTGACAGATCACGAACTCGATCGATTCGGCCAGCGCAGCGCGCGCCGCCGCCAGGCGCTCGCGCATCGCCGCGAATACCGGCTCCTCGTGATTAGCCAACTCGCGCTCGGTGAGCGCAATCTGCTCGCACAGCCCGCGAGCGACCGCGCCACCGTCGTGCACAGTCTTGCGACCCACCAGATCGTTCGCCTGGATGGCGGTCGTGCCTTCGTAAATCGGCAGGATACGCGCGTCACGGTAATGCTGCGCGGCGCCGGTTTCCTCGATGAAACCCATGCCACCGTGGACCTGCACGCCCATGCTGGCAACGTCAACCGACAGCTCGGTGCTCCAGCCTTTGACGATCGGCACCAGGAACTCATAGCGCCGCGCATATTGTTCCCGCACCGAAGCGTCCGGATGCCGATGCGCGATATCGCAGGCGGACGCAGCAAAGTAGTTCAGCGAACGGGCGCCCTCGGTCAATGCGCGCATCGTCATCAGCATCCGCTTGACATCCGGATGCTGGTCGATCGTCACCGCCTGCTTGGCCGAGCCATCGACCGGGCGGCTCTGCACGCGTTCGGCCGCATACGCAGCGGCCTGTTGGTAGGCGCGCTCGGCAATCGCCACGCCCTGCATGCCGACCGAAAACCGTGCCGAGTTCATCATGATAAACATGTACTCCAGACCGCGGTTTTCCTCGCCGACCAGCTCGCCAAGCGCCCCCCCGTGGTCACCGAACTGCAGCACCGCGGTCGGGCTCGCCTTGATACCGAGCTTGTGCTCGATCGACACGCAATTCACGTCGTTGCGTCCGCCCGGCACACCGTCACCGCCGAACAGGAACTTCGGCACGATGAACAGCGACATGCCCTTGACACCCGGCGGCGCGTCGGGTGTGCGGGCCAACACGAGATGGACGATGTTGTCCGCCATGTCATGCTCGCCGTAGGTGATGAAGATCTTCGTGCCAAACAGCTTGTAGGTGCCGTCTGCCTGGCGTTCCGCGCGCGTGCGCACCAGCGACAGGTCCGAGCCGGCCTGCGGCTCGGTCAAGTTCATCGTGCCGGTCCATTCGCCGGCGATCAGCTTGGGCAGGTAGCGCGCCTTCTGCACGTCGCTGCCGGCGGTCAACAACGCCTCAATCGCGCCATCGGTCAACAACGGGCAGAGCGCCCATGACAGGTTCGCCGCATTGATCATCTCGTTGCATGCGGTCGCAATGAGCTTGGGCAAGCCCTGTCCGCCAAACTCAGGCGGATGCACGACGGCCTGCCAGCCGCCTTGCGTGTATTGGCTATAGGCCTGCTTGAATCCCGCAGTCGTGGTGACCGCCCCGTCGGCCCATGTGGACGGCTGCGTATCCCCGGTACGGTTCAGCGGCGCGAGCACCTGCTCGGCGAATTTCGCGGCTTCCTCAAGCACGGCTTGCGCGGTTTCAAGCGTCGCCTCCTCATAGCCGGGCAGGCGGCTAACCGCATCGATGTCCGCCAATGCATTCATCGTAAACAACATATCCTTGACCGGTGCACGATAGCTCATCGCCTGGCTCCTTTTCAAGCATCGCAGCGTTGTCTACCGAAAGCGCACGGTCTGCCGCTGCTTTGCCACCGTACGCGCCGAACGCACACGGCGTTCGATCACACACCATCGTAACGACGAATGGCTGCGAGGCCATTATCCAAAGCTGCCTTTTCATTGACAAAACGTGCCGCGCGCCGGTGATTTACCGACTGCGGCGAACGGCCGCGAGCGCTATCTCGAGTGCGCAATCTCCTCGGCTATTGGCACTGACGCGGTATGGCTCGGCGCGATTGAACGAGGGAGCATGCAGGTCCATGCGCGGGAATTTGAGCGGCTCGGTTACGATACGTGAACGAGGCGCACGAGGTACGCGACGGGGAGTCCGACGCTATCCCATCTGCCGGTACATATTGGGCGTGCTGCCGGTCCAGTGGCGAAACGCGCGGTGGAAAGCGGTCGGATTGTCGAACCCGACATCGTAGGCGATCGCCGCGATCGCATCATGCGAGCGGGTCAGCCGCTGGATCGAGATGTCGCGCCGTACCTCGTCCTTGATGCCCTGGAATGTCGTGCCTTCCGCCGCCAACCTGCGGCATAGTGTGCGCACCGACCAATGCATCACGTCGGCAACCGCATCGACCGTCGGTACCGTCGGCAAGCTCTGTGCGATGAACTGGCGCACCCGGTGGCAAACCAGCTCTTGGCCAAATGACACGAAGATCCAATCCTCCGGTGCTCGCGCGAGAAACCGCTGCAGATCGGCCTTACGACGCCGTATCGGCATGTCCAGATAGGTCGCCGCGAAACGCATTTTGGTACACCGAGCGGCAAAGCGCACTGGACCAGGAAACAGATACAGGTAGTCACGCGCGTGCGGCGGGCGCGGGCAGTCAAACTCCACGTCGATCAACGGAATGCGCATCGCCACCAACCACGACGCGACACCATGGACCAATTTAAGCATCAACTCGCGGCCGAGCGGCCGGATAGCGCCGGAGTTCGAGTTGCCCACCACGAGCGTCACGCGTCCAATACCGTCCTCGCGATGGGACTGTAGGCGGAAGTCGTCCAGGATCAAGTGAAAGAACTGGCCGAAGCGATGCAGCGCGACTTCCAGACGCGGCGCATCTAGCAAACTCAGGCACAGGTACTTGAGCGTGCCGTTGCGCAGCGGACGGCTGAAGATGCCGGGCATCTCGTCGTCCAACTCAGTGGCAAGCAACCGGTATAACGTGGAGAATTGCTCTTCGGTAACCCGCGCGTCCGGCTTCTCGAGCAGCGGACGCGGGATACCCGAGCGTTCGGCAAGTCGGGCAACGACGTGCGGATCCGCGCCGGCAAGAAAGCCGTTCACCAGAGAGATCGGCACGGTGGCAACGAGCGGATTCGCGGCATCAGACATGTGACGAACAGGCATAAGCACGGCGGCAACGGCACGCTGAACCGGTATTGTGTCACAAGCATCATGGCGGACCGCCGCCTCACCCGGCGCCTGCGATAATGCCGGTTTCCCCCGATATTGTTTACAGGAGAAACGAAGTGACCGACCAGTCATCTCCTTCATCGAGCGGGACGCCACGGCGCGTCGCGTTTCTCGGGCTCGGCGTGATGGGCTACCCGATGGCCGGCCATCTCGCCAAAGCCGGGCTGGACGTGACAGTGTATAACCGCACGGCGGCCAAGGCGCAGCAGTGGGTTGCCGAATACGGCGGCCGGTTGGCGACCACGCCCCGCGAGGCCGCACGGGACGCCGACATTGTGCTCGCGTGCGTGGGCAACGACGATGACTTACGCAGCGTGACGCTGGGCGGGCACGGTGCATTCGCCGGCATGTCGCGCGACGCGGCGTTCGTCGACCATACGACCGCCTCGGCCAATGTCGCCAGGGAGCTATTCTCGATCGCCCGTGAACAAAGCCTGCATTTCATCGACGCGCCGGTATCGGGCGGACAAGCCGGCGCTCAGAACGGCAAGCTAACGATCATGTGCGGCGGCGACGCCGCAGTGTTCGAGCGCGTCGCACCCACGCTGCGGCACTATGGCGTCGCGGTCACGCTGCTGGGCGAATCCGGCGCGGGCCAGTTGACCAAGATGGTCAACCAGATCGCGATTGCCGGCGTTGTACAGGGGCTGTCAGAGGCCATTCACTTCGGGCAACACGCCGGGCTAGACATGCCGCGCGTACTCGAGGTCATCAGCAAAGGCGCGGCCGCGAGTTGGCAAATGGACAACCGCGGCAACACGATGATCGAAGGCCGCTTCGATTTCGGCTTTGCGGTCGATTGGATGCGCAAGGACCTGGCGATCTGCTTGGATGAGGCCAAGCGCAATGGCGCGTCGCTACCCGTCACCGCGCTGGTCGATCAGTTCTACGGCGACGTTCAGGCGCTCGGCGGCCGACGCTACGATACATCGAGCCTGATCGTGCGACTGCGTCAGCTCAGCGCGTAACGGCGTCAGCCTTGAACATCGCCTTGATCCCGCGCACCGCCTGCCGTATTCGCGATTCGTTCTCGATCAAGGCAAAACGCACACCCGGCGAAACGCGTCAACGGCCGCATCCTCCCGCGCCCGTTTGAATACCGCATCTACGTCGAGCGAGAATCCTGACGTTGCAACCGGCGGCAACTGAAGCGTCACCGGGCCGAGCGCCTGCTGCAGTATCGTGCCCCATGCGCCGAGTTTTCCTTGTCGTTTCCGGGCCTCAATCATTTGACTGACCTGCCACTTTTCACCCATGCTGAGCCGCCCGCAAGCCGACTTCAGCCTAGCTTGTCCTTCCTTCTGCACATCTGCATCTGAAATTTTGAGTTTGTACAGCGACGGAATCCATTTGTCATCGAACACATCAAGAAACGACTCGAACACGGTGCAAGCGTCGTGACGAGCATGCCCGTCCTGATTGCCGAACGCATGCGCTGGGCCTGCGTTGGAATCCGGTAGGTCTATCCTCTGTTGCAGCCGGTCGAGCATTTGCTGCAGTCGCCCCCAAGCGGGCTCTCCACGCTGGACCAGGACATTCTGCATTGCTGCCGTCCGGGTCATGAACTGCCGCAGTTCGGGCGTCACAGCGCGATTGATACCCTGTCGTCTCACATAACGCTCAATGTCATCGCATAAATCAGACAGCGTGATCAGCTCTTTGGGAGGCGACGATGCGGAATCGGCACGACCACCATTGGCCGGTGCAGCGGACTGCTGCACCGGGCACATAAACATCAACGTAAGCAATATGGCATCCTGATTTCCTCTCATCTCCTTCGCATACGCCGATGGGCTGTCGCGGCGACATCCCGGTGTGATCCGGGATACATTGAATAACGTATCGAGTGTCGGGTGTGCGCTGCGAGCACGCGGTGCAGCTTTTTCAGCAGCCTGTGGCCCCTTGCGCGCCGCAGGCGCGCCAGATGACTTTCTCCAGGTGCGCAAAGGCCAGCAACAGATCGACGAAAACACATTCGGCATCAAGCGCTCCCTCACGGCAATTCTCCAGTACGCAGCGTACCGCACCTTCATGTCGGAAGGACTGACAATCACGAGCGCCCGGCCTGCAGAAGCGAAGCGTGGGGCAGCACCAGCGCCATTCAGGCGCACCGCCCCAACGCACCGCGTCAGCGCGTCAGCGTATCGGCGAGTTGTTCGGACCGGCTCGCAACGATGCTCGCACAGGTGGCGACCAGGCTGGCGAGCACCCATGCCACCGCGGCGGTCGTCAGCATGAGCCCGAACAGCCCCACCACGTCTTGCAATTGTGAAATTGCTGTGTACACCAGATCATGTTAGTAACGCTCCTGGTAGAGCTTGACGGCATTGAGGATTGCGAGAGAAATGTCCTCATCGGTCTGCACGCCGAACGTCATCGTTCTCATGCGCAGGCGCGAGATCGTCAGCCCAGTGTTGCCAAGCTTCATGTATTGCACCAGACACGCTTTTGCGTACCAGCGTTGCGATCCAACATGATGACAGCAACACTTACTTGCCTCTGGCGTGCTCCGCTCGCCAGTTGGCGTGCCGCTGTGCGGCAGGCCACAGACAGCGCGATGGCGCAACGCCGACAATCGGCAGCTTCATTGAATCCCGGGACAACAACACGGATGACACCGCGAACCGTACGCATGCTCGCCACGCTGCTCGCGGCGTTGGCCGTGGCGGCCGCGCTCGCCGGCGGCGCGTGGCTGTACCTGAACCGGCCGGGCCACGGCGGGCTACTATTCGAAATCGAGCAAAAACTCGACAAAATCGTGCATTTCGATAAGCGCGGCGTCGACTTCGGCACGCTGCCGCTGGACGATGCGCTGCGCAGCGTCAACGGCAATGGCTCACGCCGGATTGTCGTATTCTCCGATCCCTATTGCTCCTACTGCAAAACACTGGAGCACATGCTTGCAGGACTACCCGACGTCACCGTATACACGTTCTTGTACCCAATCCTCACGCCGGACTCGAAAACGATGTCCGCCCGGATCTGGTGCGCCAACAACCGCACCGGCGCGTGGTCGGCATGGATGCTCGAGGATCATGCGCCGCCGCCCGTTACCGCACCTTGCGATGCAACGGCGACAGTGCTGGCACGTAACCTGATGCTGGGGCGCAAATTGCGTGTGATGGGAACGCCCACACTGCTGCTGGTCAACGGATCAACCGCGTGCCGTCGGCGGCCGAGCTAGAACAGGCACTAGCGGTCACCGCCAGGCCGAGCCGCGCCGCCTCGACCCGCTAGCGCCGCCCGGCAGTACGGCCGCTTAGCCGCTTAGCCGCTTAGCCGCTTAGCCGCGCAACAGCGTGGCGCACAATGGCGCAACCGGCAACGACGCGGCACGCGGCACGCGGCAGCCCCACAGTAGCCAACGCGCAGCCATCCAGTACACCGTGATTCAATAGGCGTGGTCAGCAACAACAAGCCAACGTGCAACAGGACCAGCGCATCATAAACTACGCTATCGCAGCGTGGCCAATGCGTCGTCCAGTTCTTCAGCGCGGGTCGGGCGCACGACACGCGCCCGTTCCTGCCCGTCGCGCAGAAAAACCAAAGTCGGCCACAGTTTCACACGAAATGACCGTCCCAGCGGCCGCCCCGGCCCATCCTCGACTTTCAGGTGGCGCATCGCCGGATGGCGCCCAAGCGCCTCGGCGATCACTGGCTGCGCGCGTTGGCAGTAACCGCACCAGTTCGTGCCGAATTCGATAACCGTCACGCCGGCAAGCGTGTCCAACTGCTCGCGATCCGGCGCATCGGGTGTGTAGGGAAATGGCTCCACCAGTCAACACTCCCGCCATACGTTGCATTCGTCACAGCATAGCCGCATGCGGCAAAACCTGCAGCAGGAAAGCAGCAGGCTGAGCGGCGAGCCGGCACGCGGGCAATCGGCTGGGCAGCAAGCCGGCACGAGGGCAACCGGTTGGGCAATGAGCCAGCACAAGGGCAACCGGCCAGGTGGCGGGCCGGCAGAAGGTCAACCACCTGTGCAGCAAGCCGCGCGCGCCGGCAAGGGCACAGTGCTTGCTTGGCCGCATTCAGGTTGCGGAGCCCGTGCACGATGCGCGCGGCGCGACTACAATCCGCGGCTTGAACGGTTCAGTGACGTCTGCGCGACAGGAGGGATGCTCGATGAGTGGAGTCGATCTCGATACCAGGGTTGAAACATACACTGTCAAGATTCGCGGGGCAGTGCAAGGAGTCGGGTTCCGGCATGCCGCGGTGCGCCGCGCGCATGCGCTGCAGGTACGGGGCTGGATCGCCAATCACGACGACGGATCGGTCGAGGCGGTCGTGCAGGGACCGGCCAACCAGGTGGACCGGATGCTGGAATTCCTGCGGCGCGGGCCGCCACGGGCCAGGGTGTCCGAGTTCATCGCGAACGAGGGCTACTCGGAGCGCCGCTACGATCGCTTCGAGCAGCATTGAGCGCGGCGTCAGATCAAGCGCTTACGATGTGGCCGAACACCACCTAGCGGTCCCACCCTGCCGCTCCGCGGTGTACAACGCGGCATTGGCCTCGTTGAATAACACGGTAACCGTGCATGTCGGGACGGGCTGCGGCCATGCCTGCAGCGCGTCCCGCCGATCGCCGTTGAAGCAGATCTCAGGCATACAAACCGGACTCCTTCAAGACGGGAAGCAGCACCTCGCGCGTCACCCGACTGAGCGATGAAGGCCGCCGCGCGCAGCGCCTTGTCAAACACTTTCGGGGCGAGCAGGCGACGTGGTCAACACTTACTTGTCGAGTTCCAAGATGTTGCCATTCTCCTCGGCGGCAGCAATAACCTTGGACGGCGGGACGATGGTCCCCTCGACGCCACGCATGCGCAGCAGCATTTCGAAGTCCAGCGCCTCGGCGCGCTCGGCCAGCGCGCCGGATTCCCGCCGACGGCCGCGCGCAGGTCAACACGCACCTGCGCTCGACACTGCTAGCCGCCTGAGCGGCATCATGCGGCGTTGACGACAACAAGCACCATAACGCACTAGCGCGAGAACGCACAGAAAACGGACCCGCGATAACCGTGCAGGGCAACCGGAGCACCTTGTGGCCTTCCGGCACGGGTGCCATCCGAGCTTGCCCTGCTGCCGGGCATCGATGCCACCGACCGCTCCCATCGGGCAGACGGCGGCCTGCACATCACCACGCGCATCCTCGCGCGGTTGTGCCCAGCTAACGCTGGGCCAATCCGGCACTTTACGGGCCAAGCTGTACGATCAAGCTTTACGGGCCAACTTCCTATCGATTATCGCCGCATCCGTTCAAAGACGATTGAAACACTATGGATGAGCAGCGGGATCGGACGGACAATCGAACGTTTTCTGACACGTTGCCGATCATAAGCCGGACCGCCCGCCTAACGCCTTTGCTGCTGCTGTGCCTGCTGGTCACCTATGTCGTCTGGGGCACCACATACTTCGCGATCTCAGTCGCCTTGCGAGCGATGCCGCCATTCATGCTGATGGCGTCGCGCTTCGCCGTCGCGGGCCTGTGCCTCGGCCTATTCGTGCTTGTGCGGGGCCGCGCGCGGGCGAGCTGGCGGCAGGTGCGCAACGGCTCGATGCTCGGCGCGCTGATGCTGCTGGGTGGCATGGGCGGCACTGCGGTGGCCGAACAGACCATTTCATCGGGCGCGACCACCGTGATGATCGCCGCCATGCCGATCGTTGCGATCGTCTGGCAACGACTGTTCGGTATTCGCCCGCGCGGCCACGAATTGGCCGCGATCGCCATCGGCACGGTGGGCGTGCTGGTGCTGATGTCGGGCGCCGAGTTCCGCACCAGCGCCATGGGTGCCGGCGCACTGCTGCTGGCGATCAGTTGCTGGTCGCTGGGCACCCAGTTGTCGCGCTCATTGGACTTGCCGCCGCCGGCGCTGGCCGTGACAATCGAAATGCTCGTCGGCAGTATGATGCTGGCGATGGCTTCGGCGCTCAGCGGCGAGTCGCTTGCGACCGTGCCACGCGGCGCGCCGCTCGCGGCGTGGCTGTACCTGGTGACGATGGGCTCGCTGCTGGCGTTCTCCGCCTATATGTACCTGGCCAGTCGCACCACACCGGTGCTGGCGACAAGTTACGGCTACGCCAATCCGCCGATCGCGCTACTGGTGGGCGCGGCGCTGGGCGGCGAGCGGATTGCCCCGCAGACGCTGGTGGCCATCGTGCTGATTCTGTGCGCGCTGGCGGTGCTCGGCTGGGGGACGTGGCGCCAGCCGGTCGGCACCGTAAAAGATACGTGAGTTTTTGGCGTGAGACAGTGCCATTTTTTCAAATTGAAAGGCGAGGCGAAATGGAGCAACGAGTGAAATTCATTTTCGTCGCTGTGCTGACGGTGCTCACGCTGATCGGCGCGTTCGGCGAAATGGGTTGAGCCGTCGGACAAGGCCGGTTGAGGGCGCGACGAGGTCGGTTGAGCGCACGATAGGCGGCTGAGCCGCGCGGCTGTGTCAGCCACCAGGGTCAGCTCGGCCAGTCTATTGTCGGCGAGGCCTGGCTAGACTTTCGAGCAGGTCGGCTCAGCCGCTACCGGATTCAATCGAAGTTCAGCGCCAGCGCGCGCGAGGCCATCGCCATGTGGGCGACTTCAATGATGGCGCGAGCACGTTCGACATTGTCACGAATAATCTCGACAAGCCGTGCACCGATCGGGGCAAGCCGGTCGCGCAGCGCTTCCTCGCTCAAGTCGGCCGGCAAGTTGAAAATGATGAATTGCATCTCGGTCTCCGTTGAAACGCGACGTGAAAGACGCGATGTGAAAGCCATGATGCAACGCAATCCGCATGCCCGGTGTAGCAATTATGTGCGGTTTCGTAACCGAATGTGACGGGCGGAACGCAGCGACGCGTCACCACGAGTGTCAATATGCTGCCGCCAGACGCTTGCACGCAATCAGCATCGACAGCGTACCGTCCGAGCGGTTGCGCTGCAGCGTGTCGTAGCCGGCGTCGCCGCATTGGGCCTGCGCACGCGCATCGCAGGACGGCCACCCCTCGGCGGCGGAGCACCGGATCAATTGCGTCAGCCGGCCATCGCCGGTGAACAGCGGCTGCGACGATCCGCAGCCGGACAACAGCAGTAGTACCCCGATCCATCGTGCTGCCTTCATCTCACCTCGCTCAGTGTCGTACGTCTTGTTTCGGACACGCGCGTCGATTCAGTGAAGGCTGAAATCGACACGGGTCGTGGCCCCCTTATCGCTGATCCCATCGGCGTCCAGCTTCGGCGCGACAGTATAAATCCGCGCGGCGTCTACCTTGCCTTCGAACCATTGCCGCACCGCTGCCGTGCGGTCCTGCGCCAACGCGCGCAGCTTCTGCTCACCGACCGACGCATGCCCGGCCAGCAACTCGCGCCTCTGCTCGGCAGGCAACGATTTGGCGAAGCCGATAAAGTTGCGCTCCTCCTTTTTGAAGTCCGCGGCTTTGTAGACCCGTGGCAGCGCCTTGTAGACTCGTGGCAGCGCGCTATTGAGTGCCGCACATCGGAGCAGACCCTACGCAAGGCTGGAGGCAACGGGGCGCTGCAACGATGCGGCTGTACCCAGAACAGCGATGGCGACGGCGACTTACGGCAGCATGGTACCGGTTTGCGCCAGCCGCAGGTGGAACGAAAACGCCTGCGCCAAGTCATGCGGCGTGTGCCCCTGACCCTTGAGCGCGTCGCGATAGTAGTCGCGCAGCAAATCGCGGTACTGTGGATGCGCGCATCGCTCGATGATCAAACCCACTCGCTCGCGCGGCGCCAGCCCACGTAGGTCAGCCAGCCCCTGCTCGGTGACCACGATATCCACGTCATGTTCATTGTGGTCACAGTGTGGCACCATCGGCACGATGCTTGAAATCCGGCCGTCCTTGGCCACCGACTTGGTCGCAAATATCGCGCAGCATGCGTTGCGCGCGAAATCGCCTGAGCCGCCGATGCCGTTCATCATGTGGGTCCCGCCAACATGCGTGGAGTTCACGTTACCGTACAGGTCCACTTCGAGCGCGGTATTGACCGCGATCACGCCAAGCCGGCGCACGACCTCCGGATGATTGCTGATTTCTTGCGGACGCAACACCAGACGATCGCGATAACGCGCCAGCTCACGCAACACCTGGCGCTGCCGCGCCGCCGACAGCGTGATCGACGAGCCGGACGCGAACGCCAGCTTGCCGGCATCCATCAAATCGAACGTGGAATCCTGCAGGACTTCCGAGTACATTGTCATCGCTTCGAATGGCGAAGCGCATAATCCCCCCAGCACCGCGTTGGCGATCGTGCCGATACCGGCCTGAAGCGGCGGCAGTTGCGCCGGCAGGCGTGCGCGAGACACTTCATGCTGCAGGAATTCGATCAAGTGTTGCGCGATGCGCGTGGTGTCGCTGTCCGCTGGCAACACGACCGAGGAACTGTCCTCGTCGTTCGTGATGACAATGCCCGCGATCTTGTCCAATGGGATGTCGATCGTGGTCGTGCCGATCCGGTCACGCGGGTCGGTGATCGACACTGGGGCGCGGTCGGGCCGACGAGCCGGGATCCAGATGTCGTGCAAGCCTTCCAGCTCCAACGGCTGGGCCAAGTTCAGCTCGATGATCACCCGTTTGGCCAGAATGGCAAAGCTGGCCGAATTGCCAACGGACGTGCTGGGTACGATGCCTCCCGACTCGGTAATGCAGGTGGCCTCGATGATGGCCACGTCCAGTTGGCCGAGCAGATTGGCCCGCAGCATCTCGACCGTCTCGGACAGATGCTGATCGACAAACAATGCGCGTCCTGAATTGATTTCGCGACGCAACGTCGGGTCGGCCTGGAACGGCAGACGGCGCGCCAGCATGCCGGCCTCGCTCAGTGCCTTGTCATTATCGTGACCGAGCGAAGCGCCCGTCATCAACGTGATGCGAGGCGGCGTCGGCTCGGTGCGGGCGCGCTCGGCCAACGCGAGCAACACCGCCTTTGGATCGCCGGCTCGCGTGAAGCCGCTGGTGCCCACGCGCATTTCATCGTGAACTAGGGCCGCCGCGTCGCGTGCGGAAATGATGCGGTTGCGCAGGCTCGCGCACCGAATGCGTTCTTCATACATAGCGTCTCTGCTCTAATAACCTGACGGGGACCTGCTGCGGCCACACTCGATCTATGGTCGATTGGCCTGTGCGACAACCCGCGGCGACATGCGGCATGGACCGACACATTCCTTCGTCGCGTTACATCCTGCGGCCTGCGCAACAGCACGCTGACGCGCGTTCTGCGCGCGTTGATACCGGAACAGGTCACGCGCGACACGAGCTTGCTTGACGCGTACAGCGCCGAGTAGCGGGATCCGCCGGCGGATCGGGCCGCAAACTTCACTCTGGTCAGGCCCGCCATCGCGGCTTAGCCGTCCAGCCGTCACCGGCAACGAACGCATCACCGACTTCGGTACTTACCGCCGCGCCGCGGCGGCGCGTCGGGCCCGTACCGCACTGGCCAGCATCTCCAGCACCGGCTCGGTCTGCGCCCAGCCCAGACACGCGTCGGTGATCGATACACCCCATCGCAGCGGCACACCGGGCTTCAAGTCCTGGCGTCCTTCCTCGAGGTGGCTCTCGATCATCACACCGCTGAGGCGACGCTCACCGTGCGACAGTTGCGCGGCCAAGTCCCGCGCGACATCGAGCTGGCGCAGATGTGACTTGCCGGAATTCGCATGTGAGCAATCGACCATCACATGCTCGCGCAGCCCTGCCGCCCTGAGCACCGCGCAGCTTCCCTCGATGGCGGCAGCATCGTAGTTCGGCCCTTTCTTGCCACCGCGCAGGATCACATGCGCGTCACGGTTGCCGCGCGTCTCGAAGATAGCCGCCGTGCCCATCTTCGTCATGCCCATGAATGCGTGGCGGGCGCGGACGGCCACAATCGCGTCTGTGGCAACCTGCACGCCGCCGTCGGTACCGTTCTTGAATCCGATCGGACAGCTTAAGCCTGACGCCAGTTGGCGGTGACTCTGGCTCTCGGTGGTGCGCGCCCCGATTGCACCCCACGCCACCAGGTCCGCGATGTATTGCGGGCTGAGCAGATCCAGGAATTCAGTGGCAGTCGGAAGCCCAAGGCCGTTGATTTGCAGCAGTAACTCGCGCGCGCGGCGCAGCCCCTCATTGATTCGAAAGCTGCCGTCCAGGCGCGGATCGTTGATATAGCCTTTCCAACCAACCGTGGTACGCGGCTTTTCGAAGTAAACCCGCATCACGATCAACAAATCCTCGTGCAGCCGATCAGCGGCACCTTTGAGCCGGCGCGCATAGTCGAGCGCTTGGTCGTGGTCGTGGATCGAGCATGGGCCGACCACCGCAACCAACCGGTCGTCCCGGCCATTGAGCACATCGGCAATGCGCGCGCGGCTGTGCTCGACTAGTTGCTGCACCGAGGCCGGCGCCGGCAACTCGTCCAGCAACAACGCCGGCGAGATCAACGGCCGCACGGCGCCGATGCGCACGTCGTCGATGCGGGTCGTGTCCTGCGTGGCGTCGACCACGCCCACCTCCTGAGCGTGCGACGGGTTGTCGATGCGAGTCAAAATCGTCTCCAGGAAACTAGCGGCAAGACGACATTATCACATTGGTGCGCGGCCCGATGCTCTATCGTTACTGCATCGCGACCTTCAATCCCAGCGAGATAAAGATCACACCGATGATCTTCTGTTGCCAGCGACGCAGCCAATGCAGCTTCGCGACAAGGCGCGCCAATGGCCGCATCGCGACGACAAGCAACGTCGTGTACACCGCACCCATCGCAACGAAAATCAGTCCCAGCACGGTAAACTGGACAAACGTCGCGCCGCGCTCCGGCTGCACGAACTGCGGCAGGAAGGCAAGAAAGAACAATGCGGTCTTCGGATTCAGCACTTCAGCCGGCACGGCCTGAAGGAACGCCTTCAGCGGCGAGATCTCGACTGCCGCAGGCGCCGGCGCGTGTCCGTCGGCGGTTTTTTTACGCAGCGCGCACACGCCCAGGTACAGCAGATAGGCGGCGCCGACCAGCTTGACGATGTTGAACGCCAGCGCCGACGTCATCAGCAATGCCGACAGGCCCACGGCGGCAAACACCGTATGAATGAAATCGCCGACTGCCACGCCCAGCCCGGTCAGCACACCGGTCTTGCGCCCGCCCTGCACCGTGCGTGTGAGCACCAGCAGCACAGCCGGCCCCGGTATCAGAAACAGGCCGAGCACGACTACGACGAACGTGCCCAATGTCGAAAGTTCAAACATCGCACGCTCCCTGAATCAGTCAATTGACTCGAGTTGAGCACGGATCTGCTGTGCGATCGCCTCGAGCTTGCCCGGCTCGGCCGCCACGCGCGCGTGATGCTCGAGTTCTTCGCCGGCACGACGTGGAATCACATGGAAATGCACGTGCGGCACGGTTTGCCCGGCCGCGGCCCCGTTGAACTGGGCCACCAACATGCCCTCCGGTTTCAGCGCAGCACGCACAGCGGTGGCGACCCGGCGGACCATCCGAAGGCACGCTGCCCCTGCCGCATCCGACAGGTCGAAGATCTGCGCCGCCGCTTCCTTCGGCACCACCAGTACGTGGCCGTCGGCCTGTGGCATCAGGTCCATGAAAGCCAGCACGTCGCCGGTCTCCGCGACTTTGACGCATGGCAACTCGCCACGCAGGATGCGTGCGAATGGGTTATTGGGGTCATAGGACATCGCGGCTTTCACTCCGAGTCGTAGGCATGCAGAACGTAAGCGTAGCCGAGTTCCACCTATTCCGTCATCTGAATTGCCGCGTGGCACACTAGTCCGGCACCCAGCGCGGCTGTTCACAATCGTCGAGACGTGGTTCGTGTGCTGCGGTCAGTGACATGGTCCAGTGGGAAAGCGGTCGTATGTTTGACCACCTCCATCGCGAAACTCGCGCTCACATCGAGCAACTCGGCGACCTTAATCAGGCGCTTATACACGTTGTCATAGCCGGCGATGTCGGGCACCACCACTTTCAGCAAGTAATCAACGTCGCCGGTCATTCGGTAGATTTCGACGATTTCCGGGATCGCCGTCACCCCCTTAAGAAAACGGCTCGTCCATCCGTCGTTGTGCTGGCTCGCGCGGATCGTCACGAATGCGGTCAATCCGAGATTGAGCTTAATCGGATCGCACAACACGACTTGCCGCTGGATCACGCCGTCCTCGCGCAGTTTCTGTATGCGGCGCCAGCACGGCGTCGGTGACAGATTCACCGCCTTGGCAATATCGTTCAATCCGAGGGATGCGTCGTGCTGCAGCAGCGACAATATCTTGGCGTCTATCTTGTCCATGGATGGGTCAATATTAGGAATTTTTTCTACTTTCACTTACCACCGTGCACAAATTTGCAATCCTTTTTCACGCCCCCGATTATAAGATTGCCTTTATTCTGCACACGGCCGCCGGCTTGATGAGCGTCGGCCCGTTGCATCAAACCCATCGACTCGAGCGCTGCCCATGAGAACCCTGTTCGGCGCGTTTACGCGGCACCCGGCCTCCGTCGGCGAAAGCTATCTGCAACACATGAGAGCGTCGTTCTCGTTCGGAGGCCCGATGCTACTGGCCGCGTTCGCTGCGCTCGTGCATGGATTGTTTCCGTTCCTGTTCGTCAAGACGGGCAGCACAACCGTGTCCCGACTCTACGAGCGCATGGTGCTCAACCGGTCGGGCGGTGCTCTCCGGCGTAAGCCGACATCCGGCCGGCCGCCGCTCACCTGAACCACCCCTGTGCCGCACCCACGCCACCACGCGGCACAGCCGAGCAGTCGCGACGTTGTCCCAGCCAGGCGGACTCGCACGTCGGATTTGCACGATTTTGCAACCCCAGACTGCCTGATGAGGCACCTATGGGCATGTCACCGTCATCCCGCTCTTGCATAGAATCGTGCGATCGTATCGAACCGCACGTAAGCGTCTGCCTGAGATGGCTCGACGCCGGACGGAGGGTGGAACCATGCTCCTTGCGCGTCGCGTTCATGCAGCAGGATCAGGTGTGCGGCCAATCGCGAACGCCCACGTGCAGTCAGCGACTGCAACGGAAACGAACTGACGTCGGGCCGCACCGATCGCCAAAGACTGCCGAAGAGTGACAAGCCTCTGAAGCCGCTCAAGCGCTGTGGCGACGACAGCGTTTTCTCACTGTTCGTCTCGACGCGCATCGACGACCCGAAAACCGGCTCGGGAGTGACCTTCGTGCGATCAAACTGCAAACGCGAGCATCATTGTCGCGATGATGCTGTTTAACAACCATGCCCGCACGCATTCGAAAACGCAATCAAGCTCGCGCGCGATGAGTGGTTCCTGCGCGAGACGCAGACGTCGACAGCCTCGCTCGCCGCCGCGGCGCGCACGACAAAAACGCACTTCACGGCACAGAGTGTCACGTGTATCGGCACACCACCCGACGGCACGTCTTTGCGCTACCCCCCGACATCCCGGCCGCCCGGCAACACATCGGCTTCGAGCGCGCAGCCGGCGCATTGGAGGCAGTGCTCTGACGACTGAGCAGCAAGCCATTCGGTTCCGTAAGGCGCATTGACTGGTCGCCACGGCCGTCGTCTGCTAGAGCAGATGGACGCGCACGACAAAGTGGTCGATGCCGTGCGCTTCGAGGTGCGCGGTGCATCCGTGTGCGCCGGCGCCACGCGCCGTCCACAGTAGCCCGCGCTACAGTGACGATCAGAAGCCCATCGTGAAGAACACCGACCCCATGTCCTGCGCGATCGCCGCACCACTTGCGAAGCGACGGCGGTATCCGATATCCAAGCTTGACGCTTTTACGGGCGTCGCAAACCGGCCACCGACACTAAACTCGCTCCATTGGCGTGTTGACTGCGCGCCGACCACGAATGGATCGAACCCTGGCACGCTGGCCGACACCGGATCGTTGCTCCTGCTCAATCGTTGGACGTGCTTGACGCCCGCCGAAATGACCGTTTGATCGGTGAAGCGCAGGTGACCGCTAAGTCCCACTGTGCCATATACGTTTTCGTCGGTACGGGCATTAAAACGAACCGGGAACTGGCCGGATGTCTCAGTGTAGTCACCGAGTTTTGTGCGCAAGTAGTCAATGCCCAGGTAAGGCATGATACTGGCGTTCCGTACGGCGAACACGTAGCCACCCTGCGTCGACACGGCGCGCTGTGCGACCGTCGTGTCGCCGTTGGACCGGTCCACGCCGGAGGCAGTCAGGTAAGACCGATCGATGGACAAGTCACCTTGCTGGTAGCCTAGCGCGACACGGGCAAACACGCCCGGACGGGTACGGGTTCCGTACTCGGCGAATAACCCGAACAGGCTGGCACGGTTACGCATTGTGTCGTTGCTTACGTCAAAGCGATAGCTCGGCGCCTGGTAGCTTAGGCCAGCAACCCAGTCGTCGTTGATTCGGTATGCCGCACTGAATTCGCCCTGCCAGTTCGCACCGTTCACTTTGCCCGCATTGTGGCTGTATAGCGCGCCAGCCGAGATGCACACGCCGTATTGGTCGAAGCTGCTGCAACGCATGCCGTCCTGGACGAACGTTTGCACCGCGGATTGCAACACGGAACTGTACAAGGTCGCGTTGTTCAGCGAGTCGTTCAGGTCGAACAAGCCCACAATCCCGACCTTGCCTCCATCGTCACGCGCAATGAATGGCTGTGCGCGTCCGTTGATGAGGCCTTCGCCCACCACGATGGTGCCATCTTCTGACATGCGCTCGGCACTGTAAAGCGCGTTGCCCTCCAGCAGAGGGTACGAGGCGATCATTTCGCGCAGACGATCGTCGGGAGAAGGCTTGTCGTCGATCAATGCGGCGGTCTCGCGCGACTCCGGATCGACGGCCGTGCTCTCTTGCTGCGTCGGTTCCTCTTCTACGTCACTCTGGATTTCTTCCTGCTGCCCCGCTTCCTCTTCGACAAAACTCTGGATCTCTTGCAGCTGCCCCGCCTCCTCTTCGACAAGGCTTTGGATCTCTTGCAGCTGCCCCGCTTCCTCTTCAACGAGACTTTGAATCTCTTGGTGCTGCCCTGCTTCCACTTCGACGAGACTTTGGATCTCTTGGTGCTGCCCTGTTTCCACTTCGACGAGACTTTGGATCTCTTGGTACTGCCCTGCTTCCTCTTCGACGAGGCTCTGGATCTCTTGCAGCTGCCCCGCTTCCTCTTTGACAAGACTCTGGATCTCTTGCAGCTGCCCTGCTTCCTCTTCGACGAGACTTTGGATCTCTTGATGCTGCCCCGCTTCCTCTTTAACGAAACTCCGGATCTCTTGATGCTGCTCCGCTTTCTCTTTGACGAAACTCCGGATCTCTTGATGCTGCTCTGCTTTCTCTTTGACGAAACTCCGGATCTCTTGATGCTGCTCCGCTTTCTCTTCGACGAAACTCCGGATCTCTTGACGCTGCTCCGCTTTCTCTTCGACGCGATTCGACGCTTCCTTCTGTTGGCCTCCTTCCTGCCTTTGTGTTAACCGCTCCTCTGAAACGGACTCATGCAACTCTTTGAATATCCGCTGCACTGCCTGCTCATCTGGATCTAACTGCCGCACTTCCTGCCCTTTTCTCCGCGGCTTCTTCTGCGCCTTTTTACGTGGCCCTGCAGGCGGCTCAGAGTTGGAAGAACCTGATACGTGTAATTTATTTTTTCTTTCTTCTGTAGCATTTACGTCCGTGCTATCTACTGCGAAATAGACGGCCGCGCACGACATAATCACGCGCAGCACCCGGTTCGATGAAAATAAACGGATACGTTCTGCACATTGACCACGATTAATTTTTGAATTCATATCTTCAAATAACGTCAATTTATTATCAAGCCAACTAACTGATCATCCCAAAACCACATAAGACGACTTCTTTTTTCATGCTTACACAAGCAGCACACCGGTTCTTTCACGATGTCGATCTATAAACCGTCGACGATGCCCGACAGCACTCTAACGACTTACTGACGATTTGCTTACAGCGACTGCGCCATTAGGTAAGAAAATGGCGGATAAGAACCTGAAATGATCTTCTCAGTATCGAAGGCGTTGAGCGCTACCTGACTGATGCCCTCTACAAACCCGCGTAATAGATCCAACTCCGACATTAATTACGGGATTTTCAGAAAAATAAACGCCGAAACGCATGGACACGACGCTTGCGCTTGTCGCCCCCCGGCCTAGTCTTCGCCGCTATACTCGGATGTACTCTACTGATCATCGGCTGCGACAATCCGCCAACGGCCAAGTCATGCACACATTGAAAGCAAAGCTGAACATGGCGCGAGGGTATCGTGACGCAAGGAGGTTATTTCAACGTACACTTCGGCGCTGACCGCACGGTGACGACGACATCACACTTGGACGTGATGCGCGGACACTAGGGGGCGCAGTTCTCCACAGATTTTGTGAACGTCCCTGTGAATATCCTCGGGACAAGCGGCGCAAGTGCTTGAGCCCGCGGCACTTGTTCCCCACCGCGCAATAACGTGCAACGAACAGCTGACCTTGCGCAGTTCGTGCCGGCCGGCACCGCTTTCACGCTACGTCGGTCAACTCAATGATCACCGACCCAAGCGGTGCAATTCATACGTCCTGCTGCGCGGAACTGACCGTGTCGTTGGGCCCTGGCGACTGCCGAGTGGAATGGACATGCGCAAGCACAAGTGGCGCGGCGGCAAAAACACCACGACGAGCCACAGGCACGCGAGCCGAGGCCGGCAAGCGAAGATCGTTTTCACAACGGACTCTCATTGGATTGAACGATATCGCTCGACACCCGACGGGTGGCGCAGCCACCGACGTTCAAGTCTACACCGGCTTATTCACAAATTTTGTTTGCAACGATGTGGACAACCATTGGATACGCATGCTAAGTGCCTGTCGCGCCAACAGGAAACGGGGCTGCTACGGCTTGATGCAGCGGCGTGCGGTACCGACGCAATCGCCACTGCAACCGGGACAATAGTGGCGTGCGGCCAGGCCGGCACCACGCCACCCTTCACTGCTGCACGGCACAGGCGTGCCGATCGACTCGCCCCCTTCCCGTGCATAGAACACCGGCTCTCCGGCCATGCCGCGCGCGATCATCGAATCGATTTCCACGTCGCCGAACGCCGCCCGTAGTGCATCCACGAATGCCGCCACCTGCGGCATCGAGCGACGCATGGGTTTGTCGGGCATTGCGGCACCTCCGGAAAAACGTGACTTGCCCCATTACCTGTATAAATATACAGTATACGAACGCAAGGAGATGAAAATGGACGACGCATTTTTCTCGAAACGGGCGTTTGATCGCGCCGCCGCCGATTTGCGGCGAATCGTGCATGCGATCGCCGGACGCTATCGGGTTCGCGACGAGCCACTGACATGGCGGCGCCTTCACGACATCGAAGCAGAGGCGCTGTCCGACCTCGGACTGAGCGGCCGCCACGATGCCTCGTTGCTTGCTCTGTTCTCACCATCGCCGGAGCACGACTTTCCGCACTCGGACGAGGCGATATGCGTGTCAGGCGTGCAACGCGTGCCGCTGATCACGTGGTTCGTGTTCGACGTCTATGGTCTGATCGCGATGCCGACGCCCCGGCCACCGCAAGTCCAATGCGAAACGGTCGCGATGCCGTATTGCGCAGGGACTGCGCGGGACGACGGTGCGAACCGATACCTTGCCGCGGTATCGTGTTATCCCCAGAATGTGTTGGGAAGGCTGTGGATAAACTGGGCATATGCAGCGCAAGCCGTTGACAGAACGGCAATCGCCGCCGCCGATCGCACCGCGTGCAAACGCTGCCGGTCGCGCCAACGTGACGTACCAGATTGCACCTAGGCACTGTATGCATGCACAGTGCCGCACAGTACTACACCGCATTTGAATGGCGTACGGCGAGTTGCCAGCGATACGTCCGAGGGAGGAGGTTTGTTACGAGCGATCCTATTGTGACTCGTGCTGACCGTTCGCATCAACGCGCCGTGCAGCGGTGAAGACCTGCGCCGGCACGCTAGGGCGATCCACTAAGATCGACAGCCCTCGTGACCGCCGCGGTGGTCGCCGCGCGTGATCTGCTCAATGACAAACCGGGCCCGCTCACTCACCGGCCCGCAAGGCAGCTCGACTAACCGGTAGCCCAGCGCATCGTATGACGACACCATCACGTCGTACGTGCGCCGTGCTTCGTCGAAATCTTGCTTTCTTTCGACATCCTGCACAAAAATCTCGCGCCAAGGAGGCGCAATGAATACCTGGCGGTTATAGCGAAACGATTGCGCGGCGCGTAGCACGTGTGGCGGCACCGGCAAGCCGCAGAGACGAAGATAACCGACGACGTCGGGCACGCCTCGATCGAACAATACCGGCACGCGGCGCTCACGAGCCAAATGATACGAGCGCATCTCCCAGCACAACATCCACTGCGCAAACAGCGCGGGATCATGCCACGGCAGCGCTGGGCCGCCGATCCGTACCTGGTCCTGGATCACCCCCCTGCCTGCTTCGACCGAACGCGCATAGCCAGCCGCCTGCAGTGCGTCGAGCAGCGTGCTCTTGCCCGATCCTGGTCCCCCGGTAATCACATGGAAGCGGTCCACACAGATGAACTCATTGTCGACCATTGGCGTTGTCCCGATTCAATCCTTCACAGATTCAACCATTTGCACATACAACCATTTGCAGGCTCCGCTGGCTCAGCCATGCGTAGACACCTTTGCCCGCAAACTCATCTGCCTGCGGATTCAGCCGTTTCCAGCCACCCGCAGATCGAGCCGCTCGCAAATCCAGTCGGTCGCGGGTTCAGCTACCGCAGGCTCGACTATTTGCAAATCAACCATTGACAAGCCCGTCTGGACGCGGCATTCGGCTGCTGCCCGCAATACGCCGTGTTGCGCGAGCAGCGTCCGCTTGATGTATTGCGAGTCCAGTGCGAAGGTTTCCGCTGCTGCCGCCGCGGTCCCATCGTTCAAGTCGGCCATCCACCGCCAGTGCGCACGCCTGCATCAGGCGGTGCAGTTGCGGCGGATGGCCGTCATACAGCTAAGCAACACGCAATAGCAAGTCGTCCGGGGCCTGCGGCAACGACGATGGCGCTATGAGATCATGTCAGCGGCACCGTGCAACGCCAACTGAATGGTCAACGCGAACACAATCGCATCGTCGCGCGCGGCACCCACGCCGGGCAGAGCGGCGACCAGCAGGTTCAATCAGCCGTCCAACCAAGGCCGTGCAGCGCCCAGCGGCCAGGGACCTAATGATCACTTGCAGGCACCGGCGCCAATGGCCGGGCACACGTAGCGGCCAGTGGCAAACGCCACGCCGCGGAAGGCATCAGACGCTCGGCAGCCTACGCGTCGCGGCGCGCTCCTCGGCGCGCGCGTCAAGCAACCGACGCATCGTCGAAAACAATTCAGGATAATCCAGCGGCTTGCGCAGGAACGCGTCGTAGCGGACAAACGCGGGCGGACTGGATTCGCCCGACACAAGAATGAACAGCGTGTCGGCAAGCACGGGATGATTACGTATCGCCTGACACAATGCGCTCCCCGACATCCTGGGCATGCGCCAATCGGCCACAACAATATCGATTTGTGTCGCGTCGAGCAGTGCCAGCGCATGCCCGCCGTCAGTGGCACTCTGCACCCCGTAGCCCTGCTGCGTGCAGCAAATGGCCCAGGCAGCGAGGGTTTCCGGATCGTCGTCGACAAGGAGTACAGTCGTCGTCACGTTTAGCTCCAACCATCCGAGTGCCGCCGCTCCCGGATGCGGCAACTCGCGTGCACTCAAGCATATAAGAAAACATCCGCGCGCACGATCGGCGACCGGCTCAGCAGACGGACGCTCGTGTCCGAGCAAGCAGCACGCCCGCCAATGCGACGGCGAATCCAATCTATTGCACTGGCAGCAACGTTTCGCCAAACGCCTAGATAACTTTTGAACGCGGCCAACGGTGGCGCCAGGAACAGCAGGGCCGTCGCCCAGCGTCTCCGCGTCGCACCATCCAGACCAGCAGGGTCGTCGCGAAACCCAACGGCATCACGATACCCCATGCCAGGCTACGCCCACAGTTGCGGCGCGGCGACACAGCGGCGCTCGCCAAGCACCAGCACGAAACCGGTGGCGACCAGCGCAGCGCCGGCGTTCTGTAACGCGGCGGCGCTGGTCAAATGCGCATTCGACAACGAAGTTTTTTGATACAGCGTCCCTGCCGTAATCGACAATACCGCGAAGATCGCCGAAGTCACCACGATCCACTGCGCCGTGCCGGTCGCGCCAGCGACCGCATGGGGCAGCACAGCGGCGTCATGTGCAGCGAGTTTAAGCAGCAGGACGCGTCACTGCGCCAAGCCCACCAACAGGCCCGGCCAACCTCGCGGCGAGCGTCGCTCTCCAAACAACCGCGATGCCACAACTGCCGTCAATAGCGGCTGCAGCGCACCTAACAGGGCCATCACGGCGGCGCCGAGTCCCTGCTCAACCGCCCACAATAGCCCGCGCCAAGATGGAAGCCCTGCAGCAGCGCTGCCGGCCAGCAGATGTTTGCCCGACTCACTGCGATCGGGCCAGCGCACCTGCGCCACCCATGCCGCCACAGTACACAGCAGTACGGTGCCTGTGGCAGCCGTGCCGTCAACCGCGCGTAGCGCCGCCGCGGGCGTCACGGCTACGGCTTCCAGCCACGCGACGCCGCAGCCCCGCAGCGCCGATAACATTATCGCCAGTTACTTGGAGTCGGTTGCCCAAGCCGGCACCGAGCGCGAGCGCACTCCTTTCGCCGAAACCGATTGCGCGCCAATGCTCTGTCGGACGGTGGAAGGGCGATATGCATCGCCACTCCATGCGCCCTCCGGCAATAGCGCATCCAAGCCGGTAATCGTGTGCCTGTTGAACACGGGTTGCGCAATGCCAGCGTTACGCTGAGCACAATAGTCGAGCCATGCGGCTCGCGCATACTTGCCGAGCGCCAAGACCGCCAACAAGTTGATCGTGGCCATCAGCCCCATGCTCAAGTCGGCCATCGACCAGATCAGCGGCAACTTCGCGACGCTGCCAAACATCACCATGCCGAGCACCGCGCATCGGAACCCGACCAGCACATCCTTGCGCCGTGTGATGAACATGACGTTGCCCTCGGCACACGCGTAGTTGCCCATGATCGACGAGAACGCGAGCATGAAGATCGCACACGTCAGGAACGTCGCGCCCCAATCGCCGACATGGCTGGACATCGCGCGCTGCGTGAGCACTGCACCCTCGACCGGCGCGCCAGGCTGGTACTCGCCAGACAACAAAATGATCAATGCCGTCGCACTGCAGATCAAGATCGTGTCGACGAACACGCCGAGCATCTGGATCAGGCCCTGCGTGACAGGATGGCGCGTGGTGGCGGTCGCTGCCGCGTTCGGCGCGCTACCCATACCCGCCTCGTTTGAGAACAGTCCGCGCTTGATGCCGACCGCGACGATCTGGCTGATGGCGTAGCCTGCGACGCCGCCGACCGCCTGCTCGAGGCCGAACGCACTGCGCACGATCAACGCGATCACCGCCGGGAACGAACTCAAGTGTGCCAACAGTACGTAGCCGGCCAGTGCAAGGTAGCCGAAGGCCATCACCGGCACGAGGAACTGCGCGATGCGGGCAATGCGGCGAATCCCGCCAAAGATCACCGGCGCGATCAACACGATCAGCAAGGCTCCCGTGACAACCCGGTCCGTGCCGAACGACGCATGCAGCGCGTCCGCGACCGAATTGGCCTGCACCGCGTTGAACACGAGGCCGAACGCAAGAATCAACGATGCGGCAAACACCATCCCGAGCCGCCTGGAACGCAATCCAACCCAGATATAGTAGGCCGGGCCGCCACGAAAGGTGTTGTCGTGATGGGACACCTTGAATATCTGAGCGAGCGTGGCCTCAACGAATGCGAGCGCCATGCCGAGCAGCGCGGTCAGCCACATCCAGAAGATCGCACCGGGACCGCCCGCGCTCAACGCAACGGCAACACCCACGATGTTGCCCGTGCCGACCCGGCTCGCAAGCCCCGTGGCAAAGGCTTGGAACGAGGAAATGCCATCGCCCTTGCGCTTGCCTTCGCCATCGTCGCGAAACAGCGTCTGCACGCTCAGCGGCAGCGCGCGAAGCTGGATGCCGGCAAAGCGCCATGTGAACCATGCTCCCGCACCTAACAACAGCGCGATCAGCATGTAGTTCCACAACACTCCGTTCAGGTGGCCAATGGCCGATGCCAGAAAAACTTCCACGCTCATTCCTGTTACAACCCTTACGAATTGATTTCAGCGTCCGAATTTTACACATAACGAGCCGCCGTAGGGGTGGTTCCAGGAGAATTAATTACGGGTATTTGCTGTACCGCTGCACGGATCGGTATTAATTACCGAAAACCCTAACAATGAAAGAGTTCGACTTCGAAGTAGCAGCGGCCACCGTGCGCATCGCAGCCATTGCGGCTTATCGACGTTCCCGTATGGTGCCAGCCAGGGCTACAAACAGCGCGATAGAGTATCGTTGAGAACGCCGGAACTTGGTTCATCGATGATCGCGGGTATTCTCGTTATCGACGTCGCCTGTCGCGTCGCCCCGAACCGTTGGCTACCCTCGTGTGTCCGCGCGTGGAGAAAAAACACATCCTGTTTCGCGTCTGGGCAAACCGCAGCGGATGGAAATTGAATGCATTGCTGTTCGGCGAAACACATTGAATAGTCAACGAATTCTCCGTCGGATGCCCATTTGATTTGCCGGCCACACCTAGAGAACGCTGACACGCAAAGTATACATCCCAGCCATCCAACAGCACGTGGCCATTCGTTTCCCGAAACGTTTATGCGGATCCGACATTCAAACAGATACTGATGGCGGCGTAATGTAGACCCCACCTCCTGTTCTCTCCACCGTCATGAGCATAACGATCAACCCATTCCGCCAAGCACGCCAATCCGATCCGACACCCCGGGGCAATGTAACGACATCCGGCAACACCGCCGCGGGACGCGAGCGATCTTGGCACAGCAAATTCGACGGATTGTTTTCGCGCAAGAAAAAGACGATATCGACGCAACCGCCAACGGAAAAGCTAGCCTCCACCGACTCGAAAACGTCACAAACAGTCCGGAATGTGGCCAAGCAGCTGAAAAAGGCCTTCCGTCCATGCGGCTCGTCGCAGAGCAAGCTTATTAAGCAGTTTCCTCAAGTTCCATCACGCCCTGCCCCCGCTAACAATCGCACCGGCGTTGGAACAAAAGCTTCTACACAAACCAGCACGACAAAGGGTTTTCCTTCAGACATCAAGTCACTCGAACGAAAGGACCCACGTACGCATCTGGACGTCCATGGGGCTGACCTGGCTACCCGAAGCAGTGGCACTTCGTCAAACGAGGCGTTTGCGAGGGTAAAAATAGGCCAAGTCAACGTCAAAAAAGTCGAATTCAAAAAAGTCGAAGTCGAAGTCAAAACAATGAAGGCAGAGTTGTTAAGCACAAAGACTGTGATCTCCGAAGCGAAGAAAACGGCGAAGGAAGCTATGCGGAAAAATCAGAGAGGCAAAGATAACGTTGCCTCAAAAGACATTGAAGATAGAACAGAAACGGAGACCGAGCTCCTTAAGAAATTCCCTACAACTCCTGCCGTCCCAGCTTTCCGTCCTACCGAAGACAACATTTCATCGAAGCAAACCACTCAGGCAGCACCGCCCCGTCCGCCGAAATCGGATAAAAGACCCTCACAAAGGGTCCTACTCGCCACCGAAAAAATGAAAACAGTGTCTTTACGCAAAAAGACCCTGATCATCGAAGGGCTGAAAACGGCGAAAAAGACGGGTCGTTGGCTACCCGTCGAGCCTGAAAATCACGCTCCACCAACAGGCCTGAGCAAATCGAATAAAGGTTCCGTAATGGATTGACCCAGGGGAAACCTGCCGCATATGGGTCCTTCCCGAAGCGGCAGGAACCGGAGTTCTGCGCATAGCGGTAAGCATCGGGCGGCATGCCAACCCGCATGGCTCCACAGCGACGTGTTAATGGCTGCCTCTGGACACACCACGCTTCGCTTCGCTCGCCAATACGTCGGATGTGGCCGAAACGGACGGTCTAACGGCCGTTACGCTACTCCTACTTTCTCAAGTATCGACGGTGATCAGGGTGGAACGAATCCGTTACTCCTTTCGTCCATTTCACCGACATGATTGGTAATCCGGCTTTCATTGCATCACGAAAAACAGGTAAGGAAACAGATATGAAACCTCAGATCTCGCAAAACTTCTTCAATTCTACCCATAGACTGATTTCATCAGCTAACACGTCGACACAACCGAATGAAGCTTCAGGGCGGCGCGCAGCCAAGCCCAACTCAATAAATACTGGTGTATTCTGTGGACTTTTCTCTCGCAAGCATCTCTCCAAAGAAGAACGCGACGCTTTTTACCAGGAAAAGGTAGAGAAGGAGTGGCCAAAAACGGTAGAAAATTGGGAAAAATCGAACATATCCCAATATCACAAAATGCAAAAGCCGAAAGAAAAAGAACAAAAAAAGCTTAGAGCCAAGCATGAAAAAGCGGATAAGGCTTGGAAACAGGTAAAAAAGTACAACATAGAAAAAATATCCGCTGCAGATCTCGCACAGCCCAAGGAAGCTAAAGGAAAAAACCCGCTTCTCTTGTAACCGGAGGCTCCCTCTTCATCGCTGCTGCGCCCATCCATCTTTTAGCCAGCCGACAAACTTCACACCGCTGTCCCAGTCGGTCGGTAGTCGGCTCTGGCGCCCGGCAATCCCTTCATGAAGACGCCCGCAGGTCCAAAAAGGCGTGTGAGGTGGAAGCCGGGCACACCAAATGAGTCAACACTGTCAACGCAAGTGCCGATATAGACGTTTTGTTGACGTCTTTCCGCAGCTTAGCCGTCGCGTTCGGACGGCCAAGCCGTGGATTCCTTGAAGTCGCGCACTACTCATGCGTCCCCAAATCAAACTGACTCTTTCGACCGCACGCGCCGGGGCCAACCGCTGGACCATGCTGCGACACGCGCAACACCTGGTCACCCCAGCAATTGCATTGGGCGGCTGCGCGCTGCTGCTCGTCCTGTTCCAACATTTGTCTTACGCGGTCCATTACCGCTCGGTGATCCATCAACTGCGCCAACTAAGCGCCGCGGAATGGACCGGCGCGCTCGCCGCTACAGTCATGAGCTACATCGGACTCGTCGGGCGAGACATGGCCGGACTGCACCACATCGGCGCGCGCGTGCCGCGCGCATTGTTACTGCTCGGTGCCACGGTCGGCTCGGCCATCGGCAACGCAACGAGCTTCGGCGCGTTGACCGGCGGGGCCGTACGTTGCAGGATCTACGGCGCGGCGGGCGTGACGCCGGCACAAGTCGGGCGCCTGACCGTCTTCACCGGCATCGGCCTGGCCACGGCGCTGGTGCTAATGAGCGCCGCCGGCATGCTGATCGCAGTCGGCCAACTCGAGTCGGTGCTGCACCTGCCGGCATCAATGCTGCGCTGCGCGGGCGTGCTCGCGCTCGCGGCGATCGCAGCACTGGTGGTGGCATGCCGCAGCCAACCACGCACGATTGGCAGCGGCGGCACGCGGCGCTGGCTCGCGCTGACGATTCCGTCGCGGCGCAATTTGATCGCCCAGCTGAGCTGGGCGATTGTCGACGTCGCCGGCGCCGCGCTGGCGCTGTGGGTCCTGTTGCCGGATGCGTTGATTGGCTTCGCCACGTTCATGACGGTCTATGCGGCGGCGTTGCTGCTCGGGATGGTCGGCCACACCCCTGGCGGCGTCGGCATATTCGAAGGCGTGGTGCTGATCGCCTTTGGTCGAGAACTGCCGATGCCGCAACTGGTGGCCGCGTTGCTCGCCTACCGGGCCATCTACTTCGGGCTGCCGCTGCTCGTTTGCGGTGGCGCGCTGGTCATGTTCGAAGGACGCACGCTCAAGCGCGTAGTGATGACTTCTCCCGCGCTGCACGCCGCACACAGCCTCACACAGCTCGCGCCGCTACTGCTGAGCACCATCACGTTCGCAGTCGGCTGCATGCTGATTGTCTCCGGCGCAACACCGGCGTTCATGCACCGGATTGCGGTGCTAAGCACGCTCGTGCCACTGTGGGTCCTTGAAAGCTCGCAGTTGCTTGCCAGCGTACTCGGCGTGCTGCTGCTATTCGTCGCCCGCGGACTGCTGCGCCGGCTCGATGCCGCATGGTGGCTAGCCTTGCTGCTGGCCAGCGTCAACCTCGGGCTATCGCTGACCAAGGGGCTGGCGTTCATCGAAGCCGGCGTGCTCGGGATCTTGGTGCTGCTGTTAATCGCGACGCGGCACCACTTCAACCGCCGCTCGTCGCTATTCGCGGAACGCTTCACGCCCAGTTGGCGGGTGTCAGTCGGCATCGTAATCGTGATTGCGACGTGGATCATGCTGTACGCGTTCCGCGACGTGCCGTACACACGCGAGCTATGGTGGCAATTCGCGTTCGACGGCCGGGCCCCGCGCGCGTTGCGTGCTACACTGGCGGCCGCGCTGTGCGCGGCGGCGCTGGCCTTCTGGCAGTTGCTGCGGCCAGCGGCCGGCCGCTTCGTGAAGCCGGCCGAACAAGACCTTGCTGACGCGGCACGCATCGTGCGCGCGCAGGAACGCAGCGACGCAGGTCTCGCGATGATGGGCGACAAGAGCTTCTTGTTCTCCGCATCGCGCCAGGCCTTCCTGATGTATGCCAAGCGTGGACGCACGTGGGTGGCGCTGCACGACCCAGTCGGCCCGCGCGGCGAATGGCCCGAACTGATCCGCCGTTTCGTCGCGCTGGCGCACGCGCACGGCGGCCGCGCCGCGTTCTACCAGGTACGCGCCGACGCACTGCCGTTCTACCTCGATACCGGCTTGCACCTGCTGAAGCTGGGCGAGGAGGCGAACATCGCGCTAGCCGACTTCGATCTAAAGGGGTCCCACCGCGCCCATCTTCGCTACGCGCTCAAGCGCGGTGAACGCGACGGGCTGGCCATCGAAGTGGTTGAACCGACGCGCATGCCGGAATGCCTGCCGACGCTCAAGTCAATCTCCGACGCATGGCTGCAAAGCCGCGTGGCGCGAGAAAAGAGCTTTTCGGTGGCCGCATTCAACCCGTCGTATCTGGCCGCGCAATCGGTCATGTTGCTGCGCCAGCACGGCCGTGCGGTCGCGTTCGTCACGTTCATGACGACGGACGTGCACACCGAGGCGACCGTTGGCGTGATGCGCCACCTGCCGGATGCCTCCGGGTACGCGATGGAATATCTGTTCACTAAGCTGACCCTGCATTTAAAGGAGGCGGGACTGCGCACGTTGAGTCTGGGCATCGCGCCGCTGTCGGGCGTGCAGCCGACGCCGTTTCCGTCGCTGTGGCAGCGCGTCGCGCGACTGGCGTGGCACCTTGGCGGACGCTTCTACAATTTCCGCGGCCTGCGTGGATTCAAGAGCAAGTTTCAGCCGCGCTGGGAGCCGCGTTACTTGGCGGTGTCCGGCTCGCTCGGCCTATTCGTGACACTGGCCGACATCTCGCTGCTGGCAGGAGGCTGGCGCTCGTGAAAATCCGTTCCTTGATCATCGCCGCGACTCGCGCAATCGTCGCATACGCGCTCGCGCTGCCCGGCGCCCACGCCGCCACCACCAGCACACTGTCCGGCGGGCGCTATGGAGAGGTCTCGCTGACCCGTCCGCACGGCCCCTTGCGCGGCTTCGTCGTGCTGTTCTCCGACGCAAACGGCTGGAGCGCATCGGACCACGACACCGCACAGGCGTTAGCGCGCGATGGCGCGCTGGTCGTCGGCGTCGATACCCGTCGCTATGCGGCAAATCTGGCCGCCAAACCGCAAGGCTGCGAGCATCTGGTCGGCGACGCCGAAGCGTTGAGCCACCAGCTGGAGCGGCAGTTGGATTCGTCTCGCTATTTTGCGCCGATCGTCGCGGGGACCGGACAAGGCGCGACGCTGGCCAAGCAAGTGCTCGCCCAGGCTCCAGCGAATACGGTGGCCGGCGCACTGTCGCTCGATCCGGCGCCTACGCTCGACGCGCGGTTCCAGCCGTGCCCGCCCGACCCGACGGTGAGCCGCGGCGCCGGGCTGCCAGGCTTTTTCGTGACCGGCACAGCCGCGGGCAGGAGCCAGGCGGAACGGCTGCGCGCATGGGCGGCACCGTACCTGCGTGCGCCGGCCATCAGCGACGAGGACGTGTCCGATCTGCCCCTGGTCGAATTGCAGGCGCCTAAGCCTTCCAACATGCTGGCGATCGTGATGTCCGGCGACGGCGGATGGCGCGACCTAGACAAGACCATCGCAGAAAATCTGCAAAAAGACGGCGTATCGGTGATCGGCTGGGATAGTCTCCGCTATTTCTGGAGCCGCAAGACACCGGAGCAGACCACACGCGACCTCGCACGCGTGCTGCACGTTTACGGCGCCCGTTGGCAGGCGCGCGACATCGCGCTGATCGGCTATTCGTTTGGCGCCGACGTCATGCCGTTCCTGTATAACCGCTTGCCGCAGCCGTTGCGCGAGCGCGTGTCGTACGTGTCGTTGCTTGGCTTCGCGCCGGCCGCCGACTTTCAGATCCGCGTCACGGGCTGGCTCGGCATGCCGGCCAGCGCAGACGCACTGCCCGCCAAGCCCGAGGTCGTGAAGCTGCCCGCATCGATCGTTCAATGCGTGTATGGCGAGCACGAAACCGACACGCTGTGTCCAGCGCTGGCCGGCACCGGCGTCGACGTGGTGCAAATGCCCGGCGATCACCATTTCGGACGCGACTACGATACGTTGACGCAACGGATCCTGGCCAGCTGGAAAAAGCAAATCACGCTTCGCCACTAGTTTGCCGGTTGCGCCGTCCGCAGTGCTCGATTACGCCGTCAGTGGCGCTCGGTTGTGCCGCCCCGTGCGCACATGCTCGTGCGTCGGCGACGACGCACGCCTGGCTGATCAAAACCGGTGACGAACCCCCACAATGGCGAGCAGTTGAGAGTTGGCTCCGGCCTCCACGTTGTACGAACCGATCACGGCTTGCGCGGGCCCCAGGCCGTTCTGACCGCAAGCATGTTGATAGCCGAGCATCGAATACACATCAGTGCGCTTGCTCAGCAAGTAATCGACGCCGACGTTGACCTGCTGGTACGCGGCCGACGAGGCGCCGCTGGACCGAGTGTAGTTGTATCCCACCAGCGCCTGCAGCGATGTCGCCCCCTGCCAAAGTGCGAATACCGAGCCGTTGCCATACTTTTGCACCTTGGAGAACCCAGACGAGGCGTCCGGATTGTATTGTGAAAAACTGAAAGCGGCACCCACTGTCACGAGGCCGAACACGTATTGCCCGCCTGCCCTGAAGATGCCGACCGAACGCGCGCGGGCATATGCCGAATTGACCGAAGTGTTGAACAGCGAATCGGGCGAGGACACGCCCCGCATCGAGCGCGCCGCATTGCCATTATCGATATGCAGGAAGCCAGTGCCCAAGCTCAGCGGCCCACCCGCATACACCAGCGCACCGGAATACGCCTGACCGGACCCGGGTGCACCGGCAATTGCGCCAAACGCGTACATGGCCTCAACGGTCACCCCGCTCCAATTCGGACTCGTCCACTTCACCGCGTGGTTGAACGTGGCACTGCCGCCGCAGCTATCGACATCACCCGGCGTCACGAACACCCCGCTGTACGAACCGGCAGTCAGCGGCTGCAGCAGTTCCGCCACCGGGTCGCTTTGCCGGCCAAACGTCACCGCGCCCCAACGCTCGTGCGACAGACCCACGAACGCCTTGGACCCGAACATCTGGCCACTGCTGATCGACTGCCCGTGGCCGATGTCGAAGCTGTTCTCAACCGCGAAGTGGGCCGCGAGGCCACCAACGAGCTCTTCGGTACCCTGCAATCCCCATTCGTTCGATGACAGCGTTCCGGGTGACATCTTCCATTGCGAGTGCTGCCCCGCGCTGTGACGAATGTACGCGATGCCCGTGTCCACCGTGCCATGCAGCGCCACGGAACGCTGCGCTTGGGCCGTCGTGGCTAATACCGCGCAGATAGTGGTGCTCGTGGTCAATATAGCTCTACTCAGCATCTAATCAATAAGCCTTACCTAATTTACTTTCCTGTGCACCGTTAGCTGGGCACCCCAGCCCTGCCGACGGCGCGCGACACGGCGTCGAATTCGATCAACCCAAGGTCATCGGTGACTATCCGCGCAACGCTCATGCGCCAATCTTTTTCATCGAGGGCCGGCCCGGACTCGTGCACACGGTCCGCTTTACCGATTACCGGGCACAGGTCCACCTTGCGGAACATGTCCGCGATCCATTTGCTATGTTGAAAGTCGAGTCCGGTGTAACGCGCATGCGCGCTACGCCAGCAGGGCACGTAGAGAAACTCGCTGCACGAAAGCTGACGAATCGGCGGGCGGTGTCCGTCATTCCCACAACGTGGACATCCCGATTTCGTCGATGTGCAGTAAAGTAGGCCTTCACGGCTACCAGGGCGCAGCCTCGCGCGGACGCGAGCGCTAAGCAGCCCGGCAGCGATCCTTGACGCGCGACGACTGAAAAGCAAAGCACTAAGACGCGTTTGTCATCGCGTGGCCTGACGGCTTTTGATAGCTAACGACCCGTGACGATACACCGACAACCTCCAAGCGTCACTGCTAAATGGCGCATCGCCGCAACTGTACGGCTGTTTCGAGACGGGTTACTCGCTGCACACGTGTTTACCGGCGCGCGGCTCGTTAGCGGTATCCCGTGGATCGTGCTGGTTTCCGCCGACATGCTCGGCGTGAGTGCAGGTCTCTGCTATCTGACTTCAGATACGCGCCACCGGCTCGCCTATTCCGAGTCGTGAATCGGCCGGGCCGCGGGGACAGACTACGCGGTCGCCTCGATCGGCTGCTGCAGCGCCGCATCGGTCGGCGCAGAGGTGCGAATCAGGTGCTCGAACGCGCCCAGCGCCGCCTTCGCGCCTTCGCCCACGGCGACCACGATCTGCTTGTACGGAACCGTCGTTACATCGCCAGCCGCGAATACACCCGGCACCGACGTCTGACCCTTGGCATCGATTTCGATCTCACCGCGCGGCGACAGCGCGACGCCGCTGCCCTTGAGCCATTCGGTGTTCGGCACCAAGCCGATCTGCACGAACACGCCCTCGAGCGCCAGATGGTGACGCTCGCCCGACGAACGGTCCACGTAAGTCAGGCCATCGACCTTATTGCCATCGCCGGTGACCTCGGTCGTCTGCGCGTGCGTGTGCACCGTCACATTGTCCAGGCTGCGCAGCTTGCGCTGCAGCACCTCATCGGCACGCAGCTGGCCATCGAACTCCAGCAACGTCACATGCTTGACAACGCCCGCCAGATCGATCGCGGCCTCGACACCGGAATTGCCGCCGCCAATCACCGCCACGCGCTTGCCCTTAAACAGCGGACCATCGCAATGCGGGCAGTACGCGACGCCACGGTTGCGATATTCGCGCTCACCGGGCACGTCGATCTCGCGCCAGCGCGCACCTGTGGCAAGCACCACGCTGCGCGCACGCAGCTGTGCACCACTGGCCAACTGCACCGCGGTCACGTCGCCCGGCTGCAACGATTCGGCGCGTTGCAAATCGATCACGTCGACGTCGTAGCACTTCACGTGCTGCTCGAGCGCCGCCGCAAATTTCGGTCCATCCGTTTCCTGAACCGAAACAAAATTCTCGATTGCCAGTGTGTCCAATACTTGCCCACCAAAACGCTCGGCCACCACACCGGTGCGGATGCCCTTGCGCGCGGCATAGATCGCTGCGGCGGCGCCGGCCGGCCCGCCGCCGACGATCAGCATGTCGAACACTTCCTTCGCGTTGAGCTTGTCGGCCACGTGCGCGGCGCCGCTGCTGTCCAGCTTCGCCAACAATGCCTCGACACCCATGCGGCCCTGGCCGAACACTTCGTCGTTCAAATACAGGGTCGGCACCGCCATGACCTGTCGCGACTGCACTTCGTCCTGAAACAGCGCGCCATCGATTGCCACATGGCAAATCCTGGGATTGATTACCGACATCGCGTTCAATGCCTGGACGACTTCAGGGCAATTCTGGCAAGACAGCGAGACATAGGTCTCGAACGTATAGTCGCCGTCCAAGCTGCGGATCCGCTCGATCACATCCGGTTCGAGCTTGACCGGGTGGCCACCGACTTGCAGCAACGCCAACACTAGCGACGTGAATTCGTGACCCATCGGAATGCCGGCGAAGCGCACAGCGATATCCGTGCCAACGCGCCGGATCGCGAATGATGGCACGCGCTCCACGTCATTACCCGTGTGCTCCGTCACCACGATGCGCGTGGACAGCGATGCGATGTCCTGCAGCAGTGCGCGCAGTTCATCCGATTTGTCGCTGTCATCCACGAACGCGTCGATCTCGATCGCTTCGGTAACGTTGTCCAGGTAGCTTTTTAATTGGGTCTTGAGATTGGCGTCGAGCATCGCGAGGATTCCAACGGAGGAAGCAAAGAAGGGGCGCGCCGGGCAGGCGGCACGTCACGGCGCAGTGCCGCGACGGCCGCGTCATGCGCCGTCCGGTGTAGGACGGCGCATAAACGTCAGATCTTACCAACCAGGTCCAACGACGGCTTCAGCGTCTCAGCGCCCGGGGTCCACTTGGCCGGGCACACTTCGCCGGGGTGCGACGCGACATACTGCGCAGCTTGCACCTTGCGCAGCAACTCCTTCGCGTCACGGCCGATGCCGTTGTCATGAATCTCGTACAGCTTGATCTGGCCTTCCGGGTCGATCACGAACGTGCCGCGCAGCGCCAGGCCTTCTTCCTCGATCAGCACCTCGAAGTTGCGGGCCAGCGTGGCCGTCGGATCGCCCACCAACGGATACTTGATCTTGGCGATCGTTTCCGACGTGTCGTGCCAGGCCTTGTGCGTGAAATGCGTATCCGTTGACACGCCATAGATCTCGGCACCGAGCTTTTGGAATTCAGCGTAGTGGTCTGCCAAATCACCCAACTCGGTCGGGCACACGAACGTAAAGTCAGCCGGGTAGAACACGACGACCGACCACTTGCCCTTCAGGTTCTCCTCCGTGATTGTCACGAAATTGCCATTGTGGTAGGCAGTTGCCTTGAACGGTTTGACTTGCGTGTTGATAAGAGACATTGCGCTTTTCCTTCTTGGGTTAAAGACGACTACCCCGAAGCTTACGACAAATGGTGCGGCGCGGTGAAGTCGTTTAGTTGTATCGGACCGATTGGCTACATCTATCGCCGAGAATTTTTCGTATTATGAAACGCAGTGCGGGGCACATTCGCGGCATGAACGATGGCGACTCGCTCTACCTGCGGTCAACCACCTCGATAGGCGGCCCGCACTCGGTGGTGGCACGCCAGTGCCGCGTGTGTCACCGTCGAGCACGAACCGTCGCACTCCGTCGCCAAGTAATTCAGCCTGTACAACGGGAAACGGTCCCGTTCCAATCTGGCCGAGCAGACGCGGACAAGGCATCCTTCGCGACGCTGCCTACAGTTAATCGGCGACGTGACTAACCGAATGTTCCACTTAAAAATCTCATGACATTATCCAAACAATAGGGGCCACTTATCCGCATCGCACGACTCATGCATCAACCCCCAAGAGCGAGCAGTTCAACGACTTCGCACAATGGCGGATGTTCGACGGTAAGGTGATTACATGATGAGTCTTTGGCGCCGTCTCTCCGTTCGATTCAACGTTAACTTTTCCATAAAAATCAAAAGCTTAGTTTGAAATATGGCGGATTTCACTATAATTTAGGCTAATTGACACAGCCTATCGCTCCGCCAAAGTCTAAGGCAAACTGTCGGGCGTAAATGGTCAACGATGTTACTGTGACGGCCTCAACTTAAACCAATTCGGGATGTGCTGTTCCCTATATGGAGGGGAAGCGGCGGCTCGCTTTTATCAGCATTATCAGGATTGCGTAGTAGCAAAGCGTATTGGGTGGTTGCTTGAAGTGGAGAGAATAGTGGTTCGAGGCATTGCTGCTGTCTACGCAATTTACCTATTACTGCCCATCCTGTTGTTGAGCATTGGTAGTGTGGGTGAGCTATGGATGAACTCGCTACTTCCTAGCGGGATAACAGTTCAATGGTACGTCGATATTTGGTTGGATTCGTCTTTTCGTAGTGCGTTTACGACGAGCCTCGTGGTGGCGCTGAGCGCGTGCGCGATCAATACGATTTTAGCCCTCCCACTTGCTTACTCCTTATACCATAAAGCTGGCCGGGGTGGGAGCGCCGCAGCTAAAATTGTGAGTATGATGCCTATAGTCGTACCGACCATCACGTTGGGTTTTGGCTATATCATTGTATTTAACACAGATGTTTTCCCTTGGCTCGGAACCTTGCCATTGCTGATCGTAGTACACGCTGTTCATACGTTGCCTTACCTTACTAATACTTTGTTATCCGATCTTCGGCATTCCGATTTGGCGACGCTAGAACGCGCAGCCGCGACGTTGGGAGCTACGGAACTACAGCAGTTTTTTGGGATTGCCATACCTAATTTACGGAAAAGCCTGTTAAGCGGTCTTATGATGGTTTCTGCCATTTCGGTAGGTGAATTTGGTTTATCCAATTTACTTGCCAGCTTCCAAAATCGCACTTATCCGGTTGTCTTGTGGCAAGCTTTTTATGGTACAACTGGCTTTGCTTGTGCGGCCACCGTTATTCTTCTTGTGTTAGCCAGCACAGCGGCATTTGTTTCTTCTACCGCTATCAAAAAATCATGAGCCTGGTTCTGGATAGAGTGAGTTACCAATACCCGGGGACCGGACATGGGTTAACTGATATTTCGTTTGAGGTCGAGACCGGTGAAATGGTGGCCGTGATTGGCGCAAGCGGTTCTGGCAAGTCAACGCTTCTGAAGGTTATTTCTGGCCTAATTAGCGAAGCATCGGGGTCGATCACCCTAGACGGCGAAAATTTAGCAGGAAAACCTGTGCATAAGCGCAATATCGGAATGGTATTCCAAAATTATGCGCTTTTCCCACATCTCAATGTGATCGAGAACGTAGCATACGGACTCGCTTTAAAAAAGATCCCGTTAAAAAACCGACTAGCTAAAGCGGCCGAATTATTAGAAACAGTGGGTTTAGGAAACTTTGCCACCAGGCCAGTTTCCAATCTATCAGGCGGGCAACAGCAGCGAGTTGCGCTGGCTCGAGCTTTGGCAATCGATCCCAAAGCGTTATTGCTCGACGAGCCATTGGCGGCACTCGATGTAGGTATTCGAGGATATTTGCGCGATCAGATCCGGTCAATTCAGAAGAAATTTAACGCAACAACTATATTGGTCACACATGATCAAGAGGAAGCGTTGACGCTATCCGATTATGTCGCCGTGCTCAAAGACGGTAAGCTTCTACAGTTTGGCTCGCCAAAAAATATTTACTGTTATCCAAATAGCCGAGCGGTAGCCGAGTTTGTGGGGTTATCGACATTACTCCCCGCAAAAATTTCAGCACATAATCAGGTGGATTTAGGATTTGCTCAAATCGCTGCCAATACTGATGGGCGACGTTTGGGAGAAAAGGTACTTGTTCTGATCCGTCCCGAGCATGTGGTAAAGGATCCTCCAGAAGGAACACTGAACTATTTGACAGGTTGTACAGTTAACCAGCGCTACTTGGGCTCAGTGGTTCGGTACGACTTTCAAGTAAACGGCGCTTCCAAACCGATCGTAGGCGAAGCAATCGAGGTGCCGGTAAGCGGCATTTCTATTCCACCGCAGTGTGTTCAACTGCTTGACGACGACCCTTCACAGGAGGTCTTATGAAACGCAGACGCTTTGTTCAATCGGCAGCACTAGTGCCATTTGCAGGGTTTGGGACTACTGTTTCCACTGCAGCCTCTACTTCTGATATCGTTTGGGAAAAAGTGCAGCTTTATCCTGGTGAACTTGCACTTTACGAGGCTGCCAGAAAAGAAAGCGAGGTCGTTTCGTGGGATACGGGGCCAACATGGGCCAATTGGAAGGCGCTATTCGATGCGTTCAACAAGCGCTATCCCGGAATCAAACTGCACTATAATGATTTGGGTTCTGCTGCGACTGTGACTGCACTGAATAAAAGCCGGCGTCGGCCTCAAGCAGACACGGCTTATTATTTTGCAGCATCCGCGGTGGACGCTGTAAAACAGGGCGTGGTGGCGCCTTTTAAGCCGATCCACTTCGATACGCTGCCCGAGGTGTTTCGAGATCCGGAGGGCAAGTGGTTCACCATCCATACGCTGAACGTGGCATTTATTGTGAACAAAAAACTTGTGCGTAATACGCCCACTTCTTGGGCTGATTTGCTCAAGCCAGAGTACAAGAATAGCATCGTCTACCTCGATCCACGCTCCGCGGGTGTGGGGCAGGTTGTCGCCTTCGCTACAGCCTACGCCAATGGAGGTTCCGTAGACGACGTTAAGCCCGGCATCGATTATTTGGGGAAACTGCATGCTGCGGGCAATGTCATTCGAACTGAAGGAACAACGCCTTATTCGAAGTTCATGAAGGGCGAGATACCGATCTGGATCGGTTACGAGAATGATGGACTTAAGGCTAAATACACAGAAAAAGGCATGACCGATGTTGTTGATGTCGTGATTCCTAAAGAAGCGAGTGTTGCGGCACCTTATGGCATTAGCCTCGTGAAGAATGGGCCGCACCCGAATGCGGGAAAATTGTGGCTTAACTTCATCATGAGCGAAATCGGACAGCAACTGTTTGCCAAGGGCTTTGTCCGACCTTCGGTGAAGAGTATTTCACTGCCTCCCGATATTCAGCAAAAGATGCCAGACGCACCACAAACACGACCTCTTGATGTGATTAAGGCATCTGCTCGCAAGAGCGAAGTCGATCGTTTATGGGCAAAGGCCGTTTTGAAAAATTAATTCATGAAGCGATTTGGCCTACTTCCAGCCTGGGCCTTTCTCGGCTTGTTTTTTGTTCTGCCGCTCCTTGCTCTCGTCCCCGAGACCGTTAGGAGCGGTGGCGAAGCATTCGGTCAAGTGATTGCCGATCATTTATTCCTAAGCGCATTTAGGAATACGGTGATGCTCGGCCTGTTCTCCGGCTGCCTCTCGACTATCGTAGGTACTGCGATTGCCATCGAACTGACGAGGCAGCCGGAATCCCGCCGCCAGTGGCTAATGATGTTGCTAGGGATCCCACTTGCTTTTTCAGGTCTGGTTATTGCTTATGGTTTTATTTTAGCTTACGGTAGAGCGGGCTTCGTGACACAGCTTATAGTGATGCTTGGTGGCGACCCTGCCCAGGGCGGGCGATGGCTGTACTCAGCTGTCGGGCTTACTTTAGCTTACGCGTATTATTTGATTCCCCGCGTGGCATTATCACTTTATCCAGTCTTCGCCAACTTGGATGAACGCCCGTGGCTCGCAGCTCGTACACTCGGTGCCTCGCGTACACGCGCGTTTTTCGATACGGTCATACCCGAGGTTGCGCCATCGATCATTGCAAACGCTTGCCTAGCTGCGGCTTTAGCCATGGGCACTTATGGTACCGCGCTTGCTTTAGTGGGAACGCAACTCAATATTCTTCCATTGCTCTTGTTTGCCAAAATCAACGATAGTAACGCTGATTTGGCTGCAGCATCAGCCATTTCGCTAATACTGTTGGCTCTTTGTGTTTTTGTCTTGGGAGTGGGTAATGTTTTTACAAGCCGGCGTGAATACGCCGCTATCCCAAAAAATTAACAAGCAGCTTCGCCGGTTAATTGAAATTCAATCGGGGCCGCGTCGTAATCCCCAGCCTGTAGGAATAATTGGACCAAGTATTTGTGACGAGGCATGCCGCTCAGCAGCGTACAAAGTGGCAAGCGTCTTGGCAAGTGCCGGCGTGCCTATCATTTGTGGAGGACGGGGCGGTGTAATGGAAGCTGCATGCCATGGCGCATATGACATGGGTGGAATAGCCATTGGCATTCTCCCAGAAGAAGACCGGTGTAGCGCTAACAAATATGTTACATTGGCGCTTCCTACAGGGATTGGTGAAATACGCAATGTGCTGGTCGTGCGCGGTAGCGTGTGCGTGGTTGCCATTGGGGGTGGAATGGGAACACTTTCTGAGATGGCGTTGGGCGTAAAGTGGAGCAAAGCCGTTTTTACATTATACGAAGAATTTCAGCTACCCGGTGCCCAGGCAGCTGAAAGTACCGATCAGCTTCTCGAATGGGTGGTCGAATATCTAGTTCGTGAGTCTGATGCTCGCACTCAATAATAGTCTCGATCTTTGCTTTTTTCGTTAGCCGTTGGCAACGCCACCTTTATTAAATTATGCCACCGGAACCTTGTAACATGACTGTTCTGCTTTGTTAAGCGTAAGCATCCAAGAGTGGAACGCTGCAAATATCGGTCGGTTCATCCGGTTTGGATTGAAACACAGGTAATGCCCTAGATCAAATTCTATCGCTGGTCCCAATTGCATCACGATGCCTTGCGCAAGTTCTTCTTCTACAAGAATCTGCGGCACGAGGCCCACCCCTAGACCGTTTACGACTGCCTGGATTATGGCGGAATATTGCGTAAAGCGTGGGCCTGAAAGAGTAATTGTTTCGTCTATATTCCAATGCGTTGCCCATTGTCGCCAGACAAAAGGCGCTTCTTCGTGGTGTAGTAGAGTCTGCTTTAATACGTCGCTCTGTTTAATGGGGTGACCTAGTTGTTGCTCCAGTTTAGCAGCGTAGATACAGATGAATTCTTTGCCTGCAATGTAATCTGAGATGACAGATGACCAATTACCTGGGCCAAAACGGATAGCCGCATCAATGTCAGCTGGCTGCGAGTCATTCAGCCTGAGATGCTGGCCAAAACTGAAGGTGACGCCAGGGTGAAGCTTGCGGAAGCTGGGTAACCGCGGGATAAGCCACTTTGTTAAAAAGGTGGGTACGCTAGCTAGGGTCAGCACACCTGCGCTAGACTCGTCTAGTCTGGCTTCAAAGGTTGCGGATTCAATAACGCGCAGACTTGGGGATATTTTTCTCCAATATTCCCGCCCTACAGCGGTCAGTGTGACTCCGCGTCCCGCTTTTTGAAGCAGAGGGCGCCCCACGAAGGATTCTAGGCTGGCAATTTGTTTACTGACGCCGCTGACCGTAACGCACAGTACGTTAGCTGCACGCGTGAAACTCTCATGCTTGGCGACTGCATCAAACGCAAGCAACTCCTGGATGGTTGGGCATGCTCTCTTCATTGGCCTAATTATTTCCTGTCACTCAACCTTGGACGGTCATATATTCAATGGTCGCAAGTGATTTAGTCAACTTTAGCTAAAAGATCATACAAAAAGAGCCACAAGGGACCACTAATTTTCCCAGGCGAGAGGTAGTTTAGTGCGCTGCGTGGCCATTCCTCGTTATAGTTCTGACGCCATGCCGCGGTGATTGCGCGGGCGTGGGCCAGCGTCGTAGATCCGTGCTCGTTAAGACATTCGACGCGGAACTTACCGTTGAACAATTCGATGTAGGCATTTTGCGTCGGCTTGCCCGGCTCAATCAATTTCAACGTCACGTCATTGGCGTACGCCCATTGGCCGAGCGCCTGGCTCGTCAATTCCGATCCCTGTTCCGTTCGCAGCGCTTTGGGATCGCCCCGGACACGCGCTGCTCGGCCAACGCTCGAGAGACATACAAGGCCCGAGATGCCGGAGTTCACGACGATATCGACAGCGTTCTTGGGGAAATCGTGAACGATGGTTACACTTCGGACGCCACTCGTTCGACAATGCGTCCACCACGAAATCAATTGGCCCAGCCTCGTGGCCCGCTCGACAAGGCCCGTTGCTCGCGTTCAATCACGACACCGTGGTACCGGCAACGGCACCGCACAGCCAGCCCCGCTTCACGATAAAAACGATGCACGCGCTTGTAGTTCGCGTGGATACCGTCGCGCTTCATCAACGCGTGTAATCGCCGATAGTCGAACCGCCGACGTTCATGCGCCAAATTCACCAAACTCGACATCAGCATTTCGTTCTCGTAGTCAGGCTTCGTTTCGTCAAGCAACACGCTGCGAGAAAGCCCGGCAAGCCGGCAGGCGCAGCGCTCCGAGATGTTGACCTTCTCCGGATCGCCGCCACTGCCTCGCGTTTGACTTGCGGGCTCAGGGCTTTGCCTCAATGATAACCTTCAGCGCTTCCATGTCGAGCATCGCTGCGGCCAACAGCTTCTTCAGCCGCCCGATGAAAGCCTTCAACGTGGAAATTTGCTCACTCACGCCACTGACGGTAATGCATAAGGAGCTTGCTGCTCGAGTAAGGCCCTCATGCCTAGCGGCAGCGTCGAACGCCAATAGTTCCTGCATCGTGGGACATGCTCTTTTGAGTAGTGGACAGTTTTCTGTTGTTCAACAATCGACATCCAAATATTCAATGGTCGAGATGCCTTTTGTCAATTACATTTCATCTCGACCACAGCATTTTTGCTTTGAAACAGACGGCGGCTCGTGCCGACGGACAGCATCTGCTGGTGTTGCGAGCGAACCACCGATCTCCCTGATGAAGGTCGGCAAGCACATCGAATTATTTACCATATTAACTTTTTAGCGATACTTAGGATTAAGCATGCTAAACAGTTTGAAAAGGACGGTCCAAGCATTTCTCGTCCAGATTCTATACGGATTTAGCATCTCAACCCACGCCTACCAATATAATTCGTCGGAATACGTCGGCCTTCGTGACGGCAGGGTTCTCCAGTATATTAACAATGAGCTAACGGTACTAAAGGACAACGGCAGTCAGCGCATGGTACTGCAGATACCAGTAATGTTACGCAAAAAATTGTTAACCGCGTCGAGCTTCACGTTCCCCACAATGCATTCAAAGATCATTGACGGAGAAGAATACGTCCTCACGGTGATCAACCATCGTTCCCACCGGCGTCCGAACCACTATTGCTCTTCGGGAGATGAAGGTGTCCTTTATGTGTTGCGGATAAAAGATGACACTGCAGAACCCGTCTTTTCCTTAATTGTAGAAAGCTGCATGAAAGACATCCATTTGGAAAGAAGTGCAGCACAGTCATCGCGCCATATCGGAATCGATTGGGGAATCAATCCCGTTGGAATAAAAATCGATTGGTCGTACCATGGCGATTGGATACCTGTAACGCGGTACTTTTTCTATCGCAACGGAGAATTCGTTTAAACGCCGTGTCATCGCACTACTAACATCATCAGCCAAGCCACTTGACCGAACGCGAAGCAGGACAACGCCAACGCCTGGGTGGCACGCTCGCGCAAATACCATCCGCACAGTCACCGGCGCGGTTAGCTCTTCTGTATTGGCGCCGGCCTGCTACACGTGCGCACCGGACTGTGATCATGGTTGTGCCGCCTCAATGCGTCGGACAGATACCACCGGGCATGCAGCACGACGGGCGGTTGATGCGGTTCCTGCCGCTCGTCGCAGTGGTGTTACTGCGCGTGTTGATCTCGGCGAAGAACCGGCACAACGTGTCCTGCCCGTGTCCCTCAGTCTGTACGGGATATTGAACAGGCCGGAACCCGTCAAGCGCCGCTTGCCGACGGCGCGCGCAGCGCACCCGGCGGCCGGCCGTTCATGCGCTTGAAGGCGCGGCTGAAGGCGGCAAGCGATCCGTACCCGAGCCGATAGGCCACACTCTCGATCTGCTGACGATCCTGCGCGACCCACTGGGCGGCAAGGCGCATCCGCAATTGCGTCAAATAGCGCACCGGCGTCATGCCGGTGGCAACAACGAACCGTTGCGTAAACACCGAACGGGAACAACCTGTCTGCGCCGCCAGTTCGGCAACAGTCCAGTTGCGTCCCGGCTCGCGGTGCAATGCGACAATGGCCCGGGCTCAAACGCGGGTCGCGCAACGCCTGTACCCAACCCGTCGCGTCGCCACAACCGCATTCGACCCAGCCCCGGACGACGAAGGCCGCAACGACGTCGGCCAGCCGGGACAGTATCCCCGCGAATCCTGCCCGCTCACCGCAAAACTTCCGTTCCATCGCGCCGAGCATCGGCCCAATCTCCGGATAGCGCTCGAGCAATGTGCCCACGAGCATGACTTCGGGCATCGACGCGACCAGCGGCTGCATGCTACCGAGGTCAAACTCCATGCAGGCGCTGAAGATCAACGCATCGTCCGGCGTGTCGCCGGCGTCGTCACGGCCTTGCGCTTGCGCCGCCACCTGCGTCGCACAACGCGGCACCGCGTCCACCAACGCAACAGTCTTGCACAGCGTGGCCGCCTCGAACGCCGTGATGGATCGACTGGTCACGTCCGGCCCAGACCGGCGCGCCGGATCCGCGCTGGCCTGGCGAACCGCTCGACACGCGATGCGCGCCTACCGCGCGAATCCACGCTTGGACGGAGCGTTCTCCGCCCTTTCTATCAATGAAAAAGTATTTTGGCGATAATCAAAACTCTGTCACCGATAAAGTGTCATAGTGACCAAACCTCTTTTCGTCATCCTAGCGACCGTGATGCTCGACGCTGCCGGCATCGGGTTGATCATGCCGATCCTGCCCGCGTTGCTGCGTTCGCTGGGCGGCACGCAGGCGGGCAGTAGTGCCCATTACGGCATACTGCTCGCGTTGTATGCGCTGATGCAGTTCGTATTTGCGCCGATACTGGGCGCGCTGTCTGACCGTTTCGGACGTCGGCCGGTATTGCTGCTTTCGTTGGCCGGCGCAGCGACAGATTATGTTGTGATGGCGTGGGCACCCAGTTTGCCGTGGCTATACGTGGGCCGGGCCCTGTCAGGCATCACCGGCGCGACAGCGGCCGTCGCGACTGCCTACATCACCGACATTACCCCGGAACCGCGTCGCGCACAGCGCTTCGGCCAACTGAGCGCGATGATGGGCGTCGGCCTAATCGGCGGACCGCTGCTCGGCGGCCTGCTGGGTGCGCTGCACCTGCGTGCGCCGTTCGTCGCGGCAGCCGTAATGAACGGCCTGAACCTGCTGCTCGCATTGCTCGTCTTGCCGGAATCACGCCACGTCCGCGGCACGACGACGGGGTGGAAAATGAATTTGAAGCTAAACTGGGGCGGGAGCCTGAATCGGCTTGGAGCCGGCACACAATTGCCGCCGCTGATCGGCATCTATGCCACGATCGTGGTCGCGTCGCAGGTGCCCGCCACGCTCTGGATCCTGTATGGCCAGGACCAGTTCGGCTGGGGAGCCTCCGTAGCCGGGTTGTCGCTAGCAGGATATGGCGCATGCCATGCGTTGTCACAGGCATTCGTGATTGGACCACTGGTCGGACGGGTCGGAGAATGGCGTTCACTGCTTCTAGGCGTGGCGGCCGACGCGGCGGGACTCGCGCTGCTGGCGGTAGCCTCCAGCGCATGGGTGCCATTCGCCCTGCTCCCGCTGTTCGCGGCAGGCGGGATGACGATGCCGGCGCTGCAAGCCATGATCGCGCGCCAGGTTAGCGATGAGGCTCAAGGCGAGTTACAGGGCGCCCTTGCCAGCCTGTCCAGCCTGATAGGAGTAGGCGGGCCCGTTGCGGTCACCGCGGTATATGCGTGGAGCGTGGCATGGTTCCCGGGACTGGCGTGGGCATTGGGTGCGGCAAGCTATCTGTTAGTGGTACCGTGGCTATTCAGCGCACGGATGCGCGGTTCGGCCGTCGCCGCAACGCAGGTTTCGCGTCGCGCCCCCTGAGACAACCTTAGCGATGTCTACCCCTTCACCGGTCCGTGGCGATCCGCTTTCCGGCGTTACGCCTGTCCAGTTCCGCATGCGTGCGTTCAAGCTCCTCGACCATCAGCGCCGCATCGGGTAGGATGATCTGGTACTCAGCGGCCAGCACCGTGTTGGGCGGGTTTCCCAGCGCGTAATGGGCCTCAGCAGCGCCCTTTTGCGCGCACAGTATCAGTCCAACCGGCGGGTTCTCGCCGGGTTTCATCCAATGCTCGCGCGCGTAGTTCAGGTACATGTGCATTTGACCGGCGTCAGCATACGTGAACCGACCAACCTTCAAGTCGATGACGATCAGGCACTTAAGGCGTCGATGGAAAAACAGCAAGTCGATCCTGAACCAGCTATCTTCGATCCGAAGACGGCGCTGCCGCCCGACGAAGGCGAAATCATCGCCTAATTCGAGCAGGAAATCCGCCAAATGCTGAATCAACGCTTGTTCGAGATCCGATTCAGAATATTCGTCCTTCAGGTCGAGGAACTCGAGCACGAACGGGTTGCGGATCGTTTCCTCAGGCGTCAGCGCATCCTCCGGGTGTGACTTCCCAGTCTTGTCGAGTAGCGCGACCTTGTTGCGTGACAGTGCAAGCCGCTCATACAGCTGGCTGCCGATCTACCGGTCCAGTTGCCGCACCGACCATCCCTGGCGCAATGCCTTACTCCCGTAGAACGCTCGCGCAGCAGGCGACTTGACCGACAACAGGCGCACATACACGGACCACGGCAGCCCGAAACACGCGGCCAGTTGCGCGAACTGCGGGGGCGACGCCGTGCCGGACGCAGCCGACAGGGATTTGCCAGATGGTGTCTGGCCTTTTTCCGCGTCAGCAGATTTGCCAGACAGTGTCTGACAAATCTGCTCCGGCGGCCAAGCCGGGTAAAAAGCACGCATGCTGACCAAATTCGCTCGACTGAAACCGCGGCCAAACCGGCCGGTCAAGTCCTCGGCCAGGCGCGTCAGCAACACCTGCCCATACGTCGCCCTTTCGGCGCCATGCTGCTCCACCGTGACGATGCGCCGACCGTCACCTGGACAAACTCGTCCAGTATCGCGCGCTTCTCGCTCCGATCAGAACGGCGGTACCGCTCGCCGACCGCCTCTATCCATTGCCGTCGTGTTGTCACGTTGGGCCGGAATACCCACCCAAGCCGAGCGCGACGCGGCTATCCAGGCCACGCAGGGTGCGATCGCTGAACGCGACCAGAGCGAGGTGTGCTGCGCGCGGCGCAAGCTCGCGAGCTCGATGCGCTACGGGCTGAGTGTGTTGAGCGGGAGACCACTTTGCGCACACACATCGACACGAACACCGTGCGACTCGAGGGCGTGCAAAACGGCGTCATGGTGCAAACTGAGGAGGCGCGAGCGCGATACGCTCGCCCAGGAGATTGCCCTTTTGCGCGAGCACAGCCCACGCCGACGTTTCCGTCAGGCTACCTGACGGCACGGCCCGAGGTATATGTCGCGTTGTGCCACCGCGCAAGGCCCGAGCCACCATCGCGCAGCCAGGAACGAACCACTCGGGAACCACAACGACGAGCATTCCGCGTAGTCCATGGAAGACCCGCTACTTCCTCGGCTCTAAGCTCACGTCTTTCGACGCCTACCTGTTCAAGCAAACGAGATCACAAGCTTCTTGCCACACGCGGCGGCGTATTTGCGCATCGTTGCGAACGATGGCGAATGCTTCTCGCTAGCGAGCGAGGCTTCGAGTCGAGACACTGCGGATGCCGTGGTGCCCATGCGCTCGGCGATTTGGGCCTGCGTAAGTCCAGCTTCCCGTCGAGCGGCAAGCAGCGCGTGCAGTGCCGCGTACTCTTCTTCGAGTGCGTCGTATGCTGCCTTGAACGTCGGGTCTGCAAACAAACGCGCATCATCCTCCGCAGTGTGCGGCACCGGGTTGTACCGCTCCTCGAGTTCCTGTTTCAATCGGTTCTTAACCATTGCCTATCTCCTTGAGACGTTTGCGGGCAATGCACAATTCACTCTCCGGTGTCCACTGTGTCTTCTTCGTAAAAGAATGCAGCACGACAATGCGCCGGCCCACCTGCGTGCAATAAAACACGCGCCCGATGCCTTCAGGCCCCTTCGGGCGTAGTTCGAACAAGCCTTCCCCCATCGCACGCAAATGGGGCAGTCGTAAATCCGCGCCATGGTCTTCCATTAGCGAGAGCAATCGCCGGTAATCAGCGAGGATGCCTATTGGCATGGCGAAAACGTCGCGTTTGACGCGTTCGTTAATAGTAGGTGACAGCCCAATTCATGGAGCAATCATAGCAATTTGCTAATTTTCGGCAAACTGGCGTGTTGCCTCATGGGATGATGTTACTCCCGCAGTTCGCGCAACTGGCCACGCGTTTCGCGCTGCCGTGGTCCGTGTATGTGCGCCTGTTGTCGGTCAAGTCGCCCGCTGCGCGAGCGTTCTACGAGAGTAAGGCATTGCTCCAGGGATGGTCAGCGCGGCTACAGAGCGCCAGCAAGGTCGGTACGGCGGGAAGTTCGGTAAGTGCTGTTGAGCGGCAGCTGCGCAAGCATCGCATCGATCAGCGTTGGCCATTCGATGCTTTCCACATCCGTCGGAAACCGCGTTCGTGTCTCATCGTCCATCCACGTGAGCGGACGGCGGGCATAATGATCGAGGAATACCGTTGCATCGTCGAATGCAAAGCGGTAGGCCTCGAGCAGCGTTCTATTGAGTGCCGCGAGCCGCTTGTCACCGAGTTTGGCCAGCTCGGCATCGAGTTTGGCACGGTCACGCACATATGTTATTCCGCCGGCCCTTGAAATGACGTCACCGAGCGGCGGCATGTTGCGCGCGGCGGACGCGCAGTGAATCACTGAAAAGCCATTGGTTGGATGCGCTGCCGCATTGGCTAGTAGCAGATTCGCGCACAGATCAACCGGAATCGAATCGTTTACGGCCGTTCTTGCCGAGTCAGGAAAGACGCTGGCTTCACGCTGTCGCAGGTCGACCGCTGGCAATCACTGTCGGTCGTTAACGCGTGGTTGATGAAATCACCGGACTGTAGGCGTCACGCTTGCGTCCGAACGGTGCGGGATGCCGTAGGCGATCGTCGCGACCGACACGCCGCTGAAAATGATCGATAACGCAGTCATTCACCCGGCATGCTCAAGCGGCACAGTGCTTACGACATCCTCGTCGAAGGCCACACCGACGATATCCTCCCCCACGGCCAGATCCGCAGCGAATTGGGAACTATGATCAGCCCGTGCCGGCGCCGTCGTACGCCTGCTGGTGGCGTACGGCATCACCCCACGACGGCTTGCCGCCGTGGGGCGCACCCCGACAACGTCCCGCTGGCTATCGGCAACGATGCAGCAATTCGCGCAGCCAACCCGCGCGACGATACTGGTGCAATATTGAGGATCCAGCTACGCGCCGGCAGCAGTCAGCGCTGCGCTAAATAGAGTCGACTCGTTCGACGCCCTGCACGGTTTGCGCCGCGTGGTACGAGGAGCGCACCAACGGCCCGGCGATCACCTGCCGAAAACCGAGTTCCATCGCCGTCGTGCGCAACGCGTCGAACGCCGCGGGGCTCACATAGCGCTTCACCGGCAAATGCCCCGGCGACGGTGCCAGATACTGCCCAAGCGTGATGATGTCCACGCCGTGCCGGCGCAAGTCCTGCAGCGTCGCAATAACCTCGTCGTCACGCTCGCCAAGGCCGAGCATCAGGCCTGACTTAGTCAGCAGCGCTGGGTTACGCGTCTTAACCTGTGCGAGCAACGCCAGCGATCCGGCATAATCGGCGCCCGGCCGCGCGACACGATACAGCGAAGGAACGGTTTCGATGTTGTGGTTGAACACATCCGGCCACGACATTGACAGTGCGTCCAATGCTCGATGGGTCCTGCCGCGGAAATCCGGCGTCAGGATTTCCACGCTCACGCCCGGCACGCGTGCACGCAATGTCTGCACGCAGCGCGCGAAGTGTCCCGCGCCACCATCGCGCAAGTCGTCGCGATCCACCGAGGTCACGACGACGTAGCGCAAACCGAGTACGGCCGCTGCATCGGCCAATCTCGCCGGCTCCTGCTCATCCAGCGGCGGTGGCCGGCCATGGGCGACGTCACAAAACGGGCACCGGCGCGTGCAAATGCCGCCCATCACCATGAACGTCGCACTGCGCTGGGCGAAGCACTCGCCGATGTTCGGGCACATCGCTTCCTCACATACCGAGTGCAGGCCGTGCTCACGCAGCACCGCGGCCACGTGTGCGACGGCTTCGCTCATCATCGGCCGCGCCCGCAGCCATGCCGGCTTCGGCAACGACGCACCGTCCGGATGCACGACCTTCACCGGGATGCGAGCGAGCTTGTCGTGACTGCGCGCGCCGCGCTGTCCGAGCGCGGTCAGGCTCCGGTACGGCGTCACCGTTCCCATCGTCAGTCTCCGAGGAACGCGTTTAACACCTGGTTGACCTCGGTAGCCGCCTCCATCTGCACCATGTGCCCTTTGCCTTCGATGACGTGCGACTGCACGCCCGCAGGCAGCCCCTGTGCATGCAGCGACGGAATGATGCGGTCCTCACTGCCCCAGATCACCAGCGTGCGCGGCGCTAGCTCGGCGAGCCGGTCGCGGTACACGTGCCGCTGAACACCGTCGCCAAATGTCGCCGCCGCGATCTTGGCGAGCGTCTCGTTTACGCCGTCCAGACGCTTGTACTTAACGATGTCCTCGACCAATTGGCGAGTGACCAGCGCGGGATCTGCAAACAGCTTCAGCAGATGCGGCTTGAGCGTATTGCGGCTGGTCCCGGCCACGAATCCGCCAATGTAATCTGCGTCGATTTCGCGACCTAGCCCGGCGCTGGCAATCAGTGCCAGCGACGCGACTCGCTGCGGCTCCACGCTGGCGATCTGCAGCGCAACGGCGCCGCCCATCGAATGGCCCACCAGGTGCGCACGCTCGATCCCCTCTTCGCGCATGAACGCGGACACATATTGGGCAAGCTCGTCCAATGTGCCGGCTTTCAGCGGCTTGCTCGACTCCCCATGCCCCGGCAGGTCCAGCGCCCATACTGCGCGGCGCGCCGCCAGCTCGGCGTGGTTGAACAGCCAGTTGTTCAGGTCACCACCGAACCCGTGGATCAGCAACACCGGAACGCCGCCATCGCCCTGCTTCAAGTAGCGGATCGTATGCGCGCCGACGATGCGCTTCTGCGGCTGCGGTCCCGTGTCAGCCGCATCGGCCGCGGCCGGCACAAAATCGCGCTGGAACGCCGCAACGGCTGCGTCGATTTGGGCATCGCTCGCGTCGGTATCAGCCACTACCGCCAACAAGGCGCCGACCGGCAGCGTTTCGCCTTCGACGGCAATCTGCCGGCGCAACACACCGTCAAATGCACATTCCACGCCAGAGGAAATTTTCTCTGTCTCCACGTCAAGCAACTCATCGCCCTTAGATACCTTGTCGCCGATCTGCTTGAGCCACCCGTTGACCTGGCCCTGCTCCATCGACAGCCCCCACTTGGGCATCGTAATCATGTGAATCGGCATCGATCAGCTCCTTACCTTAGTCACGGCCGCCGCGATCTTCTCAGACGACGGGATGTACATGTCCTCCAACACGCCGGCAAACGGGGCTGGCGTATGCGGCGCGGTGACCAGCTCGATCTGCGCCTTGAGCGATTTGAATGCACGCTGCGCGATGAGCGCGGCAATGTCAGTCGCCACCGAGCAACGGGGGTTGGCTTCATCAACGACCACCACCCGACCGGTGCGCGACGCGCTCTCCAGGATCGTTTCCTCGTCCAGCGGCGACGTCGTGCGTAAGTCGATCACTTCGACGTCAATGCCTTGCCTGGCCAGCGCATTGGCCGCCTCCACCGACTGGTGCACCATCCGTCCATAGGTGATAATCGTCGCATCGTCGCCGTCGCGCACCACGTTGGCCTCGCCAAACGGAATTGCATAAGACTCCTCCGGCACGTCCCCTTCTCGGCTGTACAACAGCTTGTGCTCGCAGAAAATCACCGGGTCGTCATCGCGGATCGACTGGATCAGCAGCCCTTTCGCGTCATAGGGCGTGGACGGACATACCACCTTCAGCCCGGGCACATGCGTAAACAGCGACGTGAGCATTTGCGAGTGTTGGGCGGCGGCGCGCAGTCCCGCACCCTGCATCGTGCGGATCACCACCGGGGTAACCGCCTTGCCGCCAAACATGTAACGGAACTTGGCCGCCTGGTTGAATATCTGGTCGAAACACACTCCCATGAAGTCAATGAACATCAGTTCGGCGACCGGCCGCATGCCGCACGCGGCGGCACCAACCGCCGCACCAATGAACCCACCCTCGGACAGCGGTGTGTCGAGCACCCGCCCAGGGTATCGATGGAACAACCCCTTGGTCACCCCGAGCACGCCGCCCCACGCATCCTGCTCGCCGGGCGAGCCCGCACCGCCGGCGTTGTCCTCACCCATCACGATGACGTTTTCGTCACGCGCCATTTCTTGGCTCAACGCCTCATTTATAGCTTGTTGGTAAGTGATCTTCCTGGCCATGGCCGTCTCCTGGTAGCTAGTTTCGAATTGGATCGGAGCGCGGCGCGCACACACCGCGCGTCGCTTCTCGCATCGTGCCGCGACGTCTGACGGGGCATCGTCCCGCTGCGCATCGCATCCATTACGCCGTCCTCACGGATAGGCGACGTAGACGTCGCTCAGCAAGTCCGCTTCGGTCGGCAGCGGGGCGGCCTTCGCGCTGCGCACCGCGTCGTCGATCAGCGCCTTGACGCGCTCATCGATTGCGCGCAGCTCATCCACTCGAACCAGTTCGCTGCGTACCACGCGCTCCTCGAAATTCTTTAAGCAGTCCTTTTCTTCTCGAGCCTTCTGCACTTCGCCTGACTCCCGGTACGTCTGCGCGTCGCCCTCGAAGTGCCCGTAATAGCGCGTGAACTTAACCTCGACCAGCGTCGGGCCGCCGCCGTGGCGAGCACGGCTGATGGCTTCGCCCAGCGCCTCGTACACAGTGAAGAAATCGAATCCGTCCACAATCACGCCGGGCATGCCGAAGCCATTGGCGCGGTCGGCAATGTTGTCGGCCGCGACGGACCACGATGCCGATGTCGCTTCAGCGTATCCATTGTTCTCAGCCACAAAAATGGCCGGCAACCGCCAGACCGAGGCCAGGTTCATCGATTCGAAAATCACACCCTGGTTGGACGCGCCGTCACCGAAGAAGCAAACGCCAACACCACCGGTTTTCTTGAACTTGGCGGATAGCGCGGCGCCACACACCAGCGGTGCGCCTGCGCCAACAATGCCGTTCGCGCCTAACATGCCACGCGACAGGTCAGCGATGTGCATCGAGCCACCTTTGCCCCGGCAAACGCCAGTGCGGCGGCCGTAGATCTCGGCCATCATGCCATGCACGTCGACGCCCTTGGCAATGCAATGACCGTGGCCACGGTGCGTCGTCGCCACATAATCGATATCGTTCAGGTGCATCATCGTGCCGACCGCGGACGCTTCCTCGCCCGCATAAAGGTGAACGAAGCCCGGGATCTCACCGGTCGCGAACTCGACGTGCAAACGCTCCTCGAACTCGCGGATCGTACGCATCGACCGGTACGCGTCGAGCAATGTCTCGCGGGTAAGCTGGTTCGATATCGACATAATTAGACCTCCTATGATTGGATCGTGCTAGTTGAACAACGCTGCTGCGCGTTCACGCAGGAATTGCCGCGCCGCGCTAAAACGCAGGGTTCGCTCGACATCGACCGTTAGCGGTCCCTCCCAGTCGAGCGAAACGACATAGGTTTCACCTTTTTCAATTTCGATCTCGCGCTCGCCGTCGAACGCCAACGTGCCATAAACGGCGTCGAGCATGACCTGCTGGCCGACCTCCAACCGCTCACAGTCAGTCATCCACACGGTGCCGATTTGGCCCGGCGCGATGGGTGCAACTAGCGGCACGCCAGCCGGCGGTGCATCGGCAAATGTCATCTGCAAGCCATGCGGCGCAGTGCGGGCCACCGGCGCCCACGCGGCGCCGATCGACGACAGGCCAATGGCATCGGCGGCGGCGAAGGTCAGGAACAAGGCGTGAATGTCAGACGGATCGGATACCGCACGCGCGCCGACGAAGCGCTGCCGGCTCACGCACAGGTCAACCAGCGCAATCTCCTCATGTCCGCGCTTGCGTCCAGATACACAGCGCACCACGAGGCGTTTGTTGCGCGACAGTGCCGTGTCCGGAGGAACTGCGCCGATCGCGACCAGGGCACCGGCCAGGCCCGCCACGGTCGCCTCGCGCAGATCCGGGAAGCTGTTGTTAGTGCCGGTGGACAACGTGAGCAGCGGCACGTCGCGGCAATGCATCGCCACCGCGCGATGGGTGCCATCGCCACCCAGCACGGCGATCAGCGATACGCCGCGCTCGACCATGTACGCCACACCCGCATGCGTGTCGGCCACGCTCTGCGTCATCGGCAGGTCGGCGAACTCCACCTGCGGCCACCGCTCGCGTCCGCCCAGGGCCGCCTGCGTCTGCACAGCGCGCAACACGAGCGCCGCGACACCCGTTTTGTCCCGCAGTGTCAATACGCGACGCACGCCCAACGCACCCAGCCCTGCAAGTAGCCGGACCACCATGTTCGCTTTTTCGGCAGTCGGGAACACCGACGCATGCGTGGTCAGGCGACGAATATCGCGACCAGATGCAGGATTAGCAATGATACCGACCACCGGAACGGTGCTTGACACAGCGTTGTCTCCTTGCCCGGCGTTGCCACCCGGCGTCACCGCTCATCAGCATGAGCGGACATGTTGCTGGCAGACACTGTCATTGCAATGTGCATGCCAATATGAGTAAGCCACGTTCACGCCAGCCGCGCAAGCCCATCGCAATGGGGCTGCGCAGCCCATACGAAGAAACTGCACGCGCGGTGGCGCCACGCTGAGCGTCTACTTGGCTGTCTCAATGCGTCGTCGTCCGTATGCGCTCGCTCGCATCGAGGGGCGGCAAAGCGTGACGGCATCAAGCCGGGACAAGTCCGCTGCGACGGGGTTGGGACAAGTTGGCGCACCAGCGCAACATGCCTAGATGAGCGTGAGACGCGTGGCGCTGCCTGATGAGACGGTCGTCTCACGCCACTGGGCATGTTGCATTGCAACGTGTGCCGAAGGCGACGAATGTGCTAAAAACGGCTCAAGCTGCAGGTTCTCTGCCGGAGTTCGCGATGCCGTACGTCTCATTTAACCAGCACATCAAGCGCGTACACAGCGCGATCGAAAGTCGCAACGCACCACTCAACAACGAAGCGTCGCGCCTCGTTTCATCTTGGCAACGTTCGCTCGAGCAGTACCGGCTCGATCCGTCCTCGCGCGTGGGGCCGCGCGTCGTCAGCGCTAGCGAACTGCGCGAGTTGCGCGAGCGCGAAGAGGCATTTTTGCGTGCATCGGGCCAGTGCCTGTCCAGGCTGCACGAGACGGTCCGCACCGCGGACTATTGTGTATTACTAACTAATTCACATGGCGTGACGATCGACTATCGGATCGACCGCGATCGTCGCGCGGACTTCAAGCATGCGGGCTTGCACATCGGATCGTGTTGGTCTGAACAGGAGGAAGGCACGTGCGGCATCGCTAACGTGCTCGCCGACCTAGCCCCGATTACCGTGCATAAGACGGATCATTTCCGCGCCGCATTCACCACGCTTACGTGCAGCGCGGCGCCGATCTTCGCGCCGGACGGGTGTCTGATTGGCGTGCTCGATGCGTCGGCGATCCGCTCGCCGGACAATCGCGACAGCCAGGGATTGATCTACCAATTGGTGCGACAAAACGCCCGATTGATCGAGGACGCCTACTTCCTGAACCAGACCACCCACCATTGGATCCTGTTCGGCCACATCAGCCGGCACTTCGTCGAGGCGTGGCCGGAGGTACTGATTGCGTTCGACGAGGGCGGCAACCTTGTTGCGGCCAACGCCCACGCTCGCGAGACCATTCCAGGGCTCACCGGCGGCGCCCGTGGCCACCTGGCTGACTTGTTCGACGTGCCGCTTGCGCGCATGCTCGATGCGTCGAATCTGCATGACGTGCTGCCGTTGCGGCTGTGCGCGTCGGGTACGATTCTATATGCGCGAATCCGTAGACCGCAACGGCGTGGGCACGCGGCGGGCGTCTTGACTTCAGCGCGTGCTGCCAGACCAGCGGCGTCAGCACGGCTTGCGTCATCGTTGCACGGCGCGCTGCCGCACGATAGTCGAGCACCCGGCCCATCCGGTATGCGGCCCGGTATGCCAGCCGGTCGTCTGTCCGATACGCCGGCCGGCACTGGACCACTGGGAGTCTTCGCGCAGAGCCAGGACCGGCGGGTCGCCCAGGCGGCGAGCATTGCGCTGCGCGTCGCGGAGCGGCGCCTGCCGATCCTGATTCTCGGGGAAAGCGGCTGCGGCAAAGAGGTCTTCGCGCGCGCGATTCATGAGTCGGGCATCCGATGCCAGCAACCCTTCGTGGCGGTTAACTGCGGTGCGCTGCCGGAGTCGCTGATCGAAAGCGAGTTGTTTGGGTATGCGGCCGGTGCGTTCACGGGCGCACGCAGCAAAGGCACGCGCGGCAAGATCGCGCTCGCGCATGGCGGCACACTGTTCCTAGATGAGATCGGCGACATGCCGCTGTCGCTGCAAACACGGCTGCTGCGTGTACTAGCCGACGGCGAGGTACTACCGTTGGGCGCCGAGACGGCGACCCGCGTCGATGTGAACGTGATTTGCGCGACACACCGCGACCTGGACGCAATGGTCGCGCAAGGCACGTTCCGCGAGGACCTGTACTACCGCCTCAGCGGGGCGGTACTACGGCTGCCGCCGCTTCGCGAACGTATCGACATTCGGGCGCTGATACAGGCCGTTTTCGACGACGAAGCGCGCGCCGTGCCGCATAAGCTCGTGCTCGATCCTGCGGTACTCGAACGCCTGTGCCATCATCCGTGGCCCGGCAACGTGCGGCAACTGCGCCACGCATTGCGCTACGCATGCGCCGTGACCGACACAAACCGGGTCGAATGGCACCATTTGCCAGCCGAAATCGCATCCGAACTGGACTCACCAGCAACGCCGCCGGTGACGCTCGAATCACTGACCGACGAGCGCGAACGTATCGTCGCTGCGCTGACGCGGCACCAGTGGCGCCCCATTCCGGCGGCACAGGCACTCGGCATATCGCGCGCAACGCTGTACCGGCGCATCGCCAAGCTGGGCATCGTCCCACCCCACCGACTGCCGGCCGCATAGGTCCACGCAAAACATACGGTATCCTGTCATTTAGCTGGGCGTCTGTCTTACGCGTCTCGCCGGGCGGCGGCATGCTTGTGCTGGGCCGTCACCGCCGCGCGCTGACAGGTTGTGCCGGGTACGGCGTCAGCCTGGTGTTATTCTTCGCCGCATTGCGCAACTGGGCACAGCCTGCGCTGGCGCCTATTTCTTGATGGCACCGCTGTTTGGTTGCAACGCTGTTCGGCGTCATATGTCGCTCGCGCTTTGGCCCGCGATGCCGCCAAGACAAGGTTAGTGGGCGGCGGCGTTGATGGCGATCGAGATAGGGCTTCATCCATCATTGGCATCAACATCGACCGCGGGCCCTCACACAAGCTTTTTGCGCATAAAGTTTTGCGGTGCAGCATGAACGCGCGCGCGAACGGAAAGGGTCCGCACAGGATTGTGGTATAACGCTTCGCGGCTAGGGGTATGCGTTCACGCCATCAACGTGGCGTCGAGTCGTCGTAGCCATTCACCACACGTTGCTCATGAAACGATTATCATCAAGGGAAGCCGGCACGGCACAGTGCGCCCGGATTATTTTCCACATCACCGAATTTAACGACGGCGGCATTGAAAGCGCACTGATCCAATGGTTGCGCGTTTTCGATCGCAAGCATTTCAATGTGACGCTGTCAGTCATGTTCACGTCGGCTGCGCTGGAACGTCGTTTCCGCGCGTCGATCCCGGCCGACGTGCGCATCGAGTCGCTGGTCGATCGCAGATGGCTGAATTTTTTCCAAACACGACGTCACCTGCACAAGCGCAGCAAACTCGAACGCATCGCGCGCGACATCTTCAATACGGTTGTCGTGCGCCGTTATGTGTCACAGCGCATCGCCCATCTTGCCCGCGAGCATCATTTAATCGTCGATTTCGATATGTCGCTGCGCCGCATCGCAGGCCGGTACGGCGTCGGATGGCTCGGAGTAAATCACTTCAGCTTCGATGCTCGGCTGGGTGGCCGGCCTCACAAGGTCCGGCGCTTGCTGAAACAATATCAAGCCTACGACCGGATTGCGGCGCTGACCGAGCACATGGCCGATGAAGCACGGGCGATGTTCGGCTCGCGGCTACCTCCGCTGCTGGTGCTGCCCAATGCGATCGATATCGCGGCGATCCACGAACGTGCGTCCCATCAGGTCGGCAGCGCGTCAATGCCTGATGAGCCCTACATCGTCTCGGTAGCCCGCCTTGACGAGATCCAGAAGGACCATCGCACGCTGTTGCGAGCATATCAACGTTTGGTGATGGCGCACGTCGTACGCGAGCATTTGGTGATGGTGGGAGACGGAGCGTTTCGCGCCGAACTCGAGCAATTGGCGCGCGAGTTGGGTATCAGCGAGCGTGTGCACTTCACCGGTCAATTGAACAACCCGCATCCAGTGATCGCCGGCGCGACACTCCAGATACTGAGTTCGCGCTACGAAGGCATGCCGATGGTGCTGCTCGAGGGCCTCGCGCTGGGCAGGCCGATTATCGCAACCGACTGCCCGACCGGGCCCAGTGAAATCCTCGATGGCGGCCGTGCCGGCATCCTCGTTCCGGTCGGCGACGTCGACGCGATGGTAGACGCAATGCGTACGGTGCTGACCGACCCCGCGCTGCGCACCGGGCTCGCCGGACGCGCTCGCCAGCGAGCACAACATTACGGCATCGACGCAAGCAACGCGAGGCTGAAAGCGTATGTTGACGCGATCCTCGCATCCAAACGCGCCGTGCCGGCTGCCAGAATAGCCTGACCAGCGTCGAACAGCCGTCTTCATATCAATTGCGCTATTGATTCGTTCGCGGCCGATTTTGTCCGGCGTATGCTATAGGCGTCACGCTAGCTTGCAAAATACCCATGGAGATATGCCGCAGTTACAAGGGCTACACGATATTGCCCAGCGCAAAGCCGCTGGGCAATGGCCTGTATGCCGCCAATCTCGACCTCGAAGGCCAGCAGCATGGCACACGGGCGCACGTGGAGCACTTCGAGGCGCTCGACTATTTTTTCGAGGCCGAACAGGCCACCGCGTACGCATTGCGCTGGGGAAAACTGTGGATTGATACGCAGCACCGGCTCAAGGCAGCATGAGGTGACATTCGGCATAGCGGTGCCACGAGCCGGCTCGCGCGATGGCGAATCGAAGGCCTATTTGACGCTACCGGCGATCGGGTGCCCACTGGCATTATCGGCGAGCGTGAGTCACGTAGGCCTGCTGCACTGCGTCGGGCGGAAACATTGGCGGCAATGCGAACGCGGCCAGCTGCAGGATATCCGTCACCGCTGCTGCTGATCGAAACGCACGCCTGTTGGCAGGGCCAACTCACACAATGATTTCGGCGCGTCCCACGGGTTCACGACGGACACGCCGGTTTCAACAAAACCGGCCACATTGCGCGTCACCACCGTCATGCCGTGCACCAGTGCCGTTGCGGCAATCAGCGCGTCACGTTCGGAGCGTCGATCCGGCACATGAAGTCGCGCGCAGCGCTGCGCGACGGCTGTATCAATCGGCAAAATGCGCTCCGTGAATTCAGGCAAAACACGCCCATCCAGCCACGCCTTGAGCGCAGCACCCTGGACAGGATCCCGCCGTTCAATCTGTAGCACGCCGGTCTCCAGTTCCATGATCGTGATGGCCGAAACAAACAGTTCGGACGCGTCTACGGTCGCCGACCACACCGCGACGTTGGGATCGGCTCTGTCCGCCCGTACCTTGCGCAGTTCGGACACCACATTGGTATCGAGGACGAACATTAGCAGGTCAGAAGTCGGCTGGCCGGGGCGTGATGTTGACGCGTGGCGGATCAAATTCGATGTCCTCGACTCCAGGCATGGCAAGCGCGTCGGCAATGTTGCAACGCCGCTGGGTGAGACGCTGGTATTCCTCAAAACTCAAAAGCACGTGGGCCGGCCGGCCCCGATCCGTGATGAACACGGGACCGTCCTTCGTGGCTTTCTTGGCCCGAGTCACATCCTGATTGAGTTCTCGGCTTGATACAGTCGTAATGGTCACGACGAATCTCCAGCAAAAGCATTTTGTAGTAACGTTACTACTTTACAAGACAGTGTGCCACCCTCCACGACGGCTTGCCGCTGGAAATAGTCCCCCTGCCCCCCGTAGTTGAAATTGACGGCTCATCGCCCTCTCCAAATCGCCGCGATGGACGGATACCGCGGCAGGTTAAGCGCCGCGTCAGGCGACAAATCCGCGCATGACACCGGCGGCTAACGACGTGTAATAGCCAACAACGACGTTGCCGGTAAGCATGACAAACACGTGGTAACCCGTCGCCGCACGTTCTACGTTACCAGCTCCCGCAGACAACGATCACGCACAGCCGATCCGCACTCGAACCGGGATGGGCGGTGGGCCGACGCAGGTAACAGAGAGCGGCTGGCTACTGGCGATCCAATGCCGGCGGCCGCCAGTTCGAGCGGCGCATCACCGAACTGGGGCCATAGATCCGCATGACCATCCTGAAACGGCCGGTCGGCGATACGAGCCAGTTCGCTGTGGCAGGGCGCGCTGGCGCGGTCGGCTGCACGGTGATATCAATCGCCCCGTCCCGGCTGCGCACTAGATGATCGCGATCGGTCAGCACGACATGGCAGTTACGCCACCCCGGCCTACGCGCGTCGCCCCTGGACGACGCGCCGACGCCGCTGGCTTCGTCGTCATCCAACGGCTCCGCGACGAGCGTCCAGCCGCCGGCCGAGACGGGCAACTGGTTACGCGCGAAATGCATCATGTAGCCATTCTTCCCCGATAGCGGGCGGTTGTCGCGGTCCACATCGGCGACCGGCGTCAGCACATCCTCCGTCAGACCTGCGCCGGGCATCACCGTGGCAACGTACGCGCGATACGCATAATCCTGTCCGTAGCTGCCCGCATCGTCATCAAACCAACGCCATCCGTTCGCCGCCACGACACCGTTCGGGGGCACGCTACGCACGCGTGCCGTGCCCTGCTCGATACCGGCCGCAAATGCCTTGGCCGAGACGGGCGACAGTGCGAGAGACTGGCCCGGCACGATGCCGAGCTGCTTGAGCATTTGCAACGCGTGATCGTCCGTGTCCGCCACAGGTGGGCTATCGACCAGCGCCGCGGACAAGCGGGTAAAGAAGGCCTGAGCATTCATCTGGTCGACGCGGGCGAGCGCGGCGGCAACGGTCGATCCATCATCGGCCGGGCGCCACGCGCCACGCGCGGCGCTACCGGCCATGCGGCTGCCTGTTGACGTGCCGGCCGGCGACGGCGAAACGCGGGCGAACACCGACGATGGTACGGCGCCGTGCTTGCCCAGCCACGCGGTCAGTGGCGCGACCCGTGGAGTTGCATTCGGCTTGTGCGACCGTGTGCCGCCGCGCGCCACACCCGGCTCCACCACGCGAAGCATCAAATAACGGGTTGACGAATCCACGCGTGCGACGCCAGGCGGCAAGCTGCCCATCCAGCCCGGCCCGACGAACGCGATGGTTTGCGCGCGCGAGCCGGTCGTGCGGGTGCCGGCCGACACGGCGACGTTGGTCCACATGTCATTGGCCTGCACCAGTGTGTAGTGGCCATGCGCGTCGGGCAGCGACAGCACGACCGGCTCAGGGCCGAGATCCAGCCACCCGCTGCTGACAAAGCCCGGCTCACCCGACGTCCCCGTATAGAGTTGGTTGACCGGACGCGTCGCCGTCTGCGCCTCGCGCAGCACGTCCATCACCACCAGTGGATAGCCGAACACATACGAATCGGCCACCTCTGTCGCCGTCCAACCGGCATTGCTCGCGCCCGACGTCGGGGGCCCCGCGCAGCCGATGGCCAGCACGGCGGCGGCCAATGCGCCACAATATGAAACAGGAGTAGGCACGCGTGCGACGACGCGCGACGCATGCGGCAGCGACTTGAGTTGCATCATCAGGATTGCCTCGTATTTGTTATTCGCAGACCACCCGATGCGGCCCATTCCGCCCCGGACCCCGTGCTGCGACCTGCGGCCGTGGTCCTCGGCCGGCTGCAAACTATGAACCGCGACAAGATTGTTGACATGCGGCTGGCTCTTGTCAATTGGCCAACACATGCTGCACCTACCCATGGACGACACCCATGTTTCTGCACCACCATTCAAAAAAATGCGTCGATGTGCTGCACAGGCTGATCGCCAAGCCTGCGTGGGGCACGCTCGTCACGCTCAGCGGCAACGGGCCGGAGGCGCCAACCCCATACCTTTCGAAATCGATGCCGGCGCAGAATGGCTCGACACGCCGAAGTGCCCCATCGCATACGCCAATCCGCGACGCGCGCACTGATTCGGACACGCTCGCTTTGTTGCAAGGCTCAAGCGCCTACGTGTCGCCAGACTGGTATCCGAGCAAACAACAGGCTCATCGTGCCGCAACGGCCTGCGACTCGCACCGACCTGCGACTTATGCAGCGATGCACGCCTAGGACCGCCTCGTCGTACATGACGATCCGCGATAGGTGCGCGCGCTGCTCGCCCGGCTCATGCGACAGATGCAGGTACGTGTGACGGACTCACCATGGAAACTGGACGACGCGCCGCCTGATTTTCTCGATCAGTTGGCCAACCAAGTGGTCAGCATCGAATTAACGGTTACCCATTTGCTCGGTCAGTGGACGGTTAGCCAGCATCGCAGCGCGCAGAATCGGGCAGGCGCGAACGCGGGGTTGCGTTCGCACGGGGTTACGTTCAATGGTAACCGCAGAGGCAGTCGCGATCGCCGAGTGGTTTGACCGAGCAGCCCAGTAGGTGCACAACCGCATGGTGCAACACGTGCCAGCCGCTTTGCACACCTTTGGTCACCATGATGAGGATAACTTGCGTCAGGTTAAAGTCGAGCGCGACCATCAACTGCATCAGTGCGATCATCGGCAGCATGAATGCAGGGTGGTACAACTGGCGTTCGATCAGCGCTCTCATCAGATGCTCCACTTGCGATGCGATATCGCCTCGTGCATCGCGGCCACCGAGCCGCACGATATCGCTGTTCCTACGTCGATGCATGGCATTGTAGGAACCACGCGAGAACGGATAAATCGGCTGCAACGGAATGGACTTGTTGGATTGGATGAACAATCGGCGCGGCGGCCATCCGTCGGTGACCGTGGCGCCGCTCCATGGCGGCCGGCGAAAAACCTTTAGCGCGCAGCCAGCGGCGAGGCCGGTTGCGTCGGGGACGTTGGCGCGTCCCAGCCGCCGCCCAGCGCGCGTATCAGGTTCACCGTGTACACCGCCTGCGCGCCGGTCAGCTGCACGGCCGCACGCTGGCTCTGTAGCACCGTGCGCTCCGAATCGATCACGTCCAGATAGTTGACTGAGCCCTCGCGGTACTGCGCGCGCGACAACTGTGCAACCCGACCCGATGCCTGCACGGCGTCGTTCTGCGCCTGGATCTGGTCGGTCAGGATGCGCAAGTTTGCGAGGTTGTCCTCAACTTCCTGGAACGCGACGAGCACCTGCTGCCGATAGTTCACGACATCCTCCTCGTACTTGGCGCGCGCATTGGCCAGGTTCGCGCTGCGCGCGCCACCGTCGAACAGGGGCATCGTCAGCGCGGTGCCGACCATCGGGCCGAGCAGGAACGTGCGGCTGGTCCAGCGAAATAGATCGCCGAGGCTGGCCGATTCGAACCCACCGGCCCCGGTCAGCGTCAGGCTCGGGAAGAACGCAGCCTTGGCGATGCCGATCCGGGCATTGGCCGCCGCCATCGCGCGCTCGGCGGCTGCAATGTCCGGGCGGCGCTCGAGCAGCGCGGATGGCAAGCCGGCCGGGATCTGCACCGTGACCGGCTCCAGCGGCCGCGGCGCGAGCGAGATCTGCGCTGGCGGCTTGCCAAGCAGAATCGCCAGGCTGTGCTCCGAGACAGCCCTAAGCTGGGCGAGCGTTATCGCATCCGAGCGGGCCGTCGCCAATTCGGACGTTGCGCGCGCAACGTCCAGTTCGCTGATATCACCCTCGTCGAAGCGATGCTGTACGAGCTGAAGCGCCTGCTCACGCAATGCGACGGTACGGGCCTTGAGCAGCAGCACGGATAACGCCGGCGATAGCGTCAGCGAATTGAACGCGGAGATCACCGTGGAAATCGCGATGGTCATCGCAAACTGCTTGTAGAACTGCCCGGTCAGACCGCTCATGAACGCCAGCGGCACGAACACCGCGACCAGCATCAGCGCGATGGCGATGATCGGCCCACTCACCTCACGCATCGCAAGATAGGTCGCCTCCTTGGCGGATAGCCCGGAGGCGATGTTGCGCTCGACGTTCTCCACCACCACGATCGCATCATCGACGACGATGCCGATCGCCAGCACCATGCCGAACAGTGACAACGCGTTGATCGAGAAACCGAACGCGAGCAGCAGTGAAAACGTGCCGACGATCGACACCGGCACCGCGATCAACGGAATGATGGACGCCCGCCAGGTCTGCAGGAACACGATCACCACGATCACAACCAGCGCGCTCGCCCGAGCAGTGTGTGTACGACCGCGTTGATGCTGGCCCGCACGAACTGCGTCGGGTCATAGACAATGCGGTATTCCACCCCCGGCGGCATGTCGGCCTTGAGTTCGGCCATCGTCTTGCGCACCGGCTCGGAGATCGCCAGCGAATTCGCCCCCGGCGACTGGTTGATCGCGATCGCAACCGCGGGTTTATTGTCGAGCAACGCACGCAGCCCATACTCGGATGCGCCGAGTTCCACGCGCGCCACGTCTCGCTGGTGTGTCACCCCGCCATCAGGCGATGGTCTTCAGCACGATGGCCGAACTGCTCTTCGGTCTGCAGCCGACCCTGCGCGTTGACCGACAGCTGCAACGGCGCGCCAGGTAACGCCGGCGAGGCGCCGACCACGCCGGCGGCGACCTGCACGTTCTGCTCGCGAATCGCGTTGATCACGTCGCTCGCGGCCATGCCGCGTTGCGCGACCTTTTGCGGATCGAGCCAAACACGCATCGAATAGTCGCCGGAACCCCACAATTGCACCTGGCTGACGCCCTAGATCCGCTCTAGCCGGTCCTTGACATTAATCAACGCGTAGTTACGCAAATACGTCATATCGTAGCGGTCGTTCGGCGAAATCAGATGCACGACCATCGTCAACGTGGACGAACTCTTGATCGTGGTCACCCCGAGCCGCTGCACGTCCTCGGGCAATCGCGGCAATGCCTGCGACACCCGATTCTGCACCAGCTGCTGTGCCTTATCCGGATCGGTGCCGAGATTGAAGGTCACTGTCGTGGTCATGTTGCCGTCGCTATTGGCCTGCGACTGCATGTACAGCATGTTCTCGACACCGTTGATCTGTTCCTCTAGCGGCGAGGCCACCGTCTCGGCAATCACCTTCGGGTTCGCGCCTGGATACTGCGCGTGCACGATCACCGAAGGCGGCACGACCTCCGGATACTCGGAAATCGGCAGCTGGAACAGTGCAATTACGCCGGCCAGCAACACCAGCACCGACAGCACCCCGGCGAAGATCGGCCGGTCGATAAAGAACTTTGAAATATTCACGCTGATTTCCTTTTACATCAGCTCGTCATCTGCACGGCATTGACCTTCACCGGCTCGCCAGGACGCACCCGCTGCAGTCCGTTCACGACGATGCGCTCACCGGACTTGAGCCCCTTGGTGATCACGCGCAAGCCATCCTGTTGGTTGCCCAACTGCACTTCACGATATTCGGCGCGGCCTTGCGGCGTGACCACCAGCACGTACTTCTTGTCCTGGTCTGTGCCGATTGCGCTGTCGCCAATCATCACGGCCGGATGCGGCGCGCCGCCGCCGACTTTCACTCGCGCATACAGACCGGGCAGCAGCGAGCCGTCCACGTTGTCAAAGCGCGCGCGCACGCGGATCGTGCCGGATGTCGTGTCAAGCCGGTTATCGACCGACGCGATGACACCATTGCGCGAGTAACCCGCCTCATTGGCCAGATCCAGCTGCACCGGCACGCTGCTCCCGCCGTGACCGTCACGGCTCAAATACTGCAAGTACGTCTGCTCGTCGACGTCGAACGATACGTAGATCGGCATCACCGATACGTCATCGAACCCGCCCGATGCGTTTTCGTCGCTCGAAGACTGGGCCCTGAGCACGCCGCTCTGGATGCCGTATCGACCGACGGTAGCCCCTTCGGTCGCGACGCCGGACCCGGGATGGGCATCGTAGTGTTGTTCTGTCGCGCGTGGCAGCGGCGTGACGGGTCGCCGTGTGACCTTGACTCTCCCATCATGAGAAGGCTGATACTGCATCCATCCTGTATCGCGCCCCGACATGATGAAAGCCTCCCCGACCTACACGACATCGCTGGATATTGAAGGCATGACATGCGCCTCCTGCGTGACGCGTGTCGAGCGCGCACTCGGCAAGGTGCCGGGGGTATTCCATGTGACCGTTAATCTGGCGACCGAGCGGGCATCGGTCACGGCCGGGCCCGATGTGGCGGCTCCCACACTCGTCGCCGCCGTCAAGAAGGTTGGCTACGACGCACATCTAACGCCCGAGACGCCCGCTGCGGCTTCACACGAGAACGCAATGCGGCTGCTGGCGGCGGTGATCGTCTCCACCTTGCTGACACTGCCGCTGCTGGTGCCCATGATCGAGATGCTGGCGGGCACCGCGCCATCGCCCCATTCCTCCGGCGAGCCGATGGCGGACATACAGGCGGCGACAGGCCACGGCGCGCCAAGCGTGCCGATTCTGCTGCAAGCCGTGCTGGCGACCGTGATCCAGTTCGTGCTCGGCGCGCGCTTCTACGTATCCGGCTACAAGGCCGTGCGAGCGCTATCCGGCAACATGGACCTGCTTGTCGCGCTGGGCACATCGGCCGCTTATGGATTGTCCCTTTACCAATGGGCGACCCACCCACATGGCGGTGCCCCCCTCTATTTCGAGGCATCCGCCGTAGTCATCACGCTGGTGCTGTTCGGCAAGTGGCTCGAAACCCGCGCCAAGCGACAGACCACCGCCGCGATTCGCGCACTAAACGCGCTGCGGCCTGATACAGCCCGCGTGCGTATCGAGGGCACCGAACGTGCGCTACCACTGTCCGACGTGCGCGTCGGCATGCAAGTGATCGTGCGTCCCGGCGAGCGATTCCCGGTTGATGGCCGCATCGTCAGCGGCCGCACGCACGCGAATGAAACCATGCTGAGCGGTGAGAGCCTTCCCGTGGCGAAAGATGAAGGCGACACAGTGCACGCCGGCTCGCTGAACGGCGAAGGCGCGGTCGTGATCGAGACGACGGGGGTCGGTGCACAAACGATGTTGGCGCAGATCATCCAGCTGGTCGAGACCGCACAGGCCGCGAAGGCGCCCATCCAGCGACTGGTGGATCGCGTCAGCGCCGTATTTGTGCCGGCCATCATCGCGATTGCACTGGTCACGCTGTACGGCTGGTTGCTTACCGGCGCACCGGTCCAACACGCGATCCTGAACGCAGTCGCCGTATTGGTGATCGCCTGCCCCTGTTCGCTTGGGCTTGCGACGCCAACCGCCATCCTTGCCGGCACCGGCGTCGCGGCCCGACATGGGATGCTGATCAAGGACGCCGAGGCACTGGAGCTTGCGCATCGGGTTAACGTCATCGCGCTCGACAAGACCGGCACGTTGACCGACGGCAAGCCCGTCGTCGTGGCCTTCGATGCATTAGAGGGCACAGACGAGGACGCGCTGTCGATTGCCGCCGGTGTGCAGCAGCACAGCGAACATCCGCTGGCGCGCGCAATCGTTGCCTTGGCACAGCAGCGGCAGGTAGTTGCCGCCAAGGCGCGCGACACCCGCGCCATCGCTGGACGTGGCATTCAGGCAACGATCGGCGACGCGATCTTTGGCATTGGCAGCACGCGATGGCTGCGCGAGCTTGGCATCGTGCCCGACGCGGCGCGGCAGGGGCGTTCGGACGCACTGCAGCGGGCCGGCAACACCGTATCGTGGCTGGTGCGCGTGGCGCCATCGCCTGCCCCGCTGGCGCTAATCGCGTTCGGCGACACGGTCAGGCCATCGGCCCAGGCGGCGCTCGCCCGGCTCGCCGCATCGGGCATGCGCACCCTGCTGATGACGGGTGACAACGGCGGCAGCGCAGCGGCAGTCGCCTCGGCGGTTGGCATCGCCGAAGTGCATGCGGACATGTCGCCGCAAGACAAGGCCGCGATGATCGCGCGGTTGCGCGAGCAAGGCAATGTGGTGGCGATGGTCGGCGACGGTGTCAACGATGCGCCGGCGCTGGCCACCGCCGACTTGGGCATCGCGATCGGCAGCGGCACGGACGTTGCGATGCACGCTGCCGGCATCACGTTAATGCGTGACGATCCTGCACTGGTGGCCGACGCACTGGACCTGTCACGACGTACATATCGCAAAATCTGGCAAAACCTATTCTGGGCTTTCGTCTACAACATCGTCGGCGTGCCATTGGCCGGGCTCGGGTGGCTCAATCCGATGGTCGCGGGTGCAGCGATGGCCTTGTCCAGCGTGAGCGTCGTGGGCAATGCGTTGCTGCTGCGGCGCTGGCGCAGCAGCAACGCACGGGCGCGCCAGCCCATGTAGAATCATTGGCATGCCCAACACTCCATCCCGTACTCCCACTGCTCGCGCGGCGCAGGCCGGTCCACCGGTGCCCGATGTCGCGCAGGCGTTGCAGCTCGCGCACGCGTACTGCCAGGAGCGCGGCGAATCGCTGACACCGCTACGCCAGAAAGTCCTGTCGTTGCTGCTGCAATCCGGCCGCGCCACCAAGGCCTACACGCTGCTCGACGAAATGCGCAAGATTCACCCGGGCTCCGCGCCGCCGACCGTCTACCGCGCGCTCGATTTCCTGCAGTCCGTGGGATTGGTGCATCGGATCGAGTCGATCAACGCGTTCACGGTATGTCATGACTTGACGCACTGCCGGCACGGAATCCTGATCGTCTGTCAGTCCTGTGGCGCAGTCGCGGAAATCGATGCGCCGGGTGTTCATCACGCGCTGGTGGATAAGATTGAATCGACCGGCTTCACACTTGTCCGAGGCGAACTTGAACTCAAGGGCTTGTGCGCAGAATGCGCGGCAAAGGCTGCGTAAAGTAAAGCGGCTTTGCGCCAAGGATCGGGCCGTCGACCGGCCGATCGTTGCCTGATAGTCCATATCATCCGAGCCATCCATGGGTGAGCCATGAGAATCAAGGCACTGAATACCGTTCTTGCTTCCTTCAAAGAAGCCTTCGCATAGCAGGCTCCAAGCCCAATTGGCCGGCGCCACCCGAAGACCGCCGGCTCATGCGGGACGGCTACGCGTCGCGACCGCTATTGCTGCACCCGGTGCTGCGCAAGAAAACGCTGCAGCACGCCGCTCGAATACGCGCTCGCCACCTCGGCGAGGAACGTCGAGAACGACACCGCGGCGTGTGCGTCAGCGACATCCGAGATCGTGCGGACCACCGCGCAGCGCACGTCGTACTCGTGACAGACCTGCGCCAGCGCAGCCCCTTCCATTTCGACCGCCAATGCGTCCGGCGCGGCCGCTAGCACGGCTTCGCGTGCAGCATGGTCGGCAATGAACCGGTCGCCGCTAACGACGAGCCCCCGATGCACGCGCGGCATATCGTCGATCACACCACGGTAGCGCTGGACGAGCTGCGTCGCCTGCGCGCGCACAAACGATGCCGCGGCCACTGCAAGCGCGTCCGACAGGCTATCGTCAGTGCCGAAGCGAGACACGCCGAGCAACGGCACTTCGAATCGCGGAAACAGCGGCGATGCGTCCAGGTCGTGCTGCATCAGCGCATCCGCGATGACGATGTCACCCACCCGCACCTGCCGCGCGACACCACCCGCGACGCCAGTGAAAATAATGGCGTCAACACCGAATTGGTGGATCATCGCAGTCGCGGTGGTCGCCGCGGCTACCTTGCCCACACGCGCCAGCGTCATCACGCACGGCAGGCCGCGCAGCGTGCCAAGCGCGTATTCGCGGCGGCCCAGCGTCACCGTGCGCCAGTCCGGCGCGGCACGCATTTCGTCGATCAGGGGGGCGATTTCCTCCGGCAACGCAGCCATGATGCCGAGCGGACGAGCGTTTGATTCTTGTACTGTATTCATAGGTCGGAAGGGACGTTGCGTGCACCGGCCAAGCCAGGCACGGCCGCCCGTGGGTCGGGTCAGGTCGGGCTCTGGCGATGCCGAGCCCGCTAGCATAGCAGGCTGCCGGCCGCGCGCGACGGGTGCGCACTCCATCGCCACGCCGACAGCGGGAAGGGGCGACAGTTGCGGTACACTCGCATCCCAGCCGTTCCCGGAAAAAGGCCTGTTGCATGAACCAGCCAAACTACGCCAGCGCAACCATCGACGAGTTGCACCAGCACCTGGCCAGCGTGATTTTGCCCTTGTGGGCCACCCGGGGCTTCAATGATGCATTAGGCCTGCCTTATGACGTGATCGCGCCGCCAGGACAGCCTGCGTTGCCGCCCACGCGCTACCGGGCTATGGCATGTGCGCGCCAACTCTACGTGTTCAGCGCAGCTGGCTGGCACGATCACGCAGACCGCCTGTTCGAATCGCTGCGCAGCCGGTTCGTGGATACGACACATGGCGGCTGGCACTACAGCATCGATGTACAAGGCGTGCCGCAAGAGACGCAAAAGGATCTGTACACGCATGCATTCATCGTGTTCAGTTGCGCGGAATATTTCCGGCACCGGGGCAACCGGGATGCACTGGATCTGCTCGAAGCGACACTGCACGTGATTGAAACGCGCTTCGCGACCGACGCCGGTCTGTACAACGCGGTGCTATCCGCCGACTTTCGGACGCTCGTCGACGGCCCGCAGCAGAACCCGATCATGCACTTGGCCGAAGCCTACCTGTCCGCCCGCGACGTGCAGCGCGACGCGTGGTTTTCCGATGCGCTGCAGCGTATCGCGGAACAGATGATTGCTACATTCGTGCATCGCCCGACCGGCTGCATCGCGGAGTTGCCGATCGGCTGCAGCGCCTTGCGCATCGAACCCGGACACCAGTTCGAATGGTTCTATCTCGCGTCGAGCGCGCCGGATGTCTTTGGACACAGCGACCTGCCCAAGTGGCTCGGCTCGGCCTATATGTTCTCGCTCCGGCACGGCGTGTCGCCTGTCACCGGCGGAGTGTGCGCTGCGTTGGACGAGCATGGCCATGTGATCGAGCCAAACGAGCGGTTGTGGGCGCAAACCGAATTCGCCCGCGCGCTGGCCACATCGCAAGCGCTGCGCGGCGCCAGCGAAGCGCAAGATGCGCACGTGCCCCTGAAAACTCAACTCGGCCGTTTCAAGCAGCGTTTCTTGCGCGACTACGGCTGGGTAGAATCGATTGCGCAGGACGGCGCCGTGGTGCGCGCGGACATGCCGTCGACGACGCCCTACCACATGGCGACCATGTACCACGCGGTTGCCCGCTTGCGCACGGGGTCGTGACGCCGGCCCTTTCGCAGACGGGAACCCCAGCAATGGGGTGCTCGTATTGGCACCTGGTCAATTAGTCTATCGCTTCCTCGAAGCGACGGCATTGCGAACATGCCGGGCGAGGCCCTAGCAAGCTTGTCGGTGCATCACTCGATGACGCTGTCTCGCCGTCGCGACGACTATTATTGCGCCACGAACAAGGTCTCGGCAAACGGCTACATGTCGTCCGTCCAGCCCACCCACGCGAGCAAAACCGGCCGTCTATCCCATCTGAGCGATCTCGTCCATGCTGTACGTCTAGATCGTCTCGTGCTGCGCGGAACGAGCTTACAGTTCCGCCGCACGGCCTATGCACCAGCAGTTTTTAATATTCAGCCCAAGTTCACTGTCAGCCTTTCGAAACGAAGTACCGGTGCGAGCAAACGGTCAGTCTATGGCCGTTACATCGTATGTCCGTGCTGGTTTAATAAAACCACCGCCTTTTTATCTCGACGGCAAGCCAGTTTATGACAACCTTCTGTGTCGCAGCCAACACGCGAATTACAGCGATGATATCGGTGTGATTAAAGCCGTAGAGCTTGCGCAACACCCAAACGAACTCGCATAGGCAAGACAGCGACACCGCGATAAGCGAGGCGTTTTAAGCGTTTCGTCTGCGGCGCAAATCATTGCAAATTCGACCTCCCAGTTTCACTCTGACAGGTTATTGAAAGCATTCGACAATGACAATAATATAAAACTTATTTATAAAATCCGCGTAAAACGGGAGATCCCCAAGGCCCAAGGAAGCGACGAGTTGAAGCAAGCGTTGAGTAAGCTACTGCCTTAATGCGTGAAACGGCCTGCCATCGGTCATCGAGCGATTAACATTGAATTTTAACATCCCAAGTGTCACGCCATTGACAAAGCTTGGCCATGCAATATCCGGTATCCCCTCCTATCTCGTTATTGAGAGCGAAGTTGGCGATCGGGCAAGCCTTGAAAGTTACCGAAACTCAGCGGCAGCTATGCCGAAACCAAAAACAAACCCGCCGCTGGCATTGCCAAGAGACTGAAGCGCCTGCGCTATCCGCTACACATGATGTTGTTATAAATATGCGAGGAGCTGGCTGCTCCACAGTCGCCAGCATACGTTTCAGCTTGTCATACTGTGCCGCAATACCTGCAGCCGGCATGCGCTTGAGAATCGCACATAGCGCCGGGACTCGAACAGGCGGCACAGGTCAGCGTCACGGCGCACGAGCAGAAATAGTCTAGGCCGGAGACGGAAATGTAACGATGGCATCTGTTGCCTACTACTGTGAAACACTCAAACTCCAGTGTTTGCTCCATTGGCCACAGGCAGTCATCGATCAACAGATCAAGGCCCATCTCTCGTCGTGCCAAGTGTGCGGGGCAGGGCCAACGCAATGCGCTCACGCTGTTCCTCGATTGCACGCTGCCAACTGTTATCGGATTCTTATACTGACACCAGATGTATTCGTGCAAGCACGTTGGCGATACCTGTCAAAGCTGGCGTCGCTTAATCGAACAGTGTGGCGATCTGCTCGGGCGGCCGTCCGATCACAGCCCGGGAATCGCGAACAACAATCGGGCGTTGCAACAATACCGGATGGTCGGAAACCGCTTTGAGAAGCGCGTCCTCAGATAGCGAGGTATCGTCCAACCCAAGTTCGGCGAAAGTCGGCTCATTATCCCGGATCATTTCGCGCACCGGCACACCCAACAATGCATGCAGCTGTTTCAAATCGTCGAGTGTAGGGGGTGTTTTCAAATATTCGACCGTTCGGACTTCCTCGCGTCCTGCCAATTCGTCAACCAGCAAGGCGTAGGCGACGCGTGATTTCGAACAACGGGGATTATGGTAAATCGTAATCATGGATACCTCGGTCACGACATGATGAGAAAATGAAGGGCATCATTGTGCACTGTGAATAGCCTGCAAGCACGCACGTCACACATCGCACCATTGCGAACGCTTATCCGCAGTGCTATCAGCAATATAATTTTATAAAAATTAAACCACGTCGATATAAATCGAATGAAAGCGATCGTTGAGACCTGTGATGTTAGAGCCAATTGTGGCACGTGAGAATTAGCCACTGCGTAGTAAAGCAATACTGCATCAAATCCCTGGTTACCAGCGGCAGCGATGAATGACTGATCTCTAGGAGTGCATCGAACCAATAGGGGAGACAAAGCTTTATGCGCATAAAGTCAGTACCGTATGTATTGTGGCAGCCGTTCACCCATTCCGTCTGCCTTGGCGACTGGAGTTAGCTTTTGACGTCGATCTCTGGTACTCCCACGCAAAACGTCTCGCCAAAACGTTGGCTTTGCTTCGCAGCTGGAGATCAACACATGCCTTAGTTTCACCGCATGCTCACGATTCATGCAAAAGCCACTGACCCGCCCCTTGACATGGCCTCCGCACCACTCCCCTGCGTATCGGAAATCATGTCCGATCAAAGCTGACAGAGCATTCGCCGCGGCAAAGAGGAAATCGTCGAGCATCGAATATCTTATCGCCAATAGGCTGTCAAATCACATCCTCCAGGAGTGCACAGCATTCACTGTCAGTGAGACCTATTGGTGGTTACCTGGATCGGTTGGATAGACCAAGCGACTCCAGCCATTCGGCTTCTGATATAACGCAACTATCAGTAAGTCCCAAGACACCCTTTACAAAACAATCAGACAAGCCGTCGCCGATGCCGCTGTTACTCGCCCCCGACCGGCAGGCGGGCTCCGTCAAACCGTACCTTGTCGACCACCACATAGGCAGCGCACGCGACGCCCGCCTGCCTGCCTCTGAGTCCCCCGTCCTAATTTATGCGCATAAAGTCTCGGCTAAACAACATCCTCCGAACTATGGATTTTCAATCGCAAATTCCGATATACTCCTTAAAGTTTATCTAAGGGAGTAACGAGTGGCAGCTGAAATCATTGCGGTTACTCAGCAGAAGGGGGGCGTGGGCAAGAGCACGATCGCAATGCATCTTGGCGCAGCGTTCCACGAAAGAGAAAAGAAAGTTTTGGTCGTCGACGCGGACGGGCAAAATACGTTGGTCCACTGGTCTAGCGCCGCCAGTGAAGAATCAGGCATTCCGTTCCCGATTGTGAACTTAGCGGAAGCAGGCGGCCAAATCCATAGAGAAATCAAGAAATTCGTCAATGATTACGATCTCATCATTGTGGATTGCCCGCCATCGATCACAGAGAAGGTCTCCGGCGTCGTACTGCTGGCGGCCAGTATCGCGGTTGTGCCAACGTCGTCGTCGCCAGCCGACTATTGGTCGAGCGTTGGTCTGGTCAAGCTGATCCAGCAAGCGCAGACAATGAACGAAGATTTGAAAGCCGTCTTCCTCCTCAACAAGACCGAAGAAAAACGGATGCTGACACGCGAATTGAAACGCGCGCTCGAGGAACTCGGCTTCCCACTTCTGAAGACTCAGATCCCTACCCGAGAGTGCTACAAGCAGGCGATGGCATTGGGACAAACCGTCCTGCAAATGTCGGACCGTGGCGCCAAGCTGGCAAGCGCCGAAATCCGAGCCTGCGCCGATGAAATCGCGGCGCTGTTGCAGTGACTTTATGCGCATAAAGGAGCCGTATGAAACCCTCTCAACTCGCCCGAGGCTTCCAGGCACGGCCGGATACGACAACCAGCGAAAAGCGAACGGCACTGGAACGTCTCAACGCGATCGACACGTGGGTCAAGCAGCCCAGTAGCCCCGATACGCCCGAACCGGTCACGATTGCTAAAAAGGACGGGGCGCCTGATCCGTCCGAGACCGTCACCCCGGACCCTAACGAATCGGCGGCGTACCGCGCGTGGCGTACCGCAAATGGATACACGCCGGGACAGGTCATTGAGCTACCACTGAAAGCGATCAAACCCAGTCCCTTCAATCCGCGCCATTTCTACCTGAAGTCGTCGATTGCCGAACTTGCCGTGAATCTTGCCAAGCAAGGTCAGCAGCAGGCCATTCACGTCATTCCGGATCATCAAAACCCCGGTACATTCTTCGTCAGTGACGGCGGCCGCCGCGTGCGGGCATTGAGAGAAGCCAACAAGGAAAGTGTCAGGGCAATCGTCGTAGACTTGCCCATTGGCATTGAGAGCTATAAGCTCGGCTATGATTTGAACGTCCAGCGGGACTCGCAAACAGTCTTCGACAACGCAATCGTATGGCGACGCTTTCTCGATGAGCAGCATTTCCAAAGTCAACGCGAACTTGCCGAGCATCTCGGCATCGATGAGTCGACAGTTGCCGTCGCATTAGGCATTGCGAAACTCCCGGAAGCCGTCATGCAGGAAATGGTAGCTAGGCCGGATCGGTTTGGCTCTAACATGGCGTACCAAGTTGCTCGATATCATTCCGCAAAGGGTACAGATGCCACGCTTCGATTGATCAACAAAATCGTCGCCGACGACCTCAGCACCCGGCAAGTTGCCGATATCGTCAAGGGCAGGGCAGTGTCTAGTGACGCGCCCAAGCCGCTGCGCCGGCAGCGCTACGCGCAACGGCTGGAAATCAAAGTCGGCGGAGCGACGCTTGGCGACCTAAAGTCATATGGTGACGACCGCCTTGAGTTGAAGTTGAAGGGATTGGCACGGGAAAAGCGCGACGAATTGCTGGCACAGATCGAAGCGCTATTGATGCCAAAAACCTCGGACACCGACGGCCGCGGCGCCAACACAACCGACGCGTAACACCCCGCACGCGCCACCGGCAGCATTCCGCAAGACGATTATGCCGCGGCGCGTGCGTGATTCAACGTGAACGCGAGCAGGTCGCCATCCGTCGGCTCGCCCCACGTTTTCAGCGCCAGCCAATCAAAAAAGGCCGTCTCGGCGATCTTTGACGCGATGCCACGCTTACGCCATTCGTCCCGCAGGTGAGCACCCAGACCCGGCAACGCTTCGTCCTCGAATGATTTCCGGGCGAGATCCCGCCCCGCATCATCCTGCTCGTCATAAAGCTCACGCGCCTGTTTGCGACGATACGCAGCGTATTCAGCCAATAGCCGGGTTTTTGGATCCTCTTCTCCAGCGACCTTCTTAACTTGCAGCGTTGGGACTTCCTCGACCGGCGGCGCGTAGCCTTTCTTCAGGGCGTCCTTGAACAGCGCCGCAGCACTGCGTACCGCAGGCAGCGTCGTGCTGCGCATCCGTTGTTCGGTCATCTGCAACGCGGCGCGAATGCGATTTTCTTCACTGTCGGCGTACAGCGTCTGCGCCTCTTTTAACGGAATACCGAGCTTGACCATGCGATCGACCAGCGTGCTGTCGAACACGTTTGGATGTTCATCGAGCGCCAGCATCGGTTGCTTGCGCTCCGCTACTCGGAACTGGATTTCCGATACACGCCGTCCTTCACGATGCTCGATCAATTCGACATTGATATTGGTTACCGCATTTACTTCCGCGATGGCAGGACGAAGATAATCGCGCTTGAAATACTTGTATTCGCGCTTGGCTTCATCGCCAGCCTCCGAGTCCGGTGTTCCGGACAAGATGGGACGCCACCACTCCCATGGCTCACGCATCGTAAGATGGCTTGGATTGGTTAAGTAGCGTACGCAGATCTCATACAGCGCCAACCCGGCACTGCTACGCAGTTGGCTTTGGAACTGCAGGCTCAGGCGGGCATACTGGACCGGGTCGAGAAGCTTCTTCTTGATCTTCGGAGCGAACGAAAATTCGACCCATACGCGCCGGGTAGTCGCATCCTCGAGAATTTCGGCGTCCGCGATCAACGTTGAGATGCCCCACTTGCGCCCCGGTTTCTGGCTCGATGTCCCAGTGCTCCATTCGACCTGCACCGATACCATCCGACGCAAATGTTCCTTGACCAGCGCCGTGTCATTAGAGTCGAACGCGGAATTTGCGACGATATCCGAAAGCAACGCTCGATAGGTGTCGCCCGACTCATCGGCTTGCTGCGCGACAGCCAACAGCACATTGAACAGCTTGCGAGTCAGCAAGGTAATCTTACCGTTCTTGGGCTGAATCGCGATGGCTTCGACGGCCTTGCGCAACTCCGAGGAGTTCGGGCTGACGACATCGGTCTTCTTCTTTGCAACGCGGGTGGCCATGTGTCAGGTCCGGACAGTGGTTGCTTGAAGAATACCCGCTATGGTGAGAGCCGTCTACATCCATCGTCTCACCCCTGATGGGTGAGACGCCGCGAAAATACCCACCTCACCGCGATGTCCCCCCGAAGATTCTCACCTTTGAAAATCAGGCTGATACGGTGACGCCGCTTGTAGTCGAGGCTGCAGACGTATGCATAACCGCCTCCACCTCTACGAACCCTAAAATTGAGTCCCGAAAATCCTCACCTTTGACCTGTCGCGAAATTCATACGCTGGCTGAGATGGACTGCATGTCCTTGTCCTTAAAGCGGTTTTTATTACGATCGCAGATAAACAAGGGTTTATTGCAAGCCTTTCCTGAAAACGCTCACCATTGATCGACGATCTGCGCCACGCTGGCGGGGGATCGGCAGAACAACGCTCTCTTATTGTGCGGCAGAAACTCCCGAAAACGCTCACCTTTGTCGAAAGGAAAGCCGCCACGGTCCGTCATTGGCCATATAACACGCCGAAAACGCTCATCACAGCGCTCGAAAAAGGGGCACCTACCCGTTAAAACTGCATGCGACTTCGGGAGCACGCGCTATGGGTCCCGAAAATCCTCACCCTTACGCAGAAACATTGAGCAGCATCAACCCCAGCGGCAGTGCCCCCTCCTTCTGCTCTGAGGCCCCGAAAAAGCTCACCTTCATAGTGTAACGGCAATAATTCGGCACTCGGAATCCCTTATAAATCAGCTACTTCATGAAAAGTGGCTGCTCACCCCACGTAACGGAACGGCCGAAATGGCATTGTATGCTCACGCTGACCGATCCTGTAAAATCTCACCTTGTCGCCCGGCAACGCCCACTGAGCGGCCTACCTAAGCTGCAATCCGGCTCCCGAAAAGACTCACCTAACGGTGCCGCCACGCTTATTTCAGCGAAATATTCATACTGAAGTCCCGCTCAATACGCCTTCATGCCGTTCGGAGACGAGCCATGATCCGCAGAGGAAGAGAAAAACCACCGCCCCCGAAAAAGCTCACCTTTGCAGCGCCACGATACGCAGAACGCCGTCCACCTTACGTCTACTCCCGTATTGGCTCACCTTGGAAGGCGCTCTGGTCCCGAAAAACTTCACCTTGCCTAAAAATTGAGCAACGAGAGATAGCCCCACACGTCGATCACCGCCTCCTGAAAACTCTCACCGTAATGTTTTCCAACCGAATACTCCACCGCACCAACGCTTTACTAGTTGGGGGTCCACGCGGGTATCTTCCTGAAAAGTCTCACCTATAGTCGTCAAAGCTGCATGACCTGCCCCCGAATCCGCTCACGATGCTTCCCGTCACTCCTCACCGGACTCCCCGAACCCCATCACCGTAGCATCCCGTGAGGTCTCACCTGAGTTCCCGAAAACCCTCACCTTGTCGCCCGGAAAGCCATGCGGGACAAGGGTTTGAGCTGGCGTTAACGTTTTTAAAGGTACTTCTACGTGTTTCTATTAACTGACTCAAGAAACCCGCGAGACTCTGAAGAAAACTATGGCATAACATGCTACTGCGGTTGCCCTGCACCACTGCGATTATCGGAGTAGCAACCGCTACACTTTTTCTCTTTAGCTAGTCAGAACTCTGGGAGCGCCCAGCGTGGATCAACGAGCTTGACCAACTGTGCTAACCGGGCTCGTGAAACATTAAGAAAAATCCTGTGAAGTGCGCCAAGTGCTTGGAAAATAAGGGTATTTCTGACAACCCTGCTTAATGTTTCACGCCGATCCTGGTTCCTCTGACTCAAAATACGGTGATCTAGCTCCATGGCGGGGAGAGCAACACTCAGCGAATAAATTGGTAGCAAAAATTACGTAGTTTGTTATGATTGCTCCAATTGATCATGCTATGCTTGCTCCGATGAATGACGAAGAGAAGCAGGTGATACGGGAAGAACTGCAGAGCTTGAAAGCGCAGGGCGCCCGGCGTCGCGAATTGTCGCTGCATGCGTGTAAGCGTCTATTTTTCGATCACGCGGTCCGCCCGACACTAGCCAACGTCCGAGAATTGACCGGTGTCGGCAGCGCCAGTGACATTCCGAAAGATATCGAGTTTTTCTGGGAGCGAGTACGCGACACGTCAAAGGTGCGGATCGATGCCGGTGTACTGCCGCCAGCGCTGCACAGCACCGCTGGCGAACTGCTTCGCGGCCTTTACGATGCCGCACTTGCTGCAGCACGGGATGAACTCGCGCAAAAACGTGTCGAGATGCAACAGACTATCGCCGCAGCAGAGCAAAAAGCCCGAGATGCGCAGCTATTGTATGAGCATGCCCGTGCCGAATTGCAACGGCATCATGACGCATGGGCTGGTGCAGCACTCAAAGAAGGAGAATCGGCCGAGCGGCTGGCAACCGAACGGGCCATGGCCAGACGGGCGCACGAACAAGTGGTCTTGCTGGAAGGCCGGTTGGCGGATAGCGAAACAAAGATTTCGACGTTACGCAATAAAGTTGAGGCACTACAGACCGAGTTGAAAGCCCGCACCGAGCACTACGCGGCCGAGATCAAGGACGCCATCGCGAACGCTGAGCGCCGAGTCAAGCCGTTGTTGGTCGAACTGGACACGCTACGTTCAGCCGCGTCTTCGTACCAAGCCGGCTTGCGCGAGCAAAGTCGTAAGGAATTCGAGCATGTCCAGCAACTAGCGGCAATCAAGGCGCGTGCCGACACGCTGCAAAACCAACTGGATACAAAGTCAGACGAAGTTGACCGATTGAGTCGGCAAATAGAGCAGTTCCGCGTACAAGCGGGCGTACCGTCGACACTTGGCAAATTAGTTGCCGACCTGGCGCTGGCTGGCCGCCTCACCCATGAGGAAATTGCGTCGATTGGTACCGCTGTTGACGGTTTCGTCGCACTGCCATCGACATGTGCGGCATGCGGTGATGCGGAGCCTGAACTGTATGAGCACGATGGACGCTTCGAATTGCAATGCCCAGCGTGCGAGCGCACCTCCGGCGAAGCCCCTTCTCGGCTGTCCGCCTATAATCGATTTGCCGCTGCAGTCTCGCCATCGGTATCAGGCTGAACGTGGGACAAGCGGCTTGCAACGCTGTCAGCTTGGCGGCTTACGATACAGCTAGGCTGAGCGATGCGCTGACGCAAGGCGTCACGCTGCATTCAAAGGTGAGGTTTTTCGGGAGCTATCGTTCGGTGCACTGCGGGGCGGCCGTGCTCGCACCTGAACAGGTCGTAAAAGGGCATTGCGGCGCTGGATATCTTTTGAGGTGAGGTTTTTCGGGAGATAAGGTGAGCTTTTACAGGACATTGATCGAGGAGCTTTCGCAGAAAACGATGGTGAGGATATTCGGGGACCGAAGGGTGAGCTTTTACAGGATCAGGACATGAGTCGCCACGGGGGAACTGTGGCCTGCCGTTTTGCTGCGCCATTCGGTTGTTCGCTAAACGCGCCCGACCACGTATCCTCGTTCGACTGGATGTCGGGGCTGAGCACGTCGCCTCTGCATCTGCGTTTACAATCGACGGATCACTGTCATCGTGTTGCTGCTTGCATAAGCATAAAGGTGAGGGTTTTCGGGGCCTATAGCAAAGTCCGGGCAATTCGTTCCACGCCGCGGATGTCATCTTCCCCGCGATAATTAGCGAAACGCGATGAATTGGCGGATAGCCGCTGGCTAAAGCCTACCCCTTCGACACGTCAGTGTTTACGCGTCGATAGCCTTGGGGCGCCGTGTACAAACAGCTGTTCAGTACCGGAATCTATCTGCATTACTAGAAAATGGCCTTTGCCGTGCGTGGCGAGGTTTGGCAAATCGTGCGCATATGTACGACCCGCCCCCCCGAAAAAATGGCAACATGAACGTGATAGTGGTGCGAGCAACAGAATCCCGTGCAAAAAATCGCAGATATGCCAACGATTGCTGACCTCTATTTAACATCGGATAACTAATGTTTGAAAAGATGGAGAGCAGCCAGCGTGAATGCGGCTTCTATGGCTAAGGTGAGGATTTACGGGAGAGGGGGAGGCTTTATCGGCGAGCTATGGTCGTGACTCGCCGACGTGGATGGGGCCCGCGTTGCCGTCGTTATGGGTGTACGACGACCAACAGCGCCGTGGCTTCGCCCTTGCCTGCGTTGCGGATGGCGTGCGGGCCAACTCGATCGGGCCCCAGACCCGCAGCTGATATTTCGTGTCCGTGCCGGACAGCGTTGGGATGTCGTGCAGGCCGGCGACCTGTATTGGATCCGCATCATGGCTTGCCGATGCGAACAGGCGATCCAGGTTGACGCCGAGCGCATTGGCCAGGCACCAGGCCACTGCGATCGTGGGATTGGCTTTGTCGCGTTCGATGTCGGACAGCATCGACTTCGATACTCCCGCCGCGCGGGACAAATCCTCGAGCGTCATTTTGCGTTTGTTGCGCAATCGGCTGGATGTGGGCGCCGACACGGGGAGGCGTAACACCATCGTCGCTCCGCGCGCTGCCTGGCGGTTTGCGCGGGGTGGTACGGCGCGCCGGCGAGCGTGGGCCGGAACTTGTCATGGATGTCTCGGTAGAGTAAATTGTTCGATATACCGAACATGGATTCGATATTGAATCGGTTCAGCAAGCCAGAATGCCTGGATGTTAACAGGCTAAGCGCTGTGGCTTGCATCGGCATTGCGCGGTATCCCACCTCAGGAGTGTTCATGAACGATGCTTATCTCGCGCACGTGCGCACTATGCTAGAGCAAATCCGTGCAGACGGATTTTATAAGTCGGAGCGCGTGATTGCCTCGCCACAATCATCGAGCATCGCGCTGGTGGATGGTACTCAGGTACTGAACTTCTGCGCGAACAATTATCTGGGCCTTGCCGATGACCCGCGCATCGTGAAGTCAGCAAAGGACGGATTGGACCGGGATGGGTTCGGCATGGCGTCGGTACGTTTCATTTGCGGGACCCAATCGGTTCACAAACAACTCGAAGCGGCACTAGCCTCGTTCCTGCACACCGACGATGCCATTCTTTACTCCAGTTGCTTCGACGCAAACGGCGGATTGTTCGAGACCCTGTTGACGGAGGACGACGCGGTTATCAGTGACGAATTGAACCATGCAAGCATCATCGATGGCATACGGTTATGCAAGGCCAAGCGCTTTAGATATCGGAACAACGACATCGACGACCTGCAAGCGCAGTTGCAGGCGGCCGACGCGGCCGGTGCGCGGTTCAAGCTAATTGCGACCGATGGCGTGTTCTCCATGGATGGGAGCATCGCGCATTTGAAGGCGATCTGCGATATGGCGGACCGTTATGGCGCGCTGGTCATGGTCGATGACTCGCACGCTGTAGGCTTCATTGGGGAGCACGGACGGGGCACGCCCGAGCACTGTGGTGTGCAGGACCGGGTCGACATCGTCACCGGGACACTGGGCAAGGCGCTGGGCGGCGCATCTGGCGGATACGTCGCGGCCCGCGCGCCGATCGTCGAGCTGCTGCGACAACGCTCGCGGCCATACTTGTTCTCCAATACGCTCGCGCCCAGCATCGCGCATGCGTCGCTCACCGTGCTGGAATTGCTGTGCAGCGACGAAGGGGCGGCATTGCGCCAACGCGTTCGCGAGAACGGCGCCCGTTTCCGTCGCGCAATGAGTTCGCTGGGCTTTACATTGATTCCGGGCGAGCATCCGATCATCCCGGTCATGCTTGGCGATGCGCAACTCGCCGGCCGGATGGCCGAAGCATTGCTGGCTCAGGGAGTATATGTAACCGGGTTTTCGTATCCGGTGGTGCCGAAAGGACGGGCGAGGATCCGCACCCAGATGAGCGCCGCGCACACGCCGGAACAGATCGATGCGGCCGTCGATGCGTTCGAGCGCGTCGGCCGAGCATTGAATGTCATCTGAGGAACGCCCATGCGTGCGCTGGCGAAGCTGGAGCCGGGACCGGGCCTGACATTGACCAGGGTGAAAAAACCGGAGATCGGACATAACGACGTATTAATCCGCATCGGCAAAACGGCGATCTGCGGCACCGACCTCCATATCTGGAAGTGGGACGAGTGGGCAAGCAAAACCATCCCGACTCCGATGCACGTCGGTCATGAGTACGTTGGCGAAATTGTCGACGTCGGGCAGGAAGTGCGAGGGTTCAAGGTGGGCGACCGGGTATCCGGCGAGGGCCATATTACTTGCGGGTTCTGCCGGAACTGCCGCGCCGGCCGGCGTCACCTGTGTCGTAATACTATCGGAGTCGGCGTAAACCGCGCAGGCGCGTTTGCCGACTATCTGGCGATTCCGGCCTTCAATGCTTTCAAGATACCGGATGACATCGATGACGAGTTGGCCGCGATCTTCGATCCATTTGGCAATGCGGTGCATACGGCGTTGAGTTTCAACCTTGTCGGTGAGGATGTGCTGATCACCGGTGCGGGGCCGATCGGCGCAATGGCCGCGGCAATCGCCCGCCATGTTGGCGCCCGCAATATTGTGATCACGGACGTCAACGAGTACCGACTCGAGCTTGCCAAGAAGATGGGCGCAAGCCGTACTGTCAATGTGTCGAGCGAATCATTAACGCAGGTTATGCACGAACTTGGCATGACCGAAGGATTCGATGTCGGACTCGAAATGTCGGGCGCGCCGAGTGCGTTTACATCGATGCTGGAGCATATGAATCACGGTGGCAAGATCGCGCTGTTGGGCATCCCACCGGCACGCACCGCGATCGATTGGAACCATGTGATCTTCAAAGGACTGGAGATCAAGGGAATATACGGACGCGAAATGTTCGAGACCTGGTACAAGATGGTCGCGATGCTGCAAAGCGGGCTGGACTTGTCGCCGATCATTACGCACCGCTTCCCCGTGGAGGCATATCGCAGTGGTTTTGATGCGATGTTGTCCGGATGCAGTGGCAAGGTCATCCTGGATTGGACGGCGTAGTCGATTTTCGAGGCGTGTGAACAGATGTTCCCCGCTGGGGGATGCGGTAAAGTGCGTGTTTTCCGGCCCTGGCCTGCCTTTGGAGAGAGCATGCTTATTCGAACGATGTTTCAGCATCGCGATGCTCGCGCGCGCGTCAGCTTGACGTTGTTGTGCATAGCGATATCCGGGTTCGGGGCGCCGCGTGCCTACGCCGGCTGGTGTGACCAAGGTATATGGATCGACGCAATGCTGAGGTCGTACCATATTGATCCCGATCCGTCGAAGCACTTCGAGCAATTTAATCCGGGAATCGGCGTCGAGTGTTATTTCTCGCCGCAGTGGGGTGCGACGGCAGGGTACTTTCGCAATTCGATTCGGCGTCCATCGTTCTACGGCGGTGCCGTATGGGCACCGGAGTTTGTCCATTGGAGATGGTTCCGGGTTGCCGCGATGGGTGGCGTAATTTCTGGGTACAACTACGGCCGTTGGGGAATGGGACATAATCGGACCGTCGGGCCGGTTCTCGCCCCCGTGCTAATGGCGAATTTCAAGCGTGTTGGCGCGAATTTCATTTTGATTCCGCCGATATCGTCGGAGAAACTGCCGTTCACCGTGGGGTTCCAAATAAAGGTCCGTGTCGATTGAATCTCTAATGAAATCCAGTAGAAGCAGCCGCCCGCGAATTTGAAGATTTGCGAGCACAGGCTGGTAGCCGCTCGGGCATTCAGGTGAGATTTTTTGGGAGTGCTACCGGTGTGACCGATGCCGCCCGGACGCTTAGGTTGACACGAAGGCGACAGCCATCGTCCCGCGTTACCGCCACCGTCGGAAGTCGCTGGTATTTTTCCATCTCTTTTTAAATCCTTCGCTTGCCCCGACAAATTCGGTGGCGCTTGAGTACAGCAGCGCAGGCCTGCTGTGTCATGGTCGGTTTGCAGCCGGATACTGATAATTGGGCCCGCGGGGCACAGACTTTCAAACCGAGTGGAAGCGTCACGGCGGTCGTGGACCGGCTCGGTTGTGGCATTGGTATTACCGATTCATATAGTCAATAACGAATGTTTGATTTCCGCGCACGCGGTGCCTCTCATAGACTGCTCCTAACCCTTGAATACGCAGGAGTTGTTGTGAGCATCGAACCGGTCACCGCGTCGCCCCAACCCCGCTTGTTACGGCACTACATCGATGGCGAGTTCGTGGCGGGTGATGTCACGTTCCAGGACTTGAGCCCGGTCGACGGCTCGCAGGTTGCGTTGGTCTGCGAGGCTGACGCGCACGCCGTGGACCGCGCGGTGCGGGCAGCACGGGCGGCCCAACTAGCCGGTTGGCGCGACACGACGCCGGCGCAGCGGGCGGACTGGCTGTACCGGATTGCTCAGCGCATCGAAGCGCGCTTTGACGCATTCGTTGCCGCGGAAGTGGCGGACACCGGCCGTCCGGTAGCCCAAGCGCGGGCGCTGGACGTGGCGCGGGGCATCGCTAATTTCCGCATGTTCGCTGACTTGGTGCGTACCGCAAACAGCGAGTTTTTCGAAACTCATACGGCGGACGGCGCTGAACTAATCAATTATGTGACGCGCAAGCCGCTCGGCGTGGTGGGCATCATTTCGCCATGGAACCTGCCGCTGCTGTTGCTGACGTGGAAGGTTGCGCCCGCGCTCGCGATGGGCAACTGCGTGGTGGCCAAACCGTCGGAGGAAACACCCGGCTCGGCGACACTGCTGGCCGAGGTGATCCATGAAGTTGGCTTGCCACGCGGGGTATTCAACTTGATCCATGGTCATGGGCCCAACGCGGCAGGCGAGTTCCTATCCCGTCATCCGGACATCAGCGCAATCACGTTTACCGGCGAGTCGCGCACCGGCAGCACCATCATGAAGACGGTTGCCGATGGCGTGAAGGACATCTCGTTCGAGTTGGGCGGCAAGAACGCGGCGGTCGTGTTCGCCGACGCCGATTTCGATGCCGCGGTCGATGGTGTGGCCAAATCGAGCTTCACGAACGCAGGGCAGGTCTGCCTGTGCAGCGAGCGAGTGTATGTCGAGCGGCCGATCTTCGAGCGCTTCGTGGCCGCACTGAAGCAAAAGGCGCAGGCGCTGCGCGTGGGCGCGCCAGAGGATCCGACCACTACGATGGGACCGTTGATTTCACAACACCATCGCGACAAGGTGCTGTCGTATTTCCGGTTGGCCGTCGAGGAAGGGGCCAACGTGGTGACCGGCGGCGATGTCCCGCATTTCGGCGATGCCCGGGATCGTGGCGCATTTGTGAACCCGACCATCTGGACGGGCCTGCCGGACACCGCGCGCTGCGTGACTGAGGAGATCTTCGGGCCGGTTTGCCATGTGGCGCCGTTCGACAGTGAGGATGAGGTGATCGGCCGCGTCAACCATAGCGCCTACGGTCTGGCGGCAAGCGTCTGGACGACGCACCTGGCCCGGGGCCACCGTGTCGCGCGCCAGATCGAGACTGGCATTGTGTGGGTCAATGCGTGGTTCGTGCGCGACCTGCGCACGCCATTCGGCGGTGCCAAGCTGTCGGGCATCGGTCGCGAAGGCGGTCGACATTCGCTCGACTTCTACTCTGAGCTTACCAATGTTTGCGTGAAGATCGGATAAACGCACGAAATACGGAACCGTTATGACTGAATCGACTTCCCAGGGCCGCGTTGTGCCAGGCAAGGCCACGCCGCGCGGCCGATTTCCGCACCTGCAGCGTGCCGGTGACTTCTTGTTCGTGTCAGGCACCAGCGCGCGCCGTCCCGATAATACGATCGTCGGCGCGTCGGTCGATGCGCTCGGTACGGTAAACCTAGACATTCGGGCACAGACCCGGGCGGTGATTGAGAATATTCGCGATATTCTGCGCGCCGACGGGGCCGAACTCTCGAATCTGGTCGACATTTCGGCGTTCCTGGTCAACATGAATGACTTTGGCGGATACAACGAAGTTTATGGCGAGTTTTTTGACGAAACCGGCCCAACCCGCACGACCGTGGCCGTCCATCAGCTACCCCATCCGCACCTGCTGATCGAGATCAAGGCTGTCGCGTATGCGCCGCGGCGGCGCTGAGGGCGGGGCGTCAGGCACGGGGTGTGGGGCGTCTGGTGCGTCGGCTATGCCGGCGTGGCGCGGCGGCGGTACCGTGCATCGATAGAGGAAACCAACATGCTGGGATATGGGACGCCGTTCAACTTCCAACGCTGGATCGACGAACACATGCATTTGCTGCAGCCGCCGGTGGGCAATCAGCAAGTCTGGCAGAACAGCGACTTGATCGTGACGGTCGTGGGCGGTCCGAATCATCGTACCGATTACCACGACGATCCACTCGAGGAGTTTTTTTACCAGCTGCGCGGCAACGCGTATCTGTATCTGTGGATCGACGGTCGCAAGGAGCGTGTGGATCTGAAAGAAGGCGACATATTCCTGTTACCGCCGCATGTGCGGCATTCGCCGCAGCGGCCCGAGGCCGGCAGCGCGTGCCTGGTGATCGAGCGGCAGCGGCCACCGGGACTGCTCGACGGGTTCGAGTGGTACTGCGACGCGTGCCATCACCGGGTGCATCGGGTTGAGGTCCAGCTTAAGAGCATCGTGACCGATCTGCCGCCGTTGTTCGACGCATTTTATGGCTCCGAGGACAAGCGGCGATGTCCGCAGTGCGGCCAATTGCATGCGGGCAAAACCGCTTAATTAACCGGACCTGACTGGATTGCCACACTGACTCGTGATGAAGCTTCGAATCGACATGCATTCTCATTTCTTCCCGCGCATCACGCGGGAAGAGGCGGCGCGCTTGGACGCCACACATGCCCCCTGGCTGAATATCGACGCAGATGGCCAGCATGGCATGATCATGACGGGGGGCCGGTCATTCCGGCCGGTGTACCGTGCGCTGTGGGATCCGCGCACGCGTATCGCCGAGATGGACGAACGCGGCATCGACATCCAGATGATGTGCGCAACGCCGGTGATGTTCGGCTATCGCTACGACGCCAGGGCGGCCGACGAATGGGCGCGACGGATGAACGATCTCGCGCTGGAAATGTGCGCATATGCACCGGACAGGTTGATGGCGCTGGCGCAGGTGCCGTTGCAGGATGTCGAGCTGGCATGCCGCGAGGCGACGCGCGCGTTCCGTTGCGGACACCACGGTGTGCAGATCGGTAACCACCTCGGCGCGCGCGACCTGGACGACGAGCAACTGGTCACGTTTCTCACACACTGCGCAAACGATGGGATTCCGGTGCTGGTTCATCCGTGGGACATGATGACCGATGGCCGGATGAAGAAATGGATGCTGCCGTGGCTTGTCGCCATGCCAGCGGAGACGCAGTTGAGCATGGTGTCGTTGATTCTCTCCGGTGCCTTCGAGCGTATCCCGGCTTCATTGAAGCTGTGCTTCGCGCACGGAGGCGGCAGCTTTGCGTTCTTGCTCGGTCGCGTGCAGAACGCGTGGGAAAATCGGGATATCGTCCGTGAGAATTGCCCGCACCCGCCGCTGTCATACTTGAATCGGTTTCACGTAGACAGCGCGGTCTTCGATCCACGTGCGCTGAAAATGCTGGTCGATACAATGGGGGAGGACCGGGTGCTACTCGGCTCCGACTACCCGTTCCCGCTTGGGGAGCAGTTGATCGGCGAACTGGTTGCGACGCATCCGGAACTGAGCGATGACGCGAAGAGCAAGATTCTCGGTCAAAACGCGTTGCGCTTTTTTGGTTTGTCGGAGCCGGCCACCGTACAGGTGAACAAGCTTGCCGCCCTTTAAAGCAGCAAGCCCGATGTGATCGTGACTGCCAACATCGGGTGCTAGGCCCATCTGAATGGCGCGGGGCGCACGTCGGTCATTCATTGGATCCAACTCGTCGACGTGTCGCTCAGCTAGCGCCGGTCGGCAGCGTGGCGCGGCTACCCGTGTGTCCGACGGACTCTCGATAAGCGCGGTGGTAGTGTTACTCGTCGGTATTGTTGTTTGGAATCGTGACGCGGCGCTTCCGGGTGACCACCACCGGTCGGGAAGCGGTGCCTGCCGACGCACCCGCGCGCGGGAGGGCCGACAGGCGGGACGTCGGCCCCCCGCGGGCGGGTCCGGTGCCGCGGCCCGATGCCGATGTCGACGACCGGGCGGCACGGCTGTCGGGCGTGTCGTGCTGGACCGTCGAAATCGCTTTCTTGTAGATGACCTGCATGCCGCTAGGGGTACGAAGCATCACGACGTATTGATCGAACGATTCAACATGGCCGACGATACGGATGCCGTTGATCAAGTAGATCTGGACGCGCTTGCGTTCCTTGCGCGCTGAGTTAAGGATGTCGTTTTGCGACAGGCCGGATTCTGACGCCATGCGTTGTGCTGAGCGTGCGTAGTGATCGATGCCAGGTGCATGACCACTGGAGGTTGATGGATACGGAACGCGGCGAAGTGGAACCACGGTTCAAGCCCAAATGGTATCAGACTGGCGGCGCGCCGGGGCGGCACGCTTTTTATCGCGCTCCGGCGCGGCGGTTATCCGGTGTTTGCTTCGCACCCGTGGCCGATCTGCAACAATGTGGAGCTGCTGCCCCTCGCATCGTCCAGGCTGCGCATCGGCGGCGGTTGTCGTTTTGACGTGACAACCGATGCGAAGCCGCGACCGGTTAAGCGAGGTGGCGCACCAGGGACAGCCCAGCACAGCGTCAATATCATCAAATGTGGCGTCGCTAACGTTGCCAAGCGGATAAAATGCCGCTCATGTCCATCCAGCACGCCCTCCTTACGTCGCTGCTCGAAAAGCCAACCTCGGGTTACGACCTGGCGCGCCGCTTCGATCGCTCGATCGGCTATTTCTGGCACGCCACGCACCAGCAGATCTATCGCGAACTTGCCCGCATGGCGACCGTCGGGTGGGTGGCGGCCGTCGATGACGTGAACGATCCGGCAAGGCGCAAGAAATGCTATCAGGTACTGCCGACCGGTAGGTCAGAACTCGTGCGGTGGATCCGCGAGCCATTGGACGACGGCGAGCGGAACTGCCGGCAAGCGTTCTTGGTCAAGCTTCGTGCGGCCGCTGTGGTTGGCCCGGACGGGCTGGGGGAGGAGCTGGCGCGACTGCTCGAGCAGTGGCAGGCCCGCCTCGACACCTACCGGAACATCGAGCAGCGGGATTTCTGCGCCCCCGTACTCTCGACGAAGCAACGCCTGCAACACGCGGTGCTGCGGTATGGCATCCGTGCCGAAGAAACCTGGATCGAATGGGCGCACGACGTCGTGGCGCTGTTGCACGAACTCAGCCACTGAACGCATCGCGCGCGATGCTGCGCGATCGGGCGCGAACGCGCAGCATCGGCGTCGCGCTTGTCGATTAAATTCGCGAACTAGCCTCATTGCTGCCTTTACCACGCCTTGTCCCCTTGGCGGCCGCGCGCGGCTTGCCCATGAAGGTATGGGATCCATCGCGACGCAGCCGGTCGAACGTGATCCCGGACATCGAGACGTCGACCAACGGCTTGATATTGACATCGGTTGCAAAGCGGTGGTGAACCACTTCGTTGTTGTCGACCCGAGCCGCGCCCACGTTGGCATCCACAAGTAGCAGCGCCGTCGCCAGGCCTCTTGCCCACGGGGACAGGATCGGAGCAGACTCATGGGCCTCGCTGCGTTCTTTCGTGACCAGGGAAGCCAATCTCCATGAAGCGGGATCGGCCAGTATCTGCTCGCGTTTGGCCTCGATGACCTGTTTCATTCTATCGAGGTCCTTCACGGACAGGCGTTCTCGCGAGCCGGCCTCCCAAGGACGCAGGTAATGTTGCTCGAAGTGCGCCTGCAACAGGTTGATCTGTTCCGCAGCCGGGTCCGTCAGCGCATAGCGATGGATATGGCTGTCCGTTTGCCTCGTCCCGTTGCCCAGTTCCAGCACGTTTTTTACCGCGCTGGCCACCTGGTTCGCTAGCGGCTCAGCAGATTGGGCCCGTTTCTGTTCGAGATACGTGCCAACCGCCTTGATTCCGGCATCATCATGGGCGCCATCGTGATCAAGCAGCTGGCGCGTCGCATATTCATATGCGGTTGCGTCCGGGAAATCGACATCCAGAAAGCAGGCGCGCGGGTCGATTTTGCCGTGGTGGGTTTGTAACGTGCGCGAAAGCGACACCTTCACCTGGTAGATTTGCTTGTCCCATAAGCGTTTGGAGGTTGGGCCGGTGCTGACACCGCTCTTCGGGCTGTTTGAGGTGGTGGCTGAAATGGAAGCGCCGACCTTGGTCTCTATTTTGACCTCGATGCTGCGCTCCGTGTGCCGCTTTTCGGTTGACATGCGGCCGGAGTCGCTGCGGGACGTCGATATGCTATTCACGTGCTTGCCAGACACCGGGACGGAAGCGCTGACGGACGTACTGAACGGTGCCGGAAGCCCGAGGGGAACGCCGGCGCTGACGAGGGGCCCCATCGATGCGCCATGACGTTTTTCGTCCACGGTGCCCTCGATCCATCCGACGGACACATCGCGGGCGCCGACCAGCGATTGCGCCAGTGTGTTCCAGCATTGCTCGCTAGTGCCGCGTGATTTGGCTGCGGCGCCGGCGGGTAACAGGCTCTTCATGGTGTCGAGGATGTGATTCACTCTAGCTTGCATGACTTCGTCGTCGTAGCCGGAACCGTCCTCCTTTAGCTGACGGGCCACTTGAACGAGGATGCCGCGGGGGCGCGCGTGCTCCGAATCGTAGAATTGCACACCGACGGCGCCACCGACAAGGCTGCCTGGTAACGAGGCGCCGACCAGCACACCGACGCCCGCGCCGTCGCCCGTCGCATGGGCCGTGCCGATAAAAAGCCAGGCGTGCTGCTCGGTACACCCCATTTGCACCGTGGCCTTGCGTTTGCGTGAGCGCTTGGCGTTAATGCTTGGGACCACCACGAGTAAGGGTACCGGGCTCGCTTGGGCGGCTTCGCTTACCGCCGCTGTTACCGACGCTGATACCCGTTCTGTCGTGACGGCGAGCTCGCCTCCGTCACTGAATTCGACCGCCATGCCGGGACGCAGCGACGGCACTATGTGTTTTAGTGCATCCCAGCCGCTATCGGTTGCGTCAGCAACAGCAGTCGTGACCGACTGAGTCGCGGTCGATGCCGCACGGGTCAGCTCGGAAGCCTCTGTAGTCGAAGCCGCTGACGCGTGGTCTGGCGCCGAGGCCTGCAGGTCAGCAGCGCTAGACTTCTCGGCGGCTCTGCTGGCGCCTGACGGGATGCGGGTCGCGATCATCGGGGCTTTCATGGCTCCGCGGATCCGCTGTACTAGGTGGGAGCCACAATGTTCGCGATCCCTGGGCGCGACCTCCGACACAAACTTGTTCAAACGGTGCGATGCCTTCGCTTTATCGGTTTCGTGCAAGCCTGGTCGCTGATTGAAAAGTGCGGCAACCTTGCCAGGTACAACTTTTCCTATGATCGAGGTGACGACCTTTCTAACATTATTCAACCGGCCCGATGCTTTCGCCTTGTCCGTTCCCCGGCCGCTTTCATGGAAGCGCTGTTGCCAGTCAAATAATGCCTCTTTTTCGCTGGGCGCGAGTGTTCTAATGAACGAGGCGAAGCGGTCCTCTGGCGTGGAACCGCTCGTGCTGTGCGGAGGTTCGGTTTGGTCGAAGTATTTCTTGGCGATGGCAAAGACCTGGCTGGCCAGTAGCGTAGCTTTGGCGTCCTGCCCGTTCATTGCCAAGTGACTTTGAAGCCACTGCTGATGCTTGGCAGTTCCCGATGGCGATGGGTCGTCAAAATCGAGCGCGGCGTGCACCGACGTCGCGTGACCGTCGCGCTGCTGGACCAATCGTACATGGGTCTCGATCCGGTCGGCCGTATCCAACAGCACGTGGAGCATGTCCCGATCCGCGCTGCGGGACAGCGGCGCGGACTTCTCTGCGCGCAGTTTGAGCAGCGTCTCGAAGCCGTATTCCGTACGAGCGAGCACGCGAGCTGTTTCCCATGACGCGCGCCACGCTTGCTGCTGATCGGGCAAATGGGCGCCGCCCGCTGCGGCGGATGCGTCGTGGAAAGGCTGATCGAAGTTCAATGTGCGCAGCTGCCGCAGCACCATCGTGGCTGTCGTGCTGTCGCGTAGACCTGCTTCATGCATCGCAAACAAGACCAGCTGGGCGCGCGCGGCGCTCACCTTGCCCGTGCCGTCATCCAATCCTGTATGGAGCTGGTGCGCCAGTTCGGCTGTTGCCAGGTTCGGGCCTGGATAGTTGGCTTCGACAAGGTGGTTCAGCAACTGCGCGCGCGTCCAGAGGCGCGGTTCGTCGACACCTAGCACGCCTACCGTGTCGATGCTGTAGCCGGGCGTGTCGTAATCTGCTGGCGTGACGCCGATCGCACGGGCCGGTATGGCGGCTCCCACCGACGGACGGGGCTGCTTTCCGCGAAGAGGGGCGCCGATTTTAGAACGTAGCTCGTGCAGGGCAGCCGTGCGTCGTGACGTGGCAGCAGGCTTGGGAGCGGTGAATCCGAGCGATTTTTTGTGATTGGATTTCGGGCCGGCGTGCTCACCCGCCGGGGACGCAGTGTACACGACGCCTGAGGAGGGCGAAACGATCACATCGGCGGGCATGGTCGGCGCTGGCTGAAAATGTCAACGGCTTCACTATTGCACTCCGGTGTGTCATATCGTCACGTTTAGCGCTTCGATGTCGCATCGAACGAAGTGTGCCAAGGGTTTCCGGTGGTGCTTTCATCGATGCGCCAGAACGGCGCATCGGCGTTGGCGGCGAGCCACTCATTGACTTTCAGCATCGCTTGGCCGGCAATGCCGATGTCCCGTATCAAGCGTGAATCGATCAACCTCGACAGCGATGCATCGAGTACCGCGTTGTCCGGCATTGACGCCAGCTGTGGTATCCCCCTTAATCGATACAGCACTTCATCGTATGTCACGGCGTGCTCGAAAGTGGCTAGGCTGCGTAATATAAGGCGCTCTAATGGGTCCAATTGGGCCATGCACTGCCGGATAAGCGGCAGGAACGCCGCCGCGCCGGGCGCCGCCATGCTTGCGTAGCCGGTATTGATGTTGCCGGCGGCCGGACGCATCGTGTCGGCCAGCGTCGCCAGCGCTGTCTCGAGCGACTCCCCGGCACGAATCCGCTGCGCGAGTGCAAACGCGGCCAATTCCAATGCGAGCGGCATGCCTTCGGCCAGTGCCGCGACCCGCGCCGCCATCGCGATGGCCTCCGGGCTTGCGTCGGCGTACCACATCGAACCGGCAGTTGTCGGCGGGCGTCTTTGTTGCGTGGCGCCGCGCGGGCTCGTCAGGATGTGCAAACGGGCGAACAGTAATTGAAGCGCGTCGCATTGCGGGATCAACGATGAAGCGCCACAAGAAGGGGAGGGCGTCTGTAACGGCGATATGCGCACGACGTGTTCGGCGTGTATGCCCGGCACATCTGTGGCCGTTACGATCACGCACACTCCTGGCGCTTCGTCGATCAGTCTGTTGATGTACCGGGTCGTTTCGACTGACAGCCCATCTACGTCATGGATCAACAGCATCATACGGCGCGGCTTGAGCCATTCGCGCAAGTATGGGCCCGGCGCGTCGCCGCGGTACGCTTCGATGTGCCACGCCCGAATACATGCTCGGGCAAATGCATCGACGTGCTGCTGCGGCGCGCAGTGCATAAGGGCGGCGCCGTGTGGATACAACGCGCCCAGACGGCGGACTAGCTCCAACGCGACGCGCGTCTTGCCTATGCCCGCTGGGCCGGTTAGCGTGACAACGCGTGCCGTTGGAACCACTGCCAACAATTCTGATATTTCGGCATGGCGCCCGACAAACGGTGTCGTACCGCGCGGCAGCATCACGGTTGTTCGGGTTTGCGGCGCGCCGGCCACCTCTTCAAAAAATGGATTGGCCTGTGCCGATTCGACGCGATGATGAGGCGGTGCCTGAACGGTGCTTGCGCTTCCCATCGCTGTGACGGCGCCGTCGCCAGACGGTGCTTCGGGCGCAAGCGTCATGGGATGCTGCTCGCCGGTGAACCGGTATCCCTGGCCCCGGACTGTCGCGATCAAGTGTTCGTCGCCGCCGAGCGCGCGCCGCAGTGCGGCAACTTTGGACTGAATCGAGTTGACGCTGATGTCCGCGTTGTGCCACACCTTCTCGCGCAACTCATCGGTGCTGACTGTGCGGCCGTTGGCCTCCAGTAGTGTTCGAAGGATCGTGAGCGATCGGGAGCCGATCGCGACCGGTTTCCCGTCTACGTTCAGTTGTGCCGGATCGAGGATCAGTTGGTATCGCCCGAATGCGATAGCCATCATCGCAGGTTGAGTTGACATCGATGCAGGCCTTTCCCTATAGGTGTGTCGACGGTCCACGCGACCGCAGTGAAGCGAGCCTATGGATGGAAGTTGGACAGTGATAGTGACGAACTATGCGCAGGCAACAGTATGTTGTAATTGCGTGTCGTACTGCTATATCAAAATAGATCACATGCTCAGATATGCGCAGTTTACGCACGTAGCCACGTGAAATCGCCTGCCACAATGCCTTCGAACATCTCGTCCGTCGATTCGATGATGTTACGCCGCCAGTAATGACCGTGCTCAGCGTAATGAGACAACAAGTCGGCTAGGGTCTCGCCGTCCAAGTCGGGATCCATCGGTATTCTAATTATAAGGATGATGCCGCCGGTATCGGTGTCCAGGCCCATTTGAGCCTGATCTTGCGCGTAGATTAGCAAGTTGGCTTCGAGCATCAACCGGAATACGTTCAGCGTGCGGCCCGCGGTTACCGTGCCGAAATGGAAGTTTAGGTAGATTGCGTCTAGGTCGTTGTCGAAGTATTCGAGGCGTACGTCGTAGCCCTGGACTTCTATGGTCCGCGTTTCCAGCACGTATTCTGGATCGGCGAGTCCGACGACATCACACAGTTCGCGAACTAGTTCCCCGTACCGTTCGCCGTTCATTGGGGACCATTCATTTAAGATGCATTGGGAGACAGTAGACCACAGTGCGCATCAAATGCGCACTGGTCAATTACATTATATCTGTTTGGCGCCGACCTCCTTGACGGCTTGCGACAAATTCTCCTGGAATTGGCATGCCATAGAATTCAACTGACTCTCAGTGATCATGTTGGCGTACTCTCGCATCTCAGCATTGGCAGCCGTTTGGGTCGTCTTGCCCGCGGCGGCACTCGTGCCAAAATGGGCCAGCGACTCTGCTGTGCCGGCAATGTTAGTGCCGTGGTTGATTCCACTAGTGATGCTCATATATCACTCCATTTAATCAATAGTCGGATAGAGAAGCGACAATGAGTCAGCCGGTGCTTCGCTTCTCGTGCAGCTGCGCGACGATCCGGCTCGCCGCGAGAAGACCGCGATAAAGTTTAGCCAAGCTATCGCGATCTACTTCGGTTTCACCTGTATCCTCGGCAATCCGTCGCGCGGTGGCATCAAGTGCCGAGCGGATCGTTTCGACCTTGGACGCATCGGTGATGATCTGAGGCAGATTATTGAAATCTGCCGCGCATGCTTCCAGTGCTTCGTACATAGGTATTCTCCTGCTCTACTTACCGACTTGAGGTGGCTGCGACGCAGTGGCTTGAATCGCCGTGCCGGTTTCATCCCGGCCTGATGGGACAGGAGCGTTGTCCGGAGGGATGCCGCCACTTTCCGGTGCTCCGGCCTGATCATTCGGCTGCTGCGCGACGTATATGTGTTTCGTGCCGTCGGGGGCCTGGGCATACTGGATCGCGTCGGAGGCGATCATCTCCGAGTACGTCGAGGGCAGCAGATCCTTGTCGATGGTCGTGATATGAGTGCGCAGCGTTCTAATATTCCCGTTTAAATCGTGCCTTACCCGCTCGAGTGACTCCCGAAATTGTTGGGGGTCAGCGACCTTCGCCGTCACGTCAAATACACCGTTTCCTGCGTAGGTGATTTGGACGCCTGGTGTACCAAGCGATTCGGCAATGCTGCGCGCATCGACCTCGGCCACGTCATACTGCCGTAGTGCGATGCCGGCTGCGGCACGTTGCAGAAGCTCGCGTGTATTGGCATCTTCCGCGGCTGTTTGAACCATCCCCGTGACCCGAATGACAGATCCGGATACTTGTGCGCGTAACTCCGTCAGCTTTTGCTCCGCGAGCAAATGATTGATGTGCTGCGCAAGATCGTTGATGTCATGCCTGCGGGCAGCTCGGCTGTCCTGCGCCGACATTAATAGCGCACTGAGCCCAATGACCATGCCGATCGCCGTACAGGCAAGCGTGATGCCCGCGATTTTGCGATGGCGGGCACGCTTCGCTTCGCGCCTGTCTTGGTCCGGCTTAACTAGCAACGTCGAGAGTAGTTCGACGTCCGACGGCCATGCAGAATCTGCCGGGCCAACGCAGATGACGGTATCGTCGAATTGCATTGGCACGAAGTCAAGCAGCAGAATCGGTTCCTCGCCCTGTTGGGCAACTTCTGACGAGGGTGTGGTCGTGCGTTGGCTCAGCGCCTGTGCCGGTCTTTTCGCATGTTGCTCAATAGGCTTGTCGCTGGCTACGGCGTGATGCCCGTTGACATTATCGCCGTTTGCCGGTGCTGCGCCGCGTCGTGCATGTACGGTGTCCTGCGGGTCGACCGTCAAGACAAGCTCCGCGCCAGTCCAATCGGATAGTCGGATGTCGGCGTCATCGTCTGCTGCCAGCCGATATGCGCCGGGCACCAGCTTCAGCTGGGCTCCTGCGTGGATACCGGTGAGAATGCGTAACAGCTTCATGATCGTCAAGTTCCGATGGGTCGGCGTATATTCGCCCTTGCGCGCGATATTGGCTTGCAACTACTCTAACGCGGCGGATCAGAAAAGCAATGCGCGATGCGAACCGGATGTGGATTACGCGAAGCCCACATCGGCTATCGGTGAGAGCCGGCGCTATGCCAAGGAGTCAACGTACCTGGTGATCGTTGAAGCAATTCGTAGTGCTTGGTAACACTTCGCATGTTTAATTTGGCTCGGTGTTCTCGGCCGCAGTGCGTTGAATGCGATCAGCGGCATCATGGGATTGAGCCGCTGTCCGCGATTCAATTCACCGGCGTGGCTCTGTGGGCTAGCTGAAGCGGGTTTCTGCCGGGTATTAACCAACATTTCTATCACATGCTGTAGTGACAGCGGTTCCGGCGCCAGGCGGGCTTGCAGGTCCAGACACTCGCTCATCAAATGATGAATATTGGCATCGATGCTCGCGTGTGGGTTTCGCTGAGACTGGTCAACCAAATCCCGTAGTTTCGCGATTAATAGGTGCATTACATCATTGCTGGCGATCGTCTTACCCGATCGGGCCAACTCGTGCAGGGGGCCCGCGTCGAGCCCCAATATGCCGACACGTCGCGTAGTCCTGCTTTGCCGGAAGCGGGGAACTTCGCTTTGGGCGTCGACGCTTTCCTTTTCTTGATCACGCTGTCTACGTTCTTGGCCACCGCCACCGCCACCGTCTGATCCGGCACGCTGCCCAATACCCGTGATACGTTCCGGCGTATCCGCTGCGCGATCGTCCGACTCACCCTCGTCGTTTTCCAGCAGGCTCGTCCTGCTGCGCACCCGGCGGCGAGCCAGGCGCGCCGACGCACGTATCGATGCCAGCAAGCGTGCTCGGGCGGCTGCTCGTCTTACTTGCTGCACGTTGGTTTGCGCGGTCATGGAATGGGCGAACACAATGGATCCGTGATGCAGGACTGCCTTGCGCGGCCGGCGCACAGGTGTGCGGACATGCTGGTGGGCGGAAGATCCAGTAGGACCGCCCGCATGATCGGTGGGAGCCGACTTGCGGATGCTTATCATTGTGGTATGGCGGCCTGGAACACTTCGTTGGCGAATCTGAGTACCGCGGCGGCGGACATGGGCGCTCCCACAACGATCGCGATCGTCACAGCAATGAGCTTCACTCCGTGGGACAACGCCTGGTCCTGCATGGATGTGATCGCTTGCAGAAAAGACACAGCCAACCCCACCGCCGCGGCGACGATAACGATCGGTAGGGACACGTACATGCATAACAGCATGCCGTGCATCGTTAGCCGGATCAGTGTATTGATGTCCATGGCGGCGCCTAGCGATATGTCAGAATCAATCCGTGGATCAGCGTTGACCAGCCATCCATCACGACGAACAACAGTAGCTTGAAGGGTATTGCGACGTTGGTCGGCATGACCTGGTTGAGTCCCATCGCGAGCAGCACATTGGCGATGATCAGGTCGATGATCACAAAGGTGATATAGAGAAGAAACCCGATCTTAAAAGCGTCGGTCAACTCGGACAAGGTGAATGCCGGAGCCAGTACGATAAAATCGTCTTCACGGAGGCTGTCGGCCATCTCCTTGGGCCAGATGACAGTCGCCGTACGCATGAAAAAGCGCTTTTCCCTCTCGTTGGCGTGTTGTTTCAGGAATGCACGGAATGGCTCCTGCGCCGCACCGAATGCTTGCACGACCGACTGGGAGGGGGTACCGGCATTCGGCTGGTTTTCCAGTTGCTTTGCTGCAGCCATGCCGATGGGGGCCATGACGTAGAGCGAAACAAGGATCGCAATACCGTTGAGTACCATGTTCGGTGGAACTTGCTGTGCGCCAAGTGCGTTGCGCAGCAGGCTGAGTACCACGACAATCTTCGTATATGACGTGATGACGACGGCGACGAGGGGGACGATGCTGATTGCAAGAACAATCAGCATCAAGCTCGTCAGTTCACTGGGCTGGAGCATTGCTTTGCACCATTCGGAGGATTCGGATGCCGAGATGATCACCGACGCTGACGAGTTCCGCGTAGCCTATCGTGCGCCCATGCGTGACAAGTTTGATCTGGACAGCGTCCACCGGATTGGGCAGTTCAAGGACGTAACCGGCGCGCAATGCACAGATTTCGTGCAACGACAGTGCGATGGTGTCGATCTCCAATTGAATCGGCAACTCGAGTTGGTCGACGCAGGCGGCCTCGTCGCGCGCTTCAGCGGTAAGTGTGTCGCTGGCGAGCGACTTATCGACATGTTCGGTCATGTACGGGTCCTTCAAAATAGAAAGCGTCTGGCCGCCTATTTCGGCTTGTGCGTGGAGGCGGACGAGCCCGGGCGTACCCCACGCGACGGTCGTATGGACTGGAGCGTGGTGGCCGGCTATCAGCGGCTCGACATCTGCTGATACCGCGCGCAGGATGACGTCGCTAGGAGCAAGTCTGTCCAGCGTGGACACTGTCAAGGTCTTGTATCCGATGATCAGCCTGCCTGGCACGCGGACTTCGGCGAGCGGGTGACCGCTGTCAAGCGACGGGCGCTGAGCGGCGGTCGTAGCGTGCTGGTCCAAGCAGTGCTGCATCAACTGCAAGAGTGGAGTATCCGGTACGACGATTACCGCATGGGTGCGGCCGTGATGGACAAACGTCATCCGCATAATCGGTATGTCGACAGACGGTCGAATTGGCAAGCCACCGCGTTGGGAAACCCGGTATAGGCCAGACAGGCGAAGCTCCTTGAGGCCGATGGCTGCCAGCGCAGCCAGCACCGGTTGGACCAGTATATGGGCGATTGCCAACTGCAAAGCTGGATCGCCGCGCGACCGGTCCGAGTCCGACACATCGTCCGCGCCGGTAACAGGCCCCAGGGCCGGGTAGTGGGCCAGGTCAAAGCCGACCCCCAGCCGTCCGGACGGATGCGCGAATTCCAACCACGCCGGTTCGATCCACCGGGCTGCGCCGACGAGGTCCATCGCCGGTGCGGATGAAGGTTCCAGCGTCGCGGTCCATTGCTCGATGCCGCACAGTCTCTCGAGCGTGTCGGGTAGGCGATTGTCGCAAAACAAGCGTGCAGCGCGAGCGATGGCGGGCTGTAGTGGCCGGGGGAGCCAGCGCGTGTCGCCAACGTCACTGGTCAGCAAGTCGACGGTCGGATCAATCATCCACTATGGCGGTCATATTATGTGAAGGTCCGGCGGTGACGGCGCCGGTGGCCAAAGTCGGTCACCAGACCGTGAGCTGGATCTGGCGCGGCACGTCCCATGCTCGCATCAATGTGTCGAGTTCGCGTTCGAGCATTGGTGTATGAGTCAAGAGTAGTTGCTTGATATCGTCGTCGTCTGTGTCGAAGCGAAGTGATAGTGTCGAATACGAAAGCGTCAAATTGAGTGTCGTGTTCCGCAGCAGGCTGGCATCGAGCGGCAACTGCGCGTCCCAGGTCCCGGTCTCGTTAATCGAGCGGTCACCGCAGAAAGCAGCGATTTCCTGCGTGAGTTTGCAAACCAGGTCCATCACCTTATCTTGGGTTCGAAGGATTTTCGCTACGACAGGCTGTAGCGCTTTGCGTAGCCGTTTGTCCACCATGGACGATGCGTCTGCTGTGCCGTCTTCTGAGGATTGCGAATTATCGTCACTCGTGTCAGCGTCTTGACCGGATGGATAGGTCAGCGCGAGTTTTGTACTGGCTATGCCATGATGTAAAACCAGCAAGGTGTCTTCATGCGTGTCGGCCGGCCTGCCGCGGCGCGCGAGCGACGCGTAGTCGGGCCGCGCACGGCGACCGTACACGGGAGCGGCGTGTTCACTGTCGCGAGCGATGATTCGTACCGGCCGGTGTCGAATGGATGTCATGGTGCGCAACCCTATGCCGTTACCCGCCCGAGCGGTTTCAGCTCGACGTGCTCGCCAAGTTCCTGATAGGAATAGACTGGCAGCCAGCTGATGCGATTCTCTACCATGCGCCGAACATAGCGTCGGATGTCCATCGACGTGACCAGCGCTACGCCGTCACGCTCGTCAGTACCCGCCAACGATTGGATCTTGTCTACCAGAAAGGTCACCTCGTCGGGGGCCAGCGCCAGATAGTTACCGGTGGGTGTCTGCTTGATCGCTTGACGAATGTGTTGCTCAACGGGCAGGTCGAGCAACACCGCCTGGAGCACGCCCGCACCTGCGGCAGCACGATGGGCGAGGAACCGCGCAAGGTCTCCCCGCACATACTCGGTGAGCATCAGCATGTCCTTTTCTTTCGTTCCCCATGCAAGCATGCTTTCTAGGATCGTCCTCATGTTGCGGATAGGTACTTGCTCTTCCAGCAGGCGCCGCAATACCTCGGCGATACGCTGAGGCGGTACAGCTTTCTGCACTTCAGCAACCAGCCCGGGATATTCGTTACCCTGCTGCTCGAGAATCCATTGAACTTCCTGGATGCCCAGGAACAGTGATGCATGACGTCGCAGCAACGCAATCGCACCGTGAGCAATGACGTGCTCGGCGCGCCATACCTGGACCTTTGGAGGAACCGCTTTATCATCCACCCACCAAGTGGGGCCTGTGCCACCGTCTAGCCCGGCCTTAGGTTCGGCACGGGCGCGCAATGCAGCCAGCACTGCATCGGCCTGATTGGCGTCGAGATCGCCATTGCCTGGTGGTAACATGACCTTGCCGGGCGGTAGTTCGATTGTCACGGATGGCACGTCGTGTATCAGGATCTCAAAGTGTGACGCACGGATATTCTCGCCCACCCACATCGTGATACCCGGAAAAGGCAGGCCCAATTCCTCCTGGAGTTGGTTGCGCTCTGACGCAAATGACTGGTCCAGCGCGGCAGCGGACAGGCGTGGCATCAAATCGGGTGCGATTCTGACGCCCACTGCAGGCGTGAACTGTGGCGCACGTGGCAGGATGCCGCTTGCTTCCCCCTTGCTACCTGCGCGCTGCATCGAAGTGACCGGCTCGCTATGATGTTCGCCCGAAAGGGGGCGCTTATGGTTCAGCTTGTAACCGCAAAATGCCAGCATGGCGGAGAGCAGTAGGAACAGCGGGGCGGGAAAGCCCGGGACGGCGGCGAAGCCGAGCAACAAAATCGCTGCAAAAAAAAGCGCTCGCGTGCTTGAACTGAGTTGCCTACCCATCTCGCTGCCAAGCGACTGAGGATGCGCGTCGCGCTCGTCGGCTACCCGGGTGATCATGACGCCGGCAGCGACTGACAGAAGCAACGACGGAATCTGCGAGACCATCGCGTCGCCAACCGACAAGACCGAAAACCGATTGGCTGCTTCCCCGGCACTCATGCCATGGTATGCGACGCCCACGGCGATGCCGGCGATGATGTTGATTCCGGTGATGATCAACCCCGCTATCGCGTCGCCCTTGACGAACTTCATGGCGCCATCCATGCCACCATGAAGCTGGCTTTCGATGGCCAGCGTTGCACGTTTGCGGCGTGCTTCGTCAGCGGTGAGCAGATTGGCTCGAAGATCGGCATCGATGCTCATCTGCTTTCCGGGCAGCGCGTCCAGCGTGAACCGGGCGCCGACCTCCGCTACCCGCTCCGACCCCTTGGCGATGACGATGAATTGAACTGTGGTGATGATGACAAAGACAACCAGGCCGACCACCAAGTTGCCTCCGACGACCAATTGCCCGAAAGCCTCGATAATATGTCCCGCGTCGGCATGCAACAGTATGGATTTTGTCGATGCGATATTCAACGACAAGCGATACAGTGTCGTGAACAACAGCAATGACGGGAACACCGATAGCGCTACGATGTCTGGTACGTACATGGTGATCATCAACAATGTGACGCTGATCGCGATGTTGCATGCCAGCAGTACATCGATCAAAAGAGTCGGAAGCGGCAGGATCATCAGCGAGATGATTGCCACCACGACGAGGGCGACGCCGATTTCGCCGGCGGCAGGCAGCTTCAGTGCTTTCGACATGACAGTATGGGGCTGGAACTCAGTGGGCCGAAGTGGCAGCGCCGCCAGAGTCCGTTTGCCTTGGGCCGAGGGAGTCGACCCAACGCAGAATGGCTGCAACTGCTTCGAACAGTGCTTCTGGAATAGGCTCGTCAATCTTCACGCGGTGCAGCGCGCGGGCGACTGGCGGATTGCCGATGATCGGCACGCGCGCCTGCGCGGCGTACCGTCTTAACTCGGCTGCGCTCTCATCGTGACCCTTTGCAATCACGACGGGCAGTGGACACTCTTCGGGTGCATAGCGAATTGCTACAGCATAATGAGTTGGATTAACGATGAGTGCGTTTGCAAGGCCGACGCGCAGCCTCGGTGGTGCTTCCTGTGCCCACTCCCGCGCAATACGCTTGCGTTCGCCTTTGAGTTGGGGATCGCCTTCCTGCTGCTTGTACTCCCGCTTGATTTCATCCTTGCTCATGCGCATTTGCCGCGTGAAAAGAAATTTTTGCAGCTTGAAGTCGAGCGTCGCAATCACCATGAAGACCAGCGCGGCGGCGGAGAACAGCTTGAGCAGAACCGTCCAGAACAGTCTCGATAGTTCAGGGAGTGGCTGATACAGCGAGGTGGCGATGAGCGGTATCAGTCCGCGAATCGTGTACCACATGACGCAGGCGACCAGCGCCGCCTTGAGCAGTGACTTGGCCATATCGACCACAGTACGAAGCGAGAAGATCCGTTTAATTCCGCTTGCAGGGTTTACCGCCGTGGGATTTGGTGTTACGGGTTTCGTGCTGATTTGGAAGCCCACTTGTGCGAACAGTGCTGCGAACGCGCAGAGCGCCGCCGCGGCCACGCATGGCACGATGATGGTCAACGATTGGCGACCGAGCTTGAATGCTGATGCGACCAGCATCGTATTGCTGCGGTCCGTTGTAACGAAGTCCAACGTCGTATGGATCAGCGCACGAAAGACGTCGGTGAACATGCTGGCGGCAGCCACTAATACGGCGATGGATGCGCACATAACCGCAGCGTCGGCCAAGTCAGTGCTTTTTGCTACTTGACCGTCGCGTCGAGCGTCACGTAGTCGCTTTTCGGTCGGTTCCTCGGTTTTCTCGTCGCTCATGATGCACTCTCCGTCGATCCGGTCCCGGACCGGGGGCAGGCCGTTGGGCGAGGGCCCACATTAACAACATCTCGCTGAACCTGGTGTAAGAAGGCGAAGCGGGAACTTGACTACGCGAAGCGGCCGGCGATGCTTCGCATGGACGACGTGTGCTTCGCGGCCGCTAGCTGATTGTGGCGGCCGTTACGCTAATGTTGTCGCATCGGCATCGCGTATGAGGCGAGTTGGCGTCGTCGTACAAAAATCGAAGGAGCCTGCGATGGGATTTGTCTGGAGCCTTACACCATGAGCATTTCGTCACAGCAGTACATGAAGGCCGACAAGCTTATCGTCGGCGGACTGATCGAGGTCGTGTCGCTTTTCCTGCAGGTAAATTTTCAGGCTGCATCTGGCGATACTGAGGATGCGGAAATGGTTATTGACGCGCTGCGGGTCATGCGCCCGAAAGCTCCGGAGTTCGAAACGCTGGAAGGCATGTTATGGCTCTCCCGGGGACGATGGGATGACGCAGTACAGGCGCTGGAAGCGGTACTGCACGAGCGCCCTGGCTTCTTGTATGCAAAGGCATTACTTGCACTCGCGTTGTTTTATAGAGGCGATTCCGCATGGCAGGTGCTTGCCGACGAAATTGATGAATCGGACGCGGGCGAAGACAGCCGCAAGCTTGTGCGCGCCATGCGCGCCCGTGCTGATTTGCGTATGGCCATGGATGCGTATCGCAGGACAGGTAACTTTGTGCTACCCGAGTCTTGTGCAGAACAAATGCGGGAGCTTGAACAGCAAGGGACGGCGCCGGACAAAAGCGAACTGACCGATGCTGGTACTGCGTTTACCCCGCAGACCAATTTTCTTCGACTGTAGTGTTTGATCCGATATGGAGCAGTGACATGACTCAGCCGCTTCAAATGGCAGGTATGGAGACCATTCTGGGCCGGGCTCAGGACGCTGACAAGACGATGCCTTCACCGGAGGCGGTCAGTCGATTTCAGACGTTGATGCAGCAAGCCGACGTCGCGGCACCTACCACCGAGCCGAGTGGTGATATGTCGGCGCTAAGCAGGATCGTCGGCACACACGATGTACAGATGGAGCAGGTGCTAAATGACGTCGATGCATTACAGCATAATATGGGAAGCTTATCTCCTGGTGAGACGGCTGCGGCATCAAACTTGGTGATGACCAGGATGGCGAGTCTTAATGTAGAGACTACCGTTGCGATGTCGTTCGCAACTTCGACAAAAGGTTCTATCGAAACATTGCTGAAGAATCAATAGCAAATGTCGACGGGACAACAAACTATTATTATCCGAATCAGCCGGATGGTGCTGGCTCTGCTGGTGTGTGTCTCGTTATGGGGTTGCCATAAGGAGCTGTACAATAACCTGTCCGAACAGGACGTCAACGAAATGATGGTCGCTCTGCTGGAGCGCGGCGTAGACGTATCCAAGAGCACGCCAGATAACGGAAAAACGTGGTCGTTGAGCGTAGAAGAAGCAGAGATTGTGCGTGCGATGGAGGTGTTGCGTGCACGTGGATTGCCGCATGCCAAGTATGACGACCTCGGAAGCCTGTTTAAACGAGATGGGTTAGTTTCCACGCCGACTGAGGAGCGCGTGCGGTTCATATACGGACTGTCGCAGGAATTATCCAACACGTTATCCAAAATCGATGGTGTTGTAGTCGCGCGGGTGCAAATCGTATTACCCAATAACGATCCACTTGCCTCGCAGACCAAGCCCTCGTCTGCATCGGTATTCATCAAGTACCGGCCGGATTCCGATGTGGCGGCATTGGTGCCACAGATTAAGACGCTGGTGGTGCACAGTGTCGAGGGTCTGACCTATGAGGCGGTCAGCGTTACCGCGGTCCCGGCGGATCCACTGGATCTATCGCGTATGCCAAAGAAGCAGTCTTATATATTGCTCGTCGTGGCGGCGATACTGCTTTTGATACTGCTGCCGACAGCTTGGTGGCTGTTTCGCAATGACGCGAGCGATGACCGTAAGCTGTTTGGCCGCATAGCCGGGCTATTGCGCGGGCGAACGAAGCAGGATGGTGCGGCGTCAGCTCCGTAAGCGGGATGGTCGCGATGTCGCCTTTCGACCGTGCCGCTGCAGCGCTTCAAGCATACGACCGTAACGTACGCGACGCGATTTGCTGGGCGCACCCATCGTGGCTCGCCGGGGCACTGAGCATCGATGTCCGCGCAGCCGAAACGTTACGAGCCGCGTTGTCTAGCGGGCCGCGTACGCAGTTGGACAAAGCTTCCTTCGTTCTATGTCGTGCCAGCGGCGTGCCGATGCCTAGCATGGCCTCATTCCTTGCACCAGGCGCGGCGATGTTCGATGCGCTTCCGCCCGAGCAGGGCTTGCGCATGCTCAGAGTGCGCGCGCTGTTGTTCCGTAGTGCGCAGATCCGTCATCTGATTGATAAGGGAAGCCGCATGCGCTTGGTTGACTGGACGGGTGTTCCTCTCGACTCGATTGTACAGGCATCCTCTGGCGCACCCGACATCTCGACGTTTGAATTGGGTGGAACAATGCTGCCATTGAATGAAATAGACGCGCAGACATTGGCGCAGGAAGGCTACTTTCTGGTGATTCGGGATGAAGAGGGCGCTGCGGCCATGACCACACCCCGTACGCTTTTGCGGCTTGCGCTGCCACGCGATGCTGGTCCGTCGCGATGGTTCAATGGGCGCGTGGGCGGACTGGACAAGCAAGGAACGCGCAATCTGATAACTCATTTGAGCGCGTGGCTACCGGAGTGGAAATGGCTATTTGGCTGAGGTCGCCGTATTGCTTGCCCGAGACACTCGTTGCTCGCGTTGGCGCCGGCAGCGACATCATTCCGGCGCAAGAGTTTGGCGCACTGATGACTATTGAACAGGCCTATGCGCAGCTGGAAGCAGACCGGCGCGCGGCAATCGAGCGTGCAGAGAAAGAGGCTGCTGCATTGATCGACGCAGCGCACGATGCTGCCCAACAGATACTCGATGATGCCAAGCGGGAGTATGAGACAGCGGCAGAGCGCGGATATCAGGAAGGAGAGCAGCGCGCGCTGTCCGAGTGGATGGAGCGGCTGGCGGAACTGGCCGACGGCGAGCGTCGAATGCAGGTCCGCATGCGTGAACGATTGGCGCAGATAGTGACTGTCGGTGTCGAACAGATCGTACAGGTTCAGCATAGCGACGCACTGTTCGAGCGTGCGTTGGAGGTTGTCGACCGAATTGTCGAAGGCGCAGCATATGTGCGGGTGGTTGTCAGCGAGATGGATCACGACAAGGCTTGTGTTGCGTTTGAGCGCTTGGCAGTGCGGTGGCGGGAAATGGGGTGCCCGTTCCCACTCACTGTCGTTGCGGACCGGCAATTGCCCGCCGGAAGCTGCATTTGCGAATCAGACTTTGGTTCGATAGATGCGAGCCTTGCTACTCAATTGCGGGCTATGCGTACCGCAATCACAAGAACCCTGAAACGTTCGTTGGTCGAGATGGAAGAAACCGGAAAGGGGACGGACCGTGTCGCGCAATCAGACGTTCGCCTGTCCGCCGACGGCGATGAAGATCAATTGGGCGACGATGTGTGTGATGAAGGGGCGGGTGACGAAGAGATTTTGGATGGCGACCTTGTTGATGATACAGATGCCGAAGAGGATGCCATGAATGTCGGCGAGGACGCTGCGGATGCCGAGAAGGAGGACGCCGCAGATACCGAGGAGGACACCGCGGATATCGGCGAGGATGCTACGGATGTTGAGGAATACGTCGCGGATGTCGATGAGGACGAAGGCGAGTTGGACGACGATGCGGACGTCGTGTCGGACGAATGGGGTCGATTCATTCGTGGGGAGTCGGAGCGCGCGCCATGAACCGTGCACACAACGTCGGCCGTACCGGTGACGCCGAATATGAGAAAGCGCTTGAGCTTGATGCGCATCGCCTGACCGATGCAATCGAGAAGGCCATTCTGTCGACCCAGGCGATCGCGCGCAACGGTAAGGTGCTGGAGGTCATCGGTACGCTTGTGAAGGTCGGCGGCTTAGATGTGACACTGGGCGAGTTATGCGAGCTGCGCGCGGCGGACGGCAGCTTGCTGCAGTATGCCGAGGTAATTGGTTTTACGCGCGACGTAGCATTATTGTCGCCGTTTTCGCGGTTGGAGAACATATCACGCTCGACCCGGGTGATCGGGCTTGGACGTCCGCTGTCGGTTCCCGTCGGCGATGTGTTGCTTGGCCGTGTGATTGACAGCCTGGGCCAGCCGATCGACGGGTTGGGCTCCATCGACGCAGACGAGGAGCGCCCGATCTTTGCAGATCCTCCCGATCCGATGAGTCGCCGTATGATCGAGTACCCGCTGACCACGGGCGTGCGTGTCGTGGATAGCATGATGACGCTCGCGGAGGGCCAACGCATGGGCATTTTCGCACCCGCTGGCGTCGGCAAGAGCACGCTGCTCGGTATGTTCGCGCGCGGTGCGCAATGCGACGTTACAGTCATTGCGCTGATCGGCGAACGGGGCCGTGAGGTGCGGGAATTCGTCGAGTTGATTCTCGGCAAGGAGGGCATGGCACGATCGGTGGTCGTCTGTGCAACATCGGATCGGTCCTCGATCGAGCGCGCGAAGGCGGCATATGTCGCCACTGCAATTGCCGAATATTTTCGCGATCGCGGTCAACGCGTGTTGTTGATGATGGATTCGCTGACGCGGTTTGCCCGTGCGCAACGCGAGATTGGACTGGCAGCGGGCGAGCCACCGGCGCGACGCGGTTTTCCGCCCTCTATTTTTGCTGAGCTGCCGCGGCTGCTGGAGCGTGCCGGCATGGGCGCGACCGGCTCGATTACGGCGCTATATACGGTATTGGCCGAGGACGAGAGCGGTAGTGACCCGATAGCGGAAGAAGTCCGGGGCATCCTGGATGGCCATATGATCCTGTCGCGCGAGATTGCAGCGAGGAACCAGTATCCGGCGATCGACGTGCTCGGAAGCTTGTCTCGCGTGATGTCGCAGGTGATGCCCCGAGAGTATGTGGACGCCGCCGCGCGCGTGCGCGAACTGCTCGCAAAGCACCGAGAAGTTGAGATGCTACTGCAGATCGGTGAATACCAGCCCGGGGGGAATCCGCTTGCCGACGAGGCGATCGCCAAGATTGACGCAATCCGCGATTTCCTGAGCCAGCGCACCGATGAGCGGGCGGACCCCGACGATACACAGTCCCGCTTGTTCGATCTGGTAAGCAACTAGCGAGAGCGTCATGCGAGGTTCAGATCGCCGAATCACTGCATTGCGCCGGGCGGTGGCTCGCCGAAAGCGCATAGAAGACGAATTGCGCGAAATGCTCGCTTGGCAGCGCGACGAACAGGCGACGTTGCTCCATAGCTGTGAAGACAAAGGCAACGAGATCGAGCGGGAGCGGGACGTAGTGCGCGCCCATGAAGAGCGCATTGCCCAAATGATGATCGGCAGCAGTTGCTTTTCAATCGCTGAAATGCAGGCTTCGATGCGATATATGGATCTTGTGACGGATCGTATCCGAGTGCTGCAACGTGAGTTGGCTGCGCTCGAACAGCAATATCGGGAAAAGACCGATGAAATTTCCCGTACTGCACAGGCCATCGCGAGCAACCGTGGTCGGATCGATGTATGCGAGCGTCGCATTGGGGTGTTGCGTCGCAAACTTGATGAACTTGCGAGCGACATCGCTGACGAGGAAACTGAGGAAGCGGCGTTGGCACGAGCTAGAAACCATATACGATTAGGAACGGGGCGGAGATGAACAAGCTATTGGAAATCTATGGCGAGTATCACGACGCGATACACGGATATTTGGCAATGCTGACATTATGCTCAGAACGCGCCTTTATTTTATTCTTCATGTTTCCACCGACCGCTGACGGCGTTTTGCAAGGCGTTGCGCGCAATGGCGTTGTGCTGTTGTTCAGTTCATTCATCGCTTACGGCCAGCCCGCGGCTTTCTTTGAATCAATGTCGAGCCTGAGATTTGTTGAAATCTTCGCGCGTGAGGCCGTCATCGGGCTTGCACTCGGCTTTTCGGCGTCGATTGTATTTTGGGTAGCGGAAAGTGCCGGGACGTACATTGACGATTTGACCGGCTACAACAATATCCAGATTACTAATCCGGCCCGCTCCGAACAGAATACACCTACTGGTACATTGCTGATGCAGATCGCTACCGTGGCATTCTGGATCCTTGGCGGCATGCCTATCCTGCTCGGCGTGCTATACGACTCATACAACTGGTGGCCGATCACGTCCCGTACACCGATTGCTGAAAACATCCTCGAGAGCTTCGTATTGCATCAAACGGATACGTTGATGCAGATGACGGCAAAGCTGGCTACCCCGATCATGTTCATTCTTCTGCTGGTCGATCTGGCTTTTGGTTTCGTCGCCAAATCGGCGCAAAAGCTAGAAGTCATGCAACTGAGCCAACCCGTCAAAGGCGCATTGACCGTCCTGATTCTCGCGCTATTCGTCGGCATCTTTGTCGAGCAAGTCCGCGGTCAACTCGTGCTGGCAGGGCTGTCAGACTATATGCGGGAGTTGGCGCACGAACCACGGTGAAAAAAGAGCCGGCCAGCAACAAACCCACTGCCGGCATTGATCCTGCCGCCGGCGTGCGGCGATCAACATCGCCATCACGCACAGCGCGACAGTGACGTGAATATGCATACATACTGTGCATCCGAACGGCAAAGCCAGCCGGCAGCCCGTCATGGCCGGGACAAGAGCAAGCGGCACCCGGAGGGGACTATTTCGCCTCACACGCAGGCATCTCGGACTTGCAATTCGCCTCCACTGCCTGCTGGGAGACATCGGTCGTGACATCACCCGGCGTGAAGGGCTGGCCACGCCGATAGAACAAATAGGTTGCCGAGTACGGTACATAAAGCGCCGTGCGTTCAACCGAGCAGGCGGGATCGGGAGGCAGCCCTCCAGACGTGTGCACGCGCTGTATCGACGTGATGTTGGCGAACCTGCCGGCTTCTCCGGGTTCCGCGGATGACTGTACGGCGGTCAGCCGTTGCCACGGCAGCGTCGATGCACTGATTATCTCCTGCGCAAGCAACCTTGTCACGACGTAGCTGCCGTCGGTTGCTATGAAATATCCGCCTGGTGATATAACTCCGGCGCTGTGGCGCGAAGCATCAACCAGTGTCGCCAGCGTTCCGGTTGCATGCCAACTCAGTTGATTACCGTTGCGTTGGCATACATACGTTTCATTCCCATGTACGCGGAACACTTCCTGCAATACCTCGACTGGCTTGGCTTGGAGCGAGGCGGGCAGCGTGCTGTTCGACGGCGGCACATCGGGCGTTGCGCAAGCCGCCAGCCCTAACGCGCAAGCGCCCGACACCAGTATGGCGGCGCGTTGGCCATGCGCGGCCGGCCGCCCGTCGTTGCCGCTTGACGGGACTCGATGTGCCCGCGCCCAGTTTAGAAGATAGGTAAGAGGATTCACCGTCCGGCATCCGTCAAGATCGGCTGGAAAGAACCGAAGTACAACGCTATCGGGCCGAGGCCGATGGACGGCACGCGAAACGATGAATAACCAGGCGTAGTAATGGGCTGCTGTCTACATCCCACCAGCGGCGGTTCCGATATGCTCTGTGCCGGTGCCGCGCTCCTGATTGCGCGGAAGAATTTCAACAGTCCTCAAAATATAGCAGTTTGGTCAGATTTGTTGAAAATGTTGCAGGATGGTTCGACTAGATTCCGATATGTCAGACCCGCAAGGGCGCTTGTAATGACGTCGTGCGTCAGGCCATGAGGCGCGCGCATATTGGAGTCTCACGATGCTCATAACACCGTATTTCCCGTTGGCTGCAGCCCTGTCGTCGAAAGACGTGCCAGCCGAGTTCATGAACAAGTTGGTCGAAGCGAATCTCACCGCCGCAGGTGGCCAGGCAAGCCGGTGGGGCGAAGATGAGCGCGAGGATCAACAGGTCGCCGGGCTGTTGCAACTGCACGCCGATATGCAAATGACGCTGGGTATCGATGACGAGGCAGAAACGTCGTATCGGCGCGCGCAGCGCGCGGTGCGAGAGTGTGCTCATGCAGTCCGGGCCGCTTCTTGTCGCAATGCCGGCTGGCAGGCGCTGTTCCGCTGCCGGCTGGCGACGGCGCTGTCCTGCTTTGTCCGCCTGGTTGACGACACGGAGCTGGGTCCGTTGCAGCGCCTGGAGGCTCAGTTCGGTTTGGTGTGCACATTGCACGAACTCGGGCAGGGCCGCTTCCTGCGCGATGCGATCAAGCAGCTGATCGAGCTTACCGAGGAGGCGCCGCCCGAGGTGGCGGAGCGCTGGCAGGAGGTTGTGTTGACGCTGCGTCTGGATATCGCGGTGCAGCGCGAGTTGAGATTATCGTCCCAGCTTGGTGACCACGCCTACTGGTTGTCTGGTGCTGGTGACGAACGATCGCTTGGCAGCCGTGACTCTGGTGCGTTGATCGAAGCCCTGGAGACCGATGCGCAGCGTGTCCAGATGCCGTTGCTCAAGCAACGAATCATGTATTTGCGCCATTTGCGGCTGTTGTCGCACGGCGTGCGCGACGCAATGATGAACATCCAGCAACACTTGGACTGGGCGTCGCGTAACGGATTGTTCGAGTATGGGCGATCAACCCGGATCGAGATCGGATTGGCGGCGTTGCACGCAGGCGCGCCCCAGCTTGCCGAGTCGGTGGTGGAGTCGCTGAACCGCGTCGATTACGTCTCCAGCACCGGACGCCGGCAAATCGACTATCTCTATTGTCTTGCCAAGATCAGGCAAAGCCAGGGTAAGGTCAACGAGTCGATGCAGTACTACACGCGCTATGCGGTTGTCTCAACGCAATGCCTGCGGGACGACTCCCAGGCGTTGGTGTCGTTCTCCAGCCGTGCGACGCCCCAGACGGGTCAGCTGGACGACATCAGCGCGCGGCTGCCGGCCAAGTACCGGCGAGCGTACCGATACATGCAGGAGAACCTGAATCGGCATGACCTATCGGTGCGCGAGATTGCCGCGGAGGTTGGCGTGACCGAGCGGGCCTTGCAAAGTGCTTTCAAGAACTTCCTCGGATTGTCTCCAACCGAATTGATTCGCCGCCAGCGCATGGAGCGCATCCGGGCGGAGCTGTTGAGCGACTCGCTGGAGAGCGAACGCAGCGTGCTGCGCATCGCGAACAAGTGGGGCGTGCAGAACCGGTCGACGTTGGTGAGCGGGTATCGGAAAGAATTTCAGGAAGCGCCGTCGGAGACGCTCGACCGGTAGACGAATACCCGTTAATCGTCTTGCGTGTCCGACCGTTGGTGAAGGATCCATGCAACCTTGACAACGCGTAAATCGATGACAACAATGAACTGGATGCAGTCAACTCGGGGTGTGGTTTCAGCAGGCGCGGGCACGATGCGCAAGAAGCTGGTCTGTGCGGCATGCATTGCATCGCTTGCTTTGGCCGCCACGCCGGTCTTCGCCGATGACATACCGATACGCTGGCATAGCCGAATGGTCCATGTGTCCGTAGAGGGCAAGGATATCAAGGATGTCCTGCGAGACTTGGCGTCCAGCCAGGGCGTGCCCGCGACGATATCCGGCGATGTTCACGGTAAGGTCACGGGCCGTTTCGACATGCCACCGCAACGATTCCTCGAGACCTTGGCATCGACCTTTGGCTTCGTCTGGTTCTACGACGGAACGGTGTTGTCGATCAGCGATTCGAGCGGCGTGACACGGCAGGTCGTTCAGTTGCAGCACGCAACCATCGACGACTTGAAGGCGGCACTCGACAGACTGCGGATCACCAATCCGGCCTTTCCGTTGTCCTACGACGATACCCGCAATACGGTACTCGTCAACGGGCCGCCGCAGTACGTACAGCTGATCGCCGAGGTTGCGCGGCGAGTCGACGCGGCCGTGGCCCGGCAAGCCGGTTCGCAGGTACGCGTTTTTTCACTCAAGCACGCCTGGGCCGCTGACCATAATGTGGACGTCGACGGACAGCGCTATGTCGTTGCTGGTGTGGCCAGTGTGTTGTCAGCGCTATACCACCCTGAGAGCAAGGCGGCGCTGAGTGGATCGGAAAACGGCTCGCAGAGCGGCTTCGCGAAGGCTTACATGCGGCGCGTCGATCCAATGGCCGACGCTGGTGGCAATCTCGGCGGTACGGCAGCCGGCGGCGGACTGAACGGTTCCACGGTGTTGATGCCGCCCTTGCCGGACAACATGCCCGCGGGTACTGTGTCGCCAGGCCTGGCTGGACTGCTGGGCGGGATCGGCTCAGGTGGCCGTACCGTGGGTGGGGGCATGGCCGGGCTGCCGGGGCAAGGTGCAGGCGACTATGGTGGCGGCGCCGCACGCTACACGGCTGGCTTCTCCGGTGATCTGGGGCCGGCCGCCGATACCGCGTCACTGCCCGTCATCCAGGCGGACGAACGCACCAATTCGGTGCTGATCCGCGATTTACCGGAGCGGCTGGCCCAATACCAGTCGCTGATTGACGCGCTTGATGTCAAACCACGGCTGGTGGAAATCGAGGCTCACATCATCGAGGTTGACGATGACGCGCTCAAGCAGATTGGAGTGGACTGGCGGGCACACAACAGTCATGTCGATTTGCAGACTGGCAATGGTTTGCACAGCCCCTCGTCATACGACGGCACCCTCAATCCCACATTTACATCCAAAAGCAGCGACGGCACGACCGTCATCAGTACCGCGCCTCTTGGCGCGTCTCTGACGGCTGTGCTGGGCAATGCCGGGCGCTACCTGCTGGCGCGAGTGGACGCGCTGCAGAGTGCCAATCTCGCGCGTATCGACGCAAGCCCGAAGGTCGCGACATTGAGCAACGCGGAAGCCGTCATGGATCATAAGACACGCTTTTTCGTCCGCGTGGCCGGCTACACGTCGGCAGACTTGTACAGTGTGTCAACGGGCGTGTCATTGCGTGTTCGGCCCCTGGTCGTGGAGGAGGGCGGGCGCACGCAGATCAAGCTGGAAGTTCACATCGAGGACGGGCAAGTGACCAATCAGTTGGTAGATAATATCCCTGTTGTCACGACTAGTACGATTAATACCGAAGCGTTTGTAGGGCAGAACGAAAGCTTGCTGATAGCGGGATACCGAACAGACTCCTCGTCCAACCTCGAAACGGGGATACCGCTGTTGTCCAAGATTCCGCTGATCGGCGGCTTGTTCAGATACCGTAGTGACCAGCGCAGTCATATGGAAAGGATCTTCCTGTTGTCACCGCGCATTATTGAGTTCTAGGATCGGTGCCACGGACGCCGGGCACTGCCATTCGTGCCTGGCGTCGAGCACGCATTCCACCGTCGGATTGACGTCGTCATGGCGACGTACAACCTTTTCGTCGCCGAGCGACATGTGGTCCGTGGCAAGCGGAGCCTCGAGGGGACTGTCCATCATCGCCGACGTCGCGGTATCGGCCTCAATGGCTTCGACCCGATAGCCATGTGCATACATGGTGCGCAGACGCAGGCCATGCGTGCCATGCAGTTCCAGCTTTTTGCGCAGCTTGTAAATATGCTGCTCCAATGTCCGGCCCACGATGTCCTCGGAACTGCTCCACACCGCACCAGCGATTTGCCGACGGCTGACATATTCCCCGTAGTGTGAAAATAGCAGCCAGGCAATCGCGAACTCTCTCGGCGTCAGCCGCACCGCATCGCCGTTGACGCGGACAATGCACGTATTCGGATCAAGACGATAAGGGCCGCACTCGATCACGCCGGCATGGTCTGTACGACGGGTGACATTGAAGCGCCGGATCGCCAGATGTACCCGCAGCAACAATTCTCGTGGATCGATGGGTGTGAGCACAACATCATCCGCGCCGGCATCCAGCACGTGCACGATACTCGCCCGGTCCTCGAGCGCCCCGATGACGATCAAGGGCGCGCGACGGTCCGCATAGCAGGCCCGGCGCGCGAGGAATGGCCGCAAAGGGTTAATTCCGATGGCTGAATCGACCAGGATGGCTTGAAATTCCTCACGATAGGCCGCACGGGCGAGCGCTACATCATCAACGAACTGCTGGCATGGCTCGTCGTCGGCCTTGAAGCACGCTTCGATAAACTGAAATAAAACTCTATTTCCGGTAAGAACGGCAATTCCCATTTCTTCTCCATTAGATTCTTAATTGAACCGCTTTTCGCGACTGGCGCTATGTCAGGGAGCGGGCAGGGATGCGACATTCCAACTGTACGGCAATACGAGTGCCAACTATGTAACGCGTTGTTTCAAACAAGCGAACGCGCATTGCTTTATCCGCATGGTAGGTGAGTTGTCGAGAGCACTGTCCAATATTTGTCTTGTGAGCCAGGATCAGATTTTTGGAGACTCGGCGCGACCGTTTGTGTTATCGGATACCGCTGTGCAGACCGTCTCCGAGTCCATGCAGCCGGGAAGCTCAGCGTAACGGTAGTGTGGTGGCTGCTACAGCGGATAGCTGTTTTACGGGTAGCCTGCGCTAAATTGATGTGTATGAATTTTGAAAGGAAATTGTGATATTCCACCCAGCGATATATTGTTGGTACCTCAAATCTGCCACCTACCGCAGGTACGCGTCGGCATAGGTATCGCGGCATTGGAACCATTACTCTTTATTGCGACACCTGGAAAACTGATATTCTGATATTGGAATAGTACAAGCTGATTTGCTTTGCGCTCATAATGCGTAAAGCGGCGTCATATTGACGTGCCCTGTCGTCAGCAAAGATGGATTGCTTGCGAGGCACGGCCGCGGACCCAGGGTGCTGGGTTCGCGTCATCGCGCCAGCAGGAATAAATTAAGCCGGCTGGCGTAACGGGTAGATTGATCGAAGGACGATAACAGAGACGCCGGTGTAACCTGACCGACTGAAGCTGAGTTGGAGTTGTATGACCGGCCCTATTCTAGTTACTAGCCCAGCCCAGCATCCGTCTCAGATGTAGTCGGCGGTCAATGGCCACCCCGCGCAGGGCACGCTCGACAGGTAGGTTGTCGATCTCAAGCCGCCTATCATCGCAATAGCGTGTCAGCGCCTAGGCGGACGGCAGGTCGGCACGATATGCTGGTTGTGCCCGGCGGTGCGCCGCGCCAGTACGGTAACCGGCGTTCAGCGTGCACACGCCACCGCATGCTCGATCTGTACGCGTATGTGCTCGTGAGCGTCGCTGTCCACGCCCGAGGTGTCGCCTCCCGGGCGCATATTGAGCCGAAGAAAGGTGGCGACCACGGACAGGGCGACCGGATTGCCGTCTTCTAACACCAGCTCGACATAGCGCCGCCATTCAGTGTCTCGCAGGTGATAAAGGCAGCACGCAATCAGGGCAGCACAGGCCGCGCCACCTTGATGCCGTGCCTCTATCGACTTGAGCACGCGCAACGCACCGATCCAGTCCGACTGCCGCACACGCAGATTCGCTTCGCTGAAGTCGACTTGGGTTGACGATGGCTTGAGCACGCGCAACGCCAGCAGTAGGTCGTCGAGATCTTCGGATGGCACACTGGCCATGCCCAAGGCGAAGAGCCGCAGCAGCGCGCCAACTGTCTTGTCGCTGCAGTTTAGGTAGGAGGCGCGGCGAACGGACGATAGCGCATTCATGACGATGTCGCAGTGTGTTATTAGACTTGACGCGTCGCCGATCACGTGCCGACGACCCTGTCGATGGTATCTCGACAGACGCAACGCACCGGCCATACGTGCGAATTCATGTATGGATATCGGAAATAGATGCTCGCGCCAGGCCGACTTCGCGTCTGGCGGCGTGCGTAACGGATTGCATGTGGTTGGGTGGGCCTGTTCGTCGAGCGTTTCATGCTGATAGGCGCGTGGTTTGATCACCGCGGGCCATCCGTTGTCTTATACCTTCGTCGCTTAACCCTGTATCGTGTTGTGCTTCTGAATATTTATAAGTGGTACTAATGAATATAATTGGTAAGGATAGCGATTTGTTGGGAGAAATGGTAAGGCTTGGGTCATGGCGTGGCTTCGGCGGCGACGCGTCATCCGGTGATTGCGCGTCAGGAACGAGCACGGGCCGTCGCGCGGTTCGTTGACTGGGTCGACGGCTTCGCATAACCGCCATCGTGGTCCGCGATTGTCGAATAAGCTTCTGCGCCTCGACACTGTCATCGTGGTGCGATTGCATTCTTTGTCTGCAGCCGATTTGCAACTGCATCGTCAGCGCGGAGCGCGAATGTACCAACGCGTGGCCCGACCGCCGCGACCACGCGGCTTTCGCGTAACTGCGCCTTCCTGTGGGAGGCGTGTGCTGTGCAACGACTCCGGATGTGCGTCAGTCGCCGTGATACACCGGTCGGTCCGTGCCGTAACAGTCGATATCTAATCGCATTTGCCTGGCGTGGCATTGGCGATATGTTGCTGCTTGGATGCGACTTATATGGCCTTTGTGAGCGGAATAATTTAATGAGCGTGCCCGATTTATTGGCAAATTGTGAAATTGCTCAACGAGTTGCATATGGCCCAGCCGACATATCCCTTTTGATTTCCGCACGAATATTCTTGTCCGATTGCATTCGGAAGTGCGTAGACATACATTCCGCTTACATCCCGTTCCGAGGTCAAGCGCCTACAAGGGGGGTCGAATGAGCGGATTTATGAAAGGACTCGGTTATGCAAGGCCAACGTTGATGCAACAGATCGCGTCCCGGTGTCGCTCGAATTACCCCATCTTTAGAGCATCGGGTAACTTGCGCATGCTTGGCATCGCTGTGGGAATAGCGCTCTCACAAGCGGTAGCGGCGGCGGATAATGTTTATGTTAATAATGGCGTCAGCCCGTTCGATCCTGCCTTTTTAAGAGCTGCGAGAAACGTCGTAGACCATTACAACGTTGACCCGTTATCTCCAGTGGTGTCGCCGCTTCCACGACGCTTGGATTTCCGTACCCAGCGTGACTTGACCAGTCCTGGCATTGAAGGCAACAATGGAAATAGGGCGCGACGCGTTACCCGCGAGAGACAGCAAAGTCCGCAGCATCAGATCAGCCCTGAACTGGTTTCGCGCCTGGACGGGATGGGTCGTCAAATTCAGGCGCTGATTGAGGAAGGTGCGGCAGCCCTTGTAATGCCTGCTCCTGAGATGATGGAGCCGAACTCCCCGTTGCCTCTGTATGTTCGTCCTGTGCAGCTGCCCCACGCGGAGGAGCGCGCATCCATGTTGGAGGAGATCCATGAACTGGTCGATAAGGCGATATCGCAGTGGGAAGCGGCCAACGAAAACTCGGCGGCGATCAGTCAGCGGTTCGCCGCTGAAACGCACATGAAGAACGTCTACGCGCATTTGCTCAAGCGCGAGAAAGCAAAGGCGAGCATTGCTGCTGCACGGCCGGCCCCTGATGAAGACGGCAACGTTGGTGTCAATACACCTTCCCCCGCAGGTTTACTCGAGGCTGGGCATTCGGACTCGGATCGGCCTGTGCCGATCGGATCGAGGCCCAGCGGTGAATCTTCTCATTATGCCCTACATCCCGAATGGCTGCACTCGTTGGTCGCCGAGATCATCTCAACAACGCCGTTGAGGTTGCCCCCGGGCATTAGCATCGATGACGCTCGCGTGTCCGTCGGGGCGCCAGGTAGCGAACGCAATATCGTCAATGTCGCGCGTGGCACCCACTCCACCGACGCAGTCAATAAGGGGCAGTTGGATGAGGCTGTTGCCCGCGTTGATGGCGACGCGTCCGCCGGCATCGCGTCGGCGATGGCCGTCGCCGGATTGCCGCAACCCACTTCTGCTGGACGAAGCATCGCGACAGCATCCAGTGCGTCGTACCGCGGTAGGCCGGGCATGGCATTTGGCGTATCGCACGTGACGTCGGATAACCGTTGGGTGATGAAACTTGCCGCAAGTGCCAATGGACGAGGTTACTTCGGAGCGGTCGCGGCAGGCGGTTTTCAGTGGTGAGGGAGCGGTCGATGGCTTGTAACACGACGTCGCGCGTGGTTCGGATCGATGAGGCTGCCCCCATTCGGCGCGTGCTTGGCGCGACGACGGAGCCGAATCGCAGCACAGGCGACCGCGTGGGCCTGGGTCTGTGGGCATGTCGTGGCAGCCCGCTGTGGCGCCGGCCCAATGCCAGGGGTGCTTGCCGAAAAGATGAAAGCAAATCAGCGGATACCCGCCATTAGTTTTCGTTCATCCGACGCGCAACGTTCGAAAACCGGCAATGAAGCTTACGATGCATGTTGATGCATTGGCTCTTGCCAAAGATAGTTTTGACAGGCCATATGGGATACTTAAGACATACAGAGTTATTGGAGGAAGTCAGAGGCGACGTCGGGGTAGCCAAAGCCTCAACCGACCGGGTCGTCGTGATCTTTCTCTACGAGTCATTCTCGCTGGCGGACGTCGCTGCGGTGGCGGATGTGCTCAGCGTCGCTAATCGGGTGCTGGAGCGCAGCAGCGAATGGCGCAACCGCTACGTGGTCAGGCTGATGTCCACGCGTGGCGGCGTAATGGCGTCGACCTCAGGCATTCGTGTGTGGACGGACGGGCTAGACGCCCGCTATTTCGGCGCTTCCACGGATACGGTGCTCATTGCCGGCGGCCCAGGCGCCCGCGCGGCTTCTGAGGATTTCGGGCTGGTCGGCTGGTTGCGTAAAATCGGTCCGTCCACTCGGACCGTGTGCGCGGTGGGCGAGGGCTCGATGGTGCTGGAAGCAGCCGGCGTGCCTGCTTGGCCTGAGCAAAGCCTGCGGCGTATCCGCTCCTCGCCAAAGCCCGGGCCCGCGTCCGGTTGTGTTTCGGATTGCTATCGATCTAACGATGGCTTTTTTACTGCGATGTCGCTGGTTTCGCGCGATTACAGCCAAGAGGTTGTCCGGGACGTAGCTGAGTTTCTGATGCCCCGTTGTGCGCGCCGCGTCATCGAATGGATGGGGCATCCGACCGCGGCAGTCAGCGACACGATTCGCGCCGCGGCGCGTCGGTTGCAGTCTGGATGCGAGCGCGCCTTATCGATTTCAGATGCAGCACGGGCAGCCGCTATGAGCGAGCGTAATTTTCTGCGCCGTTTCAAGCTGGAAATGGGTATTACGCCGTCGGAGTTCCTGCTCCGTTGCCGCTTGGAAAAGGCATGCGAATTGCTGGTCCGCTCAGATTTGCCGGTCGACAAAATTGCCCGCCGTACCGGCTTGGGCAGCGGTGTGCGGCTGGCGACATTGTTCCGCAAGCGCATGTTCACGTCGCCGACGTCTTACCGAAACGCCGCCCGCAGACGCATGGATCAACCCTGATCGTTTTGCGCGCGGCCAGACGCGCAGCGCGACGCAACCATCGGATGAGCGCGGCCGCGACGGGCGACGCCGTATTATGGAGGCGGCTTACCCGAGGCACGGGTGAACGAGTGATCATGGATATGCAAAACAGCCTGCGCAGGGAACTGGATATCTACACCAGGCGTTCCAAGGCGTTGGCTGAAGCGGCATGGATCGATGCCAGCCGCGTGATCGATCTCATCGCCCGCGATGGCTTGGATGTGCGCTATGCACCCAAGATCGCCGCGTCGAACTTGCAGTGCGTCGGATTCGAGGCGCAGGCCCGCCTCAAAGGTACGTCCGGGCGTGCCGGAACGGACAGCTTCCTCGGTTGCCTGGAGCGCACGGGTATCGTCAGCCCAGTGGATGTGTGGCTCTGTGAAGAAGTCGAGCAAGCCATTGGTCGATGGGCGCAGCGCGAGATGTACCCGGCTGTCTCGATTAAGCTTCATTCGGATACGATGGCATGCGGTCCAGCATTTGACGAAGTGATCAAGGCGTTGCGCTACTTGAATGTCGAGATAGAACTCGGTGCGGGTGTGTCGCTTGCCAAGGACAGCACACTGAGTTGTGTTGGGCGCTTGCGTGACAGCGGTGCAAGAGTGATTATTGATGACTTCGGCGCCGGCTACACGAACTACCAGCGACTTGTCGGTACGCATTTCGACTCGGTAAAACTGGATAGGGACCTTGTTTGCGGATCGGATTGTGCCCGAGGGCGCGTCGTTCTCGCCGGCGCGTGCGATCTGTGTCGAAAACTCGGTTTGAAAGTCATCGCGGCAGGCATCGAGACGCGGAACCAGTTGGAAATCGCCAGAACGCTGGATATCGATTTCTTTCAAGGCCTATATTTTGGACCGGAGTTGTCGTGGGACGAGGCGAGCGAGTATTTTGCCATGCAACGCGTGCGTTACACGGCCTGAACGGTCAAGCTGAGCGAATATTATGCGCTCATTGAAATTTGCCAGATCCGCGCTCCTCGTGCTGATAGCGGGTAGCGTCAGCTTCGAGGCATTTCGTATTGCTTATCTATTTTACTACGGCGGCGCCGCACAAGTGTTCGACCACGGCGCCGAGACGTTGCACGCGCTGTGGATGGGTTGGCGATTTGACTTGAGGGTGCTGTCGATCGCGATCCTGGTGGCGCTGCTGCCCGTCTTCGTGGTGACGAAGTGGCGCCCCTTTAGGCGCGCCGCCGGGCTGCTGCAGCGCCTGTCAATCGCAGCGATACTGCTGTGCGTGAACCTCGGCTCCGCTTGCCAATTCTATTACTACGATTTCTATGGCAGCCCATTTAATCCGATGGTGTTTGGGTTGCTGGGTGCCGATCCGTGGGGGACACTGGTGGCGGCGCGAAGTCAGTACCCGGTCGTGCGATGTGCGCTACTGATGGCTCTCGTTACCGCTTTGCAGATGTGGGTCATCCTGCGGCTTTCCGGAAGCGCGCGTGTCGATCGAAACGGGCAAGCGCGGCCTCGCGAACGCATGCGTTGCGTGCTGGACGGCGCAGTGCTGGTCGTGTTACTGCTCGGCTTGGCCCGGGGTGGCCTGGGCGAGGCTGCGCTCGGCTCGCGCGAGGCGGAGATTTCCACGCGTGCATGGATCAATGACTCGGTGCGCAACGCAGCACAGGCGCTATACGACGCCTATGCCGACCGGCGCAGCCAAGCCAAAATCGACGAAGACCCCGCATGCCAATTGGCGCGTTACGGATTCCGCTCCACCGATGAGCTGGCCCGCGCGGTCGGCGCTGCCTCCGGTGCGCCGCCGGATCTGGAAAGCGTGGTGTTCCGCCGCACTCCGGAGAACCGATTTCTGGCCGCGCATCCACCCCATGTGGTCTTCGCGCTGATGGAATCATGGGGCGCGCATCCGCTCGAATTCAGCACGGTCTCCACCGACCTGGCGGGCGTGATGGCAGAGCACTTGCAAAGCGATTACCTGTTCCGCAATGTTTTCCCAGCTCGGCTTGGCGGCCACGCGGCGCTCGAGGTGCTATTGCTCAACTCGCCGGTCTCGCCGCTGACGCAAGGTGACCAGGGATTTGTCACGTATTCAACATCGGCCGCGCTGCCATTCAAGACCAAGGGCTATCGAACCGTGTTCGTCTATGGCGGCAGCGGTGCGTGGCGGTCGGTGGCGCGTACGATGCGGCGTCAGAACTTCGACGAAGTGTACGACATGGCAGACATCATTGGCAGGTACCCGGATGCAAAACGCACGATTTGGGGCGTGTACGATGAGTACCTGTTTCGATTCGCGTTCGATTTGCTGGCCACTCGCGACGCGCTGGGCCAGAAGATCTTCCTATTCGTCATGAGTACGACGAACCGCCCCCCTCACGTGGTGCCGAGTCATTATTTACCTCCGCCGCTGGACTTGAGCGACATGCGCCGGCATTTTGCGGCCGATTTCGACAAGGGTAGCCGCATGGTGCAGACTTATCAGTATGCGACTCACCAACTGGGCATGTTCGTGAGCCGAGTCGAGGCCGCGCCGTTCGGCAGCAAGACTATTATCGCGGCAACCGGCGATCACAACATGCGCGGGCTGTTCCGGTATCAGCGGCCGGAGCAGAGCCGGGAGCTGTATCGTGTACCGGGTTTCTTCCGTGTGCCGCCGCCGTACCGTCCTCGCTTCGTGCCGGATCTGGAACGATACGCCGGGCACGCAGATTTCTTTCCGACACTGTATCATCTCGCGCTGTCCGACGCGCGCTATCCGGCGTTCGGGCACAGTCTGTTTGCGCCCGCCCCGCAGACCGAGCAATTTGCCGTGATCGGCTTTAAGACGATGTTCAGCCGCGACGGCGCGATGATGCCGCTGGTCGGCGAGCCAGCCGCATTCCGCTGGCAGGGCCCCACGTACGCGCTCGTGCCGGATGAGGCGCCATCAACGCTGCTGCGTGAGCAGGCCGCACGGGCGCGGGCGCGGATCGCGCTGGCGGACTGGTACGTGCGCTACCAGGTTATTCGTGCGCGCACGGGAGAAGGATACTGACTGATAACGCGCTGGCTGCGGCGCAGGCCGATGCGTCGCCCCGCCGCGCCGGGCGGCAACTGTGTGCGTCACGCGGTCGCATTCACGGCGCGGGGCGCGATTCATGCCGCCGGCATCGGTATAATTTGCGCCATGATTCTCTCCATAGCCGAACACCATGCCGGGCCGCCTGCCGATGCCGCGCACCGCGCAAATGTGGCGAACTGTCACAGCGTGCATCACGTCGATGAGCATGGCGCGGTCGACAGCGGCGAATCGATGCGGCGCGACGTGTCGCGCTGCTCGGGCTGTGCATTGCGCAACCTGTGCTTGCCGCCGGAATTGTCGAGCGACGACATCGAGCAGTTTCATCAGGTTGCCAGCATGAAGCGTCTGGTGCGTCGTGGCGACGTGCTGTATCGTTGCGATGATCCATTTCGCAATATCTTTGCCATCAAGACCGGCTCGTTCAAGACGGTCATGGTACTGCGCGATGGTCGCGAGCAGGTTACCGGCTTTTACTTGCCGGGCGACGCACTGGGCCTCGATGGCGTGTGTTCGGACCGCCATCGTTGGGATGCCGTTGCGCTCGAAGACAGCCTGGTGTGTACGGTGTCGTTTGCTCGGCTCGAGGCGTTCTGTCATCGGCAGCCGGCGATGCAGCGGCATCTGCACCGGATGCTCAGTGGAGAGATCGTGCGCGAATCCGGGCTTAACGTATGGCTGGGCACGATGAACGCCGCGGAACGCGTGGCGGCGTTCTTGCTGAACCTATCAAAGCGCTTCGCCGCGCGGGGTTATTCGCCGAACGAGTTTCAATTGAGGATGACTCGGGCGGAGATGGGCAGTTATCTGGGCCTGAAACTCGAAACCGTGAGTCGGATATTGTCCGGCTTCAGCCGGGCAGGGCTGGTCGACACGCAGGGCAGGAACATCCGAATCCTCAATGCGGCTGCGCTCGCCGCCGTCTAGGTGCGCTGGCGCCCGCCTGGACGGGGGCGCTGTCTGGCGCGCTGATAAGAGCAATCCATTCGCACACGCCGGTGACGGACCACGCCTGCAGCGTGGCTTGTTGGGTCTGTTGCAGCGTCGTACCGCCAAGCTTGCGAGTTCAACTCCGTCGCCTTTTCGACACCATCGAAAACTTTGCCGGCCAACCCGAACAGCGTATTGATATCGGATTTTTGCGCATCGGCAAGTTGTTCCGTGGCCACGAGACTCATGAATAGGCTTGTTGGACGTTAGAGGTGAACGCGGGCTCGGATGACTTGGCTGGCGGAACTACGCGGAAAATCGCACGCGCGAGCATGCGTCGAGGATCGACTGGCCAACTCGCGTCAGCTGCGGCGAGCGGCCGCCGGAGGCTTGATCGTGTAATACGACGAGTTGGCGCTCGAGCAGCGTGCCAAGTTCGGCGCGACTCAAATCGATCTGCTCTGGCGAATGCTTGATGAGCATGAGGGTCGCGAATTCGTGTGGACTCAACATTTTCGGCTCCTGACTAACAACCCCGGTTCTGTAGAAATGACTTGGGCTTGCAAAAAATCCGGTTAAATATGCCAATTTCCCCTGGTGGCTGGAAAACAATTCTTCCTCCACCATTGGACGGCATTTTTGACTGTATCCAATGGATTAACCGCAGCGAGTAGGTATTAATTGCAGCCCGAACAGAATAATGTGCTGGATCGAATTGCGTTGTACCACAAACGTTTTCCGACGCCAGGAGCGCATATTAATCTTCTCCAAATCGCGCCGCAATAGCTGACCAGAAATTATACGATTGCTTAAAACACGATGCGATGAATGGACAAGCGTAGGAACTGTTTGAATGAGGTAAATGAACGGCAAACCGTGGACTGGGACTTGTATGCAGGCACCTCGACATCCAGCAGGTGTTTGAAAAATCATCCTGCTGCCATTCATTGATACGGAAATGCAGCGCGGTGGGATGAGGTGGGGCCGCGGCATATTGAATCTTGAAATAATTCTACGCGGCTAATTAACTTGCTATTAATGGACGCGACAAATTTATCTCGCGCTGCGTTTGCTTTACGGCAGCATAGGAGAGACGATGCTCGAAGGGCTGGGATACCACCCGAGTTGTCAGATCCCCATGATCAACACGATGACGCGGCGCACGAAGGGCATCAACATCATTTCAGGCCTCACCGGCGCGATCAAGTCGACGACACTTGAATGCGTCGCTCAAAGGCCCGGACTACAGCATTCGCCTGATCACAATTGAGAACCCGCCAGAGTACTTCATTCGTGGCGCGAGGCAAACGCTCCTGCTTGCGGAGGGCGACAATGAAGAGGCAATCTCGGCAGCCTGGGTGAGCTTGAGGCGCGTGCGACTACTGGCATGCTCCGATACTGCTGGAATCAGGCGAAAGCAGCCAGTTATCCAATGTGCGCTTCTTCGTGCCGATCCGCTGCGCGAACTATTGGACATGCATCGAGGCGGTCGCCGAACGGGGGTTGGTAGCGGGTGCTGGTCTATGCAAGCTGCTCATGCTGCAAGATTCTGCACTCCAGTGTATCAACGTGTGTATGCATAGTTCAATGATCGCATCGGTGCCTTGTGTACCATACACTGAGTGATCGAGTTGCGCGATGGTTTGCACGTCGATCTGCCGTTGCCTGCAGAATGCCCGGTGAGCAGGCCCGAAGTGACGAGACAGTTCGTCCAGTCCCGGGTCGAACTCGCCATAGACCAATAGTGCCTTCACCCCACGGCGCGCCAACGCGTGCATCACCCCGCGCTCGGAGTGAGCCGGCGGGCGCCAACCTACCCGTTCGAGCAGCCGTATTGCCGGCACGCGTAGCTTGGCGGCCGTCAGCCGCACGAGCGCCTTGACAACGGGGCGCAGGTCACGCCGGCGTCGCAATAGGCTTTTCCACTTCTGCGGGTTGCGTGCTGACGCGAGGTAGCCGCGTGCCGAATTGGTCTGCTGAGCAATCGCGTCCGCGAGCGTCAAGCCGGCCGGCCAGATGAACCGGGGCAAGTTGATCACGATCATCCCGGTGACGGCCGCCGAACGCGACGCAGCCTGAAGCGACGCATACGCACCCGAGCAGATACCGAGCGCCACGACATCGCGGTACCCCTGCTCCACGAGCCAGTCCGCGGCCGCAACCACGTCCGTCACGGCTTGGTCGGAGTACGGGACGACGGATTGATCGTCCAGCACGCAGGCGCCACTGTCGCCGACGCCGCTCACGTCCACGCGCAACGAGGCGATGCCGTGGGCTGCGAGTTGCCGCGCGACACGCACCGTGAGTCGTGCATCGGCACTGCGGGGATTGGAGGCGGTCGTGGCAAACAGCAACGCCGGCATGCCCGAGCGGCCCGGCATCGGGGTGGCCGGCCGACACAGCGTTCCGATCAGCGGTGCGACGCCGATCTGCACGGTGCTCTCGGTGGCGTCGGGCAGCACCAGGTGCGCACCCGTCGTACGCAACGAAGCGGCCGGTTCCGGCATGGGTTGCGCCACGGGGGCATCGTGCATTTGCCGCGTGGCGATCCATGCGACGCTCGCTTTGATGGTGGCGAGCGGCAGTCGGGAGCGGATGCTTTCGACCAATGTCGTGGCGGACTCGGGAAACGGCTGCACGGTGGCTTGGACGCCGCGAGCCTGCAACGCCGTTTGCAGCACGGCACTGTCACCACGATCGGTATCGATGAGCAGTACGGAGCGTGGTAGCGAAGCCGCGCCCCCGACGGCGGCGCACAGGTCAATTGCTTGCAACGCGGCGACGAAGTCAGCAGGATAGCGATGCCCGAGCACGCTCAGGCATGGCTCTTTGGCATGGGCCTGCTGCACCGCGGGCGGCGTCGTATCCAGCCATTGACGCTCGACCATGGCCATTTCGCGCATATAAGTGCGCCCTCGTACGACGGGCGACAGTGCGACGAGTGCATCGACCTGCAGGGCGGCAGGTGTATCCATCGTGCAGGCCAATAGCGCCATGGCGGCACCGGTGCGCAGGCCGACCAGCGTGACATCGGTCAGCTGCGCATGGGCGCGCAGTGCGTGCACAGCCCGGCCGATACTGGCAATGCTTTTGTCAAACCGGCCGCTGTCCAGGTCGTCGCCCGCCGAGTCGCCGCAGCAGGGGTAGTCGAACCGCAGCGCCCAGATGCCCTCGCGCGCCAACCGCTGCGCTAGCGCACGCATTAGCTTGTGGGTCCACAGGCCTTCGTGGCCGACGGCGGTGCACAGCACGACGCCTCGTGACGAGCGTCCTTCGTGCAGCCATCCGACGCAATTATCGAATGTAATCGGTATCACGATGGTTTCCTCAAGCGAATGACTTTGTTGGAATTGACTGCGCGTATCTCGATCGTCCTCGGGCCGTCGTGCGTGTCCAAACGCAGGGTTCCCAAGTGAAATGACGTAAGAGGGGAGTGCAAGGGTGTCGATTCCGGCAGCAGCGGGACAGACACGTTCGCGCCGGGCGCCAGATGGAACCAGTCGTCCTTCGGCAGCAGGCCTGACGCAGTGATCTGCACGTAGCGCGCGCTCGCGCGCGTGCCGACATTGACCCACCATTGGCCGTCACGCTGTTCCAGCGAGGCGTTCAAACCGATATCGCCGCGTTCGAAGACGGCCGGCGCGGTACGTTCGGGGAAATAGAACGATTGCGCGAGCAGCCGCTCCTCGTGGTCGTACAGCGATGCGATGACCGTGTCGTGTTCGCGCGGACCAAACCGATACGCGTAGGTAAAGTCGAAGAAGCGTCCCAGGCACTGCGCCGCGCTGACCTGGAGTGCACCGTGCGGTTCGATATGAAGATCGCAGCGTGCCCGTGTGACTGGCACGACGGCGTCGCGCAACGCGACCAATTCCAGCCGTCCCCGCAACGGGGCGGGGCCGTCGTTGAACACGTGTACGTCCAGTCCATTCAACCCCTCGTCACACAGGCATACCTGCTGCGGTTGGAGCACGTGCTTGAGGGCATACCAGGCTGACTTGGGACGCCGGAATGCGTCCACGATGCCCCATCCGGCGCCTGGCATCACGTCCTGGAATTGCCAGAGTAGTGCGCCCGTGCAGCTGGACGCAGTGCGGCGCCATTCCACCAGTGTCTCGGATACGACGTCGGCGAGCGCGACTCGCGATAGTTCGAGGTAGCGTGACGGATCCTGTCCTCTAAGCCGCGCCGGGTCTTGCCCATATAGCTCGCGCAAATAATGATCGCGCACGTCGTCGAAATCCCATGGCGCGCCGGGATCGCGCGGCACGGCCATTTTCCACGCGATTTCGTGCATCGACGGCGAGCCGATTGCGGCGAGCGTTGCATCGGCGGGAACGTGTGCAAACGCCAGGCATTCGCTGGCGAAGCGGACCGCCGCGCGGCGTGCATCGTCCAAGGGCCGTAGATAGGCGCCGACCCCATAGTAATGCGAGATACCCGTGCGAGGATAAAATGGCAGTACCTGCCCGGACGGCGTGTCCGATACGTACGGTACGTCGCGCCGATGTGTCGCGGCAAGCTCGGCGAGCAAGCTGGCAGTCAACGGCATATCGCGCTGCTCGTCACTCAGGCCGACCATTGACGCTTGCTGCGCGATTTCGCTGCCTCCGCATAGCACGGCCAACGAAGGGTTGCCTGCCGTACGCGCGAGAAACTGGCTGGCTTCCAGCTTTACCGATGTGACGAAATCAGGAGCGGTGCACGGATAGTCGAAATTGGCGAACATGAAGTCTTGCCAGACCAGCAGGCCCAGCTCGTCGCACGACGCATAGAATGCGTCGTCTTCGTATGTCATGGTGCCACCGACGCGGATCATGTTGAAGCCGGCGTCCCGGGCCAGCGTTAACCACGTGCGATAGTCGTGCGCCGACACACGCAACCCCAGCGGATCGGCAGTGCTCCAGCACGCGCCCCGCACGAAGATCGGCAGCGCGTTGACGGACAACGCGAAGCCCTGGCCGTCGTGGCCGCGCGTGACCTCGATGGTGCGGAATCCGACGTATCCCAGTGCCACAGTCGTGTCGCCCAGGTGCAGCGAGACAGCGTAGCGCGCCGGCTCGCCATGCGTGTGCGGCCACCATCGCCTGGCGTTTGGCACGGTGAGCCGCGCGCGCAGCGTGAAACGGTCGTGGCGCTGTAGGCGTACGTGATGGCCCTCGCAGTCCAGGACCGCGTCCAAATGGCCGGAAACCGGTGCGGCAAATGTGATGGTCGCGTCCACGATACCATCGCGGCCTTCGATCGAGGCGCTCAGCTTGTGGTGCACGATCTGCGCGGCCGTATCGGCGTCAGCGTCGATGATGGCCACGGCGCCCCACGGGCCGATTGGCTCGATGCGCGGAAACCAGCCTGGCATATGGCCGAACAGTGAGATTCGTACCGCCCGCAGCGCCGGCGCATCGACCAGACGCGTGCGCCAGCGGGCGCGGCGGGGCGCGGGCATGGTATCGAGGTGGCGGGCCAGTGACCGAAAGCATAGATACAACGCGCTGTCCTCAGGCAGCGGGTCGATGCGCACCTGTTGCGAGACGAACATGTTCGTCGACTGCAGCAGCAAAGTGTCGTTCAGCCAGACCTGCGCGATGCCCGCCAACCCGTCAAACCGGATCAGGCGGGCGCCGCCGCGTCGCAGCGGTAGCCGGTACCAGTGGTCGTATTCACCCAGCCGGCTTGCACCCAGCGAGGTGAGCCGGTTCGCGGCCGCGAGTGCCTGGCCGACGGTTCCAGGCACGGGCGCGTCGATCCACTCCGATGCACCCGCGTGCGGCAGATCGCTTGGCCGGGTAGCGGCGTCGGCCGGGGTTGTGCACAAGCGCCACATGGGCGAAGCCGCGCGCCCATGAACAGGCCCGGGGCCAGTGGTGCTGCGCCCGGCCGGGGCAGGCTGCGGATTCATTGCAACGAGGACCTGGCGTCGGGGCGGGCCGTGTTCGAGTCGCGGCACAGCCGTGGCGGTGCGTCGTTGTTGCCCAACCGCACACCCAGTTCGTCAATCAACGACCCGTACGCGTGCTCGATGATTTCCAGCGTACTTTCGCAACGGTCCTCGTTGCGTCGTGCGCAAGCCCTGGCGAGCCGGAATTCGAGCACCATCGCCTCGGAGGCGATCGTGTTGCAGGCGGCCACGCAAGCGGTAAAGGCCCCGTTGCCATCGGTACCGTTCGCATCGGGCGCGTCCAGCCATCGCAGGCAGCGGCCCAGTAGCTCGAAGTTCGCACCGAGTTGACGCAACGTGTTGAACGAATACGAATGGAAGTACGAGATCGGGCGCGATGCGATGACTGCAGCGTCTTTGGCAAGCGCAGCCCGGAACGCGGCGATCGGGCTACTGGCGGGACGGCGTTTGAAGTGCCGCGCCAGCAGCGAGAGCGCGGTTTCGTGCAGCGCCGGGCCGCGCAACGGCTCGAAGCGCCGCTTCGCGCATTCGACGTAGGGCGCCAGCGACGTACTGGAGCCGATGTCGAACAGCCCACGATAGTCGTCACCTACGGCCCGATAGTATCCGGCGTTATGGAAATAGCCGATTTCGCCGGCTTGCAAGTCGATCGCGTCGATGCCGATGGTCGTCTTCGTGTGCTCGCGTTGATAACTGATGCCACGGGTGTCGGGCAGATGCCACGCGTCCACCTCGACCAGCATCACGTTGCCGCGCCGGACCTGCTGCTCGATATGGTACGGCAGTGACTCGAAGATGGCGTGCTCTTGCACGACAATCCCGTACAGCCGCTCTAAGTCTTCCAATGGCACCTTGAAAAAGGTGAACTGGTCTCCCTCAAAGTCTTGCGTGACTGTGAAGGGCAGCATGGCATGGGGATCGAAACCCCATTGTGCCAGCAGCTCGATCCACAGGTCGACGTAGCAATTGGTCTGCTTCCAGACCATGGTTGAGTCATGTAGCGCATGCGGACGATAGCCAGCCGGGTCGCGCGGCAACTTCATCGGCGGCGCCGGCCGTGCAAGTGCGTGCGGCGTGGCCATGGGCGAGACGACGTCATTCATTAGCTCCCCCACAGCGCGTTGCGTACCGATTCTGGCCACGCCTGCACATCGAACCCATGATGCTTGAACAGTCCGAGCGCCAGGCGTTCCATGCCGAAACCTACGCAACCGGTATGCGCGACGTCGGCATCGCTCGTCTTAATGCCCCACAGCAGGCCGAAGTGGTCCATGTGGTAGTTGAAACTCAGGCAGGCAGTGAGTCGGGTGTCGCTCTCGATCGGCACCAGCATTTCGAATTTCAAGTTTTGCTCACGCTGGCTCGACGCGGCAATGCGGCCGCCGCGGCCAAAGAATGGGTCATTGGCCAAGTCCACTTCGTGCGGCAGCGCCAGTATCGCCATCATCCGCTTGCCACGCTCGATCCACTCAGTGCGAAATGCCAGGATCTGATCTTGCGTACCCAGGCGCACATACTCGCGCATGCGAAACAGCTGCATCCGGGTTGCGTCCAGCGACGGCTCGTGGCGAAAGCAATACGAGAACAGATCCAGCGTCCTGCCCTGCGGTGGCAGCGCGCCGCGCCGCGCGATGACCGGATAGGCGGGATAGCATGCCGCCGGCGTCATGACCACGTAGGTCGGCTTTTGGAACTCGGTCCAGTCCTCGCTCCGGTCCAGGCATTGCAGCACACGTTGATGCTCGTGCTCCGAGCCGCAGAAGCTATGGACCGTCCCGGCGAGCTGTGGAAATCCCTTCAGGTATTCGCTGTGCTCAAAATCGGTCCGGTTCATTGCGGGCGGAAAGCGCAGTACCTCGGCGTGCTGATCGGCACCCAGGCGCGTGACCAATGCATCGATGGCCCCGATCACGTTCTCGAACACTTCGCTCCTGCCGTACAGGCCTTGCACGCCCATCGGGATTAACAGGCCCGCGTCCACGAGCGCATCGCGTAATGCGTTCACGCCGTGCCGATCATCGATGTCGGCCGCGTGCGCCGGTGGGTTTTGCAACGTGATATCACCCATTATTCTTTCTCCAGCGAAGCGGGCCGTTGCGCCAGCAATAGGCTGGCCGTATTGGCATCGATACGGTCATTGTTGATCATAAGGGGTGCAGAGTAGAGATCGCGAATGTGCCGGCTCAGCGTGAACGGTGTGCCGTTCTTGTACGCCGCCATGCCGCAAATCATTACCGCATGCATCACGACCTGTAGCGCGGTGATGGACACGTAAGTCTTGAGCGTGTTGATCTGAGCCGCGTCTGCCATTGTCTCGGACCACGAGCGCGTGGCCGATGCGCTGGCGCGCGCGTGGACGCGCAGCGCGCTGTCGATGCGTCCCTGCATGGCTTGCAGCAGGCCGAGCGCTTCGGCGATTCGGCTACCGGCGGGCGATGCGCCGGTTGGCTTGTCTTGTGCCTGTGTGCGGAAGTAGCGATGCGCGCGGGAAAATGCGTCGCTGGCGATGCCGGTCCACAGTGACGACCACAGGATGTGGGAGGCCGGCACCATCGTGCGCTCGGCGATCTCGCCGAACGGTACGGGGAAGACCTGTTCCTGGCGGCCGCGCGACTCTAGCACGAAGCCTTCGCTGCACGTGCCCCGCATGCCGAACGTATCCCATCCGCTGCGGCGAGTCAGGGTCGTGTCGTCTTTCAGAATCGTCACGAGCACTTGCTCCACGGCCGGCGCGTCCGGCGAGCGCCGAGCGGTCGCCAGTATGGCGTCGGCATAGGCACCGTAGGAGATCGTCGGCGCGAGCTTGTGCAATGTGAACGCACCGTCGCCGTCGGGTTCGATCGCGCAGCGGCTGTTGCGCAGATTGCCGCCCACGCTATCTTCGGACGTCGCGGACGCCAGCAGCCACTCATGCTCGGCAACCTGTCGGAGAAACCCGCGATGCCACGGCACCGACATCGCGTGTTCCAGTACGCAAATCACTTCGATCTGATGCATCGCATAGATCATCGCGGCGGACGAGCACGCATGGCCGAGAATGCGGCACGCTGAAGCGACAGCTTCCAGCGACGCGCCCATGCCGCCCAACTCGACGGGCGCCATCGCGCCGAGCAGCCTATGCTCGCGCATGGCGTCGATGGCTTCGCTTGGGAACCTGGCTTCGCGGTCCACGGCATCGGCGAAACGCGCCGCGACTTGCGCCACCGCGATCGCGGCTTGGTCCAACGCGTGCTCGCCGGCGCCCGAAGGGCGCGCGTCAGGTTCGGGCAATGCAATGGCGTGCACCGGCTCACCACTGTTGGCGGATTGGATTGCACTCATGCTGATTGCACGTCGCGCTGCAATTGCGAGACGGCCTCAGCCAGTGAATCGATGCTCTGGAACAGATGGCGATTCAGCATGCGGTCGGGAATTTCGACGTTGAAGTGTTTTTCGATCGCAAGCATCAATTGAATCGTGTTCAGCGACGACAAACCTGCTTCGTAGAGGTCGTCACTGTCGGAAAGGCGGTCAACGGATAGTTCCAGGTGAGCGACTTCCTGGATGATCTGTCTTAATTCGTTTTTCATCGGATGCTCCGGTATAAATCATTTTCCGGCTCGGGTAGTTCAAATCCCGGCGGCGGCACTCCCCGTGCGCGAAGCTAGTAGACCAGTCCGTACTCGCGAGATCTGTGCGGCACCCGACAAAACGCCAGCGCCCCTAACAGCGCGAAGAAAGTGCGTGCAAAACGCAGCATTCGCCAAAGAAGCACCGTGCAACGCGATTTGGAGGCGCTGCATCTCCAATCGCGCAGTGCTTAGATGTCTTAACCGTGACGCCCGCCGCCTGGCATGGCTTGTCGCGCAGACGGCGGGAAGCGAGCGGGATGGATTACCCGGCCTGCCCGCCTGAGGGGTCAGCGGCGCGATGCTGGAGCGGTTCGCGCGACAGCCGGCTGCGCAATGCGTCGCGCAACGGTGCGACGATCTGCTCTTGGAACACGACTGCTGTCACCACGGCGCCGGCCAGATAGGCCGGGTAAAGCGCCATCGACGGCACGATGTCGCGCGACGCGTTTATACATGCCGTGAACTGCTGCACGCATTGCAGCGGGTCCATGCCGATCGCCAGCAACTTTCCCAGCTTGGTGAAGATGAGAAACAATGGCAAATGGATGGCGAACAGAGACAGCGCTGCGTTGCCGAGCCGGGTGGTGAGCCGCGCGACCGCGGCGGGCATTGTGACGTGAGCACACACCAGGATCAGTGCGGCCTGGGACGGCAGCAGCGCACCGTTATGGACCCAGCCAAATCCGCCATGCTCGAGCGCCTTGACGCCGCCGATGAAGGACAGCGCGACGAAAGCGAGCGTTGCGGCACGGCGGGCGGGTGTCGAGCAGAGCCAGTCGACACTGCGCTCGCGGTACAGGCCGTAGAGCAGGATACCGGCGGCAAACTCGGGCAGACGTATCAGTGGATTGGTATAGAGGAGGCCGACCGAGGCCGGTGCATACCAGTGCTGCACCGCGAATACCACGGGCGTCAGATAGCCGAGCCACAACGCGACCCAGGCGAGTCCTGGCCGGCGCAGGGAAAGCAACCGGGGCGCAAGCCAGGGAAAGCACGCGTAGAAGAACAGCAGCGCGGACAGTGACCAGGATGGCGGGTTGATGGCCTCGTATAGCGGTTGCCATGCTTGGAGCATCCATACCGTCGTGACGATGATGGCCAAGGTGGTCATGCCATCCAGGTACTCGAAGCCGCCGGCTTGTCTGTCCAGTGTCATCAACGAAAAGCGGTTGAGCGGGTTGACACCTGCCACTCCCACCGTCAGGAACAGCGCCAGCGATATCCAGGGGATGGGATAGAGATTGGTCAATCGGTTGACGAAGAAGCGCTTGGCGCCGCCGCGCAGCACGCCCGGCTGCTGGCCGTCGTGGCCTATATCGGACCGCCCACGCCCGGTCATGCCGGGCGTGGGCGCCCATGATCGAGCTAGACGGGAATGAAACGGGGAGGACGCTTGGGGAACGACGGAATGAAGGTACGGAACCGATCGGTCCCCGCCGGCGGCGAGCGCCGGACAGACAGCACGGGAGGGACGTTGGCGCACGTGCGGCACGACAGGGCGCAACACGCGTCGACGCAGCACAGCCGTCCGTGGGGGCAGCCGCAGCGGTCGCTGTCGTGCGCTCGCTGCGGTCGGGCCGTCGCTTGCGTCGCGCATGCCGTCGCGCGCGCGGCAACGCGTGCGCCGTGGGTGCGCACCGCCGGCGTCGCGCCGGGCGCGAACGCGTACGCAATGCCATGCAATGACATTAGCACGGCCAGCACGATGGCCAACGGACGAAACAGGTTACGCATGCTTGCAGCTTACGAGCTGGGCGGAACTTGGCCTGTGCGCCAAGCCACAATGCAGCATGCTACGATGCGCGTTGGCCTGGACACAGGGTGTTTCGGACGTGGTGGCTGTTGTATGCGCACGACAGCGATGGTGCGCTCCGTCTGGACGTCGGAATCCAATCTATTGCTTGCGTTGGCGGTGTCGCTGGCGTGGCAGGGTTACCACGAGTTCTTTGGATTGAACGCGGCATCGCCGTCGCAATATGTCGCGATGGCGATGAGTCCGTGCCGGCCGGCTGTTACGCTTGAACGGGCGACGGCTCCCGTCGGTGCTGCGTATCGTGCGACTGCCGCACGTCGACGTCGCCGAGCAGGTGTGGCGGCGTTGCCGCACACGGGATTTTGTGAACGAATTGGTAGCGCAGTGCGTGGTAGCTGGCACCCGGATCATCGAAGGCTGCCTTCATCCGCTGCAATTCTTCGTCCCGATAGGCCTGCAGCGGCTTGCGCCGTTCGTCCATGCTTCGCACGCGCGCCTTGATGTTCAGGTACGTCGAAAATCGTTCATCTTGCGCGATCGTCTGGCAATGGCGCGACAGTAAAGCGTGATATTCGGTCCAATCCTCTGGCAGCACGTGGTCGACGAGGTTCATGCCCAGCGCTTCGTCCGCTACCACCGGCAAGCATGCGTCGACTAGGGCCTTCGCTCGTGCGGCGCCGGTGCGACGCGGCAATAGGTAAGTCCAGTACTCGGAGCCGTACAAGCCCATTGTCTGGTAGTGTGGATTGAGCACGACGCCGCGGCGGGCCAGCACGAAGTCGCATGCCAGTGGCATGATGGCGCCGCCGGCGCCGGCGTTATTGCGCAGTGCGGCGATTGTGATCTTGCGTTCGGTCAGCAGGATGGTGCGCACCAAGTCGTTTATCGCATTGATGTTGCGCCACGACTCGCCGGCCGGATCCGGCGATGCCTCGATGCAGTGCAAATGAATGCCGTTGCTCCAAAAATCGTTGCCGCCCATTAATACGATCACGCGCACGTCGTGGCGCCGACTCAGCGCGTCAAGCGCATGAGTCAGGCGCGTGCATTGGCCGGTGCTCATCGCGCCGTTGTGGAAGTCGAATTCGACGTATGCTACCCGATGTTCGACGTGGATGCGGATATCCTCGACAGCAGGCGAGTCCATCTCGGGTAACTGCTCGAGCCAGGCTGCGTCGCCGAACGCGGCGCGCAGCGCCAACATCGCCGGAAGCTTGATGCCGGCGCCTGGACCGCGGCTCCCCGCCTTCATCTGCTTGATCCATACGGCACCGTCCCGCGTGGCGCGGCACACCGCGCCGTGCTGCTGACCCAGCCATGCCCCCGGCGTGGCCTCATGTGCGATGCCCGTATCTGCTACCGCACCGAACAGATACACCGGCTGGCCATGGATCTCGTCACGCACGCCGGGGAAGCCGTCGGCCGCATGGATGCGGTTGACGATCGTATCGGTGTCGTCTGTGCTCCAATCGATGCGGCGTGTATCCTGTCGCATCAGCACGTGGGGACGGCCCTTGACCGACGGGCGAGAATAGTCTTGCGGACGCGGCCGGAACCGCGGATCCGCGAAATCGACCAATGCCTGCCGGATGAGCTTCACCGCGCCGGGTATGACATCACGTCGATAGATGCTGCCTTTGCCGGCCGTGCGCATCGCAAACCGGTGCGTCCCCCATACATCGCCGCCGTCCATTTCGGCGTTGGCTTGCAGCAGGGTAACGCCCCACTCGGATTGCCGGTGGGTAATCGCCCAATCCAACGCGGACGGCCCCCGATCACCCTCGATTCCCGGGTGCACGATCAAGCACGGCCAGGCGCGCCATACCGTGTCGGGAATGCGATGTTTCAGGAATGGACAGATGATCAAATCCGGATCGACCTGTTCAGCGCGAGCCAGCATCGTGTCCGGGTCCGGCGACAATTCAATGCAGACGCGATGCTCCAGTGCAACGAGTTCGCGATGAACACGCTGGACCATGCCGTTATAGGCCGAGGCAAACAGCAGAATATCCAAGCGCCCCCCAGATGGTGTTTGCGATATTGAGCGATCAGAAAACGCGAATACAGCGGGAAGCGTAGCAATCCTGCCTCGCGCGACGACAGGGATGCCGAAGAAAGCGACGGGAAGGCGAAGTGATGGGCGTTGAAACGGTGCTGTGTGGCGCCTGAGCAAACAGAAAATCCGCTTTCGGAAACATCGACCGGTAATGCCCGGATGCCCGGAAAAATGTACAGGGCTCAGCCCGGCCGGACTGCCGAGACATCGGTGGAACCGAGCTGCGAAGCAGGCATATCATGCCGGCTACCGTGATGTCGCGGAAAATTAATCCATATTGTCCGATGAATTAGCAATCCAAAACACACAGACCCAATTTGTACTATACCAATAAAACCGGTGTGGGTGACTTGATTGGTTCACATATTTCGCCCAAATCGTTATATAAGCAACGATTGTTTCCTTATTGATCTTTACTTGGCGCTTCGCGCGTGATACGTTTCGCGCCTCATACTTTCAATTGCATTACATGCAGTTCAGCCAGCAAATGAGTTGACGCGCACGTCGGTGCCGAGGCAGCGCTATTGCTCCGCGTCTAACATTTAATCGAAGGCCATCGGTTTTTTTAAAGATTATCCGGGTCTTCGGAGGGCTGTTTTCGACCACTTAAAATGGTGACCATCATGAAAATGAAATTAAATAAATGTCTTTGCCGGTTGATTAAGCCGGGTCGAGTATCCTCCAGCGCAATGGTGATCGCTGTTGCGCTGTCCCTGAATGCGTGTGGCGGAGGGGGAGGCGAATCCGGTGTCGGCGACGCGATGGTTGCCGGTCAGCCTGATACGCGGACCGCGACCGCCCTTCATGCTTCGGTGTTGTCCGAAAACCCGGCTTCGGTGTCGTCCGAAAAGCCGGCTTCGGTGCCGTTCGGGGAAGCTGTCACGAGTTATTTTCAAATGCAGGTCAGTGACGAAACACTGGATTTAGCGGCTACCGTCGGCATGGTGCCTATTGAGGGCGCATCCGACGACGACCAGATCGTCTACGTGGCCTACACCCAGCGCGATGCGGAACTCTCGTCCCGCCCAATCACATTCTTGTTCGGTGACAGCGTTCGACATGATCCGCTGCGTTCTACCGGCTATCTGTTGCTGGCAACGGTCGGTCCTATCGTCGGGGACCTTTCGGGCCGAGAATGCTGGGATCGATATGACAACGTCTCTACGTTGCTCGACGTGTCCGATTTGATTTTCGTCCATCCTACCGGATCGGGCTTTGGCGATTTTTGGGGCAGCCCTCATGCGGGGAGGGCGGCAATGCGTTTCATCGATAACTATCTGGATACGCATCAGAGGCGTGGATCGCCGGTGTACCTTGTCACCCACGGTGCACGTGTGGCCGGTCATGCGATGGATTTATTGAAAACGAGGCCTCACGGGTTCGCCGGCATGGCGATTCTCTCGCCGGTCTTGGGGCCGGACGGGCGTGCTGAACATCGGGAGCCGCCTGCCAGGATATCGTGGGAGCTGGGCGTGAAATGGCTCCTACACCTGGATGCCGATCTTGGTCTTGACGTCACGCGCCATTTGCCTGCCGAGTTCGATCGCCTGTGGCAACCGCCGTACGACGTCGCTGGCGATATCCGGCGTTGCACCAATGATTCGTTCTGCGTCCCGGGCAGTGAGGCACCGTCATGGTCGGCAAGTGCGCTGGTCGATGCGTTGTCGGTAGCCGACACGCCTCGGCTGTTTATCGCATATGGTTCGGACGTCCAGGAGCAGGCTTTTTCGTCTGAACTGATTCGCCTGAATGCGCATCCCGCGCTCGTCAATCGAATCCAGGTGGAAAGCTATCGCGGCTTTCCAGAGGGTGATTCACGGCGAGACTTGTTTTACCTGGACGAAGTATCGCGGTTACTACTCCGAGGAGGCCTCCAGTGGCTTTATACGTCGCGCGACGATGCATCCGTTGGCGGTTTGTTACATAAGGAGAAGCCAAGTCTAACGACCGCACGATCCGATGCATTGTTGCAAGAACGCGATAGCGGCCTGGAGCTGGACATGATGGGTGACACGACGCGCGACTCACTGGTGGACAGCGTGCCCGTGCAGCAGGAGGACACCTGGATATTGACGCCGCGCCAGTGGGACCGCAGTTGGCTTGACCAGCCAAGCAATCCGTTCCTGGAAGGTCTGTCAGAGGACGAGTGCCTCGAACGAGCGTGCCAGGTAACCTTTGCACTGTTGCAAGAAGCCGAAAATTGTCTGCGGACGGGCCCGACATGCCAGCCGAGAAGACGTCAGTCGATCGACAGTGTTTTCGCGCGGGACGACGGCGCGTTCCATCTGCCGCGGACCAGCGTATCGGAGACGACGGTGTCCGGTCACGTCGATGTGCGCAGACGGGGCTCAAGGCTGACGCCGATCCGAGTCGAGCCAGAATTGACAGAGCCGCGTTGGCCTAACCTACCGACGCCGCCGGCTTCGCCCGAGAAATAACCGCTCAACGGTGCGCGTGGGCAGCGTGCGTGAGAATACGCACGCTGCCCTGCCGCGACAGCGTGCCGAACCGGGGCGTGGTTTCGATCAGCCGGTGGACCGCTTGTATGCGCACCGGGGGAGGCGTGCGCCCCTGCTACCGCGCCGCGAATTGCGACGGTCCCGATCGAATAATTCCACGCGCTGTTGCGGTGCGTATTGGACAATCGATACGATTATGAGTTGTTGGATGACATGGCCATGTCGGGGGATTCCGTCTGCCGCGCGGAACAGGCGTTTGAAGGCCTCCGGCCGTTCGGCGGCCGTGGCAGCCAGTACCAGAGCGCCACGACGGGGTCGGTGCGCAAGCTGGGCTCGAACTGGATATCCTGCGTTTCGTCGAGCAACTGTTGCAGCGACGCGAGGTCCACGACCGTTTCGGCCCGTCGGCAGCTGCGCCATGCCAGTCGTCATTTGCGCAGGATTTCATAGGAGCGTTGGTTCAGCGCAGAAAGCTGTGCGATATCGTCGGACGACAGCTACGACGCGATTTGCTGGATCACCTCCGGCGGCAGATCGTCATAAGTGGTCCGGCTTGCTGGCGCGGGCAATGCAGCGTTACAAACGACGTGGCCGGCGCGCGCGGGCCGCGGGGGGCGCGGCAGCGGCCTGCACGGAGTATCGGCCGTCGGTGGCATAAACGGCGAACTTGACGGCATTAAAAGCGTCGTTGAAGTCGAGATCCATCGTCGGGTCAGTTAGTCGTGATCCACGTTGATGAAAGCTATTCGTAAGAATGTACGCCAACGAGGCGCGGAGATCAGTCATATTTTTTCTTGATGTGCGCCAATTCTGCATGTTTTGGTTAATTGGTTAAAATTTCGACACTATTGCGCGTGCCCGTACCGCGGCCTGTGTGCCTACGACCGCGTGTCCTCGCGCACGAACACGCGCAGGCGCTCATGCGTATCGCCTTGGCGGGCGCCTTGCCACACGCGCTTCCAGCCGTCGTAGCCTGCGTCCGGCATCGACGTATCATCCTGCACGATCAGCCAGCGGCAGGCGCTCGATGCGGCCATGTCGGGCGGCACAGGCTGATGCACGATGCCGGTCACGTATTCGAGCATCGGCGCTTCCGATTCGCCGAGGCCAACGCTGGTCATGCAGTCGCTGCTGCGCCAGTCGGCATGGAGCGACGCGGCCAGTTGCTCGAACACCGGCGTATAGCTCTTTGCGCGGTCCAGCCACGGCAGCAGCAACGTGAAGACAAGCCCCCAGGCGAGCGTCACGCCGGCGCACCAGACAAATGGCGCTTGGGCGGGTCCGAGCCGTCGTGCATATTGGCATGCGGCGAACCAGGCGATGCACAACGCAATGGCCAGCGCCACCGCTGGCGGCTGGAACGGAACCACGTAGTCCAGCGGCAGCCACTTTTGTAACCATCGGGCGGCGCCGTGCGCCGCGATCGGCCGCGTCATCACCGCCCAAACGAACCAGGCCAACGCGCCGAACGCGGTAAACAGCACGAGGCTCAACACGCTCCATCCGCGTCGCAGCGCGGCGGGCAATTGGGCCACGCCATCCGCGCCGAGCACGGCGAGTGGGGCCACGAACGGCAACAAGTACAGCACCCGTGCGGTCGCCGACAGGCTTAGCAGTCCGATGCCGAACACGCAGAAAATCAGCGCAATGCCGGTCGCCGGCTCGGTGATCTTGCGCCAGCCGCCGCGTGCAAGCGCGTACAGGGCCAGCGGACCACTCGGAAACGCGCCGATCAGCAGCGCGCGCAGTACCACCGCATGATCGTTGTCGGAGCCCAGCCGATCCACCGAAAAACCGAGAAAGCGGCCCACGTTGTTGTCCCAGAACCAGTCGACGAACAGATCAGGCGAGCGATGGGCGAGCAGTGCCGGCCAGACGAGAAAAAACGGCATGCTTAGCCCCACCGCGACCACCACCGCCGCGACGTAGCGGCGCGAGCGGCACGCGGGCGTGAGCGCCGGTAATGCGGCCGCGGTCAGCGCCAGCACGCCGGGGATGAACAATCCCTTGGTCATCTGCGCGATGCCGGTGCCGATGCCGAACCATGCCACGTCGGCGAACGTTGCGCTGTGACCGGCCTGCATGCGCAGTGCGATCCGATATAAGCCGTACAGTGCGCAGACGGTCCCGGTTACCAGTGCGACGTCCGTGAACAGGTCGTGTACGTGCTTGACCATGATCAGGGTGCCGCTGAACAGCGACAGTGTGACGAGCGTCGCTTGCCATGGATCGCGGCACTCACGCGCTGCCGCGACGCCGGTATGACTCTTGTCGCGCGCGCGCAGGCGGCTCCACGCCGCTAACACCAGCAGTGTGACGGCGCCGCACAGCACCGTCGTGAGCCGGGCGCCGTCATGCAGCGGCAGCCATCGCGACAGGCTCCCGGCTACCAGCGCTGCGACCCAGTAGTACAGCGGTGGCTTCTCCATGAACGGCTGCCCAGCGTTGATGGGGACGATCCAGTCCTTGCCGTGCAGGAACGATTGAATCATGCCGAACGAATAGGTCTCGTCTTGCTTCCACGGCGCGTGGCCGAGTATGCCGGGCAGCAGGTATAGCAGGGCGGCGAGTACGATAAGTGTGGTGCGGCGCAGCGCGAGGGGTGGCGCGGCCCATGAGCCGGTGGCTGACAGCGCATCCGGCGTCGGCGCAACTGGATGCGTGCCGGGAGCCGCCTGCTGCGGCGTGCGAATTTGCTTGGATTCCATACTGCTTGGACTTCATACAGCGTTGTGAGATGGTACTGCTGCCCATTTCGACGGCCAGGTTGGCCGGCGGGAGCGACGAGCATACAGGAAGCCGCCCTGTCCGTTTGTCGAATTGCGGACCGCACGCCTGTTCGTCGCGGCTTCGGCGTTCGGCGCCGGGCATCGCCGGTCCTCGTGCTGCGGCACGGGGCAAGCTCGACTATAGTGTCGGACATGAGGATCACAATCATTCAACTGGTCCAGGCACTGGCGGTGTTGCTGTTGTATTTTGCCCCGTCGATCGTGGCTGACCGGCGCAAGCGGCCGGATACGTTGATGCTGGCTCTGTTCAATGTCTGCCTGGGGTGGACGGTTCTCGGATGGCTGCTTGCGCTGCAATGGGCGCTTGGGCCAGTCGCTCATACGGTCGATGTCGGCAAGTTGACGGTGCGGCGGCGAACGTCGACCATGCGCATGTTGTCGATCAGCTTGACGCAGCGCGCTCGGCGCACGGATGCGCGCGACGCGCAACGGGAAGCGGACGTCAAGGCGGCGCGGGCGCGGGCGCGCCGCGGTGAATTTTAAACCGTAAATACGGCCGCATCCCCCGGCGCGTTGCCGCTCGAGCCGCACGGCAAACAGGCGCAGCGCCCCATCGCGCCGTGCACGCTGGCGCAGCGCTTGCGACACTGGCTGCGGCGCTCAGCCCAAGCCGTCGAGCATTGAGCTGAGCACTTCGTCGAACGCCTGTTGGGCGTCTTCCAGTTCCTGCAGTGCCGCGTCAAAGGTACTCAGCGCGAAGCCCGATGGGCGGCCGTCGCCTTCAGGCGGGAATTGTTTCTGCAGCGCGGCGAATGCACTTTGCACCCCAAGGGTCGCGGTCACCACGCGCTGCATGGCCCGCGTTTCCGCTGCCCGGATCTGTTCTACCGACATGGTGTGCATCCTGAATGGTTGGGACAAAAAGGATACTATCAGGGCTCATACGTCGTTTCGTCGTTCTATGCTGGATCTTTTTGATGACGTTCCGAAACCGGACATAGACTGGTATCCGAATTGCCTCACGCCTGCCGTGGCGGCGGACTCGCTGCGCCAGCTCACGGACGAGGTCGCGTGGCGACAGGACTGGATCAACACGCCGCGCGGCCGCATTCCGCTGCCGCGGTTGACCGCTTGGCAGGGCGATCCCGACGTCGTCTATGTATACTCCGGCATTGTGAACATGCCGGCGCGATGGACGCCCACGGTGCTGGCGCTGCGTCGAATCGTGGAGCGCGTGGCCGTCACGCGGTTCAATAGCGTATTACTCAATCGCTACCGTCACGGCAAGGATGGCATGGGTTGGCACGCCGATGACGAAGCGTCGCTGGGCCAGCAGCCTATCATTGGCTCACTCAGTCTCGGGGCGGCGCGCACCTTCGAGTTGCGCCATAATGCGACCGGGGTCATGCATAGGCTCAGGCTCACCAGCGGCAGCTTGCTCGTGATGCGAGGCCGGACGCAGGCTGAATGGAAGCACCGCGTGCCGAAGGCTGCTGGCCTGGCTGCTGAACGGCTCAACTTGACCTTCCGTTGGATCGAGCCCACGCAGCGCACAGCGGCCGGGCGTGCGTGAGTGCGGCGCCTGTGCCAGACTCGATCACGGTCGCCTATGCGCTCGGCATGGGCGAGGTGAAACTGCTCGGCAAGATCGGCACCACGAAGACGGACATCGATCACTTGTGTAAGCGACTGCAGTCGAAAGCGCGCCACGTCTGCGTCGTCTATGAGGCAGGCCCATGCGGCTATCCGGCTTGGCTTCTGACTTTGTCACCGTGATGTCCATCAAATCGAAAATGACGGATACTACTTTGATGTCGATTCCTGTTCAGTTCGTCGTAGGCACAGGCTACCTCTTGCGCGAGAGGTGTCAATTCGCCCAGTTCTGCTATGCGATTGACGGGCGTCTTGCCACCGAGTGATCCGTGCGGGCGGCGCCAGTTATAGTCGAACTGCCAGCTGGTCGCCTGGGTCGAATCAATGGCTTCCCACGCGCCTCGCACAAGATCTTGTGAATGGTCGCGAGGGATAGTTCTCTTTGCTCGTGCAATCGCAGCTTATTCGGGATCCGCCGCGTGCCTTTGTGCTCGGCATGCAGTCGGAGGATCGTTGCTCGATCGGCCTCAGAAACCTTCTGGCTTGAACTTCGGGCGGCTCTGGGATTAGAGACCTGCTTCGCCGGCTTCTTGATAGCGACGTAGCCATTTGCGAAGTGTTGGTCGGGGCACTATACCCAGTTTTCCAGAATGAGCGGCGCTTCGATCCGATCGTAATGGCGACTGTTGTTGGTGACCAATATCGCACCCGCTGAAAGCGCGTGCGCGGCAATCATCATGTCCATCTCGCCAATAGGTTGTCCGGTGCTGATCAACTGGTGACGGATCTCAGCATACCAATCAGCCGCTTCGGCGTCCCACTGTAAAGTACGAACGATTTTGAGGAACTGACGTACCGCCAAATGCAAACGATGCCCGAGAGGCAAACGCTTCAGGCCGTACAGCAGTTCGACCCGGGTCATCACTGAAATGCAGACTGTCGCTGGTACTAAATTCACCAATTTGGCCTCAATCGCGGGCGACTTGCCTTTGATTAGATAGCTGGTGATGTCAGTGTCCAAGAGGTACAGCATAGTTACCGGTGCCCTTGCTTCTTCAAGGGAAGTTCATCGTCAAAAATCCCTTGCTCTTGCGGCGCCATGTTCAACGGGCGGTCGCCAAGGAATTCGTCCGGCATATCAATGGAGCGGAGTAACTCGAAGAAATCGTTCCACGTCCTCGCGCCGGGCCGGTTGGAGAGTACGACGTCGCCCGTCACATAGTCGCGAGTGACGTACACTTCATCACCCTCAAAGCGAAATTCCAGCGGCAAGCGTACTGCTTGGCTGGCCCCATTTTTGAAAAGCTTGGCAACAATCTGCGTGCATTGCCTGAACAGCGCGATCTGATCGACCATGCCGCAAGCCTACTCGGCAAGAACCGCTCTGACTTCATGCTTGAAGTTGCGTGTGAGCGAGCACAATCGGCTGTGCTGGATCAGGTTTTTTTCCATCTGGACGCTGACAAGTTCCAGCAGTTCGTGGCAATTTTAGATGCGCCGCAAAGTGCCAATCCGGGCCTTAAGCGCTTGATGAACATTAAAGCCCCCTGGAAGTGAGTGTGGAACTTTTTGCCCCACAGTCCCTATGCGCTCAGCATCGGCTTGAGGAGTTCGACTGTGGCGAGTCAGCTTTGAATGAATGGCTTAAGCGTCGAGCGTTAATCAACCACCTGAGCGGGGCCAGTCGTACATTTGTCGCGGCTAATGCTGACCATCGCGTCTTCGGCTACTATGCGTTGGCAGCAGGGGCGGTTTCACATCAGCAAGCCACTGGCGCGGTTCGTCGCAATATGCTGGACCCGGTTCCGGTAATGGTACTGGCTCGGCTTGCAGTCGATCGACGAGCCCAGGGCATCAAACTTGGCGCAGCCTTGCTGCAAGACGCGGTATGCCGGGTGCAAGCCGTATCGGAAAATGTCGGCGTTCGGGCCTTGCTTGTCCATGCGCTGCATGAGCGTGCGCGTCAGTTTTATGAGCGCTACGGATTCCAATCCTCGCCAGCGCATCCTATGACGTTAATGCTGCGCTTACCGCAAGACAGCCGCCCGTAAAGGGTCGCTGGTTGCGACGATGCGAGCCGCCAATGCGACGTCGAATTCGTCCAAGTGCTCGCCTGTCTTACGGCGAACGGTTTGTTCGCGTTTATGCACGAAAACGAGTGTGAACCACAAAAAGGTCCGATGCCAACGGAACGCCGATCGCGGCAAACCTGACCGACGCCAACCGTCACGATGTAACACAACTGGTTCCGCTGGTTGAGGCCATCGTGCCGATTGGCGGCGTACGTGGGCGGCTTCTGAGCCGTGCTGGCCGTGTGTATGCCGACCGTGGTTGCGACTACGACAAATACCGACGCATCCTTCACGAGCGAGACATTCCCACAGGCATTGCTCGACGAGGCCACCCACACGGCAGTGGCCTCGGGAAGGTGTGTTGGGTCGTTGAACGTACGCATATTTGGCTGCATCATTTCTGCCGTCTGCGTATTCGCTTTGAACGTCGCGCTGACATTCACGAAGCGTTTCTCAAACTCGGCTGTTGCTTGCTCTGCTGGAGCACCTTTCAGCGAGCGCAATAGTCTTTATGAAACCGTCTCTTAGTAGTGAGATATTGGAAGTGCTGCTTCTCTAGTCCGCAAAGCGCCGTTACCTGGATACTGGTAAAGGTCGGTGGATGCTAGCGGGGATAGGGCTCCAGCATCGCGTCGCGAATTTGGCTCAGGATGCCCGTCGCCTGAGCCGTGGCCCCAAGAAGGGTCTCAATGGCAATGGACTGATTGACCTCGGGCACTCGTGCACGGAGCATGGTGTTATGCCGTCACAGTTTCATCCTAGTTCGTTGAGGTTTCTTCGGTTTTGCAAAATCCAATGGGTAACCGATACAGACTTCCAACCTGGATGCCCAGCGTCGCAATCGAGCAACATAAAGCATTGCATATCGTTATTGACTGGCCCAAATGATTTGGATAAATCCAATAAATTCAGGCGTTAACGCGCGTCAGGCGCTTTATCACAGATAACGAAAAGGACTATTGCGCGGTGCGGCATGCGATCCTTCCAGTGTGGGCATACACTCGATTCAATCCCACGGCACATGCTGGACTACCGATTAGCCGAATGCACAAACGGCACGGTTTCGGGAGGCTCAATCTGAATAGCATAGGAGAAGCAGATGAAAAAGACTCTATTGGCTGCCGCGGTGTGCGGCACGTTTGCTGTCTCGGCTCACGCGCAAAGCAGCGTGACGCTTTACGGCACGCTTGATGCAGGTCTGGTCTATACCAACAATCAACTGGGCCACAGCAATTGGCAGCAAGCAAGCGGCTCGGTATCGAATACCTATTTCGGACTGCGTGGCGACGAGGATCTGGGCGCCGGCCTGCATGCCCTCTTCAAGTTAGAGAACGGCTTCAACTTGAATAATGGGCAATACAGCGAAAGCGGTTCGATCTTCAATCGGCAAGCTTATGTCGGGCTACGTAGTGATCAGTCTGGCGCGTTGACCCTGGGGCGCCAATACGATTCGGTAGTCGATTACTTGGCACCGCTGTCCGTGGCGGGCTATGGATATGGTAACAACCTCGCTGGCCATCCGTTCGACAACGACAATCTCGACCACTCGTTCTCGATCAAGAACGCGGTTAAGTACACGAGCCCGAACTATGACGGCGTGCAGTTCGGCGGCTTGTATGGATTCAGCAACGCGGCCGGCCAGTTCTCGAATAACCGCGCATGGAGCGTCGGCGCGTCTTATGCGAACGGTCCGCTCAACGTGGCCGCCGCGTATCTGCAATTGAACAATTCGGGCAGCACAAATACCGGTGCGGTGGCCCTGGACAATGGCGATGCAAATGTAGCTGCCGCGCTTCAACGTACGTATGGCGTCGGCGCAAGCTATGCGTACGGCCCGGCGAATGTCGGTTTCGTATGGACGCATACGCGCTTTGACAATATGCAAGGCGTAAATCTCGGCGGTCAAACCCTTGGCGGCTTCGGTGGCACGAATCTCGGGATGGACAACTACGAGATCAACGGCCGCTATGCGCTGACGCCGGCGCTGAGCCTTGCAGCAGCTTATACGTACACTGACGGGCGCGTCAGCGGCGCGAACGGCAACGGCGATCCGAAGTGGCATACCGTCTCGCTGCAGGCCGACTACGGCCTGTCTAAGCGCACCGATGTCTACGTCGAAGGCGTGTACCAGCATGCGTCCGGCCAGTTGGGTAAGCTCGGCGCGAACTTCGCCGCAATCAACACGCTGTCGCCGTCGACTACCGGCAACCAGGTTGCTGCGGGAGTCGGCTTGCGCCATCGGTTCTAATCGCGGTACGCGACGCTTCGCTCGAAGCGTCGCCAACGGGTGGCACGCTCGTGATTCGTAGTGATCGCACTGCGCGGCGTTGCGCCCGATGCCGTGCGCGATCCCGCCCGCCTCTATCTCGGCAATCCGGCCGTATCGGTCACCGAATGCGACGGCCAGAGCCTGTGTTTTTCTAGACCAGCCCGGTGACGTAGAATACGGCGATCACGAAGAACACAGCGAGCGTCTTGATGACAGTGACCGCGAAGATGTCGCGGTAGGATTCGCGGTGAGTCAGACCGGTGACGGCCAGCAGCGTGATCACCGCGCCGTTGTGCGGCAGCGTGTCCATGCCGCCGCTGGCCATGGACACGATCCGGTGCAGCACGTCCAGCGGGATCTGGGCAGCCTGCGCGGCCTCCACGAACATGTTGGACATCGCCGCCAGCGCGATGCTCATGCCGCCGGACGCCGAGCCAGTAATGCCGGCGAGCGAGGACACCGAAATCGCGGCGTTGACCAGCGGATTGGGAATGCTGCGCAGTGCGTCGCTGACCACCAAGAAGCCGGGCAGTGCCGCGATCACGCCACCGAAGCCGTATTCCGATGCGGTATTGAGCGAAGCGAGCAGCGCGCCGGCCACCGCAGCCTTGGTGCCGCTGGCAAAACGCTCGCGAACGCGGTTGAACGCGCTGAGCAGCACCAGCACGATGCCCAGCAGCAGTGCGCCCTCCACGGCCCAAATCGCAATCACCCCCTTGGTGGCGATACTCAGCGGCGGGTGCACGCCGGGCAGCACGCTGGGCGCCACTGTATATTCGGCGCCGTACCATTGTGGGAGCAGTTCGGTCAGCGCGAAGTTGGCCACTCCCACCAGCACTAGCGGCGCGATGGCCAGCGCGGGATGTGGCAGGTTTGCCGACTCGACGTGCTCCGGTTCGTTGACCAGTGACGTGCCGTAGCCCTCGCCGCGCTTGAGGGCAGTGCGCCGGCGCCATTCGAGATACGCCAGCCCCACGACAAGGATGAATGCTGCGCCAATCATACTCAACGCCGGCGCAGCCCAGGCGGTGGTTTTGAAGAAGGTGGTCGGGATGATGTTCGGGAGCTGTGGCGTGCCGGGCAATGCATCCATCGTGAACGAAAACGCGCCTAGCGCGATCGCGCCGGGCATCAGCCGCTTCGGGATGTTGCTTTGCCGGTACAGTTCGGCGGCGAATGGATACACGGCGAACACCACCACAAACAGCGACACGCCGCCGTAGGTGAGTAGCGCGCAGACGGCGACGATGACGGCGTTGGCGCGTGAGCGGCCGATGTACCGGATGGCCGCGGCTACGATCGACTCGGAGAAGCCGGATAGCTCGATGACTTTGCCGAACACGGCGCCGAGCAGGAATACGGGGAAGTAGAGTTTGATGAAGCCGACCAGTTTCTCCATGAAAATACCGGAGAATACCGGGGCGACGGCGGTCGGGTCGGTGAGCAGTACCGCGCCCAAAGCGGCCACGGGGGCGAATAAGATCACGCTGTAGCCGCGGTAGGCGGCAAACATCAAAAACGCCAATGCGGCAATTACGATCAAGAACGACATGTCGACTCCCGCTCCATGATGGCCTTCGAAGGCCACTTGTATGATTTTCCTTGCAGTGCCCATGGCGTGGTGCAACGCTGGCTTAAGCACGACCGCGCCATTGTGCCGCAAGCCGCATCGCACCGGTGACAAGGGGCACCTAAGGCCGGCTGTATCGATAATCGACCGGTGATAATGCCGCAAAGCAACAATATTGTCTCATGATGCCGGTATGATGGGGTCAGGAACGCGGATTTCGATAGGCACTCAAAATCGCTTGGGTATCGGGGTATCGGGGTATCGGGGTATCGGGGTATCGGGTATCGGGTATCGGGTATCGGGTATCGGGTATCGGGTGGCGGAAGCCGTGCCGATTGCTGGTAAAGTTTCGAGTCCTTGTTTGACGAAGTAGCGAGGTGGATGTGGCAGTTTTGCAGATTTCCCGGCATAGGCGGCCGATCGCGGCCGCAACGATCGCTGTTGCGGCATTGGCGTGGCTCGGCGCGTGCGCACCGGTCGCCGGCCCGAGCGACGCGGGTCCCGCCGGCGTAGCGGCGCTGAGGGCCGGGTCTGGGCGCGGTGGGCAGCCGTCCTCCGCTGCCCCAGCGGCGGCCTCGACGCTCGCGGTGGCACCTGGCGCCGAAGCCGCGTCGTCGAATACCGAAAAAGGACAGAATGGCTTGGCACGGGATATCGTGGTAGGCGGCGATTCGGGCTATCACGTCACGTTGAGAATGACTCCTCCGGCGCAGGTGTGCGATGCCGATGCGTTCGTCGATGGTGTGAGAACAGGATATATCACCACGTGGAATGGCCTGGTTGCCGCCTCCGGTGGCGCGCCCGACAACGGCGCATCGCACCGGCCGGTGTTCGACCCGGCGCCCGTCGTGCCGTCCGATGAACGTTACCGATTACAGTGGAAGGGCGGCCTTGAGCCGGCCAATGCGTGTGCGGCGTACGGCTATCAGATTGGCAAGGTCATGGGCACCCGCCAGGCGTACATCGACGCGCGTGGGGCTTCCTGAGCGCGGCGCTCGCGGCGATTCCCGAGCGTGCATAAGGCGGACGTCGCAGATGCTGCTTCAGAGCGCCGCCGCTGAACCGTCAGCGTCAGCGATGGCCAACGATGCGGTTCCAGCCGTGCCGGATCGACGCTTTCAGACGGTGCCACCCATCGCTCGCAGGGGCGGCCCGTGATGCATCGCGTGTGGCGCATACGTTGCCGGCCTGCGCGGCCGGGCGACTCGGTAGCCGGCAAGAGTTGCCCGCCAGCGGGTCGGTGAGCCCCAGTTCATCGGTCAGAGAGCGGGCGGTGTTATTGGCGCCGTCTGGATCCCGTGGCGGCGCGGGCTCGGCACATGACGCATCCGTGCGTGCGACACGTGATGCAGCCGGATGCGCGGTGCGGCCCGTGAGTACATCGTCATTTTGTGACGGGGTGATGTGGCTGTCGACATACCGTGCGCCGGCGGATAGCAATGTGTCTCGCGCCACCGACACCTGCAGGTGCGCGTAGACGTCGACACTGACTAGCACCGATCCGTCACGCGACGCTTGCCGATACCGGGCAGCCTGGAATGGAAAGCGTCGGTGGTGGAACACGGCGGCAAGCCATTGCTCGATCGGCTCCCACGGGAGATGGACTGGCAGCTCGTTAGCGCCTGCCGGTGTCTCGGCATCACGCGCAATCGGCGCCGATAGTTCGGTGCCGAGCGGCGATGGCGTGTCTCGCGTAGTGTGCTCGGTGGCGGTCTCATTGCGTGGCGCAGCAGGGGCCGGCTCGGCGTGCGCCGCCATTTCGGCCTGCTCCCGATTCTCGCCGAGTGGGCGTGCGCTGCAGCTCGCGTCATGGATTTTGATGTCTGGACGTGGGAAGCCGGCTTCGGCCAATGCGTGTTCGGCCCGCATCGCATCGTTGCGGTTGTCGAACACGCCGATCAATGTGTGTTTCATTTCACTACTCCATTGGGCGGATGTTCGCTTATGCAACGAGCATGCAATTTTCAGGCCCAGAAAACGCTATTATGAATACTGCGATATTGAGTTGCTTTGCCAGCGCTTTATTAAAGAATTATGCAACTCTACCCTCCGCAGCGAGCACCGTCGCGCGCCCAGCGCATCGCCCGCGTCGGACACGTCGGTGTCGCCTTGCCGCACGCGGCCTTGCAAGATCGCGCTGCCCGGCGGTACGCTGTGTGTGAGCCACACGTTGCCGCTGATCACTGAGCCGCGACCGATCGTGATGCGACCCAGGACCGTGGCCTCCGCGTAGATCACCACATCATCCTCGACGATGGGATGCCGTGCATTGCCCTTGATCAGCGCCCCATCTGCGCAGGCCTCGAAGCGCTTTGCGCCGAGCGTGACCGCCTGGTACAGCCGCACGCGATCGCCAATGATCGCAATCTCGCCGATCACCACGCCGGTGCCATGGTCGATGAAGAAGCTGCTGCCGATTTGCGCGCCAGCATGGACGTCGATGCCCGTTGCCGAATGGCCGATCTCCGAGATAAAGCGCGGTAGCAGCGGCACGTCGGCGCGGTACAGCGTATGGCGACCTGGTGGTTGATGATGGCCTCAACGCCGGGGTAGGACAGCATGACTTCATTGGTGTTCTGGGCTGCTGGATCGCCGGTATAGGCGGCGTGGATGTCGCTGACCAGCAGCGCGCGCGTGGCTGGCAGCGAAGCGGCGAAGTCCCGCGCGATCGTCTCGGCGTGCACGCGCAGCGCGTCCTCGGGCAGGTCTTCCTTGTCCGGGGCAAAACGCAGTGCGCGACGGCAGTTCACGCAGTCCTTTCTGGTGCCGGGTGCGGTGCTTGCCTTCACGCGACGTGCGAAGCTTGGCGACGACGCTATCGAGGTTCCAGTGCGGGTGCGTCGAGTCGTAGTTGGGTTTGATATCGACCATGTGGTTCGGGCGGTCAGGGCGCAGGGCCGGCCAGGCCGCTACACCGCCGGTTCGCCGCGGTTGATCCAATCCATCGCCCATTGTCGCGCATGTTCGATTGCGGCGTCTCGAGTGGGGAAGTGTACGGTAGGCGGAAAAAATTGGTTGACCAGCAACGCCCCGTCGCTGCAGCGGGCGATCACGACATACGGCTGGTAGGTCCCATCCGGCTTGCGCGCGGGCGAGCCGCTCACGAATATATCGGGACGTCAGCGTACCGGCAGGCGTCCCAGCGCCTGCTCGACGTCGTCGCGGAATTGCACCAATGCAGCCCATTCCGTGTGGCTCGGCTGCAGCGCGCTCCACAGCATGTCGATCAGTTGCTCGGCGGTTGCCTCGATATCCGCAGCCCGCTTGGCCAGTGCCACATCCCATAACACGTGCTCCATCGGACCGAAGATCATCGAGTGCAACAGGCGCAGTGGCACGTCGCGCCGGATCTGCCCCAGCCGCTGGCCGTGGGCCAGCACATCCATTAGCGGCTTCGTATAGCGGCGTTGCAACTGCACGAACGTTTTGCTCAATTCGTGGTGCTTGGTGCGGCCCTCGGATAGTACCAGCGAACATAGCCCGGTGCCGTTGAGCAGCATCAACCGCAAGTGCGTGCGCACGATGAACGCGAATTGCTGTCGCACCGAGCCGTCGCGCGGCAGGCCGCGCTCGATCGCGTCAATGATCTCGTCGTACCAATCGCTGATCACGCGTGCGCACAACTCACGCTTGCTGGAGAAATAGCTGAACACCGTCGCCTCGGCAATCCCCACGCGCTGGGCGATCTCGGCGGTCGTCGCATGTTCGTAGCCGCGTTCGGAAAACACGTCGCGGCCCACGCTCAGAATCTGTTTGACGCGCTGCTGTGATTTGGCGCCCGTTGGCGCCCGGCGTGTGGCGGCGCGCCGTGGCGACGGGGACCCGCCAGAAGCGGGGGGCGTAAGCTCGGCGATCGAGTCGTTCATGACAGTGGTGGAATCGATTGTGATGTGAGTATTACTCAAAAAACCTTTGCGTCAAGCACCGGAGTGTATGAGAATTGCACTATATAATCGCTCAATGCTGGACATTTTGGCAGGTGAGCGTTACTCAATTCTATGCGAAGATGTCGTTGACGGCACGGGTGGACGTCACTGGCGCGTCGTGCGCCGTTCGGAGGAGAGAGATGAGCCATATTCCCGGGTTGCAATTTTCGCTCGGCGAGGACATCGAGATGCTTCGCCAGAGCGTCGCCCATTTTGCCGAGAAGGAAATTGCGCCGCGCGCGGCCGACGTCGATCGCACCGACCAGTTCCCAATGGACTTGTGGAAAAAATTCGGCGACCTTGGCGTGCTCGGCATGACGGTATCCGACGAATATGGCGGCGCCAACATGGGGTACCTCGCTCATATGGTGGCGATGGAGGAGATTTCGCGCGCGTGCGCCTCGATCGGCCTGTCGTATGGCGCGCACTCGAACCTATGCGTGAACCAAATCCACCGCAATGGCAATGAGGCGCAGAAGCGCAAGTACTTGCCCAAGCTGGTGTCCGGCGAGCACGTGGGCGCGTTGGCGATGAGCGAGCCGAATGCCGGCTCGGACGTGGTCAGCATGCGCTTGCGTGCCGACAAGAAGGGTGACCGATACGTGCTCAACGGCACCAAGATGTGGATCACAAACGGCCCGGACTGCGACACGCTGGTGGTGTATGGCAAGACAGACCTGGAGGCCGGTGCACGCGGGATGACGGCATTCATCGTCGAAAAAGGCATGAAGGGTTTCTCGGTCGCGCAAAAGCTGGACAAGCTCGGCATGCGTGGCTCTCACACCGGGGAACTCGTGTTTGAGGACGTCGAGGTGCCGCACGAGAATGTACTGGGCCAGGTTGGCGGCGGCGTGAAGGTGCTGATGAGCGGCCTCGACTACGAGCGAGCGGTGCTCGCCGGCGGCCCGACCGGCATCATGCTCGCTTGCATGGACGCGGTCGTGCCGTATATCCACGATCGCAAGCAGTTCGGTCAACCGATCGGCGAGTTTCAATTGATCCAGGGCAAGGTCGCGGACATGTACACGACGTTGCAGGCTTGTCGAGCGTACCTGTACGCGATTGGCGGCCAGTTGGACAAGCTCGGGAGCGAGCACGTGCGTCAGGTGCGCAAGGATTGCGCTGGCGTGATCTTGTACACGGCGGAGAAGGCGACGTGGATGGCCGGCGAAGCGATCCAGATTCTGGGTGGCAACGGCTACATCAACGAGTTCCCAGTTGGCCGCCTGTGGCGCGACGCGAAGCTGTATGAGATCGGCGCCGGTACCAGCGAGATCCGCCGGATGCTGATTGGCCGGGAGCTGTTTGCCGAGACGATGTGAGGGAGGTCAACGATGCCCGTACTCGAAACCAAGCTGAATCCGCGTTCCGGCGAATTCCGTACGAACGAGGCGGCGCAGCAGGCGCTGGTCGCCGACCTGCGCGAGAAGATCGCCGCGCTCGCGCACGGCGGCGGGCAAGCGGCCCGGGACAAGCACGTGGCCCGCGGCAAGCTGTTGCCGCGCGAGCGGATCGCGCAATTGCTCGATCCCGGCACGCCGTTCCTGGAGCTGTCGCAGCTGGCCGCATACGGCATGTACGGCGGCGATGCGCCGGGCGCGGGCATCATCACCGGCATCGGCCGCATTGCCGCGCAGGAGTGCGTGATCGTGTGCAATGACCCGACGGTCAAGGGCGGCACCTACTACCCGATGACCGTAAAGAAGCACGTGCGCGCACAGGAGATCGCCCAGGAAAACCGGCTGCCGTGTCTCTACCTGGTTGACTCAGGCGGGGCCAACCTGCCGAACCAAGACGAGGTATTCCCGGATCGGGATCACTTCGGCCGCATCTTCTATAACCAGGCGAACCTGTCCGCGCAAGGCATCGCGCAGATTGCCGTGGTGATGGGGTCGTGTACTGCCGGCGGCGCTTATGTTCCCGCCATGAGCGACGAGTCGATCATCGTAAAGGATCAGGGCACGATTTTCCTCGGCGGCCCGCCGCTGGTGAGGGCCGCGACCGGCGAGGTCGTCACGGCCGAGGACCTAGGTGGCGGTGACGTGCACACCCGGCTGTCCGGCGTCGCCGATCATCTTGCGCAAAACGATGCGCATGCGCTCGCGATTGCGCGGCGCATTGTGGGCAACCTGAACTGGGTCAAACCGCAGCCGCTTGCACTGCGTGAGCCGAAGCCGCCCCGCTACGACGCGCGCGAGTTATACGGTGTGATCCCGACCGACACGCGCAAGCCGTTCGACGTGCGCGAGGTGATCGCGCGCCTTGTCGATGATTCGGAGTTCGATGAGTTCAAGGCGCGCTACGGTACGACACTGGTGACCGGGTTCGCGCACCTGTGGGGTCATCCTGTCGGCATCGTCGCCAACAACGGTATTCTGTTTTCTGAATCGGCGCTCAAGGGTGCGCACTTCATCGAGTTGTGCTGCCAGCGCAAGATCCCGCTGATTTTCCTGCAGAACATCACCGGCTTCATGGTCGGACGCAAGTACGAGAACGAAGGAATTGCCCGTCACGGCGCAAAGATGGTCACTGCGGTTGCGACCGCGCAGGTGCCCAAGTTTACGGTGATCATCGGCGGCTCGTTCGGTGCCGGTAACTACGGGATGTGCGGCCGCGCGTACTCGCCGCGGATGCTATGGATGTGGCCGAATGCGCGAATCTCCGTCATGGGCGGTGAGCAGGCAGCTTGCGTGCTGGCCACGGTGCGTCGCGACGGCATCGAGGCGAAGGGCGGGACCTGGTCCGCCGAGGACGAAGAAGCTTTCAAAGCACTTATCCGTGAGCAATACGAGCATCAGGGCCACCCATACTACGCGAGCGCCCGCCTGTGGGATGATGGCGTCATCGATCCGGCGCAGACCCGCGATGTGCTCGGCCTAGGCTTGTCGGCCGCGATGAATGCGCCGATCGGCGAGACGCGCTTTGGCGTGTTCCGCATGTAGGCGCTGGCGGCTCCCATGTTCAGTGGATGCGAGGAGACGAAGCAATGCAATACGACACCTTGACACTCGATTGCGAGGATACGCTGGCGACTGTGACGTTGAACCGGCCGCAGGTGCGCAATGCATTCAACGAAACGATGATTGCCGAGCTGACGTCGGCATTCAACATGCTGGGCCAACACCGCGAAATCCGCGCGATCGTGCTCGCTGCCAATGGGGTGGCGTTCTGTGCGGGCGCCGACCTGAACTGGATGCGCAAGATGGCCGGCTATTCGGACGACGAGAACCGTGCTGACGCGCGCGCGCTCGCGCGAATGCTGGCAACGATTTACCGCTGTCCCAAGCCCGTGGTGGCACGCGTCAATGGCGATGTCTACGCCGGCGGGATGGGATTGATATCGGCCGCGGACATCGTTGTCGCGCAGGAAGATGCACATTTTTGCCTGTCCGAGGCGCGGCTCGGCCTGATCCCGGCGACGATTGCGTCCTATGTGATTCGCGCGATGGGCGAGCGTGCGGCGCGGCGCTATTTCACGACCGCCGAGCCGTTCGACGGCGTGACCGCGTTGCGGCTCGGGCTGGTCAGCGAACTAGTGCCACAAGTCGCGCTGGACGAGACGGTGCGCCGGCTGGCCGATGCGCTTATGGCCAACGGTCCCGGTGCGGTCGCCGCATCCAAGCGGCTGGTGCGGGACGTCGCCGGCAGGCCATTGACTGACGAGTTGATGGCTGAGACCGCCGAGCAGATCGCACGCGTGCGGGCCTCAGCGGAGGGCCGCGAAGGGGTGGCGTCGTTTCTCGAGAAGCGCGCGCCGGGGTGGTGCATCTGAAACGGGTCGCGCGTTGGTTTGGCCGCGGTCCATTGCGGTGTGCCGCCGGCGCGGTTCAACGGGATAGTACGCCATGTTCAAGAAGATACTGATCGCTAATCGCGGTGAAATTGCCTGCCGTGTGGCTGCGACGTGCCGCCGCCTGGGTATCCACAGCGTGGCGGTCTATTCGGATGCCGATGCGAAGGCCAAGCACGTCAGTATTTGTGACGAGGCAGTCCATATCGGCGCAGCGCCGACGGCCGAAAGTTACTTACGCATCGAGCGGATTATCGATGCTGCCCAACGCACCGGCGCGCAGGCGGTCCACCCAGGCTATGGCTTTCTGTCGGAAAACGAAGCATTTGCGCAGGCTTGCGCGGCGGCCGGCATCGCATTTATCGGGCCGCCGGTCGGTGCGATCGCTACGATGGGCTCGAAGGCAGCGGCTAAGACTCTGATGCAGGCCGCTGCTGTGCCGCTGGTGCCGGGCTATCACGGTGAAGACCAGGACTGCGCACGATTGCAGCGCGAAGCGGATGCGATCGGCTATCCGGTATTGCTCAAGGCCAGCGCAGGCGGTGGCGGCAAGGGCATGCGGGTTGTCGAGCGGCGTGAGGAATTCGCCGCTGCGCTGACTTCGTGCCAGCGCGAGGCGGCAAGCAGTTTCGGCAACGATCGCGTGCTGATCGAAAAGTACCTGGTGCGCCCGCGCCATGTCGAAGTGCAGGTCTTCGCGGATAAGCATCGCAACGCCGTGTACTTGTTTGACCGCGACTGCTCGGTGCAGCGGCGTCACCAGAAGGTGCTCGAGGAGGCCCCGGCGCCCGGCTTGTCGGACGATACGCGCCGCGCTATGGGGAAGGCGGCGGTTGCTGTGGCCCGCGCGGTCGACTATGTTGGCGCCGGTACCGTCGAATTCATCATGACGCCGGGCGGCGAGTTCTATTTCATGGAGATGAACACGCGGCTGCAGGTTGAGCATCCCGTCACCGAGATGGTGACGGGACTGGACCTAGTCGAGTGGCAACTGCGCGTCGCCGCCGGTGAAAAGCTGCCGTTGCAACAACACGAGCTGCATGTGAGTGGCCATGCGATCGAGGCGCGGATCTACGCGGAAAACCCGGCGCGCGGCTTCCTGCCGTCGACCGGTACCCTGCTGCATCTGCGGATGCCAGACGCTGTCGAGTTCAGACTCGGCGGACAGGGCAGCCCGGCATCGCGTGCGCCAGTGCGCATCGACAGCGGGGTGCGGCAAGGCGATACAATCACGCCGCACTATGATCCGATGATCGCCAAGCTGATCGTGCACGGCGCGGACCGCGGTGACGCGCTGGCGCGGTTGTCACGCGCGCTGTGCGAGATCGAGATCGTCGGGCCGCATACGAATATCGAATTCCTGCATCGAATCTCGACCAGCGAGCCGTTCACGCATGCCGATCTCGACACGGGCCTGATCGAGCGCCATCATGCGGTATTGTTTGCGCGCCGGGAAAAGCCGGTTGGCGAAGCCCTTGCGCTCGCCACCGCCGCGCTGCTGGCGCGTGAGCGGGATACGTCGCCTTGGACCGCGCTGTCGCATTGGCGCTTAAATGGCCACTACACGCAGGTCATCGAATGGCGCGACGTCGAGCGTGCAGACGATGCGACGATCGCGGTGCGTTTCCAGTGCGATGCGAATGGCGCGGTGCTGGAGCTGAACGGCAAAGCTTTGCCATTCGCGTGGTGGGGCGGCGACGGCGCGCATGAATTGGGTATGACTCTTGGCGTACAGCGCATCACCGGACGCGTATTCGTCGACCGCGATATCTTCCATGTTTTCTCGCGCGGCGACGCGTTTGCGTTCGAATGGAAAAATTTACTGGCCCACGCGGCGGATGCCGAGCACGGCGAGGGGCGGCTGAGCGCGCCGATGCCCGGCAAAGTGATTGCGGTGCTGGTCGAACCCGGTGCACGGGTCAAAAAAGGCACGCCCCTGATCGTGATGGAGGCAATGAAGATGGAGCACACGATCGCGGCGCCGGCGGCCGGCAAGATCGAGCAGATCTTGTACGCGGTCGGTGACCAGGTAGCCGACGGCGCACAGCTATTGACTCTAGAGGTGACAGCATGACGGAGGGACGGAGCGACTTGGCGGCCGCGCGCCGCAGCAACGTGCCCGGGTTGCCCGGCCGGGTGAAGATCGTCGAAGTGGGGCCCCGCGATGGACTGCAAGCGGAAAAAGCGCAGGTATCGACCGACGTTAAGGTGGAACTGATCGACCGGCTGAGCGTAGCCGGTTTCACAAACATCGAGGCGGCGTCATTCGTGTCACCGAAATGGGTGCCGCAAATGGCCGACGGCGCTGACGTGATGGCCCGCATCCAACGGCGGGCGGGCACGTTCTATTCGGCGTTGACGCCCAACATGAAAGGGCTCGAGGCCGCGCTGGCCGCGCGGCTCGATGAGGTGGTTATTTTTGGTGCGGCCAGCGAAGCGTTTTCGCAACGCAATATTAATTGCTCGATCGCTGAATCTCTTGCGCGGTTCACCCCTGTCGCGAAGGCCGCCAAAGAGGCCGGACTGCGGTTGCGCGGCAGCATCTCGTGCTCCTTCGGCTGCCCGTACCAAGGGGACGTCGCGTTCGATGCCGTGGTCGATGTGGTGACCCGGATGCGCGATCTTGGATGCGATGAAATCGACATTGCTGACACCATCGGCGTAGGTACTGCAAACCGTGTGCTGGAGGTGGCTGAGACCGTGTCACATGTCTTTCCGCTCGAGCGTATTGCCGGACACTTCCACGATACCTATGGACAAGCACTGGCGAACATCTACGCGGGACTGCAGGCCGGTATCGCCATTTTTCATTCGTCGGTTGCGGGCCTCGGTGGCTGCCCCTACGCTAAAGGCGCGACGGGCAACGTGGCCACGGAAGACGTGTTGTACCTGCTTCACGGACTTGGAATCGAGACAGGCGTTGACCTGAACGCAGTCGTCGCGGCGGGCGACTTCATCAGCCGCGCGATTGGCAAGCCCAACGGCGCGCGCGCCGGCAGGGCGCTGCTTGCCAACGCAGCGTAGATTAACCTCAGGACCCCACACACGAACGATGAACGAGGACGCGACACACATTACGATGACAACCCTGCTGCACCCCGGCGGGTGCTGGCCCGATGACGTGATGCTGTGGCACGTGCGAATCCCACTCGCTCCCACTGCGTGGAACCGGCTGCAGGCGTGGTTGTCCGCCGATGAACAGCAGCAGGCCTTGCGCTATCGGCGTGACGAGGATCGGCTGCGCTTTGCCGCGACGCGTGCCGTACTGCGAACGTTGCTCGCCAGGCATACCGGTGGTGTGCCGCTGTCGCTGCGCTTTTCGTCGGGGCCGTTTGGACGGCCGGAACTCGACGGCTACGGCGACACATTGTCGTTCAACGTCACGCATGCAGGCCAGCATGCGCTGATTGCGCTATCGGACAGGCGCCGCGTGGGCGTGGACATCGAGTGCATCGACCGTGTAATCGACTGGCAGGCGTTGCTCGGAACGGTGTGCACCGACGCCGAGCAGCGTGCGCTGCGCGAGGGCGGCCACGTGCGGGGCGCTCAGGGTTTTTTCCGCTGCTGGACGGCCAAGGAAGCCGTGCTCAAGGCGCTGGGCGTCGGTATCGGGTATGGCTTGCAGCAGGTTTCGGTGGATCCGTTTGCCCAGGGCGTGCAGCGCGTGGACGCGCCGGCGAGCGGCGAATGGGATGATATCGCGGCACTGCGGCTGCACTGGATCGACGATCTTGCTGGCTATGTCGGCTGTATCGCGTTTGGGCCGCCCGGCAGTGTCAGCGCACGTCCACGCCAAGCCACTTCTGGTTGATTTCGCGATACTGGCCGTTATCGAGCATCGCGTTGAGCGCGACGTGCTGCGCATCGCGGGTTGCGCAGCGGCTCCCGCTCAGGGTAGCCCTTACCCAAACGCATTCGAGGTGGGGCGAACGGTCGCCATGGGGCGGCCACGCCGCGCCGGCACGGGAATGGTTGTTGCGCCCAGTCATTTTCCTGTTGCTTGATTTTCCGGAGCGTGTTGCCATGACCCAGCGACGCATCATCGATGTCTTCCGTTACGATCCCGACCGGGACGAGCGCCCCCGCATGCAACGCTATGAGATCGAGCCGCAGCCCGAGGACCGGATGCTGCTCGACGTGCTGGGGCGGCTCAAGGCGCTCGACGAGACACTTGCTTACCGTCGCTCGTGTCGCGAGGGGATTTGTGGCTCCGATGCGATGAACATCAATGGCGTGAACGGATTGGCATGCTTGACGAACATGCAATCGTTGCCGCCGCACATCCAGCTCAGGCCATTGCCCGGCCTGCCGGTCGTGCGCGACCTAATTGTGGACATGACCAGCTTTTTCAACCAGTACCACTCGGTTAGTCCATATCTAATCAACGATACGCCGCCGCCGGAGCGCGAGCGGCTGCAGACGCCGCAGGAGCGTGATCAGCTCGACGGGTTGTATGAGTGCATCCTTTGTGCGTGCTGCTCGACCGCGTGCCCATCATACTGGTGGAATCCGGACAAATTCGTTGGCCCTGCCGGCCTTTTGCAGGCGTACCGGTTCATCGTGGACTCGCGTGACGAAGCCACCGGCGAGCGCCTGGACAATCTGCAGGATCCATATCGACTGTTCCGCTGCCGGACGATCATGAACTGTGCGGATGTCTGTCCAAAGGGCTTGAATCCCGCGGCTGCTATCGGGCATATTCGCTCCATGCTGGCGCGCCGTGCGCTCTAGCCGTCGTCGGGACGGCTCGCCCGTCCGTGACAGTGACAATCTGATCTGTGCTATCGCGGCAGCGAACGGATGTCCCCGGTCGGATCCTCGCCGGTGCGCGTTGTGCTGCCGCGCAGGCCTGTAGGGGCGCCGCCGCCGGTCACCTCGGGAGGATGAGCGCCATTGCCGCTTGCGCGGATGCGCGCAATCAACGGCAGATGATCGGACGCGACGCGCGCAAGCGCACTACGATGCACTTGGACATCGACCAGCCATTCCCCGGGATGGACCCAGATGCGATCCAGCGAGAGGACCGGCCAGCGTGCCGGAAACGTGCGTGGCGCCGGCGCCCGTCGAAAATGCCCGACCAGTGCGCGTAATGCACGGCCGTGCACGAACCATTCGTTGATGTCGCCCAACAGGATCACCGGCATTTCGCTGCTGTCGAATGCAGCAAGCAGCGTGCGGACCTGTGCGCTGCGCTCGATCGCCGAGAGTCCCAGGTGCGTCGCCACTACGCGCAGCACACCATCCGCATATTCGATGTCCGCATCGAGCGCGCCGCGCGGTTCGCGCCGCTTGAACGACAAGTCTAGCGTGCGTGCCGCGCGAATCGGCAACCGCGACAGCACCGCATTGCCGTAGCCTCCACGCTCGGTTTGCAGGGTTGGCCCGGCAACCGCCTCCATACCGGTGGCATGCCGCAAATCGTCCAGCACGTCGGGCGCGTTGGCGGCCCCGGCCAACGGGACCTCTTGAAGGGCGACGATGTCAGCATCCAGTTCGGCGATAACGTCAGCGATGCGTTGCATTGAGGTGCGTTGCATTGAGCGTTGCCACCATCGGCCGGCAGCGCCATGGATGTTGTAGGTCGCAATACGCAGTTCTGAGTAAGCCATGGTGGTCAACGTTTCTTCAGCAGCTTGTGCAATAGAATCGACAGCGCTACCAACGCGGCGCCGGTGCCCACGAGCAGGGCGAGTGAGCCCACGCTTGGATGCCGGATCGCCGCGATCAGTTGGTGTGCGAACGTCACGGTTAGCACCGCGCCTGGGGCCATGCCGAGCAGCGTGCCGAGTAGGAAGTCGCGTATCCCAATATGGGATGCGCCGGCCACTAGGTTGACGATCGAGAACGGTGCGACCGGCACCAGCCGCAGCACTATGATGGCCAGCAAACCACGCTTGCCGAGGCGCTCGCTCAGGCGATTCGCGCGGGAGCCGGCGAGCCGGCGTACCGCGTCGCGGCCCAGCCCGACGCCGACGTAGTAAGTGGCCGCCGCAGCCAGCATCGTGCCGAGCAGCGCGTATGCCGCGCCCGGCCATGCGCCGAAAACCAGCCCAGTGGCGGCGATGATCAATGTGATCGGCACGACCGCCAGCGAAGCGACGACGTAGCCAAGCAGCACGATCGCCGGCGCCAGCGGCAACGCGGCCAATCGTTCACCCCAATGCACGATATTGGCCACGCTCAATGCCTGACCGGCGGGGGTGAAGCGCCACAAGGCGGCCAGTGTGGCTAATGCGAGTGCGATGGCCCCGAGGATCAGCAACCGGGCCACAGGGCGCGCGCCCTGACCATCGTCGAGGAACTGCCGGACCAGCGCGTCCGGCTCTACCGGGACTTCCGGGTCCACCCACGCGCTGACCGGCACCAACGCCTCGAGTTCGGGCGGGACGGTGGGATCCAGTGGCGTGAGCGTGCGTCCGTCGTGCCGCAGTGCGTCGATCGCACCGTTCAAGCGACCATGATGCTGCAGTGCGGCAGCCACCGCTTCGGACGAGACATCTAGGTGTTCGGCTAGCAGCCGGTCTCGGACCGACGCGATCGCCGCACGCACGCGGTCGTTGCCATTAGCGTCCAATACCACGTTACATTCTGTGTCGAGCACCATCGAGCGGTTGTTCAGGTTCGCGCTGCCGACGCAAAGCCGCTCGTTGTCGCTGATCATCAGCTTGCTGTGTACGTTCAGGCAACCCGTGCGCAGCCCGTCAATGTGTGGGCTCCAGAGCCGGTAGTGTCCGTGGCGATTGACCCGTGTAAGCGCGCGGTGCAGTCGCGCACGCAGCGCGCCCATGGTGGCTTCCTGCAGCCAGCCGCTGTGGTTGCGCGGCACGACCGCCGCGACGTCGGGCGCGTGCGGGTTCTCAAGCCGTCGGCTCAGCGCGTCGCGCACGACAGCGGCAGTCAAGTACTGGTTCTCGATGTAGAGATTGTGTTGCGTGGCCTCGATCATGTCGACGGTGAGCGTACGGATGTGCTGCACGCCAGGCTCGTTGCGGTAAGGGGGCGCGGTCAACGCAATGCCGAGCACGACGTCGTGCACGTCCACCGGCACGCTCGACGGCCATGGGTCGGTGCCGTCTAGGTTGCAGCCGGCGCGGATCGCCAGCGCCTTGCCGCACGCGCGGCGCCAGCGGCCTCGCGCCAATTGACCGATCGCGCGCGCGGCTTCGCCATCGAAGACCGTGTGGACATCGTGGAACGGGTTGTATGGCGAGCCGTCGGGGTTGCGGCGCCAAGGATCGTTTGCAGCGTGAGCCGGCGTGTCCCAACGCGCGCGGGTCAAGTCTAGCCCGCCGACGAACGCGAGCCGGTCGTCGACGACCACAAACTTTTGGTGGTGCGAAGCGCCGCGCGGGTGTGTGTTATCCATTCGGAACAGGATTCGTCGATGCGAACGCCAGCCGGTCGGATAGACGGGTAACCATTCTCGTTCGAACGCGTAGATCATGGCGAAATCCCATGCCAACACGTAGATTCGCAGCCGCCGGTTGGCGCTGGCCACGGCTTGCAGAAAAGCACCGAGCGGCTCCGGGAAGCCGTCTGCCGCGCCCTGCGGTACCAGCTTCATTCGACTGTTGATGTCCCAGCCGACAATGAAAACGGTATGCTGCGCGCTGCGAATGGCTTCGCGCAACGCCGAGAAATACACGGCGGCGTCGATCAGCACGCTGAAGCGATCGGCATGGCACAGCGAATCGCAGTTGCGGCCGACTTCCAGCAGCCCATGGGTCGAGCGGATGTGCAACGTTACTCCTCTGAACGCGGGATATGACGCAGGCGGGCATCCCTATCAACGCGCATAGCAAGCTGCGTGCCGGTGATGTGTAAGCCATATGTCGGTGGGGCGTGGAGACGCCGACAATATGTCGGCAATGCCGGTGATGGCGATGAGGTTCAAGCCGGGACGACGCGTCACAGCACGTACGGCTAGCCGCGCAAATTCACCAACATTTCATCAAGGTGCTACGTCGAGCCGCGCTTGCACCGTGCCGCTTTGGCCAGGTGGACAAACTGCGGGCCAAACCGCTCACACCAGCGGCGGATCGACTCGTACGTCACCGTCACACCGCGCTCGAGCAGCAACGCCTCGATATCGCGCAGGCTCAGATTGAAGCGAAAGTACCACCGGCCTGCGCAGCGGATGATCGACGACGGAAAACGATATCCGTGATAGACAGATTTGGGCTTCTTCATTCCGCAACCCTATCCCCTCGTTTTCACAACACAACGTGACAAAGCTGATGGTTTTCACGTCTCGCCTCTGATGGCAAGCAATTCGCGTGATGGATAGCGAGACCAGGACTGGGGCGCTTACTTCGGCAGCAAAACAATGAGTATCACGATCCCGGACCGGCTCATGCATCACTGCCATCTGCTCGAATTCGACGGACACAGTTACCGACTCAAATAGGCTGCAAAAAAATAGGCTACTAAAACCCTTGCACAAAAGACCAAAAAGCGTTAAATAACAACCTCATCCTGTCCCACAACGTAGAGGAATTTGCACGACCGAACGTGGAAGGGTTTTAACTGGCCGTCCGGACGGCCTCGTTTCCTTCATTTCTTCATTTTTTATTAATTAAAAAATAGGAGTTAAAAATGGAAAGGAATTATAAAAAGAAGGGCTTTGCGAGTTCCCGCCGGAAGTTTATTTCTGATATGGTCATGTTGTCTACTTCGGGTATCGTTGTTGGAGGATGGTCGCCAATTTATCAAATATCAGCCAACGCAAGTGAAACATTGGTGAATTTCCCGGTTGGAATATCAATTTATCGGCAGGCTTACGAGAACTGGAGCAGGGAAATATTTGTAGATAACGTATGGACAGCGGTGCCTAAAACCCCTGACGACATCGTTTCCATCGTGAACTGGGCGAGATCAAATGATTATAAGATTCGTCCACGCGGATATATGCATAACTGGTCTCCATTAACAATGGACTCGGATAGCAAGGCTTCTTCAGTTGTTTTGCTTGACATGACGAAGAACCTGACCGCCGTATCAATTGACACGGCATCAAAGCCAGCTCGAGTAACTGCGCAAACAGGCGTATCGATGGGGGCTTTGCTCGAAAAACTGGAAGCAAAAGGCCTGGGGATGACAGCTGTGCCTGCCCCCGGCGACATTACGTTGGGAGGGGCATTAGCGATTGGTGCGCATGGCACTGCTGTGCCAGCAAAAGGGGAGAAATTATTATCAGGGCATACCTATGGCTCTTTAAGCAATCTTATTCTATCGTTAAGTGCGGTGGTGTATGATGAAACAAAGAGAGAATATATATTGAGGACGTTTTCCCGTGAAGAGGCAGATATTAGTGCATTCCTTGCGCATGTCGGACGAGCTTGCATTGTCGAGGTAACGATGCAAGTTGGAGAAAATCAGCGCCTACGCTGTCGGAGCTACATTAATATTTCTGCTAATGAATTATTTGCGAAACCTGGAGCATCCAGGAGAGCTATTGAATCGTTTCGAAGATCCAAGAGAACCATTGAATCGTTTCTTGATAAATCTGGTAGGATAGAGGTAATATGGTTCCCATTTACAAGCAATCCATGGCTGAAAGTCTGGAGTGTAAGGCCAAATAAGCCATTATTTTCGCGCATTGTCACGAAGGCGTATAATTATCCATTTTCAGACTGGATTTCTATAGAATTATCTGATTTAATCAAGCGTATTGTCATTGACAACGAGGTAACTATTACCCCGGTTTTTGGCCAAAAGCAGTTGGCAATTGCAACTGCAGGCTTGGTTGCCACGCATAGCCTGGATATCTGGGGATGGTCAAAAAACTTACTACAATACATTCGACCCAGTACACTGCGAGTTACTGCAAATGGCTACGCAGTGGTTACCAGCCGGGCTAACGTCCAGCGCGTCATTAGCGATTTCATCGAGAACTATCAGGAGCGCATTAATGCGTATCAGAAGCAAAACCAATACCCAATTAATGGCCCCCTCGAAATTCGGGTGTCAGGGCTGGATAACCCGAATGATGTGAGCCCTAGTAGTGCCACTGCTGCCCTATCTGTGATTAAGCCACGCTTGGATAGACCAGATTGGGATATTGCGGTTTGGTTCGACATTTTGACTTTGCCTGGAACACCTCACGCGAATAAATTTTATCGCGAAACAGAACAGTGGATGTTTTCACATTATGCAGGCTCCTATGCGACAATGCGACCAGAATGGTCTAAGGGTTGGGCATATACAGATTCGGCAGCTTGGGAGGATTACACGACGATTAGCACAACAATCCCGAATATTTATAGGGAGGGACAAATCAGCCAGGAAAAAGATTGGGATAAAGCTATCAAGACACTCAATAAATACGATCCTAACCGTATCTTCTCATCTGCGTTGCTCGACAAGCTATTGCCTTCAGGAGTATAAGGGATGGAGTTTTTGGAAATATAACGGGTGTTGTTGTAATAAGGTCGGAGGCTTGAAGCGAGCCGGAGTGAATGAAGCGCAGGAAGTTAGCATTGCCAGCGATCGAATCGAATTCACCCGGCGTGGCAACAACATCGCGCGCAAAGGAGCAACAAGCGCAGCGGCGCGAAGCGCGGCTCGCACGCTATGGGACGGTCATGCGCCACCATCAAAGCGGGATGGCAATCCGGGCGATTGCGCGCCTTACGGCATTGGACTGGCGTACGGTGCGGCATTGGATCAACGCCGGTGGGTTTGCTGAGCGGGCGCAACGGCCGCCAGCAGCTAGCAAGTTGGATCCCTATCGAGCGTATCTTGCCCATCGCTGGCGTGAAGGCTGCCAAAACGCGGCGAGGTTGTATTGGGAAATCGTCAGCCAAGGGTTCAACGGCGGTGGCGGCATCGTACGCCAAGCCCTTCAGCCTTGGCGACAAGCCTGTGCAATCACGCAGCAGCTGCGTACTGCTGTGTTGCGAGCGGTGCCTTGCACTCGCCGCGTAGGCTGCTGGTTAATGGGTCGGGGCACGGCGTCGCTCACCAACGACAATAAGCGACACGTCCAGCGCTTTGTGCAACGACTCGGCGAGCGAAATCCCCAGATAGCAACAATCCGGCGGCTGTCGCTCGATTCACTGACATAGTCAAGCACCGCGTACATCAAGCGTTGGCAAGCTGGCTGCGTCAAGCGCAGGCCAGCGGTGTACCAGAAATGCAGCGGTTTGCAGCAGGCATTGGCCACGACGACGATGCCGTACACGCTGCACGGCTCACACCCTACAGCAACGGTATCGTCGAGGGCCATGTCAATCGGCTCAAGTTCCTCAAGCGCCAAATGTATGGCCGCGCCGGCTTCCAACTGCGTAAGCTCCCGGCAAAGTCGATGCTTGGCGTTACTGTGAGGCATATGAACAGCAGATGGGCGGCGGCGGGCTATGCCCGATAGTGAGAGACTTTTTGGGGGATGTTGAACGCGAAAGGAGCAGAAAATGAGCAAACTGATAGTCCATGTGAGCGGCGCACGTGATATGGGACAGCGGTTCGTGAATGCCTTTGAGCGCGCGGCCAGAGGTGAGCATTTTAAGGAAAGTCACGTCACGTTTCTCTCGTGGCAGGAAATGGTGGCTGCGCTGCCGCGTCGGCTCATCGGGCGCCCGTAGGGCGAACGATGGGTGATAAGTTGGGATGACAAAGTGCCCGCCGTGCTCAATCGTGTGGTCCAACAAACGCTGCAGTGTCACAGTCGGATCTTGCAGCACGGCTTTGAGCGCTGTCGCGCCAAGGGCGACGACTACAGCGGGTGCCACCGTATCGAACTCACGATCAAGCCAGTAGTGGCACGCTTCGATTTCGCGCTGTGCGGGCGTTTTGTGCATGCGTCGCTTACCACGCGGTTCCCATTTGAAGTGCTTGACGGCATTCGTCACGTAGACGTCGCCGCGGGCGACGCCGGCCTCCCGTAACGCGTCGTCCAGTAATACGCCAGCCGGACCGACAAATGGTCTGCCTTGTCGATCTTCTTGGTCGCCGGGCTGTTCGCCGACCATCATAATTGGCGCGTGCGCGGGCCCCTCGCCCGGCACCGGCTGCGACGCGTCGTGCCACAGTGCACAGCGCCGGCAATCGTCTAGGTCTTGCGGCTGCTGTTGCGGTTCAATTTCGATCTTTCCGTGTTCCTGCGTCGTCGGTTTGCGCGTGGTCATAACAGAACTCCTGGCAAACGTCTTTGCACGACGCGTGCCCGCGGTCTCAGGTCGCCGTACGCTAGGCGCTGCGTGTACGCCGTGCATTTTTCTAGTGGATTGTAAAGATTGTAAAAAGCGGTGGCGTCGCGGGCGACGCGGTGCTGGGACTGCATGCGTGAGCATGCGGCACGTCCGTTGCTCGATGATGGAGGCATTCGTTCACTCATGTTCACGGAGGTTGTCCATGCACCACGTTCAGGAAATCATGTCTCGGGACGTCGTCCATATCAGCCCGTCCGACACGATTCGACATGCCGCCGAGTTGATGGACCAGTACGATATCGGCGTGCTGCCGGTATGCGAGAGCCGCAAACTTACCGGCATGGTCACGGACCGCGATCTGGCAGTGCGCGCGCTGGCGGCTGGTAAAAACCCCGACAGTCCGGTTGGTGAGGTCTGTACGCCGCAAGTTGAATGGTGTATGGAAGACGACGATTTGGATACCGTGCAAAAGCGCATGGCCGACGCGCAACTGCGTCGCATGCCGGTGATCAATCGTCAGAAGGAGCTGGTGGGCGTGCTGTCGCTTGGAGACGTTGCCACGCGCAGTGCCGGCGCGTCGCATGACGAGGTCGCCAATACGCTTGAGGGTGTGTCGCAGACGCGACGTCACTAGTATAGGAGATGGCGGCGCTTGCCCCAGCACGAATGGGGTCCAAGTGTTCGATGCCGGTGCGGCGGCCGGACCGGCCGCCGCACCGGTATTGCGACGTCACGGGGCAGGAAAACGATCAGCTTTTGTTTGATGGCTGCGGGGACGGAGCCCCGTTATCGTCATGGCTGCCGCGCGACTTATCATCATCATCGGGCACGATTTTCGTCACACCGCCTGTCGCGGGCGGGTCGCTGGCAGGAAAGCTGTCCTCGACCGACTTATCGATTGCTTCCTCTTTCTTTTCGCGCGAGATGTGTTCCTTGGTTGACATATTGGTCGTGGCTCCATAAGACAGACGATCAATGCCTTCGCAAACGGCGTGCCTGGAGCAATTGGCCAAGCGGCCAGCGCCCCTGGGCACCGACTCGGTAGATGCCATCTTAGCGGCTATCTGTCATCGTTGACGGCTACTGTCACGCTCACTTTGGTGTGGTGGGCAGGCTGTTAGAAGGCTGGCTGCCTCACCATGGCGGCTTAGCGCGCTATCGTGCCGGAAATCGTAGTGAGCCGCTCATTCAGTGCGCGCTGCGCGTCGGCATCCAGGCCGCCGCCGCGCCGCCTGATTCATATCGCGCTCGTGACAGTTACGCATGCCACCGCAACCGGCTCGGATTATCTCGACGCGTGCGGGCGGCTGATCTCACACGATGCAGCGCAACGCTGCCCGCGGCAATGCATGCTGGCGAGAATCTATGCGATTGCCGTGCACAACGGCGCGTTGACGGATTCGCCGGCACCCACGTGCGCAGCGGCTAATGAGACCATGCGTGCCGTCGTCTGGGGTGATGGAGGAGGGCGGCGTTTACGCGCTTTTTACGCCGCGCGGGCCACTCTTGTCGGACGATTTATGGCCCTGCGGATAGCCTATCAGATGCCTTGGTGCATTAACGGAGAACATAACAATGGACCTCATCTACCTCGCCGACATCGTCCTGTTCCTGGGGCTGTGCATGGCGCTGGCGGCCGGCTGCGACAAGCTGCGCCGCACACCCGGAGGCCGCTCATGATGGCGTGGATGACATGGCTGGCCGGCATTGCGACGCTGCTGGTGCTGGTGTACCTCGTGTATGCGCTGCTGCGCGCGGAGGATTTGGAATGAACGCCAATTCGTTTTTGCAGGCGGCGCTGTTCATCATCGTGCTGATCGCGCTGGCGCTGCCACTTGGCCGCTATATGTGCGGGGTGCTGGATGGCTCGTCGGTGCTCGTGCGCAAGCTGGGCCGCCCGCTGGAGCACGGGCTGTATCGAGTCGCGAGCGTCGATCCGCAGGCCGAGATGTCGTGGAAGCACTATGCGCTCGCGGTGCTGCTGTTCAACGCGCTGGGTGCCGTCGTGGTGTATGGCCTGCTGCGGCTGCAACAATATTTGCCGGCCAATCCGCAGGGGCTCGGCGCGATGACGCCCGATGCCGCGTTCAACACGGCGGTCAGTTTTGTGACCAATACCAATTGGCAGGACTACTCACCGGAGTCGTCGGTCAGCTACCTGACCCAGTTGACGGGCTTGGCTGTGCAGAACTTCTTGTCCGCGGCCACCGGCATCGCGGTGGTGGTCGCGCTGATCCGTGGGTTTGCGCGCCATACCGCGCGCACCATCGGCAATTTCTGGGTCGATTTGACGCGCGTCACGCTTTACATTCTCGCGCCACTGGCGATCGTCGTGTCGCTGGTGCTGGTGAGCCAAGGCGTGCTGCAGAACCTGAAGCCGTACCAGCAGGTCTCGACGCTGCAGGTGACGACCTATCCGGTGCCCAAGACCGACGCACAAGGCAATCCGGTCAAGGACGCGCACGGCAATGTGGTGATGCAGGACGCGAAGGCGGACAAGCAGACCTTGGCCATGGGGCCGGTCGCATCGCAGGAAGCGATCAAGATGCTGGGCACCAATGGCGGCGGCTTCTTCAACGCGAACTCGGCCCACCCGTTCGAGAACCCGACGCCACTGTCCAACTTTGTGCAGATCCTGTCGATCCTGATCATCCCGGCCGGATTGTGCATCGTCTTCGGGCGCATGGTGGGCGACCGCCGGCAGGGCTATGCGGTGCTTGCGGCGATGACCATCGCATTTGCGGTGGCATGCTTTGCGGAAATTTCCGCGGAACAATCCGGCAATCCGCTGTTTGCGTCGCTGCACGTGGACCAGCAGGCGTCGGCGCGACAAGCGGGCGGCAATGCCGAAGGTAAGGAAGTGCGCTTGGGCATCGCGCAGTCCGGTATCTTCACGGTGGCGACCACGGCGGCATCGTGCGGCGCGGTGGATAACACGCACGATTCGCTCACGCCGATGGGCGGTTTCGTGCCGCTGCTGCTGATGCAACTGGGCGAAGTGATCTTCGGCGGCGTCGGCTCTGGGCTCTACGGCATGCTCGTGTTCGCGTTGCTCGCCGTGTTCGTTGCGGGGTTGATGATCGGGCGCACGCCGGAGTACGTCGGCAAGAAGATTGAGTCGTTCGAAATGAAGATGGTGGCGATTGTGGTGCTGCTTACGCCGTTCCTGGTGCTGGTGGGCACGTCGATTGGGGCGCTCTCGCCGCTGGGCGTGGCCGGTATCGCCAATCCCGGGCCGCACGGCTTCTCCGAAGTGCTGTATGCATTCAGCTCAGCAGCCAACAACAATGGCAGTGCGTTCGGCGGGCTGTCGGTCAATACGCCGTTCTACAACGTGTTGTTGGCGATCGCGATGTGGTTTGGCCGCTTCGGGACGATCGTGCCGGTGTTGGCGATCGCGGGCTCGCTGGCAAACAAGAAGCGCATTGCCGTGACGCCGGGTACGCTGCCCACGCACGGCCCGTTGTTTGTCGTGTTGTTGCTCGGCACGCTCGTGCTGGTCGGCGCGCTGACCTATGTGCCTTCGCTGGCGTTGGGGCCGATCGTCGAGCAGTTGATGATGATCGCCGGCCATTGATTTCGAGGAAAGCATGACTAACGTCAATCCATCGCTTGCTCATCGTGCGGACAACCTCGGGCAGGCTCGTACCGCAGTCCATTCGATGTTCGATCCGGTGCTGCTGAAGCCCGCCATCGTCGATGCGTTCAAGAAGCTTGCGCCGCGGACCCAACTGCGCAATCCGGTGATGTTCTGTGTGTACGTGGGCAGCATCCTGGCGACGGTGTTGTGGATCGCAGCGCTTGCCGGGCAGGCCGAGGCGCCAGTCGGCTTCATCTTGGCCATTGCGTTATGGTTGTGGTTCACGGTGCTGTTCGCCAATTTCGCCGAGGCGCTGGCGGAAGGCCGCTCGAAGGCCCAGGCCGCGTCGCTGCGCAGTGCCAAGCACAATGTGATGGCCAAGAAGCTGAACGAGCCTCACCCGAAAGCGCCGGTCCGTATCATGACGTCCACGGATTTGCGCCGCGGCGACGTGGTGTTGGTCGAGGCGGGCGACACGATTCCGGCGGACGGCGAGGTCATCGAAGGTGTCGCGTCGGTTGACGAGTCGGCGATCACCGGTGAATCGGCGCCCGTGATTCGCGAGTCTGGCGGAGACTTCTCGTCCGTCACTGGCGGCACACGGGTGCTGTCGGACTGGATCGTGGTGCGTGTCAGCGTGAACCCCGGCGAGGCCTTCTTGGACCGGATGATCGCGATGGTCGAGGGCGCGAAGCGGCAAAAGACGCCCAATGAGATCGCGTTGACCATCCTGCTGGTTGCGTTGACGCTCGTGCTGCTGTTTGCAACCGCGACGCTGTTGCCGTTCTCGATGTTCTCGGTCTCTGCGATGAAATCGGGTCATGTCGTGACGATCACGGCGCTGGTCGCGTTGCTGGTGTGCCTGATTCCGACCACGATCGGCGGATTGCTGTCGGCGATCGGAGTGGCTGGCATGAGCCGGATGATGCAGGCGAACGTGATCGCGACATCCGGCCGCGCCGTCGAGGCCGCCGGCGACGTTGACGTGCTGCTGCTGGACAAGACCGGCACGATCACGCTTGGCAACCGGCAGGCGTCGGCGTTTGTGCCGGCGCCGGGCGTGTCCGAGCAGGAACTGGCCGATGCCGCACAGTTGGCGTCGCTGGCCGACGAGACGCCGGAGGGCCGCAGCATTGTGGTTCTCGCCAAGCAGCGTTTCAACATTCGCGAGCGGGACATGGCCAGCCTACATGCGCAGTTCCTCGGTTTCACTGCTCAGACGAGGATGAGCGGCGTCGATCTGCCTGAGCGCGAGATCCGTAAGGGTGCGGCTGACGCGATCCAGCAGTATGTCCACGCGCATGCAGGCCACTTCCCTCAGGAAGTGCGCGCGGCGGTCGATGACGTGGCGCGCCGCGGCAGTACGCCGCTGGTCGTCGCGCAGCGGCAGCCAGGCGCCGATGGCCAGGCTCGCGTGCTCGGTGTGATCGAGCTGAAGGACATCGTCAAGGGTGGGATCAAGGAGCGCTTTGCCGAGTTGCGCAAGATGGGTATCAAGACGGTGATGGTGACCGGCGATAACCGCCTCACCGCGGCAGCGATTGCCGCCGAGGCTGGCGTCGATGATTTTCTGGCCGAGGCCACGCCAGAGACCAAGCTTGCGACAATCCGCGCGCATCAAGCCGAAGGGCGGCTGGTGGCGATGACCGGCGACGGCACGAACGACGCTCCGGCGCTGGCGCAGGCCGACGTAGCGGTCGCGATGAACACCGGCACGCAGTCGGCAAAGGAAGCGGGCAACATGGTCGATCTCGATTCGAATCCGACCAAGCTGATCGAGATCGTGGAAATCGGTAAGCAAATGTTGATGACGCGCGGCTCGCTGACCACGTTCTCGATCGCCAACGATGTGGCGAAGTACTTCGCGATCATTCCGGCGGCCTTCGCGACCACCTATCCGCAGCTGCACGTGCTCGACGTGATGCGACTCACTTCGCCTTCCTCCGCCATCCTGTCGGCGGTGGTATTCAACGCGCTGATTATCGTGTTCCTCATTCCGCTTGCGCTAAAGGGAGTCAAATACCGGCCGCTGGGTGCCGCTTCGCTGCTGCGACGCAACCTGCTGATCTATGGACTGGGTGGCATTGTGCTGCCGTTCCCGTTCATCAAGTTGATCGATATGGTGATCACCGCCTTGGGCTGGGCCTGATCCGTTCCTTGAAACCCTTGCCGGGCGGGTCGGCGTCTCTTCGTTTGCCCTTGTCCGGCCTTTTTTGGGGCAGCACGCTGCTCCACTTTGAACCATGATCATGAACACTTTACTGCGTCCCGTGCTGGTGTTGTTCGTTGCGCTGACGGTGATCACGGGCATCGTCTATCCCGCCGCGGTCACGGCGATCGCGCAGGCTGTTTTCCCGGCGCAGGCCAACGGCAGCCTGATCGAAAAGAACGGCAAGCTGATTGGCTCGGCGCTGATTGGACAGCAGTTCGATAGAAACGACTACTTCTGGGGCCGGCTGTCGGCGACGACACCGAACCCGTACAACGCGCAAAGCTCGAGCGGATCGAACCTGGGGCCGACCCATCCCGCGCTGGCGGACGAAGTGAAGGGACGGCTTGCCGCCTTACATAAAGCCGATCCGGCCAACACGGCGCCGGTGCCGGTGGACTTGGTGACCTCGTCAGGCAGTGGCTTGGATCCGGACATCAGCCCCGCGGCGGCGGCCTACCAGGCCCCCCGCGTGGCGCGGGCACGAGGCCTTCCACAAGCGCAGGTCGACGAGTTGATTGCCCGCAATACGACCGGTCGGCAGTTCGGCTTGCTGGGTGAGCCACGGGTGAACGTGCTCAAGCTGAACCTGGCGCTAGATGAGTTCAAGCCGGTGCACTGAGGGCAGCATGGGCTATCACATCGTCTACTGAAGATGGCGGTATGCGAATCCATACCGTCTGAATTTAGCAACGTTGGCCGGGCTTTTATTTCTTTCTTCTCCAGGCGTCGAGGTATGCTGCGGCCGCAGCGAAAATTAAATGAACTACCGTTTGGAGAAGATTAGATGAAACGACTGGTACTCTCGGCCATTTCGCTCGGCGTGCTCGCCGCTACCTCGGCAGCGCATGCCCAAAGCTCGGTGACATTGTATGGCGTTATCGATGAAAGCATGACCTTCTTGCATAACCAAGGCGGCAAAAACCAGTGGTCCACGGTGTCCGGCAACCTGCAGGGGTCGCGCTGGGGCTTGAAGGGGGCGGAAGATTTGGGCGGCGGCCTAAAGGCGATCTTCCAGTTGGAAAACGGCTTTAACCCAAACGATGGCCGTCTGGGCCAAAGTGGCCGCGAATTTAGCCGTCAGGCTTATGTAGGGTTACAGAACGATGCATACGGTACGGTGACGCTGGGTCGCCAATACGTGCCAGATACGGACCTGGTACAAGGCATGACGGGTGACAACTACTTCGGCTCCACGTTCGCAACGCCGGGTGACGTCGACAACTACGACAATAGCATTCGCGTCAACAACTCGGTCAAGTACGCGAGCCCGGTCTGGGCCGGCCTTCAGTTCGAAGGCTTGTACGCGTTCGGCAACCAGGCCGGCTCGTTCGGCGACCGCCGTGCGTGGGGCGCTGCGCTGGCGTACACGAACGGCCCGATCGCCGTGGCGGCGAGCTACCAGTACTACAACGGCGGCAAAGTCACCAACGGCGTGCGGGACTTCTCGGGTTCCACCACGACGGCGACCAACACGACGACCGACTCGATCTTCAACGGTCCGGTCAACGGTGCCTACACGTCGGCTGCGTCGCTCAAGATCGCCCGTGTCGCTGGTCAGTACACAATCGGCCCGGTCAACGTCGGCGCGTCGTACAGCAATGCGCAGTACACGGCGGATTCCGCTTCATCGTTCGGCCAGACGCAGAAGTACAACACCGGCAACGTGTTCGCGACCTACCAGGCCACGCCGGCGCTGCTCACGGGCATTGGCTACAGCTACACGAAGGGTTCGGGCAACTCGTCGGCCAAGTACAACCAGGTGAGCCTGGGCGCCGACTACAGCCTGTCTAAGCGCACCGACGTGTACCTGGTCGGCGCATGGCAAAAGGCCACCGGCCAGCAGGACGGCGCGGGTGCGCAAGCCCAGGCTTCGATCGGTTCGTACGGTTTTGCCGGTGCGAACGGCGGCGCGCAAGAGTACGTTGCGCTGGGCCTGCGCCACAAGTTCTAAGCGACACGCAATCTGCTCCTGCGGAGGGACCGGCGTGGCGGGTTCGACGCAGGGGCAACAAAAGCGCAGGCAAGCGCAGGCTTGACCTGCGCTTGCTTTTTTCATCGGCGACCGGTTGCCGCGGCCCGCGCGCGGCCGGCTGCCGCTGCGTGGCCAACTGCCGCATCATGCACCCGGTTCTACCGCTGGGCCACGGTCACCTGTCATGGTCTCACGGCGAGCGAGTCGCCTTGGCATCACAGCCGCCGCCCAGATTCATGCTGCCGGCCGGCAGCTTTGTGCCCACCGGATATTGGCCGGACGAGAGGGCGACGACCAATTGCTCGATAACATGTTCGGTCAATGTGCGAGGTCTGGCCGACATCGGAAAGGCCAAGTATTCAACGTATCGGGTTTGCATGTTATATGAGGACTTGGGGACTGGAGAAGCGGGCGAACATCCTTGTGCGAACGCACGATCGCGTTGTGCAATGGTCATACGCTTGACAGCACGCGAGCGGTGCTGTGACAACGCAGGTGTTTTGAAAGGGGAGCCAACTCATGCAGGGGCCAGAACCGATCGCCGGCGGGCTCGCGAAGCTGCCGGAGCAGGGCGTTGAGACCGGCGACGACGGCGTGTTCATTGCGCCGGAGCACGCGAATGTCATCTCCGGTCGGCAGTATGTACTGAAGTCAGGCGACACGTTTGTCGTCAACGATCCGAACGGCGATATTCTAGGCCATGACGATGGCTTGTTCGTCAACGACATGCGGGTGCTGTCGCAACTGCAGCTCACATTTGGCGGCCGAGCGCCGTCGCTACTGTCGGGCAGCGTGAGCAGCGACAATACGGCGTTTACCGCGCACTTGACCAACCGGTCGCTGCCGCCATTGGGCGGCGAGCATACGCCGCAGGGTGTGGTCCATGTCGAGCGTTTGCGGGTGCTGTGCGGTAATGTATTAAACGAGGCGATCGCGCTGACCCATTACGGCACCGAGCCGGCGGTCGTACCGCTGTCGATTTCGTTTGCCAGCGATTTTCTAGACATATTCGAAGTGCGAGGCTCGCCGCGCAGCCGGCGCGGCATGCTGGTGCCGCCCTATGTTGACAATGATGAGGTCGTGTTCGGCTACCAGGGTTTGGACAACGTCGAGCGGGTTGTGCGCGTCGCGTTTTCGCCTGCTCCGGACAAGCTGCTGCCGGGGCGCGCCGACTATACATTGACGTTGCCGTCCGAGGCGTGTCTGTCGGTTTACCTGCAGGTCACGATCGTTACCCGGCCAATCAACGAGGCTGCCGCGCAGGTGCCCGGCGGTCTGGTGTCGACGCCGCCAGCCGGCTTGAGCGGTGCGGGACGGGCGGCGGTACGCGCCGCGCTGGCCGAGTCGCACCGGATGATGCGCGATAGGCGTCGCGCCAGTGCAAGGCTGCGCTCGAGCAATCCGTTGTTCAATGCTTGGATGGAGCGTTCGTTTGCCGATTTGGGATTGTTGACCACGGATCGGGACACCGGACCCTATCCGTATGCGGGTATTCCGTGGTTCTCGACGCCATTCGGGCGGGACGCGGTGATGACGTCCTTGCAGACGCTGTGGGTACAGCCGGCGCTGGCCCGTGGCGTGCTCCGTTTTCTCGCAGCCCATCAGGCGCGCGAGGATTCGGCGTTTCGCGATGCCGCGGTTGGCAAGATCATGCACGAGATGCGCAAGAGCGAGATGGCGGTGACTGGGGAAGTGCCGTTTGCGCTGTACTACGGCGGTGTGGATACGACGCCGCTGTTCATCGTGTTGGCCGGAGCTTACCTCGAGAGGACCGACGATGCGGCGTTAATCGACGAATTGTGGCTGGCGCTGGAGCTGGCCGCGCAATGGATTGCACGGGTATGCGACCGCAACCCGTTCGGGCTGCTCGACTATCAGCGCGCGGCGGACAGCGGCCTAGCCAACCAGGGCTGGAAGGACAGCCACGATTCGGTGTTTCACTCAGACGGGCGCATGCCGGACGGACCGATCGCACTGGTCGAGGTACAGGCGTACGCGTGTGCGGCGTTCGAGACAATGGCGCGGTTGGCGCAGCATCGTGGCGCCGTCACGCTCGCCGCCAACTATACGACGCGTGCCGCAGCGCTGCGCGAACGAGTCGAGGCGATGTTCTGGATGCCGCAGGAAGGCTTCTATGGGATGGCATTGGACGGGCATGGTCAGTTGTGCCGTGTGCTGGCCTCGAACGCCGGGCACCTGCTGGCGTTCGGGTTAGCGGACCAGGCGCGTGGCGAGCAGGTCGCGCATACTCTCGAGTCCGCGTTGTTCCACACCGGATGGGGCCTGCGCACGCTAGCCGGCGGCCAGCCTCGGTTCAATCCGATGTCTTACCATAACGGTTCGGTGTGGCCGCACGATACCGCGCTGTGCGCTCGCGGCATGGCGCGCTACGGCGAAAAGGGCGCGGCGGTGCGGTTGCTGCAGGCACTGTTCGAGGCGGCAATCAACTTCGACATGCGGTTGCCTGAGCTATTCTGTGGCTTTACGCGGCGGCGCGGCGAGCCGCCGACCGCCTATCCGGTCGCGTGCCTGCCGCAGGCCTGGGCGGCAGGTTCGCCGTTCATGATGCTCGAGGCTTGCCTGGGCGTGACCGTGGACGCGCAGCGGGAGGAGGTCCGCATTGAGCGCCCGCGGTTGCCGGCAGGCATCGATTGGCTGGAAGTCGGCGATCTGCGCGTGGGCAGCCGGACTGTATCGTTGACGTTCCGCCGCGTGGGGGAGCAGGTGGTGCCGGTTGTGGACCGCGGTGACGCGCGCGTGCTCGCGTTGCTTTAGCGTGGTACGGATTGATGCATCGGAGCTGTACCGGAACGTGAAACTGGATCGTTATGCCAAAACAGAACTCGTGCGGCGTTGTGATACTCAACGAACTCGGTAGCGTGTTGCTGTGCCACGCAACCGAGACGCGCCACTGGGACATCCCGAAGGGGCAACCCAATCCAGGCGAGGCACCGATCGATGCAGCGCTACGCGAGACCCGCGAAGAGACCGGTTTGGTGCTCGACGCAGCAGCGCTGGTCGAGCTGGGGGTGTTTCCTTATCGCCCTGACAAGGAATTGCACTTGTTCGCGACCAGCGTCTCGACGCGCGACGTTGCTATCCGCGAATGCGTATGCACGTGCCTGTTTCCGAGCCACCGGAACGGGAAGATGATTCCCGAAATGGACGCGTTCCGGTGGGTGCGGCCGACCGAACTCAGCCGCTACACTAGCGCCAGCCTCACGAGGCTGTTCGAAACCAAACTTTCGCTGCCGGCGTTGCACCGCCAACTGAACGGTGCAGCAGCGTGATCTGCGTTATTCCTTGATCAGGAACCGTTCGCGCTTCTTGCCGTGAATCCAGGCCGGCGCCCGTCCCCGCCCGGACCACGTGGCTCCGCTGGCAGGATCTCGGTACTTCGCCGGCGCGGGGGCACGCTTTCCCGGCGCGCTGTTCGCCGCATGCCGTCGGCCAAAGATGTCCTGGGGACTTAATCCGTATTCGGCGACCTTCGCGCGGATGTCCGCGATCACTGCATCTAGCTCAGCCAAACGGGCCTCCTCGGCCTTCCGCTGCAACGCTTCGATTTGTTGTTGGAGTTGCTTGTAAGTTGCCATTAGTTTTTTTAGCTCGAGTGGAATAATGCGCGATGATAGCGCGCCGGCGGTGTCGCGGACGCGTTGTCACCGAATAGGCGAGTCGGCCTCGGTTACGCTCTAGTTACGCTTCGGGGCGGGCAGAGCGGGAACGAATCGGGCCGCATTTTCCGGCGGCCCGCAGCGGTAGGGCTAGCGGCGACGGGCAGCTAGTCCCTGTCCGGCCTTGTATTTAACCGCCGTCGGGGGTCCTCGCCGAACGACGAGTCTTACCGGCGGTGCGTGTGCGAGGCAGAGGGTCGTCCGGTACGCCGTGGCCGTTGTCACTGTCGCGTTCCAGACCCCACAATGCATCCGGGAGATTGCGCTCCATCTCGTCGCGGGTAATCTGTTCTGCCAATTGCCGGGATTTTGGGGTAGCGGGGCCTGCTGGCCGGTTCGCTCCTGACATGACGCACTCCTTGTGGTTGGACAAGTCACCTTTATCTAAGCACATTTCACGACTACGTCAAATCCGAGTACAGTAACGTGCTCGCAGTATAAAGCGCCTCGCCATGGCATCCTCGGTCGGATCACCGGCGTGTCTGCCGAGGATGTGGGCTTTGCCGGCCGGCCAGGCCGGCGAGGATTACACGCCAGCGGTGGTCGGCACGCCGCGCGAGCGGCCAGAACTCAGGTATTCAGCAATCGAATCCTGCGTGATTTCTCCGAGGTAGCCGCCTTCCGGATCGACGACTGGCAACCACGACGAGTTAACCTCGAACATCTTTGATAACACCACGCGCAAGTTATCCTCCGCATTCACGGTGGTCGCGAATTCACGCATTTTGTCGCCGCAACGTGCCGGGGTGGAGGCGCCTTCACGCGCGACACGACGCGATACGTAGCCCAATGCGCGCCGTGCGTCGTCGGTGACCGTCACGTAGCGATTGTCGGTGTCGTCCATCACGCCGAGCGCTTGGGCAAGCGGGGTATCGACGTGCACGGTCTGGGCGTGGGCTGCCGCATCGCTCGCCTTGACCAGCAGCAGGCGTTTGAGTGTGCTGTCGTGGCCCACGAACGCGCTGACGAATTCGTCCTTGGGATGGGCAAGCAAGGTGTCGGGATGATCGAACTGCACCAACTGGCCGCGCCGGAACACGGCGACCTTGTCGCCTAGCTTGATCGCTTCGTCGATATCGTGGCTCACCATGATTACCGTTTTCTTCAGCGCACGTTGCATCTGGAAAAACTCGTTCTGGATCGACTCCCGGTTGATCGGGTCGACCGCGCCGAACGGCTCATCCATCAACATTACAGGCGGATCAGCCGCGAGCGCGCGGATTACGCCGATGCGTTGTTGCTGGCCGCCAGAAAGCTCGCGCGGATAGCGCTTCAGATACAGCTTCGGGTCCAGCGCGACCATCGACATCAGTTCAGTCGCACGCTCGCGATAGCGCGCCTTGTCCCAGCCGAGCAGCCGTGGCACGACCGTGATGTTCTCCTCGATCGTCATGTTCGGAAACAAGCCGACCTGCTGAATCACGTAGCCGATGTGGCGACGCAGTTCCACTTCGTTGACGTTCGCGGTGTCCTCGCCGTTGAGCAGCACCCGGCCGCCGGTCGGCTGAATCAGCCGATTGATCATTTTCAACGTCGTGGTCTTGCCGCATCCCGAAGGGCCGAGAAAAATGCAGATTTCGCCTTCGGCAACGGTCAGGCTAACGGCGTCGACCGCCCGTACCGCACTGCCGTCCTTGCGCGTGAAGGTCTTCGTCAAGTGGTCAAGTTCGATCATGTTTTCGCTACTCCCTTCGGTGTCAATGCACGCTGCAGCGCGTGCAGCAGCAGGTCCGCGACGATGGCCAGCATGCTCACGAGCACCGCCCCGATCACCAGCCGCGTCATGTTACTTTGGCTGATCGCGCGCAGTACCAGCTCGCCGAGGCCTCCGGCGCCGATGACTGCAGCAATGGTCATCACGCCGATGTTCATGACGACGGCCGTCCGTACGCCGCCGATGATCACCGGCACGGCGAGCGGTAGCTCGACGAGCGTGAGCCGTTGCCACCGCGTCATGCCGATGCCGGTACCCGCTTCGCGGATGCTTGGATCGACATTGCGCAGCGCCAGGTAGGTGTTGCGCATAATCGGCAGCAGCGAGTACAGGAATACTGCCACGATCGCGGGAGCGGGGCCAATGCCGACACCCCAGCGCGACAGCAGCGGAATCATCAGGCCGAACAGCGCAATCGACGGCAGCGTGAGCACGATCGTCGCGCAGCCGAGCAGCGGGCCAGCCAGCCATGCACATCGGTTGATCAGGATGCCGAGCGGCACGCCGACGAGAATCGCGCAGCCGACGGCAGTGCCAACCAGTGCGAGATGCTGCACGGTGAGCGACGCCAGTTCCTGCCAATTGTTCGAGAAATAGGTCATCAGGTCCATCGGTTCTCCCGGCTTAAGGCAACGCGTGTGTGCGCAGGAAATCGGCGGCGACCGCACTGATCGACTCCTCGTCGATGTCCACGCGCTTGTTCATCTCGGACATCACTTCGCTGTTGATCTGCGCGGACAGTGCATCGAGTTGCTTCGCGAGTTCCGGGTGCTGGTCCAGCACGTCACGGCGCACGACCGGCGTTGCGTTGTATGCTGGGAAAAAGCCGAGATCGTCGTCGAGCACCGTGATGCCGAAGCCTTTGATGCGTCCGTCGGTCGTGTAGACCAGCCCAAACATGGCTTGGTCGTTGTGCAACGCCGTGTAGACCAGCCCGGAGTCCATCTGCTTGACATCCGAGCGGCGCAGTCGCAAGTCGTACAGCGCCTGCAATGGCCGCAATCCGTCTGGCCGGTTCGCAAACTCCGCGTCCATCGCAAACCAGTGCCGCTTGTGCGGATCGTCTTGTCGGATCTTCGCGGCCAGTTGCGAGATCGTGCGGATGCCGTCGCGTTCGGCGCGCTTGCGAGGCATTGCCAGCGCGTATGTGTTGTTCAGCGCCGACGGCTTGAGCCACACCAGGCCACGCGGTTTGTCCAGATCGCGTACACGGCGGTACGCGGTTTGCGGATCGAGCTTCTCATGGATTCGGTTGTAGACGATCAGCGCCGTACCAGTGTAGTCCCATACGATATCCAATTGCCGGTTCTCCAGCGCGCTGCGCATCAGCACGCTGCCTAGGCCGCTGCGGCTCTCGACCGTGTAGCCGCGAGAGCGCAGGTATTGTGAAGTGATTTCCGCGAGCAGCAATTGCTCGGTGAAATTCTTACCGCCGACGACCAGCGTCGCGGCGTGCGCCGGTACCACGCTCGCCAGCGCGGAGCCAGCGAGCAGCCAAGTCATGACGCATTTGAGAAAACGGATCATAAATTCTCCTGCGCTTTCGTTACAGTGCCAGTCCGCGACGCGCCAACGCGGCGCGAGCGATGCCGGCAACGAGTGCGTCCAGCGCGAGCGCCAGCGCAGCAGTCGATGCGGCGCCCAACAGCAGCATGGCCGGATCATTCAGGTAGATTCCCGGGAAAATCAATGTGCCGAGGCTGTCGGCGCCAATCAGGAAGGCCAGCGGCGCGGTGCCGACATTGATGGCGAGCGCGGTGCGCACACCGCCGATGATGATCGGCATCGCGTTGGGAAGCTCGACCTTGAACATCGACTGCAGCGACGTCATGCCGAGGCCACGCGCCGCCTCGCGCCATGCGGGCGGTACCGCGCGCATACCCTCGTATGCGTTGCGGGCGATCGGCAGCAACGACGCAAGCCACAGTGCGACGATCGCCGGCGCGGCGCCGATACCCAGGACCGCCAGTGCTAGCGCGAGCACCGCCAGTGACGGCACGGTGTTGCCCACGTTTAGCACCTGCATCAGCCGCTCTGCATGCCGCGGGTTCGACGCGCGGCTCAGCAGGACGCCGGCGGGGATGCCGGTGAGCAGCGCGAGCGCCATCGACGCGCCGACCAGCAACAGGTGTGCGCCGGTGTAGTACAGCAGGTCGGTGTGATACTTGCACAGCACGTCCGGTCCGATCGCGCGGACCAGCGCTGTCACGATCAGTGTCAGCACGATGAAGCTCGACAATAGCTTCGCGCGACGACTCGTCATCGTTGAGTTCTCCTCGTGGGTTGCCGATACAGCACGCGCTCTAAAGCAAGATAATAGCGAGCCACGCGCGGGGCACGAAGCCCGGCACGCTGAAGGCGGACGGCACAATGCCGTCACATGCTGCACGGTTGCCCGCTGCGCGGTCGCATTTGCAACGATGGCCGCTGCACGGGCAGGATGTCGTCCGTGGACGACTGGCGGAAGGACCGGGCGCAACGCGCCGCCGAGTCCACTAAAGCGCCCGGTACGGCCGGGCAGATGAAAGGGTCCGCCGATGCGAACCCATCTTTCATGCAACCGTATTGAAATTGCGCGAAAGGGCTTGGATCACGCAATAACTACCACGATCTTGTATTGCAGACGCTAACATTCTATTCAATGTCCGCGCAAAAGTCCAGCGCTGGCAGGGAAAATGCAGTTATCGCTGTCCGATCGCCGTTAGAGGCAGCTGTGCTCATGTTTCACCGCGCGTGGCGAGCCCGTAGCGCTTGATCTTCTCGTACAGTGTCGCCTTACCGACTTGCAGGCGCTCGGCCGCAGTCGATACGGCGCCGCCGTGCGCATCCAGGGCCTGTGCGATGAGCGCGCGCTCAAACTGCTCGACGCGCTCTTTCAGTGGCTGCGCGTCGTTGTCCGGGCGGGCGGCGTGCTGCACATCGTCCAAACCGATGCCAAGCACGAAGCGATCGGCGGCGTTGCGCAACTCGCGCGCGTTGCCCGGCCAGTCTTGCTGCATCAGCGCGTGCCGCTGCGCGTCGGTGAGCACGCGCGCCGGGCGCTGGTAGCGCACTGCGGCATCGAGCACGAAATGCTCGAACAGCGGCACGATGTCCTCGCGACGCTCGCTGAGCGGCGGTAGGGTGATCGTCACGACATTTAAGCGGTACAGCAGGTCGCGTCGGAACGTGCCGACCGCCACATGCTGGTTCATGTCTCCCTTGGCCGCCGCAATGATCCGTACGTCGCTGTGCACTGGCGTGTTCGAGCCCAGCCGTTCCAGCACACCGTCCTGCAGCACGCGCAGCAGCTTTGCCTGCAGTGCGAGCGGCATGCTTTCGACTTCGTCGAGAAACAGCGTGCCGCCCGATGCATATTCGAGCTTGCCGACGCGACGTCGCGTCGCGCCGGTGAAGGCGCCTTGCTCGTGGCCGAACATCTCTGACTCGAACATTGGCTCGGGCAATGCCGCGCAGTTGATCGCGACGAACGGCCGGTCGCGGCGCGCAGACTGTTCATGTAATGCCCGTGCGATCAACTCCTTGCCGGCGCCCGTCTCGCCGTTGATCAGCACTGCGGCATCGGTCGGCGCGACGTTGGCGATCATCGTGCGGACCTGCTCGATCGCCGCGCTTGTGCCGATGATGTGCACGGTGCCGGGACGCTGGGCCGCTAGCTCTCGGCGCAGTGCACGGTTCTCCAGTTGCAACGCGCGCCGTTCGAGCGCGCGGCGCACGGCGTCGGCGAGGCGCTCCGATGAAAAGGGTTTTTCAATGAAGTCGTACGCGCCGTCGCGCATCGCCTGCACCGCCATTGAGATATCGCCATGGCCGGTGACGACGATCACGGGCACATCCGGCGCTCGCTCGCGCATCAGCGACAGCAGTTCTAGACCGCTCGCCCCGGGCAGCCGGACATCCGTGACGATCGCGCCGGGCACGCCGGCGCCGGCGGCGTGCATCGCGTCCAACGCGGCTTCTACGCTCGGATAGCCGGTCACGTCGAAGCCGCCGAGCATCAAGCTCTGGACGTTGGCGCGCCGTACTAGCTCGTCGTCTTCAATGAACAATACCTGCAAGCCGTTGGTCATGGTTGTGGTTGTCCATGCGGTGAACAATGGCGTGGGCGATGTGTGGTCATGCCGGCGTGTCCTGGTCCGAGCGCGCATACGCGCGTGGCAGCGTCATCACGAAGCATGCGCCGTGCGCCGGCGCATCGCGATCGTCGTCGCGCGTGGTGGCCACGCTCAGCGTGCCGCCCGCGTCGCGCACGATCGACGCGGCGATCGCCAGCCCGAGCCCCAGCCCGAGCCCCAGCCCTTGCCCCATTTCCTTGGTGGTGAAGAACGGCTCGAACAGTCGGGGCAGCACGTCGGCGGCGATGCCGGGACCGTTGTCGATGACGGCGATCGCCACGACGTCTGGACGCGTGTCGACTTCAATGATAATGCGTGCCGCCGGGTTGCTGGCGAGCGCATCGGCTGCGTTGCCGATCAGGTTGATCAGCGCCTGCTCGACTCGCAGGTCATCACAGCGCACAGCGGGTGACGTATCCAGTGCATTCAAATCGAACGGCGCACGCTTGCCACCGGCGTGCACGCTTACGACTCGCACGTCGATGCCGGCAAGCTTGTCGCGCAACATCGCCAATGCGTTGCGCAGCGCCTGCGCGACGACGGCGTGCGCATCGCGCGGGCGCCGCTTGCTGACGAACAGTTTTAACTGGTTCGTGATGCGCCCCATCCTGTCGATCAGTGTCGCGATGGCCTGTAGGTTCTCGCGTGCCGCATCCAGCGCGTTACGCTCGATTAGCACCCGTGTGTTATCGGAAAAGGTGCGCAGCGCGGCGAGTGGCTGGTTCAGCTCATGGGTGATGCCAGCGGCCATTTGCCCGAGCGCGGCCAGCTTACTGGCTTGCACGAGTTCGTCTTGCGCGGCGCGCAGTTCCGCTTCCGCGCGCGTGCGTTCGCCGACTTCGCGCGTGAGTCGCTCGTTGGCCGCCGACAGGTCCGCGGTACGCTCCGCGACGCGCTGGTTCAGTTCCGCATAGGCGTTCTGCAGCATCCGGCGGCCGTACTCCATTTCGCGCAGCTTGGCCCTTCGCAGCCGCCAGTAGAAGCCCAGCAGCGCGGCAATCAGTAGCGCCAAGCCGGTCGCCACCGTCATGGCGCGTGCCCGTGCATCGACATCATCCAGCGGCGACAGTACCGTCAAGCGCCAGCCAAGCTCGCTCAGCGGCTGCTCGGTTTGCAGATACAGCGGTGCCAGCTGGCCTGAGCCGAACCGCACCAACTCTGCGTTCGCTTCGCGCGTGCGCGCCCTGGTTAGCGGCAACGGCGTCAACGGCTCGTCGCTGTACTGTTCGGTGTCGCGAATCCATGCCGAAGCCTGGCTCGACAACGGGTGCGTCGTATGGTACTTCCACGATGGGATCGACGACAGGATGACGATACCGTTGGCATCGGTGACGAACAGCGGCTCGGACCGGTCTTGCGGCGGGAACCAGCTTAGGTCGATTTTAATTACCACAATGCCGACTTGGATCCCGTTGTGTGAGACCGGCTGGGAAATGTAGTAGCCGGCCTGATGCGAGCGCGTGCCGATCCCGAAAAAGTGGTCCTCGCGTCCCGCGATCGCGGCGACGAAATACGGCCGGAAATTATAGCGTGTTCCGACGAAACTACCGGGTTCGCGCCAGTTGCTGGCTGCCACGCACAGGCCGTCGCCGGTGATCAGGTAGGCCTGTGACGCCTTCGAGCGTTGTGCGATTTCCTCCAGGTAGCGATTCGCGCGGGCGACCGCTTCACCGTTCGGCTGCCGCAGCGCATCCTGCACCAGAGGATGCGTGGAGAGCAGGTACGGCAGGGGCTCATAGCGGTCTAGCGCGGCTTGCAGTGTGGCGCTTGTGCGCGCCGCGCGTGCGGCCGACGCCTCGCGCAAGCGGTCGATCGCATGAGTGCGCGCGGTCGACCAGGCCGCGACGCAGCTTGCGATGACGACCGCGGCGAGCACCAGCAATACGGCGGTACGGCGTAGCACGGCGAGATGTCAGGGTAGCAGCGGATGGATGCACCATTGTGGCACAACGCCGTGCGGGCGCCTATGCGGTCGCTTCCGCTTCGATGCTTGCCGGCCGGCGCATCACGCGCTTGAGCTTGTCGCGATCGAGTTCGTGCTCCCACGCGGACACGACGACCGTTGCCACGCCGTTGCCGACGATATTTGTCAGCGCACGACACTCGCTCATGAAGCGGTCGATGCCGAGGATCAGTACCATGCCAGCGAGCGGAATGGTCGGCACGACCGCTAGCGTCGCGGCGAGCGTGATGAACCCGGCACCAGTGACGCCGCTCGCGCCCTTGGACGTGAGCATTGCGACGGCCAGCAGTGTCAACTGCTGACCCCATGTCAGGTCGGTATGGGTCGCCTGCGCGATGAACAGAACGGCCATCGTCATATAAATGTTCGTGCCGTCGAGATTGAACGAGTAACCGGTCGGCACCACCAGTCCGACGACCGAGCGCGAGCACCCGAGCTTCTCGAGCTTTTCCATCAGGTGCGGCAGCGCCGCCTCGGACGAACTGGTGCCGAGCACGATCAGCAACTCTTCCTTAATGTAGCCGAGAAAACGCACGATGCTGAAGCCGACGACACGCGCAATCGTGCCGAGCACAATCAGCACGAACAGCAGCGACGTCAGGTAAAACGTGCCCATCAGCTTGAGCAACGGCAGCAGCGAGCCGACCCCGTACTTGCCGATCGTAAACGCCATTGCGCCGAACGCGCCGAGCGGCGCGACCTTCGTGATCAGGTGCACCATGCCAAAGAACACCTGCGAGACGCTGCTGATGAATGCGGACACCTTGGCGCCGCGCTCGCCCAGCTGGGCCAGCACGCTGCCGAACAGGATCGCGATCAGCAGAATCTGCAGGATGTCGCCTTGCGCGAAGGCGCTAAAGAATGTGTCGGGGATTAGGTGTATTAGGAAATCGACCGTCGTCTGGCCATGCGCCTTTTGCGCATAGGTTGACACCGCCTTGCTGTCGAGCGTGGTCGGATCAATGTTCAAGCCTACACCGGGCTTTAGGATATGCGAGGCGACCAGGCCGATCAGCAGGGCGAACGTCGAGACGACCTCGAAGTACAGCAACGCCTTGCCGCCGACGCGGCCCACCTTCTTCATGTCCTGCATGCCAGCGATGCCGGACACTACGGTGCAGAAGATGATGGGTCCGATCACCATCTTGATCAGCTTGATGAACGCGTCACCCAGCGGTTTTATCTGTATGGCTAATTGTGGATGGTAATGGCCCAGCAGGATGCCCAGTGCGATGGCAAATAACACCTGGACGTAAAGGACCTTGTAGAGGGGTTTTTTCACGATAGATACCCTTATCGTTTGTGACAAGAATCGCAGGCCCGGACAGTTTCGTCACGGGCGTGCGCGGATAACGCGTTGCGTGCGTTGGCAGGTTCAGCGTGAGCGGGATCGACGGACGGACATGCGATGTCTCCTGGCTGTAGTTGTGTCCTGGCTTGGCGGCCGTGGGCGCTCTATGTGCAAGGCCGGTGCCAGCCTCGTCCGTTTGGTATAAGTATTTGACTGATAACGGTTATGAGGGTGCAGTGCAATGCTGTGTTCTCCGGATTTCCGGAAAATGCCGGTGGGAAAATCTGGATATCCAGATGCATTGAACGAGTCCCTTGGCTTGGATAAAGGCAAGGCTATAGCGCGAGTGTTGGCGCTGAGCCTGCGCTGAAGCGTTGCGTTCACGGCCCTCGATTCATGCGAGATGAAGCGGCATTTCGCATGAATCGGCGTTGATCGTATGGCGCGTAGGTGGGCGCATCGGCGAGCAGCAAAGTGGCGTATCGCCGCGGCAATGCGCTACTTCGCCGATAGCGCGGCCAGCAGGTTCATCACCATGTTCGGCGTAAAGGTGAACGGCACCCAGCCATAGCCGGTATGGCGGAACACGACCAGTTTCGAGCCATTGTTATGTGATTGCGTGGCGATCGCCGGATCCTGCGTTGCCGCGAAGCGCCAGCCCGGCGGCAGTGTAGCGGGCGGCTCAGGCGTCATCGAGGCACGCGCGATCGCTAACTCCTCAATGATCGCTGAGATATCGGCGGGCCCGAGCGTAACGGAGTGCTCGCCGAGTGTCACGACGATTTCGTTTTGCGACGGACGGTTGAAGTGCAACCGAGGCGGTGTTGAATCATTGGCTGTTTTTGTTGCCGGGTCAGCCAGAGCCGCCGAAGCTGCCGGCCCGGCGCTGGCAAGGTGGTCAATCAGCCGTTGCACCGCGTCGATCTGTTCGTGAAGCTCCATACTTCTGCCTTGATTGAGATGAGGCTGTAATTTTACTCGAGGTGCCGAGCACAGCGACCGGCTAGCTCGTCGCGCGTCATTTTTGTGCGTAATTCCAGCCATTTCTAGCACGTCGATCGCCATGAAGGCGCTAAGCTCCCGTATCATTAAGGCTTTTGTAAGCTTATCCCCGGATTTTTGAAGGAGTCGCATGCCTCACGACATCAGCCTCATCACTCTGATCGCAACCGGGCTCGGGCTCGCGATGATCCTCGGCTACGCCGCGTCGTGGCTCAAGATGCCGCCGCTGGTCGGCTACCTGCTGGCCGGCGTGCTGTGCGGACCCGCGACGCCGGGTTTTGTCGGCGACGTGGCGCTTGCCGGCCAGCTTTCCGAGATCGGTGTGATGCTGTTGATGTTCGGCGTCGGACTGCATTTCTCGCTCGACGACTTGCTGGCCGTCAAGCGTATCGCCGTGCCCGGCGCGATCGTCCAGATCGCGGTGGCGACGGCGCTCGGCATGGGCACAGCGATGTGGTGGGGTTGGCCGGTCGGGGTGTCGCTCGTCTTCGGTCTGGCGCTATCGGTGGCCAGCACGGTCGTATTGCTGCGCGCGCTGGAGGCGCGCGGCCAGCTTGATTCGGCCAACGGTCGTATTGCGGTCGGTTGGCTGGTCGTTGAAGACCTGGTTATGGTGCTCGTGCTGGTGTTGCTTCCGCCGTTGGCCGGCCTACTCGGCGGTTCGCCAGACGGCAATCATGGCGCGGGACTGACCGAGGCGCGCGCCGCCGCGCCGCAGCCCAGCTTGTGGGCCATGGTCGGCGTGACGTTCGCGAAGGTCGCCGCCTTCATCGCACTGATGCTGGTGGTCGGCCGCCGGGTGTTCCCGCGCCTGTTGTTCCTGGTGGCCCGCACCGGTTCGCGCGAGCTGTTCACGCTGTGCGTGATCGTCGCCGCAGTGGGTGTGGCGTACGGCTCGGCACGCCTGTTCGACGTGTCGTTCGCGCTGGGCGCATTCTTCGCCGGCATGATGATGCGCGAGTCCGAATTCAGCCATCGCGCGGCGGACGAAACGCTGCCGTTGCGCGACGCGTTCTCGGTGCTGTTCTTCGTGTCGGTCGGCATGCTGTTCGATCCCCACGTGCTGATCAACGCGCCGTTACACGTGCTCGGCGTGGTCGCGATCATCATGGTCGGCAAGACAGTGGCGGCGGTGGCGCTGGTGCTCGCCTTCCGCTATCCGCTGAACAGTGCGTTGACCGTCGGCGCGAGCCTTGCGCAAATCGGCGAGTTTTCGTTCATCCTGGCCGGACTGGGGATGTCGCTCGGCTTGTTGCCGAAAGAGGGGCAGGACTTGGTCCTGGCCGGCTCGCTGATCTCCATTGCGTTGAATTCGCTCGTGTTCGCCGCGATCGAGCCGGCGCAGGCATGGATCCGTAGTCGTTCCAGCCTGGCGCGACGGATGGAATGCCGCGAGGATCCGCTTGCCGCGCTGCCGATGACGGTGCCGCAGGCGCACCTGACCGGCCAAGTCGTGATCGTCGGCTATGGTCGGGTCGGGCGCCGTGTCGCGCAGACGTTGGCCGCACATCGGATCCCGTATGTGGTGGCCGAGCAGCATCGCGATATCGTCGAGAAGCTGCGCGCCGAGCAGGTGCCCGCCGTGTGCGGCGATGCGTCCGATCCGATGGTGCTGGTGCAGGCGCATGTCGCTCGCGCCGGGATGCTGGTGGTGACGTTGCCGGACACATTTGATGTTCGCAAGATCGTTGACACCGCCCGCACGCTGAACCCGTCTATCGAAGCGGTGTTATGCACCGACAACGACGACGAGGCCGCGCTGCTCCAATCGGAACGAGTCGGCACCGTGTTTGTTGGGGATAGCGAGTTGGCGCGCGGCATGACCTCGCACGTGCTGTCGCGGATGACGAGCGCCGCGACCGTGGGCGGTGTCGATGCAACCGGTGCGTCGGGTCACCCGCGATGATGGCTACGTCGGGTTTGACCGGATGTCAAGTGATTGGGCGAAGCATGACAATGTTGGCCGAATGCGTGTAAAAGTTATCAACAGTTTCTGTGGATAAACCTGTGGTGAACCCAGCCGAAACCTAGTAAATCTGGGGTTCTCATCGGTATCACCGCGTTGCGTACGTGGCCCTGGACTGCAATGGGCGCACAGAAGGGTTATATTCCCGGGATGGAAAAAAGACAGAATATGGCATCCGGGACGTCATCCGACATGCCACCGCCGCCTCGGCAATGGGATGCGCGGCTCGCTCGCCGGCTCGTGATGCCATTGAAGGACACCTCGGTCACGCCGAACTACCTAACGACGCTGCGCCTGTTGATCGGCCTGGCCGGCGCGGCCGCGCTGGCCAGTGGTGGATATGGTTGGACCAACGTCGGCGCGTTGCTGATCGTGCTGTCCAATTTTGTTGACCATACGGACGGTGAGTTGGCCCGCATCAGCGGTAAATCGAGCCGCCTGGGCCACTTCTACGACCTCGCGGCGGACGCGCTGGTTACGATCGGGCTGTTCGTCGGCATGGGGTTGGGTGTCCCTGCCGATGCGCACTTATCGCTGCCGGCGGCGCCTGCGTGGCTCGGCTGGGTGGCCGGCCTAGCCGTAGCGTTGATTTTCTTTCTGCGCATGCGCATCGAGCAGCGCGCGGGCAAGGCCGGCACGCGCCAGGCGTTTTTGGCCGGCTTTGAAACCGAGGACATACTTTACCTGCTGCCGTTGGTCACGTTGCTGGATGGCGTGACGCCGTTCCTGTTGGCGGCGGCAATCGGCGCACCGCTGTTCGCGGTGTGGGTCGCGATTGACTATCGCCGCACAATGCGGCGGGGCACGGGGGCTGCTGCGGCGACCCATTACGGCACGACGCCATGAATGTCGCGGCCGGATTGGCCCGCGACGGCGCGGGGGCTGGACATCAGTGCAGCACGGCAATGGACAGGTCGTTGCACGAGCGCATCGCGGCGCTCGATACCGAGCTGCTGCGCGAGACGTTCGCTGACCAGGGCGCGTTCCTGTTCCTCGACACATTTCTGGCGCCGGACATAACTGCTCGGCTCGTGGATGCAGTGCGTCGGGTCGATGGCGAAGTGAACCGCAACTACCTGCCTGGACACAAGCAGGGCGGCAGTGTCAGCAGACATACGATCGACCGGCTTGCACCGGTGATCGCCGAATTGTATCGTTCGCCGGCGTTGATCCGCTGGCTGGAGGCACTGTGCGGGGACCGCCTGATGGCCTGTCCTGACACGGATCCTCACGCATACGCGCTCTATTTCTATACCAAGCCCGGTGATCATATCGGCTGGCACTACGATACGTCGTACTACAATGGCCGGCGATACACGCTGCTGCTGGGCGTGGTTGACGAATCGTCGTGCAAGCTGGAATACCGGCTGCACACTCGTGAGCCGGGCATACCCGTCGTCGAGGCGGCAGTGCAGTTGCCGCCTGGCGCTCTGGTCTTTTTCGATGGAGACAAGCTGCATCATCGGATTACGCCGCTGGGCGCGAACGAGCGGCGCGTATCGTTGACATTCGAGTACGTGACCGATCCGAGCATGGGGCGGTTCCAGCGGTTCGTATCGAACATGAAGGACGCAATCGCCTACTTCGGTTTTCGACAAGTATTTCGGCAGTGGCACGGCAAGCGAACGCGCACATGACACGTGCAGCGTGGATTTCGTTGACGATCGGCGCGTCGCTGTTCGTCGGGCTGCTGGCATGGCAGGGTATCGCACCGTTGATGGCCGCGTTGTCGGCCGCCGGCTCCGGCTTGCTGCTCGTGGCGGCGTTCCATGGTCTGCCGATGGTGGTCGACGCGGCGGCGATCCGTGTGCTGGCGAGTGAGCGTGGCGGTGTGCTGGCGGGTGAACGCGGCGGCGTGACGATCGGTGACGCGCTGTTGACGCGCTGGGCAGGCGAATCGGTCAACAGCCTGCTGCCGGCCGGCCAGATCGGCGGGCCGTTGCTGATGGTGCGGCATCTGGCGCAGCGTCGATTGTCGCTGCCGGAATCGGCGGCGGTGATGACCGTCAGCACGACGTGGCAAACGATCGCACAAGTCGTGTTCGCGTTGCTGGGTCTGGCGGTGTTCGCGGCTGATGCGGCGCATGGTGCGCTCGGCGGTCTGCGCACGCCGTTGCTGGCCGCGAGCGCGGGCTTTGCGCTGCTGCTGTACGGTTTTTACATGGCGCAACGGCGGCGCTTGTTCGGGCGGTTCTCGCGCGTGATGTCCAAGCTGTCGGCGGGGCGCGACTGGTCGGTGCTCTTCGAGCGCGCCGATGCGGTGGATGCGCACGTGGCCGCGCTGTATCGGCAGCCGCGTGCGGTGGCGGCAAGTTTCGCATTGAGCCTGGCCGGCTGGATCGTTGGCACCGGGGAAGTCTGGCTGATCCTGCAGTTGATTGGACATCCGGTGGGCTGGGTCGATGCGCTGCTGCTCGAGAGCATTGGGCAGGCCATCCGCGGCGCGGCGTTCATGATCCCGGGCTCGCTCGGCGTGCAGGAGGGCGGGTACCTGCTGCTTGCGCCGCTAGTCGGCTTGCCGCCGGACACGGCCCTCGCGCTGTCGCTGGCCAAGCGCGCCCGCGAGATCCTGCTTGGCGTGCCGGGCCTGGTGTACCTGCATTTTTCTGAGCGCGGCTGGCAACGCCGCCGGGCTACGCGGATGCCGGCGGCCGACTAGCGTGCCAGATAGCGCAACATGTTGATTTGAGCGCCTCGCCCGGAGCTGCGAATCAACACTCATAGACGAATCACACGGGAGCATCAGTGCGCGCCATTATTCTTGCTGCGGGCCGCGGCCTGCGCTTGGTCCAGCCCGAGAACAAGCAGTCGCCCAAATGCCTGCTACAGTTCGACAGCATGACGCTGCTCGAGCGCCATTTGCGGTTACTCAGGGCGGCCGGTGTCGACGAAATCGTATTGGCCTTGGGCTTTCACCACGAGATGATCGAAGCCGAGCTGCTGCGCCTGGGTTGGACGCCGCCGCCGCGCTTCGTGCTTAACCCGGACTACGAGCTGGGCAGCGTGCTGACCGTGCACACGGTATCCGACGCGTTGTGCGCGGGTGGAGACGTGTTGCTGATGGATGCCGACGTGCTGTACGACGAGCGTCTCATGCTGCCGCTGGTGGCCGGCGAGCATGCGAATCGGTTGCTGATCGATCGTGATTTCGAGCCGGGCGACGAACCGGTCAAGCTATGCTTGCGTGACGGTGTGCCCGTCGAGTTGCGCAAGCAGGTCGCGGCCGACCTGCGGTACGACACGATGGGCGAGTCGGTCGGGTTTTTCCGCCTGACCGAGGGGGCCGCGCGGCGTCTGGCGCAGATCGCGGCCGACTATGTCGGCAGCGGCCGCGCGAACTTGCCACACGAGGAAGCGCTGCGGGACCTGCTGCTCGAGCGCAACCATGTCTTTGAAGCGGCCGACGTGACCGGTGCGCCATGGATCGAGATCGATTTTGCCGCGGACGTCGAGCGTGCGCGAGCGCAAGTGCTGCCCCTGCTGCAGCCGGTGTTCGCCGCGGGTACGACCGCGTCGCGTTGAGACAGGAGCTTATTGAACTCATGAATGCCCCCGATACCTTGGTCGCGCGCGCGCAAAGCCGTGCGGCGCGGCTGCGCCGCATGCTGACCTCCGATAAGCTGGAATTCATGATGGAGGCGCACAACGGGCTGTCCGCGCGGATCGTGCGCGAAGCGGGCTTTGATGCCATCTGGGCGTCAGGCCTGGCGATCTCGGCGCAATACGGCGTGCGCGATAACAATGAGGCGAGCTGGACACAGGTGGTCGACACGCTGGAATTCATGGTCGATGCGAGCGACCTACCCATCCTGCTCGACGGCGATACCGGCTACGGCAATTTCAACAACGTCCGGCGGCTGGTCAAAAAGCTGGAGCAGCGCGGCGTGGCCGGCGTGTGCATCGAGGACAAGCAATTCCCAAAGACCAACAGCTTTATCGGCGGCGAACGGCAGCCGCTGGCGGACGTCGATGAGTTCTGCGGCAAGATCAAGGCTGGCAAGGATTCCCAGGATGACCCGGATTTTTCGATTGTCGCACGGGTCGAGGCGTTGATTGCCGGCTGGGGCATGGACGAGGCGCTGCGCCGCGCCGAGGCGTATCACGCGGCTGGGGCCGATGCGATTCTGATCCACAGCAAGCTGGCGCGGGCCGAGGAAATCGTGGCGTTCGCACGTGAATGGGCCCATCGCGCGCCGCTGGTGATCGTGCCGACGAAGTACTACAGCACGCCGACGCAGGTCTTCCGCAACGCGGGTATCAGCATTGTGATCTGGGCGAATCACTTGATACGCGCGGCCACGTCGGCGATGCAGGCAGTCGCCAAAGAAATTCACGACAGCGAGACGCTGGTCGGCGTCGAGGACCGGATCGCATCGGTCAACGAGATTTTCCGCTTGCAAGGCGCGGACGAATATTCAGCCGCCGAGCGGGTCTATTTGGCCGCGCGTGCGCCGCGCACGGCGGTCGTGCTGGCTGCGAGCCGGGGACGCGGGCTGGAGGCGGTCACCGCACAGCGGCCCAAAGTGATGTTGCCGATCGCGGGCAAGCCGTTGTTGCGCTGGCTTGTCGATGGCTTCAAGAAGCAGGGCGTGAACGATATCACGGTCGTGGGCGGCTACCGTGCCGATGCGATCGACACGGCGGGCATCCGTGTGGTGGTCAACGAGCGGCACGAGACGACCGGTGAGCTGGCGTCGCTCGCGTGTGCGACGCAGGCGTTCGAGCACGATATCGTCATCTCGTATGGCGATCTCTTGTTTCGCAGCTATATCCTGCACGACCTGGTCGAAAGCGACGCGCACTTTTGCGTGGTCGTCGATTCGTCGCAGACGCAGCCGACCAACCAGAGCGTACGCGATTTCGCATACTGCTCGAGTGGCGACGACCGGGGCCTGTTTGGGCAGAAGGTCGTGCTGCGGCGCGTGAGCAGCGAGGCAATCGCGCCGGATGGGACGGCGCCGCACGGGCGTTGGATCGGCCTGCTGGGCGTGCGCGGAGAAGGGCGCGAGAAACTTCGGCGTATGTTTGCGACGCTGCGCGAGCGCGGCGACTTCGATTCGCTGGATATGCCGGCGCTGCTCAATGCGCTAGTTGACGCCGGCGAGCAGATCGAAGTGCAATATGTGCACGGACACTGGCGTGGCGTCAATGATCTGGATGATTTCCGCCGGGCGGCGGATTTCGCCCATACGCAGGTACCGATCGCGGAGGCGAGCGCCGGAGGCGGCAATGATTGACGCGGCGCAGTTCGTCGATGCGGCGCGCGAACGCGGATTCGACTGGTACGCGGGCGTGCCGTGCTCGTTTTTGACACCTTTCATCAACTACGTGTTGCAGGCTCCATCGCTGCATTATGTGAGCGCGGCAAACGAGGGGGATGCGGTCGCACTGATCGCAGGCGCGACGCTGGCTGGCCGGCGCGGTGTCACGATGATGCAGAACTCCGGGCTCGGCAACGCCGTCAGTCCGCTGACCTCGCTGACCTGGACGTTCCGGCTGCCGCAGTTGTTGATCATCACCTGGCGTGGCCAGCCGGGTGTGGCCGACGAGCCGCAGCATGCGTTGATGGGGCCGATCACGCCGGCGATGCTCCAGACGATGGAGATTGCATGGGAGACCTTTCCGACCGACGCAGCGGATATCGGTCCGGCATTGGATCGGGCGATCGCGCATATGGACGCCACTGGTCGGCCCTATGCGCTGGTCATGCACAAGGGGAGCGTCGCGCCCTATCCGCTGCGCGGCACCACTGCCCACGCACGGCGCGCGGCGGTGCCGGTCGAAACGACGCTGTGTGGCGCGTCCCGTGACGCATTGCCGTCGCGCAGCGACGTACTGCGTGGCGTGATCGACGCAACACCGGTGCAGGGCAGCGTGGTATTGGCGTCCACCGGTTTTTGTGGTCGTGAACTGTATGCGCTGCACGACCGGCCAAACCAGTTGTACATGGTTGGCTCGATGGGCTGCGTGATGACGATGGCGCTCGGACTCGCGCTGGCACGGCCTGACCTGCGTGTGGTGGCGCTCGATGGCGATGGTGCCGCGTTGATGCGCATGGGCGCGTTTGCGACGCTGGGCGCCTATGGGGCGTCCAACCTCGTGCATATCGTGCTGGACAACGGCGTGCACGATTCGACCGGTGGCCAGGCGACCGTATCACCTGGCATGTCGTTCGCGGGCGTGGCCGCGGCGTGCGGGTACGGGCTCGTGATTGAAGGGGACGATCTCGGTGTGCTGCGGCGGGTTTTCAACGTCGAGCCGCTCGGCGACGGGCCGCGTTTCGCGTGTATCAAAATACGGCCCGGCACGCCAGAGGGCCTGCCACGGCCGTGCGTGACGCCGGAGCAAGTGAAGGGGCGCTTGATGAACCACATCGCACATGGTGCGGGAGGCCGCTGATGCTGTTACTGAACCCGGGACCGGTCACGCTCACGGAACGTGTGCGACAAAGCTTGCTGCAGCCCGACCTGTGCCATCGCGAGCCGGAATTCTACGATTTGCAGCAGGAGGCGCGCGAACGGTTGGTGGACGTCTACGCGCTCGACCCCGCTGAATGGCAAGCGGTCCTGATGACTGCGTCAGGCACGGGCGCGGTGGAGAGCATGGTCGCCGCGCTGGTACCGGAGCATGGCCGCCTGTTGGTGGTGGAGAACGGCGTGTATGGCGAGCGGATCACGCATATCGCGCGTCACTATCGGATTAACCACGAAGTGGCGGTACATCGATGGATCGACGCGCCGGATGTCCAGGCGTTGGCGGCACGGCTAGATGACGCGGCGCGTGCGCAACGCCCGTTCACCCACGTGGCGCTGGTCCACCATGAGACGACTACGGGCCGCTTGAACGACCTCGGGGGCGTGTTCAACGCGTGCCGCGCACGCGGCGTCGGCGTGCTGCTGGATGGCGTTAGCAGCTTCGGTGCGGAGGCGATCGACTTTGCCGATCCTGCGCTCGTCGCGGTCGCGGCGACAGCGAACAAATGCTTACATGGGGTGCCCGGGGCGTCATTCGTCGTGGTGCGTCGCGCGGCGCTGGCCGACGCAGCAAGCCGGGCGTTTTATCTGGACCTTGGGCGGCTGGCGCGCTTGCAGGACGAGCGCAATACGCCGTTTACGCCGTCGGTGCACGCGTATTACGCGCTGGTCGAGGCACTGCGCGAGCTTGAGGACGAGGGCGGCTGGCGCGAGCGTCATGCGCGTTATCGCAAGCTGGCCGAGCAAGTGCGAGACGGTTTGGCGCGACTGGGCGTGGATAGCGTACTGCCGCCGCAGGAATCGTCGGTCGTGCTGCGCGCGTACCGGTTGCCGCCGAAGATCGACTACGCCCAATTGCACGATGCGTTGAAACTGCATGGATTCGTCATCTATGCGGGGCAGGGCGGCTTGGCGGCTGAGTTGTTCCGCATCTCGACGATGGGCAATCTGACGGCGCACGACATGGACCGGTTGCTGCGTGCGTTCGGGCAGCTGCTGGCGTGAGGCGGCGTGCATCGCCTCGGCCCAAGCGTGGCGGCGCAGCCCGGCTCCGGTGTGGCGGCACAGAAGAATCGACCCAGCAGACCGGCACAGACCGGCGTCAGTACGGATAACCACGATGACCAAACTACTTTCCACGATCGACCATCCCGCCCAGCTGCGTTCGCTGTCGCGCGCGGATTTGAAGGCGCTGGCCCATGAACTCAGGGCCTTCGTGCTCGACAGCGTGTCGCGCACCGGCGGTCACTTGTCGTCCAATCTCGGCACGGTCGAGTTGACGATCGCGCTGCATTATGTGTTCGACACGCCGAAGGACCGAATCGTTTGGGACGTCGGCCACCAGACCTATCCGCACAAGATCTTGACCGGGCGGCGCGACCAGATGAGCACGCTGCGCCAGTGGAATGGCATCTCAGGTTTCCCCCGCCGCTCGGAGTCGGAGTTCGATGCGTTTGGTACCGCCCATTCGAGCACGTCGATCTCGGCGGCGCTGGGCATGGCGGTAGCAAGCAAGCTCAAGGGTGAGCATTGTCGTGCGATCGCTGTGATTGGCGACGGCGCGATGACCGCCGGCGAGGCATTCGAGGCGCTGAACAACGCCGGCGTGTGTGAGGACATCCCGTTGTTGGTGATCTTGAACGACAACGACATGTCGATTTCGCCGCCGGTTGGCGCATTGAACCGGTATCTGGTCAAGCTGATGTCCGGACGCTTCTACGCGAGTGCGAAGGAGGGCATACGCAAGATCTTGCCGCCGCCGATGCTGGAACTTGCGCACAAGCTCGAGGAGCATGCGAAGGGCATGGTCACGCCGGCGACGCTGTTCGAGGAGTTCGGCTTCAACTACATCGGTCCGATCGATGGGCATGACCTCGATGCGCTAATCCCGACGCTCGAGAACCTGAAGCAGATGAGTCGGCCACAGTTCCTACACGTGGTGACGAAGAAGGGCCAAGGCTACAAGCTGGCCGAGGCCGATCCGGTGCTGTACCACGGTCCGGGCAAGTTCAATCCGGAAGAGGGCATCAAGCCTGGCGGCGCCGCTAAGAAAACCTACACCAAGGTCTTCGGCGAATGGCTGTGCGATGCGGCGGAACTGGACCCGCGGGTAGTGGGCATCACGCCGGCGATGCGCGAGGGCTCGGGGCTGGTGGAG
>NZ_PRDW01000005.1 GCF_002927045.1 Mycetohabitans endofungorum | reverse complement strand
ATTCTGGATCCGCCGCGCGCCTTTGTGCTCGGCACGCAGTCGGAAGACCGTTGCTCGATCGGTCTCAAAAACCTTCTGGCTTGGTCTTCGGTGTGGACGGCGGCTTGGGGATAGCAAACCTGCTTCGCCGGCTTGCTGATAACGACGTAGCCATTTGCGAAGTGTCGGTCGGCAGAGGCCACACCGCGCGCACGAGGCCGGCGTTGCCGGCCTCGTGAGACAGGTGCACCCAATGTAATCGCGCGGCGATCTCTCGGTCCATCGCCTCATTTTAGTTGAAACGATGTCCGTGAATCGCACACTTTTTAATGCTCATCATAATTGCATTCAAATCAAATGCGATCGATTGCTAGCGGAACGTGCAGCGCGACAGACTCAATGTCTTGTGCGCTCGCTGCTGGGGGCAGTTCCGTCGTATTCTCATCGTTTTCTGTCTCAACTTCCTCCTCATCAAGTGCCACGCCTTTTTCCATCGGCTCCGAGTCCTGCCGTAAAAACAGATCGTTGCTAGAGCTTTCTTTGGCCGTTGGCGCCCAATTTTTATCCATCCATTTCTCCACACACTGCGTCAGGCTCATCTGTGGATTCTGGCGCCTTGTTGACGCTAGCTGTATCGCATGAAAAGAATTAATTGGGGTGGATTTAGTCGCCGTAGCCAACGAAGTAGATGGTGCTGGAGCCGTATCGCTGGGCGCCTTATTGGTCGCCTTCTTGCGCAGCACTTCCCCAATCACCTTTTTTGACGCGCTGTCACTTGTCTTACCCGATGCTTTGCGCGCCTTTTCGGAAAGATCCGCTCCCGCTGCGGCCGCTCCACCTACTTTAAGAGCAATAGAGGCAACTTGGGCGGCGGGATGGGGAACCATGCCGAGGGCCGTTGCCACAGCGGTTGTCGCCGTTAAACCGGCTACGGCCGCAGTCGCATCATGCGTAGCACGACCTTTAATCGCTTCTGCGACTTGCTGGATACCTTCTGGTGTTGTGGTGACGCTTGCGAGTGCCGCACTGGCGACGCCCCGCGCTGTCTTGCACGCGCCTTGAGCCGTATCTGCTATCACAGCGCCAGTAATTTGAGTCGCCTCTTGCGGTGTAATCGAGGCGTCTCCGCGCGTAATATTGAAGGCGCCTTGCACCGTCCTAGCATCATCGGCTAGATCCTGGAATACTGTTTGCACGTTCTGCACTGACTGAGAGGGTTGCGTTATCAAAGTCCGACATTTGTCCACCAAACCCACACGCTTGTCATATTGATGAGTAATACCCTCGATGATAGGATTTGCCCCTTCTGCTGGCGCGATGCGTCGGCTTATATCACCGAGGCGTTGGTTACCTGTTTGCAAGATAGGATTAGGGACTTTCGGTGAATTTGTCGTTTGAACTGTCTCTGTTTCGTTAGCATTGTTGTCCGTTTTGGATAGACGGTCGATGATCACGCCTCCCACGAAACCGCCGCCAATTTTAGCTGCTTTAGTTGCTATTGTCCTTAGCATTCTACCTCCTATTTAAAAGCTGTATATAGGTTAAGCATGCTGGCCTAAAGCCCGCCCAAATAGATTGCCAATTTTGTTGCGCGGACCGGGGTAATTCATTGCCATCGCCAACTGATACCGCTTTAGCCGCGTGGTGCGCCATTGCGGAAACTCTTCGTCTAGAGCGCCATGCAACTCGTTTGCGGCGTTAACAGCGCGCAGCAGCGCCGCGGCCTATACGCCGCTCATCGACCGGCTCCATAACGCCGATCCTACGCTGGCGCCTGGCCGCCAATCTTCGGCTAGCATCGCATCATGTAATGCAATTGCTACGCTGGCAAGTTTCTCCACAAGCGTCACATTACTATAGAACAGGGAGCGGTGTTCACCAAGCTTTTATTGGTCACTTCAGTCGCCAACATGGAAGCAGCAAAGGCAAAGTTTGTGCTTCCCCACGTTTGCGAGCCTGCGCTGCAATAGGTGATCAAGGCATGATGAAGTAAAAAACCTGAAGCTGCCAAGACTCAGGGCGTTTTAACTGACCTGCCCCGTACTGGCGCAGACCGCATGAGAAGTTAAACATTCGGATCAGTTTTAGCTAAATTATACGAAGCCTTGCTCCGATAAAGCCATTATTACGTAGAGCGGCTCGATGCGCTCTTAGACGACGACTTTTGTGGCAGTCGCAGCTCAAAGGTTGGATTTTCAAAGCGTTTTCCATTGCGTTTTTTGTGCGCACTGTCAAGTGCGAATTGTAGTTAAATAGCGTGGCATAACGCAGTAATAATAACCAGGCTGTGCCGCCATTTGTTTCGCTAAGCGCGCGGCCCGACTGAATCAGGATGGCCGAATGAGACGACACAAATGGTCTGCACGCCAGCGCGTAGCCGTGCTTAACGGGTAGTGTGGGGTGCCCCTTTTTGACGTTGTGCGAGGCGGTGGATGTCTTAGAGACTAGCTCAGCCGCTTATCTGCTGACCGCACGCGGCTTTGCGGTCGAGGAGGAGAGCGAGATATGGTTGCAAGCGATGATGTGGGTTGGTGAGACGCAGCGGACGGTGCGTACCGGATGGCGGTCCGTGGCCCGCAGGCCGTTTTGAGCACGGTTCGACGCCGGGGCATGACACTGGTCGAACTGGCGGTAGCAGTGGCGATCGTTGCCATCCTCGCAACGTATGCGTTGCCGACGTATCGTGAGCAAATGCGCCGCAGTATGCGGGTCGCTGCCGTCAGCGCCGTTTATCGCGCCGCTCACTATGTCGAAATCCAACTTACACAGCGTACGCAGGCGCTCGGCGGGGCTGCCATCGTCACGGAGCCCATCGTCCTGCCTGCGGAACTAGGGCGCGCACCGTCGGATGGGCGCGCCGCCTATGCGCTACGGGTTACCGGTACGACGCGGGTCAATGGCGGTTACTCCGTGGTGGCCGAGCCGCTGCACGATGGTCCGATGGCCGACGATCACCTGTGTGGTGCGTTCAAGCTTGACGCCACAGGGCAGCGAAGCAATTCCGGCGCAGCTGGGACTGCGGGCGGATCTGCCAGCACGTCAGACCCAGCGGGTACCCTCCCGCAATGGCACGAGCAGACGCATTGCCGGACTCGATGATGTGCGCGCCGCGCCGGCGTAGGGCACCGCTACGGCATTCCAGCGCGTCAACAAGCGGTAATCGTGCGTGGTGTGAACGCCCTAAGCGTCCCGGTGGGCGTCGCGTGGGCTCGGGGTTGGGCCGGCGTCCTTCGCTGCGGTGGCTGCCGCGCGGCGTTGCGGACGTATCGCTTTCCACAGCTTGTAGCTCTGCCACGCGGCGGCACCCACCACGGTCCATTTCAGCAACGGTTTGGCGTTGCGTATCACCACGCGACGCACGGGGCCGGCGAACGCGGCCGACGCGATCGAACCGAGCACCGGATGCTGGTTTAGCAATGCACCGACGGCCGGAAGCCGGCGCAATGAACGGAACCGACTGATGCCGGGCAGCAGCCACCTGATCCAACTAAGCTTTGCGACGCCTTGGCGCAGCTCCTGACCGGCGGCGGCGATGTCCAGCCGGTCGAGATCGGCGCGCGCTAGCAACAGCTCTTTGCGGATCGCACGCACCTTGGGGTCACCCGAGCCGCGCACCGAAGCCGGCTGGGCGAGACGGCCGTTGGAATAGGAATTGTTCATGGCGATGGCTTGTGAAAAATGGCACGGTCCTTGTCGAATTCGGCCAGCGTTTCTTCGAAGATTAAAGGCGCGCGACGCACGCCCGAACGCGCCTTCTGCACGCAGACGAACGCCGCGATAACATACAGCACGGTCAGTACAGCCAACGCCTGCCATCGATACGTTTCCCAGAACGCCGCGGCGATTAGAACGGTCAGCGTGACCAGCCCCATTGTTGCGAACATCATGGCTGCGAGACCAGCGAACAATACGCCGAGCAGCCGCTCTTTTTCTTCCGCGAGTTCGATACCGATCAACTCCAGGCGCGTGTGAAGCAGGGAAAAGACCGATCCGATCAGGCGTCGCAACGGGCTCTGAATCGGCGGTGGCGGTTGAGTGTCGTTGCTCATTAGCAGATCGCGCAGGGCGCGGCAGGCGGAACGTTCAATTAGCCACCGCGTCGCGCGCACGCGGGACGCGGTAACACCACGCGCTGGTAGGCACGACGCGAACGCGTCGTCGCACCAGGCATTACTTGCGGTTGATCAGCAGGCCGATCAACATGCCGACACCGGCGGCGATGCCGATCGACGTCCATGGATGGTCGTGGACATAATCATCCGTGGCACGAGCCGCTTTCTTGCCTTTTTCGACGACCACAACCTGGACATCGGCTGCCTTTTCCTTTGCTTGCTTCAGACGCGTAAGCGCCTTTTCGCGCAATTCGGTCGCACGTTCGCCGGTCGCGCTTGCTGCTTGCTTGAGCAGATCTTCGGCGTCCGATAGGACGGTTTTGATATCCGACATTAAATTCTCCTTGTTAACTTCCGTCATGACTGCTCCGCGAAATTGCCATTACCCGTATCGTAACGGAACTGTGCAGCCATGGCGAGTGCTGGTCGCCTTTGTCCGAACGGGAAGGGCCTGCCGGCCACGTAAAAGCCACCCGAGCTATGTCGATGTCCGACAAGAGGTTAATCCATGCCGCATCGGATAGCGTGCACGACCCCCCTGTTTCCGTCGAATTAAATTGCACATCGGACGCTGAGCGATTGGCGGCATACAGCAAGAACAAATGGAGCGTCAAGCGTACTACCGTGCCATTAAAACACCCGCGTGGCCGCACTTGAGAGAGAAGCAGAATTCGGACCCGCCAGTGTCGGTAACGAATCAAACGACGGTCTTCGGTCGATGTCTGCGCCGCAGGCGACTGCTTGCGCGCTTGCGCATATGTCGGCGATGCCGGTAGTTGTGCCAAGTGGTGCAATGTCGTGGAGTCCTTGCGCGCGCATAATGGCGGTCCGATGGCGCGTGCACGGTATGCTGACGCAGCCGGCGTAATGGCGCTCGGCCTTGCAGGCCTTGCAATACGAGCGGTGCGGTAATTCCCCGAAAATTTACAAATGGCGCTTGAAGTACGGCGACATGGATGTGTCGCTGATCGCGCGGATGAAGGAGTTAGAGGCCGACAATGCCCGGCCGCGCAAGCGACTAGCCACGCAGGTACCTGAACCGCTAGCGGTACCGTCTGCTGTCAACTCGGTCTGCTCGACGGACTTCTTCATGCACAACTCATTGGCCGATGAGCGCAGCATCCGGCTGTTCAACGTGACCGACGACTTCAACCGTGAAGCGCTCGCCATCGAGATCGACTTCGTTGCCGCCGGAGTGAGTGATCTGTGCGCTGCGGCAAATCAACAATAGGCGTGGCAGTCCGAAAGCGATTCGGCGTGACAAAGGGCCTGGGTAAGGGCCCGGTTATCTAAGCGCAGCGATCGCCGAATGGACTCGGCAGTACGGCATCAAGCATCGAGCTCCGAGGCCACTGAATAGCGCGATGTTGGCGCGGGCTGTGCAGAAGGAAAAGTAAAACTCAAGCTGTGGCGGGATGATCGCAAGAAACACGCGGATCGCTTTCAAGTGAAAAACCGTAAGCTAAAAAGTCTAACACGGGCGCCTTTTATAGCGGCTCGCCGGAATTTAATCAAGCTAAAAGTGTTGGTTAAACGCCACGCAATCGACTTGTTAATTTGTACAACCTGGTTTTTATGGATACGCTAATATGCAATGTTTAGGCGTTTTGGCGCTTGCATGTTTAAACTCACCAAGGAGGTACGCGAAATAGGTTAAGGATCAAATTCAATCACTAAATGGAATTTTCGACTTAAGGCAGGACTTTTAGTTATCCATCTAAAGAGGAAAAATCATGAGGCTGCTTGCTCTGCTGTTAACTGGTGTATTGACTTGGTTTTCCCCTATCTCAGCAATTGCCAAAACCCCTGTATCGACTGACATCACATCGGTGGAAAGGTCAGTATGGGTGCGCTGGTTACCCAACGCACTACCTGCTGCTGGTTATATCACATTGAAAAACAGTTCCGATCAGCCACTTGACGTCACCAAAATTATCAGTCCAGATTACCAGAAAATTACAATCTATCAAACGGTATTCGATTCAGAATCTAGCAAAATGGTTAAATTGGATAAATTTACCGTCCCAGCAAAAGGCGAATTTGCTCTCGTTCCTGGTAAATATCATTTGATGTTTGAAAAGCCCACTCACTTAATTACACCGGGCGACAATGCTAGGGTTATTTTCTTTCTTTCGGATGGTAAAGTTTTTAAAGTAAGAATGCCAGTACGTACGTCGCCGGAACTTGATTAAAAAGAGTGTGTACATATTTGCACAGCCAGTCATAGTGCAATATGTTCCTAATGAGGCGCACACTTAAAGGTATTGTGCGTCTCCCGCAAGTCTGCTTGGCGCAGTACCAGAGCGCGCAAGACGGCATGTCAATGACGCGCTTGAATGCGGCGCCCCGCTTTGAATGCTGTGTCCCGCTCACTCACCGGCGAGTCGATGCCTCCTTTGCGAAATGACGGCCCTGCTTTTTAGACGGGTGGGCTAAATCTCGAAACTTTGCTAAGACGACAGGCATACTCCCCTTGCGGATCTTATATTAGTCACAGGGTGCACCATGAAGGCGGACCAGTGGGGGCAGGAGCCTTCGATGACACGTCCCCGTCTTGTTGTCGATGTCATCGACGCGGGCCAGCACGATCCGCGCTCGCAATGCCACTGCCTACGCCATCTTTCGGTGCATCGTCAGCGCCGTGACTTGCTCGTGCTCCGCTTCGCTCAACACGAGTTCCGCCTTCGGTCTTTCGCCCATCGCCGCTTTTTCGTGTCCGTGGCATGAGCAGGTGCGCTTCCGGTCCCTCCATGCTGCCGAACTTCACTCCCATGTAGAGCGACGCGTCATTGACCCCGTGTTTTCCTGCACAGCGCTTTGATCGGCATATCGGCCTCGGCCGCCTTCAGAAACCCGACGATGTGCTCTTTCGTAAGGCGCTTTTTCATGTTCGTCTTCGTTTTCGAAAACGAACTTTAATTGGCTCCGACCAGCCCCGTTTGCCGGGGGCAGAGCACTCCGGCGGGATTGAGGCAGCAGCAACGATTTTGGTACTGACCGCGCTGTCGCGCTGCGTGGGAATGTTGTTTGCGCCTTTAAAAGAACTTGCTTCGGGAGGGATCATGGAACCTCGTCAGGATCAAAATCTCAAGTGCTCGGGAAATCCCGATCGATGGGTCCATTCCGCCTGCATACTTTGTTCTAATGGCTGCGGTCTGGAAATCGCTGTCAAGGACGAGCGCATCGTGGGCGTTCGCGGGAAGTTAGACCATCCGGTGAATTTCGGGCATCTTGGCCCTAAGGGCGAGAATGCTTGGGTGGCGAACGAAAGTCCTCGCCGCGGACGGCAACCGATGATCCGGCGCGCCAAAGGAGCGCCTCTGGAACCGGTTGATTGGGACGAAGCGCTGGACTTCTTTGTGCAAAAGTTCCAAGACGCATGGAAACAGGGCCACGGGAATCTCGCCTGCTACAACTCCGGACAACTGACTTTAGAGGAGTTCTATACCCTGGGCAAGCTTTGGCGAGGCGGTCTGCGGTCGTCGAACATCGATGGCAACACGCGGCTGTGCACAGCGACTGCGGCCACCGGGCTGATGGCCAATTTTGGCGCCGATGGTCCCGTTGCTTCCTATGTCGACATCGACGATGCAGAACTCCTATGCCTCTATGGCCACAATGTTGCCGAGGCGCAGACGGTGCTGTGGGAGCGGATGCTAGCGGCAAAACAACGCAACCAGGGCCGTATTATTGTGGTGGACCCGCGCAAGAATCCGACCGTGCGCCAGGGAGCAGACCTGCATTTGCAAATCCGAATTGGCACTAACGTGGCGCTGATGAATGGGCTGATTCACCTGCTGATCCGGAACGCCGCGGTAGATCTCGATTTCGTGCGCGAGCACACGGTTGGTTTCGAGCTGATGCAGTCGGTCGTGGCCGAATATCCGCCGGAACGCGTGGCTGACATCTGCGGTATCGAGACCGCCGCGCTCGAGACGGCGGCACAATGGATAGGCAGTACAGATCGCATGGTTTCTACCGTGCTGCAGGGGTTTTATCAGGCTGTGGAGGCGACCGCGTCCTCTTCACTGGTCAATAGCGTGCACCTGCTGCGCGGCGCCATCGGCAAGCGCGGCGCGGGTCCCTTGTTAATGGCGGGGCAGCCCTCCGCCATGTCGAACCGGGAAGCTGGGGCGGACGGCTCCTATCCCGGCTATCGCAATCCCCACAACCTCACCCATATGCGGGAGTTGGCCGAACTCTGGAACATCGACCCCGCTACGTTCCACCCCGAGGTACCGAAAGACATCATCACGATGCTCGAAATCGCTGAGCGTGGGGAAATCGAATTCTTGTGGGTGATCGGCACCAACCCGATCGTCAGCTTGCCCGACCAGAACCGTACGCGACGCATCCTGGAGCAGTTGTTCGTGGTCGTGCAGGACCCTTTTGTCGACGCCGAAACGGTTGCTTTGGCCGACATTTACTTACCTGTGGCCATGTGGGGCGAAAAGACCGGCTGCGTGACAAATGCTGACCGCACCGTCAATCTGCTATGCAAGGCCGTCGAACCGCCGGGACAGGCCCGCACCGACCTCGAGATTTTTGTCGAGGTCGCGCGCCGTCTTGGCTTCAAGGATCGGGACGGTAAGCCGCTAATCGGCTACCGGGAACCACCAGAAGCATTCGACGAGTGGCGACGCGTGTCCAAGGGGCGGCCGTGCGACTACTCAGGGATGACCTACGAGCTGCTGCTGAAAAAGGGCGGCGTACGCTGGCCCTGCAACGAACAACATCCGGAGGGCAGCGAGCGACTATACGAGGATCTGCATTTCTGGACCGGGATCGACGACTGCGAAAGCTACGGCGCCGATTTTCTAACCGGCGACAAGCACACGCGCGCGGAATACGAGGCCATCGATCCCAAAGGCCGCGCCTTCCTGCGGCCAGCACAATGGCGCCGGCCGCCCAATCCGCCAAGCGAAACCTACCCCTTCGTCCTATCGACCGGGCGTGTCGTCTACCATTTCCACACGCGAACCAAGACCGGACGCTCGGAAGCGCTGCATCGGCGTGTGCCAAATGCCTATGTCGAAATCCATCCCGACGACGCGCAACGGCTGGGTATTTGCCTTGGAGACTGGGTGGAGGTGTCGTCGATGCGCGGGCGATGGGAAGGGCCGGCGATGGTCGTGGACACGGTGCGGCCCGGGGAGTTGTTTATCCCCTTCCATTTCGGCAAAGGCCATCAGGCAGCCAATCAGCACACTACCTATGCCCGCGATCCTGTCAGTCAACAGCCGCAGTTCAAGTCGTCCCCAGTTCAGTTGAAGCGGCTAAGCTTTGCGGAACCGGAGCCCTGGCTGGTCGAGCGTCGGAATGACTTGCAGGGTAGGGATGTAAAGCCGTATGCCGCCAGGGATAGCGTGTAAGCGGCCCGTGACCAATACGCGGCCGGCCACTTTTTATTGTAAATTTTTGTTCTATCAGTGCTTGATTCTATTGGTCGGAGCGATAGGATTCGAACCTACGACCCTCTGATCCCAAATCAGATGCGCTACCAGGCTGCGCTACGCTCCGCCGAATTGATGATTATAGTCGAATGGTTGATGCGACGTCAATTTTCTAAGTGCACCGTGTCGATATACTGTGTACTGCGCCCATACCGGCACCTGCACCCGTATCCGTACCCGCGCACGTAGTGGGTGCGTCAGTACGCCGGACATGCGCGCGTCGTCGTCGCCGTGCACACTGTCGAACTGCATGCGGAGCCGCCTTCGCGGCTGAATCCGGTGCAACAGTCAATTCTGTGCACGGACCATAGCAACGACAATGAACCTAATTCTCTGGCGTCACGCCGATGCCGAAAACCTTCCTGAACGCGAAACCGGCCGGGCGCCCAGTGACTTGGCGCGCCAATTGACCGCCCGCGGACACAAGCAGCCGAGCAAATCGCTAAGTGGCTGGGTCCCGGGCTGCCCGACGAGGCTGCCGTGCCCAGCAGCCCGGCCAATCGAACGGTGCAAACGGCACAGTCATTGACCGACCGTTTTCGCGTACTACGCGAACGCGCGCCCGATGTAGATGTCGCCGCCGTATTGGCAGCGGTGGGCTGTGGCCGGACGGCATTGCCGAAACGGTCGTCGTGGTGGGCCATCAGCCCATGCTCGGCCGCGTCGCCGCACTGCTGCTATCCGGTAAGGAAGCGAACTGACGCATCAAAAAGGGGGGACCGGTGATTGGCCAACCGCCGCCGTGACGAACAAGCGCAGGCCGTGCTGCATGCCGCCGTGAATCCGGATCTTGTGTGATTCGTGTCGATTGCGTATGTTGTCACCGAATCATCATGTTTGCCATCCACACTCACTGCTGATTTTTACATTGCACGCAACCTTTCTGTAATTTGACAGGACATGCCAATGCGAGAGTTGCCGAATCCTACCCTGCCGCTTGCGTCCACTCCCCTCGATTCACGCAGGAGTCTTCCTCGGCCGCAAGAAACGGTTGCTGGACAACACCATCTCGGCGTGGCCTGGGCGCGGACGGAAGAAGAGCTTCGCGAAGCACAACGGCTGCGTTATCGCATCTTCTCAGAAGAAATGGGGGCGCAACTTAAAGGCCCCAAGGGCCAGGACGTCGACGAATTCGACGCGTACTGCGACCATCTGCTGGTGCGCGACCTGGACACGCTGCAGGTCGTCGGAACCTATCGTGTGCTGCCACCCTACCAGGCGGCACGCATCGGCAAGTTGTATGCAGAAAGTGAATTCGACATTTCGCGCCTCACGCATCTGCGCGCCAAGATGGTCGAAGTCGGGCGCTCGTGCGTGCACTCGGACTATCGTAGCGGTTCAGTGATCATGTCGCTATGGGCGGGGCTGGCTGAATACATGCTGCAAAACGGCTATGAGACGATGCTTGGCTGTGCGAGCGTCCCGATGGTGGACGGCGGGCATTACGCGGCCAACTTGTTCATGTCGCTGCGCAAGGCATCGATGACCGCGCCGGAATACCGGGCCTTCCCCCATACCCCGCTACCGATGGACGAACTCGCCACTGGCTCTGCGGTATCACCGCCGCCGCTGATCAAAGGCTATTTACGCCTGGGCGCGCGGATCTGCGGCGCACCCGCATGGGATCCGGATTTCAACGTCGCGGATTTTCTCACGCTGTTTCGCTTCGCCGATATCAACCAGCGCTACGGGCGCCACTTCCTGGGCGAATTTAAACTGAGCTAATTCGCGGGATTAAGACGGGATCGCAGTGGCAAGCATGATGGCCGATGTTCAGGAGCCAGCAACATCCTGAACTGGCAACACCGCCGTGTCTGCTGTTTGTAACGGACAATCTATCAGCAATATTGGTTAGGTGGCGTTCGATGTCTGCACGGTTTTGGCCGAGCGCGTATGATCGACGTCAACAGACTATCGATAGCGGGGGAGGGGAGATCGTGCTGCTTGCATTTTGTCTCGTTGCGCCCGTTGCAGTCGGCGTACTGATCGCCTTTGCCAGGCGGGTCGATCCGAAGACCGGGCACCTGCGCTGAGCCCAACGGTGGATGCTTGACGCCGCACGCAGCACGGCCTGCCGGTCAGCGTCGTGCGACGCGGCGCCTGCGTTTGCCGCTATTGCGGTGGCAAATAGCGGGCCGGGTCGATCGACTTGCCATCGTATCGCAGCTCGAAGTGTAGTGCGACCCGGTTGCTGTCGCTGTCACCCATTTCGGCGATGGTCTGTCCTTGCGCGACGTTCTGGCCTTCCTTGACTAGCAGTGTGCGGTTGTGTGCATAGGCGGTCAGGAAATTGGCATTGTGCTTGACGATCAGCAAGTTGCCGTAACCGCGCAGACCATTGCCGGCATAGACGACGGTTCCGGTCGCGGCGGCGACCACGGGTGTGCCGGGCGCATTCGCGATGTCGACGCCTTTGGAATCCACGCCGTTGAAACGGCGTACCACGTTGCCTCGGGCGGGCCAGATCAAGTTGATTGTCGTAGCGGGTGCCAACGAAGGCCTGACCTTAGCCGCAGCAGTGGTGTTCGGCGCGGCCGCCGCGCCGCGTGATGGTGCCGGACGAGTCGGCGGCGCGACGCGCAGGACCTGGCCGACTACGATCACATTCGGATTAGGCAGATTATTCCACCGCGCGATCGCAGCGACGCTTTGGCCGTGACGTTGGGCGATCCGCGAAAGCGTGTCACCCCGCGCGACGCGATAGAAGCCAGAACCGACCGGGGCGGAACCGCACGCGGACAGCAACAATGCGATACCGCAGCATACCGTCACGTACTGCACCGAACCGAGGGCGCACACGCGTTTGAACATCGTGCTGCAACCATCGGCAAAACCACTTTTTATTCTCTGCATCGAAACTCGCGACGCCCGCAGGGCGTTGGCCGGGCCATGGGGGCGGGGCATAAAACGATTCATTCTACGTCATTCGTCAAGCGCTACGTGGATTCGCAATACCGCGCTCTCACTCGCCCCGGGTGCAAGCCAGCGCAACCCAAGTCCATTGTGAATGGCATCTGGCAAACCGAGCCAGGGTTCGATGCAATAAAAATCGGAATCAGGTTTTTCGGTCCACGTCGTGACGGCATACCAGGGGATCGAGCCGGGGTGCTCGAGTGCTAGCGTGATCGTGCGGCCCAGTGACGGTGTGTGCAGCTTGACCCGCGCCCCACTTGACAGCGGGTCCAGCGCATGGAAACGGTCGACGATACGCGTGTCGTCGAGACGATACTCGTGTGCCGCGGCAGCCGCCTCGGCAATCGCACCATCATCGCGTTGGTACAGCATCCTCGCCGGCGGCAACGTGAGCCGGGATTCGCCCCGCAGCGCGTGAGGCAGCGAGAAATAGAAGTGATGACCCGCATAGTACGGCAGCGGCGTGTCGCCGGTGTTTGTCGTCGTGAGGGTCGCGTCAAGGGTGTGGCCGTCGACGAGATGATAGATCGCATCGAACCGGAAGCCGAATGGATAGCCGGTGCGGGTGACGTCGCTGTCCGTCAGTGTCATGTCGATGCGGGCGTTAGCCACGTCGATTGTCGGCTCGAACGGCAGATCGCGGGCGAATCCGTGCATCGGCACTGCCCGCACAACGCCGGTGCTATCGCGCCATCGACCGATCGTGCCGTCGACGCGATGCCGGCCGAGAAAGGGGAACAGCAGCGGATTGCCGCCGCGCACCCGGGCGGGCTCGTTCCAATTCGCGTTGTCCGGCCATCCAATGATGTCGTGGTCGCCCACGCGCCAGCGCAACAGGCGACCTCCTGATTGTGGTGCAATTAGCAAGCTGGCGCGTTCGCGTTCGAGTTCGATGACATCCTGGTTCTGGAAACGCATGTTGATCGAAACATAAAAGTGGGCAGCCCTGCTGCCGGCGGTGCCTGCCCGGGGTTGTCAAATGCCGCTTTGCAGTCAGGCGCGCTGCCTGGCGGTGGACGGGTTTTCCATGACATCGGTGCGCCGCTGGATGCCGGCTATGCGGGTTCTCTCGGGTTGTCCGGCGGCAGATCGCTGTCGATAATCACTCAGACAATACCGTATTGGAGAGGAGACGATCATGGACTTGGCAATGGTGATGGGATGTGCGCTTTTTGGCATGTTTACCGGCGGCACGTTCCTCTTCTATAAGCTGGCCAAATAACCGGTCTGCCGCCTTTGTGTTGTCACTGCCGCGGTCCGTGCCGCGGCAAGGATGGCAACCAGAAACTGCAACCTGGCGAGCGCCGCGTGCATAGCGCGCAAGAGCTGCGTAAAGGGCGGGCATGGGCTCTGGAGGTCGAGCCCGTTAATCGTCGAAAGCGAGCGTTGTCGTGGCATATTCAAGTCCGAATCAACGCGCAATGCATGTATAACCGCGATGATAACTAGCGGCCGCCATGGTGTGCGATCTGCCGAACAGACACGCCTCGGCTGTCATGCCAAAAAGGAGCCCGCGCGACGACCGGGGGTGCCAAGCGGATCGGCCGCGGCGCTTTCGTCGACCCCGAATCCATTGCGAGGCGCTGTGGCCGTATGCGTGCGTGGCGGCTGTTGGTGTTCTTGGCGCGCCGTCGAACGGGCTATCGGGCACCCGTCATTGCCAGCCGGAAAACTTGACAGGATGTCTCCGGGTGGGCGTTACCTCGCCCGTTTATTGCGCGATCCGCGCTGATGCTGTCATTTACCTGGAGGACTTTCTTTCGTGAGCCTTGTGTTTCTGATCTTCCTGAGTGTCTTGCAGGGTGTGACCGAGTTGTTCCCGGTCAGCAGCCTCGGGCATACGTTGCTCGTGCCGGCACTGTTCGACATGCACATCGACAAGCATGCGCCGCAACTGTTGCCGTTTCTAGTCGCGCTGCATCTGGGCACCGCCTTTGCGCTGCTGTGGTATTTCCGCACACGGTGGGGCGCGATCATCCAAGGCTTCTTCGGCTCGCTGGGCGGCCGCCGTACCGAGGACGGACATTTGGCCTGGGCGTTGCTGATTGGCACAATTCCGGCAGGCATCGTCGGTGTTCTGCTGGAAAAGCGGATCGAACATGTCTTTCACGACTTGCGTATCGTGGCATTGGCGCTGGTGATCAACGGTATCCTGCTATGGATCGGCGACCGGTTGCAACGCGCGCGCGCGGCGCGTGCGCCCGAGGATCTAACGTTCAAGCAGGCCGCGCTGGTCGGCATCGCGCAGATCGGTGCGCTGATTCCGGGTTTTTCGCGCAGCGGCTTGACAATGATCGCCGGCGTGGGCGTCGGCATGTCCGCAGAAAAGTCGGCGGAGTTTGCGTTCCTACTCGGTACGCCGATTATTTTTGGGGCGGGCCTGCTCGAGGTGCCTAAGCTGTTTCACGCGCCGGCGCAATTGGCCGACGCGGCGCTAGGGGGCGTGCTGACCGGCATCGCGGCGTATCTGAGCGTGCGATTTCTGATGCGTTATTTCGAAGGCCGCGGGCGGTTGGCTTCATTCGGTCTTTATTGCGTGATTGCCGGCTTGACTTGTCTCGGCTGGTTCTTCTTCAATCCTCAATCGTTGGTCTAGGCGTTACGCTGTCGCGGTATGGCGAGCCGGCAATCTAAGCCGGCCCGCAGTGTTCAGTTATAATTGAACGCCTGCCTGCCCATGGCGCAGTTGGGCTAGCGTATCGGTCATCTAAGCCGACGGTCCAGGTCCCGATGCGCAGCGAACGGCGCGCATGCAGTACAATCTTGAATCCCTTAACCGCCCTTAGCTCAGTTGGATAGAGCAACGGCCTTCTAAGCCGTAGGCCGCAGGTTCGAATCCTGCAGGGCGGGCCAATAAAATCAAATATTTAAACGGCATTTCGGGGTTGGAATTTCTTTTCTCCAACGTTTAACTTTTATATTGGCACGATGTAGGCGCGTTGCGCATCTATCGAAGTCAATCCCTATCAGGTGCGCTATTTGAACCGCACCGGGTTTAGGAGGCTGCCTTTGTCGATCAGTATCGCGACACCTTCGGGGTCGAGCCGATCGGCAAGGTTTTGCGGATTGCCCCGTTGGGCTACCGGCGCCATGCTGCGCAGCTTCGCGATCCGTCCAAACGCTGTGCCCGTGCGAGAGGTGATGAGATTATGCAACTGCGGATCAAGCGCGTCTGGCAGGCCAATTTGCAGGTCTATGGCGTGCTGAAGATCTGGATCGCGTCAATTTCGTCTTGGACGTACTTGAACAGGCCCTGTACGCTCGACAGCCGTGCAATGACGGGACTCTGGTTCATCACTCCGACAGGGGGCTCAATACGTCAGCATTCGATACAGCGAACGTTCAGCCGAGGCCGGCATCGAGCCGTCCGTCGGCAGTCGCGGTGACAGTTACGATAACGCGCTGGCTGAAACAAACAACGGCTTGTGCAAGACGGAACTGATTCATCGACGCGCCCCCTGGAAACGAGACAATCCGTCGAACTGGCGACGCTAGAGTGGGCGGCATGGTACAACCATCATCGGCTGCTGGAACCACTGGGCTATATTTCACTGGCTGAAGCTGAGGCAAACTACTACAGGCAACTCAGAAATACCGCTGATGGGCCCATATTAACTTAAACCAACCGGTCCCCAGATCCCCGGGGTGGTTCAGTACATCGCAGCGCCGCGTCGCGCCCTGGATCCGTCGCACGCTCTGGCTACTCGCTCACGCCCGATGTCCGTCAGCGCCCGCTTCTGCTCGCGCAACAAGGAATGGTCAAGACGCTCAACACCATGTTGCGCGCACCCGTTGTCTCAAAGATGTAAGATTGAAATTGTTGCACTTTTTCATGGCCAGGTAGGCAACGCTATTTGCCTACTTCCTCCCGTTACTCTTTTCTACTACTAGAAAAAAAGAAATGCAAAAACAAGGAGTTTTATCTGGGCTGCTGTGGGTTGTTGGCATCGGTTTTTTTATGCAAACGCTTGACGCTACGATCTTGAATACCGCTTTGCCAACGATGGCTAGCAGTTTCAATAAAAATCCACTGCACATGCAATCGATTGTGCTTGCCTACTCATTGACGGTGGTGATGCTGATCCCAGCTTCTGGCTGGTTAGCGGATCGCTTTGGAACACGGTCCGTATTTCTGGTGGCCATTGCTTTATTCACAATTGGTTCAATCGGTTGCGCAACATCGCGCTCGTTGAACGAGCTGGTGATTGCGCGGGTGGTGCAAGGGCTGGGCGGCGGTGTATTATTGCCGGCGGGGCGGCTAGCCATTATGCGAACGTTTCCCCCCAGCCAGTATGTACAAGCGTTGGGCTTCGTGGCAATACCCGGACTCGTTGGGGCGGTCTTGGGGCCAACGCTTGGGGGCTGGATTGTATCGGTTGCCTCCTGGCGCTGGATCTTTGTGATGAATGTGCCGATTGGTATAGCGATCTTGATGGCAAGCCGGGTCGTTATGGATAATATAAAGTTGCCGGTGCAACGTTTTGACCTAAAAGGATATTTACTGTTTGTAACATGCGTGTTGGCAATTTCTTTGTCGCTCAATGGGCTAACCGATTATAATTTGTCCAACACCATCGTATTGACGTTACTAGGCGCCAGCTTGGTGACATTCGCTGCCTATGGATTGCATGCAGCGCGCACGGACTATCCGCTTTTTTCGCTAAGTTTATTTAATGTACGCACATACCGTGTGGGTCTAGTGGGGAACTTGGTCGCGCGCATTGGAGGCGATGCGATGCCTTATTTGATTCCGTTGCTATTACAAATCGGCCTCGGTTACTCGCCGTATGAAGCAGGGATGATGATGTTACCCGTAGCAGCGGCGGCCATGGGAGCAAAACGATTCATTGCCCCTCTCGTTACTCGCTACGGCTATCGCCGTATCTTGGCGAGCAACAGTCTGTTAGTGGGCGCCATAATAGCTAGCTTTTCTTTGGTTTCAACAGAGCAACCAGCTGGATTACGAATGATTCAACTGCTTGCTTTTGGCGCATTGTATTCAATACAAACCACGGCAATGAACGCGCTAACGTTAAAGGACCTTGTCGGGCCTGGCGCGAGCAGTGGTAATGCTCTGTTTTCGACTGCCCAAATGCTAGCCATGAGTTTAAGTGTGACTGTCGCAAGTGTTTTATTGATCTTTTTCCAATCGCTGTTCACGACTGAGATGGGCACGGACTCGCTGCCCATCTTTCGTGCCACTTTTATTTGCATCGGGTTGATTACCGCAGGCTCGGTTTGGGTATTTGGGCAACTTGCACCTGACGCAATCTGCAGAGATCGTCAATGTAGGACAACAGGTAAGCGGGGTGAAGAAAACGTAACGATATGATACATCGACGCGTGTTTGCGGACGTGACCTGCGCGACCGGTCGCAGCTAGTCTGTGGGCGAACGAGCGCGCTTGATTGAGCGCAAACACGCGCGCAAGCTTGATGTGGCAAACGAATGGTTTTTCCCGACGCACTCTTGGTAAGGCAGACGGCGCACAGGGCACCACGCAACATCTCAGCTGCACAATTTACACCGGCTTATTCACATATTTTGTTTGCAACGATGTGGACAACCTTTGGATACGCAAGCTAAGTCCTTGTTGCTAAACCCGGAACCGGGCCTGCTACCGCGTGAAGCAGCGACGCACGGTTCCGACGCTGCTGCCGCCAAACGCGCACCGTTTCAGAAAACCGTGTGACGCTGTCTGAAGTCGGGGAATGCGCGTCGTGGCTGGCGCGGTGCCGCATCCGACGTGTTGGGTTCTCGCGTCCCGGCCACTTCGCCATCGTGCCATGCACGACACAGGTCAATCTGCCGCGTCGCCTGCATCAGCGTTTCATTCAGCTTGCCGCGCAGGTCGCGGTAGCGTTTCGGTGCGCTTTTCATCAGATAAGTCGCCAACTTGTCGTGGCTTGATGCCAAGTCGGCGCGGCGCGCATGCGGGTCAACGAGTTCACCCTTTTGCACCGAGATGAACTGGTCGATTGCAACAGCCAGTTGCCGCTCGTGTGCGTTCGTTAACGGCAGTTGGCGCTTCAGTTTACGGCATTGCGCCCGTACGGCCAATGCGTCGCGATACAGGCGCTGATCATATTCCAGATCCTTGTCCAACCCAACCAGGATTTCCTTCAGCGCGAGGTTGCGTGGCATGTCAGTCGGATGGTTTTCGACGCGGATATCCTCGACGTGCGTGACGGTCGCATCCAGCGGGGCGAATAGTGCCTTGAATTTGTGTTCGTGCGACGTATTGTCGTCGGCGTCCACGGTGCTGAGCCTGACGTCTTCAATGGCGTGCCCGTCCGGAGATGGGGCAGGAATGCCGCTCAACTTGCTTACTACGTTCTGATAGGTCTGTATTTTGGCCTGCAGCTTCCTGCGCAAATAAGTGGCCTGGGTGTCCAGCATGCCTTCCAGCAAATCAATTTGGGCCGCTTGTGCTTCTCGTGTCGGTTGGGCGAGCCATGTTCTCAAGCTGCTTCGGGTCAGATACTGACGTGAGTCGTTCCAAGCTTGCTTGGCGGCGCGTGTCGCGCTGTGCGGTGAGTTCAGCTTGGCACTTTGAGCCAGGAACGATGACGCTGCCTTCAGCCGTCCCACTGAGTCTTGCGCCGCGCGTCGGGCCGTGTTCGCAATAAATTGCTGGGTGGACGGTTTGGCTCCACGCGCGTCAGAATCGCCGGTGTAAACATATTTGTCGTCGTAGCGTTTGCCGAGCTGGTCCGCGACCTGGCTCAGAAATATTTGCCGCCGGTCTTCACGCTGATATATCTGTTTGTAGAATGCTGATTGCAGCAGCAAGCCGTCCAACGGCGTTGCAGTGCTGCTGCCCCAATTGAGCACGTCCATTGATTCCAGGAACGTACGATTCAATTCTGGGTCATCGTCGGTGTAGTAGGTTTGGTAGCGCCGTTGCTTGCGGTAGTCAAAGAGCGCGTGCTGCGATGATGCGCTCATCATGAGAAGTCCGCTTATTGTCACGGCTAGGAGGCCTCCGGCGACGGCGGGATGGGCTACCGCAGCGCCTGCCGTACCGGCGGCGATGGCGCCCGCCACGCCGGCCTTGGCCAGCGTGCTCGCGGCGTAGACGGCGCTGCCGGCGAGGAAACTGTTGTTCCATCGCGCATAGCTTGTAAAGAACTGATCCCGCTGTTCCAACTTTAGCGATTGAAATCGCGCGTAGCGGTGCAGCCATTCGACGTCTTCAGGATTCAGATGGTGCCCGTTTTGGCGCAATTGATCGATCAGGGCATCGATATGTGCGTCTTTCAAGCGCGCGTCGGTTGCGACCTTGGCGGCGCGGAACGCATTGAGCTGCTGGCGCGAACGATGAACCTTGTATGCACCACTGGCGAGCGCCGTGGCGCCGACAAGCGGCTCCAGGCCCAACGTCGCGAGGCCTGCGACGTGATCCAACGCCGCCGCGGCAGGACTGTCTGATGCGCACAGCGCAGCCTTGGCGGCAATGCCGACTGAGGCCTTGGCCAGCACGGTGCTACCGGAAGCGATCGAGCATGCCCCTAATGCGGCGCCGGCACGGTTTTGCTGCCGCGTGAATGTCATCACCTGGCGCTTGACTTCCATGACGGCGCGCAAGCATGTCATCATCGATTGCGCATCGGTGAACAGTCGGACCGAAGCCGCTTGTGTGGGACGGTTGCGATCTCGCGTTGAGCCGGCAACGCCGGCGAGCCGCTCAAGACAGGCGACTTCTTGTTCGAGTTGCTTGATCGAGCGTTTTAGTTCCTTGTGGTGCTTGGCGGCATGCGCCATTTCTTGAATGCCTGACTTTATTTCCATGACCGCCAGCAAGGCCAACGTGCCGTCGGCAGCGATTTTCTCGTTCCGGCTGAAAATTTCCTCGGAGATGCCTGCTCGCTTGATGGTGTCCAGTGGATCAGCCTCAATTAATTCGGAAGACTGATCAAGGCCGTCGGAAGTAGTTTGCGTGCAACCTTTGAACAGTTGAATCGGGGTGGCCATCGCGGCATACACGCCGCGCATGGCGGTACCTAAGCCCACCCGCGTGATGGCGCGCGGCAGGCGGACCTCGCGTTGCGACGCGCCTGCAACGGGTCTTTCCGACGAAACGGTCCGCCGTTCTGACGGGGACCGCGTGATGCGGGCGATCAGGTTCCTGCAATTCCGAGCAAGGTCGTGTATCTCGGCCAAGCTCAGCGCGGATGAGGTGCTATCGGGCGTGGGCAGGGTTTGTACTGAAGGCCTGTCCACCGCTGATACAGGCACTGAACGCACGTTCCCATCATGGGGCAGGCCTTCCAATTGAGTCATCGCGCGGCTGCGTGCCTCAATCTGTTTTTTCCACGCGTGAGGCAGGCTTTCAATCTGGCCGTGGTGATGCGCATGGCTGGACGGCGCCGTCTGCAGCCGCGGTGGGGCGCCGACCAGTTGCGCCAGGCGTTCACCGAAATCTATTGTTAGGTCTACATCATGATTACGAGGATGAAGTGACGGGCTCAACATCATATCGGGTACTCTCTGGTAGTGCTGACGTTGTCACTTTAGGACGCTTTGCAACGCGTTACCATGAACGCGCGCGAAGCCCCGTTACCAGGGGCGTACACTGCGGGAAGTTCCCGAAATACAGTATTGACGTGGCTGCAAGCAATGTAGTTGCGGCTTCGATCATTGGGGAAGACGCGTGCGTAATCGCTTTTCGAGAAATCTGACAAATGCCCAGCAGGTGGCGAGCACCTGCCGCTGCCGATGCGGTGGATAGACGACGTTCAGCGGCAATGGATCTTGCGCAAACGGCTCCAGCATGGTGACGAGCTGACCGCGGTCCAACGCCGGCGATCCGGAATTCCCAGCCGGTGCGCCCAGCAAGTTGCGGCTGATCGTGTCCCCGCACGGACAGGACGGATCGCTGCAGATCCGCCAGGATGGGGCTATATGCCGGCTTGTTCGACGGCGACGCCAGCGAGCACTTCATACTGCCAGCGCAGCGCTATGCGTATCTGCATGTCGTGTGCGACACGCCGGTAGCGGCTGAGCCACGCCACAACGGCGCGGCTCAGCCATATGACGACTATTGGTAAAACTGAGTGCCGGGCGTCTGACTGACGCCCGAAGAGTCAAATTTGCTATTGCCGGACGAACTAAAGGGGTCTGCGGACTCGGTGGAGTTCGTCGACGCGTCTTTGCTGTTGCTGCTCCCTGGATGGGTGACCGTGCTGGAGTCGCCGTTGGACGCCGGGCTGGTGATCGTGCCCGAGCCACCGCTGGTCACAGGATCGGTGATCGTGCCCCAGCCGCCACTGGTCACGGGATCGGTGATCGTACCCCAGCCGCCGCTAGCGACCGGCGCCTTGCCATCGTGCTGGGAATTATCCGCAGCCGAGTGCCCATGATGCGGTGAGCATGGACATTCGTCGTCGCCATCCGTTGACGGGGCCGGGGAGCGATGTCCGCACGTCGCACCGTCGTCATCGAACGAATTGTCGTCGTCGCTATGCGAATTCTGCAACATGGCCAGCAATTGTTCGATGAGTTTTTGCAAGAAATCGGAGTCGTCCGATGACGTGCCGTTCGCCGGACACGACATGGAATCGCTTTGCTCAGCGCGCTTGTGGTGTGCAGCGTCCGGGGCGGTGCCGTACGTGTAGCTCGGGCTACCCGGGTTGAACGCCGAATAGGGCGAATCCGATTGAGTGATGGAAATGGTAATGGTCATGTTGTGCTCCTTGTTGGGCAGCGCGCCGTTATTTTGGAAAACCGCTGCCAGTACGACTGGCCAGGGTGCTCGGGTTCCGTCGTAAGTCCACCTGGGATTGGATTGGCACAGTTCTGAGCCCGGCCGTTTGCAACGGCAACTGCGCCCCGTGGGACATGTGCGCTGATTGCGCCGGGCAACATCGTTTTATCGAGGCAGGGCTCCGGCGCTTCTGCGCATTATTGGCTGTCGTCCAGTTCTTTGTGCTGGTTCAATACGTTGTAGTTGGTCATAACGTTTCTTGCGTATTTCCCTTCGTCGCCCACTCCGACGTAGTCTTTGAGCCCCTTCTTCAGCGCCTTTTCGTTAGCCATCGGATTGTTGCGATCACCGCCGCTTTCGATGATGTGGGACTTGAGTTCGAAGGCCCCCGCGATCACGTTGTCGTGCGGATTGCTCACGTCCAGGTCCTTCGCGTCCTTGCCGGTCAACTTTTTAATGTTCTCCTTGTCCTGCTGCGTTAGCGTCGGCAACACGTCCTTTTCCCAGCGCCGCTGGCCGATCTGCATCAGGCTCAGGTCCGGCGTACCGTCGCTGTTTTTCGACCATTCTTTCGGATTACCGCGCGATTCGGCCCACATCTGCCCACCGATCAGGTTGCCATCTAGCCCCGTCAGCCGTGCGGCCAGGTTGATGTCGTTTTCCCACCGGTCGATCTTCGGATTCTTCCCTGGCGTGTATGCCTTGCCTGGCGTTGTCGGACCCTCCAGCGCCGGCTGGTCCTTGCCGGACCGGCTGCTCGCTTGGGTCGAGTCGGTAGCGTCGCTGTCGGATGAGGTGCCGTGGGTCTTGCCGGATGAGCCGCCCGTGCCGTCCTCCGGCGCATCGCAATGGTGATGGTGACATCCGCCGCCGCCGTGATGCCGGCCGATGGCGTCACCCGAGTCCGGGCCATCGCCGGTATTGCCCTCGTTACCGTTGCTGTTGAACTGCATCAACAACTGGATCAGCTGATTGAGCAAATCGTCGGTGTTCGACCACTGCCCGTCCGATGACGTCGAGGTTTGCCCGTCTCCTGCTCGCTTGTGATGGATTCCCGAGGTGTCGTTGTCGTAAAGCCCGGGCCATTGGGACCAGTTGGAAGACGGCGAATCGGTTTGAATAATCGTGATCGTGGTTGTCATGCAAGGCCTCGTTCGAAATGAACAAATGTGTCGTTATTTCATAGATATTTGGCTGGTTGGGTAAGCTGGACGCGAACACGAGGTGCCGCAGGCGAACCCGATGGCCCGAACCGGGTCGGGCGTGGCCGATGATTCTCGTCGGGACGAAGAGACGGACGGTGGCCACTCACCACGGCGTTCGCTAACCAGGTGTAGAGAAAATGATGAGAATGTTCTGTCGCCGATAAACCGGACGGGGCGATTCGAGCGGCGTCCCCAGTGGGGCGGGGCCGGGTAGGTTGGCAGGCGCGCGCCGGTGCGACGCGCGCTGTGTTCATTGGACGTTACGCGTGCGAGAGGGGGGCATTGAACGGTGCGTCATCGCAGGTTGGCGCGGATGGGCTCATGCAGGCTCGGTCCGGACTTCGGTCCCTGTTTCAGCGCTGGCTCGCGCTTCGGTCCCGGCTTGCACGGCAGCCAGGGGTGCGGTCTCCGCGCTCGGCGCAGGCGCCGGATCGCTATCCGCATGGTCGGCGGCCATGTGCGCGTCCATACCGGCGCCAGGCAGCTTTGCCTTGCGCGAGGTATCGACCGCGAGCGTCGGCGTCGAGACGGAGCCGGCCGGCGTCACCACGGAGCCTGCTGACGTCGCGACAGAACTCGCCGGCGCTGCCACGGAGCCTGTTGGCGTCGCGACAGAATCCGCCGGCGCCGCCACAGGCCCCGTCGGTGCCGTGACAGAATTCGCCGGTGCCACGGCGCTTGCCTTGGGCTCGGCCGGCTTGGCGTCTGTACCCTTGCGCGGCTTCTTGGCCAACGGGATCAGGCCGAAGGCGCGCGCCGCTTCTGCGATCTGCTGCGGGGAGAAGAGTTCGTCGGGCGTGATACTGAATGTGCGGATGTGGCTCTCGATCGTCTGCATGGCTTGTGCACGATCGTCGCGACGCTGTTGCGCACGCGCGACAATGTCGCGCAGTTCATCGGCCTCGTCGCTCGAAATCGTGAATGCCGTTTGTTTCTGTTGCAATTCGTTGAAGCGATGGAATTCTTGGTCTGTCAAGAGTTTGGCCATGAAGATATGCAGTTTGAAGCAGGGAGAATGCATGCATCGGGCGACGCGCAAGCTACGCGGGCGCGCGATCACATTCGATGCGGGGGCCGTATTCTACCCGCGTTACTCGTCATTGCCGAACGCGTGGTGCGGCGGGACATGCTCGCCGCCGTGTCGCGCTGCCCACCAGGTACGAAGCCGGTCCATGTAGAGGTAAACCACCGGTGTCGTATAGAGCGTCAGCAATTGACTGACAATCAATCCGCCGACGATCGAGATGCCCAGTGGCGCGCGCATCTCGTGTCCTTCGCCGTGGCCGAAGGCGAGCGGCAACGCACCGAGTAGCGCGGCGCAGGTGGTCATCATGATCGGCCTGAAGCGCAGCAGGCAGGCTTGGCGGATCGCTTCGCGCGAGCCCAGGCCGGTGCGCGCGGCGTCAATCGCGAAGTCCACCATCATGATTGCATTCTTCTTGACGATACCGATCAGCAGGATCACGCCGATCAGTGCAATGAGGCTGAACTCGATACGGAACAGCAGCAACGCCAGTAGTGCGCCGACGCCGGCCGACGGCAACGTGGACAGGATCGTCAGCGGATGGATATAGCTCTCGTACAGAATGCCTAGCACGATGTAGACCGCGGCGAGCGACGCGAGAATCAATAGCAACTGGTTCGACAACGCTTGCTGGAACGCCTGCGCCGTGCCAGAGAAACTGCCGTGAAGGGTGCCGGGCATGCCGATGTCGGCCATGGTCTGGTAGATTGCGGCGGTCGCGTCCGACAGTGATTTTCCCACCGGCAGATTGAATGAGATTGTCGTCGCGACGAATTGGTTCTGGTGGCTGACCGCCAGCGGTGTATTGCCTGGGCCGAAGCGCGCGATGGCTGACAACGGGATCATCGTTTCCTTGGCGGTGGATACCGCGGCGCTGGACGATGAGCTGGACTTGCCGCTGGAGGCGATCGAATTGATCGCCTGGTTGCGCGCTGAATCGAGCGCGACGTTCGCTGCACGGCTGGCGGCATTGGCCGCCGCCGCGCCGGCCGTTTTCTTCGCGCCCGATGCACTGGTGACGGTCCCGGCCGTCGCGTTGGTGCTCGCGGTGCCCGATGCGCTGCCGCCGGATTGGCTAATAAAGATGTCCTTCAGGATCTCGGGGCTCTGCCAATAGCGGGGCGCTACTTCCATCACGACGCGATACTGGTTCAGCGCATTGTAGATCGTCGACACCTGCCGCTGGCCGAAGGCATCATACAGCGTATTGTCGATCTGCGAAGGCGTGATGCCGTAGCGTGCAGCGCTTGGCCGGTCGATGATCACATTCGCCTCCAGGCCGCCTTGCTGCTGGTCCGAATTCACATCGGCAAGCTCGGGCCGTTTTTGCAGCGCCTCGGTTAGGATCGCCGCCCATTTGTACAGTTCCGCGGTCGAATCGCCGAGCAGCGTGAATTGATACTGCGCGTTCGATTGTCTTCCGCCCACGTGGATATCCTGCACCGCTTGCAGGAACGTTCTAGCGCCCGCGACCTCGGCCAGCGGCGCGCGCAGTTGCTCGATGACCTGGTCCGCGGACACGCCGCGCTCGGCGAGCGGCTTCAGCGAGATGAACATGAAACCCGCGTTGGTCTGACGCCCGCCGGTGAAGCCGACGGCGGAGTCCACTGCCGGGTTGCGCTTGACGATGTCCATCATCTGCGAAAATTTCACCCGCATTGACTGGAACGATGTGCTCTGATCCGCCTGGATTCCGCCGACGAGTCGGCCGGTGTCCTGTTGCGGAAAGAAGCCCTTTGGCACGATTGTGTACAGGTACACGTTCAAGCCGATGGTGGCGACCAGCACGGCCAGCACCAGCGACGCATGATCCAGCGCCCAGCCGAGCGAGCGCTCGTAGCCGCGCTGCAGGCGCGCGAAGCAGGCTTCGAGCCAGCGTGCGAGCCGGCCTTCGCCGCGGGCGCGGGTGGCTGGCGCGAGTAGTTTGGAGCACATCATCGGCGTGAGCGTCAGCGACACGAGCAGCGACACAAAGATTGCCAGCGACAGCGTGACAGCAAACTCGCGAAATAGACGACCGACGATGCCGCCCATCAGCAGAATCGGCAGGAACACCGCGACCAGCGATACGCTGATCGACAATACTGTGAAGCCGACTTCGCGCGCGCCCACGATGGCTGCGCGCATGCGCGGCATGCCGGCCTCGATGTGCCGCGAGATGTTCTCGAGCACGACGATCGCATCGTCGACGACGAAGCCGGTAGCGATCGTCAGCGCCATCAGCGACAAGTTGTCGATCGAATAGTCGAGCAGGTACATGCCGGCAAACGTACCGATGATCGATACGGGCACCGCAACGCTGGGGATCAGCGTCGCACGCCAGTTGCGCAAGAACAGGAACACGACCATCACCACCAGGATCACCGCGATCAACAGCGTTCGCTCGGTGTCCCGTAGTGAAGCACGGATCGTCATCGTGCGGTCGGCGGTCGGCGTCACATCGATCGCCGCGGGCAGTGCCGCGCGTAGCTGGGGCAGCTTCGCCTTGACACGGTCAACCGTCTCGATGATATTGGCGCCGGGCTGCCGGTACAGGATCACGAGCACCGCGCGTTCGCCGTTCATCATGCCCATGGTGCGCAGGTCTTCGACCGAATCGACGACCTGCGCGACGTCGGAAAGCCGCACCGCGGAGCCGTTGCGGTAAGCAATCACCAGGTCACGGTATTGGTCGGCGCGCCGCGCCTGGTCGTTCGTGTACAGCTGCAAGTGCCGGTGGCCGGCCTCGATCGCGCCTTTCGGGCTGTTTGCATTGGCCGACGCGAGCGCGGCGCGGATGTTTTCCAGTCCGATCCCGTAGTGGAACAGCACGGTCGGATTGACCTCGACGCGCACGGCCGGATTGGCCGCGCCACTTACGTTGACTTCGCCGACTCCGTCGATTTGCGACAGCGCCTGTTGCAGCACGGTCGATGCCGCGTCATACATCTGTCCGGCCGTCATCGTTTTCGACGTCAGCGCGAGGACGAGGATTGGTGCGTCGGCCGGGTTGACCTTGTGGTAGGTTGGATTTTGTCGCAGGTTGGCCGGCAGGTCCGCCCGCGCGGCGTTGATCGCGGCCTGCACATCGCGAGCCGCTCCGTCGATGTCGCGGTTCAACCCGAATTGCAGCACGATCCGCGTATTGCCGATGCCGCTCATCGACGTCATCTCGGTGACGTCCGCAATGGCGCCCAGATGCCGCTCGAGCGGGCTGGCCACGCTGGTGGCGACAGTCTCCGGGCTGGCGCCAGGCAGCGTCGCTAGCACCGAGATGGTCGGAAAGTCCACCTGCGGCAATGGCGACACCGGCAGCTTCACAAAAGCGAACAGCCCGGCCAGTGCGATGCCGACGGCCAGCAACGTGGTGGCGACGGGGCGCGCGATGAAAGGGCGGGAAAGGTTCATTGTCTGCTGCCTTCGCCGCTGGCATCGTGCGACAAGCGTTCGCGCAGCGCCGAAGCGAGCCGGTCAAAGCCAAGGTAAATCACCGGCGTCGTGAACAGCGTCAGCAACTGGCTGACGATCAGCCCACCGGCGATCGCGATGCCCAGCGGATGGCGCAACTCGTGGCCGGAGCCAGTGCCCAGCATCAGCGGCAGCGCACCGAGCAGCGCGGCCATCGTCGTCATCAGGATCGGCCGCAAGCGCAGCAGGCAGGCCTGGTAGATCGCGTCGCGAGGGTGCTTGCCTTGCTCCCGCTGCGCTTCGAGCGCGAAGTCGATCATCATGATCGCGTTCTTCTTGACGATGCCGATCAGCAGCACAATGCCGATGATGCCGATGATATCTAGGTCATGTCCGGTGACGATCAGTGCGAGCAGTGCGCCGACGCCGGCGGAGGGCAGCGTCGACAGGATCGTGATCGGATGGACGAAGCTCTCGTACAGCACGCCCAGGACGATGTACATCGTGACGATCGCGGCCAGGATCAGGAATACCTGGTTGGACAGCGATGCCTGGAACGCCAGTGCCGCGCCCTGGTAGCGGATCTGGAACGAGGGCGGCAGACCGATGTCGTCCTTCGCTTGCTCAATGGCTTTCACTGCCGCGCCGAGCGACTCGCCCGGGGCGAGGTTGAACGAGATGGTGGTGGACGGGAACTGGCCCAAGTGCGAGATCAGCAGCGGCGCGTTTTGCTGATGGAAGGTTGCGATGGACGACAGCGGGACCTGGGCGCCAGGCGCGGTGGCCGAGGGCAGGTAAATCGTGCCCAGGGCGTCCGGGGACTCGTGCACCTTCGGGTCCGTCTCTAGGATCACGCGATACTGGTTCGATTGGGTGAAGATGGTCGAGATGATGCGCTGCCCGAAGGCGTCGTACAGCGCGTTGTTGACCGTCGCCGGCGTGATGCCGAAGCGCGCGGCGGTACTGCGATCGATCTCGATATAGGTCGAGAGTCCGTTTTGCTGCAAGTCGCTGGCGACATCGGCCAACTCCGGCGCTTGCTTTAGCCGCGCGACGAACTTCGGCACCCAGTCGGCGAACGCTTGAGCGTTCGCGTCGGTCAGTATGAATTGGTATTGCGTCGCGCTGACCGTCGAGTCAATCGTCAAGTCCTGCACCGGCTGCATGTACAGCGAGATGCCGGGTACCTGCGCGACGCGCTGCTGCAACGAGCGGATGATCTGCTGCGCGTCGCGCCTGCGTTCGTCGAACGGCTTCAGATTGATTTGCAGACGGCCGCTGTTCAGCGTGATATTGGTGCCGTCTATGCCGATGAACGACGACAGGCTCTGGACATCTGGGTCCTTCAAGATTTCGGCGGCGAGCGCTTGCTGGTGCTCAGCCATGGCCGCGTACGATACACTTTGCGAGGCCTGTGTGATGCCCTGGATGATGCCGGTGTCCTGAGTCGGGAAAAAGCCCTTCGGCACCACGATGTAGAGCACGATCGTGAGCACTAGCGTGGACAACGCGACGAGCAGCGTGAGTCGCTGGTGATCGAGCACCCGCGAGAGCATCCGTGCGTAGGCGGCGATCACCGCGTCGAAGAACGCACGAGCCTTTGCCTCGAAGCGGCCGCTTTCCTTCGGCGGACTGTGCCGGAGCAGCTTGGCGCACATCATCGGCACGAGCGTGAGCGATACCACCGCCGAGAACACGATCGTCACGGCAAGTGTGATCGCAAACTCGTGGAACAGCCGGCCGACGACATCACTCATGAACAGCAGCGGGATCAGCACCGCGATCAACGACACAGTCAGCGAGATGATTGTGAAACCGATTTGCTTGGAGCCCTTCAGCGCGGCTTGCAACGGCGTGTCGCCGTCCTCGACGTAGCGCGCAATGTTTTCGATCATCACGATCGCGTCGTCGACGACGAAGCCGGTGGCGATGGTCAGCGCCATCAAGGACAGATTGTTCAGCGAAAATCCGTATAGGTACATCACCGCCAGCGTGCCGATCAGCGACAGCGGCACGGACAGGCTGGGAATCACGGTCGCCTGCCAACTGCCGAGGAATAGGTACATCACCAGCACCACCAGCACGACCGCCGCTGCCAGCTCGAACTGCACGTCGCGCACCGACGCGCGGATCGTCGTGGTGCGATCGGTCAACACGCGGGTCTCGACCGAAGCGGGCAGGCTTTGCTGCAACTGCGGCAGCAGCGCCTTGATGTTGTCAACTACCTGGATGACGTTGGCGCCCGGCTGCCGCTGCACATTGAGGATGATCGCCGGCTCGGTATCGACCCACGCGCCCAGCTTCGTGTTTTCCGGGCCGGAGACGATCTGTGCGACGTCGGTCAGCATCACCGGGCGGCCGTTCTTGTAGGCGATTACCGCACTGTGATACGCATTGGCATCGGTCAACTGGTCGTTGGCATTAATCGTGTATGCCCGCGTCGGACCATCAAAGTTGCCTTTTGGCGTGTTGACGCTCAGGTTCGAAATCGTGGTGCGCAGATCGTCCAGATTTAGGCCGTACGCTGCAAGCGCGCGCGGATTGGCTTGGATGCGGATCGCGGGCCGCTGCCCACCGCTCAGGCTCACCAGCCCCACGCCGCCCACTTGCGAGATTTTCTGCGCGAGCCGGGTATCGACCAGGTCCTGCACGTCAGTCAACGGCAGCGTCTTAGAGGTGATCGCCAGCGTGAGAATGGGGGCGTCGGCCGGATTGACCTTGGCGTAGATCGGCGGCGCTGGCAGGTCGGACGGCAGCAGGTTGCCTGCCGCGTTGATGGCCGCTTGCACTTCCTGCTCCGCGATGTCCAACGGCAAGTCCAGCGAAAACTGCAGTGTGATCACCGATGCGCCCGCCGAGCTTTGCGACGACATCTGGTTTAGCCCCGGCATCTGACCGAACTGGCGTTCCAACGGCGCGGTCACCGACGAGGTCATCACCTCGGGGCTGGCGCCCGGATAAAAGGTCTGCACTTGAATCGTTGGATAATCGACTTCCGGCAGCGCGGACAGCGGCAGGAATCGCAGCGACACGAGGCCGACCAGCATGATGGCGGCCATCAGCAGTGCTGTGCCGACCGGGCGGAGAATAAAGAGGCGGGATGGGTTCATGCGTCGAATGGTCCGGGAGCGCGGCGCCGGGGCAGACCCCGGCCGGAATCAAGGCTGCGGTTGGCGCGTGTGGCCGTGCGTGGCCGACGCGTGACGCGCCGCTTGGCCGGCCGACGCGGCCGAGCTGCCACTGGCGGTCTCGGCCGGAATCGTGATCTTGGCGCCTTCCCGCAACCGGTCCGAGCCATCGATGACGACACGCTCTCCCACCGCCAGGCCGAAGACGATGCTGGTGCGCTCGCCCTCGACCGGACCCGTCTTCACTGGGCGCACGGTGACTGTGTTGTCGGCTTTGACCACGTAGACAAATGTTCCCATCGAGCCATTGAGCACCGCGGAAGTCGGTACGATGGTCGCGTTGCGGATCGTGTCGACGAGTAGCCGCACATTGACGAACTGATTCGGGAACAATGCCTGCCCCGCGTTCTGGAACACCGCGCGCAGTTTCACGGTGCCGGTGGTCGTATCGATCTGGTTGTCGATGGTATGCAACTCGCCGGTTTCCAGTGGCCGGCTGTTGGTACGGTCGTATACGGTCGCGGACATCTTGGCGCCCGCGGTCCATTGCTTAAGAATGGCTTGTAGGTTGTCCTCGGACGTGGTGAACACGACGCTCATGGGCTGCATCTGCGTGATCACGACAATGCCGTTTGTATCGCTGGTGGTCACGTAGTTGCCCGGATCCACCTGACGCAGTCCCACTCGGCCTGTCACCGGCGCGGTAATCCGCGCGTAGGTCAGGTCCAGCTTGTACGTATCGATCGTCGCTTGGTCCGACTTCACCTGGCCACGGTACTGCTCGACGAGCGAGGCCTGCGTGTTGACCTGCTGGCGCGAGATCGAATCCTGCTTGAGCAACGCCTGGTACGCGTTTAGGTCTGACACCGCCTGTCGTAGCAGCGCCTGGTCCTTCGCCAGTTGCCCTTCGGCGTTGCGCAGTGAAATCTCGTAGGGGCGTGGATCGATTTGTGCCAGTATATCGCCGCGCTTGACGAGTTGGCCTTCCTGGAAATTAACCGACATCAGCGTGCCGTTCAACTGCGTGCGCACGGTCACCGTCGCGAGCGGTGTCACGGTGCCCAGCGCATTGATCACGATCGGCATCTGGCCATGGACCACGGTCGCGACTTTGACCGGCTGTGGCATGTTCGCGAACGCGCCGCCGCCGCGCTGTGCGCTAGGCGACCTGCCGGCACTGCCCGTGGCTGCGCCGCTGGCGTGGGCGCCTGGCGCGCCGCGCATGGCATCACGTTGCCACGGATGCCACCAAAGCAGCGCGACGACGACCGCGACGAGCCCCGTAGCCAGCTGCAGCGTGCGCGTGCGGGTGCGGCTGGCCACGGCGCGCGGCGCTGCATCGGATGATCGAGCTTGTTGTTGTTCGTCTTTCTGCATGGTCGAGCAAATCGTTGGGACGTGATGGTGGGGAAGGGCTGCGACGACGAGCCGACGTGGTCCGGTGCCTGGTCAAGGATTGGAAACTGCACGAAATCCTACGTGCGTCAACCGTGTCAGTCCAGCAACCTTTTTTTCGGAACGTTACACCGCACCCGCCGCCGCCTGCGGCAACCGCGACGGGCGGGCGGCATCGCAGCGAGGTGACAAGTTGGGCCGCCGCGTCCGAGGTCGCGCCGGGGGCGATGGGCGCGAACGCGGTGGCTGGGCGCCTGTCCTCAGGGGAATTTGCTTAACTCAGTCAGCCTTGACTCAGTCAATATTAGTCAGGAAGATACCCGGCTTGCGCACTGCCGCGTGTGCGGTGCGGCCACGGTGCTGGTTGACGCGCCATGGCGCCAATGGCCGCACCTTCCCATGGCGCGGTGTCCCCGAGTCTAGGCGCCCACCCAGGGCAGGCCGCGGAAACACCAGCCGCCGACCGTCTTGCGGTGTCCTTGAGCGTCTTTGTCGCCCTCGAAACCTTCCAGAATATCGTAGGCGCGCATGAAGCCCGCGTTCGCCGCTGTCACTGCAGCCAGCTTCGAGCGCGCGGCGCTGCGGCACAGCAGCAGGATCGGCGTGTGCGGCATCGCCACTTGAGACAGTTGCTCGACGAACTCGGTGTTGGGGACGCCACCTGGATATCGCGTCCACTCGATGTGTACGTACTGGCCGTTCCCGACCACCGGGCGGCCGACCCAGTCCAGTTCCGCGCGGGTGCGTATGTCAATCAACCGGGCCCCCGGCTCGAGCGCTAACAGCTCGAATGCCTCACCTGGTGCCAGCGCGCCGGCATACTGCAACTGGTGTTGCGCGCGGCGCTGCTCGGCCGCTGCGTAAATTGCGTCACGGGAAGTCATCACTGTGTCCAAAAGCGCAATAGCTTTATTTTAGCGTCGTCGTAGAATGACCCGCCTAGGCAGCGACATGGTGCGCGAGGTTGGTGCATTATCGTCATTTTGCACCTAATAGGGGCTTGTTCGTCGCTACCATCGAAATTGCACCAAATTTGTGCGCGACGCGCTGCGACGAGGGCGAGCAATACGCTGATCGTAGGTCGCGGTAGTGCGTAAGCACCGCAATTGGGCGTGCCCGGTGTCCCTGCGTCATAAATTGGCATGAAGTGTGCTCTAATCGGACCCGATCCCGTTGCATGACCGGGAGGCCGGAATCGGGAGGCGGTATCGCCCCCATTGTTCACCAGGAGAAAGGAATGACTAAAACCGTGGCCGACGTCACCAAGCTCGTCGAGGACGAGGACGTCAAGTTCGTCGATTTTCGCTTCACCGACACCCGCGGCAAGGAACAACACGTGACGGTGCCGGTGTCGGCGTTCGACGAAGACAAGTTCGAAGCCGGCCACGCGTTCGATGGTTCCTCGATTGCCGGCTGGAAGGGAATCGAAGCGTCGGATATGCTGCTGCTGCCGGATCCGAACACTGCGTATATCGATCCATTCTATGAGGAACCGACGTTGGTCCTCACCTGCGACGTGATCGAGCCCTCGGACGGTAAGGGCTATGAGCGCGACCCACGTTCGCTCGCCAAGCGCGCCGAGGCGTACCTGAAGAGCACGGGCTTGGGAGACACCGCGTTTTTTGGCCCGGAGCCCGAGTTCTTCATTTTTGATTCGGTGCAGTGGAACATCGATATGTCGGGCTGCTTCGTGAAGATTGGTTCCGAAGAGGCCGCCTGGTCGTCGGGCAAGGAGTTCGAACACGGCAACAGCGGTCACCGTCCGGGCGTCAAGGGCGGCTATTTTCCGGTTGCCCCGATCGATTCGTTCCAGGATATGCGCTCGGAGATGTGCCTGTTGCTCGAGCAACTGGGCGTGCCGGTCGAAGTGCATCACCACGAGGTCGCCGGTTCCGGCCAAAACGAGATCGGCACGAAATTCTCGACACTGGTGCAACGCGCTGACTGGACGCAGCTCTTGAAGTACGTCGTGCAGAACGTGGCCCATACGTACGGCAAGAGTGCGACGTTCATGCCTAAGCCGGTGGTGGGCGACAACGGTTCCGGCATGCACGTGCACCAATCGATCTGGAAGGATGGTCAAAACCTGTTCGCAGGCAACGGCTATGCGGGGCTGTCCGAGTTCGCGTTGTTCTACATCGGTGGCATCATTAAGCACGCCCGTGCGCTGAACGCGATCACGAACCCGACCACGAACTCGTATAAGCGGCTGGTGCCGCACTTCGAAGCGCCCGTCAAACTCGCTTATTCGGCGCGTAACCGTTCCGCGTCGATCCGGATTCCGCACGTGTCGAACCCGAAGGCGCGCCGAATCGAGACGCGTTTCCCGGATCCGATGGCCAACCCGTATCTGTGCTTCTCGGCGCTGATGATGGCCGGCCTGGATGGCGTGCAAAACAAGATCCACCCGGGCGAGGCCGCGGACAAGAACCTATACGATCTACCGCCGGAAGAGGATGCAAAGATCCCGACCGTTTGCGAGAACTTGGACACGGCGTTGGACGCGCTCGATGCCGATCGCGAGTTCCTCACGCGCGGCGGCGTGTTCACGGATTCGATGCTGGATGCGTACATCGAACTCAAGACGCAGGAGCTGCAACGCTTCCGTCAAACCACGCACCCGATCGAGTTCGAGATGTACTACTCGCTCTGAGCGATGGTGCGTGCTGTCCGGCGGGCGGTGCGGTGCGCCCATTGCGCGTTACCGCCCGCGCCCACTATTGGGATCGCAAGCTCCAGGCGTTCTGGGCACACCGTCAAGCTGACGGTTCCCCAATTTGTGAAACCGTACGTGAAGACGAACGAGCACGATGCGGCTGACGCCGAAGCCAGCTGCGAAGCGGGCACGTTTGGCGAATTGATCCATCGCCTTGCTAAGCCAATGCCCCAAAAGCTTGTTTCTTTGGCACTAATTTGCGGGTGCAACAAAAAATAACGCGGCACACAGCGACACATTCGCCTCCTTCACCCACATGCCGTTCCGCCTTATTTTTGGATCAAAAAGCGCTCGCGATTCTTTCCAATCCATGACGGCGCCCGACCTCTACCGCTCCAGGTCTCACCCGTTTTGGGATTCTGGTATTTTGGCTCCGGTTGCTTCGCGCGTGCAGCGCCGCGAGCTTGACGCCTACGTCCAAATAAATCTTCGGCTGTGATCCCCAATTCGGTGATCTTCTCACGCATCTGTGCAATCACCGTTTCCAATTCCTGCGCCCGTAAGGCCTCTGCCTCCGCTTCAAGCTTTTCAATTTGAGCGCGCAACTCTTGGTATGTCGCCATGTTCATTCCCTATGTTAAGTTAAAAATATCCTGGACGGATGCGAACTGGTTCAACTCGCTTGCATGCCTGTGCCGACGTCTCAGATTAACGAAGCGCTGGCATGGCCTCTATCTAAAAAGACTGATTGCAGACTCACCGCTTGAGCTACGATAGTCGTCACGCTCGATGATCAAACACCGCTTCGCTTTTTGCCTTCGTACCCTGCGTATGCGCATAAACAATGCCAGCTGTTCTTTACGACGACCGGCGGCCCTACAAGACCCTCTATTCTACCTTAATGCGCCGACGGCCGAGCCGACCACTGGATTAAGAATGAGTGGTTTATGGTTTTCGCCGGCGGCGCGGCGTAGAAATGCAACAAATCACCTGCGGGTGTTTCCAATTGGCGCGATTGAAGGCGAGTGCCGTAATCACCTTTAAGAAGATGCCTAAGCTCGGATTGCCACTGCTCGCCCCAACTGCCCACAAGCCCTTATAAATAACTGGAGTACTGCTCGTTGGTGCATGGATAACCTGTTACCCGGTGCTGAACAACGCTGAACCAAATCGTCTAGTGCGCCACGGTTATCCCCATTTCAGCGCTCCGGCAGTCGCGCGGCATAATCCATGTCGGAAGTCCAGGCAGGTTCGAGGGGGCAACGTTCGAATAGGTGATCGAGCGTTTCCATGAGCGTCGTGCCCTGCTCGCCAGCCAACGTCGCTCACCTTGAGCGTTCGATTGCACAGTTGCGTAAGGGCAAGGCAAAAGAATGTAAACTGGCCGAAGATGCTGAATGAGCGTGCGCCGCGTGCTTTTTACGCTCGATGCATGGGACGATTACATCTACTGGCAGGGGCAAGACCGCAAAGCCTTCAAGCGCATCAACCAGCTATTCACGAGACGCAGCGCACACCTTTCGAAGGCATCGGCAAGCCCGAACCGCTGAAGGCGAACCTCTCTCGGGCTTTTGGTCCCGCCGCATCGACGACACTCATCGCCTGGTGTACGAGGCGGACGATTTCCAGATCAGCCTCCTCTCCTGTCGTTACCACTATCAGGCGTGCCGCCGGCGCGCGCTTCCTTCTTCCTTTGCCCGAACCCCCATCTCGGGGTGCGGCCGGTTGGTCAGCAAGTGTTTGACGATCGCCTCGGCACCGGGACCAAGGGAGGCCGTTGGTTCAGATCGGCGATCAACTTGCCGATCGCCCGGCTGATCTGGCGGTGCGACAGGCCGCACGCCCACTTCAGCCGCAGTGCTTCCTTCAGTTTGCGCATGCTCATCCGAGGTGCCGGCATCAACCTGTCCCCTAAAAAGAGACAAGGTTAACGCCCGTCGTTGATCACATGCGCAACACCACCGCCGAGCCGGAACGGCCATCTCGTTTCGCTCGCGTGATCGGCTATACGCACCGAAGTGATTATGCGTACAACCCGCCAGATCTACAGGATATTGACGGAGGAGCCTCTTTCGGACGAGCATCGTTAAAGGCTCGACCAGTCGCTGGGGTACCTTCAGGATCTGGAATTTTCCGTACGATAGCTGCAATGCACAATCAATAAAATCAATCAATTAGCCGATGCAGGCGTGGCCCAAATCGCGCTCGAAAACAATTTGTGCACCCCAGGCAAGTCCAACCAGGGTTTCCGCGCTACTGGGTGCTTGCACCCAGGTTGCTATCTGTTAAAATGTGTACACACTGATTCACATTTTGCGTTCGGCGAGCGCGTAGGAGTATGCACATGGAAGCGATCACAGTCGGAATCCGCGAGTTTCGTGCTGACTTGGCGGAATACATCGCGGCGAATATGCCCGTTGCGGTGACGCGGCATGGCCAGACGGTAGGGTACTTCATTCCGGCACATGGTCAAGCCGAAGCACATCTTGCCGCTATGAAAAAGGCGAGTGAAATCTTGGATGATCTGTTGACTGGCCGTGGCGTGGATGTCGAAGAGGTGGTGTCCGAGTTTAAGGCAGTTCGCCGAGCATCGACCGGCAAGGGCAAGACCGGTGCCAAATCTGCATGAGCAATAAGGCAATCGTACTCGATGCGAACATCTTGATTCGGGCAGTTCTTGGCACGCGCGTGCGCGAGTTGGTCATGGCGCATGCTCACGCAGTTCAGTTTTTCGCTCCCGACGTGGCGTACACGGACGCCAGAAAGTACCTGCCAGCATTACTGGAGAAGAGAGGCGTTGCGCCGGAGTCAGCGATAGCCGTGCTGGATAGCTTGGTTCCGTTGATCCAAATTGTTGACGCTGAAATCTATGGAGATGCGCAGGCCGCTGCGCTCCAGCGCATCGGGGCAAGGGATGCCGACGATTGGCCCGTCCTGGCATGTGCCATGGCAATCGGATGCCCGGTTTGGACGGAGGATGCGGATTTCTTCGGGACGGGGGTGGCGACTTGGACGACAGATCGAATCCAATTCTATTTGAATTAGATCCTATGTAGCGTGAAAGCAGACAAAGGGAGGTGCGCCCGACTTACGATATCGGATCATCAGACGCTCAATCTGACGCACGCTCAGGCCCTGCCGTTTGGCCGCACGACCCGGTTTCAGACCCATGGCCACCACGACCTGAATCAGCTTCAGATACTATTGTTAAAGTCTCAAGTATGACCAAGCAACTATTCAGCCGTACCGGCGTTCGCTACGAGGTGGCGCTGGACGTGTTGGGCGCCATTATTGCGCACCATTCTGAGGCCATTGCGGTCGAGCGCGACAAGCCAGTGCCCGACGAGGCGGTTATTGAGCGCACCCTGCAGAAAATAAATGCGTTAGACGCACTGCGCGACGAGCTTGACCCAAGGGAGCCCGAGACTATCGAGCGTGTTATCCAGCAGTACGCCCCGCAGGCCCGCGAACTGTACGGCAAGCGATCCGCGAGCTACGCAGCAGCGGCGGTGCCGTGCTCATCGATGCGGACCGGATGCGGGAGCGAAATCCCCGCTACAAGCAGCTATCGCATGAAGACCCGCAGCACGCAGCCGATCGCATCGTAAGGATGCAGTGAGTGGGCAACCCGGCTGACCGTCGTGGCCGCCGAGAATCGGCGCAACCTAGTGATTGACGGCACCATGCGCAGCCCGGAGAGCATCCGCGATCTGGCGCACCGGCTCAAGGATGCAGGCTACAAGGTCGAGGCCCGCGTCATGGCTGTTAATGCCAAAATATCGTTTGCGCGAGCCCGGCTGCGCGGCCCATCTACGAAAATTTGCAAGAACGCGGCGACTGGCAGAAAGCGCCCGAGGTTGTTCAGGAGCTGGAGCAGGAGCGTGCGAGAGACTGGACCCACGACGAGCGCCGCGATTAAGTATCGGCGCTGGAGAAAATCAACGCCTTGGCCGGTCAACGCGAGAGCTATGCCGACAACGTGGCCGATACCGTACGCATGTTCGCGGACGGGAAGGCCATGGGCGGCAATGAAAGGTCACTAAGATGCACCGATGCGCAGCTGAGCCTGCCCGAGCAGGATCACACGTGGCGCACCATGCCGGCCGACCGTGACGAGTTGGCCGCCAAGCTCGAGGCCGCGCGCGCCGACTTGGCGCGGTTCGAGCGCAGCGAAACGTACCAGCGTGCACAGGCTTTCGACCAGCTGACCAAGCACGAGGCCTTGGCCAAGCATCCTGAGCTAGACGGCGCCTACAAGCAGCTTCACGATATCAAGCAGGGCCGGGGCCTGCAGATATCGCAAGACGACCGCGAAACTTCCTACTTCAATGCCCGCGCGCGATTGTCCGAGCAGCTTCACCGCGGACAGGTGCCCAAAGGCAATGTGACCCTGGACGAGTCGCGCCGCGTGCTCGAAATGGCTGCGGGACAGCGGGGCCTTATGGTCCGAGATGCTGGCCAAATGAAGCAAGACTTTAAAGGCAAGGTGGTCGCCACCTCCTCGCATCACGCCGCCGGCGAGAAGGTGGTCATTCAGTACGGCAACAAAAAGAGCCAAGTCTATGACCAGGGCAAATAACCGGCACGTGAATCCACGCGCGACATGGGCCGCTAATCAGACATCAAGTTGGATCCCTATCGAGCGTATCTTGCCCAGCGCTGGTGTGAAGGCGGCCAAAACGCGGCGAGGTTGTATTGGGAAATCGTGAGCCAAGAGTTCAACGGCGGTTGCTGCATCGTACGCCAAGCCCTTCAGCCTTGGCGACAAGCCTGTGCAATCACGCAGCAGCTGCGTACTGCTGTGTTGCGAGCGGTGCCTTGCACTCGCCGCGTAGGCTGCTGGTTAATGGGTCGGGGCACGGCGTCGCTCACCAACGACGATAAGCGGCACATCGAGCGCTTTGTTCAACGACTTGGCGAGCGAAATCCACAGATTGTGGCGATCCGGCGGCTGTCGCTCGAGTTCACCGACATGGTCAAGCGCCGCGCACATCAAGCGTTGGCAAGCTGGCTGCGTCAAGCGCAGGCCAGCGGTGTACCAGAAATACAGCGGTTTGCAGCAGGCATTGGCCACGACTACGATGCCGTACACGCTGCACGACTCACACCCTACAGCAACGGTATCGTCGAGGGCCATGTCAATCGGCTCAAGTCCCTCAAGCACCAAATGTATGACCGCGCCGGCTTCCAACTGCTTCGTACTCGCGTGTTGAATCGATGCTGATCATGAGGGCCGTTTGCAATGCGAGAGGCACGTGGGGCATGATCTTGGGCCGCTCGCTCGGATTAGCAATCAGGCAGTGGGCGTCGGCGGGCCAGACTGCCGGGGCAGCGTGCCGACTGACCACCCCCTGCAAACAGGGCCAGCCTCACTCGATTGGACCAGCCCGATGGTATTGAAGAACCTAACCAAATTGAAACGAAGCCAATCCGATATGTTGGACGATTCAGCGCTGTCCTGCTCTGGGCTGCTGCCCGGGCTCGACGCGTTGCCGACGGTCGTGCTGGTGCTGGACAAGCGGACACTGCGTGTGGCGTATGCGAATCCATCGGCCGAGTCGATGCTCGAGATGTCGCGCCGGCAACTGGAGCAGACCACGTGGCCGGATCTGTTCTCCAATGGCGATGAGTTGGTGACGACCATCGCAGCGATTGCCGACAACCGGTTCCAGGCGACGCACCTGGACGCCACACTGGAGCGCCAGCTGCGCGAGCCGTTGCGCGTGCACGTTATCGTGGGTTACCTCGAGGCAGCATCGGACTACGTATTGCTAGAGCTGTTCGCCAACGACCAGCAATTGCGCAGCGATCGAGAGGAACGCATCCATGACCTGACGTCGGTCAACAAGCAACTGATCCGCAATCTGGCGCACGAGATCAAGAATCCGCTTGGCGGCATTCGCGGCGCGGCGCAGTTGCTCGAGTTCGAGTTGGGCGAGCGCGAGGCGCGCTACGACTTGCACGAATACACACAGGTCATCATCAAGGAGTCCGACCGGTTGCAGACGTTGGTAGACCGGCTGCTGGAGCCGCACCGCCATCCGCACATCGTCGGCGACGTCAACATCCACGAGGTCTGCGAACGGGTACGCACGGTGATCCTGGCCGAGTTTCCCCGAGGGCTGACGATCGAGCGCGACTACGATGTGAGCGTGCCGGAGTTTCGCGGTGACAAGGAGCAACTGATCCAGGCGTTGCTGAACATCGTGCGCAACGCGACGGAAGCGCTCAAAGAGCGCATCTCGCAAGGTGACGCGCATATCGAGTTGCATACGCGCGTCGCGCGCAAGGTTACGATCGCCAAGCGGTTGTGCAAACTGGCATTAGATTTGCGTGTAACCGACAACGGCCCCGGTATACCGGAGCAGATCCGTGACCGGATCTTCTATCCGCTGGTGTCGGGACGGGACGATGGCAGCGGGCTCGGGCTCACGCTTGCGCAGACCTTTGTGCAGCAGCACGAAGGGTTGATCGAAGTGGAAAGCCGTCCCGGCCATACCGAATTTCAGATCCTGTTGCCGCTGACTCGATGATCGGAGTGCAGGCGCCAGGTGCGCGCACGCAGATATTGAAGAAAACCGCCCAATAAATCTATGAAGCCAATCTGGATAGTTGACGACGACCAGTCGATACGCTGGGTGCTTGAGAAGGCACTGGCGCGCGAGAACTTCGCCACCCGTAGCTTTACCGGTGTGCGCGACGCGCTGGCCGCATTTGAGCAGGACCAGCCGCAAGTGCTGGTCTCGGACATTCGAATGCCAGGCGGCTCGGGGCTCGAACTGCTCAATGCGGTGCGCGAGCATTGGCCGGAGGTGCCTGTGATCATCATGACAGCATTCTCGGACTTGGACAGCGCCGTCGCGGCCTTCCAGGGCGGGGCGTTCGAGTATCTGGCCAAGCCGTTCGACATCGATAAGGCGGTCGAGTTGATCCGTCGCGCCGTCGATGAGAGCATGCGCGGCGAACAAGGCTACGATGACCGGCTCGCCGAGGCACCGGAGATGCTCGGGCATGCCCCGGCGATGCAGGACATGTTCCGCGCGATCGGCCGGTTGTCCCATTCCGTCGCGACGGTGCTGATCACTGGCGAGTCCGGGACCGGCAAGGAACTGGTAGCCCGTGCACTGCATCGACACAGCCCGCGCGCCAATGGACCGTTTATCGCATTGAACACGGCGGCGATTCCGCAAGATTTGCTTGAGTCAGAGCTATTCGGGCACGAGCGCGGGGCGTTCACTGGCGCGCAGGCGATGCGGCAGGGTCGCTTCGAACAGGCCGAAAACGGCACACTGTTCCTGGACGAAATCGGGGATATGCCGTTCGATCTGCAGACGCGACTGTTGCGTGTGCTCTCGGACGGGCAGTTCTACCGCGTTGGCGGCCACAGTCCTTTGCGGGCGAACGTGCGGGTGATCGCGGCGACGCATCAGAATCTGGACACGCGGGTGCGGCAGGGATTGTTCCGCGAGGATCTCTATCACCGGCTCAACGTGATCCGGCTGCGGCTGCCGCCGTTGCGCGAACGCAGCGAGGACATTCCGCTGCTCACGCGGCATTTCCTGCAAAAAAGCGCGCGCGAGTTGGGCGTCGAGTCCAAGCGCGTCACCGATGCAACGCTGGCGTACCTAGTGTCGCTGCCGTTTCCCGGCAACGTGCGTCAACTGGAGAATCTGTGCAACTGGCTGACCGTGATGGCGCCCGCGCAGACCATCGAGATCAAGGACTTGCCGCCGGAACTGGTCACAGAGTGGCAATCGTCGACGCATGCCGTGGCCAATGAAGGGCTGCTGATCGGCGAGGCTGTCGGCGTCGCTGCCGGTGCAGCAGCGACGTCCCCGTCCGGCAATGCCCGCGCCGCAGCACTGTCGTGCAGCGGCGTGACGCCGCTGGCCGGTCCCGGCAGTGGCGCGTGCGCGCCGGTATTGCCCCAGGTCAGTGCATGGGAGGTCGGCTTGCGCACCGAAGTGGCGCGACTGCTGCGCGAGAACTCGGCTGAGGTGATGGACGGGCTGGCGCGCCGCTTCGAAGCCGCGGTGATCCGCGAGGCGCTGGACTTCACGCGCGGCCGCAAGGTCGAAGCCGCCGAGCGGCTTGGCATCGGGCGCAATACGATCACCCGCAAGATCCAGGAGCTGCACCTGGAATCATGACGGCGATCGGGGCGCTGCCCGCTTAGCGCTCCAGCGTCGCGATTACCGGCGCATGGTCCGATGGCTGGTCCCAGCGACGCGGAGTCTTGTCGATCTCGCACGCGCTGCAGCACTGCGCGAGCGACGGGGACAGCAGAATGTGATCGATGCGTAATCCTGCGTTGCGGCGAAAGGCCAGCATCCGGTAGTCCCACCACGAGAACGACTTATCAGGCTGCTCGAAGCAGCGAAAGGCATCGACGAGCCCGAGTTCGACGAGCGATCGGAAGGCATCGCGCTCCTCGGGGGACACGAGGTTCTGTCCTTCCCACGCTTGCGGGTCGTGCACGTCGCGATCTTCCGGCGCGATATTATAGTCTCCCGTTAGCGCAAACTGCGGGTGTATACGCATTTCGGCGGCAACCCATTTACGCAGCGCGGCCAGCCATGACAGTTTGTACGCGAATTTGTCGGTGTCTGGTGCCTGCCCATTGGGAAAGTAAGCGCTGACCACGCGCACGCCGTTGATGGTCGCGGCAATCAAGCGCTGCTGCAGGTCGTCAAAGCCGGGAATGTTCCGTATGACGACCGCTTCGTCGACCGGCAAACCGTCGCGTACGAGGATCGCGACGCCGTTATAGGTCTTTTGCCCGGAAAACCAGCTACGGTAGCCGGCCGCTTCGAGCGCCGCGCGCGGATACTTGTCGTCAGGCAGTTTCAGTTCCTGCAAGCACAATACGTCGACATGGCTCATGGCGAGCCAGTCGATGACGTGTTGCAAGCGGACTTTCAGGGAATTGATGTTCCACGTGGCGATTTTCATGTTTGAGTAAGTGCCGTGACAGGACTGGTTTTGCGGCTATGTTTCAATGGTAGTTGGCTATCGGGCTACCCATCTAGCTACCCACCTGGAGGTAGAGGAACCGATGGAAGCCGCTTATGATAGCTTTAGTCCGCTGCTTGACCCTCGCGGCTCTTGGTTGGCAACGGTGTTGGCCCTGCGACAAATTCGTCAGGCGGCAGCAGACTTAAGAATGTCCGGCAACTTTGGCTTTTGGCACGTGAGCCAGTCATCGTAACGCTCCTGTCGTAGGATTACGATGCCGAGCTTTGGTCCTCGACTTGTGGAAACGGCGCAGGAGCGGGTGTGCGCACCTTGCCACAGCACTTGTCACGGTGCTGGTACTGCTGGCAACCGGTTTTCTCGTTGGGCGTTGGTCACCGCGGCCAACGTCTGTCACTGATGCCGTTTGTGCAACTTGCTACCCGGATTGGTGGAGCACTTACAGTGATGGCGGCCCTGCTATGGTCGAGTCAATGTGTTCGACGCGAAAAAATAAACGCGTTTTGCCGATGTCAGTGACTTCAGAAAAATTGCGTGGCCATTGGACCAATAAGAGTCGCTAACGTAACCTGGACGTCAGGCCGTAAGCGCCGTATCCTGGTGTGATGGCAAGACGCAAAATCAGCAATGAATGGTGGGCGGTGCTGGAGCCGTTGATTCCAGCGTTCACGCCCTCACCCAAAGGCGGGCGTCGGCGCACTGTTGACGACCGGGCAGCATTGAACGGCATCGTGTATGTCCTGCATACAGGCATTGCATGGGAAGACTTGCCGCAGGAGCTCGGCTTGGGCAGCGGCATGACATGCTGGCGACGATTGCGCGACTGGCAGGCCGCAGGCGTGTGGAGCAGGCTGCATCTGGCGATGCTTTGCCGGTTGCCTGAACATGACCAGATTGATTGGGAGCGAGCGAGCCTGGATGCGGCCAGCGTTGCCAGTCCCCGGGGAGGCCACAGGAAACCGGCTCCAACCCGACGGACCGGGGCAAACTCGGGAGCAAACGGCATCTGGTCGCCTGGACATTCATATCGCCTTGCTCTGCTTGGCCGCGGCCGTTATCTGTTCGCGCTTCGTGGACGACTTGTGTTAGCGACTCTAAGTCTTCTTGTGCGCTTAAGGCAAGCCGCGAATTACAACATTGACAAGGCTGGGGAATTATGGAAGCGTTAGACTGTGAGGCTGGGCCTGCTATGGGCGCGTGGTGATCACTGATTACGGAAACAATGAAGGATGGCAATGGGACAGCGAGCAAAGAAAGCAAAAGCGCGACAAAGAGCTAGCGTTGCAAGAATTTTACATGAACATGAGGGAGAGCTTAGTTCATTTGCGCAGATGCAGCGGCATTACGATGAGCTACAAGAAATACTCAACACCGTTGCCTCGCGTTTAAACGCAACCGCTCGTCCAAGCCCAGCGATGCGCGAAATCGCCAAACGCGCTGCGGCTATCAATAAGTGGGTAGCGAGTGATCGACGGCAACAGGTGCCGGTGCGCGTGTTGGGGCGCTTGGGGGGCGATGTGGAAAGCGGTGTAAATAACTGGCTAGATCGGAATAGGTTAGCAGGTCGAGAACCAACGGCAGGGGAATTCCTTAATATCAACCCATTCTCAGATTGGTCTGGTTCAATCAATCAAGGTTGGATACAGGGAGCGTTTGATAGAGGTCATATGTTCCGCTTATTAACGGAGGTGCCTGACTATCTTGTCGATGCGCATAACAATGCCGCTCAAGATCCGACTGAGGAAAACATTAACCAATATAAAGAAATATTGAGCAATGAAAAGGAAAAATGGCAACATCGAAGCAGTGTTTTTGCAAAAGAGTTGATTGCGTGTGCTAGGAATGGATACGCCATTCACAAGGACGTAAATGGTAGAGGAAGCGTTATGCCAGGGGGTAGGCATAAGCTTTTAAAAGAGATACTACAAAAGGCTACTGTTTAAGCGCGATGTGACGGTGACGTATGAGTGGGTGCACCGCTGTTGCGACCCATCCGGCGGGCAGTTTGCTCCTTTAACGAAAGGTGTACGGGGTAAGCCTGGTTCGCCGTGGCATCTTGATGAAATGTTCGTGAATCTGCGCGACAGGCTGTATGCACTGTGGCGCGCCGCCGATGAGCGTGGTACCGAACTGGATGTGCTGCTGCAAAATCGCCGTGATAAATCCGCCGCCAAACGCGTCTTCAAAAGCGCGCCGCGCTCGGTTGAGACCGACTCGTACGCTTTCAGATAAACTTGCTTATACTTGATGCTGCGCCATAGCCATTCGACGACTATAGGAACCGTGCAGGCACGCTGTTTGCGGTAATCGCAGGCAGCTAGTTCATCCCGTTTCGTTGTATTTCTTTAGGAGATTGCTATGACTATCATGATCGCCTGTGGCGCACGTTCGAACCTACTCGACTGGATTGCCGGCGCGCTTGTCATCATTGGTGCTCTTAACTGGGGACTGGTCGGACTGTTTCAGTTTGATCTCGTCTCGGTGATGCTCGGCGTCGGATCGGTTGTGGCCCGTATTATTTACCTGCTGGTGGGGTTATCGGGGATTTACTGTCTGGTTAGGGCGTGCATTGCGGCCAAGGTTACAGCGTCCGACGACCGCGCGCATTGACCATACATGCGGTTACGCCGATAAAATAATGGTTGATTATCGCGTCCGTTATACGCAAACCGCGCGGGCGGATTGGTGCGACTATACCAATTCCTGATTGGGGAGGAATCGGATACGGCCGTCCGCTTGCTTGACGCAATCCGCTAGGGTGCCAACGTGCTGCGTACCTTTCCGCTGCGCACCTTTCCGTTTACTTGCCGCAAGGCTGAAGCAGGGAGTCCGTTTCTGGGCGAAGATCGATTCGGCAAACGCCCGGTCGTCGCCACGTGCAACCCTTCCGAGGTGTCCTTCTGCAGGGCATGCCTACGATAACAGTAAGTTTTATAATTACCGCGCATTATCTGTGCTCGGAAAGAAGCAATAGCAGGGCAATGCGCCATTCGCGCCATGTCGGCTTGAGAAGTGGCGCGTCAAATCCCATGCTTATCTTGCAGCGCGACATGCAGTGATAGGACAATTTTGCACTCCTAGTCCCAGCGTGCGACCAACATGCAACGTCAAAACGCCCTGACACAGAGAAGCTTCGGATGGATCTGATTATCCGTAACGCATCGTTGCCCGACGGGCGTACGCAAATCGACATCGGCATAAACGGTGCGCGTATTGTCGCGGTAGAGCCCGCGCTGGCGGCGACCGCATCACAAGAAATCGACGCGCAGTGCAACCTGGTCACGCCACCGTTTGTTGACGCGCATTTTCATATGGACGCAGCACTGTCGTATGGGTTGCCACGGGTCAACGCGTCGGGCACGCTGCTCGAGGGTATCGCGCTATGGGGTGAACTGAAGCCGACGCTCACGCAGCACGCCGTGCTCGAGCGCGCGCTGCAATACTGCGATTGGGCCGTCGCGCGGGGACTGCTGGCGATCCGCTCGCACGTGGACGTTTGCGATCCGAGGCTACTGGCCGTTGAAGCCCTTGTCGAGGTCAAGCGCCGCGTCGCGCCGTACCTCGATCTTCAATTGGTCGCGTTTCCACAGGATGGTCTGTTGCGCAGTCCTGGCGCTTTCGACAACTTGAAGCGCGCGATCGCGCTGGGCGTGGATGTCGTGGGCGGTATCCCGCATTTCGAGCGGACCATGGCCGACGGTGCCAAGTCGATCCGACTATTGTGCGAGTTCGCGGCGCAAAAAGGTTTGCGAGTGGATATGCATTGCGACGAATCGGACGACCCGATGTCGCGCCATATCGAGACGCTGGCTGCCGAAACGCACCGGCTTGGGTTGCAAGGCCGTGTTGCCGGCTCACATCTGACGTCGATGCACTCGATGAACAACGATTACGTGAGCAAACTGCTGCCCTTGATCCGCGAAGCCGGTGTGGCCGTGATTGCCAACCCGCTGGTCAACATCACATTGCAGGGGCGTGCGGACACTTATCCGAAACGGCGTGGCATGACGCGTGTGCCGGAAATGCTGGCTGCCGGCATCGATGTCGCGTTCGGTCACGATTGCGTGATGGATCCGTGGTATGGGTTTGGTTCGGGCGACATGCTGGAAGTCGCGCATATGGCGCTGCACGTCGCCCAAATGACCGGCGTTGATGCAAGCCGTGCTTGCTTTACCGCAATTACGCAGACACCAGCACGGATTCTGGGCCTCGAAGGATACGGCGTTGAGCCCGGCTGCCATGCCGACCTGGTATGGCTCGACGCACGCGATCCTGTCGAGGCGATCCGTCTGAGGGCTGCGCGGCTCGCGGTGATCCGGCGTGGCCAGGTGGTCAGCCGGCAACCCGCAGCGCAGGCGACGCTGGCGTTGCCCGGTCGCCCCGCATCGGTCAACTTCAAGCTGTGTCGGTGACGCACATCGGCTGCGTCATGCCGCATCGGCTTGCGCGGTCATGCCATTGTGCCGCAGCAGTGCATCGATACTTGGTTCGCGGCCGCGGAAAGCCTTGAACGACGCCATTGCGGAACGGCTGCCGCCGACTTCGAGTATCTGTGCGCGGTAGCGTGCTCCGGTTTCGCGATCGAGCACGCTGCCGCCGGTGCTGGCTGCCTCCTCGAACGCGGCATAAGCGTCGGCCGATAGGACCTCGGCCCATTTGTAGCTGTAGTAGCCTGCCGCATAGCCGCCCGCGAATACGTGGCTGAACGTGTTTGGCCATCGCGAAAACGGCGCTTGTGGCACGACATGGCAGCTATCGTTGACCTGGCGGGCTAGTGCGTTGACGCTCAGCTCGCTGTCGGGATCGTACGTCGTGTGCAGCAGCATGTCGAACTTCGAGAAGACGATTTGCCGCAGTGTCGCGAGCCCGCTTTGGAAGTTGCGTGCCGCAAGCATCTTGTCGAACAGCTCGCGCGGTAGCGGCTCGCCGGTGTCCACGTGCGACGTCATGCCGGTCAGCACGTCCCACTCCCAGCAGAAGTTCTCCATGAACTGCGACGGCAACTCGACCGCATCCCATTCGACACCATTGATGCCGGACACGCCCAGTTCGTCGATTCGCGTCAGCATATGGTGCAGTCCATGGCCGAACTCGTGGAACAACGTGATGACTTCATCATGCGTGAAGCAGGCTGGTTTGCCGCTGACCGGCGCCGAAAAGTTGCACGTCAGATAGGTGACCGGCGTTTGCAGTGTGCCGTCGGCGCGTCGGTGGCGCGAGCGCGCATCGTCCATCCACGCGCCGCCACGCTTGCCTTCGCGGGCATACAGATCTAAATAGAATTGGGCGAGCAACGTACCGTCATGGTTTTCGACGCGGAAAAACCGCACGTCCGGATGCCATGTTTCGGCCGCATCCGGCTTAATTAGTACGCCGAACAAGGCCTCGGTGACGCGAAACAGGCCCTGCAGCACTGTGCCTTCCGGAAAATATTGCTTGACTTCGTTTTCGGAGAACGCATAGCGCTTTTGCCGCAGCTTTTCGGACGCGTACGTGACATCCCACGGTTCGAGGCGTGCAAGCCCAAGTTCGTCGGCCGCGAATGTCTGCAGCTGTGCCCAGTCTTTTTCCGCATACGGCCGCGCGCGCCGCGCCAGGTCATCGAGAAATGCAATGACCTGCTCCGGGGAGTCGGCCATCTTCGGCTCGAGCGACACTTGCGCAAAATTCCGGTAGCCCAGCATCGACGCTTCTTCCGCGCGTAGCTTCAGCTGCTCGGTCATGTTTGCGGTGTTGTCCCACTGTGGTTTGCTGCTGCCATAGTCGGGCCCGAGTTCCGATGCGCGGGTCGCGTATGCGCGGTACATCGCCTCGCGCATCGGGCGGTGTTCCGCGTATTGCAGCACCGGAAAGTACGACGGGAAGTGCAGCGTGAATTTCCAGCCCGGCTTGCCGTCCTTTTCGGCTGCGTGGCGCGCCGCGTCGATCGCGTCCGCGGGCAAGCCCGCGAGCTGTGCGTCGTCCGTCACGAAATACGCGTACGCGTTCGTCGCGTCGAGCACATGGTCGGAGAACGCCTTGGACAGCGTGGCCTGCTGCTCCTGCAATTGCGCAAAGCGCGGCTTGCTGTGTTCTGGCAGTTCGGCGCCGGAAAGACGGAAATCGCGCAGCGCGTTGTCAAGGATCTTCTTGCGCGCGTCGCTCAACTGCGCATACGCGCTACTGGCCGCAATAGCCTTGTATTTTTCGTACAGCGCAAGGTTCTGGCCGACATTGGACCAGAACTCGGTCACGCGCGGCAGGTTCTGCGCGTGTGCCGCACGCAGTGCCGGCGTGTCGGCAACGGCATTCAGATGGCCAATCACGCCCCACGCGCGCGACAGCGGCTCGGTGGCCGCCTCGACCGGTTCGACCACCGCTTCCCAGGTGGCCGGCGTCTGCGGTGCACTGGCATGTCGTACCGCATCGTTCGCGGCTTCGAGCAGCACATCGAGCGCTGGGGTCACATGCTCGGGCCGGATCGATGCAAAGCGGGGCAGGTCTGCGAAATCGAGCAATGGATTGGGAGTAGCGGTTTGACCCATGATGTTCCTGTCATATCTTGAAAGAGTGGCGGCCCGGCGTGATGCACCGAGCTGCAGCGCCGCGCGCAACTTGTGACTATGATCTGGGGGCGCGTGCGGCAGTTTCCAGTCAATTATGCCCAATCCGGCACGACTGCACCGTCACCCGGCTGCGCGCTCGGCCGCTTCGATTGTGTTGACCAGCAGCATCGTGATCGTCATCGGACCGACACCGCCGGGTACCGGCGTGATGTAGCCGGCAACCTCGCGAACGCCGGCGAAATCCACGTCGCCGCACAGCTTGCCCTCGTCGTCGCGGTTCATGCCAACGTCGATGACGGTCGCACCGGGCTTGACCATGTCGGCCGTCACCAAATTGCGCTTGCCGGTCGCCGCGACGATGATGTCCGCGCTGCGCGTGTGCGCTGCCAGATCCCGCGTCTTGCTGTTGCAAATCGTCACGGTTGCACCGGCCTCGACCAGCAGCATCGCCATCGGCTTGCCGACAATGTTCGAGCGGCCAATCACCACTGCGTTGGCGCCAGCCAGCGGGATGCGTTCCGATTCGAACATTTTCATCACGCCGTACGGCGTGCAAGGGCAAAACAGCGGCTTGCCAGTCATCAACGCGCCCGCGTTGGCGACATGAAAGCCATCGACGTCCTTTTCCGGTGCGATCGCCTCGATGACCTTGTGCGCATCGATATGCGGCGGCAACGGCAGTTGCACGAGGATCCCATGGATCTGTGGATCGCGGTTCAGCGCGTCGATGCGGGCGAGCAGGTCGGCTTCGCTGAGTTCAGCTGGGTAGCGGTCATAGACCGAATGCAAACCGTTATCCTCGCACGCCTTGACCTTGTTGCGCACGTAGACCTGGCTGGCCGCGTTGTCGCCGACCAGCACCACGGCCAGGCCGGGCCGGTGACCGCGTGCGGCAAGCGCGGCGGCACGTTGCGCCACTTCGGCGCGCAGCTGTTTGGAAAGGAGGGTGCCGTCGATGATTCTGGCTGTCATGGCAGGTGGTGGGTCGGTTTATCGAAGCGCAAAGCGGTGGACGGCGCATGCTACACTGCGCTTGCATGGCAAGCGGCTGCATGCGGCCCGAAAGGGCTGATTATACTGCCACGGGCGACTGGCTTGGCCGCCTCAGGCGAGTGGCTTCGTTCGCGCGTCCGTTGCTTGACGCGCCCCTACTGCTTTTTTGATAAGGCCAGGCGCAGCAGGTCGGCCACCGTGTTCACGTTGAGTTTTTCCATGATGTTCGCGCGGTGCGCCTCGACTGTCTTGATCGAGATGCCGAGATCGTCGGCAATCTGCTTGTTCAGCCGCCCGGCGGTGATGCGCTCGAGCACCTGGTGCTCGCGCGCGGTCAGTTTGGACAGGCGCTCGGCGGCCGACCGCTGCTGCTGCGCGGTCGAGTTTTCGGTGCGGGCACGCTCGAGCATGCGCTCGACCAGTTTGCGCAACTCGGCTTCGTCGAACGGCTTTTCGATGAAATCCATCGCGCCTTTCTTCATCGTCGACACGGCCATCGGCACGTCGCCGTGGCCAGTGACAAAAATGATCGGCAGCATTGCATTCTCGGCAACCAACTTTTCCTGCAACTCGAGCCCGCTCATGCCGGACATGCGCACGTCCAGGATCAGGCAGCCGAGCTGCGATGGCTGGTAAGCATCGAGAAACTGTTCGGCGCTGGAGAAGCACTGGACACGGTAGCCATTGGCCTCGAGCAGCCAGCGCAGCGAGTCGCGGACTGCCTCGTCATCGTCGACAACGAAGACGGTTTCTTGTTGTGTGGTGACTGGGCTGTTCATAGTTCTCCCGTAACAGTTTGCGGCGCGGTCGCTGCGGACCCATGCTGCGTGGGTTCTTCGGTTTCGCCAAATGGCAACGTGAAATGAAAGGTACAGCCGGTCACGAGGCCGTCGGGCTCGATATTGTTGACGACCCACAGACGTCCCCGGTGGGACTCGATAATCGAGCGGCAGATGTTTAGCCCCATGCCCATGCCATCCGACTTGGTGCTGTAGAACGGCTCGAACAGGCGCTCGGCGGTGGCCTCATCCACGCCCGGTCCTTGGTCGACCACGCTGATGCGCACGCACTGATCATCGGCGACGATGCGCACCTCGACGCGGATCACTGGATCGATCGCGTTGGGGCGGGCATCAGCCATCGCCTCGGCGGCGTTTTTCAGCAGGTTCACGAGTACCTGCTCGATCAGTACCGGGTCGACGTTGATGACCGGTAGTCGCGCGCGCATGTCGGTGACGATGCGGATGCGCCGCTTGCGCGTCTCGATCTCGGCCAGGCCGACCGCATCCGCGATGATGTCGCTGATCTTCGTGCGTTGACGCTTCGGCTCGCTGCGTTTGACGAATGCGCGGATGCGCTTGATGATCATGCCGGCGCGCACCGCTTGCTGCGACGTTTTCTCGAGCACCGGTAAAAGGTTTTCTGGCGACGTGCGGCCGGACTTCACCAGAGCAACGGTGCCCGATGCGTAGTTGTTGATCGCCGCCAGCGGCTGGTTCAACTCGTGCGCTAGTGACGAGGCCATTTCGCCCATCGTCATCAAGCGGCTGGTGAACTGCAGCTTTTCGTCCTGTTGCTGCGCCAGTTCCTGGGCTTGCTTGCGCTGCGTGATATCCGTGGCGATTTGCATCTGCGCAAGATGGCCGTCGACCCACTGGATGTATTGCCGACGCACCTCAAACCACTTTTGGATGCTTTGCACGTAGATTTCGCACGCGTCCGACGTGCTTTCAGTCAGCGCGGCGGCCGGCAGGCCGGCGTAGGTGTCCACTAGATCGATCGAGTCGTTCGACGCCTGGGTCGCCGTGTCAAAGCCGGAACCTGCCAATTCCAGGTGTCCGTCCGGGCGGATACCGAATAGATGCCGGTAATAGCGGTTGGCAAACAGCAGTTCGGCCTGGTCTGCCGCCAGCACCGATACTGCCGCGTCCAGCGACTCGAGTACGGTGGTGAAGCGCTCATGGGCGGCGGCCAGCTCCTCGCGCGCACGCTTGGGCTCGGTGATGTCGGTCATCGACGACATCCAGCCGGTCTGGCGCCCGGCGCTGTCGATCAGCGGCGATACATACAGCCGCGCGTAAAAGATTGAGCCATCCTTGCGGCGCACCCGTAACTCGAACCCCGACGAGGGTGCTTTGCCGCGCAGCGTCATGTCGAGCTGCCGATGCATCTCCGGGTAGGCTTCGCGCGGCCAGTACGGGAATGGAGCGGTTTTGCCCACCAGGTCGCTTTCGTCCCAGCCGGTCATCCGGCAAAAGGCCGGGTTCACGTGCGTGATGCGTCCTTGCATATCGAGCACGCGCATGCCGATCAGCACCGAGTTTTCCATCGCGCGTCGGAAGAACGCTTCCGCGTACAGCGCCTGTTGCGCCTCGAAGCGCTGCCGCGTGTGCTTCCATAAGCTCCACAGGCTCCATAACACGAAGCACGACAGGCCGGCGACTAGCCACACCAGCGTGTTGTTCGTGAAATTGGTCAGTTGCGGATACGAGTACACGCGCACCGCCAGGCTATGGCCCGGCGGATCGAGCGGCAGGTCGTAATACGCATCGCGCGGCAGCCGCGGGCGGGTGGACGTAGTGGACAACTCGCGGTGGTCCGAATCGATGATCGAGATCTTGTACTTCGCGGACAGCTCGGCCGGAATGTCGTGCTTGAGCATGCCTTGAACCGAGAACACGGCGGCCACCGTGCCGAGGAACGCGCGCTCATGGAAGATCGGCGTTTGCAGCGTCACGTAGCCGTTGCGCAAGTCGTCGTAGAGCAGCGCCGAGTAGATCTGCCGGCGCGAGGCACGTGCTTCAGTGAACGAAGCGCGGATCGCATCGTACAATTGCGCATTGTTTGGCTTGGCCAGCCGCGAGCCGACGTGCGGCTCCGGGGTGCTGGACCAGTGCGGCGTCTGCGAGCCGTCGAGCCAGTTCATGTAGATGATTTCCGGATGGCTTTGCATCACGGCGCTGGCGGCCGTCTGGAAGGTCCGCGCGTCACCATGACCGGCGGCAATGTCGCGCGCGAGGGCGGCAATGTGTTCCTGCGCGCTCGTCATTGACAGACGGATCTGTTGCTGTGCCCACGCGACGTTGCGATACAGCGTGTTTTCCTGCTGCTGTTGCTCGCGCCGGTTCAGGCTCCACAGAATCAGGCTCATCACGATCAGGAACACCACGATCGACACGAGCGGCGTGAGCAAATAAGAGTTGGACCACCACGGGCCGTGGTGCCAGCGGTTGGGCGGCGGCGTCGGCCCGGGCCGCGCTGCACGAGCGAGGAGCCGTTCGGTCAACATAGAGAAGATTGTAGCGCAGGGTTAAAAGCACAAAGCGAGCAGTTCGCGGCAACGCAGCGATAGAATCCAGACGGATGCCAGATTTTCGGGTTGCGCTGCAACAATTTTTCATATTGCGAGAAATCATCTCGTCATTTGAAAATTTTGTTGCGCTGGCTCAGACCGGGTCTTTACAATTCGGTGGCCACCCGGCCAGGATGCCGCTTCCGGCGGCGCGCTCCCGCAGGCGGAACCGCGCGCGCGATAGCTGGTCACCTTGTGCTGCACGTTCCCCATATCAGGACCAGGAGACGCTCATGTCCGCCGTACCCGAGGAAGTGATGAAGTATGTCGCCGCCGAAAAAGACAACGACCCGCAAGAAACCGCCGAATGGCTCGAGGCGTTGGATGGCGTGCTGTCGGCCGTGGGCCCTGAGCGCGCACATTACCTGATCGAGAAGCAGATCGAATTTGCGCGAGTCCATGGCGAGCATCTGCCGTTCTCCGCGAACACGCCGTACATCAATACGATCCCCGTGTCCGCGCAGGCCAAGAACCCCGGCGATCAGGACATCGAACACCGGATCCGCTCGTACACGCGCTGGAATGCGCTGGCGATGGTGCTGCGCGCCGGCAAGCACACGAACGTCGGTGGGCACATTGCATCGTTTGCGTCGGCCGCCACGCTCTATGACGTCGGGTACAACCATTTCTGGCACGCGCCGAGCGCCGAACATGGCGGCGACCTGGTGTTCGTGCAGGGCCACTCGTCGCCCGGCATTTATTCGCGCGCGTTCCTGTTAGGCCGACTAACCGAGGAACAACTGGACAACTTCCGGCAGGAGGTCGGGGGCAAGGGCATCTCATCGTATCCGCACCCGTGGCTGATGCCAGATTTCTGGCAGTTCCCGACGGTGTCGATGGGCCTAGGCCCGATCATGGCGATCTACCAGGCGCGTTTCATGCGCTACCTGGAGGCGCGCGGCATTGCGAAGACCGCCGGGCGCAAGGTTTGGGCTTTCCTCGGTGACGGCGAAACCGACGAGCCGGAATCGCTCGGCGCGATCGGCATGGCCGGACGTGAGAAGCTGGACAATCTCGTGTTCGTGATCAACTGCAACCTGCAGCGGCTGGACGGGCCGGTGCGAGGCAACGGCAAGATCATCCAGGAGTTGGAGTCCGAATTCCGCGGTGCGGGCTGGAACGTGATCAAGGTGATCTGGGGCAGCCGTTGGGATTCGCTGTTCGCGCGTGACAAGACGGGCGCGTTGATGCGCCGGATGATGGAAGTAGTCGATGGCGAATACCAGACGTACAAGTCGGAGTCCGGCGCCTACGTGCGCGAGCATTTCTTCAACACGCCGGAACTCAAGGCGCTGGTGGCGGACTGGTCCGACGATGACATCTGGAATTTGAACCGAGGCGGCCACGATCCGCATAAGATCTACGCGGCATTTCATGCGGCGCAGCATAATGTCGGCCAGCCGACCGTGATCCTGGCAAAGACCATCAAGGGCTACGGGATGGGCGAGGCCGGGCAGGCAATGAACATTACCCACCAGCAGAAGAAAATGCAGGTGGACCAACTGAAGAAGTTCCGCGACCAGTTCCGGCTGCCGATCTCGGACGACGAGATCGCCGATGTGCCTTACCTGAAGTTCGACGAGGGTTCAAAGGAGCTTGAGTACATGCGCCAGCACCGGCTGGCGCTCGGTGGCTATCTGCCGCAGCGACGGATGAAGGCCGATATGTCGCTGGACGTGCCGCCGCTGTCTGCGTTCGAACCGGTGCTCAAGGGCACCGGCGAGGGACGCGAGATCTCCACGACGATGGCGTTCGTGCGGATCTTGAACATCCTGCTCAAGGACAAGGCGCTCGGCAAGCGGATCGTGCCGATCGTGCCAGACGAGTCGCGCACGTTCGGCATGGAGGGGCTGTTCCGCCAGATCGGCATCTGGAACCAGGAAGGGCAGAAGTACGTGCCGGAAGATTCCGACCAGCTGATGTTCTACAAGGAATCGACGACCGGACAGATCCTGCAGGAAGGCATCAACGAGGCGGGCGGCATCTGCGACTGGATCGCGGCGGCGACGTCGTACTCGACGCACAACGAGATCATGGTGCCGTTCTACATCTTCTACTCGATGTTTGGCTTCCAGCGCGTCGGTGATCTGGCCTGGGCCGCCGGCGACATGCGCTCGCGCGGTTTCCTGCTCGGCGGCACTGCGGGACGCACGACGCTCAATGGCGAAGGGTTACAGCATGAGGATGGGCATTCGCTGTTGTGGGCGTCGTCAATCCCAAATTGCGTCAGCTACGATCCGACATATGGCTACGAGCTTGCGGTGATCATCCAGGATGGCTTGCGCCGCATGGTGCAGGAGCAGCAGGACGTGTTCTATTACCTGACGGTAATGAACGAAAACTACGAGCATCCGGCGATGCCCGAGGGCGAGCATGTCGCGCAGCACATCGTCAAGGGCATGTATTCATTGCGCAAGGCTGAAGCGGACAAGGACGCTCCGCGCGTGCAATTGCTCGGTGCTGGCACGATCCTGAACGAAGTGATTGCCGCAGCCGAGTTACTGAAAAACGATTGGGGCGTGGCCGCCGACCTCTGGAGCGTGCCGAGCTTCATCGAACTGGCCCGCGAAGGACATGCAGTACAGCGCCAGAATCTGCTCAACCCGCTCGCCGAGCCCAAGCTGTCGCACGTGCAGACCTTGCTGAAGGACACGCAGGGGCCGGTGATCGCGTCGACTGACTATGTACGCTCGCTGGCCGAGCAGATCCGCGCATTCGTGCCGCGTCGCTATGTGGTGCTTGGCACCGATGGCTTTGGTCGTTCCGATACGCGCGAGAAGCTGCGTCACTTCTTCGAGGTCGACCGCTATTGGGTCACGGTGGCCGCGCTGCACGCGTTGGCCGACGAAGGCACGATTGACCGCAAGCGGGTGGCGCAAGCGCTGCAGAAATACCAGCTCGATCCGGCCAAGCCGAATCCGGTGACTGTCTAACGCCATTTTCCCGCATTGCGCGAATGCGCTGCCCCGTGTGCGACAGCCGTGGCTGGCCGTCGCACACGCGTGGCTGATGGAGACAAAATCAATGAGTGAAGCGATCGAAGTGAAGGTGCCGGACATCGGCGACTACAAGGACGTGCCGGTGATCGAAGTGCTGGTCAAGCCGGGCGATGTCGTCGAGCCGGAGCAGTCGCTGGTCACGCTCGAGTCGGACAAGGCGACGATGGACGTGCCGAGCCCGAGCGCCGGTGTCGTCAAGGAAGTAAAAATCAAGCAGGGCGATACGGTCTCCGAAGGGTCGCTGATCGTGATCCTCGATCGCGCGAGCAGTGCGTCGGCGCCTAACGGTCACAGTGCGGCGCAATCCGCCGCAGCCGCTGCGCCGGCCGCGGGCTCGGCGTCCGCCGCAGGCTCAGCGCCCGCTGCCACGCCGGCGCCGCCCGCCGCTGCGGCTACGGCCTCAGAGCGGGCCGCATCGCCTGCCGCGTCGGGTAGAGCCGGCGGCGGCGTCCGCGAGGTCAAGGTCCCCGATATCGGTGACTACAAGGACGTGCCGGTGATCGAAGTGCACGTGAAGGTGGGCGACGTCGTCGAACCGGAGCAATCGCTGGTCACGCTCGAGTCGGACAAGGCAACGATGGACGTGCCGAGCCCGGCCGCTGGCATGGTGAAGGCACTGAAAGTCAACGTCGGCGACATGGTGTCGGAAGGCACGCTGATCGTCGTGCTGGAGAGGGAGAGCGCCGATGACGTGGCCTGTGAGCAGGCGCAGCCTGTGCCGGCCGCGCTACCGGCTACGGCGTCCAAACCGGTTCAGCAGCCTTCGGACTGGTCGGTTGCGCCAACGCCGGCGAGCGGCGCTGACGAGCCGTCGGCGCTTGCGCAGGCGCCGGTGATCCCGATTGCCGGCGCACACCGTGCCAGTCACGCGAGCCCGTCGGTGCGCAAGTTCGCGCGCGAGTTAGGTGTCGAGGTCGCGCGCGTGTCGGGCACGGGCCCGAAGGGCCGGATCACGCGCGAGGATGTGACCGCCTATGTGAAGGGCGTGATGACCGGACCGCGCGGCGTGCCAGCGGGCGCAACCGCCGCGTCGGGCGGCGCGGGACTGGACCTGCTGCCCTGGCCGAAGGTCGACTTTGCGAAGTTCGGCCCGGTGCAGGCCAAGCCCCTGTCGAGGATCAAGAAGATTTCTGGGGCGAACCTGCATCGCAACTGGGTCATGATCCCACACGTGACGAACAACGACGAAGCCGATATTACCGAGCTTGAGATGTTGCGCGTGCAACTGAACAAGGAAAACGAGAAGGCGGGCATCAAGGTGACAATGCTCGCGTTCGTGATCAAGGCGGTCGTCGCCGCGCTGAAGAAATTCCCGATCTTCAACACCAGCCTGGACGGCGACCACCTAGTGTTCAAACAGTATTTCAATATTGGCTTTGCGGCCGATACGCCGAACGGGCTCGTCGTGCCGGTGCTCAAGGATGCTGACCACAAAGGTGTGCTCGACATTGCGAAGGAAACCGCGGAACTGGCGAGGCTGGCTCGTGAAGGCAAGCTGAAGCCGGACCAGATGCAGGGCGGCTCGATTTCGATTTCGTCGCTTGGCGGCATCGGCGGCACGCATTTCACGCCGATCATCAATGCACCGGAAGTGGCGATTCTCGGCCTGTCCAAGAGCGCTTACAAGCCGGTCTGGGACGGCAAGCAGTTTGTCCCGCGGTTGATGCTGCCGCTGTCGCTGTCGTACGACCATCGTGTGATCGATGGCGCGGAGGCTGCGCGCTTCAACGCATACCTGGTCCAGATCCTCGCGGATTTCCGCCGCGTGATGCTGTGACTAGACGATATCAACCCGTTGCGCGAACAAGAAGGGGACGTGGATGAGTCTCGTTGAAGTGAAAGTGCCCGACATCGGCGATTTCAAGGACGTCAGCGTGGTCGAGGTATTGGTCCAGCCTGGCGATACGATCGACAAGGAGCAGTCGCTGTTGACGCTAGAAAGCGACAAGGCGTCGATGGAGGTGCCGAGCGACTACGCCGGCACCGTGAAGGAGGTCAAGGTCAAGGCCGGCGACAACGTGTCCGAGGGCACCGTGATTGCGATCATGGAGGTTGCCGACCAGGCGGCGCGTGCCGACGACGGCCGCACCGCGGCAAGGTCGCCGGCTGCGGCCACCGCGTCCGCCCCGACCGCTGCGTCGGCGCCGACCTCGCCGGCCGCGGGCAGTGCCGACATCGAATGTGACGTGTTGGTGCTCGGCGCCGGCCCGGGCGGGTACTCGGCCGCGTTTCGCGCTGCCGACCTTGGCCTGAAAACCGTGCTCGTCGAGCGCTATCCGACACTGGGCGGCGTTTGCCTGAATGTCGGGTGCATTCCGTCGAAGGCGTTGCTGCACACCGCCGCCATCGTTGACGAGGCGGCGGCGCTGGCAGCGCATGGGATCACGCTCGGCAAGCCGCAGATCGATTTGGGTAAGCTGCGCGAGTTCAAGAGCGGCGTGGTGCGTAAGCTGACGACCGGGCTCGCTGGCATGGCCAAGGCGCGCAAGGTGCAGGTGGTGGCCGGCGTCGGGGCGTTCGTCGACCCTTACCATCTCGAGGTGGGGGCCGACGGCGGCAAGCAGATCGTGCGGTTCAAGCAGGCGATCATCGCGGCCGGCTCGCAAGCCGTGAAACTGCCGTTCCTGCCCGACGACGCACGCGTCATCGACTCCACTGGCGCGTTGGAGCTGCCGCAAATCCCGCAGCGGATGCTAGTGATCGGCGGCGGAATCATCGGGCTCGAGATGGCCACCGTGTACTCGACGCTCGGCGCGAGCATCGACGTGGTCGAGATGCTCGATGGCTTGATGCAGGGCGCGGACCGGGACCTCGTCAAAGTATGGGAGAAGTTCAACGCAAAGCGCTTCGCAAACGTGATGCTGAAGACCAAGACCACGGCTGCCGAAGCTAAACCGGACGGCATCTATGTGAGTTTCGAAGGCGAGCATGCGCCAACGGGTCCTCAGCGCTACGACTTAGTGCTCGTCGCAGTCGGGCGCAGTCCGAACGGCAAGCGCATTGGCGCCGAGCGTGCCGGCGTTGCAGTGACCGAGCGCGGTTTCATCGATGTCGACAAGCAGATGCGTACCAACGTGCCGCACATCTATGCGATCGGCGATATCGTGGGTCAGCCGATGCTCGCGCACAAGGCGGTCCACGAAGGGCATGTGGCAGCGCAGGCCGCCGCCGGCGAAAAATCTTACTTCGATGCGCTGCAGATTCCTTCGGTGGCGTACACCGACCCCGAGGTCGCATGGGCCGGCAAGACAGAGGCGCAACTAAAGGCCGAAGGCGTCCAGTACGGCAAGGCCGTGTTTCCGTGGGCTGCTTCCGGGCGCGCGATTGCGAACGGCCGGGACGAGGGCTTTACGAAGTTGTTGTTCGATGAGCAGACCCATCGCGTGATTGGCGGCGGTATCGTCGGACTCAATGCGGGCGATTTGATCAGCGAGATTTGCCTGGCCGTGGAAATGGGCGCGGACGCGACGGATATCGGCAAGACGATTCATCCGCACCCGACGCTCGGCGAGTCGGTTGGGATGGCCGCGGAGTTGTACGAGGGCGTCTGCACCGATTTGCCGCCGCAGCGCAAGAAGTAAAATGGGCCGTTAACACGCACGGATACCATCGTGCCGTTCAACCTTGCGCCGGCATGGGTTCACGCACCACACTGTTGCCTCGGGCGCTGCTAGCTCTGTGACGCCGAGCGGGTAGCCGTTACTTCTTGGCGGCGCGCGATGCCTGTGCGGCCGCCTGCTGAGCAGCTTTCGACGCAGCGGTGGCGGCGGCGTTGAAGTTGCTTTCGGCGATCTCAACCGCCTGCTTTGTGGCCTTTTGCACCGCTTCGTAGGTCGTGCTCGCGGCGGTGATCGCCGACTTCAACACCGAGACGGCGGTTTCTGAGCCAGCCGGCGCGTTCTTCGCGACATTGTCGATGAACGCCTGCACCTTGCGGCTTTGTTCCTCGTACTGCGCTTCGGCAACGCGAACGAATTCAGCTTGCGTGGCCGACGCGATCTCGTACAGATGCCGGCCATACGACAGGACCTTCTCCGCGGCAGGCTGCGTCAGGCTGGTTTGCAGCGACAACAGCTCCTGCGCATCCTTCACCGACAGCGTGCGGTGCGCGTTTTCCTGAGATTCGGCCAGTGTAGACTTTGCCGCTTGCAGGTTCAGTTCAACGAGTTTTTCGACGCTTTCGAACGCTTTGTTCGTCAAACCAAACCACATTTCCAGATTCGCCTTCTGGGCGGCAGCGATTTGCTCGGGGGTCAACAGATTCATGCTTGCGCTCCTGATCCGACCCTGGCGGGGCCGCTGGTGGGGAGAAAGGCCGCCGCGCTGTTGTGCAGTGCAGCATGATGCGCATTTTAGGCGCGTTTGCGCGCGTGTCAAGTTTTTTGTGCAGTGCGCAAATTAGGCTTCGACTTAATAAACAAGTGTTTAGCGACGTAAGCCGATGGGGCGCTGCAGCCAGTGCGGCTCGCTCAACGCAGCGTCTCGGCACACTGCGCTTCGCCTAGTCGGGATGTACACGCACAGTTGTGTGTCAATTTCGAGAACGTTTGGGTCGTTGATTTGTTGTAGCGCGGCACGAAGGCATCCTTGTGCTGTCTCGGGGTAATCCTGGTTCAACGTCGGCGGCACCCAACCGTTAAGTCGGAGGTAGACACCGTTAAGCGACGGTGTAGCGAACCACCGTGCGCGCCTGATTACTGATTTCAATTACACTGCGAGGCTCGATTGTCTGCCTGAACGCCTGACAGATCTTGGGTTAAGTATTGGCGATAAGTGACTGATAGGTTAGTCATTCCGGGCTTGGCTACACTTTCGGAAATCCGGTCATAACACGAATGAAAAGCACCCTGTTTTCATCGCTGAAAGGCATCTGTGTCGCTGCTTTCGGCACGGCGTTGTCCATCGCCGGCTCAGCTGTGCTGATGGCTGCGCTGGTCGCGCCGGCCAACGCGTATGCTGTCACCGCCGCGAAGGCGGCGCGCGAATCCCGTGCGAGCCATGCTGCCGCCCGCAAAGGTGGCAAGGCGTTGACTGCGAAGCGCGCGTCCAAGACCCAGCAGGCCCGCGCCGCGCGCTCGAGCAAGGTGGTGCGACTGGCCGCCGCGCAGCCGTCGAAACAGCGCGTGTCGGCGCGGCTGAAGGGCCGTACGCACCATGCGGCCGTGCGCCGGGTCGCGTACCAGCCCAGGCCCGCAGTAGGCGCGTTCACGCTGCAATCCGACGGCAGCGTGGCGTTGCGCTCGACGGTGGGCTTCATGGTCGATCAGAACACCGGTGAGGTACTGTACGACAAGAATTCGGCGTCAGTCGTGCCGATCGCGTCGATCACGAAGCTGATGACCGCGATGGTCGTGCTGGATTCGAAGGCGCTGCTCAATGAGAGGCTGACGGTGACCGATGAGGACCGCGACTACGAGAAGGGCACCGGTTCCCGGTTGTCGATCGGCTCGACGTTGTCGCGCGAGGATATGCTGCACATCGCGCTGATGGCCTCGGAGAATCGCGCTGCTGCGGCGCTGTCGCGCTACTATCCCGGCGGCCGGCCCGGGTTCATCGCGGCGATGAACCGCAAAGCCGCCGAATTGGGCATGGCCCAAACCCATTTCCAGAACGCGACCGGCCTGACCTCGCAGAACGTGTCCAGCGCGCGCGACCTCGCGAAGATGGTCAATGCGGCATATCAGTATCCGCTGATCCGCCAGTTCTCCACTGACCGCAGCTATGATGTGTTCACCGGCAAGCGCACGCTCGCCTATAACAGCACGAACGCGCTGGTGCGCAACACTTCGTGGGACATCGGGTTGCAGAAAACCGGCTTCATCAACGAGGCCGGCGAATGCCTGGTCATGCAGGCAACGATCCATGGCCGGCCCGTGATCATGGTGCTGTTGGACTCGTTTGGCAAATATTCGCGCTTTGCCGATGCACAACGGTTACGCAATTGGATGGACAATGGCGGAGTGCAACGCGTGACGAGCGCACAAACCAACGGCGCTGGCACCTGAACTGCACCCGTGTGCCGGCGTGCGGTCAATCCGCGCACGGGCGCTGGCCGGGCCGGCGCGTGTTCGCGGGTCCGTCGTTCGCCGGTGATACCGGCGGATGGTGGATAGGACTGTCCACTGGTGGGTGGGACCGTTCATTTCACGCGGCGGCGGCCGTGGTGGTGTTCGCCGGCGGCTGGTACCCGAGCGCCTGTGAAATTTCCAGCGCGGTATGGGTGAGCTGCGCGAGCCATGCGTTTTGCAAGCGGTCCGCCGGCGCGGACAGTGACAGGCCTGCCACCAGTTTCGAGCTGTCGTCATAGATGCCAGCCGCGATGCATCGCACGCCCAGTTCCAGTTCCTCATTGTCACGTGCACACGCTTGCTGGCGCACGTGTGCCAGTTCGCGTTCCAGCTTCGCCAGATCCGTGATGCTGTTCTGCGTATGGCCGGCCAGCCCGGTGCGCGTTGCGTAGGCGCGCACGCGCGATGCTTCGTCCGCGGCCAGGAACAGCTTGCCGACGGACGTCAGGTGCAGCGGCGCGCGGCCACCGATCGCGCGGACCACCTGCATGCCGGAGCGCTCCGAATAGGCGCGTTCGATATAGACGATTTCGTCACCCTGCCTAACAGATAGGTTCACCGTTTGCCCAGTGAGCCGGTGCAGTTCGCGCATTGGGCCGAGCGCGGCGTCGCGCACCGACAACCGGGCTTTTACCAGATTGCCCAACTCGAGCAGGCGCATGCCCAGGCGGTACGTGCCCGGATCCGAACGATCGACGAGCCGGCACGTTACCATGTCGTTCAGGATTCGATGGGCGGTCGAGGGATGAAGCTCGGTGCGTTGCGCGAGGTCCTTGAGGCTGACAGGATCGCTATACGCGGCGAGCGTGTCGAGCAGCCGCATCATCCGGTCGATTACCTGGATCGAGGTCTTGGCTTCTGCGTTCAGGTCGCTCATCATGGATACCGCTATGCTGCAGTAGAAACCTGATTGTATCTCGTATGGTGAAAGATGCGAACGGGATGATGCAGGACTCTAATCGTTTCGCGCGAATCTGTACGTAGCCGGCACCCGAGCGGCGCGCGTAGGTGCAGTTCGGCAAGCCGCTGCGCGAGCACCAGAGCGTGGCCAATATGCTGGCGGACATGGCCACGCAACTGAACGCGGCGTGCTTGCTCGTGCATCACGCGGCGCGCTTGCGCACCGCTGGCAAGCCGTGCCTGTCCGAGGCGTCGCAGGCCAAGCTGTACGCGTCGGAGATGGCCGAGCGGGTGTGCTCCAGCGCGATCCAGGTGCATGGCGGATACGGCTATCTCGAGGGCTATGCCGTCGAGCGACACTACCGTGATGCGCGCATTACGCAGCTCTATGAAGGAACAAGCGAGGTACAGCGGATGGTGATTGCACGGCATGTCTAGCACGCGCGCCGTGCTGGTCAGCGTGATACGAGGAAGGGTTATGAAGACAGGGTCGCCCGCAGCGGGCGTGGTTGAGGCCGCCGCCGGAGCGCGGCGTGATATTCCGGCCGACGTACCGGTGACAGCCGAGCATTTGAGTTATCAGGTGATCAATCGGGTGGCGGTCGTGACGTTGAATCGTTCCGATGCGCTGAACGCGCTGTCGCATTCGATGGTGCGCACGCTGGCGCAATGGGTCGAGCAATGCCGGGCGGACGACCGGATTTTGGCGCTAGTGCTGCGCGGCGCCGGTGATAAGGGCTTTTGCGCAGGGGGCGATGTGCGGGCGCTGTACCGGCTGGCGAGCGCCGGCGAGCGCTCGTGGCAAGCGTTCTTCATTGACGAATATCGGCTCGATTTCACGCTGCATCATTTCCCTAAGCCCGTGGTAGCGCTGATGGACGGCATTACGATGGGCGGCGGGATGGGGTTGGCACAGGGTGCCTCGCTGCGGGTTGCCACCCAACGTAGCCGGATCGCGATGCCGGAAACGCGAATCGGTTTCGTGCCAGACGTGGGGGCCACGCGATTCTTGGCCGTGATGCCGGTGGAGTTGGAATTGTATGTTGGATTGACCGGCGTGACGCTCAGCGGGGCCGATGCGCAGCGGCTCGGATTGGCCGATCTGCTGGTTGACGCCGATGCGTTGCGCGATTTTGACGTGCGACTGTGTGAAGCGGACACCACGGACATCGAGCGTGCGCTGAAGCAGGCATTCGGCGGCCCCGATCACGAGCCGGTACGCAGTACCGTGGACGATTGGCGCGCGCTAGCCATGCGTCATTTCAATCCTCGCCACTCGGTTGAGCAGATCGTTGCGTCGCTACACGGCCATCTGTCGGCCGGTCCCCGCGAGGCCGAGCGCGAATGGCTCAGCGCGACCCTCGATGCGCTGACCGCCTATTCCCCCACCATGCTCAACGTGACGCGGCAGGCGTTGCTGCGGGGACGCCACATGACGCTGGCTGAATGTCTGCGGATGGAACTGGCGATTGCCACACAGGCGATCGACGACGGCGATTTCTGCGAAGGGGTGCGGGCGCATCTGATCGACAAGGACAAGCGGCCGCGCTGGGCGCCGGCCACGCTGGCCGAGGTCCGCGAAGAGGATGTGGCCGCGATACTGCGCTCGCCGTGGCGCGCCGACGCGCATCCGCTGGCCGACCTGCACGGCTGAGCCGTTCAACTCACGCATCGCGCACGCCGCGGCAATCGTGCCTATCGGCACAAGCGTGCAGCACGAGCATGGATTCCGGCGTAGAATTGCGGCGCTCCGAACATTCAAACCCATGAAAACCGTCGCGCTGCTTTTTGTCTGCCTTGGCAACATCTGCCGTTCCCCCACCGCCGAAGCGGTGATGCGCGCCAAGGTATACGAGGCCGGGCTGGCCGACACGATCCACTTAGACTCGGCCGGCACTGGAGACTGGCATGTAGGTGCCGCACCCGACCCCCGTGCGTGCCGCGCCGCGATGTCGCGGGGTTACGCATTGGATGCGTTGCGTGCCCGGCAGGTCAGCGCCGGCGATTTTGCGCGGTTCGATTTGCTGCTCGCGATGGATCATGACAACGTCGCCGAGCTGCGACGTCGCTGCCCGTCCGAGCATGGGCATAAGATCCGGCTGCTAATGGAGTTCGCGCGCCGTTACGATAGCGACATCGTTGACGATCCTTATTTCGGTGGCCACGAGGGCTTCGAGCGCGTGCTTGACGAAGTCGAGGACGCCTGCGACGGCTTGCTTGCGCAGTTGCGGCATCGCTACGCGATCTAAGCGACACGGAGCGCGCGGGCCGACGGCAGCGCACGTTGCCGCATGGGGCAGTGCACTATTCTATCCCTGACCGCGGTAGGGGTACTTGACTAAAATGCTAGGATATCTATACTTGACAAAAATCGTCGAGAATTACGGGTGCCCCACACCATGAGACTCACTACAAAAGGCCGCTTCGCCGTTACCGCGATGATCGACTTGGCGCTGCGCCAAGAGAAGGGCCCCGTGACGCTCGCGGGCATCAGTCAGCGGCAGCGGATCTCGCTGTCTTATTTGGAGCAGCTGTTTGGCAAGTTGCGCCGGCACGAGATCGTCGAGTCGGTGCGCGGACCGGGCGGCGGCTACAATCTCGCGCGCCGCGCCGACGAGGTGACCGTGGCCGACATCATTATCGCTGTTGACGAGCCGCTGGACGCGACGCAGTGCGGTGGCAAGGGCACGTGCGAGGGCACCAAGCAGCCAGACGGCCATTGCATGACGCATGAATTGTGGTCGACGCTGAACCAGAAGATGGTCGAGTACCTCGATTCCGTGTCGCTGCAGGACTTAGTCGACCAACAGCGTTCGCGCGAGAGTGCCTCGCCGGTGCGGCTCGACCGGCGAGGCGAGCCGGTAGCGCCGGACACGGTCCGCGTCGGGCCGAAAGGACCGAATTCCGTGTTCAACATCGCGCAGTCCTGAGCGGACGGCGACGCGACATACGGACACACGTATTGGCAGCAGACACAGACTTGCGGAGCCCCACATGAAAAATCCCCCGTTCCACCTGCCCATCTACATGGACTACAGCGCGACGACGCCCATTGACCCGCGCGTGGCGGATAAGATGATCCCGTACCTGCGCGAGCAATTCGGCAACCCGGCCTCGCGTAGCCATGCGTATGGCTGGGAAGCCGAGCGCGCGGTTGAGCAGGCGCGCGAGCAGGTGGCCGCGTTGGTCAATGCCGATCCGCGTGAGATCATCTGGACGTCGGGTGCAACCGAGTCGGACAACCTGGCGCTGAAGGGCGCGGCGAATTTTTATCGCAGTAAGGGCAAGCACATTGTCACGGTGAAGACCGAGCACAAGGCCGTGCTCGACACCACGCGCGAACTGGAGCGACAGGGCTTCGAGGTGACGTACCTGGACGTGCGCGACAATGGTCTGCTTGACCTGGAGGCATTCAGTGCGGCGTTGCGGCCGGACACCATTCTCGTGTCGGTGATGCATGTGAACAACGAGATTGGCGTGATCCAGGATATTGCGGCGATCGGCGAGATCTGCCGGCAAAAAGGGATCGTGTTCCATGTCGATGCCGCGCAGGCGACCGGCAAGGTCGAAATCGACCTACAGAAGTTGAAGGTCGACCTGATGTCGTTTTCCGCGCATAAGACATATGGGCCGAAGGGGATCGGTGCGCTGTATGTGCGGCGTAAGCCGCGCGTGCGGATCGAGGCGCAGATGCACGGCGGTGGCCATGAGCGGGGCATGCGCTCCGGCACGCTCGCCACCCATCAGATTGTGGGCATGGGCGAGGCGTTCCGGCTGGCCCGCGAGGAAATGGCCACCGAGAACGAGCGGGTGCGGATGCTGCGCGATCGCTTGCTCAACGGCCTGATGCGGATCGACGAGGTGTACGTGAACGGCGACATGCATGCGCGCGTGCCGCACAACCTGAACGTGAGCTTCAATTTCGTCGAGGGCGAGTCTCTGATCATGGCGGTCAAGGATGTCGCGGTATCGTCTGGTTCTGCCTGTACGTCCGCGTCGCTGGAGCCGTCGTACGTACTGCGCGCGCTGGGTCGTAACGACGAGCTGGCACATAGCTCGATCCGCTTCACGGTGGGACGCTTTACGACCGAGCAGGAAGTGGACTACGTGATCGAGTTGTTGAACAACAAGATCGCGAAGCTACGCGAGCTTTCGCCGCTGTGGGAAATGCATCAGGAAGGGATCGACCTGTCGTCGATCCAATGGGCTGCGCATTGAGCGCGACGGCTTGAACCTCTACCGATACAGCAAGGAGTACTGCAATGGCTTATAGCGACAAGGTTTTGGATCACTATGAAAACCCGCGCAATGTCGGGTCGTTTGCGAAGGACGACGACGCGGTCGGCACCGGTATGGTCGGTGCGCCGGCGTGCGGCGACGTGATGAAGCTGCAGATCCGGGTCGGCGCGGATGGGACCATCGAGGACGCGAAGTTCAAGACCTATGGCTGCGGCTCCGCGATCGCGTCCAGTTCGCTGGTGACGGAATGGGTCAAAGGCAAGACGCTGGATCAGGCACTATCGATCAAGAATACCCAGATCGCCGAGGAGTTGGCGCTGCCACCGGTGAAGATCCACTGCTCGATTTTGGCGGAAGACGCGATCAAGGCGGCGGTGGCTGACTACAAGAAGCGACGTGTGGCGGTGGCCGACGAACTTGCTGTCCAGGCGGGCGAAGCGACGGCTTGACGCGGAGAGCCGCGCGACCGGCCGGTCAGGCCGGTCAAGCGCGGCAGTGGGTGAACCGATGAATGATGGCCGGCCGGACCGGCGAACGACGATGGCGATCACTTTGACGGAAAAAGCAGCACAGCACGTGCAGAAGTATCTGACGCGCCGCGGCAAGGGCATCGGGCTGCGGCTCGGGGTGCGCACGACCGGCTGCTCGGGTCTGGCGTATAAGCTCGAATACGTCGATGAACTGGACTCCGGCGACATGGTGTTCGAGAGTCATGGGATTAAGGTCATCGTCGATCCGAAGAGCCTGGCGTACATCGACGGCACAGAACTGGATTTCGCTCGCGAGGGGCTGAACGAGGGGTTCCGGTTTAACAACCCGAACGTGAAGGACGAATGCGGGTGCGGCGAGTCGTTCCGCGTCTGAGTCGTCGCATGTTGTCTTTGGCGCCATTGGCGTATTCCCTCGGCGCCACCGAATAGTAGGGCGCCAGTTGTGATTTCCGACCATGCCTTCGCTGACTCAAAACCACTTCGAATTGTTCCAATTGCCCGAGCGTTTCGGGTTAGACGCGCGCGTGCTCGATGATGCCTATCGCGCCGTGCAGGCGCAGGTGCATCCGGACCGTTTCACTTCAGCTGGCGACGCGCAAAAGCGCATCGCGATGCAATGGGCAACGCGCGCGAATGAGGCGTATCAGACACTGAAGTCGCCACTGCGACGCGCGACCTATCTGTTGCACCTACGTGGCATCGACGTCGGTGCGGAAAACAATACCGCGATGGAACCGGCGTTCCTGATGCAGCAAATGGAATGGCGCGAGCGGACCGAGGATGCGGCTGCGGCGCGCAATGTTGATGCGCTGCAGACGCTGCTACGCGAGTTGCGGGACGAGGAATCGGCACGGCTCGTGCGGCTCGGCGAATGGCTCGATTCCGGTGCGGACCAGCCGGCGGCCGAAGCGGTGCGCCAGTTGATGTTTATCGAACGGGTCGCACACGAAATCGACGCACAGATCGACAAATTGGAGGCGGCGTGAAGCTTGCCGCCCGATGCGAGGCGCGATCGTCACGCGCCCGGCATCGTATCCCACATGGATAAAGATGGCCTTACTGCAAATCTCCGAACCCGGCATGGCGCCGGCGCCGCATCAGCGCCGAATCGCCATCGGCATCGACCTTGGGACAACCCACTCGCTGGTGGCCGCGGTGCGCAACAGCATCCCGGAGGTGCTGCCTGACGACGAAGGGCGGGCGTTGCTGCCATCCGTCGTTCGCTACCTGCCTGGCGGTGGGCGCAAGATCGGTTATCCGGCGAAGGAAGAGGCGGCGTTGGATCCGCGCAACACAATTGTCTCGGTCAAGCGCTTCATGGGGCGCGGCAAGGCCGACGTGCAGGACCTGGACAACGCACCTTACGCGTTCATCGATGCGCCTGGCATGGTCCAGCTGCAGACCGTGGACGGCGTGCGCAGCCCGGTCGAGGTCTCCGCGGAGATCCTCGCGACATTGCGGCAGCGCGCCGAGGATACGCTCGGTGACGAAATAGTCGGGGCCGTCATCACAGTTCCCGCGTATTTTGACGACGCACAGCGGCAGGCCACGAAAGATGCCGCACAGCTCGCTGGCTTGAACGTGTTGCGCTTGTTGAACGAGCCGACCGCCGCGGCAATCGCCTATGGGCTGGACAGCGGTGCGCAAGGGCTATACGCGGTGTACGACTTGGGTGGCGGCACATTTGACTTGTCGGTGCTCAAGCTCACGCGCGGCGTGTTCGAGGTGCTGTCCACGGGTGGCGATTCGGCGCTGGGCGGCGATGACTTCGATCAGGCGCTGTATCGGCATGTGCTGAACCGCGCGGCGCTTGGCACGCTGCCGCCGCAGGACGTGCGAGCGCTGCTGGATGCGGTGCGTGTTGCGAAGGAAACGCTGTCGGCTCAGGATGAGGCCGTGCTCGACGTCACGTTATCCTGCGGCCGGCGCGTCGTGCTGACGCTCACGGAAGCCGAATTCGCGACCATGACCCAGCCGCTGGTCGAACGTACGCTGGCGCTCACGCGCAAGGCGTTGCGCGATGCGAAGGCGGGGCCGCAGGACTTCGACGGCATCGTGCTGGTAGGCGGCTCCACGCGTATGCGTGGCGTGCGGCGTGCTGTCGAGCAGTATTTCGGCAAGGCGCCGTTGACCGACTTGGATCCGGACCAGGTCGTCGCACTGGGCGCCGCGATCCAGGCCGACGTGCTGGCCGGCAACCGGCGCGAGGGTGACGACTGGTTGCTGCTCGACGTGATACCGCTGTCGCTCGGATTGGAGACGATGGGCGGGCTGGTGGAGAAGATCATTCCGCGGAACTCGACGATTCCTGTGGCACGGGCGCAGGAATTCACGACGTTCAAGGACGGCCAGAGCGCGATGGCCATTCACGTGGTGCAAGGCGAGCGTGAATTGGTGTCCGACTGTCGCTCGCTCGCGCGTTTCGAGTTGCGTGGCATTCCGCCGATGACCGCCGGCGCCGCTCGGATCCGCGTCACATTTCAGGTCGATGCGGACGGGCTGTTGTCCGTGTCCGCTTGCGAATTGCAGTCGGGAACGCAGGCCGCAGTGGTCGTTAAGCCGTCGTACGGGCTGGGTGATAACGATATCGCGCGGATGCTCGAGGATAGTTTCAGCAGCGCGGAGCGCGACATGCGCGCGAGGGCGTTACGCGAAGCACAAATCGACGCGCGGCGCCTGGTGGACGCAACCGACGCGGCGCTGGCGGCCGATGGGGAATTGCTCGACGCTGCCGAGCGTGCCGACGTCGATGCCAAATTGAACGCGCTGCGCGCCGTGGTTGACGGCGACGACGCGGACCGCATCGACGAGGCGACGAAAGCCCTGGCGGCCGCGACCGACGAGTTCGCCGCGCGGCGCATGGACAAGAGTATTCGTGGCGCGCTCGCTGGCCGTAAGCTTGACGAAATTGGCTGATCGTTGCCGCCACTGCCGCTTTACAGGACTGTTTTCCAATGCCTCAAATCGTTGTTTTGCCCCATGTCGAATTGTGCCCCGAGGGAGCGGTGCTTGAAGCCGAGCCTGGCACGAGCGTCTGCGATACGTTGCTGGATGCTGGAATCGAGATCGAGCATGCGTGCGAGAAGTCGTGCGCGTGCACCACGTGCCACGTGATCGTGCGCGAAGGATTCGATGCGCTGGCACCGTCCGAGGAGGATGAGGACGACCTGCTGGACAAGGCTTGGGGCCTGGAGCCGACTTCCCGGTTATCGTGTCAGGCCAAGGTGCCGCAAAATGCGGATCTGGTGATCGAGATTCCGAAATACTCGATCAATCATGCGAAGGAAAACCACTGAGTCCGAGGAGGGCGGCAGCGATGAAATGGACCGACACGAACGACATCGCGATGGCACTGACCGATGCCCATCCCGACGTTGACCCTCAATATGTGCGTTTCACTGACCTGCATCGATGGGTGACGGAACTGGACGGCTTTGACGACGACCCGGAGCGCTCGAGCGAAAAGATTCTCGAGGCGATCCAGGCCGCGTGGATCGAAGACGCCGACTACTAAACCTCGCGCACGTCCCTTATCTGCGTCGCTGGTGTCCCAGTCTGTGGCCTGTCAACCGGCGTGCGTTAGCGCGCCGTTTTCGATTTGTACGCGCTCGCCGGGCTGGAAGGAAGGAGGCTGCCGGTACGTGAAGTAGCGCAGTTTGCCGTTCTGCATCCGTACGTGGACCCGATAGTCCGTTTCACTGCGCATATGTTTCTCGACCGAGTTGCCGGCCAGTCCGCCGCCGAGTGCGCCGAGCAGCGTCATCGCGGTACGTCCACCGCCGCCGCCGAACTGGTTGCCGATCACGCCGCCTGCCACCGCGCCGCCGACCGCGCCGAGTCCTGTGCTATGGCCTTCGCGCCGAACAGGAACGACCGACTCCACGGTGCCGCATGATGCGCACGCTGCCGCACGGGGCGGTGCATATTGTGGCTCGGCGCCGGGTCCAGTGCCATTTCGCGCGTAGCCAGCGGGCGGCGCGGGCATGGCTGCACCGCCCGATTGCTGCACACGTGACGCATACGACGCGGGGGGCGGCGCCGATTGCTGTGCGGATGATGGCGCCTGGGGCAACGTAGCGCTCGACTGCACTGCAGCAGCCGGTGCGGCGGCATTCATGACCGGTTGCTGCACAGTTTGGGTAATTGGCGCGGCATCGCTGCGCGCGCTACTGCTGCTGGATGCGTTGGGCAGCAACCCCGTGACGGCCGCGGTCGCGGCCAGGCTAGCAATGATGACCCCGACCGCGGCGGCCGCGACCAACGGGTGAAGTTTGCGTGGGCTTTCCATTTTTGACTTTCACGAAAGGGGCGCTTTTCGATTGCGCCTAGTCTGCGCGATGCCCCGCCCGTTGTCGGTTTCAAGTTGTAACCAATTGCGGCGTACTGGCCGCCACACCCGTGCCGCTTTACCGTTTGTTACAAATAATTAGGGCCGGCAATTGCCGGCCCTCAGGGCGACGTTGGCGCACGGACCCGCTCGCGGCCGATCGTACGCGCGTATTGCCGTGTCAATCCTCGCGCCGCAGGTGCGGGAATAGGATCACGTCACGGATGCTCGGGCTGTCGGTCAGCAACATCACGAGCCGGTCGATGCCGATACCGCATCCACCGGTCGGCGGCATGCCGTATTCGAGCGCGCGGATGTAGTCGGCATCGTAGTACATCGCTTCCTCGTCGCCGGCATCTTTCTGCTCGACCTGCTTGCGAAAGCGCGCCGCTTGGTCCTCCGGATCGTTCAGTTCCGAGAAGCCGTTTGCCATCTCGCGTCCGGTAATGAACAACTCGAAGCGCTCGGTAATGCCGGGGACCGTGTCCGACGCCCGCGCGAGCGGCGACACTTCCACCGGATAGTCGACGATATAGGTCGGCTCCCACAACTGCGCTTCAGCGGTTTCCTCGAACAGGGCAAGCTGCAGCGCGCCCACGCCGGCGTTGCGCAACGGCGCGTCGTGGGTATCGACGCCGAGCCGGCGCAATTCGGCACGTAGCCAGTCGCTGTCAGCAAGCTGTGCGTCGCTGTATTGCGGCGCATACTTCTGGATCGCGCCGGTGATCGTTAAGCGGTGAAAGGGCTGGCTTAAGTCCAGTTCGCGCCCCTGATAGTGGATCGCCGTCGTACCCCGTGCGTCCAGCGCCGCTTGCCGGATCAACTGCTCAGTGAAGTCCATCAGCCAGCGGTAGTCGGTGTACGCGGCGTAGAACTCCATCATCGTGAATTCCGGATTGTGCCGCGGCGAGACCCCTTCGTTGCGGAAATTCCGGTTGATTTCGAATACGCGGTCAAATCCGCCGACGATTAGCCGTTTCAGGTACAGCTCCGGCGCGATGCGCAGGAACATCTGCATGTCCAGCGCATTGTGGTGCGTGATGAACGGCTTGGCCGCCGCGCCGCCCGGAATCGGGTGCAGCATCGGCGTCTCGACTTCCATAAAGCCCGCATTCGTCATGAACTGGCGGATCGATGCGATCGCGCGCGTGCGCGCCTGGAACGTCTGGCGTGCTTCGGGCGTGACGATCAGATCCACGTAGCGCTGCCGGTAGCGCGTTTCCTGGTCGGACAACCCATGAAACTTGTCCGGTAGCGGTCGGATGGCCTTGGACAGCAGCCGCAGCCCAATGCAGCGTACCGACAGCTCGCCCTTGTTGGTCCGGAACAGCACGCCGTACGCCGCGATGATGTCGCCCAGGTCCCATTTCTTGAATGCATCGTAGACATCAGCACCGACATCAGCCGGCGTGATGAAGAACTGGATCTGACCGGTGCCGTCCTGCACGGTCGCGAAGCTTGCCTTGCCCATGACGCGCTTGAGCATCATCCGGCCGGCAATCGATACGTTGAGCGCGTGCGCTTCGACGGCGTCCTTGTCGGTGTTGGCAAAGCGAGCGTGCAGATCTGCCGCGTTGTTTTCCGGGCGGAAGTCGTTCGGATACGCGACACCTTGCTCGCGCAGCGCCCGCAGCTTGTCGCGGCGCTCCGCGATGATCGCGTTGTCGTCGCTGTCGATGCCGGCCTGCGTGGCATTGGGATTCTTTTCGGTCATGGTCAATTGCGCTCGCAGTTATACGCCTTGCTTCAGGCTCGCGCTGATGAAATCGTCGAGGTCCCCGTCGAGCACCGCACGTGTGTTGCTGATTTCGACGTTTGTGCGCAAGTCTTTCACGCGGCTCTGGTCGAGCACGTAGGAGCGGATCTGGTGGCCCCAGCCCACGTCGGTCTTGCTCGATTCGAGCTTGTCCTGCTCGGCCTGGCGTTTGCGCATCTCCGCCTCGTACAGACGTGATTTGAGCATCGCCATCGCCTCGGCGCGGTTTCGATGCTGCGATCGATCGTTCTGGCACTGCACGACGATGCCGGACGGCACATGCGTGATGCGCACCGCCGAGTCGGTCTTGTTGATGTGCTGGCCGCCGGCCCCGGAGGCGCGAAACGTGTCGATGCGCAGGTCGGCCGGGTTGACGTCGATGTCGATCGATTCGTCCACTTCCGGATACACGAACACCGACGAGAACGACGTATGGCGGCCGCCGGATGAATCGAACGGCGACTTGCGCACCAGGCGGTGGATGCCGGTCTCGGTGCGCAGGTAGCCATAGGCATACTCGCCTTCGACCTTGACCGTGGCATTCTTGATGCCTGCCACTTCACCATCGGACTGCTCAAGCACTTCGGCCTTGAAGCCCTTGCGCTCACAGTAGCGCAGATACTGGCGCAATAGCATCGACGCCCAGTCCTGTGCCTCGGTGCCGCCGGCGCCGGCCTGGATGTCGACGAAGCAGTTGTTCGGATCGGCCGGATTATTGAACATCCGGCGAAACTCGATGTCCGCCACGCGGCGCTCCAGGGCCTGCACGTCGCGCTCGCAGGCCAGGAGCGTGTCATCGTCCTGTTCCTCGTTGGCCAGTTCGAACAGCTCCTGCGTGTCTGTTAGGTCGCCGTGCAGCGCCGAGAGCATCTGCACGACCGCGTCGAGCAGCTTCTTCTCGCGACCGAGCGCCTGCGCCTGCTTCGCGTCGCTCCAGACGTTCGGGTCCTCGAGCGCCGTGTTGACTTCCGTTAGGCGAGCTTGTTTCGCATCGAAGTCAAAGATACCCCCGTAGTTCTGCCGCGCGCTTGCGCAGGTCGGTGAGGGTCGCTTCGATCGCGTTCAGACGTTCTGCTTCCATGTCGATCGGGGCCTTGCAAAAAGGGTAAATTATAGCGGATCGACATCAGGGCGCCGCATGCTCGACGACTAACTGCACACGCGACACACCATTCCAGGTATCGCGCACGAGCCGGTAGGCGAACAGCGCCCGTGCCGGAAGCGTGTCAATGTGATTGAACCAAATTGCTGCAAAGCGCTGGCGCCCGCGGGCAAGCTGCAACTTCAAATGCCGTTCCTTGACGAGTGACTGCGACAGCACGTCGAATTCTCCCGAAAAAACCGGCGCCGGGAAACCTTGGCCCCATACCGCGTTGTCGATCAGCGCGACGAACGATGGTGTGTGATAAGCGTCCTCTAGCTCGCCGTCGGTCTCGATCTGTCGCGCGAGTGCATCCTCGTTCAGCCATTCGCGCGCCAGCGCCTCGAATGCCGCCGCGAAGCGCGGTACGTCGTCGGTGCGCAGCGTGAGGCCGGCGGCCATCGCGTGGCCGCCAAAGCGCTCGATCAGTCCGGGCTCCCGCTTGGAGACTAGGTCCAGCGCGTCGCGCAAGTGAAAGCCTGGGATCGAGCGTCCCGAGCCTTTCACGCGCTCGCCCGACTCGTCGGCCGGCGCGAACGTGATCGCCGGCCGGTGGAAGCGCTCCTTGAGCCGGCCGGCGACGATGCCAATCACGCCCTGGTGCCACGCCGGGTTGAATAGCGTGATCGTGGCCGCATCGCGCGGATCGAGCTGTGCGAGCTCGGCCAGCGCTTGCTCCTGCATCCCCGCCTCGATTTCACGCCGTTCGCGGTTCATTGCATCGAGTTGCTGTGCCAGTGCATCGGCGCGCTGCGCATCGTCGGTGACCAGGCATTCGATGCCAAGCGACATGTCGGAGAGCCGACCCGCCGCATTCAGTCGCGGCCCCAATGCAAACCCTAGGTCGAATGCGGATGCGTTGCGCGCATCGCGCGCGGCCACCCGGAAAAGCGCGGCCACGCCTGGTTGCATCTTGCCGTTACGGATGCGCTGAAGGCCCTGTGCAACCAGCACACGATTGTTCGCATCCAGTCGTACGACGTCGGCCACCGTGCCCAGCGCGACCAAGTCGAGCAGACCGTCCAGCCGCGGCTCGGGGCGGCCATCGAAGGCGCCGCGCTCGCGCAATAGCGCGCGCAGCGCCAGTAGCACGTAGAACATCACGCCGACGCCGGCCAGGTGCTTGCTCGGAAATGCGCAGCCCAGTTGGTTCGGGTTGACGATCGCGCGTGCCGCGGGCAGCGTGTCGCCGGGCAGGTGGTGATCGGTAATCAGCACATCGATGCCGAGCGCGTTGGCAGCCGCCACGCCGTCTACGCTGGCGATCCCGTTGTCGACAGTGACCAGCAGGTCGGGGCGTGCGCCAGGGCGGCGGGCGGCCAGTTCGACGATATCCGGCGTCAGTCCGTAACCGTATTCGAACCGGTTTGGCACCAGGTAGTCGATATGCGCACCGAACAGGCGCAGGCCGCGCACGGCCACCGCGCATGCCGTTGCGCCATCGCAATCATAGTCGGCTACCACCAGGATTTGCCGTCGCGCGGCAATCGCATCGGCCAGCAGCGCGGCCGCAGCGTCGGCGCCTGAGAGCTGCGTTGGTGGCAGGAGTCGCGCCAGCGCGGTTTCCACGTCGGAGGGCGCACCGATGCCGCGCGATGCATACAGCCGCGCGAGCACCGGATGGATGCCATGCCGCGCAAGGGCATGCGCGTCGGCGGGTGGGCAGGTTCGGGTGACGATTCGGGTCATGGGCGCGAGCTCACGGCAACAGCGACGCAAATGACCGGCGTCGCCAGAATTTTTTCATGTCGATGGGGCGCACGACGAGCGTCGTCGTGCCAGTGTCGCCGCACAGCGTCAACGTGAGTTCCGCGAGTTCGCGGCGCTCTAACGCCGCGAGCGCTGGAGCGAACCAGTCGCGCTCCAGCACCGCAAACGCGGCGCGAAAGCGCGGCCAGTCCTGCTGCACAAATGGTGCGCTCAGTTGATCGAGTTCGACCAGCGTCACACCGGTTGTGCCACGACCCGCGGCGCGGGCCGCGGCCTGACCGCCGGTTCGTTGCCGCAGCATGTCGAAAGTGGCGGGCGGCATCTCCAACGCCGCGCCGGACGCGAGCGCTAGCCCACGCGTAGCTGCTGCCTGCGATAGCACGCGCTCGAAGGGCCGCGACACCGGCATCATGCGCCCTTGCGCGTAAAGCCAGATCGAGTTGGCGGCGGGCAACCCGCGTGCTTCTCGAGCCTGGTTGACCGGATGCTCGAACCAAGCCATCTGGACCTCGTTTTGCAGCTTCATCCACGTGCGTGGTCGGTGGCCGGTATGGGCCTCGTGCGGCAGCCAGATTTCGATGTTGCGTCCGGCGGCGCGCAGTGGCGCCGCGCTGGCCAACGAGCCGAGTTGCTCACTCGACAAGTACCAGCGCAGCGGCGTCGGGGCAGCCAGTTCTACGCCGAGTTCCTCAATGAGGGGCCGTGCGACGGTGAGTAGCGCGGCCGCGTCATCTGTCGAAAGCTGCAGCGTCTTGGGATCGATCAGCACCAGATGATCGTGCGCGACCTGCACATGAACGGGCTCGACGCATGCCCAGACAGCATCACGCGGTTCGCCGCCGTCCGCAAGCAGCATGTACGGGGCGAGCGGCGCATCATCGTCAGTTGCGAACGGATCTATCCGCCTGTTCGATGCTGCATCGTCTGCCTGCTGGCGCGACGCAGCAGATGCGGCGGCATGGCCAACGCCGAAACAGCGGACGACCCATCGCTCGTGTGGCAACGTGCGCTGGAAATCGTCCCCGATCACGCGTTCGACAAGCGTCGCGCGTTCGAGCAACCTATCTAGTGCCGGCTTATCCAGGTTCTGTAGCGCAGGCTGTGCGTTGGCCGCGGTGGGCAACGCAAAGGGCAGCAGTAGGTGGAGGCGGGAAACGGGGTATGTGACATGCATGATGGAGCGCATTGTAGGGCAATCCACCGGTCATATCGACCTCGCTCGCCTATCGCGCGTCATCTGTCGCGCGAGCGCACGCTTTGCGCCTCACCCTCACCATTGAAAACCGCCTGCTGCGACCATTCCAACGTAGCCACGGCCGTTCGCGTTTGCGGCAACTTTCAATACCCAGCGGTTATTCGGCGTCACGTGCGATATGCCAAGCGCCACACCGTACTGGCCGCGGTAAGTCGCACCGGCAAACGTCATCAGGCTCTTGCCGGGCAAGGTTGGCTGTGGCAGTCCCGCTACCGCCATCGCTGCCGCGGTGCCCGCCGATGCGTTGCGGTCCACCTGTGCTACCGCCTCATCCATTTGCGCCTTGTTCACTGCGTCGGTAGGCTGCGTGCCGCGTGCGACGTCTGTAAGTCTGCGTTCATGGCCGGGCTCGCCGACCGAGACGCGGGTGTCGTCGACGCGGATATTCAGTTGTTCGGCCAGGAGTGAAGGCAGGTCAGCCCCAATGAATTCGCGCAGCCGCCCTTGTGCAGAGCCGTGCCCGCACTCGCCGGGCTGGTCGCAGGAGATGGTGTCATCGTGAGCCGACGCCACATCGTCTGCGAGCATGGGCCCGGAATGGCCACTGCTATTCTGGAGCGCCCGCCAAGCGGCACGGACATCGTCGGCGGTCATCGGTTCGACGACCCCGCTTGGGTCCGCTGGCGCAACCTCGGCTCGGCTGCCTGGGTCCGCTGGCGCAACTTCGGCATGGCCGCCTTGGTCCGCGGGAGCACGCTCGGAGGGCCCGTCTTGGTTCACCAGCGCAACTTCGGCATGCCGGCCTTGGTTCGCCGGCGCAGGCCCGGTATGGCGGCTTTTGTCCGCCAGCATAAGCGCCGGTTGGCTGTCGGTGTTCGTCAGCTGGGGCCCCGGACGCATTTCATTGCCCGCCAGCATGGGCTGCAAAGACCCACCGTCGTTCGCGTTAGCCAACTCTGCTTGCAGCGATACCGTGGTGGATGACTCTGCAACGACCGTGTCTTTCGGGTTTTTGTACCGATTGCCCGGGTTGTCCTTTGCGCTTCTGTTTTTGTTTGTTTGTTTTTCTAGTTGATCTACCCTGTTTCCCAGTATTGCTAACTCATTTTTTATTGTTTCCTTGTGCTCCGTAAATTGGTTGTTTGTCGTCAATGCGAGTTCGTTTATGGTCTCTGTGATTTTTCCGTAGTGCCTATATGATTGATCCCGGATATCTTTTATTTGATCCTGAGTTGTTGTATTTGCATTATTTAACTTATTGATAAGTGATTTATTGTTGTGTGCTATCTGCTTCACGGTGTTGTTAAGGTCGGATATGTTTTGGTTTAGAGATTCTTTTAAATTCGCTTGTTCATTAGAATTTCTGGTTAACTTTTGGCTGAGATTGCTAATTTTGTGATTGATATTATTTAATTGATCTTCCGTTGCTGAGTTGATGTGATCTATTTTTTGGTTTATTGCTGTATTTTCTGTGGCGATCTGATTCGTAAATTTTAAAAAAGCGCTATTGGTGTCTATCTTTAGTTTGTCCAATTTTTCTTTCGTTTTTGAATGGTCAACGTCCAATCTAATTAGTGTCGATTCAAAGGGTGCTAGTTTGCTTTTTGTGATATCTGTTATGATGCTTTCTAGGGCCGATTCTTCATAGCCGTGGTTGGATGCAGTGGCGTCATTGATAAATGACAAGGCTAAAACTACGCTGAATGCAGATAATTTGCTGGATATTCTTGGAATAACGAAGTCCGAGCGTTGGTAGAGCGGAGCGCTATAACCTGTGACTCGTCGCGAATAATTAAATGCGGTCATTTTAAACCTTTGGGTGGCATTGAGTCAAAAAATGAAATGCGGGAAAAATGTACGCGGCAATACCGGGGAATGCAATCGAGCCGAACTATTCGTGCGGAATAAAAAAGGGATATGGCGGCTCAAAATAGTTTGAACCGTTAACCATTGGCAATGGGAGAGTCAAATGAATAATGGCCCTGAGGCGACCCCGTTGCGCAAAACTTCAGGTATTAGGGCCAAAAAACTGGAATTTCGTCGGCCTGCCCAGGCAACGGCTCGTGGCGCCTGAAGGCAGGCGCTGTGCCCCAGTTTGAAGTCGTGTGCGTGATGGCTTGGGCCGCGAGATGGACATGAGCTAGAAGCGATGGTGGGTGCCCGGCATGCGCGAATCAACACGATCGCGCGTGTCCCGGGTGCGTCAGGCCAGCAGGCGGCCATCGGATCCGGATATTGCGGCATGTAGCGGCGGAAGGACACCATTGTGTGGCAAACTTCGCTGTTACCTGCGGCGGTGTCCAGCAGCGGGATCAGTCAGTGTGGATACAAAGGATTGATTTGAAGCTCCCTTACGAATGGCAAATTGGCTTGCGCTATACGCGTACTGGCAAACGTTCTTCCGGCAACGGGTTCATTTCGTTTATTTCGCTGATTTCGATGTCGGGCATCGCGCTCGGCGTCGCGGCGCTGATTGTCGTGCTGTCGGTGATGAACGGCTTCCAGAAAGAAGTGCGCGACCGGATGCTGTCGGTGCTAGCGCACATCGAGATCTTCTCGCCGACCGGCTCGATGCCAAACTGGCAATTGACTGCCAACGAGGCGCGCCAGAATCCAGTGGTGATTGGCGCGGCTCCGTACATCGATGCGCAGGCGCTGCTCACGCGGCAAAGTGCGGTCAACGGCGTCGCATTGCGCGGCATCGACCCGGCGCTGGAGCCGCAGGTATCCGACATGGGTGCTGAGATGAAAGCGGGCCGGCTGGCCGATCTGCAGCCGGGATCGTTTGGTATTGTGCTCGGCGTAGACTTGGCGAGTGCGCTGGGCGTGACCGTCGGCGACAAGGTCACGTTGGTCGCTCCGGAGGGTACCATCACGCCGGCCGGCATGCTGCCCCGGCTCAAGCAGTTCACCGTGGTCGGCGTGTTTGAGTCCGGTCACTACGAGTTCGACAGCACACTGGCCATGGTATCGATTGCCGATGCACAGGCGCTGTTCCGGTTGAGCGCGCCCAGCGGCGTGCGGCTTCGGATCAAGGACATGCAGCGCGCCCCGGAAGTCGCGCGACAACTCGCACGGTCGCTGTCCGGCGACCTGTATATCCGCGATTGGACGCAACAGAACAAGACTTGGTTTTCGGCAGTGCAAATCGAGAAAAGGATGATGTTTATCATCCTGACGCTGATCATTGCGGTTGCCGCGTTCAACCTCGTCTCCTCGCTGGTGATGACGGTCACCGACAAGCAGGCCGACATCGCGATTCTGCGCACGCTTGGCGCGCAGCCGCGCTCGATTATGAAGATTTTTGTGATTCAGGGCGTGACCATCGGCTTCGTGGGCACCGGCATCGGCATTGCGCTCGGCTGCGCCCTCGCCGTCAGTATCCCGTGGCTGGTACCGTTGATCGAGCATGTTTTCGGCTTCCAATTTCTACCACCGTCGATCTACTTCATCAGCGAGCTGCCCAGCGACTTGGTCGCGGCTGACGTGGTGAAGATCGGCGCGATTGCATTCGTGCTGTCTGCGCTCGCGACACTGTATCCGAGCTGGCGGGGGGCACGCGTGCGTCCGGCTGAGGCATTGCGCTATGAGTAAAACAATGAACGAGCAGCAAATCGTGCTGGCCGCGACCGGCATATCGAAGACCTTTGTGCAGGGCGGCCAGCCGGTGCCGGTGCTGGCCGACGCGCAACTGCACGTATATCGCGGCGAGAAGCTGGCCATCGTCGGCGCGTCCGGCTCCGGCAAGAGTACGCTGCTGCATCTGCTGGGCGGGCTCGACGAGCCCAGTGTGGGGCGTGTCGCGCTATTGGGCCGACCATTCTCGCACTTGGCGGAGCGTGAGCGCAACGATTTGCGCAATCGCGTCCTGGGTTTCGTCTATCAGTTCCACCATCTGCTGCCCGAATTTACCGCGCTGGACAACGTCGCGATGCCGCTGCGGATCCGCCGGATGCCGATCGAGGACGCGCGTCGCGAGGCGTTGGCCACGCTAGAGCGCGTCGGCGTCGCGCATCGCGCGAAACACCGGCCAGGAGAGCTTTCCGGGGGCGAGCGGCAGCGCGTGGCGATCGCGCGCGCGCTGGTGACGCGGCCCGCGTGCGTACTGGCGGACGAGCCGACCGGCAACCTCGATGGCCATACTGCGGAAACGGTGTTCCAGCTGATGTTGGAGTTGTCGAAGACGTTCGAGACGAGCTTCGTGATCGTCACGCACGACATCGAGTTGGCCGCGCGCTGCGACCGGGTACTGCGCTTGCGAGATGGTGTGCTGCACGATGAAACAATGGTGGCGCGCGCCGCGCTTGCCAAGACGCTAGTCTGACGACGGCTCGGTTTGTGCAGTGTCGCACCGGCGTGAGCAGCGAGGAGCCTCGATGTGGATCGATACCCATTGTCATCTGGATGCATCCGAATTCGATGCGGACCGGGCTGCCGTGGCGTCGGCAGCGCGCGATGCGCAAGTGTCGCGCATTGTGATTCCAGCGGTCGCCCGCTTTAACTTCTCGGCGGTGCGCGAGTTAGCCCATTGCGTGGACGGGGGCGCCTATGTACTGGGCATCCACCCCCTGTACGCGCCGGCCGCGCAGGACGAGGATCTCGCGGTGTTGCGCAGCGAGATCCACGCCAGCCTGGATGATCCACGCTTTGTCGGCATCGGCGAAATCGGTCTGGATTTCTTCGTGCCGGGGCTGGATGCGGTTCGTCAGCGCGAGATCTATACGGCACAGTTGAAGATGGCGCGCGAGTTCGACTTGCCGGTGATCTGCCACGTGCGCAAGTCGCAGGACTCGGTGATCGCCGAGTTGCGACGCTTCAACGTCGTGCGGGGCATCGCGCACGCATTCAATGGCAGCTTTCAGCAGGCCGATGCGTATATCGCACAAGGCTTCAAACTCGGTTTTGGCGGCAACGTGACGTTCGAGCGTGCCCGACGCATCCGCCAGCTTGCCGCGCAATTGCCGCTCGATGCGTTGGTCGTGGAGACCGACGCGCCAGATATTGCGCCGGAGTGGATTTACAAGGGGCGCAACACGCCCGACCAAGTGCCACGCATTGCGGCGGTGATTGCGGCCATGCGTTCACTGACGTTGCCACAACTGGCCCTCTGTACAACGGCCAACGCGCACGCCGCGTTGCCGCGGCTCGCCCTCGCACAGCGATAATCGGATTTTGCATTCAGGCGGTATTCAGGCGTTCCGGATGGTTGTCGCGGCGCCGGGTTAGGCTGCTTGCGTCGGTCGCTGGCTTTGCAGCGGCGCGCCTGTCGCCGTGCCGGCACGGGTCGTCGCTACGCAATCCGTCGCGCACGAACGCCCGGCCGAGGGGGATGATGCTTGCACGATTATGCGCGTTCGTCGTGGGCACTGGGGTGTTGCAGTGGCAGCCCAGTTTGCCGGACGTTGCCGGTTGGTTCGCCTGGGGTGTGGCAGTGCTCGCCGCCGCTGGGGTGGCATGCATCGCGTATCGTGCGCGGGCAGCGGGGCGCGCCAGTTGGCACAAGTCGTGGCTGATGCGGGCGGCGAGCATCGGGTGCGCGGCACTGCTCGGCTTTGGTTACGCGGCGTGGCGCGCGCATAGCGCGCTGTCAGATGCTTTGCCGCCGCAGTGGGAGGGGCGCGATGTGATCCTAACCGGCACGGTGCGTGGCTTGTCGTCGCGCGATGCGCGCGGGCTTCGCTTTTTGTTCGACGTTGAATCAACATCGCCCCGGATCGAGCGGTTTCCCCGCACCGTCCAGTTGAGCTGGCTTGCCGCGTTCGGCCGGCAACCCTCGGCGACGCTTGTGCCGGGCGGGCGCCATACGCTCGTTGCAAGACTCAAGCGGGTGCATGGCAACGGCAATTTCGGATTGCCGGACACCGATGTGCGGCAACTGGCGCGCGGTGTGCGTGCGCTGGGCTACGTGCGCCACCTGCAGGCCGATCCGCACTGGCAATCGGGGGCGTCCCCGGGCTCGCCACACGCGCCCGATATTGAGCGGGGCCCCGGTATCCGGGCGATGCTCAACGCTGTGGACCGTCGGCGTGCGGTCATTCGCGCGCGGATCGAGCAGGTCTTGTCCGAGCCTGCCCGAACGGGGACGGGCAGCGGCAGCGGCGAGCCCGCGGGTTCACATGCCGGGATCGTGATTGCGCTGGCGATCGGCGTACAGGATGCGATTACGGAGCCGGACTGGGAGCGGTTGCGTCGTACTGGCACTAATCACCTGATGGCAATATCGGGCTTGCATATCGGCTCGGTTGCGGCGTTGGCTGCCACGATCATTGCCCTGGCCTGGCGCCGCGGTTTCGGCGTTGCGCCGGCGTTGCCGCTGCACGTGCCGGTTCCTATCGCATGTTGTGTCGGTGCGATGCTCGCCGCTGCCGGTTATGCCGCACTCGCCGGGCTGGGCATTCCCGCTCAGCGCACGGTTGCCATGCTGTCGATCGCGACGCTTGCTTATGCGAGTGGGCGTCGCGTCGACCCGTTGCTGGTCCTCGCGTGGGCACTCGTGATCGTGGTGTTGGTCGATCCGTGGGCGACGTTGTCGGCGAGCACGGCGCTATCATTCGGTGCGGTCGCGGCGATCGTGGTGGCGTTGCGCTGCGCGGGCTGCAACCAGCCGCAGCGAGACGACGAACCGGACTGGCCGTCACTCGATCCGGCCGATACGTTGCCGCAGGCCAGCGCGGGCGGGCCGGGCGAGCGACCTGCTGGTATGCCTGGCCCGCGTTCGGCTAAGGCCTTAGGCGTGCTCGCGGCCCGCACGCGCGCCGCGGTGCGTGGGGCGCCAGCACGGCTGGCGTCGGCTATGCGCGTGCAATGGGCGGTGACGCTCGGTCTTGCGCCGTTGACGGTCGTCTGGTTCTCGCAGATTCCGGCACTCGGTCCGGTGGCCAATGCCATCGCGATTCCGTGGGTCAGCACCCTGGTCGTGCCAGCCGTGCTGCTCGCCATTGCGATCCCGGCGCCATTGGACGCGCTGCTATTGCAATTGGCGCACCGCCTGGTGCAGTGGCTGTTTGCCATACTGGATGCGCTGGCTTCGCCCGCGTGGGGCGTGTGGCACTTGCCGGCGCCCGAGCCGGCCGCGCTGCTGCTCGCGCTCGTCGGTGCGGCTTGGATGCTGGGGCCTCGGGGTTGGCCATTGCGCGCGGCCGCGCCCATCCTGTGGCTGCCATTGCTGTGGCCGGCACCGCGGGCGCCACTCGCTGACGGTTTTCGCGTCACGGCGCTCGATATCGGGCAGGGCACCGCCGTGCTGGTCGAGACCGCGCGGCGACGACTGCTGTTCGATGCCGGTCCGGGCCCGGAGGCGGGCAATGCGGGGCAGCGTATCGTCGTGCCGTTCCTGCGCGCGCATGACGTGAACGCATTAGACATGCTGGTCGTCAGTCATCGTGATATCGACCACGCGGGCGGCGTGCCTGCGGTGCTGGCCGACATGCCGGTCGCGCAGATGCAGGCCTCGTTGCCGCCCGCTCATCCGTTGTGGGCGCGTGCCACCGCGTGTGGTGCAATCACGCGGGCATGCCGTGCCGGGGAGCGATGGCGATGGGACGGCGTGACGTTCGAATTCCTGTGGCCGACGGGCGCGGCAGATCCACGCAAGCCGAATGCAACAGCATGCGTGCTGCGCGTCTCGAATGCGCTTGGCGCAGTGTTGATCGCATCAGATATCGAACGGGCCGCCGAGCGGGCGCTGGTCGAACGGCATGGGCCGGCATTGAGCAGTGACGTGCTGATCGTGCCGCACCATGGCAGCAAGACGTCATCGACGGATGTGTTTCTCGATTCGGTACGGCCGCGTATGGCGGTATTTCAGGTAGGTTACCGCAATCGCTTTGGCCATCCACACCCGCTGGTCGCCGCGCGTTATCGTGTGCGCGGCGTCGATATGCTGCGCAGCGATAACGATGGCGCGGTGCGCATCGACAGCGGGGTGTCTGGCTGGGTGGTCGATGCATATCGACGCTCACGCAGGCGTTATTGGACCGGGCGCTGACCCGCGTCACTTTCCGCTGAGCAAAGCATGTCGATCTGCGTTGCACGGGCCGCGTCGGTCGCCAAGGCTGCCAATGGCGAGCAATCAAGGCTTCCAAAAGCAGCGAATGCCTGCGATGCCGTACGCTCCGTGTCGTTCGGCATGAGGCAGTGTATCAGTTGACAGGCCGCCCAGTGCGTAGACGGGTAGCGTAGTCCGCGAGGCCAGCGCGAGAAAGCGATCCCATCCCAGCGGCTCGGCGTCGGGATGGCTGGCGGTTCGCAGCACGGGCGAGAGCGTGACGAAATCGGCGCCGATGGACTGCGCCTTTTCGAGTTCCGCCATCGTGTGGCACGATGCAGCCACCAGTTTTGCTGTCGGGAGGGGACGTTCGTCGCACGCCATTAGGCTTTGGCTGTCCAGGTGCAGCCCATCGACGTTGCGCTGTGCACTGAGCGGGGCGTGGGCGTTCAATAGCAGAAGAGCATGATGCTGCTCGCATAGGGCCATCGCTTTCTCGGCCAAATGCATGTAATGGATAGAATTCAACTTCTTTGAGCGAAGCTGGACTAGTTCAATTCCCGAGTCCAGCGTCCGCTTCAACTGTTCGAGAAATAACGCGGGATGGCCGGCATCATAGGGGTCTGGCGTGATGAGGTATCGTTTGGGCAAGAGCATTTGGGCAAAAGCACCGAAGGCCGCGGGTTTTTTCTTAGGTTATCAGAACCGGACCAGGCGCCAGACCCGTCGCTTTGAAGTAACCTCGGGAAATGGGACGATGCAGGGCACGCCAGTTCTCTCGTGGCGTGACGGGCTGCGGTGCACTGAAGTATGAATGAAAAGCACGCGTTGCCGCGGGTGGAACATGCCGATGGGGTGCCCTGGGTCGCGGTGGTTGCCAAGTGCAACCCGCTCTATACGGTGACGTAGAGCACGAGCGCGACCGACTAGCCCAACGTGTTCGATCTGACAACGTCCAAGCGGATCAGGAGGGTACGGCTGAAAATATCGTTCAACGGCAAGCCACGGCACCCTGGTAACGCTGCGGCGCATATAACCAGAGAAACAGGAACAGGAGAGACTGTCGTTGAAGAGCGTGATTCACTTCTCGCATGCGAACGGGTTTCCCGCATCGACATACCGGACGATCTTTGCCGAGTTGGCCGACGACTACGACGTGCGGTTCATCGAGCGGTACGGACATGATCCTCGCTATCCGGTCACGCGCGACTGGCCGCATCTGGTCGACCAGTTGCTCGACGATGTGGCGGCACGCCTGGAGCAGCCGGTGTGGTTGGTCGGTCATTCGTTGGGCGGTTATTTGTCGGTGATGGCCGCGCTGAAGAAACCTCATTGGGTCAAGGGTGTGGTGATGCTCGACTCGCCGCTGATCGCCGGTTGGCGCAGCCGGCTGCTGGGCGTCACGCAGTGGGCCGGCCTGGACGAGCGGCTTTCGCCGGCGGCGGTCACCCGCAAGCGCCGCACGCATTGGCCCAGTCGCGACGAAGCATGGCGGCATTTCAAGCGCAAGCAGGCTTTCGCGCGCTGGGACGAGCGCATGTTCGCGAACTACATCGATCATGGGATCCCGCCCCTTGGTCCCGGCGGCGCCCGTGCACTGGCGTTCGACCGAAATATTGAATATCGGATCTACCGCACGCTACCTTGTACGCTGGGCGCGCGCCTTGCACATGGCGCGCCCGTGCCAGTCGGATTCGTGGCCGGCACGCATTCCCGCGAGGTGCGGCAGGTCGGGCTCGATGCGACACGGCGCATCGTCGGTCCCCATTTTGACTGGATTGACGGCTCGCATTTGTTTCCCATGGAGCGGCCGCTCGATACCGCTCGCGCGATCCGGCGCCTGCTGCGCGACTTGGCGCGGGACGCTTAGAGAAAGCCGGGCTTTCGAGTATAATCCGGCTTTCCCGCGAGCATCCAGCGATGACCAAATATGTATTTGTCACCGGCGGCGTAGTTTCCTCCTTGGGTAAGGGCATTGCCGCCGCCTCCCTCGCCGCGATCCTCGAGTCGCGCGGTCTCAAAGTCACTTTACTGAAGCTCGATCCCTACATTAACGTCGATCCCGGTACCATGAGCCCGTTCCAGCACGGTGAAGTGTTCGTGACCGAGGACGGCGCCGAGACGGATCTGGACTTGGGCCACTACGAGCGCTTCATCAGCACGAAGATGCGCCGCGCCAACAACTTCACGACGGGCCAGATCTACGAGTCGGTGATTCGCAAGGAGCGCCGCGGCGAGTACCTTGGCAAGACGGTCCAGGTCATTCCTCATATCACGAACGAGATCCAGGCGTTCATCGAGCGCGGTGCCGCGTCGGCGACATGCGGCGAGCCGGACGTGGCGATCGTCGAGATCGGCGGCACGGTCGGCGATATCGAATCGCTGCCGTTCCTAGAGGCAGCCCGGCAAATGAGCTTGCGGCTCGGGCGCCACAGCGCGTGCTTCGTGCACCTGACGTTGGTGCCGTTCATCGCGACGGCCGGCGAACTGAAAACCAAGCCGACGCAGCACAGCGTGCAGAAGTTGCGGGAAATCGGTATCTCGCCGCACGTGCTGCTGTGCCGCGCCGATCGCCGGATCCCGGATGACGAGCGCGCTAAGATCTCGATGTTCTCGAACGTGCCGCAGGATGCGGTGATCTCCGTGTGGGATGTGGACAGCATTTACAAGATCCCGCAGATGTTGCACGACCAGGGCCTGGACGAGATCATTTGCGACGAGTTGAAGTTCGCGCCGAATCCGGCCGATTTAACGCTGTGGTCGGACTTGGTATACCGGCTCGAGCACCCGGAGCACGAGGTCACGATCGGCATGGTCGGCAAGTATGTCGAACTCACCGAATCGTACAAATCGTTGATCGAGGCGCTGCGCCATGCGTCTTTGCATACGCTCACGCGTGTGAACATCGAGTACATCGACTCGGAGCAGATCGAGACAGAGGGCGTCGATAGCCTCGCCCACCTGGACGCGATCTTGGTGCCGGGCGGTTTCGGCCGGCGTGGCACGGAAGGCAAGATCAAGGCGATCCGCTACGCGCGTGAGGCAAAGTTGCCGTACCTGGGAATCTGCCTGGGCATGCAACTGGCGGTGATTGAATTTGCGCGCCATGTCGCGAACCTGCAGCGGGCCAACAGCACCGAGTTCGATCCATCGACGCCGAATCCGGTCGTCGCGCTGATTACCGAATGGCACGACCGCGATGGCACCGTCGAAAAGCGCAGTGAATCGTCGGATCTGGGTGGCACGATGCGGCTGGGCGCACAACGCTGTCCGGTCAAGCCGGGTACGCGCGCCGAGCAAATTTACGGCAATGATGTCAACGAGCGGCATCGGCATCGCTACGAGGTCAACAATCATTTCGTGCCGGCGCTCGAAGCCGGCGGGATGATCATCAGTGCACGCACGCCGACCGAGGACTTGCCGGAGATGATGGAGTTGCGTGAGGACCTGCATCCGTGGTTCGTCGGCTGCCAGTTCCATCCCGAGTTCACCTCGACGCCGCGCAATGGCCACCCGCTGTTCAAAGCCTATGTGGAGGCCGCACTCGCGCGTCGCCAACAACGCGAGCATGGCGAGAAAGTGGCGGCTGCGCTGCGCGCCCATTAACGCAGGCCGGGAGTCAACATGAAACTATGCGATTTCGAGGTCGGCCTGGACAAGCCGTTCTTCCTGATTGCTGGCCCCTGTGTGGTCGAGTCCGAGCAGATGGCGCTCGACACCGCCGGCCGGCTCAGCGAGATCTGCGGCGCGCTGCGCATTCCGTTCATTTATAAGTCGTCGTACGATAAGGCCAATCGCAGTTCGGATAAGTCGTTCCGCGGAGTCGGCATGGACGAAGGCCTGCGTATCCTCGGCGAGGTGCGCCGCCAGATCGGCGTGCCGGTGTTAACTGACGTGCACGCGGAGGATGAGATCGACGCGGTCGCATCGGTCGTTGACGTGCTACAGACGCCGGCATTCCTGTGCCGGCAGACCGATTTCATTCACGCGTGCGCTCGTTCGGGCAAGCCCGTCAATATCAAGAAAGGGCAATTTCTGGCGCCGCACGACATGAAGAACGTGATCGACAAGGCGCGTTCGGCAGCCAGGGAAGCCGGGCTGTCGGTGGACCGCTTCCTCGCTTGCGAGCGCGGCGCTTCATTCGGCTACAACAATCTGGTCTCCGACATGCGTTCGCTCGCGATCATGCGCGAGACTGGCGCCCCAGTGGTGTTCGACGCGACTCATTCGGTGCAGTTGCCGGGTGGCCAAGGCACCCAGTCTGGCGGGCAGCGCGAGTTCGTGCCGGTGCTGGCGCGTGCCGCGGTTGCAGTCGGCGTGGCGGGACTGTTCATGGAGACGCATCCGGATCCCGCGCAGGCGAAGTCCGACGGCCCGAACGCGGTACCGTTGCAGCGGATGCATGCATTGCTGGAAACGCTGGTGACGCTCGATCGCGCGGTGAAATCCACGCCGCTGCTCGAGAACGATTTCAGCTAAGCCACGCGCAGTGTGACAGGCTGGGGGTGTCGCGAATGAACCTTGTCGCGGTTCGGCGCGTCTGATCGGCAAGTCTGCACTACCGGAGCACGGCGCGTGGCATGCCGGCTGGCGGCATTGGGCGGCGCCGCCGATCGGCGCAGACCGCTGCCCCATTGACACAGCGTAGTCGAAACCGATTCATCCATCCTTTGAGGACATCATGAGTGCTATCGTAGACATCATCGGGCGCGAGATTCTCGATTCGCGCGGCAATCCGACCGTCGAATGCGACGTATTGCTCGAATCGGGCACGATGGGTCGCGCAGCGGTGCCGTCCGGTGCATCGACGGGTTCGCGCGAGGCGATCGAACTGCGCGACGGTGAAGCGGGCCGCTACAGCGGCAAGGGGGTGCTCAAGGCGGTCGAGCACGTGAACACCGATATCTCCGAGGCGATCATGGGCCTGGACGCGTCCGAGCAGGCGTTTCTGGACAAGACGCTGCTGGAGCTGGACGGCACCGACAACAAGTCGCGGATCGGCGCGAACGCGATGCTTGCCGTATCGATGGCGGTCGCGAAGGCCGCCGCCGAGGAGGCGGGTCTGCCGCTGTACCGCTACTTTGGTGGTTCCGGCGCGATGCAATTGCCGGTGCCGATGATGAATATCGTCAATGGCGGGGCGCACGCGAATAACAGCCTGGACATCCAGGAATTCATGATCGTGCCGGCGAGCCAGCCGACCTTCCGCGAGGCGCTGCGCTGCGGCGCCGAGGTGTTCCATGCGTTGAAGAAGATTCTGTCGGACCGCGGCATGAGCACCGCGGTCGGCGACGAAGGCGGCTTTGCGCCGAACTTTGGCAGCAACGACGAATGCCTGTCGACGATCCTTCAGGCGATCGAGAAGGCCGGTTATCGCGCCGGCGAAGACGTGCTACTCGCGCTGGACTGCGCGGCCAGCGAGTTCTACCACGACGGTAAGTACCAGCTGGCCGGCGAGGGCCTGCAGTTGTCGTCGTCCGAGTTCACGGACTATCTTGCGACGTTGGCCGACAAGTTCCCGATCGTGTCGATCGAAGACGGCATGCATGAGAGCGATTGGGACGGCTGGAAGCTGCTGACTGATCGGCTCGGTAAGAAAGTCCAACTGGTCGGCGACGATCTGTTCGTGACTAATACGCGGATCCTGAAGGAAGGTATCGAGAAGGGCATTGCGAACTCGATCCTGATCAAGATCAACCAGATCGGGACGCTGACCGAGACGTTCGCGGCGATTGAGATGGCCAAGCGGGCCAGCTATACCGCTGTCGTGTCGCACCGCTCCGGCGAAACCGAAGATTCGACGATCGCCGACATCGCCGTCGGTCTGAACGCTGGGCAGATCAAGACCGGCTCGCTGTCGCGCAGCGACCGGATCGCCAAGTACAATCAGCTGCTGCGCATCGAAGAGGATTTGGGCGACATCGCGAGCTATCCTGGACGCTCCGCGTTCTATAACCTGCGCTGATGCAACGTGCTGGACGCGTGGCGACGCGGCCGGCGACCCGATAGGGGCCTTGTGACACGTGTGGCCGCCGCTCCCGAATCCGGGGCGGCGGCTTTGTGCAACCCACGCCTGCTCGGCGGCAGCTCGTTATGCGGCTCGTTACCGTTGTCTTGATCGGATTAATCGTGCTGATCCAGTTTCCGTTGTGGTGGGGCCACGGCGGCTGGCTGCACGTGCACGAGCTGCAGCAGCAACTCGCGGCGCAACAGAAGAAAAACAATGACTTGAAGCTGCGCAATGAGCGGATCGCCGGCGAAGTGCAGGACCTGCAAGCCGGGACCGCCGCGGTGGAGGAGCGAGCGCGCTACGAGATGGGGATGATCAAGGACAGTGAGGTGTTCGTGCAGTTTGTGTCGCCGAACGCCTCAACCGTGTCCGCGACGGCTGCGTCGTCAATCATGTCCACGCGCGCTCAGGTGTCGGCCCAACCGATGCGCGTGGTGCCGAATCCCGAGCCGCGCATGAAGATGAAGGCCAGCCGGGTCGCGAAGGACACGGCTGTGCGACGTGCCGACAGCGCAAGGGGGCGGCATAATCCTGCTTATTGATCCGGCAGCGATGCCGGGATCCGGCGGTGCTCGGGATCCGGTGGTGATGTCGGTAGCCGGCGTTGCTTGCGGGATCCGGCGGTAACGTCGGACATCGCTAGCGCGTTGGCACCGGTCGCGGCAGGTCCAATCCGCAGCATCACCAGCCCGGATAATACCTCGGATAGCCCCATCCGCTGCCGACACCCCAGCCGGGTCCCCAGCGTCCGCTGTAGTATCCGCCATACGCCGGCGTGACCGCGTACGGATACCGGGACCACGCGCGCGCGAGCGCGTCAGCCTGCATGGCCGCGTCCTGTTCGCGCAACACCTGGCGACCGATTTCGTCATAGCGCCGTTTTTCTGCCGGGGTCAACGGCGTGGGTGCGTGGCGGGGCGACTCCGGCAACTGGCTCAGCACGGTCTGCGGGGTGGGCGGGTAACTGACGGCGCAGCCGCCGAGCAGCAATGCTGACGCGGCGGCCAGAGCGCCAAACGCCGCCACGGTGGCGCGAGGGGAATACCTGTTCATGTCGATCTCCGTCGGCAGCGTCATGCCGTGTTCGTCGTGCTCGCCGTGCGCGATGGCGCGCTGGCCGCGTTTTCTGCGCTGATCCGCCGTTCAATGTCGCTGCTGGCTTGGCGTGGCCGCGACGTTCAATGAGCGTTCATTGCCGTGGAAAAGTTGCGTGGCGTCGACCGCGTCGAATGCATAGCGCTGGTTGCAGAACTCGCAATGCACTTCCACATGGCCTTGCTCGACCAGGATGCTGTCGATCTCGTCACGTCCGAGCATTTGCAGCATCCCACCGACCTTTTCGCGCGAGCAGGTACAGTTGAAACGCGTCGGCGCGGGGTCGAAGCGGCTGACGTTCTCTTGCCAGAACAATCGCCGCATCAGCGTATCCGGGTCGGCCGCGAGCATCTCGTCGGTCTTCAGCGTCGAGCCGAGGTGGCAGACCCGGTCCCACGTGTCGGCGTCGGTCTGCACGGCGCGCGGCACGATCCCGCCGTCGCCGGGCAATTTCTGCAACAGCATCCCGACCGCGCGCCGTTCGTCGGCCGCCAGCCACAACCGCGTGTCGAGCTGCTCCGAGTGGCGCATATAGTGCTCGAGTACCTGCGCGACGCTGTCCAGCGGGCCATCGTGCGCGTTGGTCAAAGGTACGATGCCCTGGTACGGCTGCTGGCCGGGAAGCTTTTCGTGCGGATCCAGCGTGATGACACAGCGCCCACGACCGTTCGCGTTGACCAACTCGGTCAGCGACGCGGTGTCGCTCAATGTGTCACATTCGCTACCCAGCTTGGCCGTCGCCCGCATCGACAAGTCGGAGCGGCACTGCACAACCAGCATCTTGACCGGCCCGTCGCCCAGTATCTGCACGACCAGCGTGCCATCGAACTTGATGTTGGCCGACAGCAGCGCAGCGGCGGCCAACATTTCGCCAAGCAGCGTGCGCACCGGTACTGGATAGCCACGACGCACGAGGACTTCCTGCCACGTCTTTTCCAGCGTGACGACTTCGCCACGCACCGGCGCGGCCTCGAACATGAACTTTTGCAACTGGTCTGTCACGACTGACTTTCCTCGACTACGATAAATGGATAACGGCGCGGCGTCGGGCTTGCCCGAGGGTCCGGATCAGCCGATGCGCACCAGGTTTTCCTTGAACAGCTGGCGCCGCTCGATGTAACTGCGCGCGTTCCTGTGCAGAGCTTGGATCTCGTCATCGTCGAGCTGACGTACCACGCGCGCCGGCGCACCGAGGATCAGCGAATTGTCCGCAAACGTCTTGCCCTCGGTGACCACCGCGCCGGCGCCCACTAGGCAATGGCGGCCGATCACCGCGCCGTTCATCACCACGGCTTGGATGCCGATCAACGTGTTGTCATGGACCGTGCATCCGTGCAACATCGCCTGGTGCCCAATCGATACGTTCGTGCCGATGGTCAGCGCAAAGCCCGGATCCGTATGCATTACCACGCCGTCCTGCACGTTGCTGCCGGCGCCGATCGTCAACGGCTCGTTGTCGCCACGCAACACCGCCGAGAACCATACGCTGGTGTTTTCGGCGAGCACGACCTGGCCAATCACCGTTGCGCTGTCGGCGACGAATGCAGATTCATGGATCGTCGGCGCGTCCTCGCCGAGCTTGTAGATCGCCACACTGCCTCCTTGTCGAAGTCCGGCCCCGCCGGCCAGACCGTCCGTGACGCGCGAGCGCGCCGGTAAAATGCATGCCACGGGACATTGCCCAAAACGATATTGTACCGGCGCGTCAGCGGCGGCGTCCGGGCTGCGCGCGGCCCGTTACCGCGGTTGCCGTCTGAGCGCCGCCAGCATGAGGAAACATCAATATGGTCGAGTCGCTCGTTCAGTCCTGCTTGCGCCAGCGTGCACTGGAGACGCTCCTGCTCACCGATCCGCGCCGCAAGGTCGATGCAGTGGCTGCGCTCGGCACGCATTGGCGCTCGGGCGGGGTTGTCATCGATGCGAATCGCACGCTCGGCGAGCCGCCGGGCGTGCCGGGCCGCCCGGCGCGTCCGCAGCGCGTCGCGCCCGAGCGCCTGGAGCGGCGCAGCATGCATACGGAGCAGGGACGAGCGGCGCTGCTGCACGCGCTGGCGCATATCGAGTTCAACGCGATCAATCTCGCACTTGATGCGATCTGGCGATTTCCGGCGTTGCCCGAGGCGTTCTATCGCGATTGGCTGACCGTGGCCGAAGAGGAAGCGTATCACTTCACGCTGTTGTCCGATCATCTGGGCACGCTCGGGTATGCGTACGGAGACTTTCCGGCGCACGACGGGCTGTGGGAGATGGCCGAGCGCACGCGTGCGGACGTGCTCGCGCGTATCGCGCTGGTGCCGCGCACGCTGGAGGCACGCGGACTCGATGCGTCGCCGCCGATTCGCCGCAAGCTCGAGCAGGCTGGCGACCTTGCCGCCGCGCGCATCCTCGACGTCATTCTGCGCGATGAGATCGGGCATGTGCGGATCGGCAACCATTGGTTCCGTTGGTTGTGCGAGCGCGCCGGCATCGCGCCGCTGCCCACCTACGCCCGGCTTGCGCGTGCATATCGCGCGCCGCGGCTGAAGGGCCCATTCAATGTCGATGCACGTCGCGCGGCGGGCTTTGACGACGCGGAGCTTGCCGCACTGAACCATCCCGACGCGTTTTTGTGACATGAGCCGAGCCAACGCGACGAACCGACGAGCCGATGAGCTGAGCCGACGCGTGACGGAGCGGGACAGCATCATGCCACATGAGTCAGCATCACGATGCACTGCAGCGTAGGCGCCGCTATAATCGAACGATCATTCGTTTTTTGGGGCGGTCAGATGAATGCTTCAACCTCCAAGTTCTTCACGGTGCGCGGCGTGAATCTGCATGTGCGTTGCTGGGGCCCGGATGACGCGCCGGTATTGTTCATGCTGCACGGCTGGATGGACGTATCGGCATCGTTCCAGTTTGTCGTCGACGCGCTAGGCGGGAACTGGCGCGTGATCGCACCCGACGCACGGGGATTCGGATTGTCGGACTGGCCCGTGCAGCAGCACGGCGGACATTATGGGTTCCATGACTACCTGGCGGATCTTGACGCGTTGCTGGATTGGTACGCTCCTGAAAGGCCGGTGAACCTGGTCGGCCATAGCATGGGGGCGAATCTGGCTTGCCTGTACGCCGGCGTGCGGCCGCACCGGGTGCGTCGCGTCGTGGACCTGGAGGGATTCGGCCTGCCGGCGTCCAACCCCGCCCATGCTGGCGCGCGTATCGAGCACTGGCTCGATGAATTGCGTCAGCCGCCCACGCTGAAGACCTATGCGTCATTGGATGAGGTGGCGGCACGGCTGACCAAGACTAACCCGCGCCTGGCGCCGTCGCGTGCCGCATTCCTGGCGACACACTGGTCGCGCCAGCGCACGGATGGGCGCTTCGAGTTACTGGCGGATCCCGCGCACAAGCTGCGGGGGCCGCTGCCGTACCGCCTCGACGAGGTGATGGCGGTGTGGGCGCGCGTGAGCGCGAAGGTGTTGCATGTCGAGGCTGTCGATTCGCCGACATTGCACGCGCTGGCCGGCGATGTGCCGATCCCGGTGTTCAAGGCGCGGTTCCGGGCGTTCACGCACTGGCAGCAGAAGACCATCGCGGACGCGGGCCATATGCTGCATCATGACCAGCCGGAGCAGGTGGCGGCGTTGATCGACGCGTTTTGCGCCTGATCCGTCACGGCGCTGCACCATGGCGCGCGGTGGCGCGGACCGCTGCGCCGCGCTTGCAGTAGAATGGTCGGACCTGCCGTGAACGACCATGAATGCTGATCTACATTGCCACTCGACCCTTTCTGACGGACGCCTGTCGCCCGCCGACGTTGCGCGCCGCGCGGCTGACGGCGGCGTGCAGTTGTGGGCGCTGACCGACCACGACGAGGTGCGCGGCATCGCGCAGGCGCGCGCGGCCGCCGCGGCGCTGCAGATGCGCTATGTGACCGGTGTCGAGATTTCGGTGACGTGGGCGTCGCGTACTATCCACGTGGTGGGGCTGGGCATCGATGAAGGCAACCGCGCGCTGGTCGATGGGCTGGCGGTGACGCGCAGTGGCCGGCAGGCAAGGGCGGTCGAGATCGGCCGGCGGCTCGCCGAGGTCGGCATCGATCACGCGTACGAAGGCGCGCTGCGCTATGTATCGAATCCGGACTTGATCTCGCGCACGCACTTTGCGCGCTTTCTCGTCGACGCGGGCTATGCGGTGTCCACCGCCGACGTATTCACCCGTTACCTTGCTGAGAGCAAGCCGGGGTATGTGCCACATCGCTGGGCCACGCTCGAGGATGCAATGGGATGGATTCTCGGCGCGGGCGGCGTGGCAGTGCTCGCGCATCCGGGGCGCTACCAGTACACGCCGTTAGAATTTGACACGTTGCTCTCGACGTTCAAGCAACTCGGTGGCGAGGCGATCGAGGTGGTGACCGGCAGCCATACGCCGGACCAGTACCGCGAATATGCGCAAGTGGCACGGCGCTTCGGCTTGCAGGCCTCGCGCGGTTCCGATTTCCATGCGCCTAGCGACGGCGCAACCGAGCTCGGCACTCTGCCGCCCTTGCCGTCGGACCTGACGCCGGTGTGGACCCGCTGGCTCTAACCGATCAATGTCCCAATACTTCCGCATCCACCCGGACAACCCGCAACCGAGGCTGATCAAACAGGCCGCGCAGATCATCGACGGCGGCGGCGTTGTCGCGTTGCCGACCGATTCGAGTTATGCGCTTGCCTGCCATCTCGACGACAAGGCTGCCGTCGAGCAGTTGCGACGCATACGCGGTCTTGACGAGCGCCGGCATTTGTCGCTGATGGTACGCGACCTGTCCGAATTGGCGACGTTCGCGATGGTAGACAACCGACAGTATCGTCTGATCAAGTCCGTCACGCCGGGCCCCTACGTGTTCATCTTGCAGGCGACCAAGGAAGTGCCGCGGCGCCTGTCGCATCCGTCGCGTAAGACCATCGGGCTGCGCGTGCCGGATCACGCGATCACACTTGCGCTGCTCGAGGCGCTTGGGCAGCCGGTGATCGCGTCAACGTTGATCTTGCCCGGCGACGATGAGCCGCAGAACGAACCCGAAGCGATCCGCGCGCGGCTGGAAAAACAACTCGACCTTGTGATCGACGGGGGCGCGTGCGCGGTCGAGCCGTCGAGCGTGATCGACTTGACCGGGGACGAGCCAGTGCTCGTGCGGGCCGGCCGCGGCCCGTTGGAGCCTTTCGGGCTCGTGCGGTGAGTCCTGGCCGGCACGGCGTGCGGCACGTCGCGTGCGCGCGGTTGGCTATCAGCGCCTTGTTACAATAGCGTGATGGACTCTCTCGTACAGACAATCTTGGTCAGCGCGTTGCCGCTGCTCTTCGCGATCACGTTGCATGAAGCGGCGCATGGCATCGTCGCCCGCCGCTTCGGTGACAATACCGCGTACCTAATGGGGCGTATCTCACTCAATCCGATGCGTCACATCGATCCGATGGGTACGATCTTGATCCCGCTGATGATGTTGTTTGCGACCAGCGGTGCGTTCATTTTCGGCTATGCGAAACCGGTGCCAGTCGATTTTGGTCGCTTGCGTAATCCTCGCTGGGACAGCCTCTGGGTCGCGCTCGCGGGTCCCGCATGCAACTTGCTGCAAGCGCTCGCGTGGGCCTGTATTGCGATCGGACTGCGCGGCTTCGGCGTCGAGGAGCCGTTTTTTGTGCGCATGGCGTCAGCCGGTGTCGCGGTGAACCTGGTGCTATGCGCGCTGAACCTGTTTCCGCTGCTGCCGCTCGATGGGGGCCGCGTGCTCGCCGCGCTGTTGCCGGTGCGCGCCGCGTACCGCTTCGCGAAGATCGAGCCTTACGGCTTTTTCATCGTGATGGCGCTAGTGATGACGCGTGTGCTCGATACATTGTGGCTGCGTCCGCTGGTGAACGTGGGCTACGATGTCGTGTTTGGCCTATTGCGTCCGATCGTTTCTTTGTTCAGCCACGTCTGAGCGGGCATTGGCCAGACTCCGACGATTTCCTCACATTCGACCTCTCGATACCATGTTCCCCGACCGTATCTTCTCCGGCATGCGCCCGACCGGCTCACTGCACCTTGGCCATTACCACGGTGTGCTGAAGAACTGGATCAAGCTGCAATCCGAGTATCCGTGCTTTTTCTGCGTGGTCGATCTGCATGCGCTGACGACGCACTATGAAACACCGGATGTGATTGAGAACAATGTGTGGGAAGTGCTGATCGACTGGCTCGCGTCTGGCATTGACCCGGCGCAGGCCACGCTGTTTATTCAGAGCCGCGTGCAGGAGCACGCGGAGTTGTCACTGCTGCTGGGCATGAGCACGCCGCTTGGCTGGCTCGAGCGGGTGCCCACCTACAAGGAGCAGATCGAGAAGCTGCGCGACAAGGATCTGGGCACGTACGGCTTTCTCGGCTATCCGGTGCTGATGGCCGCGGACATCCTGCTGTACCGCGCGTCGCTGGTGCCGGTGGGCGAGGACCAGGTGCCGCACGTGGAAATGACGCGCGAGATCGCGCGCCGCTTCAATTACCTATATGGGCGCGAACCGGGCTTTGAGGACAAGGCCAACGAGGCAGCGCGCAAACTCGGCGGCAAGCGCTCCAAGCTGTACCACGAGTTGCGCAATGCTTATCAGCAGGAGGGCGACGAAGAGGCGCTGGAGCAGGCGCGCGCGCTGCTGCAGGAGTCGCAAAGCCTGTCGATGAGTGACCGTGAGCGGCTGTTTGGCTATCTCGAAGGCTCGCGCAAGATCATTCTGGTCGAGCCACAGGTACTGCTGACCGAGGCATCGCGGATGCCGGGGCTCGATGGACAGAAGATGTCCAAGTCGTACGGCAATACGATCAGGCTGCGGGAAGACAAGGTGTCGATCGAGAAAAAGGTCCGCACGATGCCGACCGACCCGGCGCGCGTGCGCCGCAGCGATCCGGGCGATCCGGACAAATGTCCGGTATGGCAGTTGCATCAGGTCTATACGGATCAACCGACGCACGAATGGGTGCAGCGCGGTTGCCGCAGCGCCGGGATCGGCTGCTTAGAGTGCAAGCAGCCGGTGATCGACGGCATTCTGCGCGAGCAGCAGCCGATGCTCGAGCGGGCACAGAAGTATATGGACGACCCGTCACTGCTGCGCGCGATTGTCGCGGACGGCTGCGACAAGGCGCGCAAATTGGCTCATGAGACGATGCGCGACGTGCGCGAGGCAATGGGGCTGTCGTACAGCTGATGGCGATCCCCGCTGCCTCCGAGTGGGTCCGCCGATGGGCCCATCTGGTGCCGCGCGATGGCGTTGTGCTTGACGTGGCGTGCGGCAGCGGCCGGCATGTGCGCTGGTTTGCCCAGCGCAACCATTCGGTCGTCGCGCTGGATCGCGATGCGCAGGCATTGGCCGCGCTGGCCGAATTGCCGACGGTGCGCATCGTGCATGCCGACCTGGAGCCGGATGAGGATAGCGCGGCATGGCCCTTCGAGGCGCACCAGCGCTTCGCGGCTGTCGTCGTCACGCAGTATCTGCATCGCCCGCTGTTCGATGACTTGACCGAGGCGCTGGCGCCGGGTGGCGTGCTGCTGTACGAGACGTTCGCGCAGGGCCACGAAACGCTGGGGCGGCCCTCGAACCCGCGCTTCCTGTTACGCTCGGGCGAGCTGCTGGAAGTGGCGCGGCACGCTGCGTTGCGCGTCGTTGCGTTTGAGGACGGCTTTGTTGCCGGGCCCAAGCCCGCGTTTGTGCAGCGGCTATGCGCCGTTCGAGAAAGCGGCGGTGACGTGCGTGACCGCGAAACGGGGTCATATGACGGGCCAACGAGATACGATTTGCCCGGTCAATCCGCTACAATCCCAGTTTAACGATTGATTTTTCAGACAGTTTCATGAGCCAAGCAACGCAAGCAACATCGATTGGCGGTAGCATCCCGGCGATCGTCACGCCGATGCTCGATGACGGGGCGCTGGACCTTGCGGCGCTGCGCGCGCTGATCGACTGGCATATCGAAGAGGGTAGCGATGCACTGGTCGTGGTCGGCACGAGCGGCGAGTCGGCGACGGTATCGGTCCCGGAGCATGTGTTGCTGGTCGAGACGGCGGTCAAGCATGCGGCGCGCCGCATCCCGATTATCGCCGGCGCGGGCGGCAACTCGACTGCCGAAGCGATCGAGTTGACCCGGGCGGCCAAGGAGGTCGGCGCCGACGCGTCGCTGCAGGTTGTGCCGTACTACAACAAGCCGACGCAGGAAGGGATGTACCGGCATTTCAGGTCGATCGCCGAGGCGGTAGACCTGCCGGTGATCCTGTACAACGTGCCGGGCCGTACCGTCGCCGACATGAGCAACGAGACGATCCTGCGGCTCGCTCAGGTGCCGGGCATTGTGGGCGTGAAGGATGCGACCGGCAATATCGATCGCGCGGCGCATTTGATCAACGCAGCACCGGCCGATTTCTCGATTTTCAGCGGCGACGATCCGACCGCGATCGCATTGATGCTGCTGGGCGGACACGGCAATATCTCGGTCACAGCCAACGTGGCGCCGCGCGCGATGAGCGAGCTGTGCCGCGCCGCGATCGCCGGTGATGCGAAGACCGCGCGGGCAATCCACCTGAAGCTGTTGTCGCTGCACAAGCACCTGTTCGCCGAGTCGAACCCGATTCCGGTCAAGTGGGCATTGCAGCAGATGGGCAAAATCCGCGGCGGCATCCGCCTGCCGCTGACACCGCTGGCCGATCAACATCATGAAACGGTACGCGCCGCGCTGCGCGACGCGGGGCTGGCCAGTTGACCGCGCCCTGCCGGGACGGTTGCATGGCCGGGTCAGCAGATATCGTTCGCATCACGAAGGATTTCATGGAACGTTTTGATTTCTCCGCGCGCAGGTTGCGCGTGACGGTATGGGCGGTTGCTGTGTTGTCGCTGGCAGGTTGCGACACGCTCAATGACGTGCTCGCTCCGGATCGCGTCGACTACCAGAACACGACTTCCGCGCCGCGGCTCGAGGTGCCGGCGGATTTGAAGGCTGCGCCGCTGGACCAGCGTTATGTCGCTCCGTCCACGACCGCGAGCCTGGGCGGGCAGCCAACGCGGGCCACGACGCCGGCCGGCAATACGACCGAGGGCCTGCCCACCGCGCAGGATCCCTATGGGATGCACGTGGAGCAGGATGGCACGCGCCGCTGGCTAGTGGTCAACGGGCGCACGCCGGACGAATTGTGGCCGCAACTCAAGGCGTTCTGGGAGCAGAATGGCTTCGTGCTGAAAACGGATTCGCCGGCAACGGGGATCATCGAGACGGACTGGGCCGAGAACCGCGCGCAGATCCCGGGCGACTGGTTCCGCAACTCGGTGGGCAAGCTATTGGACTTCGTGTACTCGTCGGGCACGCGCGATCGCTTCCGCATGCTGGTCGAGCGCAATGCGAACAGCAACGCCACCGTGATCACGATATCGCACACCGCGAGGGAAGAAGTGCTGACCGGACGGGACAAGACGTCGTCGCGCTGGGTCGAGCGGCCGCGTGATCCGAAGCTGGAGGCGGCGATCTATGCGCAACTGATGCAGAAGTTTGGGTTGACTGACAAGCAAGCCCAGCAGTTGATCGACGGCGCGCGGCATACCGGCCCGAAGGTGGAGGTGGCGGTCGGCAGCGCAGGCGCATCGATGCTCGACTTGGCCGAGTCGTTCGATCGCGCGTGGTTGCGCGTCGGCCTGGCGCTCGATCGCACGGACTTTGCCGTCGACAACCGCGATCGTGAACGCGGCATCTATTACGTCCGTTTTAATGATCCAGTGCAGGAGATCAAGCGGGAGGGTTTGCTTGGCAAGTTGATCTATGGCGGCAAGCCGAATGTCATCGCTAAGGAGTACCTGGTCAACGTGCGCCCGAAAGGCGACGGCGCCACGCAGGTCGCGGTGATCGACTCGAGCGGTCAACTTGATACGTCCAGCGATGCACAGCGGCTGGTGGCGGCCTTGCATCAGCAGTTGAATTGAGCCCGTCCGGATTGCAACCTACTGATCGCGTGATGCCGTGCGTTTTGCGAGCCTAGGCAGCGGCAGTGACGGCAACTCGCTGCTCGTCGAGGCGCAAGACGGCGCCACGACGACTCGCGTGCTGCTCGATTGCGGGTTTTCCGCGCGTGAACTCGAGCGGCGACTCGCCCGCTTGGATGTCACGCTCGATGCGTTGCACGCGATCGTGATCACACATGAGCACGCTGACCACATCGGCAGCGCGCTGACCGTTGCTCGGCGGGCTTCGATTCCGCTCTACATGAGTTGGGGCACGGCGCTGGCGGTCGGCGCAGACGATGCTAGGGGCGTCGAATGGCGAGTGTTGTGGGGCGGGGAGACAGTTGGCATCGGCGACTTGGAATTGCTGCCGTACACTGTGCCGCATGACGCGCGCGAGCCGCTGCAGTTCGTGTTCGGCGATGGACAGCAGCGCGTTGGCGTGCTGACTGACGTGGGCACGTCGACGCCGCACATTATCCAGATGCTGGATGGCTGCGACGGCTTGGTACTGGAATGTAACCACGACGTGCGCATGCTCGCGCAAAGCCGCTATCCGCCATCGCTGAAGGCCCGGATCGGCGGCATGCACGGACACTTAAACAATGACGAAGCGGCGGCGATCTTGGCGGCGATCGACCGCTCGAAGCTGCGCTGCATTGTCGCCGCCCACCTGTCGCAGCAGAACAATTTACCCGAGCTTGCGCGCGATGCGTTGGCGACGGTCCTCGGTGCGTCCTCGGCCGATGTGATCGTCGCGACACAAGATGACGGATTCGGCTGGCAAGCGCTTTAAGTGCGGTGCGTGTGCCGCTGCCGTGCGGCGCCAAGACAAAAAAAAACCGGCCCGCAGGCCGGTTTTTTCGCTGACGGCGATTACTGGCTTGCGCCCGAAGCCGCGGCAGCAGCCGAAGCAGCGTCGATCGCAGCAGCCGCAGCGCCCGAAGCAGCGTCGACGGCCGCAGCAGCAGCGCCCGAAGCGGCAGCGGCCGCGTCCGAAGCAGCCGAAGCAGCAGCCGGAGCCGATGCGGCAGCAGCGTCGCTCGCAGCAACCGGACCTGCGCTTTCGTCCTTCTTGCCGCAAGCCGCCAGAGCCATCACTGCCAACAGAGATGCTACGAGGAGGGATTTCTTCATGATCACGTCCTTTTATGGTTACAGGTAAGCAACAGCGCGAATAATACCGGTATTGTGTGCTTCAACACCCACCTATGGCCGCTGGTGGGTCGCATGCTTGTCGCATCCCTCACACCTACGGCTTGGGCAGGAATTATATGCACTTTCATATCGACCGTCGATAAATCTAGGGCCGGTTCGTTGTCTTTTCCAGACAAAATTTCACATCGCGGAATACCGAAGGCCAGCCGCCTATGGCCTGCCAATCCGTATCCAGCCCGCACGATACCATTCGTACAACAACTGTGTCATGGACGAATGGTGAGAGAGTGTTACAAATTTTTTCCCTGGAAGAGCTCGCTGATCGGCTAACGTGGTAATGGTTTTACGTAAGCTTCGTACCAGCGTCGCTGATTCCCCGTTCAAGTAATAGCGCGTGTCGTCGTATAGCAAAATCGTTTTCGGATCGAGTTCGATGCCGTTTTCGATGATGCGCGAAACAAACGCATGACGCGACAGTAAGCGCACCGGTGGATCAAAAAAAACACTCGACTTCGGGTCGCTCAGGTAGCTGCCGACAAATTCCGCGATGTCCGCACGCGACCAACGCATCCGCTCGACCAGTTCCACGACGTGGTCGACCAGCGCCGGGGGCAGCGCGGCCGGATGCTCGCTCACGGGCGGCTGATTCGGATCCGCGTAGCGGCGCGATGCGCCACGTGCCTGCGCTGCGCGTTCAGCAGCATGATACAGGAATTGCTCAGATAGCTCGCCGTTAAGTGGCGCGCGAAAGCCGATTGAACAGGTCATGCACTCGCCCAGCGCGATACCATCGTGCGCGATGTGTGGCGGCAGATAAAGCATGTCACCTGGCTCAAGGATCCAGTCCTCGCTTGGCTCAAAATGCTGCAGCACTTTCAGCGGCAAGCCCGGGCGCAGCGAAAGGTCCCGCTGCGTGCCGATACGCCAGCGTCGTCGGCCGTGCAGCTGAAGCAAGAACACGTCGTACGAGTCGAAATGCGGTCCTACGCCACCGCCATCGGTCGCATACGAAATCATCACATCGTCCAGCCGCGCATCCGGCAGGAAGCGGAACCGGCTCATCAGCGCGTGCGCGGCCGGCACGTGCAGGTTCACGCCCTGCACGAGCAGCGTCCATTGACGCTGACGCGTGGACGGCAAGCGTTCGAATGGCCCATGTTCGAGCTGCCAGCGCACCTCGCCGCGCAACGCACGCTGCCGGATCATGCGTGACTCGACATCGTCACGTTGCGCGAGGTCAAATAGGCACTGCCGGGTGATCGGAGAATGGATGTCGAGCAGCGCCTGTCGAACCAGCAACGGCTTTTTCTGCCAGTAGCGGCGCATGAACTGTGCCGGTGTCAGGCCGCCAAGCAGTGGAATTGGCACGTCGGGGCGGGGTGGGGGGACAAACGCGGGCGGGGTGGCCGGCATACGCGTCGAAACGGCGCGCGACAACATCCGCGGCGCCGGTGGGGAGGGCCGCACAGGCATCGTATAATGGAGCTTGTATTCTGGAGAGTCGAATGAAAATCGCGAAGAACACCGTCGTTTCTGTCGCCTACAAGCTGTCGGATGCGCAGGGCAACCTGATCGAGGAAAGCGACGAGCCGATGGTTTATCTGCACGGCGGCTATGATGGCACGTTCCCGAAGATCGAGGAAGTGCTAGAAGGCCACGAGGCGGGATTTTCGACGCAGATCCAGCTCGAGCCTGCCGACGCGTTCGGCGACTACGATCCTGAACTGGTCAAGATTGAGCCTCGAGAACGCTTTCCTGAGCCGCTCGAAGTCGGCATGCAGTTCGAGGGCACGCCCGAAGGCGGGGACGACGACGTCGATACACTGATCTACACGGTGACTGATCTCGCCGAGGACAAGGTCGTGCTCGATGGCAATCATCCGTTGGCCGGCATGGCTTTGCGCTTTTCGCTGACGGTCAGAGACGTGCGCGAGGCCACTGCCGATGAGGTCGAGCATGAGCACGCGCATGGCGCCGATGGACTGGAAGTCATCGACCCGGACGCGGATGACGACCAGGACGATGATGGCTCGTCGCCGACGCTGCATTGACCGTCGAGTGTTTGCCCCGGTGCGAGGCGGGCCGTCAGCCGGCGTCCTGACACGCCTAAGGGCGGATGGGATCGGGGTCGGGTCGCGGCGCGCCGGCTGATGTGCGTCCTGAAGGTTCGGTGCGGGGCCGAGCTGAGGGCTTCTCGTCTGGCGTGTCGTCATTCGATGAGCCGGCTGGCGCCGCGCCGGATGTTGGTATGGCCGGAGCGCGCGGAGCCGGTGCGCTGCGCAGGTACTGGCCAGAGTCCGGTGGGCGGCGCCGTGGTTCTGCCCGGCGTCCATAGCCCATTGGCCGGCGTCGTGGTTCTGCCCGGCATCCACAGTCCGTTGGCCGGTGCCGCGTCCGATCCTCGTTCGGGTGCGGTGATCGCGGAGCCCGGCGTCGGCGCCGCCGCGGTGGCGCCGACGTCGCCGGGTGGCGATACGGTGCCCGGCAGGCAAGAGGCGGGCGGTATTGCCGCGAACCGGGCTGCATCAGGCCATGCACGTTCGCTGACGTGGAACACCGGCCAATGTGCCGGTTCGGCCCGGATATCGAGCCACTGTGGATGACGGCCGGCTCGCGCGATCGCAATTCGGGTGAAGTTCTTGACACGCTTGCCGCGGTCATCGTGCAATGGCTGGTCGATTTGCACGCACGGCAACGTGTCATGGCTCGCGTTGTGAATCAGCACGACCGCGCCGCTGAAGCTGCGCGACAGCTCGACCAGCGTCCGCTTGAACTCGACATACCCATCGCGCGGCAAGCCGCGACCCCATCTCAGCCAGGCAAAGCGCTCGCGTTGCTCGTAGCGCTCAAAGTGGGGATCGGCGTCGATCAATACGCCGATCGCCTTAAGCTTGCGGCGCTTTGCATATTCCCCGGCGTGTCGCAACCAGAACGCATTGGCGACCGCCCGATCCTCGAATTCGCCGTTGCGTCCGCCGGCACTCGAATAGTGATTGTTGCCGTCCGGCACGTTCAGTGTCACGAAGGCGATCCTACCTGTTTCCCAGCGCAGGTTCTCGCGATACTGTCGGAAACGCGGCAGGTCGCTTTGCCGCACGACATGCATCGCCCTGTTGCCGAGCGAGTGCGGTTGGTCGAAGAACGTTTGACGCACGAAGTCGAGTCGCTCGACCGGATCAAAGCCTCCGGCAGGCTGGCTGTCGCAGTCCTCCCAGTCGTGGCGGCCCGGTATCACGACGAGGGGTATCGGAGACGTGTCGAGCAGCGTGCGGCGCGCGGCGAACAGCGCGTCGACGCACGGCTCGCCTGACCGGCGCAGCGCGCCGTCCCATACCGCGAACTGCAGCCTCGGGGTGCGTCGCAGCATGTCGAGTAGCGCCCGTGTGGCCGCGTCGCTCGACAGCGACGGCGGCAGGCCCGCGATCACGGCGAAGCGCACGCCATCGACCATGGGCGCATCAGGAGCCGCCTGTGCGTCCGGCCCACGCACAGCAAGCAGCACGACTAGCGCGGACGCGAGCGTGTGCATCGCCACCGCCGTGCAGTGCTTTCGCGCGTGATGGGGTGGCATGCGCGGTGACAACTCAGCGGGACTCACGATCCGCGCGCTCGACAAGCGCGCGCAGTTCATACAGCAATTCGAGTGCATCACGTGGGCGCAGCGCATCTGGGTCGAGGCTGCGCAACCGCTCGACTGCGGCGTGGGGCGCTTCGGGCCGCGCTTGCGGCGTGGCGAGGTCCGCCGCGCCTACCGGTTGCTCGCAGCGCGGCTCGGTCGTTTCATCGACCGCGAGCGACGCCGGGGCAAACAAATCGAGTTGCGGCGCCGGCTGGCCGGCCGTTTGCTGTTCGAGCAGCAATAGGTGACGGCGGGCTGCGCGAATCACCGGCTGCGGGACGCCGGCCAGTTGCGCAACCTGTAAGCCGTAACTTTGGTTTGCCGGACCTTCGTTGACCGCGTGCAGGAACACGATCCCATGGTCATGCTCGACCGCGGACAGGTGTACGTTTGCCGCCGTTGGGCATTGCGCCGGCAACTGTGTGAGCTCGAAGTAGTGCGTGGCGAATAGCGTATAGCTCTGGTTGTGCGAGATCAAGTGGCGCGCGATGGCCCACGCGAGCGCGAGCCCGTCAAAGGTCGATGTGCCTCGACCGATTTCGTCCATCAACACAAGGCTGTGTGGCGTCGCATCATTCAGAATCGCGGCGGCTTCGGTCATCTCGACCATGAACGTCGAGCGGCCGCCCGCGAGGTCGTCGGCGGCGCCGATCCGCGTGAAGATCCGGTCCACGGGACCGAAGCAGGCCTGCTTTGCCGGCACATAGCTGCCGACATACGCCATCAGCGTGATCAGCGCCGTTTGCCGCATGAACGTCGACTTGCCGCCCATATTCGGTCCGGTGATCAACAGCAGCTTGCGTGTCGCGCCGAGCCGGCAATCGTTTGCGATGAACTGCTCGACTTGGGCCTGGACGACTGGATGCCGTCCTTGTTCGATCTCGATACCGGCCTGTTCGTCGAACGATGGCGCGACCCAGTCCAGCGCACGTGCGCGGTCGGCGAGTGAGGCAAGCACGTCGAGCTCGGCCAGCGCGCACGCCACGCGCTGGCAATCGCCGATGTGGGGTAACAACGCCTGCAATAATGCGTCGTACAACGCACGTTCGCGTGCGAGCGCGCGTTCTTGCGCCGACAGCGCCTTATCCTCGAACGCCTTGAGCTCCGGCGTGATATAGCGCTCCGCGTTCTTCAATGTCTGGCGCCGCCGGTAGTCGTCCGGCACTTTGTCGGTCTGCCCGCGCGTGACCTCGATATAGAAGCCATGGACCTTGTTGTATTCGACACGCAGATTCGCGATGCCGGTGCGGGTACGTTCGCGGCTTTCTAGATCGACGAGGAACTGTCCGCAGTTCTCCGAGATGTCACGCAACTCGTCTAATTGGGCATCGTAACCGCGGGCAATGACGCCGCCATCGCGCACCATCGCGGCGGGCTCGGCCGCGATCGCCTGCTGTAGCAGGTCGGTGCATTCAGGCGGAGCGTGCAGCGATGCATCGAGCTGCTGCAGCGATGTCGAGTGCGCGATGACCGGCGCGATTCGCTCGCGCAACTCAGGCAGCTTGCTGAATGTGTCGCGCAGGCTGGCCAGATCGCGAGGCCGTGCGCTGAGCAACGCGAGTCGGCCCGTGATGCGCTCGACGTCGGCGATCTGTCGCAACGCGTGGCGAAGCGCGTCCAGATCGTTGCCTGGCGGGCCGTCGAGCAACGCGCCAATCGCTTGCTGGCGGGCACGCGCGACAGATGGATTGCGCGGCGCATGATGCAGCCAGTGGCGCAGTAGGCGGCTGCCCATCGACGTGCAGCATACGTCAAGCAGCGAGAACAGCGTCGGGGAATCCGTGCCGCGCAGTGTTTCGGTCAACTCGAGGTTGCGCCGTGTTGCCGGATCGAGCCCGATGTACTCGGACTCGTGCTCGATCTTCAGCGAGCGGATGTGCCGCAACTGCTGCCCCTGGGTCTGTGCCGCGTACAGCAGCAACGCGCCGGCCGCGCCGCATGCGGCGCCCAGCGTTTGCGCGCCGAATCCGTCGAGACTGGCGACCGCCAACTGTTCACATAGGCGTTGCGCGCCGGAGGCGGAGTCGAAGTGCCATTCAGGGACCCGTGTCAGCGTGCCGACGCTTGCGGGCAGCGTGAGCGCTTGCGCGGCGCTGTCGCTCACCAGCGTCTCGGCCGGCCGGATGCGCTCGATCGCGGCCGCCACCTGGTCTGCGCCGACCTCGGTCAGCCGCAGCGCGCCACTTGCCAGATTCAACCACGCGAGCCCGACCCCGGTTAACGTGCCGCGACGGTTGTGCGCGGGCGCGAGTGCGAGCAGGTACGCGTCACTCTTATCGGCGAGCAGCGCCGCGTCAGTTAGCGTGCCGGGCGTGACGATGCGTACGACCTTGCGTTCGACCGGACCCTTGGAGGTGGCCGGATCGCCGATCTGCTCGCAGATGGCCACGGACTCGCCGAGCTTCACGAGCTTGGCCAGGTACTGCTCGAGCGAGTGGTGCGGCACCCCGGCCATCTTGATCGGGTTGCCTGCCGACGCGCCGCGCTGCGTGAGCGTCAAATCGAGCAGTCGTGCCGCTTTTTCCGCGTCCTCATAGAACAACTCGTAGAAGTCGCCCATTCGGTACAGCACGAGCGTGCCGGGGTGCTCGGCCTTGATGCTGAGGTATTGGCGCATCATCGGTGTGTGGTTGCCGATTTCCGCGAGGGCGGCCGGTTTCGGCGCTTGGCCGTTACTCAAGTCCATGTTGGCCATGTTGGATTGGCCCCCGGGCGATTCGGGGTGGTTCCGCGTGTGTTCACCAACGGGCACGTTTTCCATCAGTCATGCAAGCAGTCTGTCAAATTTCAGAATATCGACCATGCGGCGGTTCCCTGCCGTGTCGACGCGACCTTGAAGACGCTAGTTTACGTGTATTCCGCCAGTGACGGACGACGAAGTCCTAATCCGTTTGGGCAACGTGCGTGTGTCAGTGCGATGGCTGCCGGGCGGAAACATCGGTACGCCATCTCGTGTCCACCGCCGGCGACGCGACGCACATCGTGGTGATTTTCTAGCCGCGCCGGCTCACCGCTGCACGATGATGCCGCCGGCGCGCACGATCGGAGGACGGCTGCGCAGCGGCATGGCGTTGAGCGGCCCGGCCGGGTTCGTTCCGGCCCGCTCTTTCGACTGTTTCGTCCAACTGGGCCATGAGCGCGTGCAGTATGTCGGGCGGGATAATGCCGCGATGTTCGGGATTGCCGTCAGTGCGTTCTTGCCAAGTCTTAAAATGACCGACGCGCACCGCAGCTTTGTTTGGCGTCGGTGAATGCAGATGAAGCACCCATTTCGGCGTCTTTGTAAGTGAGCCAAGCCGTTGATCCAACTCGTTGACCAACTCCGGCGACAGGCTGAGCTCATATTCCAACATATAGTTTTCGTGCACGGTGTTCTTCGCGACTTTTGTCCAATTGTGCCCGCCCGCCACCGTTATCCCGCCTGCGTCCCAAAGACCCTTGAATGCACTGAACGAAGGTGCGAGTAGGCATTCGATGGCGTGCGCCTGCTTGAACAGTGAGTCGATCTCGTTGCTGATGCGCTCCAGATGCCGAATATCGGTATCCGTGACCGTGAGCAGATGACTGAGCCGATGACGCAACATTTGCTTGGACTTGTCGTCCAGGTCCAGCGATTCGAGTTCGGCTTCTTTCTGCTCGAAGTCCTGCCGGCGTGCGCGAGCCACTGTGGCCATGCCAGTGCATTGCTGTTGGGCCAGGCGAAGCTGTGCAATGTACTTGCCAGTCGTATCGCGTGAGTCAAGGGCCGTATCGGCAGCCGTTATTGTCGCAAAGGCGTGACCAATTTCATCTATCAAGCCCTTCATTCCTTCGCGATGTTGATCAATTTGTTTTCGCGCGTTGGCCGGAATGTCATCGGGAAGCTGCTTTTTGAATGCGTCGAATTCGGCGCGTTGCCGCTCAGCCGGGGTGGGCGTCGTAGCGGCATTGTCCATGCGTGTGGGCTTGGCTTTACGCGCTTTTTTCTTCTTGCCTTTGGATCTGGACGTTGGCGCGGACTGCTTGCTTTGCTCCAGTTGGCTATTCTCCAGCCAGTCGTGATCAGCCGATCCGGCATCTTGTACGTACACGATGGTTTTAAGTACTGTCTGGATCCCGGCCTCGATATTTTGCACGGAGCGATCGGCAAAATACACATCCTTGAAAGGCTGCAGCCATCGCCTGAGCATCACGGTTTCGGCTTCCTCGTCGCGTTTGCCGACGCTGCTCCGGGCCGTGCTGACACGGCGCGCCGACTGGCCGGGCCGCGAGAATACTTGTTGTTCTTCGATCCATGCTTGTAGCTTTTGGCTGGCGGCATGCGTGTGGGTGGCGATGCCATCGAGCATTGCCGTGCAAAATTCGGTATCCTGGCCCGGCTCGTCGTTCTTTTTATCCCGGTTGGCGGCGACGTGCTCCAATAGCGCTGACGCCACCTTGGTTTCCTCGATCAGTCGCAGGACGAACTGCTGTTCGGATGTGGGATCCAACAGGGGCGGGCGCAGCGGGTTTTCCCATAGCGAGTCCATGATCGAACATAGCAGCGCCGCGTAGCCGGCGCTCCATGTCTCGAGCGAAAGTCCGTCATATCCGTTCGATCTCTTATGTGCGTCGTCTCGCGCGCCGAGATGATAGGCGTGCCAGTACCGAGTCACCATTAGCGCGTTGTGCCGTATCGTGCCAAGGCGGGCGTTGCGATAGCGTCCCATTGACGGTTCACGATTGGCTTGCCCGCGCTGCATCCTTAACGGGGGACGTTGGCTCGTACGCTGAGGCAGTGCAGATTGAGCTATTTCGTCCAATGCAAGTGTCAGCTCCTTCACGCACGCCGAGTGGTGGGCGAGCCATATTTGTAGCTTAGGCCGTAAGGGCGTCGGTAACCGGATGTTGCTGTAGGGCGGTTGTACTTCGGCAGAGGCGGCGGGCTTGTGTTCAGCCTGAGACGTTTCGGAGAACGAAAAATTGGGCAGTTTCCAGTGACCATCGAGTGCCCGGGGTGGTGTGGACGCACTGAGGGAAAACGATTTTGCCCAAATTTGAATCGATACCTGGTCGATTTCCTCCGCTGCGCGGCGGATCATCTCGTCTTTGCCCATGTACAACGGTGTTGCCGCGAAGGGAGGGCGAAACGGGTCGGCGCTTGCCATGGCTTGCCCAACCATTGCTTTCCAAAATGTTGGCGGTAGTTCGCTAAGTAGACGTTGCGCTTCGATCAGGCTTTGTCTTCGCGCCCGCAGCGCGCTGATCTGCGCCTTTAGGTTTTCGTCTGCAGCTGGGATTTCCCGAGCGGGAAATAGACCGCTCATGGGCAAATGCCTTTCCAGACTTGGGCGCGAGATCCCGACTTCGTCCTGAAGCGAGGCTATCGCGGCCTGGGTCAGCGTCAGGTATGCATGCGCGGCGTTGGTAATATCCTTCAGTTGCAGCGCTTTTAGTGCTTTCGCGGTGGACGGGCCGGCGCAAAGCTTGATGAACGTGTGTATCGATTCTTCAGCGCGGCTGATCTCTGCCTTCATGGCGAAAAGATCGTTTGTCGGCGCGTGGGCGCTCAGGAACACGCGTGCGGCATTTCGCTGCTTTTTGCGTAACAGTTCTATGTCTCGCAGCACAGTCAAGCATGGCGACAGCTCGCTCGCCAGTTTTTTTGCTGCATCATCCAGCATGCTTGGCTTAGGGCCGCCGGCGGTGTTCGCCACGCGGGACGAAGAGGGCGGTATCGAGCCGATATCGCGAAGCGCCGGATTGGACATGGGCGCGCGATTAGTCGTGATGCGACCCGGCGTCTGGTTTGAGGATTGAGCGACGCAGGGAGGAGGGCTAGTGGACTGCGTTGCGTCGGCAAGCGAGTGTCGGCGAATCGTCATGGTTTAGGGGCTGCGGCGCGTGCGGTGCGACGTCGAGGTACGGAAGCATCAAAGGATGTAGCATGGATGCTCTTCGCGCAGTCGATATCCGAAGCGGTTGGCCGGGTCGCGAACGGGTACTTTTTCGATCCAGCGCAACGCGCCGACGGCAGAACGCCGGAAGCAGCGGGTGTACGCGCACCCGCGACTGTTCCCTTTTACGGTTCAGGCCGCCGTTCCCACCCGGCTGTACGGCTTCAGGATCTGCACCATCTGCGCATACTGCTTCGGGTTGCCGGCGACAATTTCGTGCTGGTACAGGAAGTCGGAATCACCCGTGTAGTTGCCGACCAGGCCCCCCGCCTCGGTGACGAGCAGGCTGCCGGCCGCGACGTCCCACGGTTGAATGCCTTGCTCGAAGAAGCCGTCATAGCAGCCGGCGGCCACATACGCGAGATCTAACGCGGCCGCGCCCGGCCGACGCAGGCCAGCGCACGCACGCGTCATTTCGCTGAACAGCTTCAGGTACTCGTCCAGGCCGCTCTGATCGCAGAACGGAAAACCGGTGCCGATCAGCCCGTCGGCCAGGCGGTCGCGCCGTGACACGCGGATGCGCCGGTCGTTGAGGAACGCACCACGGCCACGTGATGCGGTGAATAAGTCATTGCGTGTCGGGTCGTAGACTACCGCCTGCGTGACGACACCGCGATGGGCAAGCGCGATTGACACGCAGTATTGCGGGAAGCCGTGGATGAAGTTCGTCGTGCCGTCCAGCGGATCGATGATCCACAGATACTCGGATTCGCTGGCGCTGGCGCCGGATTCCTCAGCGAGGAACCCATGGTCTGGATACGCGGTGTGCAATGTCTCGATGATCGCCGTCTCGGCTGCCTTGTCGACCTCGGTGACGAAATCGTTGTGCTGCTTCTTCGTTACTTGCAGCAGGTCGACGTCCAACGATGCGCGGTTGATGATCTGTCCGGCGCGGCGCGCGGCCTTGACAGCGGTGTTGAGCATCGGATGCATGGGCTTTTTCCTTGGGCACGGGGCAACTGCCGCGGCGCGATACCGCGCGGCCAGAGCTGACGAATTGATCAAGAACGACACGCGCCAGCACGTCGATCGTGCGGCGGCATGATGATTCCGTTATTTTATCAGCAAGCGTCACTGCGCGTTGGCGCATGTTCCGTGCCGCCGCACTCGCGATACCATTGAAGTCCTTGGTCATCGAATCTGAACCGTGAATCACAGTGTCACTCCACTCGGCTCGTCCCTGGCAGGCTCGTCCTCAGTAGGCCCGTCCTCAGTAGGCCCGTCCTCAGCAGGCTCGTCTCCAGCAGGCTCGTCTCCAGCAGGCTCGTCTCCAGCAGGCTCGTCTCCAGCAGGCTCGCGCTCGGCCGGCACGCCTTCGCGCATGCGCGGCGACTCGACGTCTTTGGCGGGCGGCTTTACGTCGGTGCGCTTCGTGCTCGTCGAGCCAAGCCATCCCGGCAATGTCGGCGCGGCGGCCCGCGCGTTGAAGACGATGGGTTTCTCCCGGCTTGTGTTAGTCGCCCCGCGGCTCGAGGCGGTACGCACCGATCCCGACGCGCAGGCGATGGCCAGCGGCGCGGGCGACGTATTAGCGGCCGCGCATGTCGTGCCCACCCTGGCCGATGCGTTGGCCGGCGTGCACTGGTCCGTGGCGCTGACGGCGCGCGAGCGCGAGTGGGGGCCGCCGACGCTGGCGCCGCGCGCGCTCGCGTCGCGTGCTCGCGGTTTGGCAGCGGCCGGCGATATCGCACTGGTGTTTGGCAACGAGCGCACGGGGTTGTCCAATGCCGATGTCGAGCGCTGCAACGCGCTGGCACATATTCCGGCCAATCCCGCCTACAGCTCGCTGAACCTCGCGCAGGCGGTCCAAGTGCTCGCTTACGAGTTGCGGCTGGCGCTATTGGACACCGCGCAGCAGACGCCGCCCGCCGGCGTGGCCTCGTCGCTGGCGTCACACGACGAAATCGAGCGCATGTTCGTGCATCTGGAGAATGCGCTGATCGCGCTGGATTTCCTCGATCCCGCCAGCCCGAAGAAGCTGATGCCGCGGTTGCGCCGGTTGTTTGCGCGGGCCGGCCTGGAGCGCGAGGAAGTCAATATCGTGCGGGGTATCGCCAAGCATATCCTGCTGAAGTCGCAGGGCTTGCGTAGCGACGATCGGTAGTGGCCGCGTGTCGGATCTGGCGCGCTGCCGGTGCGAAATCTCAATACAATGACCCGCTTATGCTCTGTGAGTCGCCATGTTTGACAGACTTCGCGAAGACATCGCCGCCATCCGCCAGAAGGACCCTGCTGCGCGCAGCACTTGGGAGGTACTGACCTGTTACCCTGGGTTGCACGCGTTGCTGTTCCACTCGCTCGCGCACCGTTGCTGGCAAGCGGGGTGGCGCTGGCTCGGGCGCTTCGTGTCGCACCTAGGGCGGTTTTTTACCGGTATCGAGATTCATCCAGGCGCGATCATCGGCCGACGAGTATTCATCGATCACGGGATGGGTGTGGTGATTGGCGAAACGGCCGAGGTGGGTGATGATTGCACGATCTATCAAGGCGTCACGCTGGGGGGCACGTCGTTGTCGCGCGGCGCCAAACGACACCCGACGCTGCAAGCTGGCGTGATCGTCGGCGCGAACGCGCAAGTGCTCGGTGGTTTCTCGGTCGGCGAGGGCGCGAAGATCGGATCCAATGCCGTGGTGGTGAAGTCGGTGCCCGCCGGGGCGACGGTGGTCGGCAATCCGGCGCGCGTGATCGTGCCCAACGTGCCATCGCCCGGCGCCACGCCCGTCAACGGGGTGGGCGGCAAGCATGAAGACATGCCGCTGAAACAGCCCTTTGCTGCGTATGGCCTGACGCCGAACGCCGACGACCCGATGTCGCTAGCCATTCACGGACTCATCGATCACGCCGCGCAGCAATCGAGTCGGATCGATGAGTTGGTGGCAGCGCTCGAGCGCCTGGGGGCGCGTTTGGAGCAACTTGACGGGTGCCAGTCTAGCATCGCAGATCTGCGTAAGCTCGGCGAGGTTATTCAGAACAAATAGCCCGCGTCGGGCCGCCGCAGACATCGAGCGGCAGTGCGTGGATGCCGTCTGCGTCGATCCTCAGATAGCCGCCACGCGGCGCACCATGGTCCAGCTCCCAGTCCGGCAGCACCCAGCGCGCGGTGCCATGCTGATGATGGCAGGCGGGCAAATGCGTGTGGCCATGGATCATCGTGCGGGTATGGGTCGCGGAGAACAGGCGTGCGAGCGCGTCGGGTGTCGCGTCATACCGCGGCGACGGTTGCGCCGGTCGAGCGAGGCTCTTGCGCCGCATGCTCTCGCCGACCCTTTCACGCCAGCGCAACGGCAGCGCGAGGAATAGGCTCTGCGCGACTGTAGTGCGCGCGATGCGGCGAAATCGTTGATAGCCGACATCGGCCGTGCACAGCGCGTCGCCATGCGTGAGTACGATGCGCTCGCCAAAGGCGGTGATGACGAACGGATCGGGCAGCGGCATTGCGCCCGCAGCCGCCATGAAACGGCGGCCGAGCAGGAAATCGCGGTTGCCGTGCATCACATACAACGCGATGCCGCGTTCGGACAGCGTATGCATCAGCTCGGCGATATGTCGTGCAAACGGCGACGCGAGCATGTCGTCGCCGATCCAATACTCGAACAGGTCGCCGAGAATGAATACCGAATCGGCATCGCGCGCGGTGACGCGGATGAAATGCTCGAACGCATCGACGGTGCGCGGCAGCGCCTCGCTCAGATGCAGGTCGGATATCAGCAGCAGCGCGCGCGACGCGGCGCCGTTATCAGCGGGATTCAACGCGCGCGTTCCGGTCTCAGACGATGACGGCCTTTTCGATCACGACGTCTTCCAGCGGCACATCCTGGTGAAAGCCGCGCGTGCCGGTGCGCACCGCCTTGATTTTGTCGACCACGTCCATGCCTTCGACCACCTTGCCGAACACGGTGTAGCCCCAGCCTTGCGGCGTCGGTGCGCTGTGATTCAAGAAGTCGTTGTCGTTGACGTTGATGAAGAACTGGGCGCTCGCCGAATGCGGATCGTTGGTGCGGGCCATCGCAATCGTGCCGACCTCGTTCTTCAGTCCGTTGTTCGCCTCGTTGTCGATCGGCGCATCGGTTGGCTTTTGCTTCATGCCGGGTTCGAACCCGCCCCCCTGGATCATGAAGCCGTTGATCACGCGGTGAAACACCGTGTTGTCATAGTGGCCCTTCTTCACATAGTTCAAGAAGTTATCGACCGTCTTGGGCGCCTTGTCGGCGTTCAACTCCAGCTTGATGACGCCGTGATTCGTGTGTAGTTCGACCATGTTCGTTCCTTGTGCGTGTTGGTTGAATGAGGGGTTAAGTCCAAGTGCGCTGTAACGGCGTTCTTACTTAGACACCACCGTGGCCGATTGGATCACGATGGGCTTTTGCGGCACGTCCGAAAAGCTGCCGCGCGCGGTGGTGGGCGTCGCCTCGATCTTCTTGACGACGTCCAAGCCGGAAATGACCTTGCCGAATACTGTGTAGCCGTGGCCGTCAGGATTCGGGTAATCGAGATTTGGATTATCCACTGTATTGATGAAGAACTGGGCGCTCGCCGAGTTTGGGTCGTTGGTGCGTGCCATCGCGATCGAGCCGGTCGTGTTCTTCAGCCCGTTGCGGCTTTCCAGCGGAATCGGCGCCCGCGTGGGCTTTTGCTTCATCTCCGGCGTGAAGCCGCCGCCCTGAATCATGAATCCGCGAATGACGCGATGAAAGATCGTGTTGTTGTATTGGCCCGATGCCACATACTTGATGAAATTATCGACCGTGCGTGGCGCTTTTTCCGGATACAGCTCGACGCGAACCTCGCCCATCGACGTTTTGAATAGCACGTTCGGATGGTTTGCGTCCACCTGGCGAGTTCCGGCATTGGATTGCGCATGCACCGGCGCTGACGCGATGAGCGCCGCGCCAAGCAGGGCAGACAGCAGCAGTTTCATGTTTCGGTTCCTGTGTTGGGAGCATCGGTTGAAAAAACACCTTGGGCGCCGCGTGCAGCGCAACACGCTCGCGACGGCGCGGATGGATCAAGGTTGTGTCGTCTGCGGCGCCATGTAGGGCGCGAGTGCAGGCGCCGCGCTGGTGCCCGGGACGATCGTCGGGAAGTTCGGCGTCGCGTCCTGCGGCGGCGGCGTGGTCGGCACCGCTGCCGCGCGTCCGGCCGGCGCATCGCCGTTGCTGCTATGCAGTGCATCAGCGGCGCTAGGCCGTGCATCGGCTGCGCCAGGCCGTGCGTCGGCGTGCGCCGGCGGGCTCACCAGTTGCACGATCTGCCGGCTGCGCTGCGCCGAATACGCATCACGTGGATCGAGCGCGCTGGCGCGCTTGAACGACTCCGCCGCCAGTCGCAGGTAGAGATCGCCCAGGTTGGCTTGCGCGAGCGCATAGCCGGGACTGGCGCGCACCGCCGTCTCGAGCGCCACGCGGGCTTCGTCCAGTTTGCCGCGCTTCGCATACAGCGCGGCCAGGTTATTGTACGGCTCGGGCAATTCCGGATAGGTCTGTGTGAGCGCCGTGTACGCGGTCATCGCGTCGTCGTCGCGGCCCAACTGCGCGAGCACATTGGCACGCTTGAAGCGTGCCTGCGCATCGCGCGGGTGCGAGCGCACGCGCTCGTCGAGTTGCTTGAGCACGCCGGTCCAGTCGTGCTGCGCGATCGCGGTGTCGATTTCGGGCGTGCCGTCGGCGACGGCGGGCGAAACCTGCGCGTGCGTTGTGCCGGCGGCGAACAAGAAGCTCATTGCCGCAAGCGCGATGCGACCGCGGGTCGTGTTCATAGGCTCTTTTCACGGTGTTATACTTCAGTCCATTCTAACAAAACGTCCGGCTGTTCCCGAGAACAAGAACAGTCAACGGTCTTCGCGCCACTCGCGGTCGCATCCGACCCAGTCGACTCCCCGAACGAATCACGTCGGCGGCCGTACGTCGCCCTCGCGCGAAGCGGGTGGCGTACTGCGTGAGTGTCGCGGCCGGCTGCGTTTGGCAGCGCTCGGCACACGCAACGTTTTCCTATGGATCAGCTCCGTCTATACAATACGCTCAGTCGCAACAAAGAGACCTTCGTTCCGCTGCACGACGGCGAAGTACGCATGTACGTGTGTGGTATGACCGTCTACGACTATTGCCACGTCGGTCATGGTCGACTGATGGTCGTGTTCGACATGATCCAGCGATGGCTGCGCACGCTCGGCTATCGTGTCACCTATGTGCGTAACATCACCGACATCGACGACAAAATCATTCGTCGCGCGGTGGACAACGGCGAGCCGATCCGCGCGCTGACCGAGCGCTTCATCGAGGCGATGCACGAGGACGAGGCGGCGCTGAACATCCAACGCCCGGACCATGAGCCGCGCGCCACGCAATTCATTGCGCAGATGCTGGGCATGATCGACGCGCTCGAGCGCAACGGCTATGCGTACCAGGGCCGTGATGGCGACGTCAATTATTCGGTGCGCAAGTTTGCCGGATACGGCCAGTTGTCCGGCAAGTCGCTCGAAGACCTACGCGCGGGCGAGCGCGTTGCGCAGAACGACGCTAAGGAGGACCCGCTCGATTTCGTGCTGTGGAAGCGTTTCAAGGAGGGTGAGCCGCCCGACACCGGCTGGGATTCGAAATGGGGGCGAGGGCGGCCGGGCTGGCACATTGAGTGCTCGGCAATGAGTTGTGCGTTGCTCGGCGAACGGTTCGACATCCACGGTGGCGGGCAGGATCTGCAATTCCCTCACCACGAGAATGAGATCGCGCAGAGCGAGGGCGCGACCGGCCAGCATTTCGTCAACTACTGGTTGCACAACGGGTTTGTCAACGTCGACAACGAGAAGATGTCGAAATCGCTTGGCAACTTTTTCACGCTGCGCGACGTGTTGCAGCGCTATGACGGCGAAGTGATCCGAATGCTGATCCTGCGTGCGCATTATCGCTCGCCGCTGAATTATAGTGATCCGCATCTGGACGACGCGCGCGCGGCGCTCACACGGCTCTATACGGCGCTCAAGGATGTCGCGCCGGACGATCGCGCGCTGGACTGGAGCGAGCGTCATGCGGCGGCATTCCGGGCCGCGATGAACGACGATTTCAACACACCAGTTGCGTTCGCGACGTTATTCGACTTGGTCACAGACTTGAACCGTACCGGCGATCCCGCGCTGGCGCGCCAGCTCAAGGGGCTAGCCGGCGTACTGGGTATGCTCGGGCGCGATCCGCGCGAGTATCTACAGGGGCGCGCGCCCGCTGCGGATGGGCTTGCACAGCTCGATGCCGCACAGATCGACGAACAAATCGAAGCCCGTGCGCAGGCCAAGCACGCGAAGAACTATGCCGAAGCAGACCGGATCCGGGCGGCATTGCTCGATGCCGGTGTCGTGCTCGAAGACAAACCGGGCGGAACGACCGAATGGCGACGCGTGTGAAGCGCGGCGGCGTCGGCATGAGTCCGCAGTCAGGAGGCGAGATGGCAACGGCCAAGAGAGCGGCGCGCAGCACTGAGGCGAAAGCGCCGCCGGATGCGGCGACAGCGGCGGCAAAGCGCGGCGCTGCCCGTGCGCGTGTGGCGCGCGCCAATGGGCTTGAAGAAGACGCTACGCTGCGCCACGTCGCTCGTGCAGCCTCGAACGCGGAGCCGGCGCGCAAGGCGACTGCCCCAGCATCCGAGGCGTCGGTCCCGGCCGCATCGCAGGAGCGGGGGGCCGCCGTGTCGCGACCCGAATATTGGGACCGTGCGTGCGCGGACCTGGTCCGCCGCGATCGTATACTGAAAAAGTTGATTCCGCAGTTTGGGCCTGTTCACCTGATGGCGCGCGGCGATCCGTTTGTGACGCTTGCCCGCTCCATCGTCGGCCAGCAGATCTCGGTCGGCGCCGCGCAGGCGATATGGGCACGGCTTGTGGCCGCATGTCCGTCGATTGCGCCGTCGCGCATTGTGAAGCTTGGGCAGCCGCGATTGATCGAGTGCGGATTATCCAAGCGCAAGTCGGAGTACATCCTCGACCTCGCGCAGCATTTTACGTCCGGCGCGCTGCATATCGCATCATGGGCGTCGATGGATGACGAAGCGGTCATTGGCGAGCTCACGCAGATACGCGGAATTGGCCGCTGGACCGCCGAGATGTTTCTGATTTTCAACCTGATGCGCCCGAACGTGCTGCCGCTGGATGACCTCGGGCTGATCCGTGCGATCAGTGTCAATTATTTCAGCGGCGAGCCGGTCACGCGCAGCGAAGCCAGGGAAGTCGCGGCGAATTGGGAGCCGTGGCGTACTGTCGCGACGTGGTACATGTGGCGCAGTCTGGAACCGTTGAGCGCGCAGGCTTAACCCGCGCCATCGGGCGCGAGTCGGGCATGGTGGCGTAATGTCCGCTTTCGGCATCGCACCGGCAACTATCAAAACGCCGATGCGATAGTTCAAAGCCGGTTCCAGTAGTGCAACACGCGGTTAGAATACGCGCTGCCGGATAGTTCAAGGATTCGAACAAATGAAGACCACCTTTCTGGATTTCGAGCAGCCGATCGCGGAGCTCGAAGCAAAAATCGAAGAATTGCGCTTCGTGCAGGACGATTCGGCCGTCGATATTTCGGAAGAGATCGAGCGGCTGTCCAAGAAAAGCCAGCAACTGACGAAAGACCTGTATGCGCACCTGTCGCCTTGGCAGGTATCGCAGATCGCGCGGCATCCACAGCGCCCCTATACGCTCGACTATGTGAACGAGTTGTTCACGGATTTCCACGAATTGCACGGTGACCGATCGTTTGCCGATGACCTGTCGATCATCGGTGGCCTGGCACGCTTCAATGGTCATCCGTGCATGGTGATCGGCCAGCAGAAGGGACGCGACACGAAGGAGCGCGCGTTGCGCAACTTCGGCATGTCGCGTCCGGAAGGCTATCGCAAGGCTGAGCGACTAATGCGGGTGGCCGAGAAATTTAACTTGCCAATTTTCACGTTCATCGACACGCCGGGTGCGTATCCGGGCGTGGGCGCCGAGGAGCGTGGCCAGTCCGAAGCAATCGGTCGCAATCTTTATGTAATGGCCGAGTTGAAAGTGCCGACGATCGCGACGATCATTGGCGAAGGCGGCTCCGGCGGCGCGTTGGCCATTGCCGTCGCCGACAGCGTGTTGATGCTGCAGTTCTCGACCTATTCGGTGATTTCGCCGGAAGGGTGCGCGTCGATCCTATGGAAGAGTGCGGCAAAGGCGCCCGAGGCGGCGGAGGCGCTGGGCTTGACCGCGCACCGGCTCAAGGCGCTCGGTCTGATCGATAAGATCGTCAACGAGCCGCTGGGTGGTGCACACCGGGATCCAAAAGGCATGGCTGCGATGCTGCGCCGTGCGCTGGCCGACTCGCTGCGACAGTTCCAGGGCATGAGTTCAAACGATCTGTGTGCCCGCCGCTTCGAGCGGCTGATGAACTACGGCAAATACAAGGCCGGCCCGTTCGGCAACTAACGGCGCGGTGCGGCACGCGCCAGGTGGCATCCATACGGGTAAGCGGATGACGAGTGCGGACGAATCATCGGTCGAGCGTCTGGTTCTCGGGGCGGTGGCAGCTCAGGCCACGGCGCTGCATCGCGGTGAGTCCGTTGCGATCGCTTTCAGCGGGGGCATCGATTCCACGGTGCTGCTGCATGCGGCGACCCGCGTGCTGGGCGCGGGCCGGTGTGTCGCGTTGCACGTTCATCACGGGCTCAGTCCTCATGCCGATGCCTGGCGCAGCCATTGCGCCGATGTGGCGTGCCGGCTCGATGTTGTTTTCGATTGCCGCGCCGTCGCGATCGCGCGCACGCCGCAGCACAGTGTCGAAGCGCTTGCGCGTGACGCCCGCTATGCAGCGCTCGAGCAGATGTGCGTGGCTCATCGCGTGCGCGTGCTGTGGCTTGGCCATCACGCGGACGATCAAGCCGAGACCGTGCTGCTGCAATTGCTGCGTGGCGCGGGGCTGCCTGGGCTCGCCGCGATGCCGCTGCATCGCTTGCTGCCGAACGGGCTCATTCACGTGCGACCTTTATTGTCGGTACTGCGGGCTTCTCTCGACGCGTATGCGCGTCAGCATGCACTGCGCTGGATCGACGATGAATCCAATGCAGACACCCGGTATGCGCGCAATGCGGTGCGGCGGCATGTGACGCCGACACTGGCCGTTCATTTTCCCGGGTATCGCGACGCGCTGGCGCGAACGGCCCGGCATGCCGCTGCCGCGCAGCGTCTGCTCGAGGACTTGGCCATGATCGATCTGCGTGCATGTATGTTCGCCAGCCGGCGTGCCGCCGTCGTGAAGCGATCCGATGCCCCGGCACCCGCGGAACCAACGTTATCGCGGCGTGCGCTGGTTGAACTCAGTCATGAGCGCGCGGTAAATCTGCTGCGCTTCTGGATGCGCAAGGCGGGGCTGGCGACGGCATCCGCAGCGCGCGTCGACGAAATACTGCGCCAATTGCGTGAGGCCGGCGACGATGCAGCGCTGCGGATCGAGCACGACAAACATTGCCTGCGCCTGTATCGCAACCGGGTCTGGTGGGAGCGCCAGGATGACGGGGCGGCCAGCCATGACGCGATGCCGCCGAGCGCCGAGTTGCGATGGTCGGGCCAGTCGGTCTGGCGGCTGCCGGCGTGGCGGGGATCGATCGTTTTCGTGCCGTGTGGAGCCGACGATGAACAGGGGGTGCAGCGCAGCGTTCTCGAATGCGCGCCGCTCATGGTACGCGGCCGGCGCGGCGGCGAACGCATGCGCTTGCGCGCCGGCGGGCCGCTGCGCACGTTGAAGAACCTTTTCCAAGAGGCGGCGGTGCCGGCTTGGCGACGCGATGTCCCGCTGTTGTTCGTCGGCGACACGTTGCTGTGGGTGCCCGGGCTGGGCGTCGATCCTAACGTTGCGGGCGGCGGCCGGGTGCGGATCGAATGGCGCCCGGACATACTGCTCGCATGACCCTCGGTCGCAGGCGCACGGCGCATGCGGCACGCATTTTCGCTTGTCAAGCGCACCGGCATACGGTAGGGTTACCGGTTTGCTCGTCTGGCTTTCCCCTGATTTTCGTCGATCGGGCAGGCGCGCATGCGCTGACTGCGCCGCTTCTCGTTTGTGTCCCTTTTGTCGAACGACCCCGCGTGCGCGCCGGCGTGGTTTCCCCTCTAGTTCATAACGACAATGGCACTCATCGTACATAAATACGGCGGCACCTCGATGGGCTCGGTCGAGCGCATCAGGAATGTCGCGAGGCGCGTCGCGAAGTGGCACAAGGCGGGTCACCGGTTGATCGTCGTGCCGTCCGCGATGTCCGGTGAAACCAACCGCTTGCTCGCGCTTGCGAAGGAAATTTCGGCGCAGCCTAGTCCGCGCGAACTCGACATGATCGCTTCGACGGGCGAGCAGGTCAGCGTTGGCCTGTTGTCGATCGCGCTGCAGGAAGAAGGCGTCGACGCGGTTAGCTATGCAGGCTGGCAGGTCGCGGTCAAGACGGACAGCGCGTTCACGAAGGCTCGCATTAGCGAGATCGACGATAAACGCGTGCTGGCCGACCTGGATGCCGGCAAGGTCGTCGTCATCACGGGTTTTCAGGGGGTGGATCCCGACGGCCACATCACCACGTTGGGCCGGGGGGGCTCCGACACGTCGGCAGTCGCGATCGCGGCCGCGATGCGCGCGGACGAATGCCTGATCTACACCGACGTCGACGGCGTGTACACGACCGACCCGCGCGTTGTCGAAGAGGCGCGCCGGCTCGATCGGGTCACGTTCGAGGAGATGCTGGAGATGGCCAGCCTTGGTTCCAAAGTGCTGCAGATCCGTTCGGTTGAATTTGCCGGCAAGTATCAGGTAAAGACGCGCGTGTTGTCGAGCCTGACTGATCCGTTGATGCCGCTGGACGACGAAATGCGTTCGGGCACCCTGATTACCTTTGAAGAAGACGAGAAAATGGAACAAGCCGTTATCTCCGGCATCGCCTTCCAGCGTGACGAAGCACGCATCGCGGTCATGGGCGTGCCCGACAAGCCAGGCATTGCCTACCAGATCCTTGGGCCGGTCGCCGACGCCAACATCGACGTCGACATGATCATCCAGAATACCAGCGTGGAGGGGAAGACCGACTTCACGTTCACCGTTGGCCGTGGTGACTACCAGCGCGCGATGGACATTCTGACCCAGCAGGCCAACGGGCATGTGAACGCGCAGACGGTGCTGGGCGATCCGAAGGTGTCGAAGGTATCGGTCGTCGGCGTCGGCATGCGTTCGCACGTAGGGATCGCCAGCAAGATGTTCCGCACGTTGTCGGAGGAGGGCATCAACATCCAGATGATCTCGACGTCCGAAATCAAGATCTCGGTGTTGATCGATGAAAAGTACATGGAGCTTGCCGTGCGCGCGCTTCATAAAGCGTTCGAACTCGACCAGGCGTGATGGCGCGGTGGCTGTTGCATCGGCGGCTGCCGATCGTGGCACGCTCGTTGTAGTGTCTTATGAATTGACGTGATCGTGTAGAGCCGCTATTATCTTGCCTTCGTCGCGTGGACTCCCTACGCGAGCGAAGTTTCGGGAGACGTGGCCGAGAGGTCGAAGGCACTCCCCTGCTAAGGGAGCATCTGGGCCAAAACCTGGATCGAGGGTTCGAATCCCTCCGTCTCCGCCAGTACTTCGGTATATGGTGGTGGAAACCCCGGTTCTTCACGGAGAACCGGGGTTTTCTTTATTTGTAGCCTGTTCCGACTGCCACACAAACCACGTGCGTGTTACACGTGGGCTAGTGGAGAGTCGGATGGCAACACACCTGACGCGGCGCAGCGGCGTTTACTATCTGTGCCGCAGCATTCCCCAAAACCTAATCGACGGCTTCGGCGGCGATCCGCTGCGAGCACTGTGGGGCGGACCTCATGGCGGCGGAGAAACAGGCCAAAGTCGCTAAGATTGGAAAATCGATTAGAAGGCTGCGGGTAGGTTCTGGAGCGTGGTCGGCGCCCTTATCTTCGGGGCGCTTGCTTGACCTACCTCCGGTTTTAATCCAGACCGCAGTGAGAGTCTGAGGTTAAAAACCGCTGAGCTGCTTCAGTGCTCGGGCGAACGGCTCGGGCGTCAGGTAACCAATGGCATGATCCGCCATAAATCTAACCATTTTTGTTTGCCACTGCGCTGACCCAACCGCTTTGGGCTAGCCTGCTGTGCAGCATCGCTTCGCGTTGCGCTTGCCTCATGCCTTATCCCTTATCGAGCTTGCCATGGACTTTGATCCGAACGCCGCATCGCACAGTGCTCAAGTGGCCCTATATGCTATGGAGAGTCGCCAAGCCGGCCATCATGCCGCGGCGGCGCCGCCTCATTCCCCAAAGTCGGCAGCGGCTGAAAGCGCACGCATGTCGCAACACCCGACGACAGGCTTGTTGGCCAGCGCAACGAATAGCTTGACGGATGGCTTAGCAACGGGCCGAACAAGCCGTCCGACAACGTACCACGATCTGCCGCCAGAAGTCCTTCAACAAGTGGCTGACCATGTGCCATTCGACGACATCGGCAACTTGTCGGCTGTGGACAAGCAAACGTACCACGTGCTACGGGAAAGGTGGCTGAGCCGGCGTTGCTGGCAACGTGCCAAGGCTGCGCGCAACGTACCGCTCTCTCCGTTAGAGAGCAGAGATGATCCGGGGATGAACGTGCTCGATCTCGCGTCGATGCAACAGCTGCTCACCGAGATCGAGCGTATCCGCGTCGAGCCGGCGCTGCGCGCTGAGCCGCTCAAGGCACTGTGGCCCGCAATAAGGGCTATGCGCTGGGAGCAGCAGCAAGCAGCGTTCGAACAAGTTTTTGAGGCCGCAGGTCGTGTGCCCAGGCAAGGCTTGCAGATACAAAATGACATGATCCGGGCCATACATCAATTTTCACGCTCGCAGCCGCGATGCAATGTGTACGAGTTTGTCTATGGGCTATACAAGTTTGTATATGCTCAAGCCGAGCGCCGTAGCGCTGAGCAGGGCAGCACGTGGGCTGCGGTTGCATCGCTGCTCGGATGTTTGGACAACGACGCGTCACAGTCGTGGTATGAAGGCGAATATCAGGCTTTTTTGGGCCGGCTCCCCGCGTTGCACACAGCCGAACAAGCGGACCTGATCGCGGAACTGGCGATACTGTTGCCCCACGTTTTCCGCCATGGCAGTGATAAAGGCGCAAAGACCGCCCAGTATTACGAAACGTTGCTGGCATGGGTGCGGCGCTTACCGCCATCCTATCAGGGTGCACCGATCGGCGCATTGGCTCGTTCGATACGGTTGCTGCCGGACGCACACCGGCCCATGCACTATGCCAATCTGCGGCATTTGACACTGTCACTGCCGGATCACCAATTAGATAGCGCGCTACGTTGCCTACCGTTTGGGTTGACGGCACTGCCGCCGGCTCAATACGCGCACGAGCTTTCGCTACTTGACCCCGTCTTTCAGCGCGTGCTGCCCACGCAACGTGCCCCGGTGGCGCTCGGACTGCTCAAAAGCACGAAAGACTTTAACGAAACGTTGTCAAAGCAGATATGGCAGTGTGCACTGCGCCTGCTCGAGAGCGGCGATGAAACGGATGTACAGAGCGTGCTCAAAGACATGCAGCAGGTAATGTCCTCTTTACCTCTCCAGCATTTGGAGGACGCAAGGATTGAAATTAGAGCTTTTGTCGATCGCACTCGATTTAGTGAGGCAACTCGTCAAGAGCTGCTCGACTATAGTAATCCTAATGTACTGTGGGTCATTCCAGAAAGAGTCTATTAACTATTAAAATTGCATGGTCGGAGGTGTGGACGATATGACAGACCTGCTCGCTGGGCGCGCGTGACACGGCGGCGTGCGAGCATCGTGACCGCGGCGGCGGCTCAGTAGCGCGTCGCCGCGGACAGGATACGGGAACGCGGTTGTCCATAGTTGCTGGCCCTTGCCGCACAGCATATGTGCATACGTTGTCTTCTTCGGCACGCTCAGTGCTTTTACCTTTAATTCTTGAACCAGCCGAGTGCAGGGGCGAATGTATCCCGTGTCGCCCAACGCATGGTTGACCGCGACCGCGTCAGCGTAGCCGACCAACGCCGACGTTGGGACTCGAGGGTTGAGCCCGCCATACTATGCCGTAACTAAGGTATCGCTTGCTATGGGCATCGCCGTTGCTAGATTTGCGTGTCAACCCGAAGGAGACGCATATGGCTAAGGTCACCACTGATCACGACACTATCCGCAAATGGACGCAGTAGCACGGCGGCAAGCCAGCCGCGGTCGAAAGCACGCACCAGGACGGCGACGTTGGGATCGTGCGCATCATGTTTCCCGATGCGCCGCATTCCGAGCACCAAGCGTTGGTCGAGATATCGTGGGGCGAGTTTTTCGACGAGTTCGAAAAGCGCTCGCTGGCGTTGTTGTATGAACCCGACAGCCTGTTCAGCAAGCTGGTGGGCCGGGATACCGCCGAGCACCGTCAGCACGGCGACCGTCACTTGGCGCGGCATTGAATGGGCATGCAGCGGGCCGTCATCGGCGGCCCGCTGTACGGGGTGCGCAACCGCTTACGCGACCGCCGCATAGCAGATGGCCCATTGCGCAGGCGGCCACGCCAGCAACCACTGCACTCGCAAGCGGGAATGTGAGTACGGTGTGGGTGACCACTTGCATTGGGCGTTCGCACAGCAGTTCGATGCGGCGGCGCGTCATCGATGCACCGAGGGTTTGCAACTCGGACTGTAGCTGCCGCTCAGCCAGAGGGAGCAGCACAGTCTCCTCGTCCGCGACATGGTGCAGTGTTTCGCGAATCAACTGCATGAAACAGGAGTCATAGTCTGGGTGATTGACGCCCATGTTGCGCAGTGACCGGATCGTCTCGCGCATCTGGTTGTGCTCGGGTTCACTTTTGTGCAATACATCGTTGTCCGGCGCAACTCGTGACAGTGCAGGGTAGAAGATTTCATCCTCGAGTTGGGCGTGGATTTCCAGCGCAATGCAAGCGGATTCGACAATCGATCGTTTGCGCCATTTGGGGCTATTGGGATGATAGCGGCGAAAGGCCGCGAGCACGTGGCTGTGGTCTAGCCGGATCATTGCCGTGATCGGCGGGGAAGTCATTGTTAAAAAACTTTTCATTGCACAGAGCCTCATATCGTCGCTGCTTTTCGGGGCGGCGAGTGTCACCTTGCGTGCGGCATGCCCCAGCTAACTAAGCACGTAGCGTTCCTCCCTATGCCACAGCATCGCTTGCAGGTATGACGCGTGCTGAGTGTCGTTCTGACGCTGGGCAGTAGGGCCGAACACCCCGCCACTTGGGCGATCCGGTGCACTTGCGTGACATCGAATGTCCGGTGGTACCGCCAAGTCGGACCGTGCCGAGGCACTGTTGAGGCGTCGACCGACCATCGGTATGCAAGAGCTGAACGAGGTCACGAGCGTCTGTGTCCGCAAGCTTGGCATGGCGTGGCGGGAAGTCGTGCAGTTTCTCGAGCGGGTGCGGTAGTTCTGCATGGTGGCACCGCTCACGATCGACTGCACGATCTGGCGCAGCGTATTGCTGAACGCTATGGGTTGGCGTTCTACGATGAGTGCATCGTGGCGGCTGCGTCGATCGAAGGCTGCGACGCGCTTGACACGGAGAGCATGCATCACGGATTGATCGTCGAGGATATTGTGAAGAAGAGCCGATACACTGAAGAACAGATGGCATTTGCGTTGGAACAGGCAGCGCTGGGCACGCCGGTAGCTGAGGCGTGCCGCAAGATGGGCATCAGCGATGCGACGTTTTACAACTGGCGGTAGAAGTATAAGGGCTTGGGCTTTGTCAAGGTAGACAATGGCAGCGAATTCATCTCCAAGGTGCTCGACAAGTGGGCGTATGAGAGCGGCATCAAGTATCGATTTTCTCACCCCGGCAAGCTAACCGATAACGCGAAGAATGAGTAGCTCAACGGCGACTTGGCTGTGCATAAGCACATTCTACACAAATGGTCTTAGGCGGAGCGAAGCTGCAAATGGCGGCACACTTGAACGTCGGGCAGCTGTAAGGCGGTGCTGTCCCCGCCGTGTTTTTTGCAAACGAGACCGGTTTCATCCAGGGTAAGACAGTATGATTTTGCGTGAGAGGTGTAAATAAACACTGTGTTCATGCGATCATCAAACGTGCGAATGAGGTTCGATGTAGGGGGAACAGGTATTGCTTTTTTAAAATTTGTCGGTTCAACCAAAGATGACAAGCTTGCGTTTGTCGTACCGGGCGCCTATAGTCAAAACAACCTTATTCAACGACGCGGCGCACGGTAGCTAAGCATCATGCTTGGACATGGTGTGAGTGGATCGCACAATAGGTGCTCTGACAGTGAACGGATGCATTGTAATAGCCGTTTTTGTTGGTTATCGCAGTAAGCGTGTAATCAAACGATGAAGTGTCCGTCTCGTGAGAGCGGACGCAATAAAGTTCAATTTGCGATATATAGAATTTACAGTGCGAGCGTAAAAATGAAGAAGAATCTTGGTTCCAAAGGATTGCGCAGGGCCATACATATTCACGAACCAGCTGGCAGCGTGATACCCAGATACTCCGCTTGAAGGCCTCAGGCGATTGTCTAAACAAGCGGGCTACTTCTAAACTTTAAAATTTAAAAGGATAGATATCATGCATCGAATAACCATCGTTACAATGACGTTTGCTGCCACTTTAGGTTGCGTAACATGCGCATCGGCCGTTGAAACGAGGGAATCCGCCTATGGGCTGATAGAAAGCAAGTACAAGCAGGAGGCGAATCAGGCTAGTTGCATGCGCACATTCGAGAACAGCACATCCGTACAGATCGGTGCCTGCGAGGCTCAGGGAGGACCAAGTGATTACACCTCCATGAGGCAATGGCGGCTCGTGGAACAGGAAGACGGCACTTATCTAATCCAAAATAAGTATCGCAACGATATGGGGGCTGGCAGCTGCCTACAAGCTCTCCCACAGTCGACAGACCTGATTGTGGGAAGCTGTAACGGTGATACATCTGCTCCATTATCGACAAAGCAGTGGAGATTGGAAGGCGATACCTTTCGACTCGCAAAAAATCTCTACAAGGACAGTGCGCCGCCAAGCCATAATTGTGCCCGTGTCTATGCCGGCAGCAATGCAGAGATACAGATTGGCGCGTGCGATGCGCAAGGCGGGCCCAGTGATTACACCTCCATGAGACAGTGGCAATTCGCTATGTTTCCCCCGCCTGTGACACCGGGTGGTATGGCATCGCTCTCTTACCACATTCCTACTACCCCGCCGATCACCCAAATCACCTTTCCCATCACCGTGGTCCGTGCTCCCGATGCGGCTGGCTACTACTTTGCCCAGCAGTATGGTTTTTCGGGCGGCAGCGCAGGTTACATGGGTGTGCGCCCGCGTCCGGGTGGAAAGTCGCTTGCGGCTTTCTCGGTGTTCGGCAGGGGAACAGAAGTCGTCGATACCACTCGTTGCACAGGCGGCGCAGATGGCGGAGAAGGCGTTAGTTGCTCGGCCGAGCACGAGTTGGTTCATGGCCGGAAGTATCTTCTCACCATTACTCGGGATTCAGCTGACCCACGCGTATGGCGAGGCAGCATTACCGACTCTGTAACGCATCAGCAAGTCGTTCTTGGCGCCTATAAAGTACCAGCGACATGGGGTTCACTGTTTTCTAGCCAAAGCGGATTTATTGAATACTATGCAAAAGTAAGCTCCTGCGCGAGCATTCCTCTGGCTGAAATACTCTTTTCACCCCCTTATGGCTCCGATGGGCGGGCCGGCTCGCTCTATGCCCAAAAGGAATATGGGCGGTGCCAGGGCAAGATGAATTATTTGCATGAGGTACGAGGCGAGGATTCTTATTTCAGGGTAGGTTTCTAGAATCAATCGTAAAGAGAAAGTTCGCGAATGTGGATTTTCTCACAGAATGAATTTCTGGTCTTGGTGTCAATAGTGAACGAGTTTTCCTAATCACCCAATAAGGATTTCAGATAAGTTGGAGTACTCTCAAGAGACTGGCCGCGATGGCTGGGCGACGCGAGCGCTGGTGCTCGATTGCCGTACGCGTGAGTTGCTGGGCTGGCATCTGTCGCGCAGCGGTAAGGCCAGCACAGCCTTGAGCGCGTTGGAGCATGCTTTGATCGCCCAGTGCGGCACGCTCGGGCACGTGCCGGCGCCGTTCCGGCTGAGAAGTGACAACGGGTTGGTCTTTACGAGCCGCGACTACACAGCCCTGGTACGCAGCTACGGTCTGCGTCAGGAGTTCATCACGCCGCACTGCCCGCAACAAAACGGGATGGTCGAGCGCGTCATCCGCATGCTCAAGGAGCAATGCGTACGCCGCCACGCTTCGAGACGCATAACATGCTAGCCGCGTGATTGCCGACTGGATCCAATTCTACAACCATCAACGGCTCTATCAGGCGCTGAAGATGAAAACTCCGGCTGAAGAATTCGCTTTAGCTGTTTAACCCGAGCAGGTTTCGCTGGAGCATTACACGCTCGCCCAATCAGTACATTGCCTGATCAGGTCGTGGTCATGCCAGGTGGATAATTCGCTTACCGTGTGCACGTCGAAGAAGTCCGGCGTCACGCGCTTTTCGTCGTATCCCACGCAGTGGCTTTCGCACTGCTTTCACAAAACCCGGCCAGGTGCGGCCGTGCAGGCTTTGCCCATGAGCAGCCCACGCACATGTAGCTATTGGGTTTGTTCTGATGGATCAGCAGGCCGCTGGCCTTGAGCACGACTTTTTCCTTCGTAAGAAATTCGGCGACCGTCTTCAGCGAGCCTCAGCCGCCCGATGTATAGGGAGTAAGCTGCGCGCTTGGATTCCGGTGCGTCTGGCGTAATCGACTTTGCTATGCATCGCGGGGTGCAAAGCAGCGCAATACGGCGCTGCCGGCCAGCGTGCCCAGCAGCGCCATGGCCACCGGGAACGCGCCGGCCTGTGCGACGTGCCGGCCGGTGCGCCCTGAGCAACTGTATGCGCTGGCGCGCCCTCGTGGGCGGGTGGCTTAGCGGGACGGCTTGGCGCGGTGAACGGGCGCGAGCGTCGCCGCGGCGGCCCTGTCGAAGCCGTGCGGCGCCGGTGGCCGGGCACGAGCGTTGCGCGACAAGCAGGGCCGGCGCAGGCATGCTCGTCCGGCGTATCCCTGATGAGTTCGACGAAGGAGGCTCAAAATGGCACGCAAGACCCTGGAAGACCTGTTTATCTATTCGCTATCTGACATTTATAGCGCGGAAAAGCAATTGACACGCGCGCTCGGTAAGCTGTCGCGCGCCAGCACGAATCCTGAACTCGCCCAGGCTTTTGAGACGCACTTGCAGGAAACGCATGAGCAGGTCGCACGCATTGATCAGGTCGTTGAGAAGTGTGGCCTCAAGCTGAAACGGATCAAATGTGTGGCAATGGAGGGGTTGGTTGAGGAAGGCGAGGAACTGGTGGACGAAATCGAGAAGGGGCCAGTTCTCGATGCGGGGCTGATTGGCGCAGCCCAGAAAGTGGAGCACTACGAAATTGCGGCTTACGGCACGCTGTGCGCGTTCGCGAAACAGCTCGGCAAGGACGACGCGGTGCCGTTGCTGAAGGCGACCCTCGATGAGGAGAAGGCGACCGATCAGAAGCTGACGCAGTTCGCCGAGAAGGTCGGCAATCCGCAGGCTCGTCAAGCCTAGCGCAAGCGTGCCACGCGCCGGGGCGGTGTGGCCGTTTGCGCGTGGCGGTGCTGAGACGGTGCCGGTTCAGGGTGGGCGCGTCGCACGTACAGGCCGGACGGTACCGTCGGAGGGCAACAGCCCACGCGGGCCGGGCTTGGGGCGCAGGCAGATGTATTGGCGGGCGGCGTATTATCGGGCGGACGTGTCAATCGACGAACGTATCATAATGAGCGGGCGGCAATACTGCACCATTCGCTGAAACTCCCCCGCCATGGCAATACTGTGAGGCCGCCGGACGCGCTGGCATGCGGAAAGACGCTTCTTGCATGGGCGAGTTGCGTCTGAACATCGTCCAGATCGATGCAGTACAGCGCACGCTCACGTCCGTCAGCCGGCGCTTCGGCAAATTGACGCAGCAGTAGTCGCACCAGCGCGTCCTCGTCCGGGAAACTATAGCCGACTAGTACGACGATCCGGGACTCGCGCAGCAGCCGTACGGCCTTCGGGAATAGCGCCTGGAAGTAAGGTTGGTCGTAGTCCTGTGCCCGCGACGGTAGCATAATATCCGGTGGATTGCTGCGCAATACCTGTGGATCGCGTTGACGGTAGTCGACTTCGAAATGGCCATCACGCCGGTAGATCTCGAACCCCCCATTGAGTTTCAGCAGATGGCCGCCTGCAAAGGGCACCGTCACCGCACGCCTGTCCGTTTCGCCGCACCAGGCAAATGGCGTGAAGCCTCGATACAGCTCGCGCGAACGCGCACGTTGAAGTGCTGTGTCCACCATCGCCTCGATGACAAAGTCGTAGTTCGTCGTCAGGAAATTCACGCCGATGCAGTGTGCGGGCCGCTCGCCAGCCGATGTCGCACCCGCATGCTCGTGCAGCGCGGCAAACAGCGAACTAATCGCTGTTTGTGCGTCGGTCAGTGGTCGGCCGAACGATAGCGTGTCCCGGACCAGGGCGGGAGGCGTCACGCACTGGTGGAACTTACGAAGCACCGCGTAGCGCAATTCGCGCTCGACCAGTTCTAGGTAGAACTCATCGACGTAACGGTTGCGAATTAGCGGATATTTTTTCAGCATGCCTACCTGATAGACGATGTCGAGAAACGCGGATCGGTCCAACCCGATGGTGCGATCGATCTGCGTCATACGCAGGAAGTCCTCCAGGAACGGAGATTCGCTCGCCCAGTCGTCATCGGTAAAGTCGAATAGATCAGTGCCGGTCGGATAGCGGGTGTCCCATGCATGGGAGAAACCGGCGCCGAGCACGAACGTCACGTTGCTCACCGCGGGATTGCCGTGCCGCGCCAGCGCATGTACGGTCTGCGCGAAATTTACGGGTGCCTGCTGGGCTTGTGACGGTGGTTGGCCGCTGCGCCGCCGCGTATCGCGTTGCTTGTCGATGTAGTCCGTCATGGGCTGAAAAGTCGGGGACGGTGGCCGACGTCGGACGGCGTGCTACCACCCGGCCGCGTCCGCCGCCGTTCTTGTTGCGTGCCTGGTCGGTCGCAATCCCTGTGCCCGCCGCAGGGTACTGGCGCGGGTGGGCTTGCCGCTTGCTTGCGGGTCGATGACGGTGTTCGTCGGCCCAACTTCGAGCGTCTATGCAGCATGAGGGTGGGTAGCGCGGCGCGGAAGATGCGAGCAAGACATGGCGCGACGAGCTAGACGGATAGGATTCGTGCGGCGACGATGTCAGCGATACCGCCTGCGCTCATGACAGGAGAGCTAATTGAGCACACAAGCCAAGTCCAATGAAAAATGCGCACAGTTGCCCGGCCGGCTCGTGATTGTCGGTTTTGGCAGCATTGCCAGTGCTGCGTTGCCTGTCCTGCTGCAGCGGCTCGACGTGGCGCCGGAAGCTGTCACGGTGCTGTGCACGCCATCCGATGATACGGCCATCGCGGCGGAGAACGGCGTGCGTGTCGTTCGGGAGCCGTTGACAACGAGCAATTACGAGGCGGTGCTCCAGCGGTTTGTCGATACCGGGGATTTTTTGTTGAATTTGTCCGTTGGCGTGTCAAGCGAAGCACTGGTCCGGTATTGTTGGAGCCGCGGCGCGCTGTACTTGGATACGTCGATCGAGCCGTGGGGCGAGAGTGCGTCCGATGTGCAGCGTCCGTTGTCGCACCGCTCGAACTACGCGCTGCGGGAAGCGTTGCTCGCGTTCCGACTGGACAAGCGCGACGGCCCCACAGCGCTTGTCACTCAGGGCGCGAACCCAGGGCTGATATCGGCGCTGACGAAACAGGCGTTGTCGGAGATGGCCGGCCACCATCATGTTGACATCGGCCGTCCCGTCAGTTCCGGGGACTGGGGCCGCATCGCGCAACAACTCGGCATCCGGGCGATTCACGTGGCCGAACAGGATACGCAGTGCTCGGCGCAGCGCAAGGCACGGGGCGAATTCGTCAATACGTGGTCGGTGGATGCGTTGATCGAGGAGGGCATGCAGCCCGCCGAACTGGGCTGGGGAACTCATGAGCGGCATTGGCCGGCGGATGCCAGGCGCCATGGCTTCGGTTCGGATGCGGCCATCTATTTGACGCGTCCGGGATTCGCGACGCGCGTGCGCAGCTGGACACCGCTCGGCGGCCCCTATCATGGTTTTCTCATCTCGCATGGTGAGTCGATATCGATCGCGGATCACTTGACGCTGCGCGATGAGGGCGAGGTGGTCTATCGTCCGACGGTGCACTACGCGTACCGGCCGTGCGACGACGCCCTGCTGTCCATCGACGAGCTGGCGGGACGAGGCTGGCGCGCGCCGGACCGTCGCCGTATCCTACGCGCGGATATCGTCGGTGGGCGGGACGAACTCGGGGTGCTGCTGATGGGCAATGAACGAGGCGTGTACTGGTACGGCTCGCGCCTGTCGATGGACGACGCGCGGTGCCTTGCACTGCATAACACCGCGACGACCCTGCAGGTGGTCGCCGGTATCCTGGGCGGCATGGTCTGGATGCTCGAGCATCCGCGGGCGGGCATTGTTGAACCGGATGATATCGACCATCGCACGATCCTGGACGCAGCGCTGCCATATCTTGGTGAAATGGCGGGCACTTACGGCAGCTGGACGCCGCTGGCACATCGCTTGCCGCTGTTCGACGAACCGCTGGATCCCGACGACCCGTGGCAATTCCTGAACATTCGCGTGCCGTAGCGCACGTCCATTCAAGGTGCCACGCGCGGACCGGCACGCCGCTTCAGCGCGGTTGGCTCCGGACGCTCTTGCGGGTAGCAGCGGGACGCGCGGTGTCCTTGGTCGATGCCGGGCCCCCGCTATTTAATTGCTCCAACCACGATAACTTGTCCGTGTACGCGAGGAACTGCTGTAGATATCCGGGCGACAATTCGCGCATCAACGAAAGCGACCGGTGCACGAGACTGCTGGAATTGAGCGGACCGGCATTTCTCGGCACCTGGTTCAGCGATTGCCGAAGCTGCTTTGCGATGCGGGCCCTGGCCCAGGTCTTTCTAAAATAATCCAGCGTGGCCGGCCCCAGATCGGGCACGGGGTGCGGCGCGGCGGCAAGGGCACCGGCGTCGCCGTGCGCGTGTTTGCGTGCGGCAATGTAGTCGAGCAACGCCGCGAGCGTAGGGCCCCCGGGCTCGCGTGATGCCGTTGCGGTATCGGCGTCGTTGGAGCGGGGATCCGCCCGCTCGAGATCGGCGGCATACGCGTCGAGTAACTCGCCAAGCCGGTGTTCCAGCTGGCGCCGCACCGCGCCGACGTGACCTGCCGTGCGCCGCTGCAGCGCGTCGATGAAGCAGAAGTGCACCGGGTCCAGGCAATCGGCGCCGGATGCTCGCCATGCGTCGAGCTGGGCCCGCGCATGCGTTTCGCTACGGCTCACGGCGTTCACCGTGGGTGGCGGAGAGCCTTGGCACGGCGGCAATCTCCACGCGTCGGTTCCGGGCCCGTCCAGCGTCGTCGGCATTCGAGCTGACCGGTTGTTCGGAGCCGAACGCAGCGGCGAACACCGACGATGCCGGCACGCCTTCCGAGATGAACGCGCGTGTCACCGTCAATGCGCGCTGTGCTGACAACTCCCAGTTATCGGCGAAGCGACGATTGCCCGCGTGCACTTGCTGGTCATCGGCGAAGCCGCTCACCATCAGGATCTCGTCACGGGCGCCAAGGTACGAGCGAAGCGGCTTGGCAAGACTTTTCAATAGCTCGCTGCCTTCGGGCTGCAACTGGTCCGAATTAAGCGCGAATAGCACGCTGCCGCTGATGCCGATACGGCCGTTTACCAGCGTCACGCGTCCGGCGGCCAGCGGCCCGGCCAATGCCTGTTCCAGCGTCTTGCGGCGCTGGGTTTCCATTTGCCGCTGTCGGACTTCGTTCTCAAGCTTGGACGACAATTGCAGTTGCATGCCGATGACGCCGACCAGGATCAGCACGAACGCACCCAACAATACCGACATCAAGTCGGCAAACGCGGCCCAGATGGGCGCCGCCGCTTCCACGCTGCCGTCGATGTCTACGCCGCCGTCGATGCCGTCGTTCATGGCGCTTCGGCTCCCGCACGAGCCTGCTGCGTGGCGAGCTGTTGCAACTCCTCGACGATCTGCTTCTGCGACATCATGCTTAGATCGATGACTTCCCGCGCCTGCGCGACGTAGTAAGCGAGTTGCTCGTCACTGCGCGTGAGCGATTTGGCTAGCGCCGCTTCGATGCGCTGCAGATGCTCGACCAGCGTATCGTTGGACGCGCCAAAGGACTGGACCGCCGCGCCGAACGCCTCACCCAAGCTGGCCACCTCGACCGCGCTGCTGGTGAGCTGCACTGCGGTGGTCTCCAGCTGCTGCGTGCCGGCCCGGACCTCGTCAGTGAACCGGTTGCCGACGCGCTCCAGCAGGTTTGCCGATGTCGCGACCAGTGCATCGATGGCCGAGCGCTGTTCGTTGGACGCATGGTTGATCGCGTCGAGTAGCGTCGCTAGCGTTTCGAGCACTTGGCCACGTTCCTGCAGAACCGCTGTGTCGCGCTCGAGGCTATCGGACAGTTGCTGGCGTAGCTCGGCGATCACCTGCGCTGCAGCCAGCGGCGCCTGCGACGCGGCCTGCACGAGCTTGCCGATCTCTGCGATCGTCTCGTTGGCCTGCGCCGAGATCTGTTGCGCCGTACGTGCCAGTGTGTCGCAGATCTGTTGCTGCTGCGCGGCTGCGCGCGTGCTGGTTTCATCCCATTGGTGGCGCAACGTGGCGGCCATCGACGTCAGTGTCGTGGTCCAGGTGGCCAACCGATGCTCGTCCTGCGATTGCAGTTCGGCGCGCAGCCGTGCCTGCGATTGCTCCATTGCATCCAGCGACGCCATCGAGCGCTGTGCGAGCGTCGCAGCAGCCGCTTCGAGCGCGTGCTGATAGTGCGCAGCGCGTTGCTCCGCGGCCTGCTCCTGCCGGGTTAGCGTCTGCTGACAAGTCTGGGCAAGCGTCGCCACGTTGGCTTCCAAGCGTGCCGACAGCGTCTGCAACAGGCTCGTGGCGCGTTGTTCGGCCGCCTCTGTGAACCGGTCAGCTGAGACGCGAAGGTGCTCGAGTAGCGCGTCATTGGATTGCCGATGGTCGGCCAATGCGTCGCTCCAGACCGCCGCCACGTTGCGCGTGGTCGCGTCCAGGCTCGTGGACAGCGCATGCAGCTGCTGCTGCACGGCGCCGGCGACGGTATCGTGCAGCGATGCCGTATCGCGCGCCAGGCCGGCCATTGTCGCCTGGACGACCGGCTGCAGCGCCGTACCCGCGGCGCGGGCGCTGTCGGCCACGCATTCTGTCAACGATTGCGTCACGGATGAGGTCAGGCGCGCGTGCACGTGCTCGACCTTATCGAGGAACGCTTGCTGCCCGGCGAGCTGTTGCTCGCTCAACGTCTGTGTCTGCCGCTCGATGTGCGTGATCATTGTTTGCAGCCGGTCAACCAGTGCAGGCAACGCATCGGCTTGCCGCTGCAAGACCTGCAAAGTCGTCTCGCGCTGGTGAGCGCTCGAATGGGCTCGCAATGTCGTCGCAATGGCGGTATCGAGCTGCTGCGCGGCCTCGATGCGCTCGCGTCGGCACAGGGCGGAAAGCAGGCCCAGCATGGCAGATGTCGCCACGCCCGCAATCGATGTGCCGAACGCGAAGCCCAGTGCGCTGACCGGCACGGCAAGCGACGCCCGGACGGCGTCCAGATCGGTCGCGCTTTGCAGCGCGGCGCCGGTGCCGCGCAACGTCGTCACCATGCCGAGCAGGGTGCCCAGCATGCCGAGCAGCACTAGCAATCCCACCAAGTAGGGCGTCAACACCGGGCCCGGCAACGCGACGCGCTGGCCGTCCAGTCGCTGGCGTACCGTGCTGCGCAAGCCGGCAGGCAACGGTGCCAGCCAGGATTCCAGCGTCGGCGGGGGGCCGGACAGGCCGGCCACGGCACGCGTCAACATGACAGTGGCCTGTTGGTTGCGGCGCAATTCCAATGCGCCCGCCAGATAACCGGCGCCGATCAGCAGCGTGACGGCCGAGGCCAGCGGGTTGGAGCCAAGGTAGCCGGCGCCGATCCAGCCTACGACAGCCAGGCCGGCCAAGAAGACAACAACATTAAGGCGAAAGCGGGTCATAGCATGTGGGTTAGCGGGTACGGTAGGCCGACAGCAGTCCTTGCACCGGTTGGAACCGGACATCGAGTTCGGCGATCAACACGCTGCGCATGTCGTTGCGGAATACGTCCAGCCATGTGTGCGGCGCGCCCGCGGGCAGATGCGCGGCGTCGCGCAAGCGGGCAAAATGCGCGCCGAGCAACGCGGGCACGTTGGCCAGCAGGTTATGCTCGCGTGCTGCCAGTGCCTGCTCCATGACGGTATCGACTGCGCACAGCCGCGCCATATCCGGCGCGCGCATCGCCAGCATCGCGCGCAGCCGCTCCCGCAGCGTACCGATAGCCGTTGCCATCGGGTGCTGCACGCCGACGTAGCGGTGGCGAAAATCGGCGTAATCGGGCACGGTGTCGCCGCTCGCTCCGCGCAGTGCTGCGGGCGTGGCCGCGTGGCGCGCCCCGGTGGCGAAGCCGCAAGCGGCATCGATGCGGCAGATCAGCGACGTGCGCACGGCGGCAATATGCGCCGACGCGTCGTCGCTCATGTTCGCCACTTCGGCCGCGTCCGAGGCGGCACCGTATGCATTGGCGTTGAGCGCGGTTGACAACGCAATGGCGTCGGTCCAGCCGAGCCATTGGCTCAATTGGTTCGGCAACGATTGTCCGGATTCGGCTATATCGAGTTGCGCGAGCCGCGCAAGCAGACGAACGAGCGTCGGAGCGCCGGACGCCGTTGGCCGGGGGACTTGCACCATACCACCAGAGTCAAAAAGACAGCAGTTTACACGTCTGTGGGACACGCGGGCCGCATCCGGTTCCCGCCTGTCATTATCATTGATGGACCGGGCGCCGCGCCGGTGGCGCGGCGCGATACAGCGCAAGCAGCTACGTGGGCGTGGCAACTCGATGCCTCTGTCGTTGAGCTGCTGTTCGGTCACGTGGCCGCGGCGCAGATCGATCACATAGCGCCACAGCGTGCCAACCGGGTTATCCTCAAAATTTGTACCATTGTTTGCCAGACGTAAGAACGCCGGTTAGCGCGTGGAGTTGTCAGTCGGCCATATGCAAGCCCGTGCTGTGGTGCAATCAATGCGCAAATACGTGTTTAAGCTGCATGGCCGCGGCGCCCTAGAAACGCTTTTAACGATCGTGTGCAGCGCCGCGCATGAGCAGCTTAATCGATCGGCTCAGTGGCAGCATCGGCCGGTGGCTTCGTGCGCGGCGGGCCGCACGAGCCCCAAGACGGTCCTGACGCCCGCCGGTGAGTTAAAGCTGAATATTGCGCACGATCGGCAGGCGACGTTCGAGCCACAATGGGCCGGCAATCAACGTCGCCTACCGGGCTGGGACGAGCATGTGATCAGCATGTATGCACGCGGCATGAGCGGGAAAATCCTTGCATTACGTTGCGCCTTACCTTAAAGTAAGGGAAGCAGGATTTAGGAGGTCATATGGCTGCTGCCACTGTGACATCGAAGGGACAAGTCACGATTCCCGTGGACGTGCGCAATCATCTCGGTCTGTCGATTGGCGACCGGATTGATTTTATTCTCAATGAAGGAACGGGGCGGTATGAGATGGTTCCGGTCACCCGTTCAGTCACTGCTCTCAAAGGTATTATTCGCAAGCCGGCGAAGCCGGTATCGGTCGAAGACATGAACGCAGCGATCGCGGAGCAAGCAGGCGCGGCCCGATGATCGGTCTGGATACCAATGTGCTCGTGCGCTATTTCGCACAGGACGATCCAGTGCAGGCGAGAAAGGCAACGGCGCTGATGGAATCGCTTACGGCAGATCGCCCTGGTTATGTTACGCAGGTTGCGCTAATTGAGGTTGTATGGGTACTCGGGCGGGCCTACGGTGTAGGTCGCCACGAGGTGGCCCAGGTAATCGAGACGTTGCTTCGCACGAAGGAGCTGGTGGTCGAGGCGGCCGAGAGGGTGTGGAAGGCGTTACGGTTGTACGCTACCTCGTCAGCCGATTTTGCCGATTGCCTGATTGAGCGAACGTGTCATGAAGTGCAGTGCCAATATACGGCTACCTTTGACGCGAAAGCGGCCAAAACAGCTGGCATGAAGCTGATCAAGTAAAAAAAAGCTTGTAGTAGTTTTATAGACGGAATGGTCGCCTCCTGTCCTAGCGACTGTTCCAGCAAGTGACCGGTGCTCTCGGTTTCGATGCAAACATGCGACAGTGTCTTAGAAGATTTTCCCACAGCCAGCTATCCAACTTTTGGATTCCTGCTGAACTACACGTTGCGGATCCACGCAGTGTCTGGCCTATGTCCGGGGGCGACAGTCTGACCAACCAGGAGATCCGCTACGCGAGTTCTGTCGTGCGCGATACCGCCCTAGAGGGCGGCACAGCGATGGCGGGCCTGCGGCTCCGGTTCTGATCAGCTAATCGAAGCAACCGCGCCGTGTTACCTATTTACCTTTCAAAATCGTAATGTGGTGCGAAGCGTGACAATTATTTCTGATAAAAACGGGTAGAGTTCTTTGCCCACCACGAAAGTAAAATTTTGAAAGGAAGTTGACACGCGAATGCGCGTGCTTTTAATCTCTGTACTGTCTCCAGGCGAGTCAGCCCGCGACAGCAGGGTAAACCCCGAGCTGGATGCGGCGCATTCCAGTGTCGAAGCCACGGTTGTTGATTCAGTGAAGCGACCTGTCCGTCTGTGTGATAGATTTTGTATTCCTAATTTTTAGTATTTCATATAAAAAGCATTTCTGAATGGCAATGCTAGGGGACGCATTACGTCCGGGATCCATGCATACGGGGCGACCGTGCGCCGGCGATATGGCGCAACGCGCGAGTGAGGGAGTAAGCAGCAGAAATGACATATCAACCCATTGCTTTCTCACTCGAGGTTTTCTATGTTCACTCGTTTTGGAGTACGGCTTCCGTGTGTGATGGTGGCTGCGTTGTTTGCGTTGAGCGGGTGCGGGGACGGAGACGGGCTCCAGAGTACGGCCAGCCGCGCCGCGGCCGTGTTGCCGCCGTCATCCGACGCGCCGCTCACGGCTCCCACCGCGCCGATCGCCGCCAACCCGGCGGTAGTCAAGACGGTCTCCCCGATCGAAATGCCCGATACTGTGGTGCCGCTGAACTACAGGCTGTGGTTCCGGCCGAATCCGGCGTTATCAGCGTTCCAGGGTCGCGCTGACGTTCAGATCAAGGTGCGTGATCCGGTCAACGCGATTGTCGTTGCGGGGCACCGGATCAGCTTCATTAACGGCTCGATCACGCTGCAGCCGGGCAATGTCCCGCTGACGGCGGTGCCGCAGGATAAGGGGGACTACTATCAGCTTCGTCCAGTGAGCGGGCAGATTGCGGCGGGCACCTATTCGCTGCATATGGAGTGGCAGGGCATCATCAACTTCAAGACCTATGACGATCCGGCCACTCACACCGGCGGAAGTTGCGGCGGCGACCCCTATCCCGGTTGCTCGGCCGCCGAAGGCGTGTTCCGCGTTGACTTGAAGGCAACGGATGGCACTACCAGCGGCGCGATCCTCACCCAGGGCGAATCGGACCTCGCGCGCCAGTGGTTCCCGGGTTGGGACGAACCGGCGTTCCGACCAACCTATGAGGTGAGTGCCGACGTGCCAAGCCATTGGCGGGTCGTGTCCAATGCGGCGGAGCTGCCGCCGGTGGACCTCGATGGCGGCTACAAGCGTGTGTCGTTCGAGAAGACACCGCCGATGCCGTCCTACCTGCTGTTCTTCGGCGGCGGGCAGTTCGATGTGCTCGAGGACGACTTTTCGAGCCCGCTGCCGGATGGTAAGGGGCTGCACCTGCGCATCTTCACGCCGCCTGGCATGAAAGAGTGGGCGCGTCCCGCGATGAATCAGACCAAGCAGGCCCTGGATTTCTACTACCGCTATACGGGTATCCCGTTGCCGCTGACCAAGTTCGACACGGTCGCCGCAAACGACGCGTTCAAAGAGCAAAAAGACTTGAACTTCGGCGGGATGGAAAACTGGGGCGCGATCTTGGAGTTCGCAGACGACATTCTGCCGCGTCCCGGCACGCCGATGTCGGACTATGGCCTGACCGTGCTCACGCATGAGGCCGCGCATCAGTGGTTCGGCGATCTGGTTACGCTGGACTGGTGGGACGACGTGTGGCTGAACGAGTCGTTTGCGACGTTCTTCGAGAACAAGACCAAGATTCGCTTCTTCCCGGACCGCTTCAGTTGGGCCGACGAGGTGAAGAATAAGTACCGTGTGATCGCGGCGGACTTGAAGTCATCGGCATTACCGGTTCAGCCCAACTTCAACGCGTACGCGTCCAATGATTTCGTGCTGGGTGCGGGCACGTTCGTCTATGATAAGGGCGGCCAGGTGCTCAAGATGATCGAGGGTTATCTGGGCGAGCAAGTGCTGCGCGGCGCGTTGCAGTCCTACTTGGCCGATTATGCGCTCGGCAACGTCACGCCCAAGCGGTTGTGGGACGAACTGGCCAAAGCCAGCGGCGAGCCGATGGCGGCGATCGGCGACAGCTTCGTACGGCAGACTGGCATTCCGCTGGTTTCGCTCGATACGCGCTGTGACCTGAATGCCAACCAGACGGTCGTGACGCTGAAACAGCAGCCGTTTCCGAACCAAAACCGGTATCCGGGCACGCAATGGACCATTCCGCTGACGTTGGCGTATGGCGATGGTTTGACCAGCCGCAAGACGCTCGCGATGAAGGCCACCGACATGCAGGTGCGGCTCGATGGCTGTGGCGCGGTGCTGGCCGACCCGAGCGGACAGGATTACTACGTGGTCAATTACGGCGACAACGCCTGGAGCCAGTTGCTGGCGCAGCGCACCGCCTTGCAGGATCCGGCGCGCCTGACCAACCTGAAGCTGGAAGCCAAGTTGCTCGTGGAGGCAGGATTGGCTGATGCTTCGCGCCAGACCAGCATCGATTCGATTGGGCCGGCGCCGGCGGCACAGCTGCGTATGCTGCGCCGTGACACGGCGGGCCTTGCGCAGCCGCGCGTTGAGCGTCGCGTGCCGCGCTTGCCGGGTCCGGTCAAGCCGCGGCCCAGCGTCCAATAGGCGGCAAAGTAGTCCTAGCCGTTGGCTGGGGGCTAGGGTTGGCCCGGGCGCGGTGGTCGAGGCCACACGCGCCGGCGCTCGCGCAGAGGCCGCCATGCAACGCGGCGGCGCGTAGCCAATGGCGAGGCTTCAAAGGTGACGTGATGGCGGACCGCACTCAGTGCGCCTTGGGCTCGGTCACGAACCCGATCTTGGCCACCCCCCCCGATTGCGCATAGGACATCACGTCGGCTACGCGCTCGTATGCGACCTTGCGATCGGCTCGCAAATGCAGCTCCGGCTGCGGGTTGGCCTGTGCGGCGGCGGCGATCTTGCGCTGCAACTCAGCGTCGGACACCTTGACGTCATCCCAGAACACGGTGCCATCGACATTGATCGACACCGTGACGTGCGCGGGCCGCACATCCTGCTGCTGGCTGCTTGCGTGCGGCAGGTCGAGCTTGACTGCGTGCTGGATCGCCGGAATCGTCACGATGAAGATGATCAGTAGCACGAGCATGACGTCGACCAGCGGCGTCATGTTGATCTCGTTCATCAGCCCGTCGTCGGCGTCGTGCGTAAAGGGAGTCATTGCCATGGTCGTACCCCGCTCATTTGCCGGCTGTTGCCAGTCGCGGGCCTTCGCCGCGCTGGAGCGTCGAGGACAATCGTTCGCCTGTCACGAAGTATGCGTGCAGCCCGTGCGCGAAGCGATTCAGCTTGGTCACCACGGCCTTGTTCGAGCGGGTCAGCGCGTTGTAGCCGAGCACCGCGGGAATTGCGACGAACAGGCCGAATGCCGTCATGATCAACGATTCGCCTACCGGCCCTGCAACCTTGTCAATTGACGTTTCCCCGGTCGCCCCGATCGTCAGCAGCGCATGATAGATGCCCCACACGGTGCCGAACAGGCCGACGAACGGTGCGGTGCTGCCGATCGATGCGAGGATCGCCAGCCCACTTTGCATCCGGGCGACGCAGTCGTCCATGGTGTCCTTTAGGCAGCGCGTTATCCAGTCCGAAATGTCCATCCGGTTATGCAGGTGAGGCTGGCTCTTGTGGTGATGGTCCGCGGCTTCCTTGCCGGACAGCGCGAGTGCGACGAACGGGTTATCGGCGGCACTGGAGCCAGTCGAGCCGAGCTTCACAAGGCCTTCGGCGAAATCGTCGGAATGCCAGAACTGCTGCTCGGCGTTGCGCGTCAGGCGCCGCAGCCGCAGCACGTTCCATCCTTTAATTAGGATCACGCTCCACGACAGCACTGACATGATCAATAGTGTGATCGCGATGCCGCGCGTGACGAAATCCCCTTGCGCCCATACGTGGGCCATACCGTAGTTCTGCATGGTGTTTCCTTCGTATCCTCGTTATCGGTGACGCTGTTGAGCGGGCGGACTCGGCAATGGCGCATCGGCGGCGCGGTATCAGCCGGCGCGGCGCTGCTCAGTCGCCCAGATTAAACACATACGGCTGATCGGCCGTGACCCGGATCGGTTGCCCATTTTCGATATACGGCCGGCACGTGCTGGCTAGCGCAGCGTTGCGCGCGGCGTCGTCCAATCGATCATAACCGCTGCTTTTCTTGATCGTGGCCCGTTCCACCTTGCCGTCCAGACCGACGACCAGGTTGACGATCACCGTGCCTGTTTCCTCGCGTCGTCTGGACAGCGCGGGATAATCGGGCCGCACGATCTGGCAGTCGAGCTTGGCGACGCCCTTGGGTGCGCCCTGCGCGACGACCGAGTGAGAGCTCAGCGCGGGTGACGCGGGCTCGGCGACTGGTGCCGGCGCGGGCGCTGCCGGGGACGCCGGCGGTGTAGGCACCGATTGCGATGGGGTATCACGTACCGGCATCGGCGGCGTAGGCGCCGGCGCAGGATTTTTGACGATGGGCTTGGGACTGGGCCGCGGCATGACCACGGACTTGGGTTTGGGCTTGGGTTTGGGTGCAGGCGTCGGCGTGGACTGCACTGCGACCGGCGCCGGCGGGGCCAGCAGTTCGGCCATAATCGGCCGGGACTCGACTGTTACGGTCGGGACGGTGTCGGCACGCCCATAAACCAGCCACGCGATCACGCCGGCATGCAGCAGTGCCACTACGGCGAGCGTAGTCGTGTAGTGGGCGACGGCGCGCGATTTCATCGGCGAGGCTGCACTGGAGCACAGCGCTCCAGCCGAACTGGGGGAAACCTGCATATTAGCGTGGGCCGATGGCAGAAGCACGGGGGGCGCGACGCGGACAATGGCCGACCTTGCTTCGACGCGGGCTGGCGTGTGCCGGGCTCAGCGTCGGAAAATCATAAAGGAGATGCATAACGTTGTCGCGAATCCAAGCAACAGTTCCATGAAGCCCTCCAGGAGCGAGGTACGGTAACGTGGCTGGCGCGCGTCGCGCTGGCTTGCACGGAGAAAGACGGAACCGGGCAGAACCGACGCAGCATCAGGGCCGCGGCCCGGTACAACCGGCGTCAGGCCGCCTTGCGTTCGTAGAATTCAACCGACGCCGGCGCCACATGACGCGCCGGGTGGGTGCCGGGGCCGCACAGGCTCGTGCACGCGCCGCAAGCGGCAACCAGGTCGCGCACGGTTTCCTCGCATTTGCCGCAGCACGTTGCCACGCCCAACTCGAATTGCAATTCGTCGAACGTCGATGCACCGGACTGCAGCGATGCACGGATAGTACGGTCAGAAACAGACTTGCACACGCAGACGATCATGATGCGCTGACAGCTAACGTTAATGCGAATTATTATCATTCTTTGTGGCGACGTGCGCAAGCGCGATCGATGATTTTTTGTAAAAGCAGTCGGCTGGCCCCGCGTCAGGCTGGTGCGTCGAAATAAATCGGTTCCGACGCTATTTCGACATGTTCGGCGGCCGCATCGACGCCGAGCAGTTGCCAAGCGATGCGGGTCAATTGCGGGGCGTCGCCTGTGGTGACGAGTCGCAACGGCGCTGGCGCAAGTGTCAGCTCGGCGTGCGCAGCAGCCGGGCCAGCGTCGATCAGCAACTGCAAGTCGGTCAGCCGCCGCACCAGTTGACGCGCGATCGCGTCGCCGGTGTCGATGATGTGGAGCCGGTCGGCGGTGATCATACGCACCGCATCCAGCAGAAACGGATAGTGGGTGCAACCCAGCACCAGCGTGTCGGCGCCGGCGTCCAGAATCGGCTGCAGGCACGCGGACAGGCGCTGCATGACGACCGGCGAACCGATGTCGCCCGCCTCGATGGCGTCGACCAGGCCATGGCCCGCCTGGCACACGAACCGGCAATCGCCGCCATACTGGGCAAGCAGCGCGTTGAAGCGTGCGCTCTGGAGCGTGCTGGCGGTCGCCAGTACGCCGGCCACGCGGGTGCGCGACTGCAACGCGGCGGGCTTGATGCCTGGCTCGACGCCAATGATCGGCATTTGCAGACGCTCGCGCAACATCGATACAGTATGCGCGGTGGCGGTGTTGCAGGCCACCACGATTGCCTTCACATGTCGCGACGCGAGCCACCGGCCGATGCCCAGCGTGCGCGCCGCGATGAACGCGTCGTCGCGCTCGCCATACGGCGCGTAGCAGGAATCGGCGCAATACAGCAGTGCCTCATCGGGTAACGCCGCATGGATCGCGCGCAGCACCGACAGGCCCCCGACTCCGGAGTCGAACACGCCGATCGGCGCCGCGTTGCGCATCGTCATCCTCACCGTGCTGGTGGCTGCCGCCGCTTACGATTGGACGGCCGTCATCACGGACTGCTGGTAATTCTGGATGCCCACCTTGTTGATCAATTCGAGTTGTGTCTCGAGCCAATCGATATGCTCTTCCGTGTCGTCCAAGATGCGGCGGAAGATCTCGCGCGACACGTAGTCCCGCACGGACTCGCAATACGCAATCGCGTCCTTACAGGTCGTTTGGGACGCCAGTTCGAGCTTCAGGTCGCATTCAAGGATTTCCTGCGTGGTCTCGCCGACCAGTAGCTTGTGCAAATCCTGCAGATTCGGCAAGCCATCGAGCATGAATACGCGCTCGATCAGCCAGTCGGCGTGCTTCATTTCACCGATTGACTCGTCGTATTCGTGCTTGCCTAGCTTGTCCAGCCCCCAGTGCTGGTACATCCGCGCATGCAGAAAGTACTGGTTGATCGCCGTCAGTTCGTTCTTCAACTGAGCGTTCAGATAGTCGATGACCTTCTTGTCGCCTTGCATGATCGGTTCCTTGTGGTGGGCAGGCACGGACGGTGCAAGTCACGGATCGAATAAAGTAGTCCGTTGCCCGCTAAATGTGAAGCCGCGCGGCTGCACGGCCTGCCGATCCGTTACGCGGCAGCAATCGAAATCTTGCCGATCCTGGCCTGCCATTCCTTCGGGCCAGTCTGATGGACCGACGTGCCATTGGAATCGACCGCCACGGTGACCGGCATGTCCTTGACCTCGAACTCGTAGATGGCCTCCATCCCGAGATCCTCGAACGCGACCACGCGCGAGCCGCGGATTGCCTTGGACACGAGATACGCGGCGCCGCCGACCGCCATCAGGTAGGCAGCTTTGTGCTTCTTGATCGCATCGATCGCGACCGGGCCGCGCTCGGCCTTGCCAATCATCGAAATGAGGCCGGTCTGCGCGAGCATCATCTCGGTGAACTTGTCCATCCGCGTCGCGGTCGTCGGGCCGGCAGGGCCGACGACTTCGTCGCGCACCGGATCGACCGGGCCGACATAATAAATTACACGGTTCGTGAAGTCGACCGGTAGCGGCTGGCCGTTGGCTAGCATGTCCGCAATGCGCTTGTGCGCGGCATCGCGTCCGGTCAGCATCTTGCCCGAGAGCAACAACGTCTGGCCCGGTTCCCAGCCGGCGACCTGCTCGCGCGTCAGCGTATCGAGGTCCACGCGCTGGCTGGTCTCGGTGTTTGGCTGCCAATGTACATTGGGCCAGGCCTCCAGCGGCGGCGGATCCAGCCGCGCGACGCCGGAGCCGTCGAGCGTGAAGTGCGCATGGCGGGTCGCCGCGCAGTTCGGGATGATCGCGATCGGCTTGCTGGCCGCGTGCGTGGGCGCCGCCATGATCTTCACGTCTAACACGGTCGACAAGCCACCTAACCCTTGTGCGCCGATGCCCAGCGCGTTGACCTTCTCGTGCAGTTCGACGCGCAGCGCCTCGATCCAGTCACGCGGTCCGCGGGCGATCACATCCTGGATGTCGATCGGATCCATCAGCGATTCCTTCGCCATCAATACCGCCTTCTCGGCAGTGCCGCCGATGCCGATGCCGAGCATGCCCGGCGGGCACCAGCCGGCACCCATCATCGGCACGGTCTTGAGCACCCAGTCGACGATCGAATCGGACGGGTTCAGCATCGCGAACTTCGACTTATTCTCTGAGCCGCCACCCTTTGCCGCTACTTGCACGTCGAGCTTGTCGCCCGGAACGATCTCATAGTGGATCACTGCTGGCGTGTTGTCCCGGGTGTTCTTGCGTGCACCTTCGGGCGGGTTAACGATCGAGGCGCGCAGCACGTTGTCCGGGTGCGTGTAGCCGCGTCGCACGCCTTCGTTGATCATATCCGTCACGCTCATCGTCGCGCCATCCCAGCGTACGTCCATGCCGACCTTGACGAATACCGTGACGATACCGGTGTCCTGGCAGATCGGGCGGCGTCCCTCGGCGCACATCCGGCTGTTGGTGAGGATCTGCGCAATCGCGTCCTTCGCTGCCGGGCTTTGCTCGCGCTCGTAGGCGCGGCCCAGCGCCTGAATATAGTCCAGCGGATGGTAGTAGCTGATGTATTGCAACGCATCGGCGATGCTCTGGATCAGGTCTTCCTGCTTAATGACTGTCATGGTGCTTTTCTCATGGGGGCGCCGCATCGGTTGGCGGCGGAATCAACGCTCAATCGTGGGTTGGAGTTGCGACTGAAACAGGAACATGGGGCGCGTGCGATGTGAGCCGGTCCACCCAGGCCATCACGAGCGCCGACAGCAGGAACGCGGCGTGGATCAGCACCTGCCACATCACCGCTTGCGACGAATGCTGGTCGGGATCGATAAAGGTCTTGAGCAAGTGGATCGACGAGATGCTGATCAGCGCCATCGATAGCTTGACCTTCAGCACGCCGGCATTGACGTGGTCGAGCCACTCCGGTTCGTCCGGGTGGCCCTCCAGACCCAGTCGCGACACGAACGTCTCGTAGCCGCCGATGATCACCATAATCAGCAAATTCGAGATCATCACGACATCGATCAGCCCGAGCACCACCAGCATCACATTGGTCTCGGTCAACGAGGCCGCGTGCGACACCAGGTGCCAGAGCTCCTTCAGGAACAGGAAGACGTAGATGGCTTGTGCGAGGATCAGGCCCAGGTACAGCGGGAGTTGCAGCCAACGACTGAAGAAGATCAGCGATGGCAGCGCGCGCATACGGCGCGGACCAGACGGCGGAAATGGCGGGTGACTGGAAGGCATTGTGCAGCTGAATAAACGGTGTCGCACTGCCCATGCACGCGCGCGGGCAGGGGCGAACGCCAGGGTGGGACCAAAAACGCGGTTATTGTACCGCGTCGCAGTAGAATTGCCGCGGTGCGCCCCGCTCAGCCGATTGGCGCGGCACGCTCGGCTCACGCGCGGGTGTAGCGGTTCACTGCGGGAACACGGCGAATCCGATGCCGTTTAGCTTTTTCTTAATTGAGCAAGCATCGTAGGGTTCATTGTAGAGTGCTGGGTAAGCGCCGGCAAGCACGTGGGCCGATGCGGTGCCGCGACCGTCTTCGCTGCGATGCAGCAGCAGTGGCGGCGGCGCGCGGCGGCTTGTCCAGCGCTTGGCGACAGCGATGCGATACGGCGGCACACGACAACGATTTTTTTCATTCCATTATCAGGAGATAGTTTGATGTCTGCCATTGAATCGGTCCTGCAAGAGCAGCGCGTGTTTCCTCCCAGCGCGCAGACCACGGCCGCGGCCGCCATCGCCGGCATGGATGCCTATCGGGCGCTGGTCGCCGAGGCCGAGCGCGACTACGAGGGATTCTGGGCCCGCCTGGCGCGCGAGCACCTGGCATGGCACAAGCCGTTCACGAAAGTGCTGGACGAATCCAATGCACCGTTCTACACGTGGTTCGAGGACGGTCAGCTCAACGCTTCATACAATTGCCTGGACCGGCAAATCGCTGCGGGCCACGCGCAAAAGAACGCAATCGTGTTCGAGGCTGACGATGGCACGCTCACGCCTGTCTCATACGGCGAGCTGCACCGGCGCGTGTGCCAGTTCGCCAATGCGCTGAAGTCGCGCGGCGTGCGCAAGGGCGACCGCGTGGTGATCTACATGCCGATGTCGGTCGAAGGCGTCGTCGCGATGCAGGCCTGTGCCCGAATCGGCGCGACGCATTCAGTCGTGTTTGGCGGGTTTTCGTCGAAATCGCTCAATGAACGGCTGATCGATGTCGGCGCCGTGGCGCTGGTCACGGCCGACGAGCAGAGGCGCGGCGGTAAGGCGCTGCCGCTCAAGCGTATTGCCGACGAGGCACTGGCGATGGGCGGATGCGACGCGGTGAAGGATGTCATCGTCTATCGGCGCACCGGTAGCAAGGTCGCCTGGCACGAAGGGCGCGACCATTGGCTGCATGAACTGGTGGCCCAACAGCCTGAGCAATGCGAGCCGGAATGGGTCAGCGCCGAACATCCGCTGTTTATTTTGTACACGTCGGGTTCTACCGGCAAGCCGAAGGGCGTGCAGCACAGCACCGGCGGCTATCTGCTGTGGGCCGCGTTGACAATGAAATGGGCGTTCGATATCAAACCGGACGACGTGTTCTGGTGTACCGCCGACATCGGCTGGGTCACCGGCCATACGTATATCGCGTACGGACCGCTTGCGTGCGGTGCGACCCAGGTGGTGTTCGAGGGTGTGCCGACCTATCCGAATGCGGGCCGTTTCTGGAACATGATTGCACGTCACAAGGTGACCGTATTTTACACCGCGCCCACGGCGATCCGCTCGCTGATCAAGGCGTCCGACGCGGACCCGAAGTGCCACCCGAGCGCGTACGATTTGTCCTCGTTGCGTATCATCGGCACGGTCGGCGAGCCGATCAACCCGCAGGCGTGGGTCTGGTATTACGAGCAGGTCGGCGGCAAGCGCTGCCCGGTGATCGACACGTGGTGGCAGACTGAGACCGGCGGCCACATGATTACGCCGTTACCCGGGGCCACGCCGCTGGTGCCCGGCTCCTGCACACTGCCGCTGCCGGGCATCATGGCGGCGATCGTCGACGAGACCGGCCAGGATGTGCCAAACGGGCAGGGGGGGATCCTGGTGGTTAAGCGTCCGTGGCCATCGATGATCCGCACGATCTGGGGCGATCCCGAGCGCTTTAGGAAGAGCTACTTTCCGGAAGAGTTGGGCGGCAGGCTGTACCTTGCAGGGGACGGCAGCGTGCGGGACAACGACACCGGTTATTTCACGATCATGGGTCGCATCGATGACGTGCTAAACGTCTCCGGCCACCGCCTCGGCACGATGGAGATCGAATCGGCGCTGGTCGCCAATCCGATTGTCGCCGAAGCGGCGGTCGTCGGGCGGCCCGATGATACAACCGGTGAGGCGGTGGTCGCTTTCGTCGTGCTCAAGCGCGCCCGCCCGCAGGGCGACGAGGCGGTGCAAGTAGCGAATGCATTGCGTGCATGGGTGGCCAAGGAAATTGGGCCAATCGCCAAGCCGAAGGACATCCGGTTTGGAGAGAACTTGCCCAAGACCCGCTCCGGCAAGATCATGCGGCGGCTGCTGCGCTCGCTTGCCACGGGCGAGACGATTACGCAGGATGTGTCCACGCTGGAGAACCCGGCGATCCTCGAGCAGTTGAACGAGGCCCGCTGAGCAATGCTCGTCGTCAGCTTGCTGGGGCGGAAGCCGGATGCCTATACGCGCGCGCTGTTCGACTATATCCGGCATCCGTGAGCGCCAGATCGACGAGCGTTCGGTCAGGCTCCCGTACGAAGGCGTTCGATATGGTCCAGTGTTGACTGCGACACGATACGGTGCAGTGTTGGCCGCGATAGAGGGTGCGCGTCGGATGCCGCGTTGCCGGTCAGGTTCCTCAGCCGCTGCACAAGCCGGGACCGTTCCTCGCCTGCTATCGCGTCGTTGGCGCCCACACTGTGCTTGTCGCCTTGACGGCGGGCATCACCTATCGCCTGTTCGAGCAAGCTGACGAACTTGTGCAGCGGCAGGCCCTTGGGCCGCCATACGAAGACGGCAGTGCAAAACTCGATGTCGGGATTCTCCAACGCATGCTGATCGCGCTCGCCGGCGAACAGGGCGGCCTCGCTCTCGGAAAAACCGTAGTTCAGCAAATGAATGGCGTAGTTGCGGTTTGATATTCCGACATTTCCGTCTTGGATTCGCGGAAACAATCGTTCGACCGTCATCGCTTCCTTACCTTGCAATCCGATGATCCGTGTCAGTGCCGGTGCGCGTTCGCGTTCCGGCAGTGCTTCGATTTGCGACTTCAGGTGGTGCAGCAGGGCGCGATGTTGCAGTTCGCGTGCCGACGCGTTATCACCCGACGGCAAGCTGCCGTCCCGCTTGTTGCGGTGCGCTGCGGACGACGCGTTGTCATCGGAGCGCATCACATGATCGATCATCTGATTCAGCACGTCCTTCCTGTCCCGCGGTGCCAGCCATTCGAGTTCAAAGGACTGAATGATCCAATCCAGTTCGGCATGGCTGTGCTCGAGCCGTTCCAAAGACGCCGTCCATAGGCTTCTTGCTTGATCGTGCTGCTTGGGGCCGGGGGCCAGCTGGCGAACGGCCTGGAGCTTCTTGTTCACGAGAAAGCAATGGCGTCGGGGCAGCAATATCTGCCGGAACTTGTGGTTGACTTCGGACAACTGCGCCGTATCGCTGAGCGGAAGGCCGCGGAATATGTTGGCGAGAATCTCCGTTGGCATTTCGTTCAGACTAGTGGCAGCCCGCGGGCCATTGGACGGTTGCTTGGCAACCAGCCCGTCGAGTCGATGCGCCCCATAATGTCGTTGCACGGTGGTTTGGCACCCACCTGCATCGGCCGCGCAAGCCGCTGGGGGGACCGGTTCAAATGTCCCCGTGCCTTGGCTGGCAGGCGGTGTGACGCTCAAGGAGAGAGGATGTGGCATTCGGTAGTCTCTGAAAACCGCGATTGTCGGAGCAAGTGCGACAATAGGCTGCACCGGTGCCGAAACGGCAATGGAAGAACCGAACCGGCGCGATACGGTGAGATCGGACAATCTGTGGGCGCCACACTGCTGACACCATCAGCGATGCTTTACCCGAGCGCCAGGGCCGTGGCCCGGCATGAGTGGAAGATGTCGCAGCATGGTGAACCGGGTTGTTCGTTCAATACGGCTGGCCGTGCAGGTGGAAGGCGCTGCTTGCGTGCGGCGTGCGCGTGTGTCGAAATGGTTGACGCGATGGCGTTGATTCCGTACATGCTTGAGGCATTCATGGCACGGTATCTTAAAAAAACTAACTAATCGTAGTATGGCTACGATTGTGTCAAGCAAATTAAATGCACTCTATACGCGCGTGGCTCCGGGGACGCCGCTGACTTCGGAAGACCTTGTGACACTGGGCATCTCGGCGGATTTGGCGGTGCATTACGTGCGCGCTGGTTGGCTCACGCGTTTGACGCGTGGGGTGTTCTGTCGCCCAAACGACATCTTGGCCCTGTATCCCAGCCTGCTGTTGCTGCAGCGCAGGCTCGAAGGCTCGCACGTGGGTGGCAAGTCCGCGCTGGACTGGTACGGCTTGCGCCAGTATGTGCCGCAACAGCCATTCCTGCACCTGTACGGCTGGGCAGCCGGGCGTCTACCGGAATGGTTCACCGAGCGCTTCCCGGCTGAGTACCACCGCAAGCGGCTGTTCGAAGAACAGCCGGGCGCCATGCTGCACGTCGGGCCGTTCGAGAAGCGCAGCGGAGCCCCGCAGGTCTCAGCACCGGAACGCGCACTGTTGGAAATGTTGAGCGACGTTGGCGTGCGCCAGCCGCTGCAGGAGGCCCGCGAACTTGTTGAAAGCGCCTACAGCCTGCGTGCCGAAGTGCTGCGCGAGCTTCTGCAGCGTTGCACGAGCGTGAAGACCGTGCGTCTGTGCCTGCAGCTTGGCCGGGACGGGGGGCTGCCCTGGATGGCCAAACTTGATCCGACCACGTTGCCAACAGGCAGTGATCGACCTTGGGTGGCCAAATCGGCCGACGGCCTGCTGGTGCTCAAGCCATGAACCAGACCTATCTTGATACCGCGCGCTGACGCAGGTGGCTCCACTGGTGTTCGTAGACGACACCTTTGCACTGAAGGGCGGCACTGCGATCAACCTCTTCGTGCGTGACATGCCACGTCTATCGGTAGATCTCGATCTAATTTTTCCGGACCATACGCTGGCGCGCGACCAGGCTTTGGTGCGTATCAATGATGCCATCCGGCAGGCGGCCGAGCGCTTGAACAAGCGTGGATTCCAGACGCACATGCCGGTGGCCAATGCTGGCGAGACTAAGTTGCTGGTGCGGCGTGGCCGTACCGAGGTCAAGATCGAGGCCAACTTCGTGATGCGGGGCACGGTGCAGCCGGTGGGCCGCGCTTCGCTCACATCAGCAGCAACCGCCCGGTTCACGAGGTGCTGTTTCCGTCGCTGTGCGACATTCGACAGGACTACGAAAGCAACTTTCAAGGCATGACCGCTGAACCGGTGCCGCTCGATGCGTTGCTCGCGGTGCGTGAGCGGCTGGCACGCGAACTCCAACAAGGGTTGGATGAGAGCGAGCGCCGCTTCCTCCTGTCACTCGTCGCCGGCGTCCCCGAATGGCCGTTGCTGGGAATCACCCATCTCGACCAGCTACCGGGTATTCGCTGGAAGCTACACAATTTGGCGCAGTTGCAGAAGACCAATGCGAAGAAGTTTGCTGAGCAGGCCGATACGTTGGCAACACGGCTGTCTTTGGTCACCTTGCCGACGACTGGAGGAGCGTAAGCATGGATGTCCTATATTTCCTCCAGGACCGCATGAGGCTCATTCGTCAGTATGGCGGCACAGCTCTCCAACGAGGTTACAAGAAAGAGCGAAGCAGAGGAGGCGCCTTACATTCCTCCGTTTAGCGAAGACGGGGATTAAAACGATGTGCTTGTGACTCGCCCCATCGCCTTCAGCGCCCGTTCGCGCGCCTGCTGGTGAGGCACCACCGGCAGCGGATAGTCCTGACCAAGCCGAACCGACGCCAACGCCAGTTGTGCAGGTTGTGCGAGCCATGGCGCATGGACGCATCCGTTCGGCAAGCGCGCGAGTTCGGGCACCCAGCGTCGCACATAGGCGCCCTGTGGGTCAAATTTCTGACCCTGTAGCACCGGGTTGAAGATGCGAAAGTACGGCGCCGCATCGGCGCCACTGCCAGCCACCCATTGCCAATTCGCAGGATTGCTAGCGTCGTCGGCATCGACGAGCGTGTCCCAAAACCAGGTCTCTCCTTCACGCCAGTCGATGAGCAGATGCTTGACCAGGAACGATGCTGTCACCATCCGCACGCGATTGTGCATCCAACCGGTATGCCACAACTCGCGCATGCCGGCGTCCACAAGCGGATAGCCGGTGCGGCCGCGCTGCCACGCGCGCAGATCCGTGGCATCGGCACGCCACGGCATGGTGTCGAATTGCCGTTTGAAATTGACTTGATGCAACGGCGCACAATGGTAGAGCAGATAGTATGAGAACTCGCGCCAGCCAAGCTCGTCGAGAAACTTGTCCACGCTGCTGCTCGCGGTGGACGCGCTGCGCCCATTGCCGCAGTGGTGCGCGGCGCGTGCCGCAGACAGTACGGCATGCCATACCTGCCGTGCCGAGAGATTGCCGAAGCGAAGATACGGAGACAGCCGGCTGGTTGCCTGCATCGCGGGAACGTCGCGGCCACTTGCGTAGCGGGTCAGCGCGTTCGCGAGAAAATCGTCTAGCTGCGTCCATCCTGCTTGCTCGCCGCATTGCCACGTTTCGCGCAGTCCGCCGGCCCAATCGGGTGTACGAGGCTGGAGCGCCAGTGCAGACAGATTTTTCACGCGTGCCGCCACGGCGACGTTTTCCGGCACCGGAAAAAAGTCGATTCGCTGAGGTCCGGGCCGTGGCGCTTCAGGGGAATACTCGTGGCGCGCGGCGCGCCAGTACGCGCCGAAGACCTGAAACGGACGGCCATCTCGCGTGGCGACGGTCCATGGCTCTCGCAGCAAGTGTCCGTTGAAGGTGAAAACCGCAATGCCGCGTTCTTTGAGCGCCGTCTTGATCGCGATGTCGGTTTCGCGTTGCGACGCCGAATACCTGCGATTCCAGCACACCTTGATCGCGCCGATTGCCACGGCGAACGCTTCAATGGTCTGCGACTCGGAGCCGTGAAGGACAGTCAATTCGCCGCCCAACGCTATGAGCGTAGCATTGAGTGCGTGTAGAGATTCATGGAGCCACCAGCGCCCAGCTGCGCCCGGCGGGCGCGTATTTTGTGGCGCCGGGTCGTGAACATACACGCACACAACAGGGTGACCCGTGGCAATGGCGTATTCGAGCGCGGGATTGTCGGCTAGGCGTTGATCGTCGCGAAACCACACGACGACGGGCGGTAGCGAGTAGGGCGGCGCAGACGGCGGCATTGGGAAGTCGCGAAGCGGGTGGCCAACACAATCTCCATAATACGGGTTCCCGCGCGGATGGCTGTTGGAATTTATCAACAGCGTCGCATCGTTTCCTGCAGGCTACAGGCGGCGGATCAACTAGCGGGAGGTGTCGGGCAGCGAAGACTTGCGAGCGGTCAGCGGTGAAGTCCGCATCTTCGTGCTGGCTCGTGTTACGGACTCTTCTGCAGGCTCGCGTGTATTGCCTCGATCGGCGCATGGTCGTTGGCTTCCTCGATTTCTTTAGTCGTAACCGGAGGCCGTGTCGGGTCGCACATTCTGTCATGCAGGTCTCGTTGCATCGGGGTCAACGCGCCTCTGACGGCTGTCCCGACACGTTCGTATTCAGCCTGTTCCACGCTGTTATCCAGCGGCGGCGCGCAAGGTTGCGGTGCGCAGGATTGCGGCTCGGCAGGCGAAGGCGGTGCCATTAGGGCAGCGGGGGGGAATGGGTTATAGGGGAAAAAGTACGCCTGCGATTGGTTCAGGAACTGCGGCATGGTATTGGCGAAAGGTCCATTTGTAGTCCAGAGAAGATCGCGCAGAGCAGCGACCGGTCCCCACGACGGTATCTGGGAAGGCGCAGGTGCCGGACGCGCGCCTGAACTCACGGGCGTGGGCGTCGTTGTTTCAATGGGTCCAAGTCGTGGCGGTGTGGTGAGGTAAGGACCGTTGTCTGACATGTGGTGTTCCAGAAATAGCTGAGCGAGCGCGGCAGCGAAGCGAGCGCCCGTCATATGTCGGATATCGATTATCGCTGTTGCGCCATCTGGCTCGCGCGTCGGTCGGCGCAATCGTGGATGATGTCGCGAAGTCCGCTGGCGGCAATGGAATAAACGGTGGGGGGACTCCACCTAGCAGACTTTCGCCCCGGCGTGCCACTGATCGATTCAAGCACGATCGATCCAGCGACGATGCAAGCCGTTGCGGCGGCCGCCGGCCGGCAGCGCAATCCGTTTGCTGATGCGCCTGTCTCGGGGACACCGGCGGCGCGCAGGCCGGCACGCTCACTTTCATGGTCGGTGCCGACATGCAGTTGCTCGAGCGCATTCAACTGGTGTTGCTGAGCATGGGAAAGAACGTCGTTCGGTGCGGCGAACCGGGCATGGGCAGGTGGCCAAGATCTGCAACAATCTGGTGCTCGGTATATCGATGATGGGTGTGGCTGAAGCAATGTCGCTCGGTGTTTCGCTCGGTATCGACCCGGCGGTGTTGGCCGGCATCATTAGCACGTCGACCGGCCGTTGCTGGAGTTCGGATACTTATAATCCGTATCCGGGCGTGCTGCCGAATGCGCCGGCGGCGTGTGGCTACAGCGGCGGGTTTGCGACAGTCCTGATGCTCAAAGACCTCGGCTTGGCGACCGAGGCAGTGCGCCATGCGAAGCAGCCGGGCTGGCTTGATGGCAAATACTTGTCCGACTCGATTACATCTTGGGCGTCTCGCCGCCTGCACACGCCAGCTCCCGTGACGATAGACTGCCGCGCCCCGTTTCCCGGTTGTAGAATGTCATGCCACTGACACTACTCTGCCGTGTGGCGTTGTCATCGGTGTTTTGAACACCCGTCGGCCGCGGGTATTCCTATGTTGTTCGATGTTGCGCCGAGGTAGCCTGTTTCAAGCAGGATGGCCGAGTGGCCCGGCGCTTTTCGCCAAACATAAAAGAGAAGTGGCCGGCGGCAATAGACAGGCTATGGGCGGGCCAATATCTCGCGGGTCTTTTTCAGTCGTGTTGATTTCTCGGAATCGAGTGCATCACGCATGGCATCGGGAATCAATCACACGGTTTCGAGTTGAGCAAAAGACAGTTTTACACGGATTGAGCAATTGAGTAAAAAAGCGGTGCCGTTTGATCTAGTTTTCGAGCAAAGGAAGCGGAATAGGGCGGTGTTAAAAGACGCTCGAACCGCGAGTGAATCGGTGCACGTCAACGCGGCCTTGAAGGATTTAGCTGCATCCGGTTGGCTTATCAGGGCACTACGTTACAGAATAATCCAGTGTGTCGCTGTGATGCTTGTCGGTGCTGCGGGGGCATGTGGGGGCGGTGGCGGTGGCAAGTCTGATGATGACAGGGTCCAACGCGTAGTCGTCAAAGAGGCGGACGGAGAACGAGAGTGGGCCCGGTCGCCAATGGATCCTGTACAAGGCCAGCACACCGGTACCACGGTCGGTTCTCCAGCCCCTACGACAAATTCGGCCCATACGACGAATATCATCAACATTACGAATGTAGGCCGATTTTATGCGACGGATGGAACGGTCGAGATTGGTAATCTGAATCACGGTAGAGGCAGGAAGAGGCGTAGTATTTGGCGGACAGGCCACAGCGTAAGCGAAGCTGTGGTGAACGACTTGGATGTGGGCGTAGGCGTAGGCGAGCACGAGGCGCGGATCTCGGACGTCGGTGTACAGACCGAACCCGAGCCTGCTGCCCAAGTCGCGCACGTTGGCGTACAGACCAAACCCGAGCCCGCCGCCCAAGTCGCAGACGTTGGCGTACAGACCAAACCCGAGTCCGCCGCCCAAGTCGCAGACGTTGGCGTACAGACCGAACCCGAGCCCGCCGCCCAAGTCGCGCACGTTGGCGTACAGACCGAACCCGAGCCCGTCGCCCAAATCACGCACGCCGGCGTGCAGACCGAACTCATGGAGGCGCACGAAGCGCAAGGCCAGTACGTCGGCAGCTTATGGGGCAACTACGATTTCACCGCGTTGGTCACCCCGGCGGGCAAGTTTTATGCGATATACGCTTACGGCGACGACATAGGTGAGGCCGTTGTTGGCGATCTCGACATGGGCAACGGCGGGACCGGGATCCTCTATCTGAAAGAGCGGCTTGCAATAAAGGTCAAATTAAGCACGTCGGCCGATTTCGACCGTTCTCTGCCTTCCCGCGCCGGTTCTGCAGTGGTCTCGGTCTTGGCCAACCAGTTTCCCCGCTGTCAGAGTATTGTCACTCAGGCCGACAAACTGTTGTTCAATCCGCAATCGCTCCACATCGTCGCATCCGCCGATGGCCTGCCGCCGTTCCAATTCCGGGGCAATGCCGACATAGCGTTATATACCAAGCCGACTGTGAGCAAAGTGGTCGGGAGATACAAAGGCATGTCCAGCAAACGTGACTACCTTGTCAACGAGATCAATATGCCGGTCATACTTGAAATGACGATCGATGGCCGGGGCAGGATCACAGGGAGAGAGGGATATTGCTCATTTGTCGGCAGGATCGTTCCTCGTGAGTGGGGCAATGCCTACGATATCGAGATTGGGTTCGCAGACGACATAATGTGTTCCTACCAAAACTCGACGGTTCGTGGCGTAGGTTTCTACATTGAAAAGGAATGCCGGCTTCGCGCGATAATGCAAACGTCGTGCAAGGGCGGCATGCTGTTCAACATGACGCGTGCCGACGCCCGACCGGGCGGGTCGCCGTCCTAGCCCAGCAGCGCGCGGGCGTGCGCTGGCGCCCGCGGTGCTCAACCCGCTCGAGCATTGGAGGTGAGCTGCTCCTCCACGCGGGCCGGGCCTTGATGATGGCCGAAGGCGGCTTGCCGGACCCGACGGCGCGGCGACGCCAATCCGTGAACCGGTACAATGCCGGCTGTGACTGTTAATTCATGGCTGCGCGATGTCCGATTCATCGTTCGACTCTCGCTCCGGCTGCGCTGCAGCGCACGCGCGGCGTGCCGCCGGGCCGGTGGCCGGCTCGCAACCGCCCGCCTCCGTGACCGCTGCTGACCGATCCATGCGCGATCCGGTGCGCGCTTTTCTGCTCGGTCCGCTGCTTAAGGGGGTGTCCCGCTCATTTTACTTGACGCTGTGCGTGTTGCCCGCCGGCATGCGGGACCCGGTGGGCCTGGCGTATCTGCTGGCGCGCGCCGCCGACACGATCGCAGACACACCGTTGATCGAGCCCGCGTTGCGGCTGAGAATGCTATTGACACTGCGTGCGCACGTGAATGGCGACGAACACGATCGCGGGTCGCTGCGCGAGATTGCCGGACAGTTGGCTGCGCAACAACAACAGTCCGACGAGCGGCGGCTGCTGGAATCGCTCGAGCCGGCGCTGGCGATCCTGCAGCAGTTGGGCGAGCGCGATCGCGAGGCGGTCCGTGACATTGTGTCGACGCTCATGCGCGGCATGGAATTCGATTTGACCACGTTTGCGCACGAGCGCTCCGGGCAGATCGTGGCGTTACGTGCATGGCACGAGCTGGATCAGTATACCTACATGGTCGCCGGCTGCGTCGGCGCGTTCTGGACGGAGATGACCTATACGCATCTGCCGCGCGCGCTGCACGGCGACCCCGTGGCGATGTCGGAGCGCGGCGTGCGCTTTGGCAGGGCACTGCAGCTAACTAACGTGCTGCGTGATTGCGCCAAGGACCTGCGGATTGGCCGCTGCTACTTGCCGTCCACGATGCTCGAGCGGTACGGCTTGACGCCGCAGGACCTGTTGTCTGCCGAGGCGGCTGGCCGTGCGCGCCCGGTGATGCAGGAACTCGTGCGCCATGCGCTGGATCAGTTCCGCGACGCAATCGACTATACGCTGGCGATCCGCCGTTCGGCGCCGCGCCTGAGGCTGGCATGCCTGTGGCCGATCGCCATCGGCTTGAAAACGCTGCTGTTGTTAGTCGATAGCGCGAACTGGCTGGTGCCGGAGCCGGCCGCCAAGGTTCGGCGCCAGCAGGTGTACGGCATCATCGCCACCTCGATCGCGCTCGTCGGGTCCAATACGCTGTTGCGCGCATGGCTGGAGCGGTTGATCGCTGCAATAGAGTGCCGACTCCATTGCGCTTCGCACGATGGCGGTTGAACCGCGCTAGAGTTTGGTATCCTTGACGCGCATTCTGAATCTTGTTCGTCTATGAAACTGCTCGACGCGCTGGTTGAACAGCGCATCGCCGCCGCGGCCGCGTGGGGCGAATTCGACGATCTGCCCGGCAGCGGGCGTGCGCTGCAACTCGACGACGATCTGCTCGTGCCGTATGAGGTTCGCGTGGACCACCGGATCGCGCGGAGCAGCATCGCTTGCGGGCGAAGTGGCTGGCGCTGACCATGGCGCTCGAATCGCTGCGTGGTGGGCCGATGGTGGTGCCGCACGAGTATTGCCGCCGTGTCGCTGAACGCCTAGCTGGCTGTGGCGGCGCCGTTGCGCCAGTAGCGACCGACTGAGCGACCCTTCGACGCGGAGCTTGCATGTGCAACAGCGGTTTGTTTGAAGCGGGCCCGTTGGCCCGGGATCTGCATTTCATGGCGTTAGCGCGCGCTGCCGCGCGCCACGCTTATGCAATTGGCGAAGTGCCGGTGGGCGCCGTGATCGTGCGGGGCGACGAGGTGATTGCGCAGGGTTTCAACCAGCCGATCAGCACTCACGACCCGTCCGCGCATGCGGAGATGGTCGCGCTGCGAGCGGCTGCACAGGCGTTGTCCAACTACCGGATGCCGGGCTGCGAATTGTACGTAACGCTCGAGCCGTGCCTGATGTGCGCCGGCGCGATCATGCATGCGCGCATCGCTCGCGTGGTGTTCGGCGCGCATGATCCGAAGACCGGCGCGTGCGGCAGTGTCGTCGACGTGTTCGCGCAGCCGCGGTTGAATCATCACGCGAGTGTCGTTGGCGGCGTACTGGCCGATGAATGCTCGCACGAGTTGAGCCAGTTCTTCGTCGAGCGCCGCCGGCAGCTGCGCGCGTCGCGTACACTCGGCGACGCAAGTTGATCCCGGTGGACGTCGCGCCGTGTCGGCATGGGTTGCATTACGCGCCACACATCGTCTTTTCCCGCACAGGAGCGTCATGAGGCCCTGCACGATCGAACTGATTGCCCCTTGCGGCTACCCGCAGGATCCACAAGCTGTCGCCCGGGCGCTGGCACGCTGGGTCGATACTGGCCATCATATCCGGGGCATTGATACGACCGAGCGGCGCTTCCAGCGCTTTGCGGGCACGGATGCGCAACGGGCCGCGGACCTGAATCGGCTCGCCGACCCCGCGCGGGCGCTGCCGGACATCGTGCTGGCCGTGCGTGGCGGCTACGGCGCGATCCGGTTGCTGCATGGACTGGACTACGCGGGATTGCAATGCCGGCTGGCCGGCGAGCCGATCGCGATCTGCGGCCATAGTGACTTCACCGCGATTCAGATGGCGCTGCTCGCGCACAGCGGCCTCATCACGTTCGGCGGCCCGATGCTGAGCAGCAACTTTGGCGCGCCGAGACTGAGCGCATTCACAGTCGAGCATTTCTGGAGGGCGATTAGCAACCCGGAGTTCACGATTGGCGAGCCGACGCCACAGCCTGACGACGTCGACCTGCACGGCACGCTGTGGGGCGGCAATCTCGCGACGATCGCCGCGCTGGCCGGTACGCGATACTTGCCGGACATCGATGAGGGCATCTTGTTTGTTGAGGATGTCAACGAACATCCATTCCGCGTCGAGCGGATGCTGTACCAATTGCATCTGGCCGGCATCCTACCGCGCCAACAGGCGCTGGTGCTCGGCGATTTCACCGGGGCGCAGTTGTCGGACTATGACAATGGCTATGATTTTGACGCGATGGTCGAGCAGATCCGTGCGCTGACCGGTATTCCGGTGATCACCGGGCTGCGTTTTGGCCACGGCGCGGATACTGTGACGCTGCCCGTGGGCGTGCCCGCGCGATTGAAAGCCGGCGCCGACGGCTTTACGCTGACAATTAGCGGCCATCCGACCCTGGCGGAGTAATACTACCTGTGGCAGCGGGGCTATCCGACGCTGGGTTGCAGCGAGGCGCCGGGAACCAAGCAGCGCTGTCTCGCGCCTCAAGTTTTAAGCCTTAAGCCTCGCGCATGTGTGAGGTGCGCGCGGTTAGCTCCACTTCATGCCGGTCCGCGGCCTGTCGTGCGCAATTGCGGTGATACAGCCGGCAATAGGCGAATGCAACGAAGGTCCACGGTGCAAGGTACGAGAACTCCGGCACCGATACCATCATCATCATATAGGTCGCGACGCAGCACTGCCGTAGCGCGATTGCCTTCGGCGCCCAATCGAGCTTGAATGCTGGATACAGCAATAGCACACTGAACAGGGCGATGCCCAGCAGGCCATTGTTGACTAGCAGCGTTGAAAACATGTCGGTGGTGCGGATGTAGCCGAAGCCGATTCCTACCAGCTTGTTCGCAACGGGCGCCTTGAGCCAGAAGTCGATAGCAGCCATGAACCCGGCCGAGCGCTCCTGGCCCGATGAATTGGCGCCGGTGAGTTTCTTGATCACCACGTCATCCGCTAATTGCACGACTTGCTCATTGAATACGATGACGATCGCGATGATGGCCAGCGCGGCCAGCACCAGCTTGATGATATTGATCCGCGTGTGCATCATCCGGATGCCGAGGTAGCACAGGTAGCCGACCATCGCCGTCGTGGAGGCCGTCATCACGAGCGACGCGCCAATGATGATCGCGGGCCAGCGCGACCGTTGCACGGTGCGGGCATAGACCCAGAACGGGAACATCGACAGCGCATACATCGATGGTTCACCCGTCAGCGACTTCAGGCGCTGCATCGAAATACCGCCGACGCCCATTGTCTGAAAGTCGCTGCCCGTGACGATGTCCTTGGGCAGCGGCCGGGCCAGTGTGTTGGTAAACTGACGATTGGACAGGAAGTCGCCCGACTGGCCGGTCACAAAATAGTAGGCGCACTCATAAAGTCCGTACACGGCAAACAGTACGCCGGAGGCAACGATGATGCGATCCCATGCGTCGTCGCAGTAGACGTACAGGTAGGTGCCATAGAGAACCACCGCGACGACATAGAGAGATTGCGTGAAAAGCGAAGAGCGCATGACAAACGAATGGTCATACGGATTGACCAGCGATAACGTGTCGAGGTCAGGCGTATAACCGTCGGTCAGGTCGGCTAGTTGCGTCAGTGTGAACAGCAATACCCAGACAAAGATCGCGGTTAAAAGGATACGCAAATAGCGGGTACGCTCGCCGCCTCCATACAGCATAGCGATTGCCAGTGATAAGAAGCACATCAAATAACCCGGCGTGGTGCCTTGCGCACTGGGAAACACCAGCACGGACGTGATCGGCACAAAAAATGCCCACACCAGATAATAACGATCCACTGCCTTAAAGGCACCACGTGTCGTACTGGAACCAAACCTCTCGTTCCATGATGGACCGACGACGTGCTGCCCATCGCCGGGGCGCGCTGGTGCGGCATACAGAGTGCGGCCGCGATGGTTCGAGTTCGTGTCGTTCATCTCACAGGGTGTTCCGCAATCAATCACTGAAGCAACCGCTGGCTATTGCCATCATGGCATCGGGCCATTACCGTCGCATCTTGTGACGCACTTGAGTCGGGAGGGGCGTATACGCTTTGGTTATTGGCATAGCATCGCGTACGATCCAACGCGTATCAGTGCGTTGACGTACCATTTTGAACTAAAGACGTGCCGGCGGCGGGCGCATACCTGGATAGGGTGCTTGCTGTTGGTGCGACAGCCATACTGGGTACATCATATTGCCGGGTACATTGGGTCGAGCACGGTAATGGGCTACGCTATGCGTCGTCAGCGTGTGTGCAGCGAAACATCAATCTTTTCAAGTGCCCAAACCAAGTAAAATGTGCGCTCGTTCTTTTGACGCATGAAGCGTCATCCTAGTTCTCTTAGCTGTGCGTGCGGATAATTTGCTCGCTGGCTAGCTTCGGGTTCGTCGATTCGGCTGTCGATTGCTATCCGCACCCTGTGTCACTGTGCGTCCGGCTTCAATCCACCGTTTCGTCACGAAGAAGTCCCATTCCCACGAAGTGCAAGACGACGCCCGGTGTTCCAGAGGTGCGGTTCTTCGTCGTGTCCAATGCGGCACAGGCACGAAGTGCCTTCGCCAAATATTTGGCGAAGGCAAGTGCGTTTCGATGATCGACCTTTGTATGACTATACATTCAAATCCATGATTTCGAAGAAGAGAAATTCATCTAAAAACTCCTCCCATTGCGCCTCAAACGTCGATTTGGACTCCCAAGGCGGTGCGAAAGGCGCGCTATGCGTGCGACGTGAATTCCTTCGCACACTGGTTGCTACCGCCGGAACGATGGCGCTGGGGGTGTGTGCAAGCAGTGAGGTAGGGGCTGCTAACCTCGGCCGCACGCGCCGCTGGCCCAGCAGCGGCGCAACTTCGTCAGGTTCAGCAGCATCGGCTTCGAGTGCTGCTAGTACTACACCCGTCAGTGTGACGACATCCAGTGTCGCGGCAACATCCAGTTCCATGTCGTCGAACAGCTACAATGCCGTGTCGTCTGGGTTCTTCGGGATTAACGGACACATTAATTCGGGTAATGCGTATGGCACGGCGTTTGCCACACAGATAGCCTACATGCGCGACCTTGGCATTTCGAATGTTCGCCAAGACGTCTGGGATACGATTGGGGCAAAAAGCATTGCATCTTTCGTTGACACATTGAGGGGGACTGGCATTAGCGTCTCAGTGGTGATCACCCCAAAGCTATTCAATACCGATGAAGCCGCTGCGTACAGCAATAGCTTTCAGCTCGCGTACTCCATCGCAAGTATTCTAAAGGGCAAGGTGCTGTTGTATGAGTGCGGTAACGAAATGGAAATCGGTTTCGTTTCCCGTGGCGGCAACTTTCGCACCGACTACCGAGCGACGCCGTACTTTATTTATCGCGGGATGATACGCGGCATGATCGATGGCGTACGCGCCGCAGATCCCCGCGCGGCAGTGGCCGTTACCGCCGGGTGGTTGCACTTCGGTATTCTGCAAATGTTGGCCGACGGCACGGATCCACAAGGTGGAACGAGTGGGCCACGCGTCAATTGGGATGTTACCTCCTGGCACTGGTATAGCGATATGGGGGACATCACGAATGCAAACAGTATCGACGTGCTTCATGAGTTGACGCGGCGCTTCCGGCGACCGATCTGGATTTCCGAGTATGGTTATCGACCGTATGGTCAGTCCGGCAACACGCTGTTTAACGCACAAGCGAGTTATCTGGCCACTCAAACGCGGCAGTTCGTGAAGCTCAAGTCGCAGTACAGTTTGTTGCAGTCGATCCAGCTGTATGAGCTATTCGACATGTCGGCTGACGATGGCTATGGCCTGATCAAGTCGGATGGCGTCACGAAAAAGCCAGCCTATAGCGCCGTAAAAGAAAGCATTGCCAGCAGCAGAAGGTAACGATGGCGTAGCCTGCGGGCTTCATGCATGAAGGGGGGCCGTGCCAAGGGCAGTACCACTCGTATCGTTGTGGTCGTGACCTGCCCCCTGCAGACAAGGCCATCCTGAGTCTAGTAAAGTTTATTTTTTTGAATGGCCCCGGTTCGGTCCACCACGTCGACGTCAGGAGCGGAAGTTAGCGCGTGTCCGATACGGATACTGGGCGCTTCGCAAAAGCGAAAGCTGACCCAGGACAATATGACGGCCGGCATCAACGGAGCGACCATGTAGACACCGAGCGGCGCACTGGTCCATTGATAGTGTTTGCATAGCCAGAAAATGAGATACAGCGGCACGCCGTGTAGTAGATAGACCGAATAGCTGATTTCGCCAAGCCATACAAAGGGCTGGTAGTGGACCTTCAGTACCGTAGCGAAACTGATAAACAGGGCGATACCGACAAGATAGCCGATTGACGATGAGACATGGGTGTAATCGTGGCGGTGAAGGTCGTAGAGGGCCATTGCAACCGCAATCAGAGCGATCAGTGCCGTCAGCATGACCAGCGCGCCCCGGTAGGTCACCGACATGCCAACGACAGCATCCCGGCGTCGCCAGACGACTAACGCCGCACGGGGGGTGTCGTATGCCTTGCGGAACACCGCACCCCAGAACATGATAGATAAGTGATACAACATCCCTTTATATTGTCCGGGTGCATCATTGGGAATGACGTGCAATGCCGTAGTCAATATGAACAGCACGGACAATCCGGCGCTTACAGTGACCAGTGAGCGCATCTGGTGCAACAGGCCGCCCCAAAACAAGAGTAGGCAAAGAATGTAGAAATACAACTCTGTTTCGAGCGTCCAGTAGTGGCCCATGATCGCATCGAAGCCGAGCGCAGTCGGAATCATCGTGAGGTTCGCTGCAACGCCGATGCTGCTCATTTTTTGCTGAAATAGGGTCCAGTATACGAGGTACCCAATCGGTACCGAGAGCCAGAATGCGGGATACAGCCTCATGAACCGACGTATCAAGAATTTGCGCGTACCATCGGCAATCGACCCCCGCAACGAGTTTGGAATCAGCATCCCGCTGATTCCAAAGAAAATCACGACGCCGACGCGTCCGAAGTTGACTGAGCGCTGCAGTGTATCCAACCCGTTTTGGGAACCTGCAAGAGGAGCTAGCAGTTCGGCATAATGCGTCCAGATGACTAGCAATACCGCGATTGAACGCATCGCGTCAATGTGATCAAAGTGGCCCTTTGCTCGAGCGTGTGTCATTTATCTGTTCCCGGTCGGTTGTCGCAATGTGACACAGGTAAGCAGTTCACATCATTAGGGTAAGCGTCGATTCCGCCTGTGGCTTCGCAGCATGGGACTGTGGCCGCCGGGGGAGCTCGTGATAACCGACGCTACCATCATAAACGCGATACTTCGGTGTGCTGTCGTACATCCGTTCAAAAAATCTGCGGGAATGCCGCAAATATAGTTATTGAGTATTTTACTGGCTGCAAAGGATTCGAGAAACATATCGTCCAATGGTACAGTTTGTCCCCCGGCTATACGAATAGTTGATAGTGCCAAGAATGTATGGGTGGTCAGCGATGGCGTCGTATTGAAAAATGGGGAGAACGCGGCGTTCACCGAACAAGTGACTCTGCTTGTGTATTACGAGGGCATAATTTATCAGCAGAACTTGGATGGGGCCTGGTGGGCATGGAATGGCGGTGACTGGGTCGGTGTGACCGGTGATCCACGTCCCCCGAAAAATCAGTTATTCTACGGCATCAATTCCCATTACCCGCGGGGTGAATTCGCCTATGGATTAGTTCCAGTGGATAAACAATTAAAGCAAATGATGAATTTGGGAGCAAGAACGATTCGCGTCGGTGTAACCACTGACAGTGAAATCGCCCGTATGCGTTCGCTGCTGCAAGCTTTGACAGGCACTGGCATGCAGGCATATCCGTGCCTCGATGTGTATCTGACAAAAGATGCAAATACGAGTCCTTTTGACTACAGTGAGCCATATTATTACGATATCGGTTTTTCAACCGGCGCACGGGTTGCAAATAGCTTGAAAGGATTGGTTAAATATTATGAAATCGGCAACGAAATTGATAGCCAAGCGCTCATATCGGCTTCAGTCGACGGAAATAGTAAAACTGATTACGATAATCAGTGGTTTATTCTCGCACGCGGATTGATCCTTGGCTTGGCGGATGGCGTCAAGTCGGTTGATACATCTGCAGCAATTATAGGACCAGCCTGCAGTTGGCTGCATTTGGCGTTTCTCGATCTGTTGTGGAATGGGGTTCAGCCGAACGGTGGAACAGGAAACCCATAAGTGCGCTAGGACATTGAATCGTGGCACTGGTACTCCGACATGGGGAATATTCTGAGTGCGACGGGGACCTCGGGGACGCATAACGTGCTTTTGGAGCTGCAGGCTGCACGTGGCCTACCTATCTGGTTGACTGAGTTTGGTGTACGCCCATATGCTAATGGAGTTCCTGGCGTGTCGAATACACCCACTGAAACCCAAATGGGCGACTGGCTGTTGGACCATGGTTTTAATAGAGGTGGATATCCGACATTAATAGGCGTGGCGGCCCAGTATGGCCTCCAAAACATCATGTTATTCGAGCACTACGATGATGCCTACGATGGGAACTATGGAGTCCTCGGTAGCGATGGCGCGTCGCTCAAGGCACGCTATTCGCGATTACAGCAGTTTTTTGCTGAGCATCCCGTTGAAAGCATCTTTCGTTAAGCGCAATTACTGTTATTGACGGGGGGCCGCCCGCCCAATCAGCGACACGCCTTGCGCATAAAGAATGTAAGCCAGCGCGGCCGCCACCGCGCTTTCCGCGACCAGTACCGCGGCGGCCGCGCCTTGTTCGGCGAACCACTTCGCGAGCAGCGGCAGCAGAGCAACGTTGAGGAAGCCGGAGGAGATCAGCACGCGGCTGAACGCAGTCTTCATACCCAGCGGCAGCATCGTTTGTACGCCGAACAGGTCGGTCATCCCTGCCATGAAAGGAATGAACGCCATCCAGCGCAGCACGCCGATCGTCGGCTCGTAGTTCGCGCCGTACAGAATGCGCACCGCAAGCGGCGCGCCGAAGAAGATGCATAGCGAGATCGCCAACACCATCGCGCTCTGAACTACGAACAACTTGCGCAGGAAGGTCATCGCATCCTCACGCGCATGGTGCATCAGGTAGCTGATTTGCGGGTACGCAGCGGCTTTCATCGGCTGCAACATGCTGATCGCGGCGCGGATCAGCTTGTCACCCGCAGCGAAGTAGCCGGCGGCGACGTTGCCTGAGACAAAGCCAAGCAGCACGGTATTGGTCGATGCATAGAACGCGACCGACGTCGACGCAAGGAATACTTGCCAGCCGCCGGCTAGGGCATCGACGATATCCGCGATGCTTACTCGAACAAATTCAACCTCACGTCGGATGAACATGTAGACGAAGATCGCGATGCCCGAGCCAAGCGGCACGGCGGCGTTGACGACCATCGCGAGCGTGACGTCGGAGCGCTCGCGCACGAGCAGGAACATCGCGGGGACGCTGAGCGCGCGGCTGGCGAACAGCAGCAGACTCATCGTGCGCAGGTTCTCCACGCCCTGAAAGTACCAACTCGGTGTGAGCGCGGCCCCGATGGTCATGCCGAAGCCGATGATCAGCAGCGTGCGGTCGAGGGCGAAGCGATCGACGATGAAGGTCAACGCGAGCAGGATGACGAATCCGGCCGCGGTGATCGCCACCTGCGCGAGAAAAGTGGCCCAGAACACGCGCGAGCGCTCGGCGCGATTTTCGCGTGCGAGCGCGATGCGCGGCGTGGCGGTTAGATCGAAGCTGTAATTGGTGAAATTGATGAAATAGGTGATGACAGCCAGCGCGAACGCAAGCTGGCCGTAGCCCTCAGGGCCAAGAACGCGGGTGAGCAGCGGCAGCGTAAGCAGCGGTACGACGTAGGTCGAGACCTGCAGCGTCATCAACAACAGGAAGTTTTTCTTTACGGACGACATGTCCCGCTCCGGACTGGAGAAAATGAACCGGCGCAGGCCATGCACGGTAGCTTTGCGCGGGTGTCGCGCTGATCGATTATGCTCATTTGCGTACCGTATCGGGTTCTGCTCCGGCATGTAAATCGAGCAGGGCGCTCAACCGTGTCGCATAGTGCTCGCGCGTATACTGGGACCAATCGTAGCGGCGCCGCGTGTCGCGCAAATGCATGCCCAGTGCATCGAGCGCGGCGACCAGGCTGGCAGGTATGTGCTGGTACTTGATCTTGTTGCCGATTTCATCGCCAAAACTGGCCAGGCTGCCCAGATCGTGCACGAGCACCGGCAGACCAATCATCGCCGCCTCGACGATCACCAACGGTGCGTTTTCAGCCCAGACCGACGGCAGTAGGACCGCATCGTGCGCGCGCAGCGCCTCAAACAACTGCGCGTGGTCGAGCCGACCCGCAAAGCGCAATCGGTCGCTGTCGACCAGCGCCTTGTACTTCGCGTGCAGGGCATCGCGTTGCGAGCCGTCGCCGTAGACGGTCACGCTGCCGAGCCGATGCCATTGCGTGTGGCTGGCCAGTTCGAGAAACGGATCCAGTCCTTTTTCGGGCTCGATGCGTCCGACGAATGCCAGGTCGAAGCAGTCCTTGTCGACGGTGCGGGGCGGCGCCTGGGCGATGCGGGTATTGACCGGATTGGGCAGGATTGCTGAGCGCGTCATGCCGCGCCGTGCTAGCGCATCGCGCATGTAAGGGCTTGGGCACAGGAACTGGTCAAAGACAGCAGACGGATTCAGCAACGTATCGACCACGTGCCAATGCAGCTTTTTCACTGCATCGTGCAGCATGCCGCGTGGACTGGCGCATGTGAGCAGCCGCCGGCTGTCGCTCAGCGCCTCCAGCGGCAGAGGCTTGGACATGCCCGGTTGTGGATAGATCAGCAGATTCGGGTTGTAGAACACCATGTGGTAGTCATGGCAGGTCAGGAAGGTCCGGTAACCGAGCTTGCGCTTGTATCGTTGTATGACTGGCAGAATCGATGGCGACAGCAGGCTGTGATAGTTGTGCACCAACACGCGTTGGGGCTGAACGCGTTCGATCGTGGCGGCCAGCGCGCGCGCTGCGGCAGGATTCCACGCGCGCCGCGCCATGCCATGCGCGTCGGCCACCGCTCGTTCGTCGAAGCCTTCGGCGCCCACGCCGGGCAACTCCCGCAGTACGTCCACCGAGGTCCGGTACACTTCCTCCGCCCCGCCTTTGCGCACGAAATCGTTGATGACCAGCACCCTCATCTCGCGCTCGGCGACGGTGGGCCCCGTGGCGCGCACGGTCAACGGCCGGCCCGCCATGCGCTCACGCCGCCGCGCGGCGCGGCCGTGGCGCTTGGCGTTCCCCCAGCGCGGGAGACAGCCGTGTCTGAAGTGGCTTGCGCAGCATCGACGACTCCCGCCGCATGAGCGGTTGCGACGGGTGTGGCACCGGACGTGCTGGACACGCCGGGTGCGCCATGTGCGCCGGATGCATCGGGTGTGCCCGCCACCGGCCGAGAAGCCCGGCCGTACTGGTCGTCCAGCCGCACGATATCGTCCTCGCCCAGATAATGTCCCGACTGTACCTCGATGATCTCCAGCGGCGTCTTGCCCGGATTCTCAAGCCGGTGCACCGTGCCCAGCGGGATATACGTCGATTCGTTCTCGCTTAGCAGGAACGTGCTGTCGCCGCACGTCACGCGCGCGGTGCCGCGCACCACGGTCCAGTGCTCCGCGCGATGGTAGTGCATCTGCAACGACAGTTGCTTGCCCGGCTCGACAACGATGCGCTTGACCTGAAAACGCTCGCCGTGGTCGATGGAATCGTAATAGCCCCAGGGGCGATGCACCTTGCGATGATCTTCGGCTTCGACATATTGTTCGGACTTGAGCCGTGCCACCACGGCCTTGACTTGCTGTACATCATGCTTGTTGGCGACCAGCACTGCATCGGCGGTCTCGATCACCACGACGTCCTTCAAGCCAACGCAGGCGATCAGGCGTCCTTCGGAATGCGCGAAGCTGTCCTCTGTGCCCTCGAAGATCACGCGGCCGCGCGATACGTTGCCGGCTGCGTCCTTCGGCAGGATTTCCCAGATGGCGTCCCATGAGCCGACGTCGGACCAGCCGGCCGCCAGGGGCACAACGACGCCTTGAATGCCCGGGCCCGCTGGATCGGCGAGCCGTTCCATCACGGCGTAGTCGATCGAATCGGACGGGCATGCGTCGAAGGCGACCGCGTCTGCCTTGAAAAAGCCACCGGCTTGCTCTGCGCCGCTTCGCCAAGCTGCCTCGCAGGCGGCATGCATAGGCGGGTTCAGCGCGGCGATTGCCGCGAGCCAGGTTGACGCGCGTACTACGAAGATGCCGCTGTTCCACCAATATTCGCCAGACTGCAGGTATTGGCGGGCCAGTTCCTGGTGCGGCTTCTCGACGAAGCGCTCGATTGCGTGGCCGCCCAGCGTGCTATTGGCATGCTGCACCGGCGCGCCGATTCGGATGTATCCATAGCCGGTCTCCGCGTGTCGGGGCAGCACGCCGAGTGTGGCGATGGCGCCGGCTTGCGCGTAGCGGGCGGCCAGCGCGATGGCGTCCTGAAACGCCTTCGGATCAGTGACCGCATGGTCGGCGGGCATCACCACCAGCACCGGGTCGCCGTGACGCGCCTGCGCGTCTAGCGCAGCAAGCGTTAGCGCCGGTGCGGTGTTGCGTGCTACCGGCTCCAACAGGATGCGGGCGGACTTGCCACTGGCGCGCGCTTGCGCGGCACTCATGAAGCGGTGGTGCTCGCCGCACACGAGCAGCAGTTCGTCGTCTAGCGTCGCACTGCTGATACCGTCCAGGCGACGGGCAGTTGCCGTCAGCAGCGATTCATCGGCGATCAGGCCAATCAATTGCTTAGGGTGGTGCTCGCGCGACAGTGGCCACAGCCGCGTGCCGGAACCGCCGGCCAGGATCACCGGCAGCAGGTGCGGCGGCGCGTCGGCCGAGACGGAAGACGTGAATGTAGGCTCGGTACCGGTCATCGATTTACTCCGGAATCTGCGGGATGGCGAGGTGAGAATGCGTAAGCGTCCGGTTCGGTGCGCGCATCGGCGCGCGCCGCGCGGGCTGGCTGGGAGATGCTGCCCAGCGCGCCGGCCACCGGCTCGACGAGGCCGCGCACACCGCGCAGTAGGCCGCGGCTGGGCAAGGTCGCGTCGCGCATCGAGTGGATCATGCCGATGTACGGCATGCCGTGTTCGAGGAACGGTCCATCGACCTTGCGAAAACCAAACCGGCCATAAAACGCTTCGCGGTAGATCGGCGAGTGGATCCGCACTGGCGCGCCTGGCCAACGCTCGCGCGCATGGCCCAGCGCCCGCCTGAGCAGGTGCTCGGCGGTGTCGTCGTCGCGCCGCGCGGCGCTTGTCAGGAATTTGTCGATCATCGTTTCCGGGTCGATGTCATCGCCCGGCAGCAGGCGCGCGTAGCCTCCCACCGATCGCTGCGGCGCGCGCGTGTCGATCGCGAAAACGTGCAACGCGTGCTCGTCCCTGCCGTCGATGTCCAAGTGCACGTGAGCGTCCTCGACAACTAGTACGGCATTGCGCGCGCGCAGGATCAGATATAGCTCGTCCGAACTCAGTTGCCTGAATTCGCAGCATTTCCAGTCCATGATGTGTTCCTCGTTCGGCCAGCGCGGAAAACGTCAGGCGTGGCCGGATAGCACCGTGCGCCGCCGGCACCGCAATGTTGCAATGCCAAAAGCGTCCGCACCCTATGGAACGAAGGTACTGGCGAGGGCGTGCAAGCTCTGTTCGCAAGCGCACTATTCGGCATGGATCCCCGCGGGGCCGTAAGGTCGCGACGCCGGCGTTGTGCGTTGCACGATCAACGTGCACTGACCCACTGTTCGGCAGCGAACCGATGCCCGTGCGGGTTTTCGCGTACAACGTGCGCTTGCGGTGCTGCACGGCGGCGTTTCTGGATAGCGTCTGCCGCGCCGTTTCCATCCGCCCGGAACCCGCAAAGCACAGCATCAATCATGCGACACGAATCCTCACCAAAGGAGCCGAACATGGGTAGTGCCAATCTGGAGTCGAAGCGGTCCGGTCCTGGAACCGTGCCGAACGAGCGCGATCGCGCGGCGGCCGCTCGCGAGCTGAACGACGCAGCGGGCGCCGCCAGTTTTCTCGAACAGTTATTCGAGCGCGGCTTGCTGATTCCAAGCGATGTCGACGGGCTGTATGGCCGTGGCGCCGTCTTCGAGGACGTCGTCGAGCGCATCAGCGACTTGATCGGTGCATGGGGGGTGGAGCGCGGCGCTGACGTGATGCGGTTTCCGCCGACGATGAGCCGCACGTTGCTTGAGCAGAGCGGTTATCTAAAGAACTTTCCGCAGTTGGCTGGCACGGTCTTTAGCTTTTGCGGCAATGATTTCAGCCATCCCCGCTTGCTCGCGTGCCTGGATAAAGGTGAGGACTGGACCGCCGAGCAGAAGCCCACACGCATCATGATGACGCCAGTGGCCTGTTATCCCGTCTATTCGGTGATGGCCAAGCGCGGTCCGGTGCCGGCACAAGGCTACCTGATTGATATTTTTTCGTATGTTTTCCGTCAGGAGCCGTCACTGGAGCCGGAGCGGATGCAGCTGTTTCGGCAACGCGAGTTCGTCAGGATGGGCACGCCCGAGCAAGTGCTCGCCTTCCGACAGGACTGGATGGACCATGCGCGCTGGATGTTCGACGCGCTGGAACTGCCGATGTCGCTGGAGCTGGCCAACGATCCGTTTTTCGGCCGTGGCGGGCGCGTCGTGGCAAACAGCCAACGTGCGCTGCAGCTCAAGTTCGAGGCGGCGGTGACCGTGCTCAATCCGAACAAGCCTACCGCGTGTGGCAGCTTTAACTACCATATGGACAACTTCGGCAAGACGTGGGACATCCGTACCGAAACCGGCGAAATCGCGCATACTGGGTGTTGCGGCTTTGGACTTGAACGGATTGCGCTCTCGCTATTCAAGTTGCATGGTTTCGATATCGCCGCCTGGCCGCAGCGGGTGCGGCAGACTCTATGGAAGTCGCCATGCGGCCAGTAGCCGCGCGACAAAGCGTGCGAGCAGCGTCGCCTCGATGGCGCGCGCGTCGTCGAATTCGTCTAGTCCTTCAAAACGATCCCCACTCTTAGCCGCGCGCCCGAACGCCATGGCAACAAATAGTGCGACGGCTTGGATCGCGAGCACGATGATGACGATATGCAGCATGTTATTCATGGTCCTTTCCCTTCAAGCGCGCCGTCTCGTTCGGCGCGTCCCCCAGCCCGACAGCGCGAGATTCGGCAAGGTGTGCGCCGTTGCACTGTTGGCCATCCTTGCTGCATATCGGCAGCACTGCGCGAAACTTGAGGGTCCTCCTTACATCTAGTGTGCGCCGACCCAAAAGGACGTCTCAGGGGTGACAGACAAAAAATGGCTGGATTTTTCCCTATTTCGTCGGGAGAAAGCCCGTGATTAAACCCAATACCCGTCTTGGACGCGGGGAGCAGCGCGAAGGCGGCACGCGCACGGCGACGAGCATGGCCCGATTGGGTGCGTCAGCGCACCGACCCCACTCCTACGGATGCCGCCTACTAACCGGCGCATCCGTGCCGTGGACTCGTCGTCATGGAGGGGGAAGGCCGGATGGCCCGTGCGCCACAACACGCAGGCGCCGGGTGAAAGAACAACGAGGGTTAGAGAATGGACACGACGATGCGGCCTGTCTCGTTTGATGGGCACTTCGGCTGGCTTCATGGCGCGCAGGCTGGTGATCCGGGCGACGCGGGTTGGGGCGTGGTGCTGTGCAACCCGCTCGGGCATGAAGCATTATGGTTGCATCAGACGATGCGGCAACTGGCCGAGCGGTTGGCGTCGCGGCGCATTCCGGTGTTGCGCTTTGACTATGCAGGTACCGGCGATTCGCTGGATCGTGACACGCTGGTCGAGCCGACCCGATGGACGGGCGAAGCGGTGAGCGCCGTCGAACATCTGCGGCGCATGATGGGGGTGCAACGCATTGCGCTGGTCGGGGCGCGCTACGGCGCGATGGTGGCCGCGCAGGCCGCGCCCCAGGTCGGCGCGCAGCGCGTCGTATTGATGGCGCCGGTCGTCTCGGGCCGGCAGTTCGTTCGCGAACTCAAGGTGCTGCAGCAGACGTGGCGGGAGAAGACGGGCTCGCACGTGCAGACAGACGCGCCACCGGCTGGCGCATTCGATGTGCTCGGGCATCGGTTCGACCTGGCCGCGATGGAGCAGGTAGCGAAGCACGACTTGCGCCGTGTCCAGGCACCGCCCGCGGCGTCGGTGCTGATCATGCATGTCGACCCGCACGATCCGAGCCATGCGCTCGCTGATGTGTACCGGTCGCAAGGCGCGCGTGTGGACGCTGGTTTGTTCGCCGAATACCCGGGCGCGATGCAGCCATCCTGGCTCGCCGAAGTACCGCAGGCCACACTCGACGCCGTCACGCAGTGGCTGGTGAACGAAGAGGTGACGCATCAGACCGCCCCGGCGGGCGCATCGTGTCGCGCATCGCCGATGCTGGTGTGTGCCGGTGCGCCGCTTCAGACTGACTGGATGGTGGAGCAGCCGGTCAAATTGGATCAGGGTCGGTTGTTCGGCATCCTCTGCGAACCGGCGGACAGATTGGGCCGTGCGCCGCTGGTTGTGATCCCCAACACGGCCGCCACGCACCATGTCGGGGACGGACGCTTCAACGTTGAGTTGGCGCGCCAGCTCGCGCGTACGGGGTTTGCTTCGCTGCGGCTGGATGCGAGCGGGCTGGGCGACAGCGCAGCAGCGGCCACGCAGACCGATCCGGGCTCGTTGAGCTTCGACGCGCTGGCCGCCGACACGTCCGATGCGGTCGATTGGGCGTGCTCGCGTGGCCATCCGGGCATTGCGCTGTTCGGTATCTGCTCCGGTGCGTACCTGGGCTTGCGCGCCGCGCTCGACAATGCGGCGATCCGGGGCTTGATACTGGTGAACCTGCTCGGCTTTTCGTTTCCCGATGGATTCACGATGCATGACGCCGGCCGGGCGGGTGCCGGATCGACCCGCGCGCATTTCCGCTCGATGTGGCGCGCGCAGAAGTGGGCTCAGGTGTTGCGCGGCGAGGTCAGCCTGCGGCCGGTCATCGGCACGCTGTGCCGCTATGCAGTGGCGCGCACGCGGGGCTTTGCGGCCGCCTGGACGCAAGACATACGGGATACGCCGGGCAGCAGCCAGCGGGCGCGTCGCCAGATGAAAGAGCTGGCCGCGCGCGGGGTTCGCGTGCAGTTGCTATTTAGTCCGCTGGACCATGGTCTGGACGAACTCGAAGTTCATTTCGGTCATGGCGGCCAACGGCTCGCACGGATCGGCGGTGCGCATGCTCGCGTGATACCCAACATGGACCATGAGGTGCTGAATCCGGCAGCACGCGAGCGGGTAGCGGCATTATGCGAGGCGTTCCTCACGGAGCTTTTCGCCGACGTGCTCGATAAGCGGCAGGCTCGTCCATCGCTGCGCGCCGAGCCCGCTCGTGCGTCGTACGCGCACGCTCATGTGCCGGCAGCTACGCCGACGCTGCCGTCCGAAGAGGCGACGCTGTAGTGGGAACGGAGGGGCCGGATTGATGCGATCCGGCCGGGCGCGTTCGGCCGACGCGGTATTCGCCAGCCAATGTGGGATAGAAATTAGCCCGCTTGTGCGAGCTGTTGGTCGCGATGCGCGTTTGCCTCTGAGGTTGAAGCACTACTGAGATCGCTGTGCTGCGTGCGTGCTGCTGCATGGCTCATCGATCTCATCCGGGCGGGCAGTGGCGACGCGGCGGGTAGAGTGGCGGCAATCGCAGCGGCGGCGGTACACGGCGTGGCCGAACCGGCGTAGGCGGGTGTATCGCCCGATCCCGTATCGTCGGCCACCGGCGTCGCCAGTTCGGCCTGCAGCCGCTGGTAGCGTTCCATGACCAGGCTGGAAAACGCGGCACGGAAGCGATCCGCAGAAAAGCGTTGCGCGTTGGCGCGGCACGCGAGCGGCGTGAACGTGCCGCAGGGCAGCGCCTCAAACCGTTCAACGGCATCGATCAACGCGGGTGTGGTTTGCGCATCGAAGAACAGGCCGGTAGGTTGTGCGTCGGTATGGGCGCGCACCGATTCGAGCGCACCGCCCTTACCGTAGGCGATGACGGGCGTGCCGCACGCCTGTGCTTCGACCGGTGAGATGCCGAAGTCCTCCTCGGCGGCGAATACGAATGCCTTGGCGCGCTGCAGGTACGAATGCAACACGTCGAAGGATTGATAGCCGAGCAGCGTCACGTTCGGGCCCGCCAGCGCGCGGATCTTGGCCATCTCCGGGCCGTCGCCGATGACGATCAGCTTGCGCTGTGGCATTCGGGAAAAGGCATCCACGATAAGGTCAATGCGCTTGTAGGGCACCATCCTGGACGCGGTCAGATAGAAGTCCTCTTTGGCAGTATTCAACTGCAGGTGCTCGACATCCACCGGCGGATAAATGACCGTCGAATCGCGACGATAGACCTTACGGATGCGCCGCGCGACAAAATGCGAGTTTGCCGCGATCAGGTCCACGCCGTTGGCTGAACGCGCGTCCCAGTTGCGGATGTAGTGCAGCAGCGTGCGCGCGAGCACGGATTTCACGCCGCGCGTGAGCCCCGCCTCACTCAAGTATTGATGCTGCAGATCCCATGCGTAGCGCACCGGCGAATGCACATAGCTCACGTGTAACTGGTCGGGCCCGTTCAGCACGCCCTTGGCCACGGCGTACGAGCTGGACAGGATCACGTCGTAGCCGGACAGATCGAATTGCTCAATGGCCAGCGGAAACAGCGGCAGGTAGCCGCGGTACTTGCGCCGGGCCATGGGTAACTTCTGGATGAACGACGTGTGGACCGGCTTGCCGCGCAGGCACGAGCGCTCTTCCAGGAAGTCGACCAGGCTGAAGATGTCCGCTTGCGGGAAACAGTCGATCATTTGGGCGAGCACCCGTTCGGCGCCGCCATGGACGACCAGCCAGTCGTGAACAATCGCTACCTTCAAGCGTGGGCCCTCTCGGATTGGGTTGCGGCCTCGCGGCCGACGCGGCGTCGACGCCACGTGCGCTCTGCGCATCATGGCCATTCGGGCCATTATCGGCAGCACTCGGCGTTATCTATGTACGGGGGCGCACAATGATGCACACCGGGCACAACGGTGCGGAAAGCACGCGCGCCGCCGCGGCAGCTGTCCTGGGGTCACCCCGCGGTACGCTGGTTTCGTCGGGAAATCGACGTCGGCGCGCACTGAGCGCATGGCCGCTCAGTGCCGCGTGGGCAATGCGAGGTAGCGTTCGAGCCGGTGCTGGAGTCCCTCGAGCAGGTGGCACAGCACCCAGTACACGCCTGCTGCGCCGACATAAAGCGGCAGCGGCTGGTAGGTGGCCGCGATCACTTCCTGCGCGCTGCGCAGCAGTTCGGTCACCGTGATCACCGACACCAGCGAGGTGTCCTTGACCAGACTGATCAGGCTGTTGGACAGGCTCGGCACCGCAATACGCAACGCCTGCGGCCCGACCACGTAGCGCAGCGTCTGCTGGCGCGACAGGCCCAGGCTGTACGCGGCGAGCCATTGGCCGCGCGCGATGCCCAGGATTGCGCCGCGCATGCTCTCGGACAGGTACGCGGCGACGTTCGCGGACAACGCCAGCACGCCGGCCGGCGTCGGATCCAACTCGATCCCCACGCTCGGCAAGCCGTAGTAGACAACGAAGATCTGCACCAGCAGCGGCGTGCCGCGCATGACGCTGACGTATGCGCGAGCGACGCCCACCGGCCAACGCCGCTCGCTGACGCCCATCAGTGCGATGAGCAGGCCGCCGGCTAGCCCAAACGCCATCGATAGCAGCGCAAACTTGATCGTCAGCAACGCACCCGCGGCGAGCGCGGGCGCGGACTGCAGCAACAACATCAACGGTGACATCGAGGTGGCGGCTTACTTCAGCGGCCGGGTCACGTCAATGCCAAACCACTTGTCGGAAATCTTCGGCAGCGTGCCATCGGCCTTTAGTTGCGCAATGGCGTCGTCAATGGCCTTGGCGAACTTGGGGTTGCCTTTCTTGAATGGTATACCGACCCTTTCCTGCTGGCCCAGCGTGCCGCTCGGACGCAATGGCAGCGCGGTAGTCTTGATTAGGTACGCGAGCATCAGCCGGTCGTTGAGCGCCGCGTCGATGCGGTCCGCCGCCAGATCGCGCAGATACTCGGGTGCACCCGGGTAGGTCTTCACCCCGATGCCGGGCACCGACTTGGCCATGTCGTTGTAGTTCGAGCCCAGGCTTACGCCGAGCTTCTTGCCCTTCAGGTCGTCGAGCGATTTGAACTGGCGCGAATCGTTCTTGCGCTGGATTAGTTGCGCGACCGAGTACGTATAGGGCTGCGAAAAGTCGAGCGTCTGCTGCCGCACGGGCGTGATACCGACCTGGTTCACGACCACGTCGAACTTGCCGGCTTGCAGTCCGGCGATGATGCCGCTCCATTCAGTGGTGACGAACTCGGGCTTCACGCCGAGCCGCAGCGCGATCGCCTTGGCCACGTCCACGTCGTAGCCGACGAGTTCGCCATGAGTGTCGCGAGCGTTGAATGGCGGATAAGTCCCTTCGAGGCCAATGCGCAGCGTGCCGCGCTCCTTGACCTGATCGAGCAGGTCGGCGGCTGGTACAGCCACAGCGGCCACGCCGAGCGCGCCGCCGACCAGTGTCGCGGCGATCCATTTCCTGAGCAGCGAAAGTTTCATCGTTTTCCCTCTTGGCGGGTAGTGACAAATGGCGGCCAACATAGCGAAACTGCAATCAAAACTTAAATATCATTTGTATTCTCTATATTACGCGCGAATTGCGATGGCCAGCGGTGGCACGCACGCATTCGGCCACCAGCGTCGGGCCGCGGTAGATCAGGCCGGTATAAAGCTGCACCAACGATGCACCGGCTGCAAGCTTTGCATTCGCGTCCTCGCCGCTGAAAATCCCACCCACGCCGATGATCGGTACCGCGTCGCCTAATTGCGTGTGCAATTGCTGGATCACCCGGTTGGACGAATCGAACACCGGCCGCCCGGACAGGCCGCCGGCTTCGTCGCCATGGCGCAGGCCCTGCACCGCAGTGCGCGACAGCGTGGTATTGGTTGCAATCACGCCATCGATACGGTGCCGCAGCAGCGTGTCCGCAATCGACTTGATCTGTTCGTCGTCAAGGTCCGGCGCGATTTTCAGCGCCAGTGGCACCTGCTTGCCGTGCAGATCCGCCAGCCGCTGTTGCTTGTCCTTGAGCGCGCCCAATAGCGCATCCAGTTCGTCGGCGGCTTGCAGCTGTCGCAGGTTCTTTGTATTCGGCGATGAGATATTGACCGCCACATAGCTGGCGAATGGATAGACGCGCTCTAGGCAGTACAGGTAGTCGTCGACCGCGCGCTCGATCGGCGTATCGGCATTCTTGCCAATGTTCAGCCCCAACACGCCACGATAGCGTGCGGCTCGCACGTTGGCGACGAAGGCATCTACGCCATGGTTGTTGAAGCCCATCCGGTTGATCAACGCATCAGCCTGTGGCAGTCGGAATAGCCGCGGGCGCGGATTGCCCGGTTGCGGGCGCGGTGTCACCGTGCCGACCTCGATAAAGCCAAAGCCGAGCGCCGCCAATCCGTCGATGCAAGCGCCGTCCTTGTCCAGGCCGGCGGCAAGCCCCACCGGGTTGTGAAAGGTCAAGCCCATCACGGTGCGCGGCGCATCGGGCGCGTGCGGGGCGAGACAACGCGCGATGCCGGCGCGGGCGGCCGCGCCCAGCAGGCGCAGCGTCAAGTGATGGGCGTCCTCCGCATCCATGCGGAACAGGCGCGCCCGTGCGAGCGGATAAAGGGAACTGAGCACGGAAGTGGGCTGGGCCAACGGCCCTGAGTCGAAAGCCCGTTATTTTACCGGGGGCGCAAGCCGTTTGATGGCGGCATCGAGCGGCGGCACGTCGGCCTGTCCAGGCTCCAGGTCGCGCCATTGACCCTCGACCAGTCCCTCGAGCGGCTTGAAATTCGCCTTGTACGCCATCTTGCTGCTTTCACGAATCCAGTAGCCCAAGTACACGTACGGCAACTTCAGGCTGCGCGCCTGCTCGATTTGCCACAGGATGTTGTAGGTACCGAAGCTCGAGCGTTCAACATCGGGTTCGTAGAACGTATAGACCGAGGACAAGCCATCGCCGAGAATGTCAATCATGCTGACCATGCGCAGTTTGCCCTTGCGGGGGCTCGCGCCTTCGCGCACCGCACGCGAGCGCGCCGTGCCGCGTGGGTCGTACGGCTCGCGGAACTCGACCAGCCGCGAGTTGATGCGGCTTTGCAACAGGAACTGCTCGTACTGATCGCGGCTGTCACGATCCATTCCGCCGCCGGCATGCCGTGCGGCTTGGTAGCGTATGTACAACGCGTAGTGTTCCTCATCGTATTGCAGCGGCGAGACCGTCGCGACCAACTCGTGATGGCGGCGCCACACCTTGCGCTGGGTCCGGCTTGCATCGAAGCGCTCGACCGGCACGCGCACCGGCACGCAGGCGCGACAGCCGTCACAATAGGGTCGGTAAGTGAAGACCCCGGAGCGACGGAAGCCTGCCTTGACCAATTCGGTGTAGACATCTGAGTTGATCAGGTGACTTGGCGTGGCGACCTGTGAACGCGCAATGCGTCCCTCCAGGTAGCTGCAGGGGTAGGGCGCTGTCGCATAGAATTGCAGCGCCGACAGCGGCGATATCGGCAGTTCGTTAAGGTAGGTCACGTCAGCCCTTCACACAGCAATCGTTTGCCCAATATGTGGCGACATCAGATCGCTTCGGTGCCGATGGCATGTTTGCGGCGGCCAAGTCAAGCCAGCACACGAGGCTGTATCAACGGTATCACGAAATGACGGCAGGTTGTGGCGCCGGCCCCCGAACGGCATAGTCGAAGGTTTCCACCGTACGCAAGCTCTTGCCAAGCAGCAGGGTGTCCCTTATAGGGCCGCCACTTCGATAAGCTTATCGGACAGCGTGGACCAGCGCGCCTTGTCGCGGCGGGTGCGCAGCTTGCAAGTTGCTTTCGACTCCAGCGGCGAGATTCCGTCGCACGGTCCGGGCGCACTATTCGTGACTGTCATTCCAGTACCGATGCAGCACTTGTTTGTCGAATTGCCACGGGATTGGCGAGTGTCGTATCGCGTCACGCATGTGGGCGATAAACGCGCGACGCGATACTTCACGCGCGCCCAGCGAGGCAAGGTGAGCGGTGTTTTGTTGGCAATCGACCATGTCGACCCGGTGCTCGCGCAAATGCGCGATGAGCGCGGCGAGGGCGATTTTCGACGCGTCCGTACGGTGTGCAAACATCGATTCGCCGTAGAACATGCGGCCCAAGCTCACGCCGTACAGTCCGCCGACGCGTCGGCCCTCGACCCAGGTTTCGACGCTATGGGCCAGGCCGGCGCGGTGCAACGCCTCATAGGCGGCGATTACTGCGGGCGTGATCCACGTGCCATGCTGCCCGTGCCGGTTAGCGTTCGCGCACGCGTGCATCACGTCGGCAAAGCCAGCGTCCACACGGATCTCCCATGAAGGCTCGCGCAGGACTTTTTTCAGGGTCTTGCGCAGCGACATCGACACCTTGAATTCACTGGGCACCAGGATCATGCGCGGATCGGGACTCCACCACAGCACAGGCTGGCCCTTCGAATACCACGGGAAGATGCCGTGCTGGTACGCATCGAGCAGTCGGCGCGGATCCAGCTCGGCACTCGCGGCGAGCAGGCCAGATGCGCCGCTGGCTTCGTCCAGAGCGCGCTCAAGCGGAGGGAACGGATCGTCGGGGTTGAGCCAGGGAACCATAGTGAGATCGGCGTGCCGGCACGGGTGTTGCGTCGCGACGCCGCGCGGCGCGTGACCCGCGCGCGGGATTAGCCGTCATGCAGTGAGCGGAAGATGTCGCCGGTGTGCAGGCCGAAGCCGCCCGCGACGCGATCGGCAAAGAAAAAGCGCAGCGTTTGCCCAACGGTCGGGAACGCGATTTCGTCCCAAGGGATATCGGCTTCATCGAATAGCCGCACCTCCAAGCTTTCCTCGCCAGCCTGCACGTCGATGTCGAGCAGCCGCGCGAGGTAAAATAGGTGCACCTGGTGCACATGCGGCACATTGAGCAGCGTGAACAGCGTCTGAACCTCGACGCGCGCGCCCGCTTCTTCCAGCGTCTCACGTGCGGCAGCCTCCGCCGTCGTCTCGCCGATTTCCATGAAGCCAGCCGGCAATGTCCAGTAGCCATAGCGCGGTTCGATCGCGCGGCGGCACAGTAGCACCTTATTGTCCCAAACCGGGACCGTTCCGACCACGTTACGTGGGTTCAGATAGTGGATTGTATTGCAGTTGTCACACACGAAGCGCTCGCGGTTGTCGCCGGGAGGCACGCGCAGACTCACCACGTGGCCGCAGACAGAACAAAATTTCATCGATCGAGGGTCGGTGGGACAATGGTGCGCAGTTTAACATTGGGCGCGTGGCCGACATTTTAGGAGAGACGCAATGCAATCGCGAGAGACTCAATGCAATCACATTCCATTCCCCGTCCCCTGCTGATCGTCGATATGCAGCGGGGATTTGTTCTATGGCTGCGAAACACCTTACGTCAGCGCGGAAACGGATACGGTTTTGATAGAACGCGCTCGAACTGCTTTTACGGCATCGGATTGGCGCAATGGCTTGCCGAATTCAGCGTTGGCGAGTGTGTCCTTGCTGGGATGGCAACTGAAATTGCATTGATACGACGTGCCGCGCCCCTATATGGGCGTAGACCAATGTTGAGGCTGCGCCGTGTTCAGATCGAGCCGTGCTGCTCGTCGGGGTAACGGGGGAGGGGGCGCTTCGGGTAGCGGCAATCTTATCCGGTCTTGGCGCCGACGCTATAGCGTGAACTCCAGCATGACTGCCCCCGATACCACTCCAGGTGCAACATTGCCTCGCCGGAAAACAAAAACCTCGGGTTTCGTATGAAACCCGAGGTTTTCAGAATTTGGTTGCGGGGGTAGGATTTGAACCTACGACCTTCGGGTTATGAGCCCGACGAGCTGCCAGACTGCTCCACCCCGCGTCCGTCGAAGAATTAAATTATACACAGATCCGTTCTGCGGTGCAAGGACGTGCAACGCGGAATGTCAGCGCAACGTGAAACTGCTTGGTTCGCGAATGCACTGCGCCGCGCCGCCATGCCGCTAAAATGATGACTTATACGAGAGTCTGCGACTTCATTGGCTTCACCTTGGCCGGCCTTGCCGGCTTCTTTTTCACCGGCGGCGTTGCTGGCCGGACCCATTGCCCATGGACATCACTCGAGACCTGCAGCACATTGCCCTTCAGGAAAAGACGCTCATCGCGCCACGCTTTGACGCGGATTTTGGATGGCAGCTCGGCGCACACTTGCATGAGCTTGCCAAGGCGAGAGCGCATGCCGTCGCGATCGACGTGCGCACTTTCGGCCATCCGGTGTTTTACTGCGCACTGCAGGGCGCGACACCGGACAATGCGCGGTGGGTGCGCCGCAAGAGCAATACGGTGGAGCATTTCCGGCGTAGTTCGTACGCGGTGGGCCTGCGCCTTGCACAGTCCGGCGCCACGCTGGCCGACAAGTACGGCCTGTCGTGCGCCGACTACGCTTCGTACGGCGGCGCGTTTCCATTGACCGTGCATGGCGCGGGCGTAATCGGTTCGGTTACCGTGTCGGGCCTTGCGCAACGCCAGGACCACGAACTGGTGGTCGAAGCGCTCTGTGCGTTGCTCGGGCACGATTACAGCGGATTGGCGTTGCCGCACGACTGAATCGGCGTCTAGCTATCGACCGACTTGGCTGGCCATGCCGCGGCTCGCTAGAATGGGAATTCACGTCCGATTCCCGAGGCTGGCATGCAGATTGATTTTCCCGCTGAAGCCGGAGCGTACCGCGACAGCAACCTGACCGTGGAGTTCGATGCCATTGTCAATGGTGAGCGGGTACGTTGCGCCATCTCCGTTGAAGCCCTGGAGGATCACTTTGGTGTTGTATCGAACGACCGCGACGGCTGGATCCGCGCGTTCGACCGGGGCCGCGCGCGCATCCTCGAAACTGCGCGCGAGCATCTGAAGCGCTGCGACGGACACCCGGTGCTGCTCAAGAGCGGTCATTTCCCTCCTGGCGACGCGTTACGGGAGTGACCGGCGCGAATCGCCGGGCCGCGGGCCGCGCGGTGGCCCTGCCGGCTCCGGATGATCCGCCGCGTCGCTGTCGCGGCCCGTTGCATCGTTGTGCTGCGCGGTCGCGACGGCGTTTCGGCCTAGCTTGCGCGCCGCAGGCGGTTCATGACGGCTCGTCACTGTCCGTCATGAACGCGCGCATGAACACCAGCGCGCCGAATCCCCACATCGCATTGACGACGAAACCGAACGCGAGGCGCGGCAGCATGTTGCCGCTTGGCCAGATACCGCGGATCGGGTCAAGCACGAACACTGTCGTTGCGGTCAGCACGACGCCGCCGAACACGAATGAGCCGAGCCACGGCGCAGGCCGTTGCGGATCGACGCGCAGCAGCCACGCCAGCACGATGCCCCATAGCGCGCCGAGCAGTGCGGTGAGCAGAAACTCGGGGACGCCGAGGGACGCGAACGGCGTGGTCGAGAACGGCAGTTGGTCGGTCAATTCGGCCGCGTGTAGCAACGCGATCGCTGCCTCGTGAAAAAACAGCACGGCGAGAAAGCCGGCAATGAACGGCAAAATGACGCTTTGCATGATGGGATTGACAGACGGCACGCGCGTGCTTGCACGCTTAGGATATGCATTATAGTGACCTCAGGTGAGGATTCGCGCATATTACGAATCGGCACAACTCAAGCTGAAAAAAGTCGTTCTGTCGGTGCAACCGGGTCACTAGACTCGCAATTCAGGGTGCGTCTGGTCCCGTCGATGTAGAAACACCATTCGACATCGTGACGTCGGTCATCACGACGCGCTCGATCCTCGCAGCCGTTCAGTTGCTGCATGCCGCGCCGTGCTAGCGGGCGATCGCATCGCTTGGCAGGTGATCTCGCAGGATGCGGTCATTGGTCTTCGAATCCGGACGCTTGATCGGCATATTGTCCGGGTTATTGGCCTTGCCTGCGTCTTCAGGACGTTTCGACATGCCACCTGCGCCACTGCCTGGGACTGGCGCAGACGTCCCAGCGCCCACAGGGGCAGATCTCGCGCCGGAGGAGCTTGCTACAGTGGGCGACGCCGCCGCGCCGGCCGGAATCGTCCAACCGGAGCGAGGCGCGAGCTGGCTTGCCGCGCAGCCGGCGCAGGGCGCAGCGACTGCGGAGGCCGCCACCACTACGACGCTGTACTTCGTCAGCCATGTTATGTGCCTCATCGCTTTCTCCTTTTGTCGCGCCACAGCGGCCGGCGCCTGCGCGAACTCGATTCCATCTTTCATTGAAGCATAAATCGCACCGCGGGGTACTGTGCGCTGTTGCAGGCGCTGGCCATGCCGGCGGGATTATGCTGGCCGGATGCAACACGGTGTCCGGCGCAGGGCAGGATATTTCCGCGGGCTGCAGCGCGGTGACTAACTTCGCGGAGAAGGCGAAGTAGCAAAAAAAGCCGCAGCGCGTGGCTGCGGCCAACGGCGCCAGCCGCGGGCCATACGCCGACGCCATCGACCGGAGAGTATGCGTCGGCCTCAATTATTTCGACCATGCTGCCGAAACGAACATGCCGGTGCCACCCGAACCCGAAGAAATTCTGGGATCGCAGGCGCCGGGCATGTGACTCGAAGTGAGCAACAAGCCTCGAGCCTCTCTCATCCATCTTGGCGGATCGGTGCGTGTCCAGGCGAACAGAGGGGGCCGGGTATGCCCCTTTACGATCATCGCCGGACCACCCTCGGTCCATTGGGAAGTCGTCGAACATAGCGAGACGGTCTGCAGCGAACGATAACTCTCAACAGCTCCGGGCTGCTGCGACGAGCTCAAGTTTTGAGGAATGTATTCTTGAATTAGGGGTTTTTTAATCCGTCGCGGGCTGGGTTTTTTGCGCAGAGACACGCGCGAGTGCGAGGCCGCCGCAGAGACGATAAAATGTTGGTTTGCCCCATACCTGTGCATTCCGCGACTGCTGCTCCAATGATCGATTTCGACGCCCATCGTGCCCGACGCATCTGCGTCGCGCCGATGATGGACTGGACCGACCGCCATTGCCGCTATTTCCACCGGCAGTTATCCCGCCACGTCTACCTATACACGGAAATGGTGACGACTGGCGCGCTGTTGTTCGGCGACGCCGCACGACACCTGTCGTTCATGCCACAGGAGGCCCCGATTGCATTACAGCTCGGCGGCAGCGAGCCGGACGAGCTCGCTCGCTGCGCGAAACTGGCAGAGCGGTGGGGCTACGATGAAGTCAACCTGAATTGCGGCTGTCCGTCCGAGCGGGTGCAGCGCGGCGCGTTCGGTGCGTGCCTAATGAAGGAGGCAACGCTGGTCGCCGATTGTGTGAAGGCAATGTGCGATGCGGTCGCAATGCCCGTGACGGTCAAGCACCGGATCGGCGTAGACGCAATCGACGACTATGGATTCGTGCGCGACTTCGTGGGCACTGTGGCTCAAGGTGGATGCCGCGTATTTATCGTGCACGCGCGCAACGCGATACTGAAGGGTCTGTCGCCGAAAGAGAACCGCGAGATTCCACCGTTGAAGTATGACTACGTGTACCGGCTCAAGCACGACTTCCCTGAATTCGAGATCGTCATCAATGGCGGCATCAAGACGCTGGATGAGGCGCATGAACACCTGCATCACGTCGACGGCGTGATGATCGGGCGCGAAGCCTATCACAATCCCTTTCTGCTGGCAGACGTCGATAGGCGCTTCTACGAGCCGTCGGCGCTAGCGCGCACGCGTGGCGAGGTCGAGCAGGCGATGATCGAGTACATTCGGGCCGAACAAGCTCGGGGCACCTACATCGGCGCCGTCACGCGGCATATGCTCGGGCTTTATCGCGATCAGCCTGGCGCGAGAGGGTGGCGTCGCGTGTTGTCGGATCATCGAAAGCTGGCTACTGGCGATCCGCGCATATTCGACGAGGCGCGCGCCATGTTCAACGCTCGCCCGGTCGGGTACGATCGCATCGCGGAAGCGCATGCCGAGTGAAGCCAGTATCTGGGTCAGAATTTTTTGCGTTCCACCGCTAGCAAAATGGGAAATCCCTGCGTATAATTTTGGTCTTCGCTGGTGATCGTTCTTACCGGCGTGCAGCGTTCCTCGATATATCGGTTCCTGCAGTGGTGGCCGTAGCTCAGTTGGTAGAGTCCAGGATTGTGATTCCTGTTGTCGTGGGTTCGAGTCCCATCGGCCACCCCAAAGAATTCATAAAAAATCAAGTATTTAGAAAACGGCGCTGAGGTGTTACCCAGTGCCGTTTTTGCTTTGTCATTCCCAATTTGGGCATTACATACCTCGCCGCTTCACGGTCTTTGTGCGGTCGTAGACGCGTCGTGCGGCCGTCGCCGGATTTGCATGAAGATCCGGCAGCATGCCGCATTCTGCCTTATGCTTGGTACGTAGTAGGCGCGTAGGTCGTGGAACGTGAGCCTCCTTCCGAACTTTTTCAGCTCGAGTGCCTTGCCCATCAGCTTCGACCATTCCGCCTCGAAGTCGGCCGACGTAGAGTTCGGCCGGCGTAGAGTGCGCCCCATAGCGGTTCGAGAATACATACAGGCAATCGTCCTTGCGGGCCGTGCGCAGGCGCGCCAGCAACTTTGAAATGGCCGGCGTGATCTCGATAGGTTCGATTACCTCTGCACGCTTTTGCCGCGCTGCTTTGCGCACTTAATCCGGATGATGACGACCATCTCATCTATCTGCGGCCACGACAGAGAGTGATGCGACCCAAGACGTGAACGCCAGGAAGTCTTCCGGTTCTGGCACCTCAGTGCGTGGATGCTCATTAGTCCGTCCTGAACAATTCGCTTTGCTCTGCGGCGAGTTCATGCTGCTGACACCCTGTGAGCCTCGCGATTGAGCAGAGCAACCCAGATCAGGGCGTAAAAAAGCCGCAGCTTCCTGAGAATCATGCGCAGGTTGTGGCCGGCGCCGCACAGCACCGCATGGATGGCATCGCCCAGCACCCCTTTGAGCCAGTTGCGATCGAGCTTGCCGTCTGCTTTCATATGGCCAATGACCGGCTCGATTGCACTGCGCCGCCGGATCATGGCTCGCAAGCCGCGTGTGATGCCACGACGCAAACCCGGATGATAGATTTTCACGCCATCGATGGCTACACCCTTGTAGCCACGGTCCACGACGGCGATTTGCGGTTGAACCTCGCTCAAGATTGACGCCTGTTCCAGTGCTTCGGCCAGCGTATGACCGTCATAAGGATTGCCCGGCATCGAGCGCGCGCCCACCACCAGGCCTTCTTTGTGCGTCGTCGTGATCGACACTTTCACGCCGAATTCGTACGGCTTGCGCACTTTACCCTTGGCCAGGCACTCGACTTCCGGCGCATGCAGCACATACAGCTTGTTTTTGTCCTTCTGCTTCTGCGTGAGAATCCGCTTCGTGCGGCCAATCAGCGCTTCCAACGCTGCGCGACTTGGCTCAGCGACACCATTCAGCTGCCGCTCCAGATCACGCATCACACGTCCCACTCGAGAACGCAAAGTGCGCAGCGCTTTGTTCATCCGCTTGTACTGCTTCGCATGTGCATAGCGGCCGATCTGGCTTGCCAGGCGCGGGGCCTCGCGATTGTAGTTTTGCCGCAGCTTCAGCCCGTGCCGGGCGGCCGCTTTCACCAGATGTGCCCGGCAACGCTCGAGCAGGCGCGAATCGGTGGGATGCGCAATCGCCTTTTCCATCACTGTCGTATCGACAATCACCCGTTTCAGGCTCGAGGTCTTGATGACGTTGGCCCGCTTAGCCGCCTCGATCGTCTCGGCCAGCAGTTCTTCAATGCCCGCTTCGCCCAGTCGCTTGCGCCAGCGCGTCAGGCTCGACGCCTCGATCGGCGGCCGGGTCTGCAAGTACGTCTCACTCGTAAAAACTTGCCAGTACGGATTCTCCAGCCATTGCCAGACCACGTTCTCATCCGACAGGTCGAAGGCGTGCTGCAAATACAGCAACCCCGCGATCAAACGCGGCGACGTTGCCGGCCGGCCGCGCTGCGACACGAAGCTCGTGCTCATCGCCGTGCTCAATCGGTCCCAGTCAATCAGATCGGCCAGACGAACCAATGGATGCTTTAAGTTGATCTGCTCGCGCAGCGGCTGGCGGAACAAATCTCCCTCTGGCACCGGCGTCTTCGGACCCATTCAACCCCCGTCGAAATTTGCAGGAAATTCACGCCAATATGCCTGCCTCTTGCAGATCCCACAATACCATTCCGGCCTCAGAGCCTTACTGCACCAGCGTTTTCGAATTGTTCAGGACGGACTCATTAACGGTAGGCGCGTTGCCCGCTTTGCCGATATCGAGGCTGTCGCCATACGGAAGTTGCAGCAACTGTAAGCTGCCGTTGATCTGGATTTTTTGAAAATCCCGCCGGGAAACCAGTTGGAGGCCTTGGAGCGAGATCGAATCGGCCAGTACAGCACCGCATTAACAGCCAATGGCGCGTATGTTTCAAGTTTGCGAATGGCTTGAGCCGATGGGCATTTCGCAATATGCTTTGGTGAAAGCGATCGAGGTGCCACCGCGTCGTATCAACGAGATCATTAAACACGGTCGTGCCATCACGGCTGATACGGCTGTGCAGTTGGGTGCTTTCTTTGGTCCGCAAAGCTGGATGAATCTACAGACGCACTACGATACCGAAATGACGAAGGAACGGATCGGCGTTGAGAAGATCGCTGCGATCCAGCAACATGCAACGTCGGTTTGACATAGTGCAAACCACGCACAATAATCTGCGGTATTTGATACACGTCATATGTACGTCCAAAGCCCGCTAAACGAACGCCAGCGGGTTTTTTGCGTTTACCGACTCATCGGCCACTCAGACCGTCAAATTGCAGTCCGGAACAAGCCGGTAAGTGTCCGCAGCAACTTCGGCATTGCGTCAAGCTTTTATCCTTACCGGTAGCGATGCGCCGTTGGCTCGGCGTGAAGGTTTTTGACAGGGGATAAGTATGCAACGGTACGCAAGTGTGTCGCCGATTGCCAAAATCGTTAATCCGTCAAGAGTGCGGGGGCTACTGCGGGATAGTCTGATGAGCCCGGATCGCCATGATAGGTTTCAAAAGAATTTTCGACGATGCGCTGCATCTATCACAGCATGGGGAGCGCACTGGCCTGAACGTACTGCGGTAAGAAACTAGTTAAAAGTCAGAGAAGTTAAAGGTTAGAAAGAGAGATTTTTACATCATTGCTTTGCCCGCCTTGCGGCTTAATAAAAATTTTTCCGATAAGGCGGGCACCCGAAGCGTAGGCTCAATAAGACGATAGGATTTATAGTTTTTATTTATAGTGGTTATCGTATAAAAAGAAAAATTTTGACAAAACTCTATTAGCGGCTATTTGTTTGTTATTGTTTTTTGCGTGCTTTAACGGTATCTTTCGATAAGAATATAGGGTGTGCCTTCTTGTAAATGTTTGTTCATAGAAGGGCCTGTTGTGTAAACTCCAATAATACGGAAACCCATGGTATAAATTTGTGATGTGGTTGCTAATGGCCTATAAAAAAACCTTTCCATAATTTCGTCATCGCATTTCCATTGCATATTAATTCCCAGTTCTGTGCTGGCTATAATACTTTTCCCTCTTTCCGTTTGTTTTGCGGGAAAGCAAAACCCGCCATCAATTGCAAATGCATTTTTTGTTGTGAAGAATGCCATGCAAATCAAAGAGATGAAAAATTTATTATTCATTCTGTCTCTCCTTTGATGAATAAATTAATATATGTGACAAAATGCGGACGTAAATTAACTTATAACAAGCTTATCAGCTGGTGCAAGGAAAATTTCCCATGCATGGGAGTGCGTCACTAGCAAACAGTTACTTACCCTTACCTCACCAAGCGTAACATGCGTTTTTCCAGATGGCTAGTATGAGGAGCCCAACTAACATGGCGACGTAACACATCGATGAAGGATGCTGAATAATCCGCCATATTTGATATAAATCATGCCAGGCGTGCGACCCAGTCTGCTGAGAGAAAAGCCAGCGTTTACTAATTGGGATGCACTGTGAATATTACCACTCGAATATTTCACTGTGTGAAGCAAGCCGCGTTAATCTAAGAATGTCGGAATTTGACTTTCGGTAGGTCAGTAGTAGGTCGGGCTTAATGTGGCGATCGCGGTAGCCTACCCACCGTCGGAAAGGTCGTGGGCGCGGTAGCGAGCGACCAACGGCTGGTGGATCGTTAGAGCGAATAGTACCGGCTTGGCCGCATCATCCGGTGTGGTGCGGTGTTGCCCTTGGCCTCCTGCTTGTAGTCACGTTTGAACGCAGACGATCGGTCATTCATTGAATAGATTGACAATTAGATCGAACGGCAAATATCGGATCACGCCGGAGGACGTCATTACCTTTGAACGGACTGAACTGAGAGCAGCAAGATCGCCAAGCGAATATTGAGGGCACTGCTGTCCCCAACTGCGGTGGAGTTGCTTCGTGCATTCGTTCAACGATATTAAACGTAGGGGGCGACCTGGACGAGCCGGGGTGCTTTCGCCCATCATGCGAAGGTGTGCCTGCTCGCCGGCCTTAAGCGCAGGGCTGGGCGCTCAAAGAGCGCCCAGCTCAACTCACTTCAACGCCTGGCGTACTTGCTCATTCACGCACGATCGTTACATCACTGCAATTGAAAAAACCCTCGTTGCCTGCATCTATACGTTGCCAGTAGCTGTAAAGAATCGCATCACCTACACGGTTTTCCGGAATAGGAACGTTGAGTTTATAAAATGACTGTACATTCGGCAAATGGCCTGCACCATTAGCTGGCACCGGAGCTGGAGCGGGTGCATCGTAAATCAGTTCAAGATCCGACCAGCTTAGTGGCCGAGTCGGATCGTATGAGGGCTTGGAGATAAACACACGCATGTATGAAGGATTATGCGCTGTCGTGTTTTCCCAGGCTAGCTCTATAGAACCATTTCGGGGGGTAATTTTGGTTTTACGCCAAAGGGTCGTTGGTGCACGGTCCAGTCCCTGCTTGCGCGGGTCGCCTCCCGCGCACAGTAGCCCGTCGGGCACGGCCCGTTTGACCTCGTCAAAATTATCGGGATTCCTTGGGTTGGCGGAGACTTCGTTCCACTGCACAAACGGGTAAGCACTATTGTCGCCTGCGCGGTAGGCAGCCAGGCAATCAGCGTGCGGAATACCGGAGCCGTCTGGTGACGACCAATAGCCTCCGTCCAAATGGCATTGATACTGTCGGGCGATTGGAAAACCTACCGCGCCATGCGCGCTCACTTCCTGCACCACGCCGCTTATGCCTGCCATCCCCGCTAACCATAGACAAGTTGCACGCCAGCCCAGGCTAGAACGCCCCAAATTTCTTCTCATCTTTTTCATCGCTTTCTCCTTGAGATAAAAATTCAGCTTGTACCGCATCAACTCCCCAATAGTTAGACCGAAACTACAGCGTCTAACACCACTGCAACAGTCAACCGACGTACCTACCGGATACGCCGATCCACTCCTTGCCCGTTTGCCCCCGGATCCACGCAAGCTGACTTAAACACGTTGAGTGACACTCGATGCGTTGTCCCAGTCGCACTTCTCCGCGTGGCTCGCTTTTTGTGCTCAATCTCAGCCTCATGGCGCTTTGCGATTCTTCAGCCAGTAACCCGAACCCGTTTTCCTTCTAGTTCGCTACGTCCCGAAGCGACTCCATCGGAGCATGTCTCTAAATATCATAAATTTGTGAATTGATGATTCATTGATTTCGAACTCACTGTAAACTAGGTGTATTGCTTCCGCAAGAAATTTCCATGAGCCAACAAGCGCGCGCGGGTCGCGCACGCACGAGTGCGTGCCTTCGCGTGGTGAAGAGTACGCAAAACTCGTCAAACAGTTACGATATTAAATCGAAACGAGGCCAACGATTGCTACGGATTCCAATCCTCGCCAGCGCCATGCCGAGCACCATACGCAGCGTGGTCGTCTTGCCGGCGCCGTTCGGCCCCAGTAACCCGTAGCACCGCCTGTTTTGGCGGTAAACGACAGGGCAGTGCTACGATGGGTCGCGGGAAGGGCGCAAAGCATTGCGCCAGGGAACCGACGTGGCACTGGACCTGAGCGCGCAGACGCATGTGCTGGCCGTCATGAACATGCGCTCGAGCATTGCGCAAAGCGCGGGGCTGATGACCGACGTGGCGTGCGGGCAGTTCGAGCAGGCGGCGCGGGACATCCTGCGGGAAGGGGTGGATGGGCTCGGAGAATACGCAGCTGCTGGACCGTGTGCGCTGCAGCATCCTCGTTGCCGTCACGAGCGCGGGTGAAGCGGATGGAGCCGAGTTATCCACCGCCGCAGCCGCCGAAAGAGTCCGAATCGGATCTGAATCGGCGCACTGCGGTGTGGGCTTGCATGTGGTCTGTCGCGTGTCGCAACGGCCCGCATCATGAACCGTTGAGTTTGACCCCGACAAGTTGCCAACTGAAGACGCCGGTGCGGTGAAAAATCGTCGCATACGGTGGTTCCTTCGGATCAGTGCGGTATCGGACCACGAACTCATTGATGCCGCGATAGCCGGCGCTCACTTGAGCGCCGCCGCTTACGGATGTGCCGGCCGCGGGCTGCCGGCTGCCTGATGTATTGAAACCGGCGGAAGCCGAGGTACCTGAAACGGCTGCGCCGCGTGTCGCATCGGCTTGCGGAGCCCGCACCGGGCCCGGCGGTGCCGTGTCGCTCGCCACATCGCGCGGGGGCATGCCGGCCAGCAACGCGGCCACGCCGTCTGGCGTCGCATAAATCTCGACAATGGGTGCGATCAATGCGGAGCCGACCATCGTGCCGACACTAGCGACTGCCTGCGCCAGCGGCGAATCGTCCGCATGCGCCCCGACCGCGCGCGCGATTCGTGCATTGAGTTCCTGTTTCAGACTGGTACGCAATGCAGGGTAGTTGACGTATCGATTGACCGCCTCGGCGTCGCGCGCATCGGCTGCATGCTCCAGGCGGCTCAAGACGATATAAGGCGACGCGTAGCTGAGCATGCCTGCCAGCACGCTAGCTAGCGCCACCCCTGCGGCGACAAGACGCTTGAATGAGGCCGATGTCATATGCGCAGTTGTAGCGGGAGCAAATTAATCCAGCAAGCTGGGGGCAACCCCAGTCTCCTCTGCCGCGATATACCGGTCGATCATGCTGCAAACCGCATCGATATGGCCCACGAGCACCACACGCGACGCACTGCGGTAGACGCGCACCGGATCGTCCTTGCGCAATGGGCGACGACGGGTCGGTTCAGCCTGAGGCACGCCGTGGCGCAGCGGCACGCGCGCGAAAGCCGGCAACCCGGATGGCAATGAAGTGGCGGGGCGCGACGATGCACCACATGGCACGAGGCCTCGCAGATGACGCAGGCGCCCGAACGCGCGTAATGGAAACAGGTGGGCAAGTCGTTTCATCGGTTTCTCCGTGTCGGTACTCAGAACGCGTTGGGACGGATTAAGCCGACCGCAATGCCTTCCAGTTCGAAATCTTCCTGTCCCGGGCTTACGACGATGTTCTCGTAATCCGGATTTTCCGCGATCAGTTCGATGCCATTCGCCAGTCGATGGAAGCGTTTGACCGTCACGTCGTCGCCCAGCCGCGCCACCACGATCTGGCCTTCTTTCGCGTCGTGCTGTTTCTGTACGGCCAGCAGATCTCCGTCGAAGATTCCCGCATCGCGCATCGACATCCCGCGCACTTTCAAAAGATAGTCGGGCCGGCTCGCAAACAGCGCTGGATCGCACGCGTAACGCTGCTCGATATGCTCGTGAGCCAGGATCGGACTGCCGGCCGCGACGCGACCGACTAGCGGCAGTGACAACTGCACGAGCGCCGGATGCGGTAGCGTGTAGTGGCGCGGTCCGTCTTCCGTCGACAGCAACCGGATCCCGCGTGACGCACCCGCCGCCAGTTCGATCACCCCTTTGCGCGCCAGCGCGCGCAAGTGCTCTTCGGCCGAATTGGCCGAGCTGAAGCCGAGTTCTGCAGCGATCTCGGCGCGCGTCGGCGGAAAGCCGGTGCGCTCGATCGCGCGGCGGATCAAGTCGTAGACCTGCTGCTGACGGACGGTGAGTTTAGTCATGGTTACTGTATGGATGAACAGACGCCTGTATTTTTATACAGTATCTGCGGTATTTCAAGTGCTAGTTGCAATCGTCGTCCCCCGGTCAGGGGATAGAGAGGCTCCTCGCTCGGTGTCTTACGACTTTTGAATATAAAAGCATAAGGAACGATTATTTTTGATAATGAAATGCGTTCGTTAGACTTGGCCGGTCCCTCACGACATCCACGGGCATACAAATGAGTGAACAGGCAACGGGGCGGGCGCGGCAGCGCGACAGCGCATCGGTGTGGCGGCGCTTGGCTGCGGCATGGGTGCTGACGGGCGGCGTCGTGGTCAGCGGCACGACCGTCGCGGGCAGTACGCTACTCAATGTGTCGTACGATCCGACGCGGGAGCTGTACCAGGATGTGAATCAGGCGTTCGCAAAGGAATGGAAGGCCAAGACCGGCGAGAGCGTTTCGTTCAGGCAGTCGCACGGCGGCTCGGGCGCGCAGGCGCGCTCGGTCATCGATGGCTTGCAGGCGGACGTCGTCACGTTGGCGCTGGCCTACGATATCGACGCGATCGCCAAGAAGGGGCTGATTGATGCGGATTGGCAAAAACGCTTGCCGGACAATGCGTCACCGTACACGTCGACGATCGTGTTCGTCGTGCGCAAAGGCAATCCGAAACGTATTAAGGGCTGGGACGATCTGGTCAAGCCGGGCGTGTCCATTGTCACACCGAACCCGAAGACCTCCGGTGGCGCACGTTGGAACTACTTGGCCGCATGGGCGTACGCGGTGCACCAGCTGGGCGGTAATGAGCAAAAGGCGCGCGAGTTCGTCGCGAAGCTGTACAAGAATGTCGGAGTGCTCGATTCCGGCGCGCGGGGAGCGACCACCAGCTTCGTGCAGCGCGGCATCGGCGACGTGCTGGTCACCTGGGAAAACGAGGCATTCCTGTCGCTCAAGGAATTCGGGCCCGACACATTCGAGATCGTGATGCCATCGGTCAGCATCCTGGCCGAACCGCCGGTCGCGTTGGTCGATAAGGTGGTGGACCGACACGGCACGCCAAGCTCGCACAGGCTTACCTGAACTTCCTGTACACCGAGCAGGGCCAGCAGATTGCGGCGAAGCACTTTTATCGGCCGCGCTCGAGCAAGGTGCCCGAGGCGCTGACCCGGCCGTTTCCGAAGCTCAAGTTGTACACGGTCGACGATACATTCGGCGGATGGGCGAATGCTCAAAAAGTGCATTTTGCCGACGGTGGAGTATTTGATTTGATTTATCAGCCACAGTAAGCCGACGACGGCCGCCAGGCGGCGGCCCGCGGCCTGAGATGGCTGTCGGCGTGCGCCGAGCCCGGATTCTTTGGGCCCGGCGCGAGCGGTGCTTGAGGCGAGTAACAGGCATGAGTCGTTTTTCTTTTCGCAAGCCCAGTGCATTGCCCGGGTTCGGTGTCACGCTCGGTATCACGGTGGCGTATTTGGGCCTAGTGGTGCTGATCCCGCTCGCCGCGACCTTCTTGAAGACGGCGACATTGACGTGGCCCGAGTTCGCGCGTGCCGTCGCATCGCCGCGCGTGCTGGCCTCGTACCGGCTCACGTTCTGCGCGTCGCTGGGCGCCGCGCTGCTCAATGCGGTGTTCGGCTTTCTCGTAGCATGGGTGCTTGTGCGGTACGAGTTTCCGTTCAAGCGGCTCGTCGATGCGGTGGTCGATCTGCCGTTCGCTTTGCCCACTGCGGTCGCTGGCATTGCGCTGGCCGCCGTCTACTCGGATAACGGCTGGGTGGGCTCGCTGCTCGCCCCGCTCGGCATCAAGGTGGCGTTCACGCCGCTCGGGATGCTGGTCGCGCTGACCTTCATTGGCATGCCGTTCGTGGTACGCACCGTGCAGCCGGTGCTGGAGGACTTCGAGCGAGAGCAGGAGGAGGCCGCTGCCTGCCTCGGTGCGACGCGCTGGCTGGCCTTTCGCCGTGTGGTCCTGCCTTCGTTGCTGCCCGCGTTGCTGACGGGTTTTGCGCTCGCGTTCGCGCGTGCACTTGGCGAATATGGCTCGGTGATTTTCATTGCGGGCAATATGCCAATGAAGTCTGAAATCACATCATTGTTGATTATCACGAAGCTGGAACAGTACGACTATGCGGGTGCGACGGCACTGGCAGTTGTGATGTTGCTCGTATCGTTCCTGCTGCTGCTGGCGATCAACACGCTGCAATGGGTGCTGCAGCGGCGCACATCCAGTACGCGCCGCGCGGCGCCATCTGGCGTCGCACCGTCCGTGGTCGTGGCTGGAGGGGCGCAATGAGCCAGCAAGCCACTCAATCGGCGGTCGCGATCGGCGCTAGCGTGCAGTCGAGGCGGGCGCCGCGCGTGGGCGCGACGACCGAGCCACGTGCGGTACGTTGGGCGCTGACTGCGATCGCACTGCTTTTTCTTGGTCTGTTCCTAGTGCTGCCGCTGGTCGCGGTGTTCTATCAGGCGCTAGCCAAGGGCGTGGGGGCCTATCTGAACGCCCTGACCGACCCGGATGCGCTGTCGGCAATCAAGCTGACATTGATCACGGCGGTAATTGCCGTGCCGCTGAACGTCGTATTCGGCTTGTGCGCGTCATGGGCAATTGCAAAGTTCGAGTTCCGCGGCAAGAGCCTGCTGACCACGCTGATCGACTTGCCATTTTCGGTATCGCCGGTGATCTCTGGGCTGATCTACGTGCTGATGTTCGGCGCGCAAGGCTGGTTCGGCCCGTGGCTACAGGATCGCAACGTGCAGATCATCTTCGCGGCGCCGGGCATCGTGCTGGCGACGGTGTTCGTCACGTTTCCGTTTGTTGCGCGCGAGTTGATCCCGCTGATGCAGGCGCAGGACGCCGACGAGGAGGAAGCGGCCCGCGTGCTGGGCGCCTCCGGCTGGCAGATCTTTCGGCGCGTGACGCTGCCCAATGTCAAGTGGGGCCTGTTGTACGGTGTGATCTTGTGCAACGCCCGCGCCATGGGTGAGTTTGGTGCCGGCTCGGTGGTCTCTGGCCACATTCGTGGGCAGACCAACACGATGCCCCTGCACGTGGAAATTCTCTACAACGAATACAATTTCGTCGCCGCGTTCGCGTTCGCGGTCGCGTCGCTACTGGCGTTGCTTGCGCTGGTGACGCTCGCGCTGAAGTTGATCGCGCAACGACGGCTCACCCAGACGTCGAGCGAGCCGGCAGCCAGCTAGTCATCTAGGCAGAAATTGATATGGGCATTATCGTTCGCAACTTGCAAAAGCATTTTGGCGATTTCGCCGCGCTCGACAACGTGTCGCTGGAATTCCCGTCCGGCGAACTGGTCGCGCTACTCGGGCCCTCCGGCTGTGGCAAGACCACGCTGCTGCGCGTGATTGCAGGTTTGGAGTATGCGGACGCGGGTCAGGTCGTGCTGCACGGGCAGGACGTGAACGACGTCGGCGCGCGCGAGCGTCAGGTCGGTTTCGTGTTTCAGCACTATGCGCTGTTCCGTCATATGACGGTGTTTGAGAACGTCGCGTTCGGGCTGCGTGTGAAGCCGCGTCGCGAGCGCCCCTCAGAGGCGAAAATCCGGGAAAAGGTCCACGAGCTGCTTAAGCTTGTGCAACTGGATTGGCTTGCGCAACGCTATCCGTCTGAGCTGTCGGGCGGACAGCGCCAACGCATTGCGCTGGCGCGTGCGCTTGCGGTCGAGCCCAAGGTGTTGTTGCTCGACGAGCCGTTCGGCGCGCTCGATGCCAAGGTGCGCAAGGAGCTGCGCAGCTGGTTGCGGCGTTTGCACGACGACCTGCATATCTCGACTATCTTCGTCACGCATGACCAAGAGGAGGCACTGGAGGTTGCAGACCGGATCGTGGTGCTCAATCGCGGCCGCGTCGAGCAGATCGGTAGCCCGCAGGACGTCTACGATCATCCGGGCAGTGCGTTCGTCTATGAATTTCTCGGCGCGGCGAATCGGCTGTCCGGCACGCTGGGCGAACAGGGCTTCGTGACGCACGGCGAAGGCGCACGGATCGCCGCGCGGGGTGACTTCAGCGGACCAGCGCTCGCCTTCGTGCGGCCGCACGATCTACAACTGTTGCCGCAGGCGGGCGCCGCGCAGAACGGTATCCGCGTGGACGTGCGGCGGATCGTGCCGCTGGGCGGCTCGGTGCGCGTCGAGCTCCAGGCTCAGGCTGGCCAGACGCTGAAAGCGGAACTCGATCGTGACGCATGGCCCGCGCTGGGGCTGGACGTCGGCGACGGCGTGACCGCGGTGCCGCGCGCCGTGCGGGTGTTTCCCGCGCAACGATGAGAAATTGAGAAAACAAAATGAACTTCCAGCAACTGCGCTTCGTGCGCGAGGCCGTGCGCCAAAACATGAATCTGACCGAAGTGGCAAATGTGCTGTATACGTCGCAATCGGGGGTATCCAAGCAAATCAAGGATCTCGAGGACGAGCTTGGTGTCGATATCTTCATCCGCCGGGGCAAGCGGCTCACTGGCTTGACGGAGCCCGGCAAAGCCGTGCACACGCTGATTGAGCGCATGTTGCTCGATGCGGAAAACCTGCGCCGTGTCGCGCGGCAGTATGCCGATCAGGACACTGGCCATCTGGTGGTCGCCACCACGCACACGCAAGCGCGCTACTCACTGCCCAAGGTCGTGCATCGTTTTAAGGAGATGTATCCGAAGGTCCATCTCGCGCTGCGCCAGGGCAGTCCGCACCAGATCGCGCAGATGGTGATCAACGGCGACGCGGACATCGGCATCGCGACCGAGGGCCTGGACCGCTACGGCGAGATCGTGACGTTCCCAGGTTACTCATGGCACCACACCGTCGTGGTGCGAAGAGAGCATCCGCTCGCGACCCGGCCCGCAGTGACGCTGGAGGATATTGCCGACTACCCGATCATCACGTACGACCAGGATTTCACGGGACGCTCGCACGTGGATCAGGCGTTTGTGCGGGCCGGTGTTGCGCCGGATGTGGTGCTGACGGCGATCGACGCGGACGTGATCAAGACGTATGTCGAACTGGGACTGGGCGTGGGCATTGTCGCTGCAATGGCGTACGATCCGAAGCGAGACAGTGAGTTGGTTGCACTGGACACACAGCACTTGTTCGAGCCGAGCACGACCCGCGTCGGACTGCGCAAGGGCGCGTTTCTGCGCGCCTATGCATACCGGTTGATCGAGATGTTCGCGCCCCATTTGACCGAAGCCGAGGTGTCCGGCCAGTTGCGCGAAGCCGCCTGACGGCGTGAACACACCGATGAACGGCATGCGGCTGCCCAGCGGCACGTCGTGGATTAGTCGTGGATTATGTCTGCCGTGTGCGCAGCGGGCGTCGCGTGTCACGTTCGGCGCCGTGTGAGCGCCGATTTGTGATCGAGCAGAATTGAGGAAGGATCGCGGTGCGCGCCAGGCTGGCGAACACCAGGAAGCCGACGCCGTTGGCTTCATACCAATAGCCGCCGCACTCGAGTCCGTCCAGCGGCTGCTCCAACGCATGGGCCACCGATTCGATGCAGCGCCGGCGCAACTCGGCCGCACGCGGGTAGGGCGGCTGCGCGCCGCGCACCGTGCAGATCAGCACGTCCAAGCCCGGCAGCGCATGCGCATACAGTACGGGTTCGTCCTGGGCGCGGGCGCGCGCGATCTTGGTGTCGAGCTGCGCGAACGGCTCGCAGCCAGCGAGTTGGGCCAAAAAGGACTCGTCGCTGCAGGCGCGTCTGTGCTTTTTTGAAGTGGGCATGGTATTCGCCTCGAAACGGCTCGGATGGAATGAAAAGACGGCGGTCGCGGCAAACGCAGCAGCAGTCGTCGCGCAGGCGTTCCGATCTTTATAGCATATTGGCCGATTCGAAAAAATGAATCCAGATCACGTCGCCGCGAGCCTGCGCCGCGATTGAAATATCGGCGTGCAAGGCCGATAATCGTTTGCTGGCCGGCACTGGACCCGTAATGTGACGCCGGCGTTCGACAAGGGGACATGCATTGACGTTCGAGCGGATGCCGGTTGGCACATGAGGCTCTTTACCAAGGGACTATTGCTCGTCGCGGTGCCGATAGTGTGCGAGCTGGCGCTGTTGGTCGCGTTGTTCGGCGTGGAACGGCAAGTGGCCGACGCCGAACGATGGGCGTTGCAATCTAAAAAGGTGATCAATCAGGCCGAGGCGTTGCTTGGACCGTTGCTGCGCCAGGCGTCGCAATTGCGAGCGGGGATTATCGTCGGTGACCCGTCGTTCGCGGACAAGCGCGCGACATGGATCGAGCTGGCCGACCGGCTTAATGCACTTGAGGCGACAGTAGCCGACAATCCCGAGCAAACGGGTCGCACTGCGCGTATGCGCGAGACGATCGACCGGTATCGCATGCTGACGCAGCGCGTGGCTGAGCAATTACGCGAGGGTGAGCGCCAGCGCGTCATCGAGACATACCGCGGTGAGGAAATGCCGCGCGAGATCAATGAATTTCGCAGCGAGTTGAGCGACTTCGTCGATGCGGAGAACAAGCTGCAGGCGGATCGTAATGCACAGTTGCAAGGCTCGCTGAAGACGCAACAGTTCATGCTCTGGTTTGCGGTGAGTGCGTCGCTGCTGATCGCGGTGATCACAGCGCTTGCGTTTGCGCGACACATCGGCCAGCGGATCGAGGTTTTGACGACGAACGCGCTGCGCCTAGGCACGGGCGAGCCTCTGGGCGCCCCATTGGGCGGCCGCGATGAAATCGCGGAGCTTGACGAGGTGCTGCATGATACGAGCCGCAAGCTGGTGCGGGCGGAACGCGAGCATGCACTGCTGAAGGCCGACCTGCAACGACGTACCGGTGAGCTTGCGCAGGTCAATGAGGAATTGCGTCAACAGACGCAGGACAATGAGATGTTTATTTACAGTGTGTCGCACGATCTGCGCTCACCGTTGGTGAACCTGCAAGGGTTCTCGCGCGAGTTGAAGGTCTCGGCCAGCGAATTGCGCGAGACGATCGGCGAGCTGGATCTGCCCGTGGCCGAGCGTGAACGGCTGCAGCGCATCGTCGACGGCGAGATCCAGGAGTCGATTGGTTTCCTGCAAAACGCGGTCACGCGCGCGGGCGGCATCATTGAAGCATTGCTGCGGCTGTCGCGCGCGGGCCGGATCGAGTACCAGTGGGCGCTGGTGGACGTGAACGCCGTATTGCAGCGGGTGATCGGGGCGCTGAAGGACCAAACGTCGGCGAACGGCGCACGCCTGCTGATTCAGCCGCTGCCGCCGGCATGGGGCGATGCTAGCGCGATCGAGCAGATTTTTGGCCAGTTGGTCGGCAATGCATTTGCTTACCTGGATCCGTCCCGCTGCGGCGTGATCGAGGTTGGTTGGATCAATCCGGGCGGTGACGGCGACTCGCCACAGGCCGCCGCGCCCACGACACACGTCGCGCAACCTGGGGCGGACGGTCGCATCGCAATGGCGCGGCTGACCGGCACGGGCGAGCGCCATCGTATCTATTATGTAAGGGACAACGGGCGCGGCATTCCAGCGGCGTCGCTGCCGAAGGTATTCAGTGCGTTCCAGCGGCTGCATACGGATGCGGGCCCTGGCGATGGGGTAGGGCTTGCGCTGGTCAAGCGGATGGTGGAGCGACATCGTGGACGTGTCTGGGTCGAGTCGGCCGAAGGTGCGGGGTCGACGTTTTACGTCGCGTTACCCGCGCATGCGCCGCTGGGCATAGCGTACCCGGGAGGTGTCGCGATCGGTCACGCACTGGAGGTGAAAAATCAAGAGCGTGGCAAACGTTTGCCTTACTGGGCACAGCGCGATGCGGGCATGGCCGCTCTCCATGTACTGACCGCGCACCGGGTCGAGGACGCCGGTTTCGGCCCGTATGCCGGTGCATACAATACTTCTTGGGAAAAATCATGACAATTGGGGAGACGGTTAGCATCATCCTAATCGAGGACGATGATGGCCATGCGACGCTGGTCGAGCGCAACCTGCGCCGCGCAGGCCTGACCAATGGCTTCAAGCGGCTATCCGACGGTCACCAGGCGCTGGACTATTTCTTCGGGCCCGCGCCGCTCGGCGATCTGCGCAACTGCGTGGTGCTGCTGGATTTGAAGATGCCGCGCGTGGACGGGGTCGAGGTGCTGCGCCGTCTGAAGGAATCGCCGCAAACCGCGTCGCTGCCGGTCATCGTACTCACGACCACCGACGATCCGCGCGAAATCGAGCGGTGCTACGAACTCGGCTGCAATGTCTATATCACCAAGCCGGTTGAATACGATGCATTCATCGAGGCGGTCAGGCGGTTGGGTTTCTTCCTGCAGGTCGTGAAGCTGCCGTGCAGCGTGCGGCCGAGCGCACGCTGACCGCGTTCCGGAGTAATCATGTCCAGCGACGCTCACGTGCTGGTGCTCGACGACGACGAGGGCATCCTACTGCTTGCGGCGCGTGCGTTGCGGCGGGCCGGCTATCGTGTCAGCGCATGTTCGACGGTGCAGCAGGCGCTCGATTGCATCGGCGAGCCGTTGCCCGATCTGCTCGTGCTCGACTACCGGCTCGGTACGCCACAAACCGGACTGGATTTTTTCCGCGGACTGGTTGCGCGTGGGATCAAGCTGCCGGCCATCCTGGCGACAGGCTTTTCGGACGAGTCGCGGATCATTGAGGCGTTGCGTGCCGGTGTGTCCGATGTGGTGCCGAAAGCGGCCGATTACCTCGATTACCTGCCCGAGGCCGTCGAACGTGCGTTGAACGAAGCGCGGATGCGGCGTGTTGTGGCGGAGTCTGAGCGCACGCGCGATCGCGAGCGGCACTATCGAACCATTGCCGAAGCGCTGCCGCATCTGGTCTGGACTTGCACGCCGAGCGGCGAATGCGATTTTCTGTCCAGGCAATGGTCGGATTACACCGGAATGCCGGCTAGCGCGGGACTCGGTGCCGGGTGGTTCGACGCGGTACATGTCGATGATCTTCCCGCGCTGCGTGATACATGGCGACAGACCATCGGGCGGGGCACGGACAGCTTCATCCGCGAGGTAAGGCTGCGGCGTCATGACGGCGTGTATCGCTGGTTTTGCATGCGAGGCACGGCATTGCACGAAGCGGACGGGCGCATTGTGAAGTGGTTCGGCACGTGTACGGACATTCAGGATCAGCGCGAGGCGAGCGACGAGCGCGAGCGGCTGCTCCAGTCCGAGCAGGCGGCACGGCAGGTGGCCGAAGAGGCCAATCGTGCGAAGGACCGTTTTCTCGCGATGTTGTCGCACGAATTGCGCACGCCACTTACGCCGGTGTTGGCCAGTGCGCGAATGCTCGAGCGCGCTCGTGACGTTCCCGAACCGGTGCGCTCCGCCATGAAGATCATTCGACGCAACATCGAGTTGGAGGCCCGCCTGATCGACGATTTACTGGATTTGACGCGGGTGGCCAACGGTAAGCTGCTGCTGGCGTTGGAGACGGTGGACGTGCACGAACTCATCGATGCGGTGCTGGAGATTTTTCGCAGCGACATCCAGGTCAAGCAATTGCGTGTGGAACTGGATTGCGCTGCACAGCACCGCTTCGTGCGCGGCGACCGTGCGCGGTTGCAACAGATGTTGTGGAATTTGATCAAGAACGCAGCCAAGTTTACGCCCGAGCGTGGCCGCATCGTGCTGCGCACGCGCGATGCCGAGGCGCTATCCGAAGCAGGTGCGCCGCAGATCCGGATTGACGTGCAGGATAGCGGTATCGGCATCGCGCCGGAGCAACTGGGGCGACTGTTCAACGCATTCGAACAGGGTGGACAGCGCACCACCCAGCAGTACGGTGGTCTGGGCCTGGGCCTGGCAATCACCAAGGCGCTGACCGACGTGCATGGCGGGACGGTGCACGCCGCCAGTGAAGGCTTAGGGCGCGGCGCCACCTTTACGATCGTGCTGCCTAGTGTCGAGGCACCCGGGCCGGTGATGGAGCGCGGCACGATCGCGGCGGCGCCGCAGCGCGCCACGCTGGACATCCTGCTGGTCGAGGACCACCAGGACACAGCCGACGTGATGGCTCAGCTCATCGCGGGCTTTGGCCACAACGTGATCGCGACCGGGACCGTGGCCTCGGCGCTGCAGGCTGCACGGCAGCAGCGCTTCGATCTCGTGGTCAGCGATATTGGTTTGCCCGATGGTACGGGGCTGGACCTGATCACGGCGTTGCGGGGCATCGAGACTGGCGCACGCGTGCCGGCGGTGGCGCTGACCGGCTATGGCTCGGATGACGACGTGCGCCGCTGTCTGGATGCCGGCTTTATGTCGCATCTGACCAAGCCAGTCAACTTCACACTGCTCGAAGGCCTGATCGAGCAGATCGCGATGGCCAAGGGCAGCGATGACGCGTTGTCCACGCCCACCGCTTGATGCCGCGACGACTGCGCACGACTGCGCACGACTGCGCACGACTGCGCACGACTGCGCACGACTGCGCACGCGACACGTGGGACCCTGTGTAGGCGTATTAGTTGCGTTTTTTCAGTTCGTCCCGGATCTCGCGCAGCAACGCGATATCCTCGGGTGGCGCTGCCGGTGTTGCCGGCGCGGCCGCTTGCGACACCGGCGTGCGCAGCTTGTTGACAAACTTAACCATCAGGAAGATGACGAAGGCGAGGATGACAAAGTTGATCACTGCGGTGATGAACGATCCGTAGCCCAGCACGGCGGCACCCGCCGATTGCAGGTCCTTGAACGAATCCGGATTGCCTTTGAAGTTAGGCGGAATCGCGGCGAGCCTGATGAACTGGTTCGAGAAGTCAATGCCGCCGGTCAGCACGCCGACGACGGGCATGATCACATCCTTGACCAGCGAATTGACGATGGTGCCGAATGCACCGCCAATGATGACGCCAACAGCCAGGTCCATCACGTTGCCCTTGACGGCGAACTCTCTAAACTCCTTGGTCATGCTCATAGACCGGTTTCTCCCAAAAAAATGCATAGGCGGTTGGGAGCGCAACGTGCCGGCCGATGGCGGCGTCGGGCAGCAGGAATGTGCGCCAGGCCGCGAAGCCGTGCGGGCCCGGGCGAATCATATCAATAAAGATGTGGCAACAGCAGCACCGGTGCGGGAGTTGGCAGCCGATGCCACACGATAGCCGATGCTATGCGCGGTAGCCGATGCATACCCCACCCCAATGCTCGCCGCACATGAACAGGGGCGCGGACACGTCCTTCATCAACATGAATTCGTTGCCACCCATGTCGCGCCGGTAGTTCTGCAACAGGAAACGCTTGTTCGACCTGGATAAGCAAGCCGCTATTTTTGCGCTCTCGTGAATGGGGTTTCCGGCCCAGCGGCTCAAGCGGCGCTGGCGGTACGGCGTGTGACCGGCAGTTGCATGCCGACGCCGAGTCGGTTCCAGGCATTGATCACCGCGACCGCGAAAGTCAGGTCGGCAATCTCCGTGTCGCTGAAGTGAGCCTTCAGTGCCTCAAAATCGGCATCGGCTGGATGACCGCCAGGTAGTGTGGTCAGGCGCTCGGCCCAGTTCAGCGCGGCGCGCTCCCGTGCATCGAACAGCTCGGTCTCGCGCCAGGTCGGCACGCTGAGCAGGCGCTGCACGTCTTCGTTTTGCTGAACCAGGTCGTGGGAATGCATGTCGACGCAAAACGCGCATCCGTTGATTTGCGATACACGTAGGAACACAAGGTCACACAACTTCTGGCCGAGCGTGGAGCGTCCCAGTGCGGCATTGACTGACGCCAATGCAAGATAGGCATCCTTGGACAGTTCACGGTAAGGCAGGCGGGGTTGGCTCATCATGGTTTCCTTTCGCGTCAATGGACTATGAGCCTTTATCGTAGGCGGCGAATGGGTTATCGTAAAAGGCCAAAAACGGTTTAAATGATTAGGCCATGATGCAAGCTGGAGCAGGGCGATGACAGCGGAGCACGGCGGTAAGCGAGCCGTGGCGCGCGAAGGCCGGCCCAGCACGATGCCGGCGGCCGATTGGGCCTGCACGCTAGAGCTAGATCGCCGGCGTGGTGAGCCAATGTATCGGCAACTGGTCACCCGGCTGCGCGAGGGTATTCTGGACGGTCGGTTGCCCCCCGGCATGCGGCTGCCGTCCACGCGCGCGCTCGCTACACAACTCAATACCGCCCGTGGCACGGTTGAACTCGCCTACGAGTTGCTCGCGGCGGAAGGATTCATCGAGACGCGCGGCGCAGCCGGCACCCGGGTCAACGCACGACTCTCACCACAGCATGGACCGGTGAAGCCTGCACCTGCACCGTCGGCCAATAGTGCACCGGTGAGTGCCGCGATAGCGGTGGCGCCGTTGCAAATGGGACTGCCTGCATTGGACTTGTTCCCGCGCAAGCTGTGGGCCCGGGTGGCTAGTCACGAAGGGCGCGCGTTGGCCACGGAGGCGTTCAGTTACGGTGATGCGCAAGGCCAGTTCCGCTTGCGTTATGCGATTGCCGGCTATCTTGCGATAGCGCGCGGAATAGACTGCGACCCTGCCAGGATCATTATTACGAACGGGTATCATGGCGCACTTGGACTGTTGATGACGGCGTTATTGCCGGCGACGGCGTCGCGCCCGATTTGGTTCGAGGATCCCGGCTACCGGCGGGCACGCGACGCGTTGAGGCTGGCCGGCGCGCAATTGGTTGGCGTGCCAGTCGACGACGAAGGACTGGATGTCGACGCAGGCGTGGCGAAGGCACCACGGGCCTACATGGCGCTGGTCACGCCTTCGCACCAAGCGCCGCTGGGGGTATCGCTGTCATTGCCGCGGCGGCTCGCGTTGCTGGGCTGGGCGGCGCGCGCCAACGCGTGGGTTGTCGAGGACGACTATGATGGGGAATTCCGATACTCAGGCCGGCCGTTGCCCGCGCTGGCAAGCCTGGATGGCGGCGAGCGCGTGCTCTACGTCGGCTCCTTCAGCAAGGCGCTCGCGCCCGGCCTGCGGCTCGGCTATATCGTCGCGCCGCCTGCGCTCGCCGGGCACTTGGCCAAGGTGGCCGCGTTGCTAGCGCCGCCCCCGGCCCTGACGCTGCAGGAAAGCATCGCGGCCTTTATCGAAGCCGGACATTTCAGCCGGCACATCCGCCGGATGCGTGCCGCGTATGCGGCGCGGCGCGACGCACTTGCCGCGGCGTTGCACCGTCGCGTCGGCGGCGTATTGGATATTTCGCCCAGCGTTGGCGGCATGCATCTGATTGGCTGGCTGCGTGAGTCTTCCGCGCCACGCGACGGCTCGCTGGCGAACGACGTATTGCTGGCCCGGGCAGCGGTGCGCAGCGGCCTTGCGCCCGATGCGCTGTCGCCGTGGTATTTGCATCAGCGGCGACGTGAGGCGCTGTTGATGAGCTTTACCAACGTGCTGCCGGAACAGGCCGACGACGTTGCCGTCAGGCTGGCCGCCGCATTCGAACGATCCTACGCGTGATGACCACGAGGAATGGTCGTAAGACGATATCAATGCGCCGGCGAGCCGCGATGCGTTGCTGGATGCGGCGCAGCGTTTCATCGGGCGATTGTCCGCCGGCAAATCTATGCTGCAGTCGTAGTCGTAGTTGCGATTGCAGTTGCAGTAGACGTCCCATCGGCTGCGCGGCGTGGGCTGTTTAGTTCCAGTTCGAGTCGTCGTTGTCGCCGACGTCGATGTTACCGCCCGCGTTGTCGCCCCAATCGTCGTTGCCGCGGCCGACATCGAATCCTGGGTCAAGCTGTGTGCCTGGATGGCCGCACCGGCGCTCGTCGTCGACGATCACATCGCGCTCGATCACCTGCTCACGGCTGCCCCCGAGCATTTGACCGAGCAGCACGCCGGTCAACAGCCCGCCCATGCCGCCTCCACCGCCGCCCGGTTGCTGCACGATCACGGTCGGTTGCGGTTGCGTCGGCGGCGCCGCGTCGCCTTGTGCATGACCGAAACGTTCGGCTTCCTGGGCATACACGGACGGGTTTCCACTGCTTGACGAGTTACCGGTACCGGTGCCGGCGTTGCTCGCGGTCGCATTCGGAGCGGCTCGTCCTTCAGTGCGGGCCCGGGCGCTGTCCAGACGACGTTCGAGATCCTCGAGTGCGTAGTCTGGCACCGGACTACCGTTGTTCGCAAGCTTGTCGGTCAACTCGCGCAACGCGGTTTCGATCGCGTCGACTTCGCCAAGTAGTGCTTCATGTCCCGGCACCGTCGAGAGGCGCACATCGAGCTTGAGCGAGCGCGTCGCGTTCAGCAGTTCGGTTGCGCGCTTGAGTTGCGCGCGGCGCTGCTCCTGCGCGCGACTATCATCATTCGAACGTGCGCGCAACACGGTACGTCGCACCAGCAGTACGACCAACGTGAGCACGATAACAAAGCCGATCCACATGCCGATCGACGGGCTGTGGCGTGGCGCCTGCGCAGGCGGCGCGATGGGCGCCACCGCCGTGCCGGCGGTGCTGGGCAGCATCGCGGGCGCAGACGGCGATGGCCCACTGGGCGACACCGCATGCTCGGCCTGTTGCTGCACGCGCGCCTCGATGGCGTTGAACTGCGCGGCGCTGGAGGCAAAGCTTAGTTCAGGGTCGAGCGCCCGCGCTTTCTGGAGCTCGGTCAGTGCGTGCGGGGCTCGGCCTTCCTGGGCGAGTACCTGGCCGTACAGGTAGTGCGCATGCGCGCTGTTCGGATGCGCGCGCAACACTTCGACGAGCTGGCTGTGCGCCTGCTGCCAGTTGCCTCGTGCAATCGCGTTGTTGACCTCGCGCGTGCTGGGCACCGCAAAAGCTGCAGCCGACGCTGCGATGGCGGCGCCGGCCAGGATGATCGCCAGTAGTTTCTTCATCGTTTGATCGGGCCATGCATCGGCCCATACAAAGGCGTGCGTCGGAGCGCGGCGCACGCAGTTTACGACTGGGCAGTCGTACCGAGCTGCTTCTTCAGTGCCTCGAGACGATCGTCCACAGAGGGCCCCTTGGACAGCGCGGCCAGCTTGTCATCCAGCGCTTTGCCGCTACGCTCGTCGGCCGAGTTCAGCCGCGAGTCGGAGCGCGCGTTCTGCAGCGCGACTTTGTCCTCGAGTTTCTGAAAGTCCTCTGCAAGGTTTTGGCCACCGATGCCGCCCAGCGCGGTGGCCGCCGTGTCCTTCGCTTGCGCAATCTGCTGCTTGGCTTGCAGGATGTTCGAGCGCGCATTCAGGTCGTTGCGACGTTCGCGCATCTCGTTGATTTGCTGCTTGAGCTGTTCCACCGACGGCTCCAGTGCCGCCAGTTCCTTTGCAATCGCGTCGCGTTCGGCCTGCGCATTCGCCTGGGCACTGAGTGCTTCGCGAGCCAGTGCCTCATCGCCGGCTTGCAGCGCGCGTTTCGCTCCGTCTTCGTACTTCTTCACCTTGTCATCGGCGACGTCGCGCTTGCTGCGCTGCATCGCGACCTGCGCCTCGATCTCGATCAGCGAGTTCTCCGCCTTCGCGATGCTGTCGTCGAGTTCGCGTACGATCTGCCGTGCGTCGCGCGCGGGATCCTGGACCGATTCGGCTGCGTCGTTCAACAGGCCCTTGAGCGTACGCGAGATGGTGTTCAGTAGTGACATGAATTCCTCCGTTGATTGGGCCGCGCCTGAGCATCGGCCGCCGCGAATAGTAGGACCGGGCGGGCGGTTGCAAGGGCCGCACTTGTCGCGCTGTTGGCCAGCGCGCGCAGCTACGCCTGTGCTTTGACGGGTTGATGGCGGATTCGTTGCGCCGCCGCGCTGCCTGATGGGAGGATCATACGCGACGTGGCGCCGACGCGGCACGGCAGCGCGCACCAGCAATTGCTTACAAAAAAGTCGGGGGGAGTGCCGCGTGCACGCATTAAAATGCGCGTTTTGTCGCGACGCCGCAATCCGCACGGGGCGGTAACATCACGCGCGTCGACAAGACCGCGGCGCTATCCTGACATGCCTACCGTAAAACGACCCGATCCGTCCGATCCTCAACGCGGCGAGCGTCGTGCACCACCGACGCGGCAGCGTGCCGCGGCACGCCAGCGGGGCGAGTCGCGCTCGCTGGCTGCCTCGTTCATGCTGGGCTTTGCCGGCCTGGTGGCGGCCGCCGCAGTGATCGGCGCACTGGTGCTGGGCTACGCGCTGGTTGTGATGCGACCAAAGCTGCCATCGCTGGACGTGTTGATTGACTATCGCCCTAAGGTGCCATTGCGCGTCTACACGGCCGACCACGTGTTGATCGGCGAATTCGGCGAGGAGCGCCGCAGTCTTGTGCGAATCCAGGACGCGCCCGACATGATGAAGAAGGCCGTGCTGGCGATCGAAGACTATCGGTTCTACGAGCACGGTGGTGTGGACTTCATCGGTATCCTGCGCTCGGGCATCACGGACCTAGTGCACGGCGGGCGTGCGCAGGGCGCGAGCACGATTACGATGCAGGTAGCGCGCAACTTCTTCCTGTCCAGCGAAAAAACCTACACGCGCAAGATCTACGAGATGTTGCTCGCCTATAAGATCGAGGCGGCGCTGTCCAAGGATCAGATTCTCGAGTTGTACATGAATCAAATCTATCTCGGTCAGCGTGCGTACGGATTTGCCGCGGCGGCCCGCGTGTACTTCGGCAAGGACCTGAAGGACATCACGCTAGCGCAGGCCGCCATGCTGGCGGGGTTGCCGAAGGCGCCGTCCGCCTACAACCCGATCGTTAATCCCTGGCGTGCGAAGGTGCGGCAAGAGTACATCCTGAAGCGCATGCTCGAGCTGCGCTACATTACGCAAGACCAATACGACCAAGCGATCCACGAGGACTTGCACGTGCGTACGGCGGGCAACGAATACAGTGTGCACGCGGAATACGTCGCCGAAATGGTGCGCCAGGCGATGTACGCGCAATATCGTGATGAAGCCTATACGCGCGGGCTGACGGTCACGACGACGATCGACTCGGCGGATCAGGCCGCCGCCTACGATGCGGTGCGCAAAGGCGTGCTCGACTACGAGCGCCGCCATGGCTATCGCGGACCGGAGGCGAGCGTCGAGCTGCCGCCCGCCGGGGGCGAGCGCGATCAGGCGATCGAGGACGTGCTCGTTGACCATCCGGACAATGGTGATTTGCTTGCCGCCGTGGTCATTGATGCGAGCCCGCGGCAGGTCGATGCGCAGTTGTCCGACGGCACCGTCGTGCAGATCAGCGGCGACGGGCTGCGCTTTGCCGCAGGCGCCCTGTCGCCCCGTGCGTCGGCAGCAGTGCGGATCCGAGCCGGCTCGGTCATCCGCATCATGCGCGATGCAAACGGCCGGGCCTCGATTACGCAGCTGCCGCAGGTCGAGGGTGCGCTCGTGTCGGTCACGCCGCAGGACGGTGCGATCCGCGCGCTGGTCGGCGGCTTCGATTTCAATAAGAACAAGTTCAACCACGTCACGCAGGCGTGGCGGCAACCGGGCTCGAGCTTTAAGCCGTTCGTTTATTCGGCCGCGTTGGAAAAAGGGTTGGGCCCGGCGACCATCATTAACGACGCGCCGCTGCATTTTCCGCCGACAACACCGGGTGGGCAGGCGTGGGAACCGAAAGACGATGACCAGCCCGACGGCCCGATGCCGATGCGCCTGGCGTTGCAGAAGTCCAAGAACCTGGTATCAATCCGGATTCTGTCGTATATCGGCACGCAGTACGCGCAGCAATACGTGACCGAGCGGTTCGGCTTCGATCCTGACAAGACGCCACCCTACCTGCCGATGGCATTGGGCGCGGGACTGGTGACGCCGCTGCAATCGGCGACAGCCTATTCGGTCTTTGCGAACGGTGGTTATCGGGTCAATCCGTATTTGATCGCGCAGGTCGACGATGTGCACGGCACGCCGTTGCTGAAGGCCCAGCCGCTGGTGGCCGGCCAGAATGCACCGCAGGTGATCGAGCCGCGCAATGCGTATGTAATGAACAGCCTGCTGCATTCGGTCGCCTCGGCAGGCACGGGCTCGGGAACCAACGTGTTGCATCGCGGTGACCTGGCCGGCAAGACCGGGACGACCAACGACGCCAAGGACGGCTGGTTCACCGGCTATCAACACACCTTGGTCGCGGTCGCGTGGATGGGCTATGACCAGCCCAAATCACTTGGTAGCCGCGAATTCGGCGCACAGCTGGCGCTGCCGATCTGGGTCCAGTACATGGGACGCGCGCTGCACGGCGTGCCGCAGTACCAGGCGCCGATGCCCGAAGAGTTGACGACGATCGACGGCGAACTGTTCTACGCGGACAAGACGCCGGGTAACGGCTTTATCGCGTCGATCGGGCTCGACGAGAAAACGCCGGCCGGCGCAAGCGATTCGAACGCGCAGTTCGGCACGGTGGGGCCAGGCGGCATGCAACCGCCGGTGCCGCCCGATGTGAACTCGGCAGAGCGCCAGCAGATCATGAACCTGTTCGACGGCAGCAAGCCATAACGCGCGTCGTGCCGCCGGGTTACCCCCCATACGCGTTGACCAAAGAAGCGTTCTGCGAGAATGTAAACGTCGCCGCCGGCGAAGTCATCGGTGAATTGGGCCGGTGCTATCGCAGCAGCGAATTACTTCACTTGCTGCGCACGATTGCCAGCGTGCTCGTCGAAATGGACGGGCATCTGGTGATGGGCAACGACGGTACACACAACACGCCTTCGATCAATAACTGGTTCGCTCGTCATCGGCGCTTCCCTGTTTATTTCACGCCGACTTCCGCGTCTTGGCCGCGCGGCGCTGTTTAGCATTGGCATTGAGCTCTCGCCGTATTACTTTGCCGGCGGAATCCGGGCAACCTATGCCGGGATGTTGATTGTGGTACCAGCCCAGATATGGGAAGGCTATGATTGGCTCACCCCGGCTCAACTCGGCCGTAGGCTGACCAAGATCGCCACGCACGTTGATCTCCGCACGTTGCGCAAACATGTGCGGGAACCGAAAGTGCCCAAGAAGAAAGGCTATGCTGCTGGATGCGTAGCACGATGGCATGTCTCAACCGCACGTGTCATCAAGGCTGTACGCGCCATTTAATCATCTTGAAAGGGTAACCTCCTTTTCACGGAGTTCAGAAGTAGAAACTATGCGGCCATGGCCAGCCGCTGCTTTGGCGTCAATCCGCCCAGGGCCGTGTTCGGGCGGTCGTGATGGTCAGTCCACATCCAATCGGCCGCGAAGCGCTGCACGTGGTCCAAGTCTTCCCAGTGGTACAACGACAGCCATTCGTACCGCACGCTCCGGTTGAATCGCTCGACATACGCATTGTGCTGAGGTTTGCCCGGCTGAATGGAGTCGAGCCTGATGCCATACTGCCGGGCCTATTCGGTGATCGCCGCGCTCAGGTATTCGGGCCGTCGTCACACCGAATCGCTTTCGGCCTGCCACGCCAACGGATGATCTGCCGCAGCGCACGGATCACCTGCTGCGACGGCAACGAGAAGTCGATCTCGATGCCGAGTGCTTCGCGGTTGAAGTCGTCGATCATGTTGAACAGCCGGATGCTGCGTCCATCGGCCAGTTGCTCGTGCATGAAGTCCATTGACCCAACCTGGTTGACGGCAGCCGGCACCGACAGCGGTTCCGGAACCTGCCGGACCAGCCGCTTGCGTGGCTGGATCCGCAGGTTCAACTCCAGTTCGCGATAGATCCGGTACACGCGCTTGTGATTCCAGCCGAAGCCTTTCACGTTGCGCAGGTATAGGAGCACAGCCCGAAGCCCCAGTTCCGGTGGTTGTCGGTCAGACGCAGCAGCCAATTCGCAATCTCGTCGTTCTCGATGCTGCGCCGACCGACGTACCGATAACAGGTCTGGCTGCTCCCAAACGCCTCACATGCCAGCCGGATCGATACGCCCCGGCTGGACACCACATGCATGGCCATATCACGCCGGCAAGATAGCCTCAGTCTTTTTTGCGAGCGCCTGCGCAACGATCTCGGCCTTGATCTTCTCCTCGACGACCATCTTGCGCAGTCGGGCATTCTCCGCTTCCAGTTCCTTCATCCGCGCGATCAGCGACATGTCCATGCCACCGTACTTCGAGCGCCACTTGTAGAGCGTCGCCGTGCTGATACCTAATTCCCGGCATAGGTCCGGTACCGCCAGCTCCGACTCCACGCGCGGGAGCGCGTCCATGATCTGGCTGTCCGTGAATCTCGACTTCTTCATTCCGTAGAATTGCCTCAATGAGAAAATTCTACTTCTGTTCCCGCTGGATTTTGGGGGATTATCGTAAGTTGCTGGGATGTTCGAGCGGTCATCGCGTTTGTGCTATGCACCAGTCAAGCCGGTGATGCATCGGTGGTGCGAGTGGTTCAAGCGCCCGAAGGCGGTCAATCGTGCACTGCACCTGGGCGACGTAAGCGGGTGCGTCAATAGCGTGATGGCATGATGGGACAAATGCCGCAGTTCATAAAGCTTGAAATTTTGTTTCACTTGTGAGAAATTTCCTTCTGTCTGAACGAAGGGCGCGCAGCGAAATGAGGCATGACGATTCGCTGAGGCAGGTGCAGTACCGCGGTCTTCGATCCATGCAAGCGATGTTTGAGGCACGATAATGAAAGCGAATACTGGCTTGACTCAACGACACTCCCCTCAGGTGCGCAGTACAGTCCCAGTCTCTTTCTCCTACTGTCAGTTTCACGAGCACGGCGGTAATGCCGCGTGATGACTGATCAAGCATATCCACTCTTCTGCTCATTGTTTAACGACTCGCGCTGATGTGTGTCGGCGTGTTGCAGTGCTTTAAACCAGCTGATGCATGAATCGCTTTGCGTGTAAAGCGTGAGTGTGATCCGCTTGGGTTTTCCAGACCAGATCTAGAGCGAGTTTTTCGGCGTTTCGGGTTCAGCCGGATCCGGCAAAAGCGCCAGCTGACAGGCAAATTCAGCGGGCGCCAACTCTTTGAGAGCAGAGTGTGGACGGCTATTGTTGTAATCCCGGCGCCACGCTTGGACGAGGCGCTTTTGCTTCGCTCAACGTCTCGAACCAATATAAGTTTAAGCACTCGTCGCAGAATGATTCGTAACGTCTCGATGCGGCAATTGTCCGTCGGCTTACCCGGCCGGGTGAAGTCGACTTCTACGCGATGATGATACGCCCACATGTCGAGCAGGCACCAGAAAAATTCGCTGCCATTGTCCACGAACAGGTGTCGTGGAGCGCCGCGTCTGGCTGCGATTCGATTTAGTGCTGACACCACGTGTTCGCCTTTTAATCGTTGCCCGACTTTGATGGCCAGTGCCTCCTTCGTGAAGACATCCACGATTGTCAAGGTTCGGAATTTTGAGCCATCGAGCAAGCTGGTCGGCCACGAAATCCATACTTCAGGCGTCGTTCGGTTGGGCCGGCATGATCTTCGCCATCCGTGTCACCACCATCTTTCGTTGCTTCGCCAGTTTCGAGCGCAACTGCAACTGCTCTTCGCAATACAGCCGGTACGCCTGGTTCTTCCCCAACTGCCAGCCTTCGCGGCGCAGTAGCACGTGGACACGCCGATAGCCGTAGCGCATGCGCGCGCGAAGCTCAGCACGAAGGTCCTTGACGCTGCGGTAGTACTGAACACTGCGCGGTTGCTTCACGAGCCGCCAGGCCCGCCTCATCGTCAATCCGCTCTGCTCGGAAATGCCGATCTGGCGGATCATGCCCGCCACCGGTCTCCCAGTTCCGTTTGCTTGAGCACAGTCACAATTTGTTCAATCGAAAAGCGCTTCCGTTTCATGGCAAACCCCCTCCTGGTTCAGGGTCAAGTTTGCCGCAAAACTCGCTCTCGCATCGGTCCAGAATTCCTAAAGCAATCATGGCGCATATTCTGGCTCACCATGATCAGCCGCCCTGTTCCGCAGGCACCGTTGCTCTTGCGCAACCTGATCAAGCTTGCCCGGCTTGGCGGCTATCTGGCACACGCCAATGATCCTCCTGCAGGAAACTCTGTTATATGGCGCGGCATGCGGCGCCTAATCGATATCCAACTTGGAATATGGAATTGTGCTAATGAGAGACGGTTAATTGCAAGGCTGCGGCAACGCTTACATCATGTCAGCAGTAAGCCATATATATCTCAATTCTAAAGCAATGTCTAGAAAGAATAGTTTTTAAACAGTGTAAGCAAGAAATTCAAAAACGCCCTGCCGGCGGCAGCGCCTCGCTCGCCGCCTGGAACGGGGCAACATTACTAGGAAACTCGATGAGGCAACACAAATTGTCCGCACATCAGCGCATGGCCGTACTCGACGCATGGAAAGCGGGGGACTCAACATTGGCGCTGTGCAAGACTCACGGCATTAGCCGAGCGACATTGTATTTATGGAAGCAGACCTATACCGGCATGTCGGCCGAAGCGATCCAACGATGGGATGCGCTTGCGCGTGAGCACGCGGTACTGCGGCGCCAAATGTTGCGCGAACAAGCCGACCGGATGCTACTACAGGCTGTGTTGCAGGCACTCGAGCTGACGGTGGAGCAAAAGCGAGCCATGGTACTTTGGGCGCGCACGATGCGCTTGAGCAGTGTATCGCGAGCGTGTCAGTTGCTTCGGCTGTCCCGCTCACAATTCAGTTTCGATGCGGCGAATGACCCTCACGCTCAGTCGAAACTCTTCTGTGCGCACGCCGATTTCTCGCCCTTGTGAGATGGAATGAGGGTGTTATCTGGTTTTTTTGTCTCCCGTGTAAGCGCTTTATCAGCCCTCTTAGAGGATAACCACGGCTGTCGAACCCGGGTAATCCGCCGCCGCCGTTAGCGTGCAGCCTTCGGGGAAGACGTGCGCGGTAAGCGGACATAGGTGAGCGTTTTGCGTTTCGGGATGCGGCAGCTGTCTAAAAACAATTTGCGCTACAAAGACGATGGGTCAGCACATATCATGCGGTCACTCGCGTTCTCGTGCGGTATGTGCTGAATGCCGCACAAAGAGAGTGTGCGATCCGCCCAGACGAGTCAGGCGAGTGGTGCACACGAATAGGACGTTGACGATGAAGAGGAAGCGACGTACGCGGTGGCTCCAACCGGCTGGAGATGTCGATTGGCTGTCGGCACCTCCCCGTCGGGAAGGGGGCCCAGTATGTGGTGTAACGAAGTGGATCGATTACGCTTATTAACGTAGGAAATAAAGCATGGCACTGGATTCCAAGACGATGGCGGCGACTTATCCGATTCCGACCTACCGCTTTACGGTAACGGTCGGCAAGGAGCAGATGGCTTTCAGCAGCGTGTCGGGGTTAGAACAGTCGGTGGAAAAGATTGAGTACAAGGACGGGCTCGGCGGCTTGTATCAAATGCCAGGCCAGGCACAATCAGTTACGCTCACGCTCAAGCGTGGAGTAATGCCCAAGAATAGCCAGCTGTATGACTGGATGAGCTCGATTTCACTGAACCGAGTGGAAAAGAAGGACATCTCGATTAGCCTGACCGATGAGTCGGGTAAAGAGCTGTTGGTGACGTGGAACGTGAGCAACGCGTTTCCGACCAAGCTCACCGCGCCAAGCCTGGATGCAACGAGCAACGAGGTGGCGTTCGAGGAGCTGAGCCTGGCGGCGGATCGCGTGACGGTAAATTTTCATTAAGAGTTAAGCGCGTCGCCAAACGGTTGAGTTGGTGAATGGACAATGAATGTAAAGAGGGGATCATGGCCGATTACAAGGTACCTGGGGTGTATGTGGAGGAGCCGTTTGAACTTGCGCTGTCAATTCCGGCGGGCGAGACAGCGATTCCGGTGTTTGCGTATGAGGAAAACAAAAGGGCTAAGTATTCCGACAAACCGATTCTGGTCCTGAAGGACGGCCAGGAAATCCAGTCGTGGCTGGACGTAAGCCAGCTCATTGCAAAACAGCGCGATCCACTGCAGCAAGCAGTGGCCGACGCAACAACGGCAGAAAAGTTGACGGAAGCTCAGAATAATTTAAATAAATTTAACGACGATTTGTTAAGCGATCCGCTGTATCTGTCGCTGAAGACGTATTTCGACAACGGCGGCGGGCGAGCCTATGTGATGGACGTGAACTCGCTGGCGTCGGCCGTGCCGGGGTTCGACGACATCACGTTACTGGTGCAGGCCGGGGTAAAATTAGACAGTTTCAAGACGTCTGTCAGCACACTCTGCAAGCCGGGCAACACGTACTTTGCGGTGTTCGACGGGCCGTCTGATGAAATTGATCCTAACGGGAAGGTGACAACCTCGACAACTAGTATAAGCAACGATCAAGGGGCGCCGAAAAAGACAAAGGACGCAACAGAACCAAAGGACGCAACAGAAGGCTACGACTCGAATCCGTACACGGCGGCGTACTACCCGTGGCTGCAGGCGGACTGGGCGATTAAGTCAGATAAGACGACGCGCGCCGATATTCCACCGAGCGCGGCGGTTGCGGGCGCGTATTGTACGGTGGACCGTGAACGCGGGGTGTGGAAGGCGCCGGCCAATGTGGCGCTCAAAGGCGGCGTGACACCGAAGTATAAGGTGTCCGATAACCTCAACGGAATACTGAATGTGCCGAGCCCGGGCGGCAAAGCAATCAACGTGATTCGCGCATTTCGTGGCACGGGTCCGTTGATCTGGGGGGCGCGTACATTGAAGTCTGACCTGGACACGTGGCGGTATGTGCCGGTGCGGCGCCTGTTCAATGCGCTGGAAAAAGACGTGCGCCGCGCGATGGGGGTGGCGATGTTCGAGCCGAACAGCGCGCCGACGTGGGAGCGGGTGCGCAGTGCCATCGATATTTATCTGCACGGTCTATGGAGGCAGGGGGCACTGCAGGGTAGTACGCCGCAGCAAGCATATTTCGTGCATGTTGGACTGGGCCAGACGATGACGGCAGATGACATTAATAACGGCAAGCTGATTGTGCAGATCGGTCTGGCGGCGGTGCGTCCGGCCGAGTTCATCATCTTGCAAGTGTCGCAGCAGCAGCTATCGGTATCGTGAAACCGGATCCGACGCGATGTAAAGTGGGTGGCGCTTCATAACGGGGCGCCGTTTGAATAGTGGTCCGCAGCGCGATTATTGCCGACGAACTGGATATTCCGACACAGACGGCGATTTATTTCCTGGCGATCTAAAATAACCGTGAAAGTAGGTGCGGCGGCAGTACGCCCGGCAAAATTCATTGAGCTGCAGTTTATGCAAAAAGTGGTAAACGCGGGCGACGAGAGTGAGAGCGCGGCATGAGCACGCAATGGTCGGAGCAATGGAGTATGTCTGGGGTTAGGCTGGCCGAGACGAACAGCGTGACGCCGCAGGCACCGCAGGTGCCCAGTGCCGTGCCGGTGTGGATAGGCTGGCTTGAGCAAGAGCCGAAGTGCAACGTTCAGAAGATTGGCCAGCCGGTGTGCTTGATGACGGTGGACGAGTGGCCGTGGGAAAAGCAAGGGACACTGTACCAGAGTGTGCGTCATTATTTTGATAATGGCGGAGAGCTGTGTTACCTGTACGTGCAGGATAAACCGCCCACGCTCGACGAGCTGCGTAACTCGCGAACGTATGAGTCGCTTCTAAGCGAGACGGAAATTACGCTTGTTGCAATACCACAATTAGGGGAGTTGACCGAAAAAGCACTAACAACGGCCAGCAGAGTAGACGAGTCGGCACAGGCTTATGTCGACCGGTGGGGTGCGCTGTTGGACGCGTGTCAGGCACGCCCAGACTGGTTTTTTGTGCTCGATGCGCCGCGCGACATGAAACGGGCCCAGGCATGCCTGAATCTGTTGCGCACGACCCACGCCTTGGGTGCGCGCGGCCAGCACGCGGCGCTGTATGGGCCGCACCTGGTGACGGACTATGAAACGCAGGTCGACCCCACACAACCACTGGTGCTGCCGCCCAGCGGGGCGGTCGTGGGCATGATGGTGCGCATGGACCGCGAGCGCGGCGTGTGGTCGGCGCCGGCTAATGAGGCACTGGCGCGAGTGGTGCGCACCGAATGCCACGAGAGCGGCGCGCAGCAGTGGTTTAATCCGGATGCACCGTCAATTAATTTGATTCGCCGCTTTCCCGGGCGAGGCGTACGGGTATGGGGATGCCGCACGCTAGCCGGTACGACGGCGGGACCGTTTCGTTATGTGCAAGTTCGCCGGTTAGTGACATACGTGCAGACCAGCCTGACACAACTGTGCCAGTTTGCAGTGTTCGAGCCGAACGAGCCGATGACATGGTTCAAGTTGAAGTCAGTGGTGGGCGCGTGGCTGCACGAGTTGTGGCAGCTCGGCGGGTTGGCGGGCGCGCGCGAAGAGCAGGCATTCGAAGTCCACGTGGGGTTGGGCGAAAGCATGACGGCACACGATGTGATCACGGGCCAATTACGGATCAAAGTGCGCTTGGCGGTGTTGCATGCGGCGGAATTTGTCGAGATTCAGTTGCGTTTGGATCAGCAGACGGCAATTGAGCAGGCCGCGTAACAAGCGAAAAGAACAAGGATCATGGTCAAAATCATCGAACCGAGTGCGCCAAGCTTGTCGCATCGCTTCACGGCGACGTTTTTCTTGAATCGTGTGCCGAGTGTGTCGGCTGCTGATATGCGGTTTCAGCGTATTAGCGGCCTGTCGCGAGGACTGAGCGTGAAGACGGTGAATGAGGGCGGCGACAACGTGGGCAGCCGGCATTTACCAGAACGGGTGACGTTCGGCAACGTAGTGCTCGAGCGCGGCGTGATGCCCACAACGATGCTCACGGATTGGCTGGGCCGCGTTTTTAACGACTTCGATATCAGCGCGCTGGGTATAGCGGGGGTCGGCAAAGCGGTGAACGGCGTGATGCACAGGTTGGACGCGAAAGTGCTAGGGCAGCTCACGCAAAAGGCGCTGGACCAGTTTTCGGACGGATTGACCGCGATCATCATGTTGCTTGACGAGCATGATTTACCGATCAGCAGCTGGACACTCACCGGCGTGGTGCCGATCAGATGGCAGGTTGGTGATTTGGACGCGAGCAGCAATACGGTATTGATCAATACGATGGAGCTGGCGTATCACCGGATGCGCTGGCTGGGGGTGCGGGCATGACCGTTGAGATTCGGCAATTGGTGATCGAAGCGCGCGTGGTGGACGACGAACGCGGCCGCGTGCCGCGGCGTGCCGCACCGCACTTAAATTCGCTGGAACAGGCGCAGCTGATTGATCGGGTTGTGCAACGCGTGCTGGAGGCGTTGCGTGAACACCAGGAGCAGGTCTGATGCGAGCCGATCATGCATTGGCAAAACTGCGCGTGGAAGCTTACGCGGATCGCGACGCGGTGACGGCTACGCACACGCTCACGACACTGTACAACCCGAGCTCAATTCATCTGAGCTATGAGGCCGACTACGTGTCGCAGGCGTCGCTTACGACCACCTGGCCCGGCGATGCGTACCGGCAGGTGCAGCCGGGCAGCCTGTCGCTGGAGCTCATGTTTAATCGCTGGGACCAGAGCGATGATGTCGCCACCGCGATTCAGTCGCTGCATCGGATGTGCTTTGGGATCGAGCCGGATAGTCAGACCGGCGAGCCGATGTTCCTGCGGGTGGTCTGGGGGCAGATGCGCTGGCATGGCGACGGATATTTTGCCGGTCGGGCCCGTTCACTGCGGGTCGCTTATACGCAATTCGATCGCAGCGGCCAGGTGCTACAGGCCAGCGCGCGGCTCACGTTAATGGCCGATGGCGGGTTAAAGCGCCAGCTGGCGGGCAAGGTGCGTCAGGCGCTCGCGCACCGTGTGCCGGGTGGCGATACGCTGCCGCTGGTGGCCGCACAGTCGGGCCGCAGCGCAGCCGCGCGCGATTATCTGTCGCTGGCCTACCAGAACAATTTGGACAGTATAAGCGTGCTGGCGCCGCATGCGGCGCTCGCACTCGGACGAGACGAGGACTAACGGGAGCCAGACGAGATGGGCGCACGGGAACAGACGCTGGTCAAGCTGACGCTGTCCGCGTATCGGGATCGGGATGGCCGGCACCCGCTCGGCACGTTCGAGGCGATGTACAACCCGGAGTCGATCGAGGTGAGCTACAGCGCCGACTATACGCCGGAGCAGTATGTGAACGATCAGCGGCAGATGAGTCGCTACGTGCGCTCAAATCCGGGCGAAGTGAGCCTGGAGCTGATGCTGGACGCGATTGGCACGCGCTCAGGTGGCTCGATTGAAGCGCAGCTCGCGCACCTGCGCGCGTTGTGCTTCGATCTTGACAGCGGCACCGGCGAGCCGCACTTTTTGAAAGTGCAATGGGGCAACGTGCGCTGGCTGTCGGACAACGATGCGCCACGTGAGTTTTGGGCGCGCATGACGCAGCTGGAAATCGACTATTCGATATTCAACCGGCAGGCCGCGCCCCAGCGGGCGGTGGCGCGTATTACGCTCGCAGCCATCCAAAGACAGCAGCGTACCGCAGCGCCGGGTCGGCCGGGTGGGGCCACGCCACTGCGCGGTCTCGCGAACCGGCATATGCCGCGCGTGCAGGCGGGCGAGGTGACGCCGCATGCACCGGCACTGGATATTGCGGTGGAGTTTGGCCAAGGCGGCATTCTGAAGCAATTCCAGCTCACTGAAGTGGATGTGCAAACGCTGACCAATCGACTGCCATCTGCCACGTTGCGCTGGACAAGCGCGCTAAACGAGCACGACGATTACGATGCGTTGCAAGCGGATTTAGCGCAGTGCGCGCCGAACCAACCGATGACGATCAAGGCCGCGGGCAACGTGCTCTTTGAGGGCCTGATCATCGCACGCGAGGTCACGGTCCGCCAGGGTAGCAAGCGATTAACGCTGCGCGTGGCGCATCGTATGCAACGGCTCAGCACAACGCATCGCAGCCGGGTGTTTGCCGAGCAAAGCGATCGGCAGATCATCCAGGCGATTCTAAAAGAGCATGGCGTGTCGGTGAAGTGGGTCGGCGTCCATCTGGAAATGATACCGGCCAGTGTTGAGCTTAAGCACGAGCAGATGGTGCAATACGACTGCTCGGACTGGGCGTTTGTGCGCGCACGGCTGGCGGCTAACGGACTGTGGTTGCTGCCGCAGGCGCAGGTGTCGATCGGCGTGCCGAAGCTGGCGATTCGTGCCCAGCATCGTCTGGAGGCCAACAAACCGACGAGCCCAATCGAGGAAGCGATGTGGCTCTCAAACAACCGGGATATGCCTCACGGCGTGAACGTGTCAGCGTGGAATATCGGCGAGCAGGCGATGCTGCCGCCCAAGCGCGGCAAGGCAGCCAAACTGGGCAGCCACGCATTGGACCCCGCGTCGCTCAAGACGCTGGTTGACCAGGCGTCAGCGCAGGCGGCGACGTGGTCGCTGCAATACGGTGTGCCGCTCAGCGCGACCGAGTGTGGTGCGCTGGCTAATGGCCGGTTGCTGGGCCAGCAGGCGATGGGTGTGCAGGCGCGTTTCACGCTGCGCGGGCAGGCCGATTACCAACTGGGCGAGACGCTGGAAGTGAAGGGTTTTGGTAAGCAACTCGATGGGCTCGGTGTGGTGACGGGCGTCGTGCATCGGTTTCGAGCCGAAGAGAACGTGTGGCGCACGACGGTGATGCTGGGGCTGGAGGCCGTTCGGGAGGTGGATGCGCCCCTGGTGCCCAAGGCCCAGGGACTGACGATTGGGGTGGTCGACACGTTCAAGGCGGATCCGAAGACGGATTGGGATCGGATTCGCGTCAAGGTGCCGGCGATTGATGAGAGCAAGCCGCTATGGGCGCGCGTCACGCATCTGTATGCGAGCCAGGACAACGGCGTATTTTTCTATCCAGAGCCGGGCGATGAGATCGTGCTCGGGTTTTTTGAGAACGATCCGCGCTTTCCGGTGATGCTTGGCGCAATGCACAACCCGAAGAATAAGGCGCCATACAAGCTCGATGCGAAAAATGATGTGAAGGGCATGATCCTGCAAGACGCCAAAAACGGGAACCAGTATGAGCGCCGGTACGAATGGCTGTTCGATCGGGACAAGCAGGAAGTGAAGGTCAATTATTTCAACACAAAGACGGTAGACGGCGAGCCGAAAAATCAATTCAAGCTCAGTGACCAGGACGGCATCACACTGGCGAGTAAGGATGGCGACATCCAACTGAGCGCAAGCTTTGGGCAGGGTAAGGAAAACGGTAACGTGCGCATGACGGCGGACAAAGACATGACGATGCAAGTGCACGACACATTCACGCAAGCGGTGGGCGATCCGAAGCAGGCGGATAAGCAGATGCAGCTAGCGATCGACGCGAAGAGCACGCGTCAGGTGACGCTGCGCAATCCGCAAGGCGATATCGAGATGCAGACGGACAAACAGCTGAAGGTACACGCTAAAGACAAGGCGGTTATTCAAAGCGGCGAGGAAAGCGTCACGATCAGTGATGCCGAAAAGCAAACCACGGTGAGCAGTACGAAGAAGGTTGTGCTTGATGTGTCACATGGTGGCGAAAGCGTGAGCGTTACCGCACCGAAGGTGGAGGTTACGGGTGAGAACAAAGTCGATATCAAGAGTAGTACGGAAGTCGACATCACAGGTGATACCAAGATCGTTATTAACGGTAAAGCGGAAGTGGATATCACCGGCGCCACGGTGAACTTGAAAAACTGAATTGTGATGGGATCGATTCAAAGCGAAGTTTAAATCAATAAGGAGTCCATCATGTCAGACAAGGTCGACGAATTGTTTGGTCGCGGCTGGGCATTTCCGCCACGTTTCACGGCAGATACGTCGCAGGAAAGCAGTGTCGTGCTGGCCAAGACGGCACGGGAAAATCTGCTGCAAGGTATGCGGATCCTGTTCATGACGCAACCGGGTGAGCGGATCATGCGTGAGGACTACGGGTGTGATCTGCAGTTCGCGATGTTTCGCAACATCGGCGAGCCCCTGTTTGCCGAGCTGCATACGCGCATTACTGACAGCGTGGCGCGTAACGAGCCGCGCGTGGCGCTCGAGACGGTGTCGCTGTATCCGGATATGCAGCAACAGGGTGCATTGCACGTGGACGTAACCTATCGGCTGGCCGAAGGTGACACGGTGGATCGTGTTTCGGGCGCAGTGAACATTGCAGACGGACAAGACAGGGGATTTTGATGGACCCGTTGAAGCTTGTGGTGTTGGACGGCGATACTGTGCAGTTTGACACGACGTTTGGGCCTGCGGTGGCGCTCACTCCGCCGGTCGCGCATATCGCAGGAAGTGGGCAATTTTCGGTGAATGGCAAGAAGATATGCATCAGCGGTGATGAGGCCAGCGTAAAAGTACCGGGTGTGACATACCAATCAGGGATTTTTATGGGCGGGGTTGGGGAGGTGGTCATCGAAAAACTTCAAGGACAAACTGCGCCGAGAGTTGTGAGCGGAAAGCCGGTCATGGTCAAGGGAGTGAAATTTGTAGCGAAGCTTAAAGTAATAAGCAAGGCTAAATCAACTTCCAGTCCTCCCCAGGAAGATCCTATGTCGGAGTACCTTGGCACTGGAGAGTTTATAACCGAGAGCCCGACGCGCTCCACCTACGCCGGCTAGAGAAAGGCAAAAGCAGGCAATTCCTTCCTATCAACGAGATTAACCATGTCCGATCCGATTGTGCCACCCGAGATGGATTTCGTGCTGGACGATCGCAGCGTGCCACGGCTGCTGCAAGAGTTGGCGGAGTACAGTCGAGCATTGCCGTCGGTAACGCAGGACGGTACCGACACGTGGGAGACGGTACTGTTTGGCCCAGAGCACGAACGTGACGCGGTGCTGCGCACCCTTGCGCAACTGGCCGCCGGCTCCGAACGAGCCGACGGTCAATTGCCTATTGCGCAAACGGTCGTGCTGGCGATGCTCAAATTGCTCGACACGCCCCGGCGGCTGATTAACCAGTTGCCTGAGCAACTGCGGGATCTATATTACCGCGACTATCTGGGCATGCTCGAGCGCGTGGCGCAGCCGGACCGTGTGATGCTCTCGGCAGTGTTGGAGGACGCGTGCCCCGAGCTGGTCATGAAAGCCGGCTTGGCGTTCGATGGTGGCCAGGACAGCGAAGGCACCGCACGCGTGTACCGGCTGGACCAGACATGGACGGTCAATCACTCGCGGTGCACGGATCTGCGCTGGTGTACCGGGTCACAGAAGGCGCGGGTGGCACGAGTGCTGTTTGACGAGGCGGCGGGCCAGGCGTGGCCAATCGGCGGCGTGCGCCTGTTTGCGCCGGTACCCCAATCGATTTTGCCTGAGCCGAGCCCCGATGAGGATCGTCCAGTACGCGCGGCGCGGATTGTGACGTTGGTTCAGTTGGATCTGCCTGGCGACAGGACCCTACCGGAGCTGGTTGTCACGTTCGCGGACAACATCGATTCATCGAAACTGCATGCGGAAGTTAGTGCGGGGGATCATTGGGTCGGGAGCAAGGACTCTCAACCTGATCCAAAGGACTCTAAAAAAATCACGTTCTCGTTCGAGCAGGCTGATCTGGAGCCCGCTGCGGCGTCTAAACTGGATGGCTTGACGACGAGCGTGCCGGTGGTCCGGCTTTCATTGACGGACGGCGGCGCGGTACCTGGCGTGCAGACGATCTCATTCATTGCGCCCAAGGCGGGGGCAGTCACGTATACATCAAACGCATTTGAGCAAAGCGTGCAGCTGCCGTTCGGCTATGCACGGCAGGCCAGCCCACCGTATGATGGCGACGAACTGTATCTCGGCATTCGGTCGATCGAGCCGGATCAGCTGTTGAGTTTGCATTGGCAATTGCGTAGTCCGCAACAGTTGGCCTTCGATGAATGCAGTTACTTGGCGCAGGATGCGCAAGATGGCCACTGGGAGCTGTTGGACGACGCCTTGATCGATGGCACGAACGGTTGGCGCACCAGCGGCGTGTGGTCGCTAAGCTGGCCGCACGATGCGCTTGATACGGCCCAGATTGAGTCGCCGCTGCAGCGTCGGATGCCGCCAGGGCGCTACTGGCTACGCGTGCGTGTCAAGTCCCCGGCCCGCGAGCCGTCGCAGGCTGTGTCAATGCCCGTGTATCCGTGGGTGCGCGGCCTGCACACCAACGCGTTGTCGGCTACGCTTGCCGAACCCCAGACGATCGATGCGGCCCATTTTAAGCAGCCGCTACCCGCTGGCACAATTGTGGCCACGGTTGATTCGGTGGACGGTCTGCAACGCGTGCTGCAACCATGGCCGTCCGCGGGCGGGCGAGCGGCCGAGACACGCGCGGCATGGATTGCGCGCGTCTCGGCACGCCTGCGTCATCGCGAACGTGCGCTGACCGACTGGGATATCGGGCGCCTATTGCGGGATTACTATCCGGGCATCCGCGATTTGCATCTGGCCGAGTCGCGCATGGCACGCGCGATGCAGCACCGTGCGCGTCAGACGATCGTGCTGATGCCGCATGCGTCAGCGAATGACAACGACGATGCGCTACGACCAGCGTTCAGCCAGGCCCATCTGAACGAGATGCGTGATTGGCTTGCACAACGCGCATCACCGTGGCTACAGATCACCTGCTGCAATCCGGACTATGTGCCGGTCCAGGTGAGATGGTCCATTACTTTTGCGCCAGGTATCAGCCGCGCGCTGGGTAACCAGCAGATCCAGCAGGCGTTGCATACTCATTATTTGGCCTGGAGTACGAGCGACGTATCGGTGAGCCTGATCGGACAGCCACTGGCGTATCACGAGATGATGCGGGTGATCCAGGCCTGCGACGTTGTGCAACATGTTGACAGTCTGACGCTCAATGGGCGAGAGGACTCGGTGGATGCAGCGGACACCGAGGTGTTAGTGCCGGTGTTTGCGTCGCCTGAATATGCGCAGGTCAAACTAGCGTTTCATCGGGAGCAGCTGGCGGGAGCGTACTGGCAACGCGCGGTAATTTATGGCAATGGGCGAAATCACGTCGAAGTAGCTTGCGTGATCCCGAAGAAGCTTACCTTTGCGGGCGCCGGTCAAATAGATATTGAGGACCAGAAGGTCTTTCTGTACGACTGCGACACAGGCAAGCGTCTGGACGCACAGGGATCCCCTGCTGGTCCAAGCTGCACTAACCAAACCGGCCAATACTGCTTGCCCGTGCAGGTTGCGAGCAAGCGGGATATCTTGCCGACGAAGGACGATCTGTGGTCGTTACACCGATATATCCAGGCTGATCAGACTGTGGGGCGATATCGCATCGGTGTGGGTGCCGACGTGCCGCTCTCGGATGGTCGGACCTATAAGCTGCGTTCGCACGAGGCGGGCCTCGAACTGGGCCTGCAGGTGTTGCCAAAGGTGGATTACGCTGCGCCCGAAAATTGGGTGATCAACACGCTGCCGCCTGTGCCGCTTGCCGTGGCAACCGATGCGCAGGTATCGGTTGAATTAGGCACGTATGTGTTGCAGGCGAACACTTTATTGGTGGGGCCGGCGCAGCTCACACTGATGCCGACGCTGCCGACGGTGTTAACGAGTCAGGAGTTGAGCAAAGCCTGGGGTACGGCGATCAAAATGCTGTCGGATGAGGCACCGCATGCAATTACGGTAAGCGATGATGCGATTCATTGCTGGTGGGTCGGTCCGGAGTCTTCCGAGCCTTCCAATTCGGGGCCTCCTGAATCTCCTATAAAGCGGTATGGGATTAAACAAGGCGCAACCATTGAAATCCCGCTGGGCGAGAACAGGCAATCGATTTCATTCGGGGACACGGATATTGTGTTCAGTCCGGTCCCGTGTCGTCAGCCTATGCAATGGTTGACGATATACGGGTTGCATATCCGTTCGAAACAGACTGATCTTGCGATTAGCGGCGGCATTGAGTCTTATCCGATGGGCACACTTGATACCGGCGTGCCAGTCGCCCACGTAACGGACAGCTACGGCAATGAAGGCACGGTGCACCTAGCCATCCAGCGTGATCGACCGGAATTAAAACATAAGTGTGCGCAGACGCTGGATGGGCACTCGGATAACTGCTAATACAAAATAAGGTCGATTTATGGCGCAAGAGCTGACTGTCCCGGACGACGTGCGTGAACAGATTCATTTCGATACGCTTTGGTCCCAAGTGCAGGAGACCATCCAGGCCCATTCAGGTAAACTGTGGACCGATCCGAGCGAGCACGATCCGGGCGTAACATTGCTGCAGGCGTTGACCTTTATTGCGGCGGACGTGAGCTATCGGCATACGTTACCGCTGATCGATCTGCTCACACCTCAAGAACGGCCGCCGGAGAAGACGCAGGATCCCGAGTGGCAACAACAGGATAGTCTGATTACGCCGGTCTACGGGCCGCAGCGTGCGCTGACGTGCGGCCCGGTCACGCTGGATGATTACCGCCGTGCGTTGCTGGATCTGACGGTGGGCGAGAGCGGCAGCAGCCGCTTTTGTTTGCTCGATGCGCAGCTTGAACCGGCGACCTTTGATGCGCGTTACCGTTACCAATACGATCTAAAGACACTTGAATTCCGGTTCCCGATGCAGCCGGATCCCTCAGACTATGTGCTTGCTGGGAGCTATCAGTTGTGGGCCGCGCCTCACCCAGAAATTTTGCAATCCGATGCTAGCGCGGCGGTCGACGCCTTCTTTCAGGCACACCGGAATCTGTGTGAATCGATCCCCCAGGTGTGCTGGGTTAAGCCGGCACCAGTGCCATTGCAACTTGTCATCGATGTTGACGACGATCTGACCGACGACCAGGCGGTCAGCTTGGCGGCGAAGGTGGTGATGACGGTGGAGCACTGGTTCAATGCGCCGATCGAACATGTGAGTGCGAACGAGCTGACTGGGCGAGGGTATGCGGTCGATACGGTCTATTGTGGCCCCAAACTCGAACACGGCTGGATGACGCAGTTGCCCACGTTGGTCGATTACCGGCAAGCGCGCGTGCTGGACGTGCGGCGGTTAGCGATACCGCTGCAGGCGCTTACCGGAGTCAAGCGTGTAAGCGCCGTGGCATTGAAAGGAAAGGACAGCACCCAGTTCACGGTGCCGCCGGAGCACTATCCACTCGCCTGGCGCAAAGAGGATGGCAAGCGCGACTTGGATCAACTGCTGAAAAACGGCGGTCTGCAATTCCGGAAGCGAGGACAGCAGTTCCCCGTGGGGGAAAAATCACTCGAAGACGAACTGAACAAACTCGATTGTCAGGCGCAGCAGCCTGCCCGACAACGTGAACAGCCCAAGCAGATGCCATACGGCCAATATCGGGATCCGGCGCGCTACCGCAGCGCAGGCTCGTATTTGCCGGCTTGTTATGGCTTGCAGCAGGTGTGGGATAAGCTGACAACGGTGCCGGATGCTCCGTCAAAAATCGCGACTCGCGAGTCGGTACGTCAACTGATGCTGTTTTTACTACCGTTTGAGCAATGGTTGGTCAATCGCTGTGCGCAGCTGGCGCAACTACCCAGTGTATTGTCGTTCGATCGGCGTGAGGATCTCAAGCCGGAGTCGAGCATGCCGGATACGCCACTGATTTGGGGCGATGGGCAATTACCTGCCTATGCGCGCGACAAGAAGGAAGTGCTCGCGCCAGAAGACGAGCCGAGTCGCGACAATGCGCGATGGATATTGGATGATTACATCGACGGGTTGTCAAAGTGCGCGGGCAAAGCTGCACGGGACAACGAGAAAGAACTGCAGATCTTAAACTATCTATTGGGCTACTTTGGGGCGGGGCGGGCTGAGCGGACGCTGCTCAAAGTGAGCAGCACAGAGTTTCGTCGGGTTCAGCAAGCCTATCTGCGCCAGATTACCGCGCTGACCTATGATCGCGCGGCTATTAGCATCAGCGAGCCGTCAGCGTTGCAGCGGCGCATCGCCGCACGCCTGGGCATGGGGCCAAGGCTGTTTAGTGGCCAGGGATTCAAGGACATCCGGCGTGAGGATGTGCCATTCTATTTGATTGAACACCGAGAACTATTACCCGTTGCACCCGCTTTCGAGGATTTGCGCCGCGACTGGCAGGATATTCAGGACATCAAGCACGACAGGCCCAAAGATCTGCTGACGTTGAAGCTTATGGCGGGAAGCGGAGCGGAGCGTCTTCAGAAGGGTCAACTCATCGACCTGATACCGAAAGACCACGATGAAGAGACCATCCCGCTGCTTGCAAATGTGGTTCATGATGTGAGCATCACCGGATCGGTCTATACGGTCGAGATCGATTTGAAGCAGCACCATCGTTTGCAAGGATCGGCAGAGTCGATCGTGGCCGATTACCAGGAGGGAAAATTTTGGCAATGGAAACTCAGTCCCGTATGGCTTAAGCGTAAGGTCTATGACCTTATGTACCAGCCGTCATATCAGACGATAAATAGCCGGTTACAAGACGATCTCGCTCAGAAGTGTAGAGTGTTATGGGTGGAAAGCTTCCCCGACGACTTGCTGCCGGGTACCACGATCACGCTGAGCAGATTCGATACGAAGCAGCCGATGTCGCCGCCTGATCTGCACACAGCGACGATCGTGCAGATTGATCCGGTCGCAGGCTGTGTGTTGGCTCAATGGGAAGGTTCTGATGATTGGCCAACCGATAAGACCTACCTGTGGAAGTGGTCGGCCCCATACAACCAGGATTTGTTCGAATTGACGCTGAGTGTGGTATTGCCTCGCGAGCGACTCAGGCAGGATCCGGTCGCCGATCCGATGGCCGTGGATCGATGGGTACGGGGCATCCTGGCTGACGAAGTGCCTAGTCATCTCACATTTCAACTGCACTGGTTGAACGATGTTGATTTCCAGAACTTCGGCACGCTCTACCAACAATGGCAGCAGGAAGGCCAACCAGCAGGTGACCTGTCCTATCGATTACTCGATCTGTTGTCGATCGGTTATGCGCCGATCGACAACAGGACAGGGGTTGGAATCGCCCATATTCTGGATGAAAAATCGCAAGACGAACTGACTATGTGGACCCGTCCGAATAATGTGGATGCGCTTAAGAATGCACTGGTCTTCTATGTGGCAAAGGATTAAGCGCTTCAAATCCAATAGCGGCATGCCCGCCGGACTGTCTCGAAAACTGAACTGGGTGGCAAGAGGTGCGTGACATGTCAACATCGAAAACTGAAAAGCAATCCGAAATGCAAAGTTCGAGCCCGTACCGTCCAGAGCCGTCGTTGGCCGCGGTCCGTGACGCGTTCACTATAAAGCCAGGGATGGTTGCAGCGGTACCTCGGGCTGCCGATTTTGTAAACCTGATTGATTTGGCAAACCGAGCGACGTTGCTAGGGCTGGGTAGCGAGTCCGCGCCCGGCCCGGGCTTGAAAATCGGAACGGCAGGAGCGGATATAGGCAAGGCGATGCTCAATCTGACTGATGCGGACGCGGGCGGGCTGAAGGTGGCGGAAAACGTATTGAGTGTCGCGGCGGGGCCGGGAGTGAGACTCGAGCGCAACGTTGGTTTGCATCTGATACTGACTTCTGCCGGTGGTTTGCAGCTCGATCAGGACACCGGCGCGCTCGATGTAAAACTGGCGCAACACGGTGGCTTGACGTGTAAGCAGGCGTCTGATGGGTCGTCACAACTGTCGGTCAATGCAGGGGCCGGTTTGGCGCTAACCAACACTGGACTGCAGGTGCGGCCCGGTCGGGGCGTGGAGTTCGACGCCGAATCTCCGAGGCCCGCGCTGCAGATCCAGTGTGACGAAGGGGTGGCGAGTGATGAAGTCGGGTTGGCCGTGGCACTCGCGCCTAACGGGGGGCTGAAGTTCGACGGCAATGGCGAGCTGACCCTCGACCTTGAGGACTTGATGAGCTAGGCACATCGACAGACAGGAACAGAATCATGTGTGTCGTTGCTTGATCGCGTGACTCGCATGCGCTGAATTAGGGATGGAATTAACCATGACGGACGAATACAACGAAAACGGCAAGGAATCGAAAGCAGAGGGGTTAAAGAAAAGCTTTGGTTCGGGGCAGATCCCGACGCAGGCAACCTTTAGCGAATTGATCGATCTGGCCGACGTGGGGCGTAAAACGTTGGGGTTTAACGAGGGCGATTTTACGCAGCCTCCGCAGCCGGGTAGTGGGTTAACTGTGCCGGATGTTAATCACCCGCTGCAGGTGAATATTGCGGCGGATAAATCAGGCGGACTGAAGTTTAACGAGGTGACTCACGCGCTCGAGTTGACGGTAGATGGCAAGCAAAGCGGTCTAGTGCTGGAGAAAGACAAGGGGCTCATGGTCAAGCCAGGGCTCGGGATTCGGGTGGATGAGAGCGGCGTGGCGGTGAAGACAGCGCCCGATGGCGGCCTTGAGCCGACCGATGAAGGGCTGATGGTCAAGCTCGGTGCGGGTCTGATCGTAGAGAAAGCAAATGAGCCGGTCAAGCTCCATATTGCAGAAAAAGGTGGACTGAGTCTGATTGAACCCAATGCAACAAACCAGTTGTCGGTCAAGGTGAATCAAGACAAGGGCCTGGATATCGATCCAACGGAAGGGGTGCAGCTTAAGGCCGATATGGGGTGGTTTGAGTTCAAGGATAAGCAGCTGAAATTCACCGACATACAGCTGACCAAATTTAAGGAGGCGGCCGTGCAGGCCGGCAGCGGTGCGCTAGATAAGGCGGTCAGCGGCACGAGCACCGGTTCCAGGCAGAACAGCAACCCAAACCAATCGAAACTGGAACAGGATATCGCCAAGGCGCTCAATGATGCCTATGGGGAAGGGCATAAAGCGGCGTATTGCGAAACGGTGAAGCCGGACGTGAGGAAGACCAGCCTGTCTATATTTGCAAAGGCCCAGCCCGTGAACTTAAGACAGCTGGCCCAAGTGAGCCCGTCCCGGGGCGGTGAATTGTGTTTCACCAAAGGTAATACGCCAGACAATGAGTGGAAGTCGATAGTTGCGCAACTCAGCAGGGACGGCGACATAACATTGAGGGGCGCTGGACGCATTGCAGTCTTGGTGCAGGAGTTGACACAAGACCCTAATCTCTTGTCGCGTGCGGTACAGTTTGAGGTCCAGGTGGGAATGTTTGGCGCACGCAAGGTCGATTTGCTGGGAGACGATAATGGCACTTTCGTCAGTTTCGAGTACAGCACGGACGAAAGCGGAACCAAAGTCACCATAACCGCACGCAAAATACCCAGGAAATTTTATGTGGCACGTCCAGCCCAAGACGACTTCAGCACAACGACAGGCAAGTTCGAGTTGGTAACAAGAAATTTACAAGCCAAGCCAGAGCTGTCCTGGTCCCTGGGTTCGCTCGTGCCTGTCGTAATAAGCACAGAGGACGACCCGAACGACCGAGGAGGGAGATCGTCACGGCTCACGTTTGAGGTTTCTTCAAAGCATGTTGGTATTTCACCTGATGCTAACCAGCCCGGTCCCGGCTGGCCAGGTAAGCCCGGTTCCGGCTGGCCAGGTAGCTTCGACACGGAGTGGTGGACCCTGGACTTGCCCGATGGACCTTATAAGATCGCGGAGTACACGGACACCGACGGTATGCGCTGCCAGGTGTTTCTCGCACAGGGATAAGGCCCAGTGGGAAGCCGCTAGACGTACATCGTGCAGGCCATACCCCGTGCTTTTATTTTGGCCAGCGGCCAGAGTTGCATGTGCGCTTGGCATCTCCGACCTTTCGTGAGGTTATCGCATTGTGCCTGCTCATAAAGCCGTCGGAGTTTCATTGCATGGTTGGATAAGCGTAGAAGAGGTGGGGATTGGCCGCGGCCGCCTGATCGACGAGTCGGTGCAAGTGTGCTACGGAAGCAGTGGTGCCCCCGTGCTCAACAGACATGTTCGCAAGCTCGGAAGGGAGGCTTGCAGCAGTGTCAGACATTTGATTACAAGGGCACATCGGTCGGCGACCATACAACGAGCGTTTCGCCCCGCGCTTTCGTGATATGCGACAACGGCTCGAAGCGATACGTGCTGCGTACCAGTGCATTCTTGATCCGGATCAGTTCGGTTTACCAATGGAAACGCAAATGCCAAGTATTGGCGTGAGCGGAATAGTGGCGGCGTTGTATGCACAGCCAAGAATAAGCGTTATTGACGAGTACGTCGGACAAGTTGCCGGGTGGAATAGATTGCGCGATGACCGAGAGAGGGTTGATGCGAGCGCGGCACAGGCATGCGTGACGGGAGGCGGAGCGCACGAGAAGCACGCGCGCCACTGCCGTATTCGCAACCGGTGCGATCGGCAACGGAGTGCAATGAACGATGAGGTAGCGGCATCGTGGTCTAAGGAGCGCTGCACCCGGCATTAAGCGAGCAAATCGTTTAGGGCATGTCACGGAGGACGTATGGACGGATTGAGTGATTTTCATGGCGTCAGCATCGACACGCTGCACTTCGTGCTGCGCGTGAACGGACGCGATGCACCACGGGTGCAGCAACGCTGCAGTGCATGGTGCCACACGCACCTGAAGTCGCGCCTGTCGGCGCTGCAAGCGCAGACAGGCGCAGGGAACGAGATGATCGAACGGTTGGTGCTGGATGTGGGCGACGTGAGATTGAGCCGACTGGAAACAGAACTTGAAGCGCGGATCATGCAGCAGCTGAGCGAGCGGTTGCAGCGATGGCAAATGGAAGCGAGGTGGGCGTCGCCGTTGCAGATTGACGGAGCAAGTTTGGCTGAAACGGAAAGCGATGAACAAATCGTGCAGCAGCTGACTGAGCGGTTGCAGCGATGGCAAAGGGAGGCGGGGCGGGCGTCGCCGTTGCAGATTGACGGAGCAAGTTTGGCTGAAACGGAACACGATGAACAAATCGTGCAGCAGCTGAGCGAGCGGTGGCGGCGATGGCAAAGGGAGGCGAGGCGGGTGTCGCCGTCGCAGATTGGCGAAGCGCGTTTGGCTGCGTGGGAGGACGTGATGGCGAACGACGGATGGATGACGCTGGGAACGCGCGCCGGAGTGCGGATGTATGAGCGAGAAACGCGCACCGAGACGGGGCAGATGCTGCACGGGCGAGAGGCGGCGACGGCTGGCAGCGCTACGGCGCCAACGACGACTGCCTCGACACCGGCCCCGGCACCCGACGCGGTTGGCCTGCCGGCGCTGTTTGCGTATCTGCACACTGGCGTCTGGCACGCGCCGGTGGCCTGGATGCCGCCTTGTACGCCGGACGCGTGGCTGCGTGCACAGCTGATGCAGCCGCAGCCTGATGCAATCCGGGCCGCGCTGGCGACTGCATGCGTGCATCCGCGTGGGCTGCAGCGGTTGCTGGCCACGTTTGCGCCGCCCACGTGCGATGCGCTGGCAGCGTGGCTGGCGACTGGACACTCGCCCGGGATGGGCGGGCCGGTATGGCTGAGCACCACGCGCGTTGAGGCGGGCCTGGCGGTGATCCTGCGAGCGCTGCCGTGGGTGCGCAGCTGGCCCGTTGCGGCGCCTGTCGACGCGGCGCAGCCGGCTACCGGAATGGCCGCACCCGACCCGGTGGGCCTGGCACTGTGGCGGGTAGTGCTCGGCGCGACGCAGCCCACACCAGCCATGATCCCGACCCGGCTGGGCGAGGCGCTAGTGCAGCACGCGCACGCGCTGCTGAGCGGGACACCGACTGAGCCGGTGCAGGCCGCGCTGCAGGCGCTGGCGCACGGACTCGGTGAGCCCGTGGCCACGGATGATGCAACGCATAGCTGGCGCGCCCGTTTGTTTGAGGTGACCGGTGTGGGGCACAGGCGTTCGACGGTGGCGGGTCAGAATACATCAGCGCTGCCAAGCGCGCAGGCCGCCTCTGACGTGGCGCGCTATGGCGAGGCGGCCGCGCCTAAGCCGCGTGTCCGAACACAGGCGCCGAGGGACACGGGCCGTTCGCTGGTTGAAGCGCTGCCGTTGCCGGTTGCCAATGCCGGCTTAGTGCTGCTATGGCCGACGCTACCAAGGCTGTTTCGGACGCTGACGTTGACCGACGATACGGGCCGATTCAAGGATAACGCGGCAAGGCAGCAGGCGCTCGCGTGCCTGGACTGGCTCGCATGGAGCGAGCCCGTGTGTGCCGAATGGCGGACGCCGCTCACGCGCATGCTATGCGGCGTGTCGGACGATGGGCCGCTGGAGCCCGAGCCGCTGACAGCGCAGTTGCGCGAGACGCTGGACGGGTGGCTGGCGGGTGCACTAGGCAGTTTGCCGCGCCTGAGCCGCTGCTCGATCGGCGAGCTGCGCGCACTGTTCCTGCAACGCCCCGGCACATTACACGAGACCGACGGCGCATTGATGCTGAGCGTGGCGCGCGAGGCAATCGATATTTTACTGAACGAAGTGCCATGGCCGCTGACGCAGGTGGCGCTGCCGTGGCTATCACGCCCACTGAGCGTGGACTGGATCGTATGAAACTTTTCCCCTCACTCGATGTGCCCGCGCCAGACGCGGAGCCGCACCCGGCAGCCGAGTCGGCCGGGGCGCAAGGCGAGACGGCGCGCGTGAGCGCAGCGTTCGAGACGCTGGGGCCGTGGCTTGAATATGTCGACCAAGTGCTGCAGCAATTGCTCATCTGGCAGCAGCAACACGAGGACGACCGGCTCAATCTCGCCGGGTTGCTCCAGCCGGTGGAGGCGCTCGAAGCCAGCTGCACACACCCACGCGGCATGCCGCATTGGAGCAGCGACGATACTGCGCCGTGGACAACGCTGCACGCGCCCACTGCACACGGGCGACTGGCCGAGGTGATCGAGCGATTCGGGCTTACCTTGTTTGAGACGCAGGTTCTGGTGTTGTGTGCGCTGCCACTTTTCGAGCCGCGTTATCGGGCGCTGATCGCTTATTTGCAGGGGGATGAAGGCGCGAGTTGGCCCGGTGTGGAGTTTGCGTTGACGCTCTTTAGTGCGACGCCCGTGCAGCGCATCGCGCACCGCCACCTGCTTGGCACAGACGCTGGGGCTTTGGTGCGCCACGGCCTTGTCTACTTGGCGGAGCGCAACGGCCGCGCGAGCACGCGCGACGACGCTGCGTACCTGCGCGTGGACGAGACCGTCTATCGCTACTTAAGCGGAGCAGATGCGACATCGCTGCCCACGGCGCTCACGCAGGTGGCGCAGTGGTGCTCCGCTTCTCGCGCCGGTGACATACTGCGTGACGGCCCGTGGGCCGCCTGCGCGCAGCAGATTGCGGCGTGCTGTTTCGGGGCTGAACCGGGCCGTGCCCCGTTATTGCTGTTGCACCCAGCCGACGGCTGCCTGGCGTTCATCGCGCAGCTGGCTCGCGACGCGGGCCGCCCGACGTTGGTCGTCAACCTGGCGGCATTACCAGACGAGATGGACGAAGCATGGCCGCTGCTGCTCGCGGCGCTGCGCGAAGCGCGCTTGCACGGCAGCGTGCTGGTGCTGCAACAGCTCACTGACGGTGTGGCGCGGCACGGGCGATTGCTCAACGCGCTGGCGCCCCGACTGGCGCGACATGGGCAGCCGGTGGTGGGGCTGTGCTCTGAGCAGGACGCGGGCGACGTGTTTGCCACTTTGCCGCGGGTGCGCGTGACGCTGCCGCCGCGCGCCCGCGAGGACGATACGCGGTTATTGCAAGCCAGTTTGAGCCCGGCCGGCGACGGGTGGGACCTGACAGCGTTGCTGCGGCACACGCGGGTTAATCCGGATGCACTCGAGTCCACACTGAAGGAGGCGCACGGCTATCGGGCGCTACGCGACGCGCAGACGCCACTCACACCAGCCGATCTGCATCAGGCGCTGCGCGTGCGGGGCCAGCAACACTTTGGCTCGCTCGCGCAGCGCGTGTCACCGCGGCGCACGTTCGATGACTTGATTGTTAGCCCAAATGTGGCCGAGCAACTGCACGAGATTATTGCGGCGATCCGGCAGCGCGACGCGGTGCTCGCGCGCGGGTTTGCGCGCAAGATCGGCAACGCAACGGGCATCAGCGCGCTGTTCTACGGTGAGTCGGGTACTGGCAAGTCGATGGCTGCCGAAGTGCTTGCCGGCGAATTGGGCGTGGAGCTGATTCGTGTCGATCTGTCGACGGTGGTCAACAAATATATTGGTGAGACGGAAAAGAACCTGTCGCGGATCTTTGATCTGGCGGTAGCCGACACGGGCGTATTGCTGTTCGACGAGGCCGATGCGCTCTTTGGCAAGCGCAGTGAGGTCAAGGACGCGCAGGACCGGCACGCGAATATCGAGGTGTCGTACCTGCTGCAACGATTGGAGCAGTACCCGGGGCTGGTGGTGCTCACGACGAATAACCGCGGGCATCTAGATGACGCGTTCACGCGCCGGCTAACTTTCATGACGCGCTTTGAAGCACCGGATGCTCGTCTGCGAGAAAAAATGTGGCATGCGATTTGGCCGGCGCAGGTGGCAGTGGACGAGGAAGTGGATTTTGCGCAGCTTGCGGCGGTCACGGAATTGACCGGCGCGGGCATTCGTAACGTCGCGTTGCTCGCGAGCTGGCTCGCAGCCGAGCAGGGCCGAGCGGTCAATCGGGCCGATATCGAGCGCGCGGTACGCCGTGAATTGAGTAAGACCGGGCGCATCATGCCGCATATCTAAGCGTCATAGGGGCCTGCCGTTGAAGTGAAGCGGGCGCGATGGGAAATCGCACTTTTGAATAACGGAAGTAATCATGGATGACGAGCTTAAGCAGCAAGTACGCAAGGATTTAGAACGGGGCCAGGCAATCATTGCTTTGAATAGGACGATTCAAGCTGCACTGAAAAAACACCTGGATGAGATCAGTGCAAATTTAATCAATATTCGTTTTGATATCCCGGACAAAACCTGCCTGCCGGATAATCCCACAGTCTGTGTGTTCCTCTACGATATTCAGGAGGATCTGGAGTTGCGCCATGCGCAACCCCGCCCGTATCGGGCGCAGACGGGAACATTTGACCCCCGACAGGTGAACGCGCGTTGTTGTTACCTCGTTACGTACTGGGAGCAGCCGAAGAAAGCGGGGATGGGGCCGGATAGCCAACCGATGATGGTGATGAACGCGGTGCTCAACGCGCTGCTTAACGCTGAGTTGGATACGAGTCTCAGGGAGCTGAACTTGCCGTTATTCTCGCGAGTCATTGCGCCATCAGAACATTTGTCCAGCCTGGGTAATTTCTGGCAATCGTTGGGCGATCGGCCACGCCTGTGTCTGAATTTCCAAGTGACCATTCCGATCGAGCTGGGGCGGGATCAGACGGAGAAGACGCCACCGGTATTGAAACCGATGCTTGACCAGGCGATTCCCGGATCGTGGGAGGACTACGACAAGTCGTTGCCGTTCAAGCGCGCGCTGGTGGACAAAGTACTGGCATTACTAGATGTGGAACAAGTGCAATCAGCGCGTGTGCAACTGGCGCGTCTGGCGGTGACCTGCGAGTACACAAATCCTAACGAACCGCCGACGGCTCATGTGAGCGGGCTGCTTGATGAGAAGACGCACGAGGTGCTGTCCCGGGTGATTAACGAGAATGCAGGCGAGTGGAGCAAGATCGGCGTGCAGGTGTCGGTGAACATCGACGGACTGACTGAAGTGAAAGCGAGCAAGGATGCTGGTTAATAAGCCGGTAATTATTTTTTGCGCCGGAAAAGCTGCTATGGTCCGGCTGAAATGATTGCCATCCGACTACTGGGAAACTATGAAGTTACATCTTGTCAATGAGGTGAGCTATGAGAAGGTCCTATAAATTTCATTCCGACCAACAGAGAAAGGCTCGGCGAGCGCAGGTTGCCTCCAGCCAGGATGAGCTGGATTCGTCAGTGAGACTGGTTAGCTGGCTTGAGATGGACCCAGATAGGCCATTTAAGGGGGCAGAAGCAATTTCGAAACGCCTTTACAATGGATCACAAGAAATTCACACCACCAACCTTGAAATTGGCCATGATAAAAGCATACCTAAAGACAAAAAAGCACCCGTATCGGAAGCCACTCAAAAGCAATTAACCAAAGGGGTAATAGGAATTTTTAGCAAAAGGCGCTACCTCAATCGTCCACCTAATTTTATAGGGCCGTCCGAGCAACCTGACAATGGTATTGAAACCATTTTGATTCACGGCACGTTTAGCGGCACAGCAGCTGAAGTAGGCTGGACCCGACCGGACGGAAAGCACGCCGATATTGTCCGAAAAAACTTTGGTGGGAAGGTGACAGCATTGCAATGGAGTGGCAAAAATCATAAACTCGCTCGTATTGAGGCGGGGCAAACCCTTGCGAAAAAAATTGATGAAAACACACGGGCCGGCATCATTACCAATGTGATTGCGCATAGCCATGGCGGCAATGTCGCTTTTGAAGCGATTAAACAAACGCAAGGTAATATTAAACAATTGGTCACTTTAGGTACACCTATACGGCGTGATCATTTGCCTTTGGAAGAAAAGCTCAGAGAAAAGGTAGAGCATTATATTCATATTTCGGGCGGCAAAGATACCACTGCTCCTATAGGCGGCGTGGACTGTGTTAGGTCGTTTAAAAATTGCGGCAAAAAAATGGGTGTAAACAACGCTAAGATAAAGAACGCATTGGCCAATACCCAGCTTCATGTGGTGGATGCAGACCATAGTGAACTACATTCGGAAGCCGTTTTAGGGCTGATCACCGCTATAACACGAGCAACATGATTGTGATGCTGCTTAATGGATAGCGACGCGTGCGTTGAGGACAGTCAATGCCTTTCGGGATACGGCTGCACGATACGCTACAGGTTACTCGGCGGATTATGTCGGATGAGGTGAAGGCACGGTGCCCACGGGGCGCAAGTCACGTGATCCAGTATTATGTGCGCTGCTGCCCAATGCGTGCTTATTCAACGCATGTTGTAAACATGACGAACTGAACCTTTCAATACGTATTTTAACGCATCCCGATACGGCTACTGGCGCCGACGCATGAAACCTGAACTATCAGACTGGCAAAGTTCGCCGATGAGGGCCTTACTGCCGCACGTTGAATGGCTGGACGCTCTGCTGCAATCCCTTGCCCAGCCAACTGGTGTGTCCGCCTAGTTTGAGAAGGGGCGCAGTACCGTGCCGGCCGCACCGCCGGCCACTGGCCGGCTTGCGCAAGTTGTCATACGTTTTGGCTTGTCGGACTTGGAGCGGGACCGAACGGAATTGTCATACTTTGGCGCAAGAAATGGCGGTATAGGTGGAAAAATATTATGCTTCAACGGATTGTATAATACTCAATTTTAAGAAGGCGTAAAATCGGGGCTTTGCTGGGAGCCGCTTTTCAGGTGGTTACCGCCAGTTTCTGCGTGAAAGGTGCAAAAATTCCAGCTAGAGTAAAATACTCAAACGACGCCGGATATATTTGCGCAAGCCAACCAAGTCATTAATATTTGCGGTTGAAAAACAGGGCGACTATAAATATGATTCTAGATTAATATACCTTGGCATGGGGCGGCATTGTTTATAATTATGTTGTGTCAGCATTTTAAGGTTTGTCTTTTATTGTTATGCGCTCACGGAAGATAATATGATTAATAATTTCGAATTTCATTCAAAAGATTACCTTGATGTGCATAAATCAATTAATGATCTTCGAGTGGGGGTCAGTGAAAAATTAAAGTGCATTCCGGGTATTGCGGTCACAAAAGAGAACGGTGTTGATGGCTTAACACGCATTAATTTTCCGGATTCAGGGGTAGGTAACGTATCTTTGGTTATGTCTCATCAAAATTTTTATATAGTGGGTTTCATTCGAATAAATAAAAGAAATCATGAAAGTGAATTTTTTAAATTTTCTGATGCTGAGTTTAAAAAAATTAGTATTCCGGGGATGAAAAATATTACTTTGGATAGCAATTCTCATTATAATGCGCTTTCAAATATAGCGGGAAAGGATAGAGGTGAGATAGGGGTTAGTAAGGAGTCTATACATAATTCCGTGATAAATTTATCAAAATTTGATGGAGGGACTAAAATTAATGATAAAGTGGCAAGCTCTCTTCTTATCCTTGCCACGGTGACGTCAGAAGCAGTTAGAATTCCCGTGATTCAGTGCAGAATTGCTAAGAGCATTTTGTTGATAAAGATCCTTATACTCTCGGAGAAGAAGGAAAAAAAAATAACTAACGATTGGTCTAAGACGAGTAAGGCAATTTTGGCAATCAATGGGTTTATATTGAGAGAAAAGGGGGTGGAAGATTACAATTCTTTAATAGAAAAAATATATCCTTTGACAAGAAAGGAGGAAGGGTTGAGTGAAATGAAGGATCTTTTGGTGAAAGTTAATAAATATGCTCCCCCAAATGGGATGCCAGTAAGTGGTGACCCAGATTATTTGATAAATGATTATGATGGCAAGGGTAGAGTGAAATACCTAAATTCGGTGCTTTCTCGTATTAAAGTTGCGTTAAGGTAGAAAATGGTGTCGCGGACCGACGTATTAGCCCTCGTTTATGGAGTTGGTAAACCCAAATTTTTCAGCAACCTGTTAACGTTGGCCGTCGTGGCAATGGGCACTGATCGAAACGCTGCTACCTCCCACCCAAGCCGCGCCGTTTCAAGTATCCCGGTCGCAAGCCAGTAGCGGAGCGCGTGGTTTTGACGGGCGTCCGTGTTCGTGTTCAAGACCGGCATTCGCTGGCATGACCTGCCAGCGCGATTGGGTTGCGGCTCGGGGGAGTTGCTGGTGCAGGCTGCACGATTGGCAGCAAGCCGGCGTGTAGGGGTCGATTGCACACATTGTTTTTGGCGAAACTGCAAGCAGCTCAGAAGATCAACTTCTCACGCGTGGTCGTTGACTCTTCGTCGCTTCGCGCGATTGGGGCGGACGAAAACTGGTCCGAACCCCACCGGTCGAGCGCGACCCGGTTCCAAGCATCACATCGCCACCGACGCCAACGGAACGCCGATCGCGGCAATCCTAACCGACATGGCTGGGCTACGCGTGACGATCGCCAGCGCGCCATTCGATCACCGACTGTATCATTTTGTGCTGGACTTCTCGCACTGGGAATACGCCCATGTCGCCAAAGGAAGCGAGAGCTTCAAGGCATTATCCACTGACTTGCAAAACACGCTGTGGTTGCCTAGGAGTTGCCCGCGCGAAAATCGCATGCTACACACGCGCAACAATCGCGTTCAGGCTCACGAGAATGGCTATGGGCTGATATTGCCCATGTGTCAGGCTTAATGGCGGCACGCATGGACGTGGTTTGAGGTGATCGATGAACGGCGATAGGAGCTTTCGATGCTGGAATTTTCGACTTTGGGCACCTTTGTCGTGGTCGTGCTCGGACTGTTGCTGATTCCCGGGCCACCCGTGTTGCTGGTGCTCACGCGCACAGTACAAGGCGGCCGCACAATCGGCGTATTCACCGGACTCGGTGTGGCGGCTGGAGATCTTATCCACACGCTCTGTGCAGCAGTGGGCTTATCCGCGTTGCTGATGACCTCGGCGCTGGCATTCAATATCGTTAAGTTGGCCGGCGCCGCGTATCTACTGTATCTTGGGGTGCAGGCGTTGCTCGAGAAACCGACACTTGGGTATGCGCTTACGCCGAAGCCGGCTGCGGTTTCACCTAGGAAGGCCTTTGTTCAAGCGATGCTGATCGAGGTACTCAATCCAGAAGTCGCGTTGTTTTTTCTTGCATTCCTGCCACAGTTTGCGCAGCCGGAGCTCGGTGCGACGTTTTGGCAGTTCGTCGTGCTCGGACTGATCTTTGTCGCCATAGGCACGTTGTACTTGACGGCTGTAATCTTTTCGATACGCTCGCTTGGCCGCATCATGTCGCGTTTACACTGGCTGCGCCGCTGGGAGAAAAAAATTATTGGCACCATCTTCGTCCTGCGTGGACTGAAGCTGGCGATGCAGCACTGATAATGAGCTGACTTCGACCATCGCTGCCTACGCATACTATCCTATGGCGGATCTGGCGGCGTTAGAGGTTTACTACTTCATCCTTCGAGGTCGGGCAAAGCCCAAGGAATATCGCTCTTAAGCGTTGGAGCCTGCCCCAAACCCAGTGCGGTTCACTGCTTGTTGCCAATGCTGGTCCGCTGCCTGCAGCGTGGCTGGATTACCCACTCACCGGTGAATAGCACATCGTTGGTCGCTCGCCGCGGCCTGATCGATGGAAATTCGTGTCTGGGGCGCCTTCACCGGGTCTTTATGGTGTCTCGGCTGGAAACAGGATGTACCCGATCAACATGGTGGCGCCGGGCCGATCGCTTCTTCTGCCTCTACGCTCGCGGCCCGCCTGTAACGGAGGGCTGCGGCGGCTGCTCGAGTGTGGAGAGCGCGAGTTCTGCTAGGATTGCCCTAGCTGCGTTATTTAGCTGCCAGCGCTAGGCAGAAAATGATTACTATGATAAGGAAAAAGGGGAAGCAGTCGGTTTGTCATCGCCGGTGGGGTGGAAAAGGGGTAGGGTTTTGCGTGGGTCTGGCGCCGATGATGTTGGCGCAAGCGCTACCGCTCGATGGCGCCGAACAGCAGCCGCTGCGCGAGCAGGAACGCGAGCGCGTACTTCGACAGCAGCGTGAGGCCACGCCGGACGTGCGGTTGACACGCCCGTTAGCGCCTGAGCAAGCGCGTCTTCCCGCGCAAGAGTCGCCCTGTTTTCGCATCGAGCGCATAACACTCGACGGCGACACGGCCACGCATTTCCAATGGGCGTTGGCGGCGGCCAATCCGCCGGACGACCCGGCCATTGGCCGCTGCCTGGGCACGGCAGGCATCAACCTGACGATGAAGCGGGTGCAAAACGCAATTGTAGCGCGTGGCTACGTGACCACGCGCGTGCTAGCGGCCCCGCAGGATTTAAAGACCGGCACGCTCGCGCTCACGCTTATTCCGGGGCGGATCCGTGCGATCCGCTTCACCGACGACAGCAGTCCGCGCGCGACGCGGTGGAACGCCGTGCCGATTACATCAGGCGATTTGCTCAACCTGCGTGACCTCGAGCAGGCGCTGGAAAACTTCAAGCGCGTGCCGACGGCCGACGCTGACATCCAAATCACACCGGCTGAAGGGCCAGACGCCCAGCCTGGCGAGAGCGATCTGGTGATTGCGTGGACACAAGCGCATCCGGTGCGCCTGAACGTCTCTATCGACGATGCAGGCAGCCGGTACACGGGTCGGTACCAGGGTAGCGTGACTGTCTCGTACGACAACTGGTGGACGCTTAACGATCTGTTTTACGCCAGCTTCAACCACGACCTTGGCGGCGGGCATAGCGGCCCCAAAGGCACGCGTGGCTACACCGTTCACTATGAGGTGCCGTATCGTTACTGGCTCCTGGGTTTCACCACCAGTGGCTATGATTATCACCAGCCGGTCGTGGGCGCCTACCAAACCTACCGCTACGGTGGTGATGGCGACCTTACTGAAGTGCGCCTCTCGCGCCTGCTTTATCGCGATGCCGTGCGCAAGACCCACGCTCATGTGCGCGGGTGGCTACGCCATGCGCACAGCTTCATCGATGACACCGAGATTGAGGTACAGCGCCGCCACACGGCAGGCTGGGAAATCGGTTTAAGTCACCGCGAATTCATCGGTTCCGCCACGCTGGAGGGCGGCGTGGCGTACCGCAAAGGTACGGGTATGTTAGGGGCTCAGCCGGCGCCGGAGGAATTTTTTGGCGAGGGGACGTCGCGCCCATCGCTGATTACTGCAGACGCTCAGCTGACCATCCCATTGACCATTGCTGCACAGCGACTACGCTACACCACGGCATGGCGCGGACAATGGAGCCGCACACCGCTCGCGTTGCCGGAACGCTTTTCCATCGGCGGGCGCTATACCGTGCGCGGTTTTGATGGCGAAAGCGCCTTGATCGGCGACCGAGGCTGGCTGGTGCGCAATGACCTAGGCTGGTCGCTGGATCGCACCGGTCAGACGCTTTATTTGGGTGCTGATTATGCAGAAGTGGGCGGGCCGTCCGCCCACTTCTTGATTGGGCAGCACTTAGCCGGTGCTGTGATTGGCCTGCGCGGCGGGGCCAAGGGGCTGTTCTGGGACGTTTTTGTCGGTACGCCGCTTAGCAAGCCGGCGGGTTTTCAGACCCGTCGCTTCAACGCCGGCTTTAACGTCAACTGGTCATACTAGGTATCGGCGTTAGGACTGCTACCTTTCCTGAGTACCCGTCATGAATTCACATTTATATCGAGTCATCTTCAATCGGGCCCGCGGTTTACAGATGGCCGTGGCGGAGCATGTCGCCAGTCAAAGCAAGCAGCGCGGCGTTCGGGCCGCACGCTCGGTATGCAGCCTGCTGGCGACGATGCGGGCACTGGATTTTTCGATTCTGGTGTCGCTCGGGATGGTCGTTGATCTCGCACAAGCGCAGATCGTGGCTGATCCTGGCGCGCCGCGCGACCAGCAGCCAACCATGCTAAACGTCGCCAACGGTGTGCCATTGATTAACATTCAAGTCCCCAGCGCAAGCGGTGTGTCGCGCAATACCTATAGGCAATTTGACGTCGACCATCGGGGCGTGATTCTCAACAACGCTAGTACCCACGCGCAGACGCAGCTCGGCGGCTGGGTGCAAGGTAATCCGTGGCTAGTCAACGGCACCGCACGTGTGATTCTCAATGAGATCAACGCCAGTCATCCAAGCCAGTTGCGTGGCTACATGGAAGTGGCCGGCGAGCGTGCGCAAGTTGTGGTTGCCAATCCGGCGGGGATCAGTTGCGACGGCTGTGGCTTCATCAATGCCAATCGCGTCACGCTGACCACCGGCGCCCCGATCATGAATGGCGGCAACCTCGACGGCTACCGCGTGCAGCAAGGCGCCGTTACCATCACCGGTGGCGGGCTCGATGCGAGCCGCGCCGATTACACTGACATTATCGCGCGCTCCGTCCGGATCAATGCTGGCCTCTGGGCTCAGCAGCTGCGCGTGACGACCGGCGCCAATCAGGTCAGTGCCAGTCAGGGCGTGGTGGATCCAATCGCCACAGACAGCAATGTGCCGGCTTTCGCCCTAGACGTGAGCCAACTCGGCGGCATGTACGCACAGAAAATTGTTCTGCTCGGTACCGAGCACGGCGTGGGTATGCGCAACGCAGGCCGAATCGGCGCATCAGCCGGCGAACTGGTGGTGACCGCCGACGGCCGCTTGGAAAACAGCGGCGCTCTGCAGGCCAAGACCAATACGCGTTTGGACGTCGGCGGCGGCGTGGCCAACAGCGGTACGATCAGCGCTGGACGCGAACTCGTGCTCTACACCCCAAAAGATCTGGACAACCGGGGCGGCACCTTGAATGCTACGCGCCTGGAAGTGAACGCGGATTCTGTTACAAACCGGGGTGGCACCATTGAGCAAACCGGCGTCCAGGACCTGGTTGTACGTGCCGCGCAGGTTCGTAACCGGGAGGACGGCCGCATCGGGCAGGCTGGGTTGGACACCGATGCCGCCACGACGCCTGGGGATGACGGCACGTCGGACATGAACGTTTTGGGTGACAGTGACGCCGCGCCGCTCGCGGCGGGTGCGCTCAACGTTACCAACATACTGGATAACGATGGCGGCCGCATCATGGCCAAAAGTGCCATCGATCTGACCGCCCACGCGGGCCTGGACAATGAGGGCGGGCATTTAGGCGTGCGCGATTTAAACGTAAAGGACGGCGATCTGGTCAACCGTCTGGGTGAACTATACGTAACAGGCAGCCATCAACTCCAACTCGGCGCACTGCAAAACGAGAAGGGGCAGATGCAACTAGCCGGGCCGCTAACGCTGAACGCCCAATCGTTCGATAACCGCGCGGGTCAGCTGGTGGTAACCGGCGGCGATAACCGTCTGGAGGTGAAGGATGAGCTTGATAATAGCCGAGGCGGGCAGATTGTCAGCGACGGGGCGCTGCATATCCGCGCCAGCACGCTCAAGAACGCGCAAGGTCGCGTGCAGCAAGCTGGCGGTGGCCGTTTGCAGATCGAGGTGCCGCAACTCGAAGGCGTCGGTGGCACGCTGGTAAGCGATGGCGTTTTGACCCTGACAAGTCATAGGGCTGACTTGCGCGGCGGCTTGACTCAAGCCAAGCAGATTCATGTTGACACAGACACGCTGATTACCGCCGAAGGCGTGCTGCGCAGCAGTGGCGCCGGCATGCTTGAGTTGAAGGTGCGCGACGTGTTAGACAACACCCACGGCGCCATTCGCGGTAATGGCGCGTTGACGTTGCAGGCGCAACAGCTGACCAACGAACGAGGTAGGATTAGCGCGGCCGGCACACACGACACGCAGGTTGATATCGCTGATCAACTCAACAATACCAATGGCCAGCTTGTTACCGCGGGCAACACGATGGTGAAGGCGCGTGATTTACGTAACCAGGGCGGCATGATCAGAACCAAGGGTCAATCCAACTTGGACGTGAGCGTTGACGGCACGCTCGACAACCGTGCGCAAGGTACGCTCGCCGCCGATGGTGATTTGAAGGTAACCGCGCCTACAGTGGACAATCGCCGGGGGAAGCTGATTGGCGTTCACGGACTACGCTTCGAGTCCACCACGCTGGATAATCGCGAAGACGGTTTATTAAACGCAACCGAAGGCCACCTGAAGGTGGACAGTCAAGGCCACATCCATAATGCGGGCGGCACGCTCCAAGCCGCCGGTGAGCTGACGTTGGACAGCACAGGCTTGGACAATACCGACGGCGCGATCCGGGGCAGCCAGGTCAAACTTGATACTCGGCAAGCGACACTGAATAACACTGGCGGCACACTGATGAGCACTGCCGGTCGCCTCGACGTCAACAGTGGTGTACTGGATAACACCGGCGGGTTACTGCAATCGGCCGGCGCGATGCGCGTGCAAACACACGGTCAAACAGTGCGTAACATTGATTCTGGCAAGACGGGCGGCCTCCTCAGCGGTGGCGAATTGGACTTAAATAGTGGCGAGTTGCACAATCGCGCCGGCGTAGTGCATAGCCAAGGCCAACTCGCCGCGCACATTGGTACGTTCGACAATACTCAAGGCCAGTTTGGCGGTAGCGCCAAAGTCGGGCTCAAGGCTGACAGTTTGCGCAATAGGGGTGGCGCGATACAGGCTGGACAGGCGCTGCAGATGGGCGTGGCTGACGTCGCCGATAACGATGGTGGCCTGATAGCCGCGAGTGGCGAGTTATCGCTGAATGCTAAGCGGATTCATAACCGTGACACCCGCAGTACAGACCCGGCTACGCCGTTGGGTTTGCGAGGCGATGCCGTTGCGCTGACGGCCAAGCATATCGACAACCATGCCGGGACCATCGCCGCCAAGCGCCGCGTGGAGATCACCGGCGCGGGCACGGATAGCGTGCTGGACAACACACAAGGCCACGTCTCCTCGGCCGGTAGCATTCAGGTTGTTGCCGATCGTGTGTATAACTCGGCTGGCACGCTATTGTCCGGCACCGACTTCCGTGTCGAGGCTGATAGTCTGAGCGGAACCGGCCATTTACTGTCTAAAGGCAATTTGAACTTAGCGTTGCGGCAGGACTTTGACAACGAGAACGAAGTGACGGCCAACGGACATGCCGTCATTCGCACCACGGGACGGCTGGTTAATCGCGGTACTTTCCAGGCAGACGAGCTTGAAGTACGGGGTGAGCAGATCGACAACACCCTCGATGGCCGAATCAACGGCAACCGCGTGTGGGTGGCCACCGATGGCAAGCTGTCTAACCGTGGCCTAATTGATGGCGCACAGACGCGCGTTGTGGCCGGTGCGGTGGACAATGTCGGCACCGGGCGCCTCGACGGTGATCACCTTACGCTGCAGGCCAATACCGTTGACAATCGACAGGAGGACGGCCAGGCGGCGGTCATCGCCGCACGGGCCCGGCTGGATATCGGTGCGAGCAAGCTAAGCGGAGCGGGCCGTTTGCTGTCCAACGGCGATTTAAACTTGGCGCTGCAGCAGGACTTTGACAACGATCACGAAGTGATTGCCAACGGCCATGCCGTCATCCGCACGGGGGGACAACTGACCAACCGCGGTGTTTTCCAAGCAGGCGAGCTCGAAGTACGGGGCGAGCAGATCGACAACACCGTCGATGGCCGGATCAACGGCAATCGCGTGTGGGTGGCCACCGATGGCAAGCTGTCTAACCGTGGCCTAATCGGTGGCGTGCAGACGCGTGTTGAGGCCGGTGCCGTAGACAATGTCGGCACGGGGCGTCTCTACGGTGATCACCTTGCGTTGCAGGCCAATACCGTTGACAATCAACAGGAGGACGGCCAAGCGGCGGTCATCGCCGCACGGGCCCGGCTGGATATCGGTGCGAGCAAGCTAAGCGGAGCGGGCCGTTTGCTGTCCAACGGCGACTTAAACTTGGCGCTGCAGCAGGACTTTGACAACGATCACGAAGTGATTGCCAACGGCCATGCCGTTGTCCGCACGGGGGGGCAACTGACCAACCGCGGTGTTTTCCAAGCAGACGAGCTCGAAGTACGGGGAGCGCAGATCGACAACACCGTCGATGGCCGGATCAACGGCAACCGCGTGTGGGTGGCCACCGATGGCAAGCTGTCTAACCGTGGCCTAATCGATGGCGTGCAGGCGCGTGTTGAGGCCAGTGCCGTAGACAATGTTGGCACGGGGCGTCTCTACGGTGATCACCTTGCGTTGCAGGCCAACACCATTGACAATCGACAGGAGCATGGCCGGGCCGCAGTCATTGCTGCGAGGACACAGCTGGATATCGGTGCGAACGTCGTCAACAACCACGAGCAGGCGCTGATCTTTAGCGCTGGCCATGATAGTACGGCGCTAAACATTGCCGGCGCGCTGAATGAGCAGGGCCAGGCCGTGGGTCGTGCCGGTCACGTGCTCAACGACAGCGCCACGATTGAATCGCTGGGGGGCCTGAGTTTCAACACCCAGCACCTGCTCAATCGCAACGCGCACTTTGCCACCGAACTGGTGCAGGTTAGCGGGCCAACCCAGAGCATAGAGCTTCAGCCGGACGGTGATCCCAATAAACACGATATTAACGAATATCATTGGGCGGGAGGGCACAAATCCGGCTGTTATTTTCACAATGGCACCGGCGCCGAAATCAGCAGGTGGACCCAGTACGATATAACGCGCACCGAATACGAAACCCGGGTCACGCAAAGCGCGCCGGCGCTCATTCGCTCGGGCGGTAATCTTGTGCTGCAGGGTGAAAACTTCACTAATGACAAAAGCCATATTTTCGCCGGCGGCACTTTACAGGGCGATTTGGGTAACCTGAAAAATGAGGCGGTGTTTGGCCAGCATATTACCCGCGAGGTAGGCACTAGCCAGTTCACTTGGAATGAATGGCGTGGCGGCGTGAAGCGCCGGCATGACCGCCACTGGGAGGCACGGATTGCTTACACGCCAGCCGACATCGTGCACACGATTGAGCTGCCCGTCTCCAAGGTCGAGCAGCATACCGCCAGCGGCGCGCGTGGCTATGTGCTTGCACAGCAGCAGCTTAGCCAGGCAGATGACGCGCTGAAAGCAAGCGCAATAATCGAAGTGCCGGCCGTGCCTAGTGTGCGCGCCGCACCCGAGCTAGGCCAGGTTGATGTCGCGATAACCGGTCCGGATCTGGCGATAAGCGGCCAGGGGCCGGTGATAGCGGGTCAGAATCCGGTGATAAGCGGTCAGGAACCAACGAGCGGCCAAGAAGAGCAAGGTGTGCTTGATACGCACGGCGATGCCCCCATGGTTATCCGCACTGTCCAGCCGAGCGCCCAGGTACCGGCTAACAGCTTATTTCGTGTTCAGCCCAACAATGACAGCTATCTGATCGAGACCGATCCGCGCTTTACCGACTATCGCACCTGGCAAAGCGCCGCTACCCTACTGTCACAAGGAAAGCACAATCCGGCCGCCACACACAAGCGCCTGGGCGACGGATTTTACGAACAAATGCTGGTGCGTGAGCAAGTCGCGCAACTGACAGGTCGGCGTTTTTTGAAAGGCTATGCCAGCGATGAGGCGCAATACCAAGCGTTGCTCGAGGCCGGCAGCGCTTATGCGAAAGCATGGAACCTGCGTCCTGGCGTGGCGCTAAGTGCGCAGCAAATGGCGCAGTTGACTCGCGATATCGTCTGGCTGGTTGAGCAGGACGTGCACCTACCCGATGGCACTGTCACTCGCGCGCTAGTGCCGCAAGTCTACGCCCGCGTCAAGCCGGGTGACCTTGACGGTAACGGCACACTGCTCGCCGCGGAATCGATCGACATGCGACTCAAGGACGAGCTCGTCAATACAGGCACCCTCGCGGGACACACTGCCGTGCAACTGAATGCCGAAAATTTGCGTAACGTTGGCGGCCGGATCACTGGCAAGACAGTATCTGCTCAGGCGCTTGGCGACATTGACATAATCGGCGGCAGCATTGACGCTGACCAAGCCTTATTCGTTCAGGCTGGCCGCGACCTGAATATGGTCACCACAACCCGCAGCGATGCCAAGCAAGCTGGCCAGAGCGACTTTAGCCGTACCCATCTGGACCGTATAGCCGGTCTGAGCGTTAACTACCCCCTTGGCGGCCCCCTGGTGGCCAGCGCCGGGCGCGACATCAATCTAATTGCCGCGCAGATCGCCAACAATGGACAGAACGGCCAGACTACCCTAATCGCCGGCCGTGATCTGAATCTGGGCACGGTCAAAGTCGCGGAGCAAGAACGCAACGTCATCGACGCCAGCAACTACCTTAAGCAAGGCATTGAGCAAGAGGTCGGGACCACCGTGGAGGCGCGGGGTAACGTACGCATGCAGGCTGGCGGCGACCTGAATGCCCGTGCGGCCCGCGTCAACAGCGACCAAGGCACATTGGTGGCGCTGGCTGATGGGGATGTCAACATCGTGAGCGGGCAAACAAGTCGTCACTGGAGCGAAGGCCGGCAGTATAAAAGTCGTAATCTGTTCGGCTCCAGTCAAACCACCACTCGCGACAGCCTGGCGGACACTACCGCGCAGGCCAACACCTTCGGTGGCCACACGGTGGCGGTGCAAGGCCGCAACGTGACCTTGACCGGCAGCAATGTCGTGTCAGATAAGGGCACGTTCATTGAGGCGCAGAACGACCTGACTATTCAGGCTGCAACGCAGACCTACAGCGAAAGCCACTTCAAGGAGACCAAGAAGAGTGGTTTACTACATAATGATGGGATGTCGGTGACAATTGGCAGCCAGGCGCACAGCGCTGACCAGCAAGAGGCCGGCACTCGTGCAACGGTTTCCAGCGTGGGCTCGACCAATGGTAACGTGACCTTGGCTGCCAAACAGCTCTATCGGCAAGAAGGCAGTCATATCCTCACGCCGCGGGGCGATGTGGATATTCAGGCGGGCGAAGTCATTATTACGGAAGCCCGTGAGCAGAGTCAGGGTACGCAGCAAACTCAGTTCAAGCAATCGGGTTTGACCGTGGCGGTGACGGCGCCAGCGATGGCGGCGGCTCAGACCGCGCAGCAGGTGGAGCGGTCGGTCGGACAGATATCCGATCTCCGTATGCAAGCGTTGGCGGGCGTGACGACTGGCTTGGCCGCCAAGAACACTGCCGACGCCATAGCTCAGGATCCGAAATCGGGTGGCGGGGTTAACATTTCAGTCACTGTGGGCGGCGCGCAGAGCGGGAGTCAGGCCACTTACAACCGTGCCACCGCATCGGGTTCGAGCATTGCCGCTGGCGGCAACGTGAGGGTTCAAGCTATCGGTCCCGGCCAAGATTCCACGTTGACTGTACAAGGTAGCGAGATCCAGGGTGGCGGTGATGTCCAACTGAAGGCCGACGGCAAAATCAATCTGCTGGCCGTGCAAAACGCTCGCGAGTTGCACCGGACCCACAGCAGCCTCAGCGGTGGCGCAGGCGTGGCGGTGAACCTAAGCTCCCAGGGCAAGGCAGCCGGTGTGACAGCGAACGTCAGTGGCGCACGCGGCTGGGGCGAAGGCACTGACGTGAACTGGACACCCACCCACGTGAGCGCGGGTAACCGACTGGTGCTGGAGTCGGGCGGCGATACTACGCTTAAAGGCGCGGTGCTCAGTGGCCGGCAAGTGATCGGCGAAGTGGGCGGGGATCTGCACCTCGAAAGCCTGCAAGAGCGCAGTAGCGAGCGCAGCCGGGACATGTCGCTCGGCGGCAGCGTGACGGCGGGTTTGGGGGTGGCGGGTAGCGTCAGCTTCAGCCAGCAAAAGATTGCAAGCGACTGGGCGAGCGTGACCGAGCGCAGCGGCATCCAAGCGGGCGACGGCGGTTTCCAGATTAACGTCAAGGGTCACACGAGCCTGAAGGGCGCGGCGATCGCCAGCACGCAGCAGGCAGTGCATGACGGAGCGAATAGTTTGACGACGCGCACGTTAAGTACCGAGGATATCGTCAACTACGCCGAATACAACGCCAGTAGCGTGGGCCTGAGCGGAGGTTACAGTGTGGGCGGCAGTGGTGGTGGCGAAGACCTGGAAGGGGTTGGCACGAACCAGTCTGGACAGGCGGCGACGGGCGCGGAGCAAGTACCGGGTAGCAAGCTGCCGTCGACTCCGGGCGGATTCAGCGTTGCGCCGCCGAGCGTGATGGCCGCTTCGGGCAAGGCCAGCAGCACGACGCTGAGCGGGATTATCGCCGGTACGATTCACATTACGGATGAGGCGCAACAGAAAGCTTTGACGGGGCGAGACGTTGCGCAAAGCCTTGCCGAGCTGAACCAGCAGGTGTGGAGCGGGCAGGATGGTAATCACGCGCTCAAGCCAATCTTCGACAAGGAGAGGATTCAGGCGGGGTTCGAGATTGCGAATCAGTTGACACATCAAATCGGCACGTTCGTGGGCCATCGTCAAGCGCAACTGGATGAAGCGCAACAAGCGGCCCAGGACCCGAATCTGAGTGCGCAGGCCAGGGCGCAAGCGCAACAGCAAGCGGCGCAGCTAAAGGCGCAATGGGGCCCGGGCGGCACTTATCGACGCGCGCTATCGGCGCTGGGCGCCGCAGCGGGTGGCAATGTGACGGCAGGCGCGGGGCAGTTTGCACTGTCGGCGACAGTCAATTACGTGCAGGGTTTGGCGGCCAGCGAAGTGAAACGCGTGGCAGATGGCTTGCAAAGCGAGGAAGCGCGCGCGGCGCTGCATGCGCTGGTGGGGTGCGCGGGCGCGGCGGCTAGCCACCAGGAGTGCGGCGCGGGCGCGATGGGGGCGGCGGCCAGTTCGATGCTGGGCACGCTACTCGGGCCGACGCAGGGGTTGACGCAGCGTCAGAGAGAAGCGCAAACAAACCTGGTGAGTTCGTTGGTGGCAGCGGTGGCGGAGATGGCGGGCCAAGACACACCGATTGCGACGATGGCTGCGGTGACGGAGGGGCGGTTTAATCGGCAGTTGTATCCACCGGAAAAGACCTTAGCCCAACAGCTTGCGGAAAAGAGTGGTGGCAAATACAGCCCGCAGCAGATTGAAGACCAGATGCGGCAGATGTCGATGACAGAGGGTGGCCAAACATATGCTGGGAGTCCCGACATCTTGATAGGTGATCAGCGTCCGACGGATGCACAAGCCAAATGGATATATGGGGGTAAGACTGCGGACGGAAAGCCAATCCTGACGCAGGCGTCAGTAGCGAATAATGCTGAGCTGCAGCGGTATATCATGGATACGGTGAGGAGCAGCGATGTGCCAAGTACCATCAGTTACACCGCGGCACCCACGCAACCAGAGCTAGGACCGCGAAGGTATGCGCTTAAGCCCCCGGCGAAGCCCTGTGCGACGGCAGAGTGTGCAGCGGGACTGACGCCAGCGGGGATGCTTTATTATCCGCCGGATTTGCCGAAGGAGCAGATCGCGAATACCGCTGCGGTTGTATCGACGGCAGCTGGCCGGTTTGGTGCGACAACGGGTGCGATTGCGGCCGTACCTTCGCCGTATGCTCCTGCCGCTACGACACTAACTTTTGGTGCATCGGTAATAGGACTAAGCGCGGGAATGATTGAACAGATCGTGAGGCCAAATCCTAAAGCCTATGCTGTGGATAGTATCGTAGATTTAACAAATTACTTTGCTTCCGAACGATATCCCTTGTATGGCCCTGTATTCAATGAGATTGGAGGAGTGGTCAAGGGTTTAGACTGGGTAAATCAATTTAAGCAGCCTGAAAAGAAATGAAAAATTGGATCATTCGAGATGGAAATTTTACCCCGGTTGTTAGAGGGGTGGCGTGTTTTATAGGAGGGGCGATCACGCTCATTGGATTAAAGTATGATGTAATGTTTGTAGCTCTGCTTGGTTTTACGTTGGTTGCAGTGGGTGGTATATCATCAAGAGCAGCTATGTTAGGGATTAAGCCATTCGAAAATTCATATCGCGAAGCGCGGGAGAGTTACAAAAAGAAAGATGATGCTCAAAAGGGAAAGTCGAGATAGAAAATCTACGGTTTAACCGACAGTTGCATCCGGAAGAGAAGAGGTGGGTCAATGGTCGTGAGCAGTGTATGCGAAGCGCCACGATTTGACCATCGAACAGGCGCATGAAGGTAAGCGTTGCGTCTTTCTTGCAATTACCCATATCTTGTTAGCGCGAGTTCATACCCGAGTTGGATATCGATCAAGCGCCGCATGCCGCGCCACATGACGGTGTTTCCTGGGGCAGGATCGCTAGCGCGAGCCAAATAGCCGCCAAGCCGGGCGAGCTTGAGCAAGTTGCGCAATAGCGGCGGCGCTTGCGCGCTACGAGGTGAGTCCTGGACGACACGTCCAAGCAATTCGATTTCGGTCTGTGTAAATGCCACCTCGGGCGGCGCCTGCGGGACAGATCGGCTGATCATAGTGAGCCAGAATATGCGCCAACTCAGGATGCAGAACACGCCAATCAGGTTCGCGAGCCTGTCGGCCGTACGCAACTTTGACTCTTCTGCCCTGCATCCCGATTTCAGGATCTTATGGAATGTCTCGATCTTCCAGCGCATGGCATACCAGTTTAATTTTTCGACTGCCTCGGCGCGCGATCTGACAGGCATATCGGTAATCAGTTTCCACTCAATGCGAGCTCGTCCACGGGGTGCATTGCGCTCTTGGGCGTGAATAACGCTCAGCTGCAGTGCAGGGTAGCGCTTGTGCTTGCCAATCGGTGGTAATACCGTCATTCGCTGGTAGCGAAGCTCAAGCGTAGCGGTCATCGGACGGCCCTTCTTATCACGAAGCTTAACGCGGTGCAATCCCTTAAGCTGGACCTGCTCCATTTCGTGTGCGACAGTGCGCTGACCATCGCCGGCCAAGCGATCAACACAAGTGCGCACTAGGAAATGTGTGCATAAATCGTATGCGCTACAAAACAGCTCATAAATGTCGCTTTCCCGATCACCGATGTGAACGCAACGGGCAGGCTCACCCAGCAGTGCCGTTGACTGGCGCATGTTCTCTAGCCAGCGATAGCTTTCCTTCTGCTCAATCGGTACGCGCGTCGGATTGACATGTCGCTTGAGCGCCGTGCAACCCTTGAGCTTGCTGCGCGTCCAGAACTTTACCGCTGCCAGGCCCAGCGGCAGTCCATCCGCTGTGACAGCCAGACTCGAATGCATCAGGATGCCGCATTGTGTCAGCGGCTGTTGCAGACCATGCCTTGCCGGCCGGATCGACGTTTTGCCCGTGTAGCCGATGAGTTCGGTGCGTTCGCGCTGGTACGAGAATGTCGTTGTATCTTGCACAATGAGAACAGGGCCCTGTGTCGCCCTTAAACGCTCAGCACTAGCCTGAAAGTGCCCGCTCAGGATATCGTGCTCATTGACACGCTTGTTGCACAGGAAACGATAGGCCGCCTTGGTTGAAGCCCAGTCCTGGCACGCAAATGGAATCGTCTGGCCCATGCCGTTCCATAATTGGATCAAAAGCTTGCCCAAACGCTTGCGTAGCCGCGAGTCCGCAAATTCGCTTTCTTCAACTTCATGCTCAAACCATGCTTGATTATCTGCCTTTCGGTTCCCTGCCATCTCGTTCGCACACCGGTCATCATAGATGCCAAGTTACCAGGATCCGCGATTGAGATGTGGGTAATTGCAAGCTTGAGACGACGCTTACGCATGAAGAGCTGACAATACAGGCAAACCTGCAAGTGCAGAATGGCTTGCCAGGCGAGTGGAATCAACGGGGCCCACGCATTCCTGAGACAAGCGCACGGGATGTTGCCGGCAGACGGTGACAGCGGACCAGGCTATATGTTCTATGCGACGCCGGCGCAGAAAGCTGATCCGAGCATGTATGCGGGGCACTATCCGAGCGGCTTGGGGCTTAACCAGCCCACATCAGAAGCGATGAATGCGTCGGCCAATCATGATGCAACCAGTCGAGAGATGATTGCGAAACAGACGCTGGGTGCGGCGGCTGGCGCAGGGGCGATTGTGTTGGTGAGGCTACCCCAAAAAACTGGGCCATTCAAAAGTAGAAAAATCCGGCATGATGCAACCTTGACAAGCAGAAGGTCATGTCGTGAAGAAGAGCC
>NZ_PRDW01000004.1 GCF_002927045.1 Mycetohabitans endofungorum | reverse complement strand
CGGGCTTGAGCGGTTCGCCGCGCAAACGCCCGGGCACACTGCATGCGGACAAGGGCTACGACTTTGCCCGCTGCCGACGCTATCTGAAGCAACGCACAATCACTGCACGCATTGCCCGTCGCGGCGTAGAAAAGCGCGAGCGGCTCGGACGGCATCGCTGGGTAGTCGAGCGCACGCACGCCTGGTTTGCCGGTTTTGGTAAGCTGCGCATCCGCTTCGAGCGGCGCCTAGACATTCATATCGCCTTGCTCTGCTTGGCCGCTGCCGTTATCTGTTCGCGCTTCGTGGACGACTTGTGTTAGCGACTCTAAGCTGGCCGCATTCTCGTCAAAGGCACGCGAAGTTGCAGCAGAAACCTTATCAGATGTAAGCGCAGCGATGGCAAGTTGTTGCCCGCCGCCTCACCCAAGCTCAAGCTCTGGCTCGGAAGGAGAAAATAGGCCCCAATTCTTCACATTAAAGCCTCTAGATCTGCTTCACGCCGACGGCACACATCCCTTCTTCCCTTATACGGAAAACCCCCTGAAGAGTTACCAAGCGATTCGGTCCAATTGGACGCAAGCTCAGCATCGCGCCTTATCCGAGGAAGCATTGGGGGTCGCAACAGACGCCTTAGCACGCGACGAAACAACAGGTAACCGGGTGGATGAAAAAGCCTTTAGTTTCGTAAGTAATCTGATGTGTTGGAATTTGCCTAGGTATTGTGCGGTCAAAGCGGGGATCATTTCCCAGTCCGAGTACGATTCAATGCACGCGCAGACTGGCTCACTCGATGTAATTTCACTGAATGACAAAAAAGTCAACAGTGCCGAAGCTCTTAAAGAGGTGCCGCGCGGAGACGTCATCGGCTTCTTTGATCCTAAAGCGCCGGAGGAACGTCAACTTGTTCACGCGATGATAAGCATGGGCGAAGGCAGAGCCATCGGGTGCAAAAATAACTGCCTGCCTGTTACTGTTGGTAACACAAATGCGTTTTTGGAAGAAGTCGACCTGCATACTCAGCTACTGCAACAAGGAAGATGGACAGAAAACGGTGAAGTCACCCAACTTGCAGATAATGGTAGCGTATACAAGAAGTTGATCATCACCCATCGGCCCCTTAGCGAAATTGGCAAAATTCCCACTTCGGAGCAACCAAGCAACGAAGCCTCCCCATTAGCGCAAGCGAGCGGCCAAGCCTCTACATCGGCGCAAGCGTGATGAATGAGCGACGCTGACGGCTCACGCAAGGCAAGCTGTGTAGCCTGCCTTGCGACGTGGGCAGTATGGCCTCGCTGAAGTGCGGCTCGAAAAGCCTAGTTATTGTTACGGACTGTGTTTCGCAAAGCGAAAAGTCCCCAAGCAGGACAAGGGTTTGCGGGCCGCGATCTGATTCCGGCGCAACACATTTTCGCCGTCGCGGTCCATGACCAGCGAAAAATAGACAAGCTTCGCGCGCTACAGTGCTACGTGTACACGGTGCGGCCGGAGACGGCTGGAAAGTGAAAGCTGCGTCATCGATATTTGAGCCGCACGTCATTTAAAGTACGTTACCGGTTGACATTGCTAGCTTTGTTCTAGTGAACAGTTTCAATTAATAGATAAAATCTATCCATGTGCCGAGAATAATAAAATAAAAACATGGCACCAAAGTGGCCTTTACCCAGGGCTTGCAGGAGTCCCAAAATGGGACTATGATGACTTCATGCGTGTCGTTGCGAAGAAAAATTTGGCTGCTTTCTGTGAAAAACACCCGGCCGCCAAGCAAGCATTGTTGGCATGGCATGAAGAAGCCCATAGCACCATATGGACATCGCCGCAAGATATCAAGGAACGTTACGCGTCGGTCAGCTTTGTTGGGCATAACCGGGTTGTGTTCAACATCAAAGGAAACGCTTATCGTCTGATTGTGGCCGTCGCCTACCGCCTAGGCGTGGTTTATATCAAGTTTGTCGGTACTCATGCCGAATACGACAAAATCGATGCCTTAACGGTGGAACTGGAGTAACAAAATGGAAATTCGTCCGATTCACACTGAACAGGATTACAGCGAAGCGCTGAAAGCTATTGCCGTGCTGGTGGATGCTGATCCGGCGCCCAACACCCCGGAAGGTGACCAGTTGGAAATTTTATCGGTCTTGGTCGAGAACTACGAGGCCAAGCACTTTCCGCTGGAATTGCCGGATCCGATTGAGGCGATCAAGTTTCGCATGGAACAAGGCAATTTGTCAGTGGCTGACATGCAACCTTACTTGGGTAGTACAAGTCGAGTGTATGAAGTGCTAAACCGTACTCGCAACCTTAGCCTGAACATGATTAGGCGCTTGCATCACGGGTTGCACATTCCTGCTGAAGCACTGATTGGAAAGCCCGGTTGATGCCCCGAATTTTGTTCCGCAACGCTAAAGCCACCCTAAGTAGGACAAGGGTTTGCGGGCCATGATCCAATTCCGGTGCAGTGTGTTTTCGCCGTCGCGGCCGACGACCAGCGAGAGATAGAATATGCCGAAACTTAAAGTCGGGCACATTAGCCCCACCCCGGAAGAAGACGCTGCCGTCAACACGGGCATCGCGGCTGACCCGGAGACCCATGAGTGGACCGATGAGGATTTTGCCCAGGCGAAACCTGCAAGTGAGGTCTTACCGTCCAAAGTATATGCCGCGCTGGTCGCCAAGCGCCCTCGCGGTCGCCCGAAGGCGGAAGAGAACAAGGTATTTACAGCCATACGCCTGGACGCTGACCTAGTGGATGCGTTCAAGGCTACCGGGAAAGGCTGGCAAACTCGCGTAAATGCGGCCCTGCGCCAGTACTTGGCCGAGCACCCGCTTGCTCACTGAAGCTCCGCTCCCGTTCCGCAACGCAAAAAGCACCCAAGCGGGGGCAAGGGTTTGCGGGCCGCAATTTGACTCCGGTGCGGCGGCGGCAGATAGACAAGCTTCGAGCGCTCCAGCGCTACGTATGTGCGGCGCGGCCAAAGACGGCGGGATGCAATCCAAGCACGATGCCGGTTCAGTCCGCTGGTTAGTAATCGAAATCTTTTTCGGCAGCGAGCATGCGCCGTTGCGTGCAATTGCAGCCCGAGCGCTTTGATGACTTTTAAAATTGTTCCGAAGCTCGGATTACCCTCGCTTGACAACGCCCTTATAGGCCCTCCCGTGTCAGGCCTGCATCGCGGGCAACTTGTGTCATACCGTGCGCGCGGACAATCACGCCAAGTGCTTGTGCAATGAATGTTGGATCATCGCCGCCTTCTAGAAGGCATGCCTCAAAATATTCGGCGGCATCTTCTTCGGTCTTCAGGTGCTCGGCCGAATTCCATGGCCGGATCTTGATTTTGTCCATCTTTCGCTCCGTATCAAGGCAATTCAACATCCGATGCTTCACTGCTAGCAGCAGTTCCGCCCCGATGTCGCGCGTCGCGTCACGCGCGATGAGTTCTTTTTCGGTCTTAGGCGTCCTCGATAGCCTCCTTGATTGCCTTGAGCGTGTGGCCGGGAATGTTCTCCCGTGCACTCTTGGCGTAGATCGTGAGCAACCAAATTTCGCCGTTCGCAAGCCGGTTATAGTAGATGACGCGGACACCGCCGCTCTTCCAGCTACCTTGACGCTTCCAGCGCACTTTCCGGCCGTAAGCTTGGAGGCTTCCTGCTCTACCATTGAGCTACACTCGCTACTGCCTCGGATTATGCTGAAACCCTGTGCCATAGGCAAAAATCTGCTGTATACAAATCAATGACTTACACGCTCATCGTAAACGCGCCAAAGGTACAGGTATAACGGCTGAATTCGCCTACTGTGGCGGGAGACAGCCAAATTTAACAACTGTATTATATTGAGTCTTGCTCAACCCTGTTTCGCATGTCCCTGTTCAAGAAAGTGCTGTTCGCCACGGCGGCGGTCGCGACAGTCGCCGTCGTCGCGGCGTGTGGCGCCGTTTGGTATTGGGCTCGCACGCCCCTTCAGATCACGCCTTCGCCACTCGATGTCACGATCAAGCCGCGCAGCAGCCTGCGCAGCGTCGCAGTCCAATTGCGCCGCGGCGGCGTGCCGGTCGAGCCGCGCTTGTTCGTGCTGATGGCCCGCGTGCTGGGCCTGTCCTCGCAATTGAAATCCGGCAATTACGCGTTCTCGGCCGGGGTCACGCCATACGGCGTGTTGCAGAAGGTGGCGCGCGGCGACGTAAACCAATACGTCGTCACGATCATCGAGGGTTGGACGTTTCGCCGCATGCGCGACGAGATCAACGCGCACCCGGCGTTGTGCCATGATTCCGCCGCGCTCAGCGACGCGCAATTGATGCGCGTGATTCTGGCCGACATCGCACCCACCGACCCACGCGCGGCGGGCACGTCGCCGGCATCGCCGCCCGCGCGCCGCATGCCGGCGCTGCAAGGTGCGCCTGCGCAGGAGCCCGAGGGCCTGTTCTTCCCGGATACGTACCTGTTCGACAAGAACACCAGCGACCTGGACATTTACCGCCGTGCATACCGGTTGATGCATCTGCGGGTGCAGCAGGCATGGGAGGGCCGCGCGCTGGGGCTGCCCTATGCGACGCCCTACGATGCGCTGAAAGTGGCCTCGATTGTCGAGAAGGAGACCGGCCGCGCGCAAGACCGGCCGCTGGTGGCTGCGGTACTTGTCAACCGATTGCGTCTGTCGATGCCATTGCAAACCGATCCGACTGTAATCTACGGGCTTGGCACATCGTACGCTGGCCGGTTGCGCAAGCAGGACTTGCAGACTGACACCCCGTACAATACCTATATGCGCGGTGGGCTTCCGCCCACGCCGATCGCGCTACCCGGCAATGCGTCGCTGGAAGCCGCGCTGCACCCGGCTGCCAGCAGCGCGTTGTACTTCGTCGCACGCGGCGACGGCAGCAGTCATTTTTCCGATAATCTCGGCGATCACAACAAGGCCGTCGACAAATACATCAGGGGTCAGTGACATGACGGATATCACGACCAGTCGCCACGACGGGCACCGGCCGCGCGGCAAATTCATCACGTTCGAAGGGATCGACGGCGCCGGCAAGACGACTCACCTGACGTGGTTTTGCGATCGACTGTCCGAGCGTGCCGCACGGCAGGGCGCACGTGTCATCGTTACGCGCGAGCCGGGTGGCACGCCACTGGGCGAGGCGCTGCGGGAAATCCTGCTGCGCCAGCCGATGCATCTCGAAGCGGAGGCATTGCTGATGTTCGCGGCGCGTCGCGAGCATATCGCCGCGGTGATCGAGCCCACGCTCGCCCGCGGTGACTGGGTGCTGTCCGATCGCTTCACGGATGCGACATTCGCCTACCAGGGCGGCGGGCGCGGCTTGTCGATCGACAAGTTGCAAGTGCTCGAGCAATGGGTACAGGCCGGGCTGCAACCGGATCGCACCGTGCTGTTCGATGTGCCGACCGATACTGCCAGTGCAAGGCGTGGTGGAGCCCGCGCACCCGATAAATTCGAAAGCGAATCAGACGCGTTCTTCGCGCGCACCCGTGCCGAATACCTGCGCCGCGCCGCGCAGGCACCGGCGCGGTTTGCGATCGTCAATGCGACAAGCTCGATCGCCGAAGTGCGCGAACAGCTCGAAGCCATCCTCATCACCCTTTGATCGATAAAAGATGCCGTATCCATGGCAATACGACGACTGGACGCGTATCCAGGCACTGCGCGAACATTGGCCTCACGCGTTGTTGCTGTACGGGCAGGCCGGCATCGGTAAGGTGGATTTCGCTTGCGAGCTTGCGCAGAGCCTGTTGTGCGAGCAGCCTCGTGATGACGCACGCGCGTGCGGGCAGTGCGCCGCATGCACCTGGTTCCTGCAACGCAATCACCCGGATTTCAGGCTCGTCTGCCCTGAAGCCGTCGCCGCCGAGGCCACGCTGCTGCAAGCGAACAGCGATATCGGCAAGAATGCCAACGGTGAGCGCACGGGCGACGACGATGGCGCAAGCGCAGGCGGCAAGAAATCCAAGGCGCCGAGCAAGGAGATCAGAATCGAGCAGGTCAGGGCGCTACTCGATTTCTGCAGCATTGGCTCGCACCGCGGCGGCCGGCGCGTGGTGGTACTGTTCCCGGCCGAGGCGCTGAACGTGGCGGCAGCCAACGCACTGCTCAAGACGCTGGAGGAGCCGCCGTCCGGCGTGGTGTTCCTGCTCGTGAGCGCGAACGTGGAGCGTTTGCTGCCGACCATCGTGAGCCGCTGCAGACAATGGCCGCTGGCGATGCCCGACGCGGCGAGTGCCTCGGATTGGCTCCGTAGCCAGTCCATTGACGATCCGGCGGGGGTACTCGCGGAAGCCGGCGGCGCGCCATTGGCCGCGCTGGCCGTTGCCCGCGACGAGCACGCGCCGCTCAAGCGCTTCACGCTGGAGCAACTTGCGGCCGGCCCGGCGTGCGACCCATTCGCCTGCGGCGAAGCCCTGCAAAAGGTGCCGGTGCCGTCGGTGCTCGGCTGGCTGCAACGCTGGCTCTATGATGTGCTGGCCATGCAGACGAGTGGCGAGCCACGCTACTTCCCAGCGCACCGCAACGCGCTCAAGCATGTTGCACAAGGTGCCACGCCTTTGCAGGTCGCCCAGTGCCTGAAGCGGATCACGCAACAACGGGCCGTCGAGCAGCATCCGCTGAATGGCCGACTGGTTTTTGAGGAGCTGTTTATCCATTATCGGAGCATGTTCGGGAGCAACCCATGACGCAAATGCCCTATCGCGTCGCTACACGCGCCGATCTGCCGGCGGTCGTCGCGATTTATAATTCGACGGTTTCATCCAAGCAGGTGACTGCTGACCTGGAATCACAATTGCTGTCTGCGGCGCTCGAGCATGCGCCCTCGCTGGGCGTGCACACGGTGCTCAGTTTCGTCTTTGGCCACAACGAGCCCAGCCTGCGTTTGTTCCGCCGTTACGGCTTCGATGACTGGGGCTGGTTGCCGCGGATCGCGACACTGGATGGCATCGAGCGCGACGTGGTCATCGTTGGGCGCCGGCTCACTGCTGGCGCGTAAAGTCAGTTTCAATAGCGCGCCGCGTAGCGGCGCCGCGGGGTACCGATGTTTATCGATTCACATTGCCACATCAACTTCGACGGAATGGCCGAGCGCCTGCCGGACGTGCTCGAGCAGATGCGCGTCAATGCGGTGACCCATGCGCTGTGCGTCAGCGTTGATCTCGAGACGTTCCCGTCCGTGCTGGCGATCGCCCATGCGCATCCCCATATTTTCGCGTCAGTGGGCGTGCATCCGGATCACGAGCATGCACGCGAGCCGAACGTTGCCGAATTGGTCTCGCTCGCGCAGGACCCGAAGGTTGTTGCGATTGGCGAAACCGGGTTGGATTACTACCGGCTCGAAGGCCGCACGCTGGACGACATGGCATGGCAGCGGCAACGGTTCTGCACGCACATCCAAGCTGCGCGCGCTGCCGGCAAGCCATTGATTGTCCACACGCGTGCCGCCGCACAGGATACGCTGCGGATCATGCAGGAAGAGGGCGCAGCCGCAGTCGGCGGCGTGATGCATTGTTTCACCGAAACGTGGGATGTTGCGCAAGCGGCGCTCGAGCAAAATTTTTTCATTTCGCTGTCGGGCATTGTGACATTCAAGAACGCGACGCAAATCCAAGAAGTCGCTCGCAAAGTGCCGCTCGAACGCTTGTTGATCGAAACAGACTCGCCTTACCTGGCGCCTGTGCCGTACCGGGGCAAGCCAAATGAACCTGCGTATGTCAGCCATGTCGGACGTTTCGTCGCGCAGCTGCGCGGCATCGACGTGGAGCAACTTGGCGCGGCGACGTCGGCCAACTTTTTTCGCCTGTTCCGCAGCGCAAAATGTTGAGGTCTAATTTTTTATAATTGATAAATTAGACAAATAACTCATGTCATGTATGAATAATTTCGCTGGGTTTTCCAATGTCATTCGCTCATCGTTCACCGTCGCCCGGGTATTGCACTGTTGCTCAGCGCGCTGGCTGGCCGGGGCATGGCTCACGTGCGTATTGACGATGGGGATAGGGGCCACGATCCCGTCAACGGCGCAAGCGAGCCCGGCCGACACGATGATCAAGGCGGTGAAGTTCGACGATGTCGACGCGGTGCGCAAGCTGCTCGCCGCCGGTATCGATCCGAACCTGGTCGATGCTAGCGGCATGCCGATGCTAGTACTCGCCGCGCGAGAAAAGTCCGAAAAGGTCGCCGCGCTGTTGGCGGACCAACCGAAGACTGACCTGGGGAAGCTGGATCGTGCTGGCGAGAACGCGATGATGTTGGCCGCGCTCAACGGCGAGACTGAGCTGGTCAAGCAGCTGATCGAGAAGGGGGGCGCAGTCAACAAGTCGGGCTGGACACCGCTGCATTACGCGGCGACGACCGGCCAGGATGAGGTCGTCAAGCTGCTGATCGATCATTCCGCGTACATTGATGCCGCGTCGCCGAACGGCACCACGCCGCTGATGATGGCCGCGCGCGGCGGCCATATCACGACCGTGAAGCTGCTACTCGACGAGGGCGCCGACCTGACGTTGAAGAACCAGTTGGAATTGACCGCGATCGATTTTGCGAAACAATACAACCAGAAGGACATCGCGGACGGCCTGGCCGCGCGACTGGAGAAAATACAGATGCAACAAAGACAAAAGGATTCACGCCCGCCTGCCACGGCCGGTGGCAGTGCAGGTAACGCAGGCAGTGCAAAATAACCCGGCCCGGCACGGCGGTGCGCCGTGCCGGATCTTGTCGATCACAACATAAGGAACACCATGCTACGGACATTGCTCCGCGCCATCGCAATGTTTGCGATCAGTGTGCCGATGAGCGCTCACGCGTTCACCGGCGCAGACCTGGACCGCCTATGCCAGCGCACCGATGTGAAATCGCGCGTGTCGTGCGAAGCCTACATCGAAGGTGCAGCGGATGGTGTGTTCAACACGATCGAAGCCATCGGCGGTACGACAGGGCCACGTGTGGGACAGTACTTTTGCTTGCCCGATAACGTGAAAGCGGCGGAGTTGACTGACGCGGTGCGCAAGTATTTGGCGAATACGCCAAACGCAAAGGGCTACAACGCCAGTACGGTCGTCGCACTGGGGCTGGGCAAGAGCTATCCATGCTCAACAGGCAAGTGATGGAGCGTTGGTGAACTGGCTTGAACCGATCAGCAACATTGCTGCTTCGCCGCTGCATTCGTGGACCGGCCTGATCGTCGTTGCCATGATCGCGGTGGCGTGCGTGCGCGCCGGGCACTGGGTCGGCGCCCGGATCATGCGTCGCGTGACGCGACCCTATCCGATCCTGGCTGTCGTGACGGGGGCGATCGAGTGGCCATCGCTTTACGCGCTGGCGATGCTGGCTATCGAACTGGTGCTGCACGAGGCGCCGGACGAGTTGGCGTTGATACGCGTCGCGCGCGATGTCGGTGGCCTGACGTTGATCGGCATGCTGACGCTGTTGGCCGTACGTTCGGTTGCCGGCGTAGGCAATGCAATCGTCGCCGCGAACCCGTTGGACACGGCCGACAACCTGCATGCGCGACGCATCCACACGCAGACGCGCGTGCTTGCTCGGTCGGTGATGACGCTGATCGTGATGCTTGGCATCGCGTCGATGTTGATGATGTTTCCCAACGTGCGGCAGGTCGGCACGAGCCTGCTCGCGTCGGCGGGCGTCGCCGGTCTGGTCGCCGGTATCGCGGCGCGCCCGGTGCTGGGCAATATGATCGCTGGATTGCAGATTGCGTTGTCTCAGCCGATCCGACTCGACGATGTGGTGGTGATCCAGGGCGAGTGGGGACGGATTGAGGAAATCACGGGTACCTATGTCGCCGTTCGACTCTGGGATCAGCGGCGGCTGATCGTGCCGCTGCAATGGTTGATCGAAAATCCGTTCACGAACTGGACCCGCAGCAGTTCACAGATCATTGGCACGGTATTCCTGTTTGTCGACTACAAAATGCCGTTGCCGCCGTTGCGCGAGGAACTGTCACGTATCGTCAGCAACGCGCCGGAATGGGATGGACGCGTCCAAGTATTGCAAGTTACCGACGCGACTGATCGCGCGATGCAATTGCGGGTACTGGTCAGCTCGAGCGATTCGGGCTTGAATTGGGATTTGCGTTGCCGCGTACGAGAAGGATTGATTGCCTTCATCCAGCGCTATTATCCAGAGTGCCTGCCGAAGATGCGGGCGGATCTGTCCACTGAACGTGAACGTGCACTGCAGGCCGAACCGCAGCCGATGCACGAGGCCACGCCACCGGAAGCGTCCAAGACCGCCGCCCATACGGAGGCCGACCCGGTGGCGATGCGCCGGGACGATTGACGCGCATTGAGTGAACCGCAGCGACGCGCTATCGGTCATAACCGACATGTCCCATTCAGCAACTGACGGAGAACAAGCGAATGAGCCGACTGGTCGTAGTGTCGAATCGCGTCGCAACCCCCACTGAGAGCAAGGGATCCGCCGGTGGACTCGCCGTCGGCGTGTTTGGCGCGCTGAAGGATACGGGAGGGGTCTGGTTCGGCTGGAGTGGCGACGTAGTCGGCGAAACGGTCGAAAACGCTGCGCCGACGCTCGTAGAGGACGGCAAGGTCACGTTCGCAACCGTCGGGCTGACGCGCAAAGACTACGATCAATACTATCGCGGCTTTTCGAATGCGACGCTGTGGCCTGTTTTCCACTATCGCAATGACCTGGCCGTCTACGACCGCGCAGATTATGCAGGGTACCTGCGCGTGAACCGGTGGCTTGCGCAGAAACTACTGCCTTTGCTGCGGCCTGACGATGTGATCTGGGTCCACGATTATCACTTGATACCATTCGGCGACGCGCTGCGCCAGCTTGGGGTGCAGAACCGGATCGGCTTTTTTCTGCATATCCCGTTTCCATCACCGCAGATTCTGCTGAACATCCCGCCGCACGACGAACTGGTGCGTGCGCTATGCAGCTATGACGTGGTAGGTTTCCAAACCGCGGTCGATCTGCGTGCCTTCGCCGATTATGTCGAGCGACACGCGCAGGGCAAAGTGTGGGACAACGGCCGGATCGAGGCATACGGGCGCGTATTGCACGGCGCTGCCTACCCGATCGGTGTTTTCCCCGATGACATCGCCGAGCAAGCGCGTCGCCACGAGAGCCGGCAACACGTGCTGGAACTGAAGCAAAGCTTGGAAGGGCGCAAGCTGATTATGAGCGTGGACCGGCTCGATTACTCGAAGGGGCTTGTCGAGCGCTTCCGGGCATTCGAGCAATTGTTAGAGCGTGCGCCGCACTGGCGCGGCAACGTCACGCTCGTTCAGGTGGCTCCGCCCACGCGCTCGGACGTCCAGTCGTATCAGGAAATTAGGCAGAGCCTCGAATATGAGGCCGGCCGGATCAATGGCCGGTTTTCCGGCCTGGACTACACGCCGATCCGATATTTAAACCAGCGCTATGACCGTTGGAAACTGATGTCGCTATTTCGCGAGTCACAAATCGGCCTGGTCACGCCACTGCGTGACGGAATGAACCTGGTGGCCAAGGAGTATGTTGCCGCCCAAAATTCGGATGATCCTGGCGTGCTGGTCCTATCGCGCTTTGCCGGCGCGGCGCTGGAACTGCCCGGCGCACTGATCATCAACCCGCACGATATTATCGGCATGTCCGAGGCCATTGAGCATGCGTTGGCGATGCCATTGGTGGAGCGACAGGAACGCTACCAGACCAACATGCAAAACCTGCGCAATAATGACTTGGGCGTCTGGCGCGACACCTTCATCGCCGATTTGCGCGGGCACGCACGCGCGGTGCCGGGGCAGCATTGACCGGCCACCGCGCTGATTTTTCCACGGCAAGCGCCCGTGCTGCGGCGGCTGCGTGGTGAAACATGGTGCAAACGTGCACGTGCAGTGTGTCATACTGGCACGCCCGGTTGCAGGCCCGATGACCGCATCACCGCGGGAATTTCCAGATCGGAGACAAGCATGAGGATTGCCCAGATCGCGCCACTTACCGAGTCGGTGCCGCCTAAGCTGTATGGCGGCACGGAGCGCGTCGTCTCGTATATCACCGAAGCGCTGGTCGATCTCGGCCACGATGTGACGCTGTTCGCCAGCGCAGACTCGGACACTCGGGCCAAGCTTGTACCGGTCTGGCCGCGGGCGCTGCGACTCGATCCCGCCATTCGCGATCGGATCGCTCCGCATATGCTGTTGATGGAACGGGTGCGGCAGCAAGCGGGAGAATTCGACGTGCTGCATTTTCACCTGGACTACTACTCGTTTTCGCTGTTCGGCCGCCAGAACACGCCCTTTATCACTACGCTGCATGGGCGGCTGGACCTGCCGGAGCAACAGCCGATCTTCGACACTTTCTCGAGCGCAGCGGTCGTATCGATCTCGGACGCACAGCGCGAGCCGCTGCCGCAGGCGAAGTGGCTGACGACCGTCTACCACGGCCTGCCCGAGATGCTGTACACGCCGCAGCCCGTGCAGCCACAGTACCTAGCGTTCCTTGGCCGGATATCTCCGGAAAAACGTGTCGATATCGCGATCCGAATCGCCGGGCTCTGCGGCATGAAGATTCGCATCGCTGCCAAAGTCGACGCCGCCGACCAGCAGTATTTCGAGCGCGACATACGGCCATTGTTGGCGTTGCCGCACGTCGAGTTCATTGGTGAAATCGCTGACGAGCAAAAAGCGCACTTCCTGTCTGGCGCACACGCACTACTGTTTCCGATCGACTGGCCCGAGCCGTTCGGTCTGGTGGTGATCGAGGCGATGGCCTGCGGCACACCGGTCATCGCGTTCAACCGGGGTTCGGTGTCAGAGGTGATCGATGAAGCGCGGTCTGGCTTCATCGTAGAGGACGAAATCAGTGCGGTTGCGGCGGTCAACCGCGTTGGCACGTTGTCGCGTGAACGCGTGCGAGCGTGCTTCGAGCGACGCTTCACGTCGCGCCGCATGGCGCAGCAGTATCTAGAAGCCTACCATACGGTCGTACGCGCGCAGCGGCGCTCGCGCTTCAAAGTTATCGATCGCGCAGCGCCGGCCGAACTACACAGTGCGGTGGACGCGGCAAGCTGACGCCGCGACGCCGCTTTGTGTGACGTGTCGCCGGCCCGGCGGGCGACCTGGCCCCATCAGGGGCCATGCGTTGAGCTACCGTCCATGTCAATGCAGCTTGTCACCGAACAAGCCAGCCAGGCTCATGAGCGCACGCGGCTTAGAGCTTCAGTTTCGTCACCTTCGTGCCTTCCAACGACACGCCGGCCATCAGGCCAGCATTCGTCAGCACGAACGCCTGCACCGGCGCAGTGGCCGTGGTGGTATCGATTTTGCCGTTCACGCCGACTTTCAGCACCGCGACGGTCGCATCGGCGCCCACGGCCCAGCCTTCGCTGTTGCGGAATTTGTCCAGTGAGTCCTGCGTCATGAACAGGAAAACCAGCGCCTTGGATTGCGCACCGGCCTGCAAGCCGAACGAGCCCGTTGCGGTACTGTAATAGCCAGTCGTCTCACCACCGACACGCAGCGCGCCTTCGCCATACTGCCCCCCGACGATGAAGGCTGCGGACACGACGGACGGGAACACCAGCACGCCACGGGACTTCGCGACCAGCTCCCGCGAACCGTTGGCGGTGGTATAGAGGCGTGCCAACGTTTCATTGACCGAAGTATTGATGCTCTGGCGCTTGGCTGCGTTGCCGGATGCCCTCGACGCAGAAGTCTGGGTGGTCGTCGTGCAACCGGTGAGCGCGAGGCCGCCTGAGGCGAGCAGGGCGGAGGTCGTCACTATGAACTTTCTTCTTTCCATCTCATTCTCCTAGGTTGCTTTCGGGGAACTGCCACAACACTGAAGCATGGAGCGGGCCAACTGCGTAATGGTTCCCCAAATAACCCGGACGGTTGCCCAATTGCGCGATACAGGGCCCTCAATGCGGGTGTGTCTCAACTGTCGATTCCATCGGGGCCTGGTGTTGGCGTCGGGTCCGGCACGGCAGGGCGGGCAGGCGCCGGTGCGCCACACAACGCGGATGAGGCCGTCGGTGTGCGCCTCGGCCGCTTGGGCGAGGGGCGTCGCAACGCCAAGCGCACGAATACGACAACTAGGCCGACAGCGAAGACAAACGACGAGGGCACGACCCAATAGCCGAAGATGGCCTGGCTCAGGTACGACAGCAGTGTGCGCCGGCGTCTCGCATAGTCGTCCTGCGCTGCCTGCAATGCCGACGCATGCGCCGACACAATCGCGGCCGGACATCCGGCTGCCCGGGCCTGCTCCGCGGTCCCGGCGCAACGGCCAGCCGCGTCCATGGCACGCTCGGGCGCGCTGAGTTTCCAATTGTCGAGCGCGCGTTGCAGATCGGTGCGGTTGTAGGCCATCTCAACCTGGATCTCGTGAATCGTAATCAGCGCGACGGGCACCGCCCATACGAACATGGCGATCAGCCAACGCCTGATCCAGCGGTTCGGTCTCCATGCCATCACGCGCCTCCGTCCGCATTGGTGTGTGGTCACGAAACAACGGCAGTCTGCAGCGATCAGCTGGCCATTCGGCTTAAACAGGACGCCGTATCCCGATCATAGAGAATTCGACGGCGCTGCACACGGTGCACCGCACCACGAGCGGCCGTATCGGCCGCGATGCGGATCCCGAGGCGGCGTGCGTCAGCTGCAGGCTTGGTGCCTAGGCAACCTTTCGTGGGGGCCTTGGGCGGCGAGCCGGCGGTGCGTGACATGCCGGTAAGTTCTGCAAAGCCGGTGTAAAGGTGCCCTATCGCGCGCCTCGGCCGACGGCCACGGGGGCATCCCGGCGCGGCGCAGGGCGTCATCGGTACACGCGGCGCGATGGCAGGCGAATGCCCCAACGCAGATTGCGGTGATTGCCTTCACGTTGGAACAGCGTTTGCTTACTTAACGACCGCCGTGCTGCATGGCACTCTGTAGTGCAGCATTCCTACTGTTCATTTGTCTAACGTCCGATTTCGCAATGGCATCGCAGCCTGTCCAGCCCTCCAGTTCCGTGTCATCCGCCACGGCCGCGGCCGGTGGGACCCTTGCCCGACGCGGTTTGCGCGTGCTCGTGGTCGACGACGCCGAAGACGCGTGCGAGGGGCTGGCATTGCTGCTGCAAATCGAGGGGTTCCAGGTCGAGGCGACGCTCGACGGTCCCACCGCAGTGGAATGCGCCACGCATTTCGCCCCACATATCGTGCTGCTCGACTTGGCGATGCCGCGCATGAGCGGTTACGACGTCGCGCGCCGGCTGCGCGGGCATCCGTCGACACGTGACGCGCTGATCATTGCGTTAACGGGGCTGAGCGAGTTCGACGACATCGCTCGCAGCCGCGCGGCCGGTTTCAACCACCATCAGGTCAAGCCGGTGGACGTCGATACGCTGCTGTCGCTGATCGATCACCACTTCGCCACCCACCCGTCACAGTGCTCCGGTCGTCAATGAGCGGTGGCGGAACCGAGCCAGGATGAATATGCCCAAGCGACGCGCCGGCTCCCCTCCATACCATTACAGCTCAAAAGTTCGGAAGCGACCGGCGCACGACGCCGATAACCGGACAGCGCGCCTGGCGACGGTCACGCTGTCCGGCACGAGACTGGCGCGGTGATCGTCGTGGCGGTCGTGCTCGATACCTACCGCGCTCGCGGCACTGCGCACGTGCGCGCGGCTAGGTAACCCGCCACGCGGCAGGCACTAAGATATCAACCTCCGCTAAAGCATTGGGCGCTGCACGCCGATAAGACGTGCTGGCGGGCGAGGGCGCCGTATGATAGGTATCGGCGCTTTCAAACCTCAAGAGTAACTGGCAATGACGACGATCAAGGACGTGGCGGCACTTGCAAGCGTGTCGTTTACCACCGTTTCGCATGTGGTGAATAATTCCCGTCCGGTCAGTGCCGATGTGCGGATAAAGGTCGAGCATGCGATCAGGCAACTGAATTATGTGCCGTCGGCGGTTGCCCGTTCACTGAAGGCGCGTTCCACCGCGACGATCGGGCTGGTCATTCCAAACGGCACGAATCCGTACTTTGCCGAGTTGGCGCGCGGCATCGAAGACCACTGCGAAAGAACCAGATATTGCGTCTTTTTATGCAATTCGGACGATGATCCGACCAAGCAACGCAATTATCTGCGGGTTTTACAGGAAAAGCGCATCGATGGGCTGATTGTCGCGTCAGCCGGCGGGGATAGCGTGCTGGCGTCCGCTGGCGTGCCGATCGTAGTGGTGGACCGGGAAATCGAGGGCCTGAGCGCCGATCTGGTGCAGATCGACCATGAGCGCGGCGCGTATCTAGCCACCTGCCACCTGCTGGAACTTGGCCACGTACGCATCGGTTGCATCACCGGGCCGGTGCAGACGGCAGTCAGCGCGATGCGCGTCCAGGGCTTTCTACGCGCGATGGCCGAGCACGGCATTAAGATTGTCAAGGACGGCATCGTCGAGGGCGATTTCACTATCCCAGGCGGCTATGTGGCCGCAAGCCGGCTGCTCGACCGCGTGAAGCCCAGCGCCATCTTTGCCGGCAACGACATGATGGGCATGGGCGCATTGCGAGCGGCGGCCGAGCGCAAGATCCAGGTGCCGGAGGAGTTGTCGATTATCGGATTCGACGATATCGAGTTGTCCCGCTATGTTTACCCGGCGCTGTCCACCGTTGGCCAGTCGATCTTGCAGCTTGGCGAGGCGGCGGCGCAGACCTTGTTCGAGCGTATCAGCGGCAATGCGCAAGGGGGTCCACAACGGCGCGTCGTCACGCCACAGTTGGCGGTGCGCGAGTCCACTGCGGCGGCCTTATGACGAGCGTACAACGGCCACATCTGTGCGCCGGCCGTGTTACCGTGGTCGGCAGCTTAAACGCGGACCTGGCGGTGCGCGCCGCGCCTTCCGTTCATGATGACGTTGCACAGCGGACGGTGAGGGATCAATATTGTAGGGCTTCGGTGTATGGCGCGCCAGCGGTCAAATTATCTTAGCAAACACTACGTGCGGTTGGTGAAATTCTCCCGAAATAGGATTAGGATGAGTCCAAGGGCATGCCGATCGACCGGCCCGAGCGCGTGACACGACGCGTGCACCGCGGCGCTCGACTGGCAGCTCTCGTTGAATATCGGCGAGGAGGTGGTATGGATATTTACAACAGTTTCGCGACCCGCTTCGAAAAGACGAGAGAGGAAGAGTTCTCGTTAGAAGAGTATCTCGAACTGTGCAAGAACAATCCTGCCGCGTACGCCACGGCTGGCGAACGCATGTTGATGGCGATCGGGGAACCGGAACACGTCGACACCCGCAATGATCCGAGGTTGTCGCGTGTTTTTGCCAACAAGGTCATCAAGATTTACCCGGCATTCCGTGAGTTCTATGGCATGGAAGAGGTCATCGAGCAGGTCGTCGCCTATTTCCGCCATTCTGCACAGGGGCTCGAGGAAAAGAAACAGATTCTGTATCTGCTTGGGCCGGTCGGCGGCGGTAAATCGTCGATCGCGGAGCGTTTGAAGCAATTAATGGAGCGAGTGCCGTTCTACTCGATTAAAGGCTCGCCGGTCAACGAATCACCGCTCGGCCTGTTCGACTACGACGAGGATGGCCCGATCCTCGAAGAGCAGTATGGAATACCTCGCCGCTACCTGAAAAGCATCCTGTCCCCGTGGGCCGTCAAGCGCTTGCACGAGTACAACGGCGATATCCGCCGGTTCCACGTGGTGAAGCGCTACCCATCGGTGCTGCGTCAGATTGGGATTGCCAAGACCGAGCCGGGTGACGAGAACAACCAGGACATCTCATCGCTGGTCGGCAAGGTCGACATCCGCAAGCTGGAGCAGTATGCGCAGGACGATGCCGATGCGTACAGCTACTCGGGGGGACTGTGCCTGGCCAACCAGGGCCTGCTCGAGTTCGTCGAAATGTTCAAGGCGCCGATCAAGGTGCTGCACCCGTTGCTGACCGCCACGCAGGAAGGCAACTTCAAGGGTACGGAGGGCTTCGGCGCCATTCCGTTCGACGGTATTATCCTTGCGCACTCGAACGAATCGGAATGGAAAGCATTCCGGAACAACAAGAATAACGAGGCGCTGCTCGACCGGATTTTCGTGATCAAGGTGCCGTACTGCCTGCGCTACTCGGAAGAGATCAAGATTTATGACAAGTTGATCCGGAACTCGTCGCTCGGCTCCGCCGTTTGCGCACCGGGCACGCTGAAGATGATGGCGCAGTTCGCCGTGCTGACGCGCTTGCAGGAGCCGGAAAACTCCAGCCTGTTTTCGAAGATGCTGGTCTATGACGGCGAAAACCTGAAGGACACCGACCCGAAGGCGAAGTCGTACCAAGAGTATCGCGACTACGCTGGCGTTGACGAAGGCATGACAGGCATCTCGACACGCTTCGCGTTCAAGATCCTGTCGCGGGTATTCAATTTCGACACGGCCGAGGTTGCCGCCAACCCGGTACACCTGATGTACGTGCTCGAGCAGCAGATCGAGCGTGAGCAATTCCCACCGGAAGTCGAACAAAAGTACTTATCGTTCGTCAAGGAGCTTCTGGCGTCGCGCTACGCGGAGTTCATCGGCAAAGAGATCCAGACTGCCTATCTGGAATCGTATTCCGAATACGGCCAAAACATTTTCGACCGCTATGTGACTTATGCGGACTTCTGGATCCAGGATCAAGAGTTCCGGGATCACGACACCGGCGAGAGCTTCGATCGCGCGGCGTTGAACGCGGAATTGGAGAAAATCGAAAAGCCGGCGGGAATCAGTAATCCAAAGGATTTCCGCAACGAGATCGTCAACTTCGTCCTGCGTGCGCGTGCAGCTAATGGTGGCAAGAATCCGGCGTGGATCAGCTACGAAAAGCTGCGTGTCGTGATCGAGAAGAAAATGTTCTCCAACACGGAGGAACTTCTGCCGGTTATTTCATTCAACGCGAAGGGCTCCGCCGAGGAGCAACGCAAGCATGAGGACTTCGTCAACCGGATGGTCGCCAAGGGTTACACGCCTAAGCAGGTCCGCCTGCTGTGCGATTGGTATCTACGTGTGCGCAAGTCTTCCTAACGGCAAGCGTGCATAGCGTATTGGCGCCATGAGCAACGCGGCGTCTTGCGTACCGGGGCGGTGCCGGCGCGGCGGCGAACATCACCGCGCGCGTCGCCGCGCCGAGTGCGCGGGCCGCGCCTTTCACGACAGCGGGGGACGGCAACGTGCTTCATCAGATCATCGACCGCAGACTTGCCGGCAAGAATAAGAGCATTGCAAATCGCGAACGCTTCTTGCGACGGGTCAAGCACTATATCCGCGAAGCGGTGTCCGAGGCGGTGCGCGACCGCAGCATCAAGGACATCCAGAGTACGAAGAGCATCACGATTCCGAAGAAGGATATCGGCGAGCCGATGTTCCATCATGCACCGGGCGGGCGGCGCGAAATCGTCCATCCAGGCAACGCGGACTACGTGAAAGGCGACAAAATTCCGCGCCCGCCCGGCGGTGGCGGGGGGGGTGGGAGCGGAGGGCAGGCGAGCAATGAAGGCGAGGGGCAGGACGACTTCGTGTTCGAGTTGTCCCGCGAGGAATTCATGCAGTATTTCTTCGACGACCTGGAACTGCCGCGGTTGGTTAAGACACGCCTGATGGCGGTGCCAAGTTGGAAGAACCAGCGTGCCGGCTGGGCGACCGAAGGCACGCCGAACAACATCGACGTCGTGCGCTCATTGCGCAGTGCGCTGAGTCGGCGCATCGCGCTTGGTGCGCCGTTGGTCAACCAGTTGCGCGAACTCGAGGCGCAATTGGACGAGTTGAAGGACGACCCGGGCGATCGCCGGGCCGAGATCAAACGGCTCGAGGATGAAATCCATCACCTGAAGGGACGCATCTGGCGGATACCGTTCATTGACCCATTCGACCTGCGCTACGTGAATCGCGTCAAGCAACCCATTCCGTCCAGCCAGGCAGTCATGTTTTGCTTGATGGACGTTTCCGGTTCAATGGACGAACAGCGCAAGGACCTGGCCAAGCGCTTCTTCATCCTGCTATACCTGTTTCTGACGCGTAACTATGAAAAGATTGAGGTGGTGTTCATCCGGCACCACACGCGTGCGGAAGAGGTCAACGAGGATACTTTTTTTCACTCGACCGAGAGCGGTGGCACCGTGGTCTCCAGTGCGTTGGAGCTAATGAAGAAGATCATCGACGAGCGCTACTCGCCGACGGAATGGAATATTTATGGCGCACAGGCATCCGATGGCGACAATTGGACGGACGATTCGCCAAAATGCCGTAAGCTGCTGGAAAACGACATCCTGCCGAAAACGCGGTACTTTGCGTATATCCAGGTGGCCCAGGAAGTGCAGAACCTATGGTTCGAATACAGCCAGCTGGCTGACGCAGTACCTCATTTCACGATGAAAAAGGTCGATGACGCGGCGGACATCTATCCAGTGTTTCGCGAATTGTTCGAAAAACAGGTGGCCGCATGAACTCCAACCCAAAATCTCGCCAGCCGGGCGATGAACGTGTCGCGATGCTCGGTGACGATGCTAACGGGGATACCCGCATGCGACCGAGCGACCATGGCAATGGCCACCGGCCATTGCCGAATCCGTCGGACTGGACCTTTGAGCTAATCGAACGCTACGACGCTGAAATTGCGCGCGTGGCAGAGCACTATAAGCTCGACACCTATCCGATCCAGCTGGAATTGATCAGCGCCGAGCAGATGATGGACGCGTATGCGTCGGTCGGCATGCCGGTCAATTACCGGCACTGGTCTTTCGGCAAGCACTTTCTTGCGACCGAGAAAAGCTACCGGCGCGGCCAGATGGGACTGGCATACGAAATCGTCATCAATTCGAATCCTTGCATCGCCTATCTGATGGAAGAAAACACGATGACGATGCAGGCACTAGTGATCGCGCATGCGGCCTACGGCCACAACTCGTTTTTTAAAGGCAATTATCTATTTCGGCTGTGGACCGACGCTCACGCGATCATCGATTACCTGGTCTATGCCAAGCACTACATTGCCGAATGCGAGGAGCGCTACGGCCTGGACCGCGTCGAGGAGTTGCTCGATTCATGCCATGCGCTGATGAACTACGGCGTGGACCGCTATAAGCGTCCTCAAAAGCTGTCGCTACAGCGGGAACTGGAACGGCAACGCGAGCGCGAGGCGTATTTGCAGACGCAGGTCAACGAATTATGGCGCACACTGCCAACGCGCTCCAAGCCCGAAACCGTGGACGACGCGGATGAAACCCGCTATCCGCCCGAGCCGCAGGAAAACCTGCTGTATTTCGCCGAAAAGAATGCGCCGCTATTGGAGCCGTGGGAACGCGAAGTCATACGAATCGTGCGCAAGATCGGGCAGTACTTCTATCCGCAACGGCAAACCCAGGTGATGAATGAAGGGTGGGCCTGCTTCTGGCACTACACACTGCTCAATACGCTGTACAACGAAGGCAAGCTGGCTGACGGCTTCATGCTCGAGTTTCTGCATTCGCACAGCAATGTCGTCTACCAGCCCCCGGTGACCAAACCGTATTACAGCGGGATCAACCCGTATGCACTGGGGTTTTCGATGATGACGGACATTCGCCGCATCTGTGAGCAGCCGACCGACGAGGATCGGCACTGGTTTCCCGACTTGGCGGGCAGCTCGTGGCTCGAGGCACTCGACTATGCGATGCGCAACTTCAAGGATGAAAGCTTCGTTGCCCAATATTTGTCGCCGTCATTGATCCGGGACATGCGGCTGTTCTCGATCCTGGACGACGATTCGAAAGAGGCCTTGGAAATCTCCGCGATTCATGACGAAAGCGGCTACCAATACGTCCGGCAGGCGCTGTCGCGCCAGTATGATATCCATCACCGTGAGCCAAATATCCAAGTATGGTCAGTGAATACACGAGGTGATCGCAGTCTCACGCTGCGTCACTTCATGACTGACCATCGACATTTGGGCAACGACACCGAAGAGGTGCTCAAACACATGGCGCGGCTGTGGCAGTTTAATGTGCACCTGGAAAGCGTCGACGAGAACGGCACGGTGCGACGTCGCTACGAATGTCCTTACGTCGCGCCGGCGGTGCGGGTCTAGGGCGGGCGGCATCGCCGCGCGATAACGTTGACGATACGCACCTTTTGATAATCAAGCGCAGAAAAACGAAGTGTTGGAGGGATTTACAAATTTCAGGGCTGGTTCGAGCAACCGTTAGAGGCCAGGCCAAACAACATAACGACATAATTTTACATAACGTGAATTATCGCATTTTAGGGCCCAGTTTGTGAAGTCGAATAAAAACGACGCAGCCGATGCCGCAGCGCTCTGGGAATCCGGATACGAGCGCCTGCCCGAAACCCTGCCGGCATCCATTTCGTCTCGATGTGCGGGAATATAAGCTGCAAGCAACATCCGAGCAGTCCCGTTCATCATTGTATTTTGCCGGTGGCACAGCCAGTGCAGCTGAAGGCAGGCGCGGAATATGCGAGGAAACTGCTAGGCGGTCCACAACTTGGAACCAACGGCATGAGCTACGCATGGAAGAGGAGTTCAACATTATGAGTGATTATCTGAATTATGTTGGAATTGGCCTGATAACGCTTTTACCAATCATCAACCCAATTACCAGCGCTAGCGTATTTCTCGGATTGAGTGCTCACATGAGTCCTGCGCAGCGCAATCAACAGATCAATTTGACCGCATTTTATGTACTGATATCGCTATTAGCCTGTTTTTACGCAGGCAGTGCCATTATGAATGCGTTCGGCATTTCGGTTCCGGGAATGCGTGTCGCGGGAGGGATGATTGTCACCTATATTGGTTTTGGAATGCTCTTCCCAAAATATCACGAGATTGAAACACAAAAGAAAATAGCATCAACGCCTCCAGCAAATGTGGCTTTTATTCCACTCACCTTGCCCGTGACCGTTGGCCCAGGTGCGATCGCGATGATTGTTAGCGATGCTTCAGCAATCCATCGAACGGGTGGGTATCGTCTGATCGATCATCTTGTCGTGCTAACCGTCGATATTGCGCTTACGTTGATCCTGTGGTTGACTTTGCGCAGCGCATCGCGGGTGCTTCATTTGTTGGGAAGGTCTGGTACCGATGCCATTTCCCGAGTAATGGGTTTCATGCTGGTCTGTATGGGGGTTCAGTTTGGCTTAAATGGGCTACACGGGGCTTTCATGCCGTCAGAATGACCCCTTAAGGTTCTGTCGCATCGAGGAAATTGGGTGAAGTCAGTTGCCAGTGGCAACAGCGTCGCTCTGCCAGGCTTGCTGCCCTTACCGATGCGGTGCAGCCAATGACCGCCGCTCTCGTCAAGTTGCACATCGCGTACCAACGAGAAAGCGCAGCCGGCTCAGCCCAGCCGTACGACCATTCGAGGCCATCTGAAGCGGCATGACCGTGATGGCTTTGCCCTGCTCTTTCCACTGCTCACCGTAATGGGGGTGTCAAGGAGCCTGGTAAACTCATTGTTCAGGGGGGGCCATCGCCTTTACCGCCATCGTTTATGGCCTTAAAAATAAGTAACACAATCAATACAGGAGCACAAAAATCATGACGCCGGAAGTCTATCGAGAAAACGGACAGCCCTTCCTACTGGAAGGAAATGAAGTGGGTGTGCTGCTGTCACACGGCTACACCGGCACGACGTCAGGAATGCGGTATCTGGGCGAGTATCTGCACAGCAAGGAGGGCTGGACGGTCCACGCGCCGCGGCTCAAAGGGCATGGCGACTCGCCTGCCGCAATGGCTGAAACAACGGCGAGCGACTGGATCCGCTCGCTGGAAGACGGGCTGGCGCTGCTCTCCAAGCGGTGTACGACGATTTTTATGGCGGGACTGTCAATGGGCGGTTGCCTCACCTTGTACATGGCCGCACAGTATGCTCAGCAGATCAAGGCCGCCGTGCCGATCAACGCGTGCCTTTATTTCGGAACCCACGCGCTGGCTGAGCTGGCATACAAAAAAGATGCGCCGGACTACCTTGTCGGTGTAGGCAATGACGTCAAGGATCCGAATGTTACCGAGGTGGCATACCACGAAATCCCGGTATCCACGATCAAGGAAATCTACGGCTTGATGAACGTGACACGAGATCTGCTGCCAAAAATCGTCTGTCCGACTCTGGTCATGGTTTCCCCAGAAGATCATGTCGTGCCGCCGGCGAATGGGCAGATCATCCTGAATGGCATTAGCTCGACGGACCGACGGCTGTTAGTGCTTCAAAATTCTTTCCACGTCGCGACCATCGACTTTGACAAAGAAATCATCGCCGAGCGTACCCGCTCGTTTTTCTCGGAGCAACTGCGTCGGTTGTAAGCAGCGCTAGCGCAGCGCGGAACAGTTCACTGGACGGATCGGCAAGCTCGTTGACGAGGTTGAAATGATTGCGATCCGGCTGCTGTACCAGTCGTACTGGCAACCCTTTTGCGACCAGCAGCTCATGGAAATGATAGGTCTGGTGCTTGAAGCCGGCTGTCTCCAGGTCCCCGACCGCCAATACCACCGGCGGTCCGTCGTGCGGCAGCCGCAACGCCGGGCTGAGTAACGCCGCTTGCTCCGGATGGAGCCTTAGCCATTCGTTGACGTCGATGTCGCATAACGGCCGGATATCGTAGAGTCCGCTCAGGCCGACGATCCCTTTGATGACGTCGGACGGAACCTCGAACGCACGTTGCCAGTCGTCGCCATACAGCATGCCGGCCAGATGCGCTCCCGCCGAGCTACCGCAGACGATGATCCGCTGAACATCGATGCCATATGTTCCGCCATGGCGATACAACCATGCGACCGCGCTGCGCACCTCGCGAACGACTTCGGCAAGCGTCGCCTCGGGCAACAGTGTGTATTCAACCATCGCCACTGCCACGCCGTGGCTCGTCAATGCTTGCGCCATCGAACATGCGTCCTCCTTGCACTGCGAACGCCAGTATCCACCGTGGACGTAGACGAAGAGCGGCGCGGGCTGGCCGGCCGCGACGGCCGGAAAGATATCGATGCGCTCGGCCTGTCCCATGCCATAGCGTTGGTCGAGCATCGCCGGGCAGGCTTGCCGAGACCGTTCGGCTAGCTGCGCGTATAGGCGCATTTGCGCATCGAAGTCGGCCACGGATGCGCGAGCATTGTACTGAACAGCGCGCTCGGCGAGGTCGGAAAACGTCAAATCAAACGGCATGATATTCCCGCTGTCAGTTCGAAATGCATGATACGCTGCACCGGTTGCCGCGTCGCTAGATGCTTAGGTGCGCGCTCAACTTGTCCGCCTGCGCCCGCAGCTGTGCCGAATCGCCGTGCCAGACCACGCGCCCCTTGGACATCAGGTAGTGATGGTCTGCAATCGCCAGTTGCGACGCGAGGTTCTTGTCGATGCAAAGAATCGCTAATCCGGTCCGCTTCAGCTCAGCAAGGCATCGCCAGATTTCCTCGCGGATCAACGGGGCCAACCCTTCTGTCGCTTCGTCCAGGATCAGCAGGCGCGGATTGGTGAGCAACGCACGGCCGATGGCGAGCATCTGCTGCTCCCCGCCGGACAGGTCCGAAGCGAGATTACGCTCGCGTTCCTTGAGCCTTGGAAACAGCTGGTAGACACGCTCCAGTGTCCACGGCCCCCCTTGCCGCGGATGGCCGGCGCGTGCCGTCGCGACAAGATTCTCGCGCACCGTCAAGGTCGGGAAGACGTGTCGGCCCTCGGGCACAAGACCGATGCCGGCCCGCGCAATCCGATAGGACGCGCTTGAATGCACCGGCTTGCCACCAAGCCGGACGGCACCCGTGCAATTGTGCAGCAAGCCGGTGATCGACTTGACTGTGGTGGACTTGCCCATCCCGTTACGACCCAGTAGTGTCACGAATTGGCCGTCGTCGACCATCAGATCAACACCGAACAACGCTTGGCTGCGGCCATAAAACGCTACCAGCGATTCGACTTCGAGCAATCGGCCCGTCATACGTGTTCCCCTTTGCCGTGCGGTGCCGTGTTATCACCGAGGTAAGCTTCGCGTACGCGGGGATCAATGCGGATCTCGTCGGCACGCCCCGTAGCAATCGGCTTGCCGTAGACCAATACAGTGATCCTGTCGGCCAGTGCAAAGACCGCGTCCATATCGTGTTCCACCAGCAACATCGCATGACGGCCTTTGAGTTCGCGCAGCTGTGCCGTCATGTTCTCTGACTCGGCCTGGCTCATGCCTGCCATGGGCTCATCGAGCAACAACAGCTTGGGCCGGCCGGCGAGCGCCATCGCCAGCTCCAACTGGCGGTGCTCGCCATGTGCCATCTGCGCCGCGCTCACGTGCGCGCGCTGCGCCAACCCGACACGCTCGAGTAGCTCCAATGCGGGCTCGCGCACGCGGCTCTGGCGCGCGAGCGCGCCCCAGCAGCTAAAGCGCCGCGGCCCGAGCGCATTGACTGCGAGCATGACATTCTGCAGTGCGGTATAGTCCGGGAGCACAGACGTGATCTGGTATGAGCGTGTTAAGCCGAGCCGCGCCCGTTGACTGATGCTTGCCGATGTCACATCGCGGCCGTCAAACTTGATCATGCCAGCGTCCGGGCGCAACTCGCCGGCCAGTTGCGCGATCAGCGTGCTCTTGCCTGCCCCGTTCGGCCCAATGACCGCATGAATCTCGCCCGGTTCGATCGTCATGCCGAAATGGTCGGTCGCGACAAAGCCGCCATAACGCTTGACCAATCCCGTCACTTGCAACAAACTCATACCTGCTCTCCCGCCGCACGGGGGCCGCGGCCCATGCGTGTGCCGAACGACTCGAGCAGCCCTGCCAGCCCGTGGCGATTGACGAGCACCGCCACCACGATCAACGGCCCCATGACGAGCATCCAGTGTTCCGTCACTGCCTTGAGCCCTTCTTCTGCCAACACGATCGCAAACGTGCCGAGCACTGCGCCGATGAACGTGCCGGCGCCGCCGATCACTACCATCACGATCAGGTCACCGGACATCGTCCAGGACAGATACGACGGAGCCACGAATTGGGTCAGGTTCGCGAATAGCATGCCAGCGATGCTCGACAATGCCGCGGCCACGACATAGACAGCCCGTTTGCATTGCGTAGTGGGTATGCCAAGCGCCTGCATCCGGCACTCGTTGATCCGGATGCCACCCAGTGTCAGGCCCATGGCAGTGTGTAGGAAGTGTCTGCCGAACGCGAGCAGCACCATCAGCAGGCATGCGGATACGACGTACAGCGTGAGCGGATCAGTCAGCTGCACGGCGCCGAACTGGCTGCCGGCAGCCAGCGCGAAGCCATCGTCGCCCCCATACTCGCGAAGACCGACCGCAAAAAAGTAAAACATCTGCGCAAATGCCAGCGTGATCATGATGAATGCGATGCCGCGGGTGCGCAACGCGATGGCCCCAGTCACCGCAGCCACCAGTGCACTGACCGCGACCGCGCAAAGCAAATGCAGCCAGCCGCTGCTCACGCCGTGTTGCGCGAGCATCCCGGTGGCATAAGCGCCCAGCCCAAAGAACAGCGCGTGTCCAAAACTCACAAGACCGCCGACGCCCAATATCAGATCCAGCGACATGGCGGCGATGGCGAGAATTGCGATGCGCGTGACCAGCGTCAGTAAGAACATCTGCTGGGTTGCCTGTGCGTAGAGCGGCACCGCGATCAACGCGGCCATGACCAACCATGACATCCTGCCGGCGAGCGTCGCGCGCGCGGCTGGCTCGTGGCTGCTCAATGTTGAACGCGCCGTACGGCGTGCGGCTAATGGGATCGACATGATCATTCGCCTATTCAGTGTTTGACCGGAAAAAGCCCTTGTGGACGCCACGCGAGCACGGCCGCCATCAGGATATAGATCAGCATCGATGCGAGCGCAGGCCCGGCGCTGTCGGCGGCGCTGCGCTCCAGCAGCTCGCGCAGCGCCACCGGCAGCAGCGTACGGCCGAGCGTGTCCACCACGCCGACGATCAGTGCCGCATAGAAAGCACCGCGGATCGATCCGATCCCGCCGATGACAATGACCACCATCGTCAGGATCAGAACGGGCTCGCCCATGCCAGACTGCACGGACAAGATCGGGCCGGCAAGCAACCCTGCAACGCCCGCTAGCGCAGCGGCGACGCCGAACAACAACGCATTGAGTAATCCCATGTTGACGCCTAGTGCGGCGACGATGTCACGATGTGTCGCGCCCGCACGTATCAGCATGCCTAAGCGGGTGCGATGAATGACGACGTAGCAGCCTAGGGCAATGCTAATACCGGCAGCCACGATGAGCAGCCGATAGGCAGGATAGTTGATGCCGAATACGTCGATGGCGCCGGACAGCGAGGGCGGCACTTCCATATAGTAGGGAGAAGGACCCCACAAAGTGCGGGCCAGTTCATTGAAGAACAAGATCAGCCCGAACGTGGCAAGCACCTGATCGAGGTGGCTGCGTGCATAGAGGCGGCGGAATATTCCCGCTTCCAGCGCGATGCCCACGACCATCATGGCGGGAACGACGGCCAGCGCCGCCAACATGAATGAACTTGTCAGGTTGTACACCAGCGCGCCGACAAAAGCGCCCATCATGTAAAGCGAGCCGTGTGCCAGGTTGACGAAGTTTGCGATACCGAATACAAGCGTGAGGCCGGCCGCCATCAGGAACAATAGGATGCCGAGCTGCAGGCCATTGAGGCACTGCATGATCGCCAACGTCAGGTTCATCGTAGCATCCGTTCAGTTCATTTTGCACTGCTGCAAGATCGGCGTGCGGGACTTCGGCACGATCGGGTTCTTGCTCTCAAACGCGGCACCGGCGGCAGTGCGCACGACGTCGACGCGATAGAAGCCGGCACGGGGGAATTGATTGGATTCCAGGCTGAAGGCGCCCCGCACCGATTGAAACCGCGCGGTGCGCAGTGCGGCACGTAGCGCATCGCGATCCGCTACGTTGCCCTTGACAGCCGACAGCGCTGCATCGAGTAGGTTAGCCGCATCATATGACTGCGCCGCGTACATGGATGGCTTGCGCCCGTACTTGGACTCAAACGACGAGGCAAATTGCGCGTTCTGGGCGTTCTTCAGATCAGGCGCATACGGTGCAGCGGTAATCGCGCCGACTGCGATCTCTTTGAGCGCCGGCAATGTCGTGCCATCGATCGTCGAGACCGAAACCAACGGGATCTTGCCCAGCAAACCGGCCTGCCGATACTGCTTGACGAAGTTCACGCCCATGCCCCCCGGATAGAACACATAGACGGCGTCCGGACGCGCAGCCTGCAACTGAGCCAATTCGGCCGAGTAATCAGGCTGGTTGACCTGCGTGTACACCTCATTGACGATCGTGCCGCGGTAATCGCGTTTGAAGCCCGTGATCGCGTCACGTCCCGCCTGGTAGTTCGGGGCCATCACATAGACGCGCTTATAGCCCAAGTCCTGCACCAATTGCCCCCCTGCCTCATGCAGTTCGTCGTTGTTCCACGAGGTCGAGAAAAACAGCGGCGAGCACCCCGGCCCAGCAAGCTGCGTGGGGCCGGCATTGGAACCGATCAGGAACACGCCGGCGCTGGTCACCGGTTTGTGGATTGCCATCATCACGTTGGAGAACGTCACGCCGGTGATGATTTTCACCCCATCGCGATTGATCAGTTGTCGTGCTTCCTGAAGCGCGACATCCGGTTTGAGCTGGTCGTCCTTGCGCAGCACCTGGACCGGTACGCCGCCCAGCTTGCCGCCTTTTTGCTCGACAGCCAGCATGAATGCATCGTATTGGTCTTGGCCGAGCGCGCCGGCTGTGCCGGACAATGTCGCGAGGAAACCGATTTTCAGCGGTCCCGGCTCAGCCGCTTGTACCGGCATGAGGTACAGTACGGCAACGGCCAGCGCAATCAGCATGCGGGCGCCGCGGCACGGCGCGGAGTAATCGACTCGGTCGGTCATGCGTGGGTCTCCTGACGAGGCTGTTATATTGATTCAGCAGACGGAACGGCGGCCCGCTCCCGGTATGTCGCCGCATCGCCGCGGCGACCTGCCCGAGCCGCGCGTCAGGTCTACGAATCAGAGCAGTGCAGCCAGTCTAAGCGGCGTTGAGCATAAACAATAATAACCTTTTCAGGATGCGCTATTCCCTACCGTTATACCGATCTATCCGCCGTCGAGCACGCCGTGAACCAAGGCCGCACTTTCACGAAGGCAGGCGATGAAGCGCATGCATGCAGGGCTAATTTTCTTGTTTGCCCGGACCGAAAATCCCACGGCGCCAAAGTCCGCCGCCTCGGTGATCTCGACAACCGCCAACAAACCCGCATCGACGAACTGACGCGCGGCGGCGCGCGGCATCAGCGCCGCGCAGGGTCGCTCGAGCAACAAGCCGAGATTGGTCAGCATTGACAGCGACTCGACGCGATCGGCCGGCATCGGCAAGTCGGCATCATAGAACAGCCGTTCAGCTCGCAAGCGCACTGGAGAATCACCAAGTGGCACGATCCACGGCAAGTGCATCAAGTCGGCAAGGCCCGGTTGCGCGGGTAGGCCTGCCGCATGCCTAGCACCGACCACCACGCACATCGATTCCTCGAACAGGACCTCGTGTTGCAGCGGGAACGCATTGGCAAGCGGCAGCTCGCGCTCAGGCAGGCGGCCGACCACGATATCCAGGTCGCCGGTTGCCAGCGCCGGGAACAACTGCGCAGTCGCCCCCTCGCGCACCGTGATCAGCATGTCCGGCGCCTTCTCCTTCAATTTGCGGATCGCCACCGGCAGCAGCCGGGCCGACGCCGATATCAGCGTGCCGACGATCACGTGCCCGGCCGTACCGCTTTGCAGAGCATTGACCTCGTCGGTTAGGTAGCGCAGTTCGGTGATCATCGATTTAGCGCGACGGCCCAGCAGCCGGCCCAGTTCCGTTGGCACGACGCCGCGGTTCGTGCGCTCGAACAGGGCCTCGCCGAAGAATGCCTCCAACTCCTGGACGGACTTGGTCAACGCCGGCTGCGTCATGCTCAACTCATTGGCAGCGCGCAGCAGCGACCCACTGTCGATGACCTTGGCGATCAGGATCAACTGCTGCAACTTGAGCTTGCGCGACAGCGAAACATGCGTAAGCTTATGGGTGTGCGGTAAGGGTTGGCGTACGTTTTCGTTCATCGTAAAGTCTCATCGATCCTCCATATATCGGCCCGCGTGAGGCCGCTGCATGGACACGCTGCGGGCTGGCGCACGCGAGGTACGGTGCCCGTCGAACCAATCGCGTTGGCCATCCACCCTCTTACCGTGCGAAATGCTGTCGTGCAGCAGGGAGTACAAGGCCTGTCTCACTGGTGCGTTCGTTACGGCTGAGGCTAAGTTAAGCTCAAGTCTTAGCGTGGACACACCTATTATCCGGGACCATCGCCGCTACCGCTACGGGTGGGTTTAACTTGTTTCGACAGTGTAGTATGATACGAATCATATACATAACATATATTCGAACAGTCACCGATGGGCATCGTTAAAATCTCCGAACAGATGCACGAGTCGCTGCGCTACGCAAGCGGCGCGCTGAGCCGCTCAATCAACGCGCAGGCCGAACACTGGCTGCGCATCGGGATGCTTGCGGAATTGAACCCAACGCTCGACTACACCGGACTATGCCGGCTGTTAATGCAGGCCGAGGCGGCGGGCACGCCTTGGCATACTGCCGGCTTGGACAACGACGTCAGCAAGGCAGCATGATGCGGCGCGCTGCCCGAGTCCCGCTCCGTTCGCGCGCCGAGATTGCGATGGCCCGTCGTGCCGGCATGCTGGCCGCGGACGTCTTGCAGATGATCGGCCCTTACGTGAAGCCCGGCGTGAGCACCGACGAACTCGACCGGCTATGCCATGACTATATCGTCAATGTGCAACGAGCGACGCCGGCCAACGTTGGCTATCACAGTTATCCGAAGACGATCTGCGCGTCGGTGAACCACGTGGTGTGCCACGGCATTCCGTCATCGCGCCCGTTGCAAGACGGCGACATTCTGAACATCGACGTCGCCGTGATCAAGGACGGCTGGTATGGCGATACGAGCCGCATGTACTTTGTCGGCGAGCCAGACGATGAGGCACGGCGACTAGTGCGCACTACGTACGAAGCGATGATGGCGGGCATTGCCGCCGTGCGTCCGGGCGCCACGCTCGGCGATGTCGGCCATGCGATCCAGCGCGTCGGGCAACGCGAAGGCTTCGGTATCGTACGCGAGTATTGCGGCCACGGGATCGGACGCGTCTATCACGACGAGCCGCAGGTGCTCCACTATGGACGCCCGAGAACCGGCCTCGAACTGAAGCCCGGCATGATTTTTACGATCGAGCCAATGTTTAACGCCGGGTCGGCTGACACGCGGCAACTGGCGGACGGCTGGACAGTCGTGACGCAGGATGGCTCGTGGTCCGCGCAGTGGGAACATATGGTCGTGGTGACGGAGACCGGCGCGCAGGTCCTCACACCGTGGCCCGAGGCGCGGCATGGCGCCATGCCACAGCCGTTCGGCCTGCGCGATGCCGTACCCCACCCCGCCTAACACTGACCGCGCCAACGTTACGTCAGCACTTGGGTTCGACTGCCTTCCGGGGATGCCGCGTACCCCACCGAGTCAAGTAAATCGGCCACTTGCTTGGATAGGGCTCCAGCGATACATTCCGCCCCACCGACGACCGGGGTACGAAACGCGCCGCTACCGCCTAAGCTTGGACGGCTGTGGCTGCTCAGTGAGTCCGCTCTTGTCGGTGTCGAGCCCCAGCCCGTTCTTTCGATCACTGGGTGGGTGGTTGCCTGCGCCGCGATGACGAGCGTGGTCGGCACTGCCGCCGGATTGTTGCATCGGCGGCGCGACTCGCTTCCCCTGCGTCGCCGCTGGGTCCGGTGCCGCCGGCGCCGGCTTCGCTTGTGCCACCGTACCGGCAGACCTCGTGTCGGCCGAGCGATTGTCAACCGAGCGATCCGCGGTGCCTGCGAGCGCCGCCCGCGGCACAGCGGCGGCGACGCAGCAAACCAGCGTTAATGCCGCCAGGCCGAGGCATGGCCGTGATGACCGTGAAGCCCTGGGCACCTGTCGCAGCGTCCATTGTGCGTGCCCTTGATCGCGCGTCACGCGATCCGAATATCGTTGATGCCCCATGATGCCCTCCATTGTCGCGATCCGACATTAAGCATTTCATGTGCCAGCGCCCGCCCGTGCGTCCTTCAGACTTCTGGCGGCATCGACCGCGGCGTCGCGGCAATCGGCGCGGTGCATGCCCACGCGGCTCAGGCCAGCGGATGCAACTCAGGGACTTCCGCGACATCCGCAACATCTTGTCATCCCGACCGAGATACTCATGCAGTGCGGTCCAGTCGGGCAGCGTAACTTGCACGGCGCGAGTCGGCGCTGAGCGGCATAGCCAGCCGTGCTCGCACAACAGGGGCATAAATTGCGTGCCGGGGGGGGATTTTAGTCGTTACTCGCAAAACCCACGATGCGTCGCCCGTCCACGCTCATCCGCGCGCTGCACGCACTGTCGGCAATGCGCCGATGCCGGCGCAAGTGGTCTGCATCGAGCGCCGACAAGCCACGCCCAAGCGATTCAATCAGCTTCATGCGAGTGTTCCTGGAGATCATTGCCGTGATTTGGCGATCCATTGGATCGGGGCCGATTCCTGGCTCGTCGCGCCAAGCCGGTCGATCAGCTCGCGGTCCTGATGGGGAGCCGGATTGGACGTGGTCAACAGTTTCTCGCCGATGAACACCGAGCCGGCGCCAGCAAACAGGCACAGCGCCTGAAGCTCGTCGCTCATGTGCTCACGCCCGGCTGAGAGCCGTATCACGGACGCCGGCATCACGATGCGGGCCACCGCGATCGTGCGCACGAACTCCAACCCATCGACGTCGCGCTCGTGCGCGAGCCGCGTGCCTTCGATCCGCATTAGGGAATTGACCGGCACTGACTCCGGGTGTGCTGGCAAATTGGCCAATGTCTGCAACATGCCGACTCGGTCCTCGCGCGACTCCCCCATGCCGACGATGCCGCCGCAGCAAACCTTCAGGCCCGCGTTGCGCACGTGCTCGAGTGTGTCAAGCCGCTCCTGCAACGTACGCGTGGTGATCACGGATGGATAGTATTCGGGACTCGTGTCAATGTTGTGGTTGTAGTAGTCCAGTCCGGAGTCGGCTAGGCGCTGCGCTTGTGCGTCGGTCAACATGCCGAGCGTCACGCAGGTCTCCAGCCCCAGCGCCTTCACGCCCTCCACCATCGCGCAGACCCGCTCCAGGTCGCGCTCGCGCGGACTGCGCCATGCGGCCCCCATGCAAAAGCGCTGCACGCCGGCGGCCTTGGCCTGCGCAGCGGCCTGCAACACCGCGTCCACGCTCATCAATGCGATCGCTTTCAGGTCGGTCTCGGCGTGGACCGATTGACTGCAGTAGCCACAGTCCTCCGGGCATCCACCCGTCTTGATGGACAGCAATTGCGAAATTTGCAGGCCGCGGCCGGCATGATAGCGTCGCTGCACGGTATGCGCGCGATATAGCAGGTCATCGAATGGCAAATCGAACAACGCCGTAATTTGCTCGCGCGTCCAATCGTGCCGGATTGGCGCTGCGTCGTCGCCGGACAGATTGGAGGAATGAGCCGACGATTCTGTTGGCCTAATCGACATATGCAGATACTCCTATGCGGATGGGATCCAAACGACCCGGCGGCTACGGGTAGGTGTGACACGCGCCGCTGACGCGCCACGGCCGCAGTGGTATCGACCACCCGGCTTATTTAATAGATAATCTACCAACTTCCCAAGCTCACACCGATTGCGTCCCGGATGTTATAACGGAATTGACGTCAGTTTACCTACTCATGAAAATAGATAATCTATGAAATGGACATTGGGCGCCTAAGCGATACCCGCACGCCGAGCTTGGTCGAGTATATTGTCGACCGGTTGCGCGAGCGTATTGTCAGCGGGGAGTTAGCCGGCGGTACCGCTCTTCGGCAGGACCACATCGCCAAGGAATTTGGGGCGAGCCATGTACCTGTGCGCGAAGCGTTTCAGCGGCTGCAGGCAATCGGACTGGTAACGATTCTGCACAGGCGCGGCGTACGCGTCACCGCATTGGATCGTGCCGCCATCAAGGAAGCAGTTGACATGCGGGCGGTGCTCGAGCCGCTCGCGCTGCGCCACGCCATGCCACACTTGCGCGCCGAACATTTCGAGGCGCTTGAAAACGCCCACGCCGCGTGCGACGCCGCCAATTCGCTTGCGTCGTGGGATGCAGCCAACCGTGCGTTCCACCATGCGCTGGTGCGCCATTGCGCGATGCCCCGCCTGCTGGCGACGCTGGACGTGCTGCAACTGACCAGTTCGCGCTTCGTACTCGCCGTCGGCCGGGCGCGCGGCTGGCAATCGCGCTCGAACCACGATCATCAACTGATCATCAACGCGTTGAAAGGCCATGATCTCGAGCGTGCCGCTCAATTGCTGTCACGTCACATCGGCACCATGGAGCGCGTCGGATTTCCGGTCAGCTAGCGCGGTGATATCCGTCGCGCCACCGAGCCGTGGCTGTTGATCACCGATGGCTTTCGTCGCGCAATGGGAGTTCAGCGAGAGCACGGGAGCAGTTCACTTCTGGATCCCTGCTTCGGCAAATGGCAGTTCGTGTTGCACCGGCGCGCGCGCCAAGCGCTGCGCGTGCGCCGGTCGCAGTGCACTGACCCGCACACCGAGCAGCCTGAGCCGCTTGTCCAGTGGCACACGCTTCAGACATTCGGTGGCGGCGCGCCGAATCACGGCCGCATCCGCGGTGGGCTCCGGCAAGCTGACATCGCGCGTAACGGTGCGGAAATCCGCATAGCGCAGCTTCAGCCCGACCGTGCGTCCGACATAGCCCTTGCGCGCCAAGTCTTGCGCCACGCGCACGCACAGGTCCGTGAAGATCGCCGAGAGCGCGGCGCGGTCGTGGCGCACGTGCATATCACGCTCGAACGTGGTTTCGCGGCTCATCGATTTCGGCTCCGACGTGACTTGTACCGGCCGCTCATCGATGCCGTGGGCGACATCGGCCAGCCAGGCGGCATAACTGTGGCCGAAATGCTCCTGCAGCAGTCCGGGATCGGCCTTCGCTAAATCGCCGACCGTGGCGATGCCCAGCGACACAAGCTTCTCGCCCGCCTTCGGGCCGATACCGTTGATCTTGCGCACTGGCAGTGGCCAGATCCGCGTCGGCAGGTCCGTGATGGACAGAATCGTCATGCCGTCCGGCTTGTCCAACTCCGAGCCGATCTTTGCGAGCAGCTTGTTCGGCGCAACGCAGATCGAGCATGTGAGACCGGTCGCGTCGCGTACCGCCTGCTTGATGCGCATCGCCAGCGCTCGCGTGTCGTCGGGCAACGCGGTCAAATCAATGTAGATCTCATCGATCCCGCGATCCTGGATCTGGTCAGTGAAAGTCGCTACTGCGGCCTTGAACAGCCGTGAATAATGGCGATACGAGTCGAAGTCAGTGGGCAGCAGGATGGCGTCGGGCGCGAGCTGCGCGGCCTTCATCATGCCCATTGCGGAAAACACGCCGAGCGCGCGCGCCTCATACGTGGACGTGGTGACCACACCACGACCGGCATAATCGCGCAAGCGGGCAAACCGGCGCGTGCCGTCCGGCAGCGTCTGCGGCGCCGCCTTCCGGCCACCGCCGATCACCACCGCCTTACCGCGCAGCTCAGGATAGCGCAACAACTCGACGGATGCGTAAAAGGCATCCATGTCGAGATGGGCAATCCGGCGCGTCGGAACCATGGCAATTGGAATGGCGGCTATGCGATGCTAAACGGCGATAGTATACCTGTATATTTGTACAGATACGCAACGGGAGCGTGTACGTTTCCTAGGCAGCGTACTGGCCGTCGGTGCCGGCAAGCCGGGATCCGCTTCGGTCAGCGTGAACACATCGTCGTCGCTCGCACCGATCCTCAGCCTCGGGTTGAACTACGCGCACTGGTCCATTGACCGCGTCGGTGTCGTACATGCCGCTGACAACCTATGCGAGCACGACGATCAAAGCGGCGGACGGCACCACGCTGGCAATGTCCAAGGCAAAGTTGAACGCCGACCCGCTCATCACGTTGCTGGCACTGTCCTCCGAATCACCGGCCCGTCGCCGTCTCCCACCGTGCACACCGAGATCGAGCGTGTACGATAGCTCGGTTGCGCGGGCCGCAACAGTGGCATGCTCAAACCTTCGCCCACACCTCCGACTGGCCCGGCACGTCGCCTTGCGTCCACCACTTTGCGCGATACGTCACGCCGTGGTACTTGACGGTCATCCCGGTTGTATAGATCTGCGAGCTGGACCATTGCGCACCTGGCACCGGTTTACCACCATTCGAGCCACCACCATATGACGGATCCTGCGTCACGCCAGCGCCCCAGTGCCCCTTCAATTGCCGGAACACCTGCGTGAATGCATACGGTTGCTGCGAGACGCCGGAACAACTGGGCGATGCGCCACCGCCATTGCTCGCGCAAGCCTTGTCCCGGCCAATCGACCAGTTGCTGAGCAGTCCGATACCATCCGAGCGAGCCTTATCGAGCAGCGCCTTTGCGTCTGCCAGCGAGAACGTCTCGCCTTGCACGTCGTTCTTGCCGATCATCGGCGTCACGCCGATCATTTGCCATAATTGGGCGTCGGTCTTCGTGCTGCCCGCCGCCTTGTACGCCGCATCCAACTGCGCGTAGACCAACGTGGCAGCCCGCTTCGCCGCCGCGCCCATGTCAGTTGTGCCATTGCCATAATCCATTGCCATGATGTTGACCGTGTCCAGCGTCACACCATTGTCCAGTGCTGCGTTAAGTACGCGCAAGCCATCGGCGGTAAGCCCCGATGGCATCACCGGGAGGGTCAACGTCACATGCAGTGTCTTGCCGTTGGTGCGCATCGTGTGCTGCAGTTGCCGTACCGCCCGGAAATTGCGCGTCAGCGCCGCGCTGTCCGTTTGCGCTGCACCTTCGATATCGAAGTCGATATGCGTCAACGAATACGTATCGATCACCGTCTGATACGCCGCGGCCAATGCTGACGCGCTGCTGCATGCCTGCATCAACGGCATGCCAGCTTGGCCACCGAACGAAATCGACACCTCACCACCCTTGGCCCGATAATTGTTGATCGACTTGGCGATGGAAGTCAGCAAATCCGACGTCTGGCCGCGCCCAATCGGCTGCACGCCGCCCCACGACGGCACGCATTGGTTGCCGCCGGACAACACGAACGCCATCGTGAACTGCTGGATCCCTTGCTGCACGCCGATCTCGTCCAGCGAGGGCGTGGGCCATGCCGTCATGTCGACATAAGGCGCATACACGCCTTCGCCAAACGCCTGCCCGCAGAGACCAACGCTCATGGCTGACAGGGCTATCGCTTTCAACAGGTGCTTTTTCATTGCTTCTCCTGATCGATGAAGAGAACGGTGATCACCACAGGCGCGCTGGCCGCATCGCTATTAACACTCGACAATACAGGTCTGTCTGTTCGTGATAGTCGCTATGAACAACGTCCGAATTGATTCTCGTGGCGTTTAGAACAAAGCTGAAGATCAGGTTCGGGAGTCGACACGTATTGCGCTACTGCGGCGGGCCGAAGCAGACGTCGCGCCGTCCACGAACATTGCCGGATCATGAGCGAAAGTGGGCATTGATGCATCGCAGGCGCGAGCCGGCATCGCACCTGGCGAAGGCATGGAAAGTGGTACATACCGGTGCGGGCGTCATACTCAATGGCATATCTTCAGGAGCGGAAGGTGCGCCTGACGCTCCCGGAGAAGTGATCGTCTGCGAGAAGATGCGCCCGATACCGCTCCCTCCCTCCATCCATGAGCAGCACAACGCAGTCGAACGCCAGAATAATCGACACGTCTAACCACGCGTGGCCGTCCTGATAGAAGACGGCCCATCCCACGACCGCAACAAGCGCCACCTGAACCGGCTGGGCGCTCAAGAGGCGCAGGCTCGATGCGACAGGCGTCGAGCTCAACCGGAACAACAGGTTGCCGAACAGCATCCCGCCAATACCGCGCATGACGCCGAAGTTCACGTAGCGCGTATAGTCCGACTGCGTCAGCAGGTTTGGACCGTGCAGCGCGAAGAAGAATGCCCACGCCGCGAACGCAAGCCCCAGCGCAAGCCACGCCGACCTCTGTCGCGCGATCGGGAAAAGCAGCATCGACGACACCCAGAACTCGATCGAGATCGACCACGACTCTCCACTGGACTACCACCCGGCGCTTGCCGAGCCGCCGGTGACGAGCGCACTATTTATAAATAGCGCTGTGCGCCAGCCCACGCGCCGCGCACCATGTCGGCCGCGGGGACCGCTCGCGCCATTGCAGCAGCCTGCCCGGCCCATACCTGCATTCGGTGATAGTCGCGCGCCGCTGCGCCGGCCTCTTTCATCGATGCGGTAAGCGCGCGCTGTACCGGATACGGCGCCGGATGCGGGGCATCCGGCGCCGCCGCTGCAAGCACGTAATCGGTCGCCACCGAACGGCCGAGGCGGCCGGTGAACGCGCGCGTCGGTACGGTGTCTTCCGGCTCCAACCCGTCCAGCGCGTCCGCCCATGCGGAGTTCAGCGCCGCCTCCGGGCAACGCAGGAAGGCAGTACCGATTTGCACCGCGCTCGCCCCGAGGATCAGCGCGGCCGCCAACGTGCGGCCATCGCCGATACCGCCGGCGGCGATCAACGGTACGCGAATGTGGTCAGCCAGGCGAGGCAACAGCGCAAACAGGCCAACGGCCTGCCGTTCCGCCCGGGCCGCATCGAACGCGCCACGGTGACCCCCCGCCTCGAAGCCTTGCGCAATGATCGCATCGGCTCCCGCTGCCTGTGCCTCGCGGGCTTCGTCCAGCGTCGTGACCGTCGCGAACCAGGCAATGCCGTGGTCCTTCAAGCGCTTCACGTACGCGGGCGGAAATACCCCCATGATCGAGGTGACGACCTCCGGCCGCGCCTCGATCAGCGCGTCGCATTGCGCGGCGAAATCCGGTGGCACCGCCTCGCCTGCTGACTCGGGCACGCCAGGCCCCCACTGCGCCAGAAATGCGCGCACGCGCTGCTCGTTGTCCCGGTCGCGTTCAGGCGGCGGATCGGGAATCCATAGATTCAATTGGAAGCGCCCGGTGCTGCCGCGGCGAAACGCGTCGGCCCATTGCACGATACCTTCCGGTGGCGTCAGCAGTGCCCCCATGGCACCCATGCCGCCTGCATTGGCCACGGCAATCGACAATGCCGGCGGGCACGCGCCGGCCATCGGCGCTAGCAGGATCGGCGCCGACAGTCCAAATTGGCTGCAGAACACGGCCGCACGGCTTCGAGCATCGCCGGTGTTCGGTGAAGAAGGCGAAGGGTTCATGGTGGTCTCCTGGTGGCGGATCGTGCCAATGCCTGGCCAGATCGGTGCGTCCGGCAGCACGGACGCCGGAAGGGCATGTTCGTAGCATACGGGCTCAGCCGCCGGCGATCCAATGAAAATGCAAGATGCAACCCATCGCCAAAACAGATCCGTTGTATCGACTGTATCGAGAACCCGGGCTTCGACATGATCGAGCCGAGACATCGATGACCAGCTACACGAATGACTTCGCAATGATCGCCGTCTACACCGTGATTGACGCCATCGGCGTGCGGCTCGCCGGTGACGCCGCGGGCTATAGCGCCTGGATGTTTATGTTCTTCTGGTTGATGCCTGCGCTTTTTATCGCAATGCGCCAGCGCTCGCCGTTCGATATCCCCTGCCCGACATCGGCACGTCGATGCTCGGCGGCGCAGGCGCTTTACTCGCCGGCGCGTGGGCCGACGGCATCCGAATCCATTGCATCAGGGCTTGGCGTCGGCGCCCACGGCACGTCATTGCCGAACGGGGGTACGCCGCGCGAGGCAGCCGGTTCCGGCGACGACGGGCCGAGCGACGTGGCCGGACTGCCGGCTGCGCCGCCAGAGCCGACCGACGCCGCTGCACCCGGCGCCCTAGAAGCCGCCGCCGGCGACGCAGCAAGCGCGACGGGCACCTCGGACGTCGAACCCGGCGTCGATGTCGGCGGCACGCTGGCCGACACGGCCGACGAGGCCGACGCGACGGATGCCGCCGATGATACCGGCGCGCCCGCCGGCAGCCCCATGTTCGCGCCGTCCACGGCGACGCCGCTCGCCGGCGGCGGCACGACAACCTCACCCGCTGACGGTTCGATCCGTCGCGGCGCCCGGCGCGGCGGCGCTGGGGGCTCGGCCTGGTGCGTCGCAGGAAACACTTGCGCGAGCCAGGCACGAACCTGCGCGAGCGTGCGCTGCACAATACCGGGCGGCGGCTCGCTCGCGAACCGCAGGCGCGGATCGATCAGCCGCGCGCGCAGCGCACGCTGATAAAAATCGCCAACGATCGGCAGCGCACTATGCGCGCCCTGCCCCCAGTAATCGCTGCGCAGTGTTACACGGCTGTCATTGAAGCCAACCCACGCGCCGGCGACCAATTGCGGGTGCATCAGGATGAACCAGCCATCCGCGTTGTCTTGCGTCGTGCCCATCTTGCCGGCTACGTCCGCGCGAATGCCGAAGCGGGTGCGGATCGCGGTACCGGTGCCCCGATCGATCACGCCCCGCATCACGTCGAGCAACGTCCATGCGACCTCGGCAGGCAGCACCTGCTTGCCTGCATCCGGCGCGAGTTGCGCCAGCACGTTGCCATCCCGGTCCTCGATACGGGTGACCATCATCGGCCGCACATAGCGGCCGCCATCGGCGATGGTACTGTATGCGGACACCATCTCCTTGAGCGTGACGGGACTCGTGCCGAGCGCCAGCGACGGCACAGGGTTCAGCATGCTGTCGCGCACGCCCATCGCCTGGGCAAGCTTGGCCACCTTCGCGGGCCCGACCGATTGCATCAATTGAGCGGTGATACGATTGCGCGAGTACGCCAGAGCGTCGCGCAGCGTCATGGGCTGTCCACTGGGCGGGATGTCATCGGCGGGACGCCAGATTTCGCCTCCCTCCAGCGCGATCGACACTGGCTGGTCGACAATCGTATCGTCGGCACGAGCGCCCTGCTCGAACGCGACGGCATAGACGAACGGCTTAAACGTTGAGCCGGGTTGCCGCCGCGCCTGTTGCACGTGGTCGAATGGATCCTTGTTGAAATCGCGGCTGCCTACCCATGCTTTGATTGCGCCATCGCGCGGATCGAGTGCGACAAAGTCCGCCTGTACACGTGTTTTCTCGTCACACAGCGCCTGCATGAAACCGCGATCGGCCAGCAGCCGTTTCAGCGCCTGCTGGCTCGTCAACCCCGCGTCGAGCGCCGCCCGGTAATCCGGCGTGTCGCGCACGAAGGTCTGTACGAAATCGTGACTGCCCACGCACGCCGAAGCGCTCGACCAAGCAGCGTTGGCAATGGTTTGTAATTGATTGCCGTGCAGCACGACGGATTGCGTGGCTATCGCCTGCAGCCGCGAATCGATGGTTGTGCGCACGACCAAGCCGTCGGAGTAGATATTGTAGTCGTGGCGATCCGCCCACGCGATCAGCCATTTGCGCAATTGCTGCGCAAAATGGGGAGCGGGGCCAGGCGGCTCGACCTGCCGCTCGAAATCCAGCCGTAACGGCCGACGCGCAAGCGATTCGTACGCCTTCGGCGTCAACTTGCCGTACTTGACCATCTGCGCGAGCACCGTGTTGCGCCGCTGTAACGCGCGCTCCGGGTTGATGACCGGGTTGTAGTAGCTGTTGCCTTTGAGCATGCCGACCAGCGTCGCACTTTGCAACACATCCAATTCGCTGGCTGGCTTGTCGAAATAGGTGCGGGCCGCCATCTCGATCCCATACGCGTTGTACAGGAATGGGACGGTGTTCAGATAGGTTTCCAGGATCTCGGCTTTCGTGTACACGGCCTCGATCTTCAAGGCGGTAATCGCCTCCTTGATTTTGCGCGTGAGCGTGGGCGCCCGCCCGATTTCATCCGGGTACAGATTGCGGGCAAGCTGCTGCGTGAGGGTCGAGCCGCCTTGCCGGTCGCCGGAAAACGTCTGTGCGGCCGCCGCTGCCGTGCGTCGCCAATCCAAGCCGTGATGCTGATAGAACCGATGGTCCTCCGTCGCAATCAACGCATCGAGTACGTGCGGCGAGATGTCGGACAAAGCGACCCATTCACGATTGGACGGCTTGAACTGGGCCAGCAACTTGCCGTCCGCGGACAATACCTGCGCCGGTTGCTCGACCTTCGCCTTACGGATATCGCCGATGCCGGGCGTGAACGGCGCCAGGATCAGCACGTACAGTGCCATCGCGGCAGGCACCACCGCGGCCACCCAGGCCAGGTTGCACCGACCCGGATGCCGCGCACGCCGCCAGAGCCTCGTGGCGTGCGGCCCCATGCGGTCCAGCAGGGCGGCGCACCACGCGCGCAGCGGGGCAATGTCCGTGCGTCTCACAGTCGGCTACCGTTCGATGAAAGACTGAATCGTACCAAAATAGGCGGCGATCGCACGTCGGCTCGGATGCTGCGTGTACCGGGGGCACGCCGTGTCGCCGGCCCCGCCGACTTACCACTGACTTACCGCCAATTTGCTTACCGCCAACTTGCCGCTGATCCAACACCAACCTGCGCCTGCATCAACCGCCTCCTCTTGAAATTTCGTGTGGCAGAACTATGTTATGAATCACTTGGGCAGTCGCGTATTACGCGCTGCGTGTTTCGATTTGTTTGTCGACGGATCCAGCGTTGACGGGCGGGCTGGAGCGCGTAGCCCGGTTCGCCCCTTCGACGAAGGATCGAAGGAGCAAACCATGAGTGATTTGTTTTTTAGCACAGACATCTTCAACGACATCGATCGTCTACAACGGCAGGTCGCGAACCTGTTCGCCAACATGCCGACTAGCTTGCGCGCGTCGCGCGTCGGGACATTCCCGGCGGTCAACATCGGCAGCACGGACGAGTCGATCGAGATTGTCGCATTCGCCCCCGGACTCGATCCGGCGCAGATCGATGTGTCGATCGACAACGGCTTGCTGATCCTCAGCGGCGAGCGCAAGCGCGTGCAACCGGAGCGTCCCGACGACACGCGGACCTATCTGCAGGAGCGTTTCAGCGGCACGTTCCGCCGCATCATCGAATTGCCGCACCAGGCCGATCCAGACAAGGTCCAGGCGCGCTATGTGAACGGCTGCCTGAGCGTGACCATCGGCAAGCTCGAGGCATCTAAGCCGCGATCGATCACAGTGCAATGACCTATTGACCCGCATTGACGCAAACCAGGAGCACACCATGAGCAACACCACCGAACTGGTCGAACGTCCCACCCAACAGGACGCCAGCGTCGCCGCACAAAACGCAACGGCGCCGCAACCACGCCGCACGACAGTGGCGCCGGCCGTGGATATTTTCGAGGACCGCAACGGCGTCACGCTACTGGTCGACCTGCCCGGCGTGCCACGCGACAAGCTTTGCGTGAGCGTGCAGGACAGCACACTGTCGATCGAGGCCGAGGCCGTCGTGCCGACGCCCACCGGCTTGCGAGTCCAGCACGCCGAATTGCGCGATCCGCATTTCGCCCGCACGTTCGCGCTGGGTGCGGATCTGGATGCATCACGCAGCGACGCGCAGTTGCGCGACGGCGTGCTGAAGCTGACCATCCCACGCCGCGACGAGGCCAAGCCCCGCCGGATCGACGTCAGCATCGGCTGAACACCGTCAGTGATCGAGCGGACCGGTGTCCGCTCGACAGCCCGCGCCCCGATGCGTAATCGCGCTGGGGCGCTGGGCGGCCGCTGCCATCGGCCTGTCATCTCGCCGCTTTATCTTGTGATCCTAGGCGACAGGATCGCAGCCTCATGAACGATTTGGAGACGAAGATGCTGAGCCCACACGAATTCGCCACGTTGATGCTGATCCGCAACGCACCGGAGCAGATCGACATGAACCGTGCTGAACTGGACACGCTGCTCGAGCGGCAACTCGTCGAGTTGGAAGAGCTCGCCGAAGGCCATCGCCGCCCGATGCTGACGCCAACCGGCCAGTCGCTGCTAGCCGCAGCGCGCCGGCTGAAGGCCACCCACACACCGCCGCAACGGCACGTCGGCGCGGAGGACGCGCTCTAGCACAGCAGGCACGAGTGCACAACGATGGTTCACCACGGTTGCGTGATCCGTGCGAGCGTCTCGCTATCAAGCACTTGCCGTATCTCGGCGAAGAACGGATGGGTGCTCGTGTACCGGCGCCCATACTCGAGCCGCGCCGACAATGTATGCGCCACGTGCCGCTGCTCGGCCAACTCCATTGGTTGTAAGCCCGCCTCCCAGCGAGAAATCGTCGACTGGCTGACACCGAACAGCTCGGCAGCATGCGCCTGCTTGATGCGATGCAGCGCCCGCCAACGCCTGAGCTGGCTGCCCAATTGGGCGCCTGGTGGCATATCCGACAAAGTCTCGTTCACGAGCGCTCCGAATGGCGGCTCGCCGGGGTACGCCTTCAACTCAGCGCGTCAACCACGATACGCGTGGCGTGCTCGATCGCCTCGTCGCGCGCCGGTGCATCCTGCTGCGGCTGGGTGAAATAGATGGACAGCACAATCGGCGCCCGTCCGGGCGGCCAAAGGACCCCGATGTCGTTGGTAGTGCCGTACTCCCCGGTACCCGTCTTGTCGGCAACGCGCCACTGCGCGGTCACGCCGGCACGGATTCGCTTGTCGCCTGTGCGATTGCCCAGCATCCATTGCTGCAATCGCTGCTGCTGCCACGGACGCAACACATTGCCCAGCATCACCGCACGCAGCGTGTCCGCCATCGCCGCCGGCGTCGACGTGTCGCGCACGTCCCCAGGTATCGCTGTGTTCAACTCCGGCTCCCAGCGATCCAGCCGGAAGGTAGCATCGCCCACTGAACGGGCAAATGCTGTTACCGCATCAATTCCGCCAAGGACCTTCATCAACTGATTCGCTGCCGTATTATCACTGTACTGCAGCGTTGCCGCGCACATTTCGTCAATGCGCATTCCGGCGCCGACATGTTGCCCGCTGATCGGCGAATAACTGACCACATCAGCCGAGCCATACCGAACGCGCTGCGACAACCAATCGGGCGTATCCCCGCTGCGGGCCAGTACGGCTGCCGCAAGCACCGCCTTGAACGTACTGCAGAACGGGAAACGCTCCTCTGCACGGTGCACGAGCCGCGCACCGCTACCCGTGTCGATCGCGCAAACCCCGAGGCGCCCGCTCATGCGCGCCTCCAGTACCGCAAGCGCTTCGAGTTGCAACGCGGCTGGTCTTTGCAATGTGGCCGGCCCTCGCAACATAGATGGCCCCGGCGCCGAGGCGCTCGGTCCTTGCGCCGCGCACGCTGCCAGCGTCGGCATCCACGGGAGCATTGCACAGGCACGCAGCAGCGCGCGACGGGAGCGACAGTAACGCATTAGCTTTCCTTTTGTTAGTCGATGCAGAAAATGCTGTTGTCTAATAGTATTGCCCGAGAAAGAGAACTATCGGTTCTTTTCCGTGTGTAGACAAGCAATGATAATTACTTTACGCGCGCGGCGGCCGAGTCCTGCGCGTATTCGTACGCGACCGTTCCCCTGGGGTGCCGGTACCAGCCCGGATCCCGGTAGTCGTCGCGGCCCAGGCCCTCGCGGACCTTCACGATGGTGAACATCCCGCCCATTTCGAGCGCACCGAACGGTCCCTGCCCGGTCATCATCGGCAGCGTGTTATCTGGCAATGGCATCTGCATTTCACCCATCGATCCGCCGGTGCTGCCCATTGCCATATAGTCGGGCACCAGCTTGTTGATACGCTTGACCAAGTCCTGTTGCGGCACGCCGATCATGTTCGGCACCTGGTGGCCCATCGCATTCATCGTATGGTGCGACTTGTGACAATGGAACGCCCAATCTCCCGGGCGCGATGCCTCGAACTCGATCACCCGCATCTGGCCAACGCCGACATCCACGGTCACTTCCGGCCATCGCGCTGCCGGCGCGATCCAGCCCCCATCGGTTCCCGTCACCTCGAAGGTGTACCCGTGCAGATGGATAGGATGATTGGTCATCGTCAGGTTGCCGAAGCGAATCCGCACACGATCGCCGCGGCGCACCGGCAGCGGGTCGATACCAGGAAACACCCGTGCATTCCAACTCCAGACGTTGAAATCCGTCATCTCGTTCACCCGCGGCGTGAAGCTGCCAGGATCGATGTCATACGCGGACATCAAGAATACGAAATCCCGATCGACTGGCATCACGCCACGCGCTTTCGGGTGGACAATAAACAGGCCCATCATGCCCATCGCCATTTGCACCATTTCGTCGGCATGCGGGTGATACATGAAAGTGCCGTGCCGCTCGAGCTGGAACTCGTAGACAAACGTTTTGCCGGGCGGGATATGCGGCTGTGTCAGACCGCCCACGCCATCCATCCCGCACGGCAGCGGCATCCCATGCCAATGCACGGTGGTACGCTCGGGCAAGCGGTTCGTCACGAAGATGCGCACCTTGTCGCCTTCAACCGCTTCGATCGTCGGGCCCGGCGCCTGTCCGTTATAGCCCCACAGGTGCGCTTGCATCCCCAGTGCGATCTCGCGCACCACCGGCTCAGCTACCAGATGGAATTCCTTCCAGCCATTGCGCATGCGCCAAGGCAGCGACCAGCCGTTGAGCGTGACGACCGGTTTGTACGGCCGGCCATCGCGCGGAGCCAACGGCGGCTGGGTCGCGACACTGGCGCTGGACGGTGCCTCCGGCAAAGCCGCCGCGCCGGCTTTGCTAACCAGCGCCGCGCCCAGCAATGCGGCGCCGGAGCCGTTCAAGAATTGTCGGCGTGTGACCATCTCAGTGCCCCTCCCGCGGGTGAGCAGCAGCCGGCTCGTGTGTCGTTGGTTGACTTGCTACAGGAACGCTTGCCGCCGCCACCGCCCCGGCGTGCTGCGCTACCGCCGTCGGCAGGCGGCCGCCGAGCGCACGCTCTAGCTCCGTTTCGGCGAGCCAAAAGTCTTTCAGTGCGTCGATAGATGCGCTCACCGCGTCAGCCTGGTCGCGGGCGTCAGCCAGCAGATCGAACACGCTGGCAAGCATGCCGTTGTAGCGCAGCAACATCTCGTTGGAAATCGCCTTGCGCACAGGAAGTACCTCGTCGCGATAGTGCCGTGCGACGTCATAGCTCGTGACGTACGCGGCATAAGATTGCCGAACCTGCGAGCGTGCCTGGAGCGCCACCTGTGCGAGTCGCTCAACCGCCTGCCTGTACGTCGCCTCGGCACGTGCCACCTTTGCGCCGCCCCAATCGAATATCGGCACCTCGACACTGATCTCGTAGCCATGCTCGTGGCCCTTGTCCGTCTCGTTGTTGTCCATGTAGCCGAGATCCAAGGCATTGACCATCTTCGTGGCGCGCGTCAGGCCAAGCGACGCGGCGACGCGGCGCGCCTGCAGTCGTGCAGCCTGCACGTCCAGACGCTGATCGATCGCCCACGGTTCCAAGTCGACAAGCGCCATGCGCTCGGCGGGCAGCGCCGGCAGGCGATCAGGTAACGCGTAGTCGATCGCATCGCCCCACAGTCCCATTACGCGGGTCAGCTTCTCGCGCTCGGTTGACACTTGTAGCTGCGCCTTGGCCAGCATCGCGGCCGCTTGCGCATAGAATGCCTGCTGCCGTGCATAATCCAGCTTGCTCCAATTGCCTGCCTCGCGCAGTCTGCGCGCCAACTCTGCCCCTGCTTGCGCCGAGTCCACCACCTGTTGCGCATATTGCAGCGCTTGCCGTGCCGCCACTGCCTCGATGTAGGCCCGGCGCGTGTCGGCTGCGACGGCCAGCATCGCGTCGGCGAGGGCTAAATTGGTTTGCTCCACGTGCGCCCCCTCGATACGCATCACCGCCGGCATCGTCAGCGCGCTGAGCAGACCGAGCGAGAATGTACGCTCGATGCTCAAGTTGCTGTTCGAATGCGTCCGGCTAAAGCGAAATCCGGGGTTCGGCAGGCGGCTGGCCTGCGCCAAATCCGCTTGTGCAATACCCAGATCGGCATACGTGGCCTGCAAGCCGGGATTATTGAGCAACGCCACCTGGACGGCATCGTCGATCGACAGCGGCCGTAAAAGCAGCTCGCGGGTACGTTGCGCCACCGCTTGCCGATCTTCGTCGGTACGCACCCAGACAGCTTGCTTGCCGAGCCGCTTGGACGCGGCGTCAGCGATCGCGCCAAAGCCTCCATCGGCTGGCGGTACCGCGCAGCCCGCCAGTATCGTCGTGGCCAGCGCCACGGTCAGTACGGCTCTGCATCGAGCGCGCCGGGACCTCATTGCGTATGCTCCTGATGACCTGTGTGACCTGTGTGATTAACTCGACCAATGGAATCAGTGTGGCCAGCGTGGTTGACACGGACAACGTGGCCGGCATGATCATGCGACGCGGCCCGCCCCTGCGGGGTGGAACGGCTCGGCCCGACCGACTCGCCACGGCCCGGCGCGAGCGCACGATTCAACCGAATCCACTCGACGGCGTCGCTATCGTCGTATCGATGATATCCGGCAAAGGCCGGTGGCACGGTGACAGCCGGAACCGACGCACTGGCGTCGGCCGGCCCGGGAAAGGCAGACTCGGCGTAGATGAGCTGCGGCACATGAGCCACGGCGCACGCGAGCGCTGCAAACAGCTTGCGCATGATGATCTCGAACAGGTCCAAGGGCCGGCGTGACGGCCGGCCGACAAGTCACCGCTTCGCTTGCACTGGCGAGCGGACGATGAACTCAGACGGGATACGCGCTCGGAGGTCGCTCAATACCGCCAGTCAAGAAGCGGATTGCGCCAACGGATGGCTGAGGCAACAAACGGAGATTGACGAATGCACGAATGTCGGCAATCGTGCCGACACACGGCAGTGGCGCGCCGACGCAGCAGTTTGCGCCACCACTGCACTGGCCCGCGCCATGATGTGATACGTGGTCGCCATGGCCTCGCTGGCCGGCATGCGCGCCATCGGACGCGCCCACGTATGAAGCGTCCGGGGATACCGCCCGGGTGGCCAACACCGCATGCGGATCGATGTCGCACACGGCGGTCTTGACATGCGCGGAATGCGCATGCATTACTGGCGGCGCGAACTGCGACAGATCGCAATTCACGGATGCCACCGCGAGCCGGATCGGCAAACCCAGCATCAACAGCAAGACGATAGAAGCTCTGCGCCAGACGGACATACGCAGCAGTTTAGCATGAACCGATACCTGCTAAGTGGCGACCACGGCGTTGCGGCGTTGCGGCCTTGCGCCTTCGCCACATACAGCACCGCGTCGGTGCATGCCGTATCGCACCGCCACCTTACCGCCGTCATGATCCGTTGCGCCTGCCCGATGATCGGCACCGGCTCGGGCACGGCCCCGCCAGGAGTCGAGATGAACAGGAACGACTTGCTGAAATGGATTCGCAACGATGGATCAGCCATCGTCAAGCAGTACCTGCCAAACAGCGCCAGCGTTACGTTGGACGAGTTGCTCGTCGGCCGCCGTCACGAAGTCGATATGAACCGTTTTCTAATGTTTTATGCCGTCCGGGCACTGCTGCAGCAACATGGCATGGGCCCTTTCGAATCGGACCGGGAAACCGGTCGCATCATGGCCCTGCTGGACGCCTGAAACCCGCCGCTCCTCGATCAGCCGAGACGCAGTATTCGGGGCAGCCGTGGGCGACGGTGCTCAACCGCGCATATCGATCCAATGCTGGGCCCAGCGATTCGAATAGCGGACCGCCTCTTGTTCAGAACTAAAATAATCGAGCGAATAGAAACAATATAACTTTGCTGCGGTCTTCGCCGCTGTCAATGGCGACGACATGGGCGAATTTGCCCGTTCCAGCGTGACGTTAGAAGAAAAACAGCCATCGGGTAACCGATGCGCGGAAGGCTGCACCGCATAACCGCGGTACATCCGAATAGTTTGATTGTGCATTATCTTTATCTTTATGATGTGACACAGCCGGCCAGTGGCCACGAATGGGGCAACACCCAGGGTGGGTGGGCGCATTCAGATGGGAGCGCGAAGCGCTGGATCGACGGCCGCGCGGTCGAAAAGACGGCACGGCGCGGAAGACTGGCGGGCAATACTACTGCCCCGCGGACGCGAGGCAGCCTGTCGTCCGGACATATCCGGACGTATTGAGCTTACACGTATGAAGCTTACAGCGGCTTGATGTTCGCGGCCTGCAGACCCTTCGGGCCACGCTTGACCTGATAGCTGACGCGCTGGTTCTCCACCAGCGTCTTGAATCCCTCTCCGGTGATTTCGGAGAAATGCGCGAATAGGTCTTCACCACCCGCGTCCGGCGTGATGAAACCAAAACCCTTGCTGTCGTTGAACCACTTAACGATACCGGTATCCATGGACGAATCCCTCAAAAGAAAAAATAAATGTTTCCCGCTTAGTGCGGCAGTACGGAAGCGATCAAGAGGGAGAGGACAACGAGCGTACCGCGTGGGTCGCGGACAGATGATGAACAGCAATCGGACATCTTGAAAACTTCAGTCAGCAAAGATACGCGAAATAATGCATACAGTCAAACGTTTTCGCGCGTGGTCATGCTTAACGTAATAAAAATCCTGATAGTGCTCGCCTGGCGCGTCAATGGGCGCCAGCAAACGGACGCCTCTATTGCTGAACAGAATGGTTTCTTTTTGCGTAATCTATATGATTCAACCGATAGGCTGCGAAATTGAGCATTGATCGTGCCCACCACGCTCGTGCGCGGCGCAGCGCCGTGTCTCGCGCCTGACACACTAACACTATGCGCGCGGCAGTCAACGAACTGATGCGTTCCGCCTTGCCAGTGCTTATGCCATTGCGCCTACACTGCGCTACCGCGCGAGCCCCGCGCTGTCCGCCACCGCGGCCTGACGGCCTCAGTCGCGCATCTTCCGTCACAAGAGCGGCTCGGACGCGGTGGCTTTTCCGATGCCGCGCCACTACGAAACCTCGTATGTACCGGTTCACGACACTTCTGGAATACTCATTAGTTGTGTTTCCGGCGCCACGCATTCCGACTCCGATGGCGCCAGCCGGGCATACCCGGTTGACGACACCAAGCCTGGTACGGCGCTGCAAGGATGGATGCGCCGCCGGGCGCACCGCCATGACGGACCGCAGACCGGCACCTGCAAACTTCGCCATGTTGGTTCACTATACGGTCGCAGCGCGTTGCCCGCTACCCGAAGTTTGACGACGCTCAGGCCCGCCCGCCAAACGCTGCTTGCCGCGTCGGTGCGTACCGCCAAGCGTGTGTGATTCGCGTGCTGCACCCGTACAAATCGAAAAAAGATCGTTAGATGTTGCAGTCCCATCATCACGACCGACGCTGGAGCTACCGTTCCATGGAGCAAGAATGCGAAACGCTGCCGTACTGGCTTACTCGGCCAGCATCCGGCGAACAGCCAAACCCGTCTGACGGCGCAGTGGCTGCGACGGCTCACGTAGCGCTGCCACCCGGCGGCTTCCTTACGCTGTTTACAGAGCAGGACATCGGCGCCCCGAAGGCCGCCCCCCGCCAGCCCATTACGATCAGCCCCCTGCTGCGCTACACCAATGTGCAAGATCGTGTGGCATTCATGCGGCGCAAGCTTGCGCAATTGGGGTTCGACTCATTCAGCTATATCGTGCTGCGCGAAAGCGGCGATCACAAATCAATGTTCGTGCTGACGGACTACGAGTCGCGCAGTTGGTTGTCACGCTACTTCCGCGAGCGCTATTTCGACCTTGACCCGAGGATCCATTGCGCATCGTCCACTGGCCTGCCATCGCCGTGGAGCGCCACGCAACTGCGCGTGGATCTGCCTCGCGCACCATCGCGCAGCCAACGCATCAGACAACTGATCGAGCTACTGGAGGAAGACAAGCGGCGTAGCGGACTGGTGATCCGCTTCCCGCTGCCGCGCGTCGATACGACGGCCTGCCTATGTTTCAATTCATCAATGGACGACACCCACTGGCTCAGCGATATGCTCGTTGCCCAGACATTGATGTTTGCGCATGCCATTCACGAGTTCATTTGGACGCACGCGCAAGGCGCGATTGGCCTGGCGCCGGCGCCACAACGCGAAGGGATCGCGCTGTCCGAGTTGCAGCAATCGATCCTGCAAGCCGTCGTGCAAGGTCGTCGCGACAAGGAAATTGCCTACTTCCTTGGCCTGTCGCCACACAACGTCGACTATCACATGCGACGATTGCGTACGTTGTTCAACGTGCGCAACCGGGTGCAGTTGATCAACGTCGCGCGCGCATACCTGTGACCGGTACGGATCATCGTGACTCGCATGATGAACGTCAAGTCATCGTTGCCGTAACATGACGCGCGCGACACGGTACTAGCGGCTTCGTGGCCGGGCCAGTGCATAGCGCAAAGCGTCTCCGAGCAGGTTGCGCCATACGGCCCATGTATGGCCGCCGTCGACGATGCGCAGCGCTGCCGGATTGCCGCACGCACGTAAGTGCGCGTACAGTTTGCACGCCTCGGCCTGGATCGCGAGATCGTCGTCGCCGGACGCAACGAACATGGGCACACGCAACGGTTGCCGCAAGTAGGCACTCCATTGCGCCGGATAGTTTAACTCGTGCCAGACCTGCGGGTCGAACTGCGCCGCACCGAATACCCCGACCCAGCGCGCCGCCGAACTCGGCGGCGGTTCGTTCGCGTAGATGGCGGGACTGAGCAGGATCGCCGAGCCGAACAAGTCCGGCCGGATCATCGCGTAGCGCAGCGCACCGAATCCCCCCATCGATACACCGCCGACTACCCGCTCGTCGCGCTGCCGGGAAACCCTGAAACGCGCGTCAATTTCCGGCATCAGCTCGGAGAAGAACGCGGTTTCGATCGCCTCCTTCCGGTCCACGTACCATTGCGTACCACCCTGCGGCATCACAATGACGATCGGTGCAATGTCTTTACGCTCGATCAGCGCGTCGACGGTAGCCTGCAGGCGCCCCTGTGAGATCCAGTCGTTCGCATCGCCATTGTTTCCGTGCAGCAGATAGACGACCGGCAATCGTGGGCCGTCGTGATCATAGCCGGGCGGTAGGTAGATCGTGTACGACCAGTCCCGGTTCAGGGCTTCCGAATGAAACGAGCGGATCAGCACGGTGCTGGCGATCGCAGGCGCCCCAGCCATCAAACCGAGCACCGCTGCCAGCCACCCCAGCAAGATGCGCATCGAGCCCGCCCTCCTCCCTATGATAGGCGCACGCTTAAGCCGCGCCGGCCGTGCGGCGCGCAGCGGCTGCGCCGAACCACCGCATGAGCGGATCCGCGCAGCCAGCCACGAGCAGCAACGAGGCGATCGCCACCGCGTCGGCGACGAGCCCGAGCGGCACATCGAGCAACCCGTCGGTCCACCAGTAGAGTACCGAATCGACACCGAGCGAAATCACCGTACCCGCCACGAAGCATAACAGGCCCTTGCGTCCAACGGCGCCGATCCACGGCACCGATTCGGCCAGCCGACGCATCCAGCCATATTGCACCATGTTCGCCACCAGCCAGGCGAGCGCAATAAAATTGACCACCCGAGGCCATTGCAAGTCGCGCTTCATTACACTGTCCGACGACCCATCGACGGACAATTTACAGTACGCGCAGACAAGCACCGTGAACAGCGCGGCGACGCTAACGATCCAGCCTGCGCGCGAACAACGCAGGCCAGCGTAGATCGGCTGGCAGCGCGCCAGCGCGCCGAGCGTGAACATCGCTTGCCAGGCGAACGGATTGAAGTTCCACCGGTTCCCCGGTGCGGCCGGTAGCAGCCAGTACGCGTCGCCGGCCAGGCACCACAGCGCGAACGAGCACGCCGCCAGCAACCAGGGCCAGCTGCGCGCAAGCGGGATGATCACCGGTACCGCCAGCGCAAAGAACGCATACATCGGCAACACGGACGCCAGATAGGGCTGCCGTCGAAACAATAAGATGTCGCGCAGCACCACCGCAGGCGACTCAATCAGCCCGTCCAGGTCAGCCGACACCATATTTGGCGCGTCGATGCTGAACGCGCGCAGAATCGCGCTGACGAGCAACATCAAACCGGCGGTGACGAGAAAAGCACGGTAGATTTCCCACGCACGGCGGATGAAACGTCGGCACGCGGCGGCCTCATCACGACGCGCGGCGAGCGTGGTCCACGCGATGGCGGTGGCGTAGCCGCCCAGGAACACGAATACCTCGGCAGCATCGCACAGCGCATAGGTGTGCAGCGTCACACGTGACAACATGCTGCCGCCGATGTGATCGACGACGATGATCAGTAATACGAGGCCACGAAAAAAGTCGAGCTCGGCCAAGCGAGCAGTCGATGGCTGCATCAGTACAAAGAGGGGATGGATAAACAGGCAAGGCGGGCCGGGAACCCACCGCGCACCGCCCGTCACCCAAGACGAAGCGCTGCGCAATGGGTACAAACCGTATTATGCCATTGAGTTCCGCGTCTTCACACGCCATGCTCCCACACGTCACGCGCGAGCAGCCGGCGTCGTATCGGCGTCCGTGGCGTCGGCCTCGCGCGTTTCGGGCATCGCCAGCCACACTAGCAGCACGGCCAGCGCGCCGGCCGCCGCCAAGCCGATGAAGCTCACGTCGTTGCCAAAATGATCCGCGACCAGTCCGGCGAGCGCGGTACTCAGCGTCGCGCCGATGCCGGCGGCCAGGCCGAATACGCCGATGCACAGGTTGTAGCGCCCCTTGTCGCCGGCCACATCGGCTGCGATCAACGGCAGCATCACGCCGAATACCGCGGCGCTCAGCCCGTCGAAGATTTGCACCGGCACCAGCAGGCTCGGTGTGGTAACGCCAGCAAACAGCAGCGCCCGCACCGGTAACGCGGCAAAGCCCAGTAACAGAATTGGCCGGCGTCCCCATCGCTGCGCCGAGCGCCCGACCCACGGCGAGAGCAGTGCCACGATGAACTGCGGCACGATGATGCACGCGGCAATCACCAGTTGCACGTTGTCGCCCATATGCGCGGTGACTTCGCCGGCCGCCAGATTCAACATGGCCGCATTGGACAAGTGAAACAACACGATGCATGCGGCGAACGTCAGCATGCGCCGATCCCGCAACAGCTCGCCGATGCTCTCGCGCGGCGGCGCCGGCGCCGCTTGCGCCGGCGCAGGCCGCTGTGGCAGTTCGCGCGCGGCGCGCGCCGGACCCAGATGAAGCGGATCGATCATGTATAACGCGACAATGGCTGGCAGCGTCAATGCAGCCGTCAACCAAAACACCGAGCGCACTGATACATATTCGCCACACAATCCCATCAACCCGGCCGCCACCGCGCTGCCGATCGAGGCAAACCGCGCATTTCGGCCCAGCCGGTCGCCCAACGCGTGGCGGCCGACCAGCGCGAGCGACAACGCCGCGAGGGCCGGCGTCAACATGCAACTGGCAAAGCCGTGGAACACCTCCGCAGCGAGCACGGGGATCGTGGTCGGGCTGCCAGCCAGCAGCAGCGCGCAGATCGCAATCGCAACAATCGCAGCCATCGCCGCGGCACGCTTGTTCTGCGTCGCGTCGATCAACGCACCGGCCGGCACTTGGCTAACCATTGCCGTGATCGTGCCGACCGACAGCGCGATGCCGATTTCTCCTTGGGTCCATTTGTGCGTGGCCAGATACGAGGCGATGAACGGACCGAACCCCGTCTGGACATTTGCAAGGAAAAAGTTTAGGCCATCCAGCGCACGCAGGCTCCGTGCCTTCGGCATAACAGTCTTGCTCATCGGGATGCCCGCCCTGCCGGGGCCGCCGGCTGTCGCGCCGCGGCCGGCGTGCCGCGCGCAGCGGTGGGCGCAGGCGATACCGCACGGATCGGCTGGTCGGCCACATAGGACGGCGAAGCATCAAGCTGCTGGTCCGATAGGTCCAACAGCAGTTGGATGGCCTTGTCCCGGGCCACGAAGCGCAGCGCTGACCAATCGGCGGCGATCCGCCGCCGGTCTGCGCTGATCAAGTTACCCAGCTCGAGCACCGCAGCCTGCGGCCGCAGCCCCGCATCGATCAGCACGTCAACGACGCGCCCCACCTTCGAGCCGTTGGTGCGCTGCACGGTGGTATCCATCAGCGGCACAGTGCCCGATGTCGTGCTGCCGGCTTGTGCCGGCTTGGCCGGATCGATCGGCGGCGTGCGCGATGGCACCAACTCCAACGCCCCGGCCACACGCGGCCCCACCGGCTTGACCCGCAGCGCGCCACGCGGGAAATCGACCTTGCGATCCCCGACTCCCATGAACCCTGTCAGGTTGACGACGATCTCGCGCAGCACCCCGTTGGCATCGACCACCAAGTCCACGGCATGGCCGATGGCCTTGCCGTCCGGTCGTTGCACCTCGGTATCGAGCAGACCCTTAACCTGACCCGGATACAGCAGCCGCGATGCGACCAGCGGCGTCGGCATTGGCTGTGCCGTCGGCGGCGAAGACACGGTCGCCGTAGCGCGTTGCGGTGATCGATGCGGCTTTTTCGGCGCCGCACGGTCACTATCCGTCTTCGCCTCATGCAGCTCGGGCTCAGGTTGCACCAGCGGCGCGGCCGGTTCCGGCGGCGCCGCTTCAGGCAGGGGCACCGCCTGCGCCGTGCCTTCGACGATCGGTGCCGCGCTCTGCTGATCGAACGTGCTACAAGCGGCGAGCGCCATCAGCATGCTCAACAGGCATAGACAACGTAGAACCAGAACGGGATGATTCGGGCGGCAAGCGCGTCGGGAAAAACCGCTCATCAGGGAGGGGACAGATTGGCTCAACTCGTGCATCGCGCGTTCAGCCCAGATGAGTCTGCCTCAATACATGAGTAGGACTATCCATGGCTGCCAAGCCGCGCATGATGCCACAATCCTGAACGGACCGCGCGCCGCGACACCGCTCGCGGAGCGCGCTCAATTGTGCGCGCAGCTGCTGCAGTTCGTCGATTCGCATGTTGACGTGCCGCAAATGCTCATCGACGAGCGCATCGATCGCGCCACAATCGCGCGCCGGGGCGTCCGCGGCCTGCAGCAACACGCGAATCTCGTCATGCGTCATGTCCAGTGCCCGGCAATTGCGCACGAAGCGCAAACGGTCCAAATGCGCTTCGCCGTATGCGCGGTAATTGGCGCCTGTGCGCGCCGCCACCGGCAGCAACCCTTCTTTCTCGTAGAAACGGACTGTTTCGGGCGTGCACCCGGCCCGCTTTGCCAATTCACCAATTTTCATCATTGTCCCGCATGGATCCACTTGACCTTGAAGTGACTTCAAGGTGTGTACTACAGCATAAATCACCTGAGGAGTCCAGCATGGTCGATCGCCACTTCGCCAGAGGCACACAAGCGACATCAGTCGATATCGAACATGAGCGCCGCCTGCAAGCGCCGTGCCATGCCCATACTGCCACCCGGGAGCACGACACCTGCTGTGCCGGCCCGCACACCGGCAACCGGTCGCACGCCGATATTTGCCATGCCGATGCCGTTGCGCAAGCAGCATACAGCCCAGATGCAGATTCGTCTTCGGCGGCGCGCGCGCGCGACGGCGACGAGATGGCCGCTACCGACACGGTACGCACGCGCATCCTTATTCGGCAAATGGACTGCCCGACCGAGGAAACGTTGATCCGCTCGAAGCTGCACACGATCGTTCCCGCCGAACGTCTCGAGTTCAACCTGTTGCAACGTATATTGACCGTTGAGCACCCGCGCGACGCGCTGGACGACATCGTCGCCGCGCTCGCCTCACTCGGCTTCACCCCCGAGGTACAACCGCACGACGATACGCGCACCGTGCCGCCGCCGGCGCATACGCATACAGCACGGCGCTGGCCGCTCGTGGCGGCCGGCATCGCCGCGCTGGCGGCTGAGGCGTTGACCTGGCTCGGTGCACCCGGCTGGATTACGGCGGCGCTCGCGGCGCTCGCCGTGCTCGGCGCCGGCCTGCGCACCTACCACAAAGGCTGGATCGCGATCCGCCACGGTAATCTGAACATCAACGCGTTGATGAGCGTCGCGGTGACCGGCGCCTTCGCGCTGGGCCAATGGCCGGAAGCCGCTATGGTGATGGTGCTGTTTACGATCGCCGAGCGCATCGAGGCTGCCTCGCTGGAGCGCGCACGACGTGCGATCGAGCGTCTGGTTGCGCTCGCGCCCGATAAAGCGACCGTGCAACAAGCCGACGGCAGTTGGCGCGTCGTAGACGCGCGCACCGTGCCAACCGGTGCACGGGTGCGCGTGAAGCCAGGCGAGCGGATTGCGCTTGATGGCTGTATCGTGTCCGGCCGCTCAGCGGTCGATCAAGCCTCGATCACCGGCGAGAGCCTGCCGGTGGACAAGCAGATCGGCGACGCGGTGTATGCTGGGACTCTCAACACATCGGGTTCTTTCGACTATCGCGTCACCTTCCCCGCCACGCAAAGCACGCTGGCCCGCATTGTGCAAGCGGTCGAGCAAGCGCAGGCGTCCAAGGCGCCGATCCAACGTTTTGTCGACCGCTTTGCGGGTGTGTACACGCCGGTCGTGTTGGCATTGGCGCTGCTGGTCGCGGCCGTGCCGCCGCTGCTTGGCCATGCCGCGTGGACGGCGTCGGTCTACAAAGCACTGGTGCTGCTGGTCATCGCCTGCCCATGCGCGCTAGTCATCTCTACCCCTGTCACGATTGTCAGCGCGCTGGCGGTCGCCGCCCGCCACGGCATCCTGGTCAAAGGCGGCCGCTACCTGGAACAAGGGCACCGCCTGGCATGGCTCGCACTGGACAAGACCGGCACCCTGACCGTGGGGCGTCCGCAGCAAACCGATTTTGAACCATGTGCGACAGTCGATGCCGCGCGCTGTCGCCAGTTGGCGACGAGCCTTGCCGCCCGCTCAGACCATCCTGTCTCCGCCGCGATCGCCGCCGCCGATGCCGCCGGCCCGCAACACTTGGTCGTCGATGACTTCGGCGCGCTGCCCGGGCGCGGCGTGCACGGCACTATCGACGGCGTGCGCTACTGGCTCGGCAACCGCCGCCTGGCTGAAACGCTCGGATGCCGCTATGCGAAGCTCGATGCGAAGCTGGACAGCCTGGAGCGGCAAGGTAAGACGGTCGTGATGCTCATGGACGAACGCCGCGTTCTCGCCTTGTTCGCGCTCGCCGACACCCTGAAGCCCACCAGTCGCGAGGCCGTCGCACAGTTGCATCGGCTCGGCGTGCGCACGCTCATCCTGAGTGGCGATAATCCGCATACTGCGCAGACCATCGCGGCCCAGGCCGGCATCGACGAGGTTCGCGGCAACCAATTGCCAGACGACAAGCGCCGCGCGATCGAGTCACTGACCGGAACACGTCATGCGGTGGGCATGGTGGGCGATGGTATCAACGACGCGCCTGCGCTCGCGCGCGCCGATATCGGCTTTGCCATGGGCGCATTAGGCGCTGGCGCCGCGATCGAGACCGCCGACGTCGCACTGATGGACGATGATCTGCGCAAGGTTGCCGTATTCATCCGGCTATCGAAGGCCACGCGTCGCATCCTAACGCAGAACATCGTTGTCGCGCTGGGGCTCAAGGGTGCATTTCTGGCGCTCACGCTGGCTGGCTACGGTACGATGTGGATGGCCGTATTCGCCGATGTCGGTGCAAGCCTGTTGGTCGTGGGCAACGGGCTCCGGCTGTTGCGTCGCTAGGCGGACTGCAATGCAGCTCCATTGACGCGGGGCTGCGACGCAATCTCATGGACGAGTCCCGCTGCCGCCCTCGCATTGCTCGACCGGGTGCATGATGCGGCCAGCCGCTGACGGCAATCCGCCGCGCGTGCGCCCGCTTTAGCGGCGGTATGGGGCGGATTCAGCATACAGTCGATCGAACTCTGCTGCGTAGGCGCTGGCCAGCGCCGGCGCACCACGGAACACGTTGAAATTCTCCGCGTTCTTGCGGTCACCCGCCCGGGTAAAGTTCATCGAACCAAACGCTACCACATCGTCCACCACGATGAACTTGTGGTGCATGATGGGATAGCGTGAGTCGATCCGCACGTCGATACCGGCATTAGCCAGATAGGTGGCCCCACTATATTTGCCAGTCTCGTTAGATTTGTCCAATACCACGCGCACCTGGACACCGCGCACACGGGCGTTGCGCAAGGCCTTTGCGATGTCGGGTGACGTGAATGAATAGCCGGCCAGCCAGACCCGGCGCTTGGCACCGTCGATCAGCGCCGCCGCGGCGGCGCCCGCTCCGCCATCCGGTGAGAAATACGTATCGACCGTCGCGTTCTGAATGCGCAGAGGCGCCGCTTCGGCAAGGGTTGGGGCGCACGCGAGGGCCACGAGACAATGGATCAGTACTTTCATGGGCGGCGATTTTAGCCGGATATCGATCGCGATATATCGTCCCACGAGAACTTCCTTTCGCATCCCAGTTCGGCTAAGCCCTACGACAAACGACTGCCGGTCCATGTACCTAGCGACCACGTTGGGCGAAATAGTTCATATAACGTTTAGTTAGCGATGCGGGGGCGGCATTCTGGTTTGCATTTCGTTGCCGACGGACATCACCGGAACCCGGCGCCCGGTTAGAGGCCCGGCTGCGCCGCGCATGCATTCTTACTTTGCACGGACCGGACATTCTCACGTTGCGCTGACAAATCCAACACCGCCTCCTTGTCTAGCATTTTCGATGCTGGTAAAATCCCCTGTTCTCGGAGAGATGGATGAGTGGTTTAAGTCGCACGCCTGGAAAGCGTGTATAGGTTAATAGCCTATCGGGGGTTCGAATCCCCCTCTCTCCGCCACCGACACATAATCGATTGATTTCCAAGGACGCTTTCAATCGGCTCTCGCCATGGTCTCCCCCATCTGGGATATCCGCACCATGAGAATCCCTGCCGCGTCGCAAGATCACGGCACGGCGTCTACGACTTCCGCATGCACTAACCGAGCACGGACGCCGCAAGGAGCGGCGTGTGTCCTTGAATATCAAGTTCAAGACGCTCTACGAGTACGGCAACTATCACTGGCCTTTCCCTGTTCTCCCGGACACATCGGCTAAGCTGATGCAATCCGAAGAGGACGGCTTGAGCCGGTGGTTTTCCTCAAGTTGCCGCAGGTGCCGTGTCTTCGACACTGAAGCTTCCCGCGCGCCAGACAGCACGCGCCGCAATGCTTTTCTTCGAGCGGAACGGCCGGGCTGCCCGGCCGAGCGGATTTGCTGCTGATATCTAGGATATGCGCACCGCTACGTATCAGATCCTCGCCTTTCGCCAGTGCCGCACGGGTTGAGTCATGGCGCTCCCGTCGAGGAATAAATCCGGTGTCACATTGACAATGCCCATCACCCTAGGCATTGCTAAGTCGATGTGGAAACGACCGACTTGCCCAATTGAAGAGTTCGATGCCATCGTGCACCGCTCAGTTCGCGGCCATGCGCAGGATGGGCTTCAGGGTGACCCCCTTGGTACTGTCTTCAGCGGCCTGATTGATCTGCTCCAGAGAATAGAATTTGACCAGGCGGTCGAATGGGAACCGGCCCTGCTGATAGAGCCTGACCAACTGAGGGATAAACACCTGAGGTACGCTGTCGCCCTCGACGATGCCACGGATGCTGCGCCCACCCAACAGCAAGTTGTTGACGTCGAAGCTGGCCCGGGTGCCAAGCTTTGGCGCGCCGACGATACCGATGGTACCCAAGCCACACAGCGCCTCGATGCCGGCTTCGAGCACTTCCGGCCTGCCAGTGGATTCGAGTGCGAAATCGGCGCCACTGCCGGTTATCTCGCGTACTGCCTCGACGATATTGGCCTCTCGACTGTTCACCGTGTGGGTAGCCCCTAGCTCCCTCGCCAGTGCCAACCGCGAAGACACGATATCAATGGCAATGATGGTGGTCGCACCTGCCACGCACGCGGCCATCACCGCGCTTAACCCCACCGCACCAGCGCCATAGGCGACAAAGCTGCTGCCCGGGAGCACCTTCATCGAATTGATCACCGCACCTGCGCCGGTCTGGATGCCGCATCCCAAGGGACCGAGCAACTCCAGCGGAGTATCGGTGGGCACCTTGATGGCGTTGTGCTCGCGCGCGAGCGCGTAGGTGGCAAAAGAGGACTGGGCGAAGAAATGATCGTGTAGCGGTTCGCCCTCGGATGTCTGCAGCGCGGTATGGCCGTGGGCATCGCTGCCGCCGAAGTTGAGCGGATAGAAATCCTTGCAGTAGGCTTTGTGGCCGCTGGCGCAAGGGTTGCAATGACCGCAGGCGCCGTAGGTCAGCACCACATGGTCACCGGCCTTCAAGTCCTTGACGTTCGGGCCGACCTGCTCGACGATCCCCGCGCCTTCATGGCCGAGTACCGCCGGCAACGGTACAGGATAGTACTGGTCACGCACGATTAGGTCGGTGTGGCACAGGCCAGTGGCAACCACGCGCACCAGAACTTCGTCCCCTTGTGGCCCCCGGATACGCGCCGGTTCGATGGTAAAAGGCTGTTGCGCAGCGCGTGCCACCGCCACCGTGATATCGTGCAAACCTGTCGACGCACTCATGGGCTAGTCCTCTTTAGAATGGGTAGCTTTTCCATAGGTGACAAATACCGCTGCTCAGTCAAGGCCGACAATGGCAGCGTCGAGTGCCTTCGCGGCCTGTATCGGATCAAAATATTCGCGCAGATGCACGATCTTGCCTGCCCGCGCATCCAAAAACACCACGTACTCCTGCCGGTATATCCGGCCGGTCGGTTTGACCAAGCCCTCGGCGCATACCTGCGCAACTGCCTGCTGGGGGTTCGCCCCAGCGACAATACGCAGATCAAAGAAACGGAAATCAGCGACCGCGCCAACGAACCAGGAGGCGTGGCTAAAAACCTCTTCCCGGCCGTTAAGCCGGGTCGGATGTCCGATACCAGCTGCGTAGGGCAATTCCCACACTATGTCGTCGGCAATCAGCTTCTGCCATGCAGCATTGTCGTCAACGAGCAAATGGAGGTGTTGCTGTAGCAATTCAGAGGCGGTGCTCATGGTATTTCCTGGATCAAAAGTTGATTAAATCTCGAAGCTGCCGATGGTCATGCCCTCAGCTCACCGATGCCCGCGGGGCTGACCAGCCGCGTGAGCAGCCCGTGCGGTTGGCCATGGGTGCGCAACGCAATCGGTCGACTTACCCGTTGCTGGACACTGTCTGGGGCGTGTTCCATGGACATCTCCTTCGGTCATGGCATGAGCAAAGATTAAATTCTTGACACCTTTCGTGAAAGCCTATATTTCTCGATAAAAGCCATCTAAGGAATCGATACATGCTGGACGGCGTATCCCTGGATCAGTTGCGCACCTTCATTGCCGCAGCAGACGAAGGCAGCTTCTCCGCCGCCGGCCGAAGGCTGCGCAGGGCGCAATCCGTCGTGAGCCAGACACTCGCAAACCTCGAAGAACAGATCGATGTGCAGTTGTTCGACCGGAGCAGCCGCTATCCGCGCTTAACCGAGCAAGGCACTGCGCTGCTTGCACAGGCACGCCTCGTTGTCAGCGGAATGGACGATTTCAAGTCGAAGGCGCGAGCCATTGCGCAGGGGCTTGAGCCCGAGCTGTCGGTCGTAGTGGACGTCATGTATCCGATGGCCTCGCTGACGGCCGCCGTTGGCGAGTTCCGCGATGCGTTTCCCCACACACCATTGCGGCTCTACGTGGAGGCGCTGGGCGCGGTGATGCGGCCGGTGCTCGAGCACGAGTGTCGGCTCGGTATCAGCGGTTCGATGCCGACCGTGCCCGAAACGGTGGATGCCGAAAAGCTGCTCGATGTCCCGATGGTCACTGTCGCTGCTCCAGCACATCCCTTGGCGTCGATCAAGCGGGTGATCCGACTGCGCGAGCTTAAAGAACACGTGCAGCTTGTGTTGACTGATCGTACGACGTTGACCGAGGGCAAAACGTTCGGCGTCCTGTCGCCGCTGATCTGGCGACTCGCCGATCTTGGTGCGAAGCACGCATTTCTGCGCGCAGGCTTCGGATGGGGGCACATGCCGGTGCCAATGGTGCATGACGATATCGTTTCCGGCGAGTTGGTACCGCTGCAAATCGAGAACTTTCAGCCACAAACCCCGCCGATCGCCATGTTTGCGATCTACCGCAAGGACACGCCACCGGGTTTCGCGGGCCGCTGGTTCCTTGATCGGCTCAAGCATTCTTCCAGCGTCGCGTGACATTCTCCCAGCGTCGCGTGACGCGAGTGGTGCTGCTCATCCGCCAAATAACGCCATCGCATCATGCGTTCGTGCAAGTCGAACATCTCGTCCTCCGCGCGAGCCCGCCGTCGCCTTGATGTCGGATTAGGCGACGTTCCGACCGGCTCCCGTCGATCACGGCCCGCTGCATTTCAAGGATAAACGTTTGCGCGAGGCCGATCGTCAGCACGGCGATTACGCACTCGATTCTTGCAAAGCGCGAAAGCCGTGATGCCGCGGACAGAGCACCACGCCGATCAACACTGGATCATGTCGCATCGTTACGCGAAAACCCATCGTCATAACGTTAGATCTGCCTTCGCCGGCTCGAGTCGTTATCGTCACGATGGGACCGGACTCGAGCAGACGGTAAATTTTTTAACTTGGCACTTCCTGTGCGTCAGATTCCTCCTACCGGGGCAGCGCCCGTCGCCGGGCACTGCCAAGCCGCGCTGCTTGCGCAGATGCACAAGCGCGTGTCGCAGGACGGTTAGCGGTGCAAACAGGTTGACCTCGAAGTGCTGTCGCACCTCGCCTCGCGAAGTGGCGGCGACACGGTTGCCGCGAACGAGGCGCAACCGGACGAGTCGCTGGCCGAGACCTATCGTTACTTGAGAGCCACGCTCATTCCACCATCCGCCATCACGACTGCGCCGACGATATAGCTGGCTTTGTCGGACGCCAGAAAGGCGATCACTTCGGCAATTTCGCGCGGCTGTGCCGCGCGTCTGATCGGCGCATTCTTGCCATGCTCGGCGAGGAATGCAGGGCCATCCTTGTGGATGTGGTTTGTGATATTCGTTACCGCGTCGCCGGACCCTATCGCATTGACGCGAATGCCGTGATCGATCGCCTCAAGCGACATGGCACGCGTCAACTGGGCTAATGCGCCTTTGGACGCTGCGTACGCAGCGATAAGCGGGAACGCCTGGTAGCACGCGTATGAACCCACGTTGACGATGGCGCCTGTGCGCGCCGGCATCATCGCGCGCATGGCCTCACGCGAGAACAGGAATGCGCCCGTGGAATTCACGGCCTGCACGCGGTTCCAGTCCTCGAGCGTCATGTCGACGACTAGTTTGTTGATGATGATCGCAGCATTGTTGACTAGAATGTCGAGCTTGCCAAACTGCTGCATTGCGGTGGACACCGCACGTACCGCACTTTCCTCGTGCGCGACGTCGGCAACGAGCGGGACGATTCCCGGCCTGGCCAACGCCTCGACATCGGCGCTCCGGTCGACGGCAATCACGCTGGCGCCTTGAGCATGCAACAGTTCCGTGGTGGCGAGCCCAATGCCGCTGGCGGCGCCGGTGACGATAGCGATCTTGCCGTCGAAAGACTGATTGGTGGAAGCTTGTGAAGTCATGAGAACACTCCTGATGGGATAGAAAGTTTAATGGGGACTGGCGGTCGGTCGCACCACGATCTCGCTGACGTCAACGTCAGCCGGCTGCTCGATCGCATAGGCCACGGCTTTCGAGGCGCGCGGAACGGACGAGGTAGCGGTTGCGGCGTCTTCCGGCACCTGAGTTGAACCGTGCAGCCGATAACCAATCTTATGAACCGCAGGCGCGGGCGCGAATACACGTGACGATGACGGTATTGCCTATTCTTATCAAAGTAGATGTGTGCCCATCGATCGGGTCAGTTACAATTCCTTCGCCTCAGCCGCCAGGAAAGAAGCCCTCGTGACAGTTGCCGACGATCCGATTTCCGTAAAGATGGTGAACCTGCTCGAGCGGCTGGCGCCGAACGAGGGATACACACAGTCTGCCCTGGAGAGCGTGCGGTTCATGCGATCTAACCGGCCGTTAGGACGTACGCCCGTGTTATATGAGCCGAGCATCGTGATCGTCTGCCAGGGGCGCAAGCTGGGGTTCCTCGGCGATCAGGTCTATGTTTACGATGCGCAGCATTACCTCGTCTTGTCGGTGCCATTGCCGTTCTCCACGGAAACCGAGGCGAGCGAGTCGGAGCCAATGCTGGCCGTATCGCTGCGGCTCGACTTGGCCGAATTGGCCGACCTCATTCTGACGATCGATCAGTCAAGTTGCTATCAGCAAGGAGCGCCGCTCGGAATCTTATCGACACCGTTGGACGGCGATTTGGCCGATGCCACCTTCCGCCTGCTTCGGGCATTGACGTCGCCCCTCGATGCACAGGTATTAGGGCCCGCGATCGTCCGTGAAATCTGCTATCGGGTACTAGTCGGGCAGCAAGGCGCGGCACTGAGGGCGGCACTCGCCCATCAGGGTCGATTTGGGAGAGTGGCGAAGGCGCTGCGCCGGATCCACGCCGACTATGCCCAGCCGTTGGATGTCAGCTCTCTCGCGAAGGAGGCTGGGATGAGCGTGCCAGCTTTCCATGCCAACTTTCGCGCCGCCACGCTCACCTCGCCGATTCAATATATCAAATCGACACGTTTGCATCAGGCTCGGCTGATGATGATCCGCGACGGCTTGACGGCTGCGTCCGCGTCTGCGCGCGTGGGCTACGAGAGTCCATCTCAGTTCAGCCGGGAGTTCAAGCGGTTTTTCGGGCGCTCGCCCGTCGATGAGGCGCGGGACATGCGAGCTTCGTTCGCACTGTCGCCTGCAACTCAACTCGACGTTTTCGCAGCGCCTAATTGACGGGAACGCCTATTTACGGACCAGGGTGCGAACGAAGGTCGATGGCATCTTTATAAATTGGCCTGGAGGTACCTCAGGCGTTCCCACGCTGGAACCGGACAACCTTGCCAATTCGGCCTGTTGACAGGTGCCCATTTCGAGCCAGCATCGCGACATTCGCGAATCCTTTACTAGCGGCAGAAGTGGGTCGCTAGCACGCATCGATCAACCCCGATATCTGGACCGACTATGCTCATTTCCTCCCTTCACACTAGGAGATCACGGTGTCAGGTATTCACTGGATTTACTGGTAATCCTCCGGCCGTACGGGCCTTCACCGCCAGCTCGGCATAGTGGCGAGCCGCTTCGGTATCGAATGTCAACACGCGGTCACCGAACAGCTCGAGCAAGCCGTCCAAGGCTTCGCCCAGGCCCTTCTTGCGCCTCCCGTCCGGAAGCGTGCCGATGTCAAACAGCAGCTCGGCCAGCGTCACACTGGAGAGGTAAAGGGTTTCCACCACCTGCTCATTCAACCAGGCCCGCACGGCCGGATCGGGTTCGGGTTTCATCGCTTCGGAGACGACATTCGTGTCCAAGACGATCATTCAAACCCCAACGGCTCCGCCGGGATCTTGTCGCGCACCTGGTCCAACAGTGCAAAATCATCGTTCGTTAACCCCACGCGGCGGCCAAGCTCCGCCAGCGCGTCGCCCATGCGAACGCGCTTTTCCGACTTCACCGCACTTTCAAGAATCTCGCGGACCTCCGCCTCTGTGCTGCGGCCATGCACGGCGGCCCGCAGGTGCAGAGCGCGGTGCACCTCGTCAGGCACATTCCGCACCGTCAGGATGGCCATAGTCAAAACCTTTTATTCGCTTTCATTGACTGCAAATATATTCTAATGACTTCAACTTGCAAGCATCACGCATGGCATCAGAAACAACCAGTGCCATCAACTACGCCATAAAAAATGGTGCTTAGCAATGCTCAAAATTGCCAAGCCATACCAGTCCGAAAACAAAAGCCCGCAGTTACGCGGGCTCAGCTGTGTTTCGTCGCTGTAGCTACCAGTCGGTGCCAGACGCCATATCACTCCCACTCAATCGTCGCCGGCGGCTTACCCGAAATATCGTACACCACGCGATTGATACCCCGCACCTCATTAATGATGCGATTCGACACACGCCCAAGCAATTCATGCGGCAAATGTGCCCAATGCGCGGTCATGAAATCGTGCGTCTGCACCGCGCGCAACGCGACGACATAGTCATACGTGCGGCCATCGCCCATCACGCCGACGCTGCGCACCGGCAGAAAGACCGCAAACGCTTGGCTGGTCAACTCATACCACGACTTGCCGCTATCCTGATCCATCGTCGTGCGCAACGTTTCGATGAAGATCGCATCGGCTTTGCGCAGCAGATCGGCGAACTCGCGCTTGACCTCGCCCAGGATCCGCACGCCCAGCCCCGGCCCGGGGAATGGATGCCGATACACCATCGACGGCGGCAAGCCGAGCTTCACGCCAAGCTCGCGCACCTCGTCTTTGAACAACTCGCGCAGCGGCTCGAGCAGTTTCAGATTCAGCGTTTCCGGTAATCCGCCCACGTTGTGGTGGCTCTTGATCGTATGCGCGCCTTTCTTGCCTTTGCCAGCCGACTCGATCACATCTGGATAGATCGTGCCTTGCGCGAGCCATTTCGCGTCGGTCAGCTTGCGAGCCTCGCTCTGGAACACCTCGACGAATTCCGCACCGATGATCTTGCGCTTGTGCTCCGGATCAGTCACGCCGGCCAGCTTGCTCATGAATGCGTCGCTGGCGTCAACGTGAATCACCTTTACCCCGAGATGCCGGCCGAACGTCTCCATGACCTGCTCCGCTTCGTGGAGCCGCAGCAAGCCGTGGTCGACGAACACGCACGTCAACTGGTCGCCGATCGCACGGTGTAGCAATGCCGCCGCAACCGACGAATCAACGCCACCAGACAATCCGAGGATCACCCGCTCGTTACCAACCTGCGCGCGGATCTGCTCTACCGCCTCGGCAATGTAGTGCCCCATTTCCCAATCCGGCTTCGCGCCGCACAACTCGAGCACGAACCGGTTCAGCATGTCACGGCCCTTGATCGTATGCGTGACTTCCGGATGCCACTGCAACCCGTAGAACCGGCGATCCTCATCGGCCATCGCCGCAATCGGGCATGACTCGGTCGACGCCATGAGCTTGAAGCCGGGCGGCATCTCGACCACCTTGTCACCGTGGCTCATCCAAACCTTCAGCATGCCATGGCCTTCCGGCGTCGTGAAATCCTCGATCGCCTCCAGCAGCTTCGTATGGTTGCGCGCACGTACCTCGGCGTAGCCGAACTCGCGCACATGACCGAGTTCGACCTTGCCGCCGAGTTGCAACGCCATCGCCTGCATGCCGTAACAAATACCCAATACCGGCACGCCTAGATTAAACACGGCCTGCGGCACGCGTGGCGTATCCGTGTCGGTGACCGAACTTGGACCGCCGGACAAGATCACGCCCTTCGGCTTGAATTCGCGCACGAATGCGTCATCGACATCGTAGGGATGAACCTCGGAGTAGACATGCGCCTCGCGCACACGGCGCGCGATCAACTGCGTGACCTGGGAGCCAAAGTCGAGGATCAGGATCTTGTCATGCATGGCAATGGGTGAATCTCAATAGAGTGAAAACGGGACAAACCGCGCTGTACGCGGACCCGACGGCAGCACGACGCGCCATGCGGCGGGAGGCGCGCTCCAAGCGGGTATTGAGGCGCCGTTCAACCGCGATCCGTGTCATCGTCGCCGCGCACCAGCGGCTCACGACGTCCGTCGGCGCCGGGGCCGGCCGCGGGTATCGACGTGGCGGATGGCGATGCATTGGGTGCCGACGCACCGGACTGCGTCGTCGCGGGCGTCGCCGGCGCCCGGCCAGCTGGTTCCGCCGGACTAGTCGGCACGTCTGCGGCCTGAGCCGGTGTCATCGTCGCCATCGCGGCGGCACGTTTGCGCGCACGCTCCGCGGAGGCTGCACCCTGCGCGGCCGCCCAGTCGCGCCGCCGTACCGCGGCGGCCAGCCGGACGTTGATCAGCCCATACAGCAGCAACGCGACACCTACCAGCGGCCCGATCCACAGACCGAGGCCGACCAACGACGGCGAGCGCACCGCGACCAACCAGACGAGCATCAGTACGCCGCAAGCCCACAGCGCGTGGCCACTGGCGCCGGCAACCGGGGCGGTCAGCGCGCCATGAACCGCCGCGCGCAATTGCAATCCGGCCAGCGCCAACAGCACGATGCCGAATAACTGTCCCACCATCGCCGGCGACACTTGCACCAACTGCAGCGTGTCGTACAGCGACCGCCACGGCGTCGCGACCATCAACAGACCAAATGCCGCTGTCACCAGCGCATCGACGATCAGTACCGCACGCAACAGGGCTTTCATAAGTCCGCTCAATCGACGTGGTAGTTCGGTGCTTCCTTCGTGATCTGCACGTCATGCACGTGCGATTCGCGCACACCGGCCGCCGTGATCTCGACGAACGCGGCTTTCTCGTGCAACTCCTCGATCGTGCGGCAACCACAGTAGCCCATGCTTGCGCGCACCCCGCCAATTAATTGGAACAGAATCGCATTGACGCCACCCTTGTACGCGACACGGCCTTCAATCCCTTCCGGCACCAGCTTGTCGACGTTGGCCGAATTGTCTTCCTGAAAGTAGCGGTCCGCCGCGCCATCTTTCATGGCGCCAACCGAACCCATGCCGCGATACGATTTGTATTGGCGCCCCTGGAACAGGAATATGTCGCCGGGCGATTCCTCGGTGCCGGCCAGCATGCTGCCCATCATCACCGCGTCGGCGCCCGCGGCCAGCGCCTTCGATACATCCCCGGAGTAGCGCACGCCACCGTCGGCGATCACTGGCACGCCGCTGCCCCGCAGCGCGTCAGCCACGTTCGCGATCGCGGTGATCTGCGGCACGCCGACGCCCGCGACGATCCGCGTGGTGCAGATCGAACCCGGGCCGATGCCAACCTTTACGCCGTCGGCGCCGTGCTCAACCAACGCCTTGGCGGCTTCGGCAGTCGCAATGTTGCCGCCAATCACATCGATATGCGGAAAATGCTGCTTGACCCAGCGCACCCGTTCTAGCACGCCCTGACTGTGCCCGTGCGCGGTGTCAACGACGATCACGTCGACACCCGCCGCCGCCAGCGCCTCGACGCGCGCCACGTTCTCCGGACCGACGCCGACGGCAGCACCGACCCGCAGCTTGCCATGCTCGTCCTTGCAGGCATCCGGATGCTCGGTCGCCTTCGTGATGTCCTTGACTGTCATTAATCCGCGCAGCTCGAACGCCTCATTGACGACCAACACACGCTCCAGGCGGTGGCGGTGCATGAGCGCCTTGGCTTGCGCGAGCGACGTCCCCTCGCTGACCGTGACCAGCCGCTCACGCGGCGTCATGATTGCGCGCACCGGCTCGTCCAGCCGCTCCTCGAAGCGCAAGTCGCGGTTCGTCACGATGCCGATAAGTTTCGCGCCGTCAACGACCGGGAAGCCGGAAATGCCATGCTGGCGCGACAGCGCAATCACGTCGTGCACCTTCATATCGGGTGGCACGGTGATCGGATCCCGCAGCACGCCGGACTCGAACCGCTTGACCTTCGCGACTTCACGCGCCTGTTCGGCCGGCGTCAGGTTCTTGTGCACGATGCCGATTCCACCCTGCTGCGCCATCGCAATCGCAAGCCGTCCTTCGGTCACCGTGTCCATCGCCGCCGAAATCAGCGGCATGTTCAGGGAGATATTGCGAGTCACGCGGGTTTTGAGACTGGTATCGCGCGGCAGTACGTTCGAGTACGCCGGCACGAGGAGCACGTCATCGAATGTGAGTGCTTTTTGGATCAGACGCATGGCAAATCCTATAGGCGCAAAATCGGATTATACCGATAGTTACCTGGATTTTCACTGTCCGAACAGCCAGTTACAAATGTGTCCCCATTTTTTATCCTGCGCCGACGTGAGCGTTGCGCCGATTGCAGGATTCGACAAGCATAACGAAAGGACCGCGTGCTATGCTGCGCGCCTTTGATTGCCGCCATGCCCGCCGCCTCGCGCCCGCCGCTTTGCACGCGCCGCTGGGATGCAGCGTGGCAAACGTGCGCAACCGGACACGGCACGGCGCAGCCAACAATGACAGGGGAGTCGGCAATGCAACGTGGGGTGATGTACGGCCTGCTGGCGGGCGCGATGTGGGGCTTCGTATTTCTCGGCCCGCGCCTGCTGCCGGACTTTTCGCCGTTGCTGCTGGCCGCTGGACGCTATCTATTGTACGGCCTGGTGTCGGTCGCGGTCGCGCTGCCCAACGCACGTCGGCTGCTGTCCAAGCTCACGCGCGCGGATCTCATGGCGCTCACCTGGCTCGCGCTCGCAGGTAACATCGTCTATTACATCCTGGTCGCCGCAGCGGTACAGCTGGTCGGCGTCGCGCCATCGTCGCTGATCGTTGGCGTGCTGCCGCTGACCGTCACGCTGGCCGGACGCGCTGATCACGACGCGGTTCCACTGCGGCGGCTTGCGCTTGCGCTTGTGATGATTGCCGCCGGCATCGCTTGCATCAACATCGACGTATTCACGGCATCGGCCGCCACGCACGGCACGATCGCGAGCCGGATCGCCGGCGTGCTGTGCGCCGCGGGCGCCCTGACGGCGTGGACCTGGTTCGCCGTCGCTAATGCGCGCTATCTGCGCAAGTCAGGACATTTCGGCGGCAACGAATGGTCGATTGCATCGGGCATTGTCACCGGCGTGCTCGGCGCGCTGTTATGGGCCGTACTGCTGCTGGTGCCGGGCGGCGCAGTCGGGCGGCCGGCGCTCGATGCCGAACGCTGGCAACTGTTTTGGGCGCTCAACCTAGCCATCGCCACCGGCTGTTCATGGTGGGGCAATGCGTTGTGGAACGCTGCGGCGAAACGCGTGCCCTTGACGCTGTCGGGCCAGTTGATCGTGTTCGAGACGCTGTTCGCGCTCGTGTACGGGTTCATTTACGCGCAACGCTGGCCGCGCGTGCTCGAATGGGGCGCGATCGTGCTGCTGGTTGCGGGCGTGAGCTGGTCAGTACGCCAGCACGCGAGTCAGCCGTCGCGTCCCGGCAAGTCGCGGCACGCGATCGAGGAAAACGCGCAATTCTCGACGCACTGACGTGCCGACCGCCGCCGACGGGAGCGCATCATACGCGGCGCGCTTCAGCGCGCGTCTTTCGCGCGCCATTTGCGTCCTTCGAGCGAACCGCTGTGGCGGGCCTTGTCGACGCGGCGCTGCCGCGCAAGCTTCGGATCGACGGTCAACGGTCGATAGATCTCGACGCGATCACCATGCTCGAGTGCCGAGTCCAGCGCGCGGATGCGTCCGAACACACCGACGCGCTGCTGGGCCAGGTCGATCTGCGGATGCATCGCGACGATCCCGCTGGCCTCGATGGCCTCACGCAGCGTCGCGCCGATCGGCAGTCGCAAATCGACGAGCGTTTGGGTGTCGGGCAGCGCATAACAAACTTGCACCTCGAGCATGGCCCCGGCGCCGGTGCCTAACGCCGCCGGATCAACGCTTGCCATAGCGCTCTCCTGCCCGCTTGACGAACGATTCGACGAACGTGTTCGCGATGTGATTGAACACCGGTCCGATCAGTTTCTCCAAGATGATGCTGGAAAACTCATAGTGCAACGCGAACTCGATCTTGCACGCATCGTCCCGCAGCGGGATAAAGTTCCAATAGCCAGTGAACCGCTTGAAAGGCCCTTCGGTGAACTCCATATCGATCCGCTCCGGACGCCGTTGCTTGTTATGCGTGGCGAAATGCTGATGAATACCCTTGAAGCGAATGTCGATCCGTGCTTCCATGCTTGTCTCGTCCTGGTGCCGGATCTCGACGTCGCCGCACCAAGGCAGAAAGTTTGGGTAGTCGGCAACGTCAGTCACAAGGTCGAACATGCGTTCGGCGGAATAACGAATCAGGACGGTTTTCTGGACGTCTGCCATAAAAGGGCATCGAGGAGACGCGTGGCGCCGCGCGCGTCGCGGCGAGCCAGAGGCACGCGCGGACGCGACACGGCCTTCGGCGCCGGGTCGCTTTGCTAAAATCGTAATTTTATCTGAGTTGGTCAAACCCATTCATGAGCATCATCGACAACAAGAAAGCATTCTTCGATTACTTCATCGAGGAACGCTACGAGGCGGGGCTCGTGCTTGAGGGCTGGGAGGTCAAAGCACTGCGCGCCGGGCGCGGCCAGATCAAAGAGGGCTACGTTGTCATACGCAACGGCGAACTGTTCCTGATCGGCACGCACATCAGCCCGTTGCAGACCGCCTCGACGCACGTGCACGCGGATCCGGTCCGCACGCGCAAATTGCTGCTCAACGCCGATGAGATCCGCAAGCTGATCGGCAAGGTCGAACAGCGCGGCTACACGCTGGTGCCACTGAACTTCCACTACAAGAATGGACGGGTGAAGTGCGAAATCGGCCTGGCCCGGGGTAAGAAGCTGCATGATAAGCGCGAAACTGAAAAGAAGCGCGACTGGCAACGCGAGAAGGCACAACTGCTGAAAAACACGACGCGCTAGCGGCGTAACACCGCGACGCTGCTCGCCCCCACATGTGACAACATGACGCGTGCGCCTGGCGGCTTGGCCGACACCCCGCTTCGGTTACACATCACGCTTGGCGTGCACGATGCTCAGCGCGGAGGCGATCATCGTGCTCATGTCGGCCAGATTAGCCGGGACAATCAGTGTATTGCCTTGCTTAGCCAGGTTGCTAAAAGCACTGACATACTGTTCGGCAACTTTCAGGTTCACCGCGTCCATGCCGCCACGTGACTGAATGGCGTCGGCGATTTGCTGGATCGCCTGCGCATTGGCCTCGGCCACCGCGAGAATGGCGGCAGCCTGTCCCTGGGCCTGGTTGATCGCGGCCTGTTTCTCTCCTTCGGATTTCTGGATCGCCGCCTCGCGCGCGCCAGACGCCAAGTTGATCTGCTCCTGCTTGCGGCCTTCGGACGCTGCGATCAGCGCTCGCTTCTCGCGCTCGGCCGTAATCTGCGCCTGCATCGCACGCAGGATTTCATTGGGCGGCGTCAGATCCTTGATTTCGTAGCGCAGCACCTTCACGCCCCAGTTCGCTGCCGCATCGTCGAGCGCCGACACGATGCTGTGGTTGATCAAATCGCGTTCCTCGAACGTCTTGTCCAGTTCCATCTTGCCAATGACCGAGCGTAACGTCGTCTGCGCAAGCTGCGTAATCGCCATCACGTAGTTCGCCGAACCGTACGAGGCCTTCATCGGATCGGTAACCTGAAAGTACAGTACGCCATCGACCTGCAGTTGCGTGTTGTCGCGCGTGATGCAGACCTGCGACGGCACGTCGAGCGGGATCTCCTTGAGCGAATGCTTGTACGCGACGCGATCGACGAATGGCAGCACGATGTTCAGGCCCGGCGTCAGCGTCGCATGATAGCGGCCGAGCCTCTCGAGCACCCACGCATGCTGCTGAGGCGTGATCTTCACGCATTGCGTCGCGATCACCACCACGACAACGAACAAAACCAGTGCGACAATCGAAAGTTCCATGGCGTAGTATCCTGTCAGACTGTGGAAGAAGAGCGAGCGGCCGGGCGGGCGGCGACGATGAGCCGATTGTCGCGCACCTGGCGAATCAAATACCAGTGCGCATGCTCGCTCTCGCCGGGCTGAAGCTCGACATCCCATTGTGCACCGCGATAGTTGATGCGTGCCCGGCCGTTATCCCAATGTTCGACGCGCACCGTCTGACCAATGTCTAGCAGCACATCGGCGTCCCGCGTGGCGTCCCGCACGTCGCGGCGCTGCCGATGACCATAGCGGGAACGCCGCAGCGCCGTCACGGCGGCCAGCGCGACCAGGGCGGCCAGCGCAAGCTGCGCAGCCACCGGCATGCCGAGTCCATGCGCGACACCGCCCGCCGCGCAACCCAGCGCAATCATCAATAGATAGAACGTGCCGGTCGTCAGCTCGACCACCAACAGCGCGCCGGTCGCGATCCACCAGATAAGTCCCGAACCCGCCATTGCGATCCCCTGAATAAAAAACACCCCGGTGCCGTCACCGAGGTGTCTTATAGCATGAAGCTGGCTCGGGCCGCGAGCCGGCCGCGCGTCAGCGCGCGGTTTCTGGCGGCCGGCGTATCGTCCGACCCGTCGGCGGACGCGGCATCATGCCACCTTCGCGTCGTCTGTCTGCGCGTCGTCCACCTGCGCGAGCGCCTGCCACGTCTCGATCACCGTATCCGGATTCAACGAGATCGAAGCAATACCTTCCTTCGTCAGCCATGCAGCAAAATCCGGATGGTCCGACGGGCCCTGGCCGCAAATGCCGACATACTTGCCCAACCGCAGACAGGTCTCAATCGCGCGCGACAACATGAAGCGCACGGCCGGATCGCGCTCGTCGAAATCATGGGCGAGCAATTCCATGCCCGAGTCCCGGTCCAAGCCTAGCGTCAGCTGCGTCAAGTCGTTCGAGCCAATCGAGAAGCCGTCGAAATACGCCAGGAACTGTTCGGCCAGGATCGCGTTGGATGGCACCTCACACATCATGATCAGCCGCAGGCCGTTGTCGCCGCGCTTGAGCCCGAATTGGGCGAGCAGCTCGACCACCCGCTTGGCCTGTCCCAGCGTACGCACGAACGGCACCATGATTTCGACGTTGGTCAGGCCCATCTCGTCGCGCACGCGCTTGAGCGCACGGCACTCCATTTCAAACGCGGCCGTGAAATCGTCGGCGATGTAGCGCGACGCGCCCCGAAAGCCGAGCATCGGGTTTTCCTCGTCCGGCTCGTAGCGCGAACCGCCGATCAGCTTCTTGTACTCGTTTGACTTGAAGTCCGACAGCCGCACGATCACCGGCTTCGGATAGAACGCCGCGGCGATCGTCGCCACGCCCTCGGTCAGCTTGTCAACATAGAACGCACGCGGCGACGCGTGACCGCGCGCCACGCTCTCGACGGCTTTCTTCAAGTCCTGGTCGATATTCGGATATTCGAGAATCGCCTTCGGATGCACGCCGATATTGTTGTTGATGATGAATTCGAGCCGCGCCAGCCCGACGCCAGCGTTCGGCAACTGCGCGAAGTCGAACGCGAGTTGCGGGTTGCCCACGTTCATCATGATCTTGACCGGGATCTTCGGCAACTCGCCGCGCTGCACTTCGGTCACCTCGGTCTCAAGCAAGCCATCGTAGATCTTGCCCTCGTCGCCTTCCGCGCACGATACCGTCACCAGTGCACCGTCCTTCAGCACGTCAGTCGCGTCACCGCAGCCAACCACGGCCGGCACGCCGAGTTCGCGCGCGATGATCGCCGCGTGGCAGGTACGGCCCCCCCGGTTCGTGACGATCGCCGACGCGCGTTTCATCACCGGCTCCCAGTTCGGATCGGTCATGTCCGCCACCAGCACGTCACCCGGCTGCACACGCTCCATCTCGGAAGGATCGTGGATCACGCGCACTGGACCGGCGCCAATCTTCTGGCCGATCGCCCGGCCGGTCGCGAGCACCTGCGACTGGCCCCTCAGCTTGAAGCGCTGCTCGATCTTGCCGGCCGCCTGGCTCTTCACCGTCTCGGGGCGCGCCTGCAGGATGAACAACGTGCCATCGCGGCCGTCCTTGCCCCACTCGATGTCCATCGGACGCTGGTAGTGGTTCTCAATAATCACCGCATACTTGGCGAGCTGGATCACATCCTCGTCGGTGATCGAATAGCGGTTGCGCTGCTCCGCCGGCACGTCAACCGTCTTCACGCGGCCTGGCTCGCCCGGCTGCGTGAACTCCATCTTGATCAGCTTGGAGCCAATCGAGCGGCGGATGATCGGATACCGCCCCTGCGCGAGCGTCGTCTTGAACACGTAGAATTCGTCTGGATTCACCGCGCCCTGCACCACGGTCTCGCCCAGTCCGTAGCTGGAGGTGATGAACACGGCGTCGCGAAAGCCCGATTCGGTATCCAGCGTGAACATCACGCCGGCCGCGCCGACGTCCGAGCGCACCATCCGCTGCACGCCGGCGGACAACGCCACCTCGGCGTGTGTGAAGCCCTTGTGCACGCGATACGAAATCGCGCGGTCGTTGTACAGCGATGCAAACACGTGCTTGATGCGATCCAGCACGTCGTCAATGCCCACGACGTTCAGATACGACTCCTGCTGGCCGGCAAACGACGCGTCAGGCAAGTCCTCGGCCGTGGCCGACGAGCGCACCGCGAACGACAGTTCCTGGGGCGAGGACGCCTGCAGCTTGTCGAACTGCTCGCGGATCTGCGCATCCAGGCGCGGTTGCAGCGGCGCGTCGACGATCCACTGGCGGATTTCCTTGCCGGCCTCGGCCAGCGCCTTCACGTCGTCGATATCGAGCGTCTCAAGGCGCTTGGCGATCCGTTCGGTCAAGTCATTGTACGCAAGAAATTCGCGGAACGCGTGCGCAGTCGTCGCGAAACCGGTCGGCACGCGAACGCCTGCCGCAGCCAGTTGGCTGATCATCTCGCCCAGCGATGCATTTTTTCCGCCGACCGAGTCGACATCTGTCATTCGTAGTGCTTCGAACGGTAAGACGTATGCTCCGTTATGTGCGGTGTTAGACATGAAAGCCCCTAAGTGGTAAAAAATTTCCGGCATGCGCAAGTGGGCCCCGTGCGCACGGCTCCACTGGAAGTCGCAACGCACCTCGCGCAACCTGTTTGACAAGCCATCGCGGGCGCCGCGAGATCGCCTCGTCACGTGCCGGGGGGACCATGCGCCCACCGCGCGACACCTCGCCCATCCGCCGGCGGTCTGCAAGGCCTTGTGGGACAAAGACTTGCCACCGGATCCGCGGACATCGCCTGCAATTGCTTGTCAAACAGGTTGCCGCTATTCTACCGTGCTACTCTGCAAAAAACCCCAGAATCCCCGCTCCGGCCCTTTGACCAACGGAAATCCGGGCCTGCCGCGCGGCGCTCTGCTTGACAAGAATCATGCCTGCACCGACTGTATTCATCGTCTCCGATGGCACCGGCATCACCGCGGAAACCTTCGCGCACTCGATCCTGTCCCAGTTCGACCAAAAATTCCGCCTTGTGCGCGTGCCATTCATTGACTCGTCGGAGAAGGCTTACGCAACGGTCCAGAAAATCAATGAGGCGGCCACGCTGGACGGCCGCCGCCCGGTCGTCTTTACGACGCTCGTCGATAGCCATTCAAACGAGATCGTCAAACGCTCGAACGCGCTGGTCATGGACATGTTCCAGACCTTCATCGAGCCGCTAGAACAGGAATTGCAAACTCAATCGACCCACGCGATCGGCCGTGGCCACCAAGCCGCCGATACCGAGGAGTACAAGAACCGGATCGAGGCAATCAATTTCTCGCTTGCGCATGACGATGGCCAGAGCAACCGCAACCTGCAAGACGCGGATGTGATCCTGGTCGGCGTGTCGCGCAGCGGCAAGACTCCCACCAGCCTCTATCTGGCGATGCAGTACGGTGTGAAGGCGGCCAATTACCCGCTGATCCCGGAAGACTTCGAGCGCGGCAAGCTACCGACGCCGTTGCGTGCCCATCGCAACAAGATCTTCGGGCTGTCGATCGATCCGCAGCGACTCGCCGAGATCCGCAACGAACGCCGCCCAGGCAGCAAGTACGCGGCGCCGGAGAACTGCCGCTACGAGGTCAACGAGGCCGAGGCGCTGATGCGCCGCGAAGGCATCAAATGGTTGTCCTCGACGCATAAGTCAATCGAGGAGATTGCAACGACGATCTTGCAGGAAATCAAGCTCGAGCGGTAATCGTACTGAGCGCGCGCTGCTACGCAACACGCCGTTGCCGGCATTGCTCGAAAAAGCACACTGCAGCGGCGGCAGCGACGTTCAACGACTCCATGCCGCCGGGCTGCGGAATGGTCACACGTCGGTTCACCGCGGCGCGCCACTCGGCCGACACACCGGCGCCCTCGTTGCCGAACACCCACGCAAGCGGCCCGCTCAGGTCGACATCGTACAGCGGCTGTGCGCCATGCGAATCGGTGACAAACACCGGTACCGCGAGCCGTGCCAGCAAGTCAGCGGCCCCCACCTGCTCGTGCACGCGCAGCAGGAATTGCGCGCCCATGCCGGCGCGTAATACCTTGGGCGACCACGCGTGCGCCGTGCCAGGCGAGCAAAACACATCGCCGATCCCAGCCGCAGCGGCGCTGCGCAGGATCGAGCCGACATTGCCGGCGTCCTGCACGCCGTCGAGCACCACGCAAGTGGCCTCGACGCGTTCGGGCAGCGGCCGTGGCCGCACGTCTACCACGAATGCAATGCCGATCCCGTTCACGAGCGTCGACAACTGCGAGAACAGCGCGTCGCTAAACAGCACGACCCGGGATGGGTCGAGCCGCGCGACGATCTGCGCGGCCTGCACCTGCGCCAGCGCCGCCTCAGTCAGCACGCAATGCACCGGCTGGCCGAGCGCATCGAGATAGGCTTCGGCCAAGTGCAGGCCCTCAAGCAGTGCCTGACCACGCTTTTTCTGTTGTGCAGGGACTGTCAGCGCCTTTAGGTGCTTGAACAGCGGATTGTCCCGCGATGTGATGGTTTTCATCGGTTCAGCCGGCGGGCAGCGTCGCACAGCTCAGCATGGCGGCGCGTCGTCGGCCAAACGACTGTCGTCGCGCCGCCCGTTGTCCCACGCTGCTGGCAGCACGCTCGTGTCCGCCGCAGCGACGCTAACGCTGGCGCGCGCCGGCGACGCGTCCCCCACGCTCCCAGGTATCGCACCCAGCCCGAGGCTCCGATAGGCCTCGCGTACTGGCGCAAACGAACGCCGGTGGTGCACACACGGCCCATGGGTACGCAGCGCAACCAGGTGCCGCGGTGTGCCATAGCCCACATGCGCGTCAAATCCATAATGCGGAAATTCGTGATGCAACGCATGCATCATCCGGTCTCGCGTGACCTTCGCCAGAATCGACGCGGCGGAGATCGACGGCACCAGCGCATCGCCACCGATCACTGCCTCGGATCGCACCGACAGCACCGGGCAGCGGTTACCGTCGACTTTGACCAGCGCGGGCGTGACCGCGAGGCCCTGCACCGCGCGCTGCATCGCCAACATCGTCGCGTGCAGGATATTGAGCGTATCGATTTCGTCAACGCTCGCCGACGCGACGCAATAGGCCAGCGAGCGTTCAATAATCCGGTCGAACAGTTTTTCGCGCGTCGCCGGACTCAGCGCCTTGGAGTCATCGAGCCCGCGAATGCGAGGTGCGGCGGGATTGAGAATCACCGCAGCGGCCACCACCGGACCCGCCAACGGCCCGCGCCCCGCTTCGTCGACGCCGCAAACGAGGTCGGCCGGATCGTCGAAGTCCAGCCCGCGCTGCGCAACAGCAGGCGCGCCACCGCAGCCGGGCGCACGCATACGGCGCCCGGTCATCGAGGCCTCCTGCCCGACGGGCCCGAGTCGATGACGTCAACGACCACTTCCGCGGCACGCTCGGCGGTGTTGCAGCGCAATCGTTCGTGCATCTCGGTGAACAGTTCGACCAACGTACGACGGTTCGCCTCATCGTTTAGTTGCAGCAGCGTCGCATCAGCAAGCGCCTCCGGCGTCGCGAAATGCTGCAGGATCTCGGGCACAACGAACCGGCCGGCAAGGATGTTCGGCAAACCGACGTACGGCAGATAGCCTTGCCGCTGCATAATCTGCCCGGTCAACCATGGCACCTTGTAAGAGATCACCATCGGCTTTTTCAGCAACGCGGCTTCCAGCGTCACGGTGCCGCTCTTGACCAGCACCGCGTCGGCCGCCGTCATCGCCAATTGAGCATTGCCTTCGGTCAGCGTCAGCGGCAATGTCGGGTAGTGGTCCGCGAGCGGCTGCAGCAGCGCGCGGATGGACGCGTTCGGCGCGGGCACGACAAAGCGCAACGATGGCTCGCGCTTGTGCATCAGGTCCATCGCCGCAAAGAACGTCGGGCCGATCAACTCGATCTCGGAACGGCGGCTGCCCGGCAGCACCGCGACGACGGGTCCCTCGTCCGGCAAGCCACTCGCGCGCCGCGCGCTCAGGCAGTCCGGCTGCAGCGGAATCGCATCAGCCAGCGGATGTCCGACATACGTGGACGCCACGCCGGCCTTGTCCAAAATCGCCGTTTCAAACGGAAACACACACAGCATGTGGTCAACCGCCTTGACGATTTTCTTGATGCGTCCGCCCCGCCACGCCCAGATTGACGGGCAAACAAAGTGGATCGTCGGAATACCCGCGTGCCGCAGCGCCTCCTCAAGCGAGAAGTTGAAATCTGGCGCATCGACGCCGATGAACGCGCTTGGTGGCTCGGCCAACAGCTGCCGCTTCAATTCACCGCGGATGCGCAGGATTTCCGGGATATGACGCAGTGCCTCGACATACCCGCGCACCGACAACTTGTCCATCGGCCAGTGCGCGTCGAACCCGTGCGCGACCATCCGCGGGCCGCCGATGCCATAGTATTGTGTGCCTACCGGAAGACGCGCGGCGAGCCCGTCAAGCAACGACGCCGCCAACAGATCGCCGGACGGCTCCCCCGCCACCATCGCGAGCTTGACAGGACTCGAATGTATCGTCATCGTCGATGCATCAGCGAATGATGCCGCGCTTGGCGGTCTCGATGAAGCGCAGGAACGTCGTGACCGGCTCATCGCCGTCGCCGCCCTGCCCCGCCAACTCACGCAACTGCGCTTTCGCCTCGTCTAACGATAAGCCGTTTTTATAGAGGGTCCGATACGCGGCCCGCAACGCGGAAATCGCATCGGCGGTGAAGCCGCGACGGCGCAGCCCCTCAATGTTGACGCCGTGCGGCTGGGCCTTTTCACCCGCCGCAATCACATACGGCGGCAAGTCCTGCACTAACGCCGACGCGCCACCGAGAAACGCATGTTCGCCGATGCGCACGAACTGGTGCACACCGGACATGCCGCCAAGGATCGCCCAATCGCCGACGTCGACGTGCCCGGCAATCTGCGCATTGCTCGAAAATACCGTATGGTTGCCAACCCGGCAGTCATGAGCAATGTGCACGTATGCCATGATCCAGTTGTCGTCGCCAATACGGGTGACGCCGCTGTCTTGTGCGGTACCGGTGTGAATCGTCGTGAATTCGCGAATCGTGTTGCGATCGCCTATCTCGAGCCGCGTCGGCTCGCCAGCGTACTTCATGTCCTGCGGCGCACCGCCGAGCGCCGCAAAATGGCCGATCCGGTTGTCTTCGCCGATCGTCGTATGGCCTTCGATGACCGTGTGCGAACCGACCGTCGTGTGCGCGCCGATGCGCACGTGCGCCCCAATAACCGCGTACGGGCCGATCTGGACGGTGTCGTCCAGGCTCGCGCCCGCTTCGATGATCGCGGTGGGATGGATACGAGTCATACCTTCGCCCTTGCTTCGTTTTGCGTTGCGAAAACGCCCGCACTCAGGCGGCGGAATCCGTTTGCTTAACCGTGCACATCAAGTCAGCTTCGGCCGCCAACGTCCCTTCGACCTCGGCGCGCGCCTTGAATTTCCAAATACCCCGCATGTACCGTTCGAACGACACGTTCAGCATCAGCTGGTCGCCTGGCTCCACGACACGCTTGAAGCGCGCGCCATCGATGCCGACGAAGTAGTACAGCGTATTGTCCGTATCGTGCGGCTCCTCGGCGAACGTGAGCAGCGCCGCTGTCTGCGCCAGTGCCTCGAGGATCAGCACGCCGGGCATCACCGGCCGCGTCGGGAAATGACCGGTGAAATACGGTTCGTTGACCGTCACGTTCTTCAGTGCCTTAATGCGCTTGTGCGGTTCGAGTTCCAGCACGCGGTCAACGAGCAGAATCGGATAGCGATGCGGCAGCAGCGTGAGAATCTTGTGGATGTCCAGGTTTATTGTTTCAGTGCTCATGGTGTTTCGACGCGACTGGGTCGCGCATTGCATACAGTGTGTTACGGCTGCTCGCCGGCATCGCCGCGCGGCGCATGGCCCGCGTCAAGCGCGGCTTCGAGCGTCTTGATCCGCTCGCGCAGCTTGTCGATGTTGCGCAGCAGCGCCGCGCTCCTGTTCCAGTCACCGTGGGGCACGGCGGGAAACGCGCTCGTATAGATGCCCGGCTTGAGTAGCGATTTGGACACCCCGGACTTCGCGGTCACGATCACACGATCGGCGAGCGTGACGTGGCCGGCAATGCCGACCGCGCCGCCGATCATGCAGTGCTGACCGATCGTCGTGCTGCCAGCGATACCCGCGCAACCGGCGATCACTGTGTAAGCGCCGATCCGGCAGTTGTGCCCGATCTGCACCAAGTTGTCGATTTTCACGCCCTGTTCGATGACCGTATCGGCCATCGCGCCGCGATCAATGGTCGTGTTCGCGCCGATCTCCACGTCCGGGCCAATCGTCACCGCGCCGACCTGCGGTATCTTCACCCATTCGCCAGTCTGTTCGTCACCTTTGCCGACGAAGTCCGGCGCAAAGCCGAAGCCGTCCGCGCCGATCACTGCACCTGAATGCACGATCACGCGCTTGCCGAGCTGGCAGCCATGGTACACGCTCACGTTCGGGTACAGGCGCGAATCGTCGCCGATCACTGCACCATGGCCGACGAAGGCATGCGCGTCGATGCGCACGCGCTCGCCGATCACCGCGCCCGCCTCGATCGTCACATGGGGGCCGATCGTCGCGCTGGCCGCCACCTTCGCGGCGGGGTCCACCACCGCGCCGGGATGAATGCCAGCCGCAGCGGCCGGCAGCGCCGCCGCTGCGAACTGTTGTGCAACGCGCGCAAAATAAGCGTACGGGTTCGGCGTCACGACGAAGGCTGGCCCAGGCGCGGCGCCGGTTACCCCGTGCTCAGCTTGCAGCTTGTCCAGGTCCGGCTGGCTGATCAATACCGCCGCCGCGCGCGTCGAGCCGGCCTGCGACAAATACTTCGGATTGGCAACGAAGGCAAGCTGGCCGGGGCCCGCGCTGTCCAGCGGCGCGAGACCCGCGATCGTGCGGTCCGCGTCGCCCACGACTGTGCCGCCGTAGCGTTGCGTCAACTGGGTTAGCGTCATCGACATGCGCGACGATACCCCAGTCAATTCGACGTGCCGTTGGCGAGCGCCTTCAGCACCTGGTCTGTGATGTTGATGCGCGGACTCACGTAGACCGCCTCCTGCACCACCAGATCATAGTGCTGCTGCTCGGCGATCTGCCGGATCGCCTTGTTGGCCCGGTCCAGCACGCCAGCCAGCTCCTCGTTGCGACGCTGGTTCAGGTCCTCGCGAAACTCGCGCTGCTTGCGTTGGAAGTCCGTATCGAGCTGGGCGAGGTCGCGTTGTCGCTGCTGCCGCTCGGACGGGGACATCGACGCACCATTCTTATCCAGGTTGTCAGACATCGCCTTGAGCTTTTGCGCCATCTCCTGCAGGCCGCGGTCGCGCTTGGAGAACTCTTGCTCAAGCTTAGACTGCGCGGACTTGGCCGGCGCCGACTCACGCAGGATGCGGTCCGAATCGACCGCCGCGATGCGCGCCTCTTGCGCGTAGACGGCCACTGCGGCACCACCGGTGGACATCGCGAGCACGCCCATTGCGATATAGCGGGAAAATCTTCTGGTCAGCAAAGTCACCTCTCGAGCCGATGGATGTTTGTCAGAATGCAGTACCGATCTGGAACTGGAATTTCTGGTATTGATCGCCGTTATGCTTGACCAGCGGGAAACCCAGGCTCAGCTTCAACGGACCAATCGGCGAGATCCACGCCAAGCCTAGGCCGTAGCCGTAGCGCAAGCCGTTCGCGCCGATACTGTTGCCTTCGGTACCCCATACGTTACCGCCATCGAGGAACGTGAACACGCGCAATGTTCGGTCGTAGCCAGTCCCAGGCAGTGGGAACGTCAACTCTATGTTGCCCACGATCATCTTTGAGCCGCCGATCGGGTCGTTTGTCGCCTTGTCGCGCGGGCCCAGCGAACTCGGCTCGTAGCCACGCACTGACCCAATACCGCCGGCGAAGTAGTTCTTGAAGATCGGGTACGGCTTGCCGCCGAGCCCGTTGCCATAGCCGCCTTGCAGGTTCAGGCCCAGCACGAAGCCGCGGGCGAACGAGTAATAGTATTGCGCCTGCAGATCAGCCTTGTAGTACTGCGCCTTGCCGATCGGCGTGCCGTATTCGGCATTGGCCTGCGTGTAATAGCCGCGGCTGGGCACTAGCGCGCTGTCGCGCGCGTCGCGCGACCAACCGATGGTGACCGGCACGTTGTTCGACACGCGGCCAAACTGGTTCACGTAATCGATGTAACTCTGCGGCGTCGCCGAGTCGATGTCCAGGCGATTCTGCTCGACGCCGGCACCGAAATACACGGTGTCGGCTTCCGAGAACGGAATGCCGAACTTCAGGTCGCCGCCCGCGGTGATGATCCGGAAGCTCGAATTGGTTGAGTAATACAGCGGCTGGTACGTGCGATAGTAGACGTCGGTAATTCTCTTGATGCCGTCGATCGTGAAGTACGGATCGACCTGCGTGACAGCCAGCGTGCGATACGTACGAGCGGTGTTGACGTTCACCGACAGGCTCGTGCCGGAGCCGAACACGTTGTCCTGCGACACGCCGGCCGACAGCACGACCTTGTCGGTTGACGAGAAGCCCGCGCCAAGCGTGATCGCGCCGGTTGGCTTCTCGGTCACCTTCACGTCGACATCAACCTGGTCGTTCGTGCCCTCCACCGGCGCCGTCGTCACGTCCACATCAGTGAAGTAGCCCAGCCGGTTGACCCGATCCTTCGACAGCGCAAGTCGGTGGCTGTCGAACCACGAACTCTCGAATTGCCGCATCTCGCGGCGGATCACTTCGTCGCGCGTCTTATTGTTGCCCGTGATGTTCACGCGGCGCACGTAAACGCGCCGGCTCGGATCGACCTGCAAAATCAGGTTGACTGTATGGTGCTCCTGATCGATGTCCGGCTGCGCGTTCACACTGGCGAATGCGTAGCCATACTCACCCAGCTTGTCGACGATTGCCTTGGTCGACGCCTGCAGCTTCTCTGCGGAGAACCGATCGCCCGGCTTCAACTGCACGAGCTTCGCGAGTTCGGCCTCCTTGTCGAGCAAGTTGCCGGCGAGCTTGATGCTCGATACCTTGTACGGCTCGCCCTCATGCAGCGTGACCGTCAGATACATATTTTTTTTGTCCGGCGAGATCGACACCTGCGTCGAGTCGATATTGAACTCGAGATAACCGCGGTTCAGGTAGTACGAGCGGATGTTCTCCAGGTCACCGGTCAACTTTTCCTTCGAATACAAGTCGGCCTTCGTGTACCACGAGAACCAGTTCGGTGTGGACAACTGCATCTCGTCGCGCAATGTGCTGGTCGAGAACGTTTTGTTGCCGATGAAATTGATCTGGCGGATCTTCGCGCTTGGCCCCTCGACGACCGAGAGCAGGATCGACACGCGATTGCGGTCGATCGGCGTGACCGTCGTCTTCACCTCCGCTGCGTAGTAGCCGCGCGTCAGGTATTGCCGTTTCAGTTCCTGCTCAGCTTTATCGACCAGCGCCTTGTCGTAGTAGCGTCCATTGGACAGGCCGACCGCGCGCAGCGCCTTGGTCAAGTTTTCCTTGTCGAACTCATGGATGCCGGCGAAGTCGATCGAGCCGATGGCCGGACGCTCCTGCACGTTAACCACCACGACGTCGTTTTGCGCCAAGACCTTGACGTCACTGAAGAAGCCGGTCGCATACAAGGCGCGAATGGCTTCCGATCCCTTGTCGTCGGTGAACGTATCGCCTTGCTTGATCGGCAAGTAGGCAAACACGGTACCCGGCTCTACCCGCTGCAGTCCTTCGAGGCGGATGTCCTTGACGACAAACGGCACCGTAGCATGCGCAACTATCCCGTGTGCCACGAACAACGCAGCTGCAACCGTCTTAGGAACAAAGCGGTGATGTTTGAACAACTTGCTTCCCCAATGTTTTTGCTGTTGCGATGCATACCGCGCCACCCGCGCGTACATGGCATCGACTTAGAAATGAATCAGACGTGACAAGTCGTTAAACAGCGCGATCGCGGACAATGCAACGATGCACACGAGACCTGCCCTTTGTAAAATGAGTTGCCAGCGTTCCGAAACAGCCTTGCCCGTCACGGCTTCAACCGAATAATATAACAGATGCCCCCCGTCCAATACCGGAATCGGCAACAGATTCAGCACGCCGAGGCTGATGCTGACCAGCGCCAGAAACGACGCAAATGAGGCAACGCCCAGTTGCGCGCTCTTGCCCGCGTAGTCGGCAATCGTGACCGGTCCGGACAGGTTCTTCAGCGAAGCCTGGCCGCTGAGCATCCGCCAGAACATGCGCACTGAATAGGTCGAGATATCCCACGTGCGCCGCGCCCCCAGCTGCAGGCTTTCCGTTAAGCCGTATTCCACATCCACGGTCTGCACCTGCGTGGCCATCGCCGCACCGATGCGGCCGACCGCATGGCCGCCAGCCGTATCGAGCCGTTCGTCGGGCACAACGTCGATGTCGCGGCGCGCACCGTCGCGCTCGACCGTGATCGTCAAATGCTTGAGCGCGTGCGCCTGGATCGCCGCAATGAACGCATGGGCGCCCTGCACAGCGTTACCGTCGAGCGCGACGACCACATCGCCCGCAGCCAGCCCCGCGCGCTGCGCCGCACTGTCCGGCTCCACACTGGCCACCCGCAATTTACCGCCCGGCTCGAAGCCCAGGCGCTCGATGACATCCTCGTCCTGCTCTGGGCGCGCTGCCCGCGACAAATCGACTGGGTAATCGAGCGTATCGTTACCCACTTTGGCCAACAGTACGATGTTGCGCTGATCGAACTGCGCATCGAGCAGCTTCCAGCGTAAATCGCTCCAGGAGCGCACCGGCTCGGTGGTCCCGTCCGGCGCCCGCACCGCCACCACGGTCTCGCCGCCGACGAAGCCGGCGCGTTGCGCGACCGAATCGGCAGTGGGCGCCGCCAGCGTGGCCACCGGCTCGGCGACGCCACCCGCGTAGATGCCCGCCAGCAGTACGATAGCCAGCAAGAAATTGGCGAGCGGTCCGCCGGCGACGATGGCAAAGCGCCAGCCGACGGGCTTGCGGTTGAATGCGTGCGGCAGATCCTGCGCAGCGATGCGCGTATCGGTATCGCGCTCGTCGAGCATCTTCACGTAGCCGCCGAGCGGCAGTGCACAGAGCGTCCACTCGGTGCCGGTGACCGGGCTGGTCCGGCGCAGTAGTGGCCGGCCGAAGCCAACGGAAAAACGCAACACTTTAACGCCGGCGGCGCGCGCGATCAAATAATGGCCGAATTCATGCACGACGACCAGGATGCCGATCGCCACAATGAACGAAACCAGTTGAATCAGCAAACTCATGCGATCCTCGCTGCAATATGCCACACGTGACGGCCCGCCGAATGAACGCGCCTGTCAGCCAAGCTGACTGGCCGCCGCACCGCCGCGCATGCCGGCCCGGTCATGCGTACGGTAGCGGGCCAGCGCCTCTTGCGCCGCACGGCGCGCCTGCGCATCGACGTCGAGCACCGCGTCCAGCGTCGTGGCGACATCGGCCTGGACTTGTTCGAGCACGTCGCCAACGACTGCCGCGATCGTGGTAAAGCCGATGTGTCGCGCAAGAAACGCTTCGACCGCGACCTCGTTCGCCGCGTTCAATACCGTGCTCGCCGAGCCGCCGTCGCGCAATGCCTGCAGCGCGAGCGCCAGACACGGAAAGCGCTCGTAGTCAGGCGGCTCAAATGTCAGCGTCGCCACCCGCGCCAGATCCAGCTGCTCAACGCCCGACACGATTCGCGTCGGAAACGCCAGTGCATGCGCGATCGGCGTGCGCATATCGGGATTGCCCAGTTGCGCGAGTGTCGAGCCGTCCGCATACGACACCAGCGAATGAATCACGCTTTGCGGATGGATCAACACGTCAATCTGCTCGGGCCGCAGATCGAACAACCAGCGCGCCTCAATCACCTCGAGGCCCTTGTTCATCATCGTGGCCGAATCGACCGAGATCTTGCGCCCCATGGCCCAGTTCGGATGCTTGCACGCTTGCTCCGGCGTCACGTCGACCAGCGTAGCCGGTTCACGCAGCCGGAATGGACCGCCGGACGCGGTGAGCTGGATCCGGGTCACAGCGCCGTGCAAACTGGGCTCGCGCGGAAAGCACTGGAAGATTGCATTGTGCTCACTGTCAACGGGCAGCAGCGCGGCGCCACTGGCATAGACCGCATCCATGAACAATGCGCCGGACATCACCAGCGCCTCCTTGTTCGCAAGCAAGATCCGCTTGCCGGCACGCGCCGCCGCCAACGTCGGCTCCAGCCCGGCCGCGCCCACAATGGCGGCAACCACCGTATTGCAAGCGGCGTCCGACGCGGCGGCGGCCAGCGCGTCGCGGCCGTAGTCCACGCGCGTCGCACAGCCCGCCTCACGCAGCCGCGCCTGCAACTGCGTGGCCGTTTGCGCATCACCGACCACCGCGACGTGTGGCGCGAAGCGCACGCATTGCTCAGCAAGTTTTTCCCAGTTGCGGTGCGCGGTCAACGCGTGGATCGAAAATCGATCCGGATGCCGGGCGATCACGTCCAGCGTGCTATCACCGATCGAGCCCGTCGAACCCAGCAGGGTCACACAATGTTGCATCATCAATGATTTCAGCTCAAAAGCAGCATCGCCAGCGGCAGCACGGGCAACAGCGCGTCGATCCGGTCCAGCACACCGCCATGGCCGGGCAGCAACTGACTCGAATCCTTCACGCCAGCCTGACGCTTCAACAGCGACTCGAACAGGTCGCCGACGATGCTGAAGGCGACCAGCACGCTCAGCGCGAGCACCGCGCCCACGACGCCGAGACGCTCGACCAGCGCGCCGGCCACGGTCGGCACGCCCGGATGCGCGGCAAGCGCAAGCGCCGCGACCACGACGACGACCGATAGCCATCCGCCGATCGCCCCTTCCCACGTCTTACCCGGACTGATCGCCGGCGCCAGCTTGTGCCGGCCAAAGCACCTGCCCGCAAAGTATGCGCCGATATCGGCAAGCCAGACGATCAACAACAGCGACAGGGCGAATATGACGCCGGTCGCGCGCGCGACCATCAACGCATGCCAGCACGCGACGAACAGCACCAGGCCGGCCGCCAGCAGGAAACCGCGCCACGCGCCAACGGCCAGCGTCGGCTTGCGCAGCAGCGCGAACGGCGCCGCGGCAATCCAGAACACCGCAGCCGCCCGCGATACCGCGTCACCGCGCGGCGCGCCCGCGAACACATAGGCGACCAGCACCACGCCGGCCAGCGCCGCGTAGGCGAACGGCCAGACGCCCGGCAACTTCAATAGCTTGGCCCATTCCCACGCGGCAAACACCAGCACAAAGCCGATCAGCGCACCGAAACCGCCCAACGGGGCAAACAGCGTAACGGGCAGTAAAACGGCCAGCAGGACGATCGCCGTAACGACACGGGTTCTTAGCATGACAGCGAATCGACGTTTTGCGACTGCCGGGTGAGTTGCGCGCTGGTGCGCCCGAAGCGCCGTTCGCGCTCGCGGTACGAAGCGATCGCCTTACTTAATTGCGCATCATTAAAGTCCGGCCAGAACACGTCGGTGAAATAGAATTCGGTATAAGCGAGCTGCCACAGCAGGAAATTGCTGACGCGCTGCTCCCCGCCGGTGCGAATGAACAAGTCCGGCTCCGGCGCATACGCCATTGCCAAGTGTTGCGCGAAGCTCGCCTCATCCACATTCTGCATCGCGCCGGCATCTACGCATTGCTGCGCAATCTTGCGCGTAGCCTGCAAAATATCCCAACGGCCGCCATAATTCGCCGCAATGGTTAGCGTCAGTCCGGTATTGGCTGCCGTCTTAGCTTGCGCGCGGCGCACAAGCTCCTGGATCCGGGGCTCGAACATCGACAAGTCGCCGACCACGCGCAGCCGGATGCCATTCGTATGTAGGCGCGCGATTTCACGCTCGAGCGCGCTGATGAACAGACGCATCAAGAACGATACCTCGTCAACCGGCCGCCGCCAGTTCTCGGAACTGAACGCAAACAGCGTCAAAAATTCGACGCCACGCGCCGCGCACGCCTCGACGATCGTGCGCACCGCATCGAGCCCCTTCGTATGACCCGCAACGCGCGGCAGCCGCCTGCGCTGCGCCCAGCGGCCATTGCCATCCATGATGATCGCGATGTGCCGCGGCACGTCCGTGACGGTCGGGGTGCACACAGTGGAACTGATATAGGTCATTGTCTCGTCGTTCCGCCTCGGGCAGCGACGATGCAAAGCAAGCGGCGGCGCTCAAGGCACCGCCGTCGCGTCACACCGTCATGATTTCCGTTTCTTTAGTCTGAACCAACTTCTCGATCTCGGCGACGAACTTGTCGGTCAGCTTCTGAACTTCGTCTTGCGCCCGGCGTTCATCATCCTCAGAGATGTCCTTGTCCTTCAGCAACTTTTTCAACTGCTCGTTCGCGTCGCGGCGCAGGTTACGCACTGCCACCTTCGCGCTTTCGCCTTCCGACTTCACAACCTTGGTCAACTCGCGGCGACGCTCTTCGGTCAGCGCCGGCATCGGCACGCGGATCAGGTCGCCTTGCGTCGCCGGATTCAGACCGAGATCCGACTCACGAATCGCCTTCTCAACGACCGCGACCATCTTCTTTTCCCACGGCTGCACGCCAATCGTGCGAGCGTCGACCAGCGTCAGGTTCGCGACCTGCGAGATCGGTACATTCGAGCCGTAGTAGTCGACCTGGATATGGTCGAGCAAGCCTGTATGGGCGCGCCCCGTGCGGATCTTCGCCAGATCGCTCTTAAACGCTTCCAACGAGCGCTGCATCTTCTGCTCCGCGCCCTTCTTGATGTCTGCGACAGTCATTCAAACCTCCAAAACGATGTAGTCGGACGCCGGCCGGCCGCGTGCGAATGGGCCAAGCCGGGCATTCGTCCCACCCTGCGAGTTTACACGTGTACCAGCGTGCCCTCGTCATCGCCTTGCACGATGCGCTTTAGGGCGCCGGGCTTATTGATCGAAAATACCCGGATCGGCAACTTCTGGTCGCGGCACAGCGCGAACGCCGTCGCATCCATGACCTGCAGATTGCGGCTGATCGCTTCATCGAAGCTGATCGTCGCATAACGCGTGGCCGTCGGGTCCTTCTTCGGGTCGGCGGAGTAGACGCCATCGACCTTGGTGGCCTTGAGCACGACTTCCGCGCCGATCTCCGCGCCGCGCAGCGCGGCGGCGGTGTCCGTAGTGAAAAACGGATTGCCGGTGCCGGCCGCAAAAATGACGACGCGCCCTTCCTCTAGCTGCCGGATCGCGCGCGGCCGAATATAGGGCTCGACCACTTGGTCCATCCGCAACGCGGACTGCACGCGCGCCTCGATGCCTGCATGGCGCATCGCATCCTGCAGCGCCAATGCATTCATCATCGTCGCGAGCATCCCCATGTAGTCCGCCGTCGCGCGATCCATGCCCGCCGCGCCGCCCGCTACGCCACGAAAGATGTTGCCGCCGCCGATCACGACGGCGAGCTGCGCGCCCAGGTTCACCACGTCGACGATATCCGCGACGATTCGCTCAATCATCGTGCGATTGATGCCGAATGCATCATCGCCCATCAGGGCTTCGCCGGAGAGTTTGAGCAGCAGGCGTTTGTAGACAGTTGACATGGGAGATATCCGTTCGCGCCGAAAAGGACTTCAGAACTGTATGGGGGAAATGCGTTGCGGATCAAGCACTGCAAAAACGCATTGCGCCGCCCGACGCTCACTCAGGCGCATGCGATGCGCCGGCGCGGCAGCGGATCGTCTCGCCAGCCGGAGGACGTCCGCGTGGGCGGGGCCCCGGCGACACGACCTCGCTGCGAGAGCGGCGCCACGCCTGGATGGGCGCTGCCGCTGCCGCAACGGCCTACTGCTTCTGCGCTGCGGCGACCTGCGCGGCCACTTCGGCCGCGAAGTCGTCCTGGCGCTTCTCGATGCCTTCGCCGACGACGAACCGCGCAAAGCGCTGCACCGTCGTATTCGCGGCCTTGAGCATCTGCTCGACGGTCTGCTTATCATCCTTCACGAACGGCTGGTTCAGCAGCGACACCTCCTTCAGGTACTTTTGCACGCTGCCTTCGACCATCTTCGCGACGATCGCGGCCGGCTTGCCCGATTCCGCCGCCTTCTGTTCAGCGATGCCGCGCTCTTTGGCTATCAGCTCAGCCGGCATGTCGTCCGACGACAGCGACACCGGCTTCATCGCGGCGATGTGCATCGCAACGTCCTTGCCGACCTGCTCATCGGCGCCGTCGTATTCGACCAGCACACCGATGCGCGTGCCGTGCACGTACGACGCCAGTTTGCGCGCGGTTTCAAAGCGCGAAAAGCGGCGGATCGTCATGTTCTCGCCGATTTTGCCGACCAGCGCAGCCCGCACCGCATCTACCGTCGAGCCGTCCAGCGACAGCGCGGACAGCGCGGCGACGTCGGCCGGATTCTGCGTGGCAACCAGTTCCGCGACCTTTTTTGAGAAAGCGATAAAATCCTCGTTCTTTGCGACGAAGTCCGTTTCGCAGTTCAATTCGACCAACGCGCCGGCGCTGCCGCCGATGAACGACACGATCACGCCTTCCGCGGTCACGCGCGCCGCCGCCTTGCTCGCCTTGTTGCCGAGCTTCACACGCAGCAGCTCCTCGGCGCGGGCCATGTCACCATCAGCCTCGGTCAACGCCTTCTTGCATTCCATCATCGGCGCATCGGTCTTCGCGCGCAGTTCTGCCACCATGCTTGCGGTAATTGCCGCCATTGTTCGCTCCTGTAAATCTGTCGGACTATTCCGGTTGTCCACACGCCGCGCGGACACCGCGCGCGGCCACGATCCGTTGTCCCGCTAGTCGCCCACGCACGCCGCGCGCCGCGACGGCACCTGGGCCGAGAACCGCGCCAGCTAAAAAAAAGGGGCTCAGTGAAGCCCCATTGTCTGGCCGGACGCTGGCGCAAGGTTACGCCTGCTCGTTGACCTCGACGAACTCATCGTCGCCGCGGGCTGCCTGCACGACGTCGTTCAGCGCGTTTGCACGACCCTCGAGAATCGCGTCCGCGACACCTTGCGCATACAGCGCAACGGCTTTGCTCGCATCGTCGTTGCCCGGGATCACGTAGTCGACGCCCTCTGGCGAGTGATTCGTGTCGACAACCGCGATGATCGGTACACCGAGCTTCTTTGCTTCAGTGACGGCGATCTTGTGGTAGCCGACGTCAATCACGAAGATCGCGTCCGGGATACCCCCCATGTCCTTCACGCCGCCAATCGATTTTTGCAGCTTTGCCATCTCGCGCTCGAACATCAGCGCTTCCTTCTTGCTCATCTTCTCGACTTCGCCGGATTCGATCGCCGCTTCCATGTCTTTAAGCTTCTTGATCGACGTTTTCAGCGTCTTGAAGTTCGTCAACATCCCGCCGAGCCAGCGGTTGTTCACATACGGCATGCCAGCGCGTGCCGCTTCCTCTGCGATCGTGTCGCGTGACTGGCGCTTCGTGCCGACGAATAGGATCGTGCCCCGGTTAGCTGCGAGTTGACGCGCGTACTTCAGCGCGTCGTTGTACATCGGCAGCGTCTTTTCGAGGTTGATGATGTGAATCTTGTTGCGGTGACCGAAGATAAATGGCGCCATCTTCGGGTTCCAGAAGCGGGTCTGGTGACCGAAGTGCACACCCGCTTCCAGCATCTGACGCATCGTAACTGCCATGAAATTCTCCACGAAGGGTTGAGTCTGAAACCGGTTGCCGCATCCGCGCCTGTATTGCGCGAACACCCTTGAACGCACCGGTTTGTGATTAATCGGTTACAAGCCGACTAGCCCGATATTGTAGCACGTGTACACGACACTCCTCAAGCGCGCCAGTTGCACGAGCACGGTAATCAGCGCATTCGGATCAATTCATGTGCGCGCTTTGCCGTAGCCAGTTGCGCATGCCGATGTCATTCCTCCAGGTATTCCAACAATTCGGCGCGAGCGCCCTCGCTGAGCGGGTTGCGCTCAACGAATGCCAGTATCGCGTTTTTTGCGTTTTCCCATTGCTGCACGGGTAAGAACGGGGTAAACCGGTCGTCTATTTCCTCGAGCACAAGCAGCACGTCCGTTTCATCACCGCCGTCAAGCAGACGCAGTCCACGCTGCCATAACTGGCTTGAGAGCGCTTCGTTCAACTTCACCGTGCCCTCGAGCAGCCCGAGCGCCACCAATATGCGTTGCTCGGACAACGCGCGTTCAATGGCAGGCTCGAGTAGCGATAACTCATGCGCTTGTTGTTCTATCGGCAATACCGCGAGCGCGGATGGCAGGTAGCGTAGTGCGTCACCCAATTGGTGATCTGGCAGCGATAGCGTCAAGTGCCGCAGCTCGGCATAGTGCACGGCTCTGTGCTCAACGGGCAACGCCCATATCACGTTGGCCAGCATGCCGATCGCTGCGCCTCGGTGTGACGCGGGTAGACGTTGCACCCATTGCTGCAATGTCCGGTAATACTCGATGATTTTCGCATCAGCGTGCTCGCCGCGGCGGATGCCAGGCAGTAGCATTGCCAATTCCACGAGTAGATCGGCCTGTCCAGCCACGTCCAACATGGGAAGCCGGCCCAAAAAAGCTTGATATTCGCTTTCGTACCGCGACGCGCTGGTTAACGAGCATCTGAGCAGTGATGCCACAGCAGCCCAGGTGCTTCCTTGTTCACGGCTGCGTCGTTCGGCGTTTGCATACGCAAATTCATATAAAGGGCGTTGCAACCTGTCGGGAAAGTTGAGTATGGACTGGATCATGTCTTTTTGTATTTGCAAGCCTTGCCGCGGCACACGGCCGGCGGCCTCGAAAAATCGTTGGAACGCCGCTAGCTGCTGCTCTTCGGGCAGATCCGATACCCGCGGCCACAGTGCATCGAGCGGCTCGACACGCAACGTCGGCTCGGCGTGAATACGTTCAATTTCAGCAAACAATTGTTGCATCGACGCCAGATCCATTTCACGAGCATAGCTAGCCCGCCGACAGCAAAGCCAACTCAGCCGTCTTTCTTGCAATGCGCGATATGTCCGTCTGTCCACAGTCGACAGGTTGCCAATATTGTCGAAAGGCACGTGGTCGGCCAGCTGCTGAATGATTTCGGGCGGCAGGTCGTGGTACGTCGTCGGACGGCTTGTCCGGTTCGCCGCCCAATGCATCATCAGACGGCTTGTCGAGTCAGCCGCTGCATCTGAGCCAGCCGCTGCACCTGTCATCGAGCTTGGCCGCCCGCGGGCGCTCGCAAGTACCGTCAGACCAGGATGATTAGGCGGCGCAGCTGCGGTAGGACGACCGGCTTGCCGGCTTTCCGTTGCATATAAAGCGGTTTGAACGCTGTTGATCGTGAAGTTCGAATCGGAATCCATTGGCAAGCTCATTCGATTATGCATCGAGGACGGACATGGAAAGGACTATCGAGACGCTTCGGACCCACGCCATAGTCATCGCCAAAACATAACGCATACGCTAGCATATCCATTGGCCGGTCTTTGCGCTGAGCATTTCTCCATATCCTGCCCCACTTTGCCAATGACCACGCTCCCCCTGTGCGTGCGAGCACCTGTGGGCGCATAGCGAAGATGCGATAATGTGGCGCAACTTCATGCCTTTTACCCAGCGTGTCCCCTATGACCGTCACGATTAAAACCGAACACGACATCGCAAAGATGCGCGTCGCCTGCCGCCTTGCGAGCGAGGTGCTGGATTACATCACGCCTTTCATCAAGCCCGGCATCACCACCGGCGAGCTAGACCGGCTCTGCCACGAGTACATGGTCAATCAACAGCACACAGTGCCCGCGCCGCTAAACTACCAGCCGCCCGGCTATCCGCCGTATCCGAAAGCAACCTGTATCTCCGTAAACGATGTGATTTGCCACGGTATCCCCGGCGACAAGCAATTAAAGAACGGCGACACGCTAAACATCGACATCACGGTGATCAAGGACGGTTACTTTGGCGACACGAGCCGAATGTTCATCGTCGGCGAAGGATCGATCCTGGCCAAGCGGCTCGTGCAGGTCACGTACGAATGCATGTGGCTCGGCATCGAGCAAGTGCAGCCCGGCGCGCATCTGGGCGACATCGGGCACGCGATCCAGCGTCACGCCGAAGCACACGGCTACAGTGTCGTGCGCGAATATTGCGGCCATGGCATCGGCACGGTGTTCCACGAGGACCCGCAGATCCTGCACTACGGTCGCCCCGGCACGGGCGTACAGATCCAGCCGGGCATGATCTTTACGGTTGAGCCGATGATTAATGCGGGGCGCCGCGACATCCGCACGATGCCGGACAAGTGGACTGTCAAGACGCGCGATCGTAGCTTGTCCGCGCAATGGGAACACACGGTGCTGGTAACGCAAACCGGCTACGAAGTGCTCACCGTGTCGGCCGGCACGCCAGCCAAGCCGACGATTGCCGTCACTGCGTGAGTTTAGCGTGCCGACCCGCACCGGCCGCCACACCGATGCGCCGTCACACGCCACCTGCCTCACGTCATCATACGGAGTTGACATGCCGGCCACGCGCAGAGCCACCCGCCGCGCCGCGCCCAATTCGATGAAACAGGCCTGTCCATGAGCGCCGCCGCTATGGCCACCGTGCCCCCCTCGTCGCTGAAAAACGCATTTAAGGCAGCCAAGGCTCAATTGCTTAAACGCTTCGCGCATGCCGGCAAGGTCGACACGCTAATGCGCTCGCTCGCGCGGCGGGTCGATGGCGCGCTCGTCGATGCGTGGCAGGCGTGCGCGATGCCGCCAGCATTGACGCTGCTTGCTGTAGGCGGCTACGGGCGCGGCAAGCTCGCGCCGCATTCCGACATCGACATCCTGGTACTGCTCAACGACGAGCCCGACGAAAACTTGCGGGCCAATATCGAGCGCTTTATTGGGCTGGCGTGGGACCTGGGGCTTGAACTAGGCAGCAGCGTGCGCACCGTCGAGCAGTGCATCGACGAGGCGCGTCAGGACGTCACCGTACAGACGTCGCTGCTCGAAGCTCGTCGGATCGTTGGCAACATCACGCTGCAGCAGGCGTTCCTCGCGCGCTTTTACGAAACACTCGATCCACGTGCGTTCTTTACCGCAAAGATACTCGAGATGCGCCAGCGGCACGCGAAATTCCAGGATTCACCCTACAGCCTCGAGCCGAACTGCAAGGAAAGTCCCGGAGGGTTGCGTGACTTGCAGTTGATCCTATGGATTACGCGCGCCGCCGGCTTCGGCAACAGCTGGCAGGAGCTGGAGGCGCGCGGGCTGATCACCGTGCGCGAAAGCCGCGAGCTGCAGCGCAACGAGCAATTTCTGAAAACGCTGCGCGCCCGGCTACACGTGCTTGCCGGACGACGCCAGGACCTTCTCGTATTCGACTTACAGACCGCGCTGGCCGAGGCATTCGGCTACCGGTGCACGCGCGAGAAGCGCGCCAGCGAGCAATTGATGCGGCGCTACTACTGGGCTGCCAAGGCGGTCACGCAGCTGGCCACGGTTCTGATTCAGAACATCGAGGCGCAGCTTTTCCCGCGTACCAGTGGCGTCACACGCCAGTTGTCCGAGCACTTCGTCGAGAAACAGGGCATGCTGGAAATCGTCGACGACGAGGTGTTCCAGCGCGCGCCCAACGCGATTTTGGAGGCATTCCTACTGTACGAGCAGGTGCGAGAGATCAAAGGTCTGTCCGCCCGGACACTGCGCGCGCTGTACAACGCGCGGGAGATCATGGACCGGAACTGGCGCCGTGACCCGCAAAACCGCCGCTTGTTCATGGAGATCCTGAAGCAGCCGGAAGGTATCACGCACGCACTGCGGCTGATGAACCAGACGAGCGTGCTCGGGTGCTACTTGCTCAATTTCCGCCGCATTGTCGGCCAGATGCAGCATGATCTGTACCATGTGTACACGGTCGACCAGCATATCCTGATGGTGCTGCGCAATATCCGGCGCTTTGCGATCGCAGAGCATGCGCACGAGTACCCGTTCTGTAGCCAGCTATTCGTCAACTTCGACCGACCGTGGGTGCTGTATATTGCCGCGCTGTTCCATGACATCGCGAAAGGCCGCGGCGGCGATCATTCGAAGCTGGGCATGGCCGACGCCCAACGCTTTTGCCGCGAGCACGGTGTCAACCCTCAGGATGCCGCGTTGGTCGTGTGGCTCGTCGAACATCACCTGACGATGAGCCAGGTCGCCCAAAAGCAGGACACGTCCGACCCGGCCGTGATCGGCCGTTTCGCCGCCCTCGTGCGTGACGAACGCCGGCTCACCGCACTCTACTTGCTGACCGTGGCGGACATCCGCGGCACCAGCCCAAAAGTCTGGAACGCGTGGAAAGGCAAGCTGCTCGAAGACTTGTACCAGATCACGCTAAACGTGCTGCGGGGGGCCCCGCCGGACCAGCACGCCGAGCTGCGCACGCGCAAGGACGAAGCGCGCGCGCTGCTGCGGCTGCAAACGGTGCCGGACGGCGCGCACCAAGCGCTGTGGGACCAACTCGACGTCGGCTACTTTCTGCGCCATGACGCGGCCGACATCGCATGGCAGACCCGCGTGCTTTACCGGTACGTCCACTGCGCTACCCCGATCGTGCGGGCACGCCCATCGCCAATCGGCGACGGATTACAGGTGCTTGTCTACTTGCATGACCGGCCCGACCTGTTCGCCGGCATCTGCGCGTATTTCGAGCGCAGCGGCCTGTCCGTGCTCGATGCGCGGGTGAGCACCACGCGGCATAGCTACGCGCTGGACAACTTCCTGGTGGTCAGCACTGACAAAGGCGTGCACTACCGCGACATCGCCAACCTTGTCGAGCAACAACTCGCAGCACGGCTCACCTCCCCCGACCTGTTGCCCGAGCCGGCCAAGGGCCGCCTGTCACGCCTGTCGCGCACCTTCCCGATCACACCGCGCGTCGATCTTCGCGCCGACGAACGGGGCCAGTACTATTTGTTATCGATCTCCGCCAACGACCGGCTCGGGCTGCTGTATGGGATCGCGCGCGTGCTGGCCGACCATCGCGTCGGCGTGTGGGCCGCCCGGATCAACACGCTCGGCGAGCGGGTCGAGGACGTTTTCCTGCTTGATGGCAACGGCTTGGCTGACAGCCGCAAGCAGATCCAACTTGAAACTGAACTACTGCGCACAATCGCAGTTTAAATCTTATGCGCGTAAAGCTTACCGCGAAACATCCTCGACCGGACTCGCCGTCGCGACAGCCGGTGCGACCCGGCGCGAAACGCGACACAATCCGGCGCACCGCCGCGCAGGCACCGCGCGAAGGCCGCGACGTCGACCAGCGTGCGCCGGCTGGACGTCGCCCCACCACCCGCCCAGCCACGCCCGCCGACGGTAACACCACTACAGTTGGCAAGCGGCACGGGAGCGGGCGCGCTGACCAGCCGGGCAACGCCGCCGCGTCGCGCCGAACGGCGGCCGGGGCACCTGCCCGCGCGGACTCGGGCGACCGATCTGACGCACGTGACGCTAGGCGCGCGCCTCGCCTGCCGGATGCCGCGTCGATGCCCATGCCGACCTCCACGTCATCATCGACCTCGCTCCCGCCGGATCGACGACGCGCGGCGCGCCGTCTCGACACCGCGCCGACGAAAGCGCCTCGCGCCAAGCGGCAACGCGAGGTGGCCGCCGGTGAGCAGTCCCACGGCACGGATCGCGGCGGCCGCGCGCGTAGCGCGGGAGCCGGCGAGCGTACGCGGGCGCAAGCGCTGGCACGCCGCGACAAGCCCGGCCATCTTGGTCACAAGCCGCGCCAATCACCGGCCCAAGCACTGGCCAAGCGCATCGGCGCGCAGGGCACTGCCGAGCAAGGCCCGGCACGCGGTGCCCGCGAGCAAGGCGGTGGCGCACGACAGGCCGAGCGCGCGCCAACGGACCGGACGCGTCCGTCGCGTCCGCGCGCCGACACGGGCGTACCGCGCCGCGACATCCGCCGCGGGATCGAGGCCGATGTGCCCGGCCAGATGCGGTTGTCAAAGCGGATGTCCGAACTAGGCCTGTGCTCGCGCCGCGAAGCCGACGAATGGATCGAGAAGGGCTGGGTCCGCGTCGACGGGCAGATTGTCGACACGCTCGGCGCGAAGGTCACCGCCACGCAGCGCATTGACGTGCTACCCAACGCACGGGCGGCCCAGGCCCGACAAGTCACGATCGTGCTGCACAAACCGGTCGGATACGTCTCCGGCCAGCCGGAAGACGACTATCCTCCCGCCGTCGCGCTCGTCACACCGGCAAATCGCTGGAGCGAGGATCCCGCACCCACGCGCTTTTCCGCCACCCATCTGCGCTCACTAGCGCCAGCCGGCCGGCTCGACATCGATTCAACCGGCTTACTGGTGCTGACGCAGGACGGCCGTATCGCCAAGCAGTTGATTGGCGAACAGTCCGAGGTTGAAAAGGAATACTTGGTGCGCGTGCGCTACGGCACGCACACGCAACAGGTGGATCGCTATTTCCCCACCGATAAGCTGGCGCACCTGCGCGAAGGGTTGTCGCTGGACGGCGTGCGGCTCAAGCCGGCGCAGGTCGATTGGCAGAACGGCGAGCAATTACGCTTCGTGCTGCGTGAGGGCCGCAAACGCCAGATCCGCCGTATGTGCGACTTAGTCGGCCTGGAGGTCGTCGGTCTGAAACGCGTCAGAATAGGCCAATTGGTGCTTGGCGCGCTGCCGTCCGGTAAATGGCGCTACTTGCGCGCGGACGAGCACTTCTGAAGCAGCTGGTGCCCGTCGGCGACGCGGGCCTGGTCAATCGTCGGACAAAGGATCCAGGTCCGGGAACAGCACTTTGGTAAAACCAAAGTTCGAAAAATCGGTAATCCGCATCGGATACAGCTTGCCGATCAGATGATCGCACTCATGCTGGACTACCCGCGCATGAAACCCCTCAGCGACACGGTCGATCGGCTGGCCGTACTGGTCATGACCTTCATACCGGATCATCGACAGGCGGCTGACAATGCCCCGCAGCCCCGGCACCGACAGGCAGCCTTCCCATTCCTCTTCCATGTCCAGCGAAACGGGGGTGATCATCGGGTTGATCAGCACGGTCTCCGGTACGGCCGGCGCATCCGGATAGCGCGCGTTCTGCCCGAAGCCAAAGATCACGACCTGCTGATCCACGCCGATCTGCGGCGCGGCCAATCCCGCGCCGTTGGCCGCGCGCATCGTCTCGAACATGTCTTGGATCAGTTGATGCAATTCTGGCGTATCGAACTTGTCCACCGGTTTCGCAATGCGCAACAGACGCGGGTCGCCCATTTTGAGAATTTCGTGGATCATTGCTGTTCACCCTCTAAAAGCCTACGCATCCCTTCTTCGTCCACGATCGAAATGCCCAACTCCTCGGCCTTCGTCAGCTTGCTGCCTGCGTCGGTTCCGGCCACCACGTAATTCGTCTTCTTCGACACCGATCCCGCGACCTTCGCGCCGGCGGCCTCCAGCATCTCCTTCGCTGCCTCGCGGGACAGGGTCGGCAACGTGCCAGTCAGCACCACCGTCATGCCGGCGAGCGGCCCGGCTGGTTTCCGGGGTGCCGGCGGCCCCTCGGGCCACTGCACGCCGGCTACACGCAGTTGCTCGATCACCATCCGGTTATGCGGCTCCGAGAAGAAATGGCGGATCGCCTCCGCGACCACGGGGCCGACGTCGTTGACCTCGAGCAGCGCCTCCTCGCTAGCGTCCATCAACGCATCGAGCGAGCCGAAATGCCGGGCCAGGTCCTTTGCGGTCGCCTCGCCCACGTGTCGAATGCCCAGCGCATAGATGAACCGCGGCAACGTCGTATGTCGCGCGCGCGCCAACGAGTCAATCAGGTTTTGCGCGGACTTATCCGCGAAACGGTCCAGTTGCGCCACCGTCGCAAAGCCGAGGTTGAACAGGTCCGCAGGCGTACGGATCAGGTTCTGCTCGACCAATTGATCGATGATCTTCTCACCGAGCCCATCGATGTCGAGTGCGCGCCGCTGCGCGAAATGCCACAACGCCTGCTTGCGCTGGGCAGCGCAGACCAATCCGCCCGTGCATCGCGCGATTGCCTCGTCCGGCAGCCGTTCGATTGCGGAGCCACAAACCGGGCAGTGGGTTGGCATCATGAAAGGCCGCGCATCGGCCGGCCGGCGCTCCTTGATGGCACCGACCACTTCCGGAATCACGTCGCCGGCGCGGCGCACGATGACGGTGTCCCCGATCAGGATATCCTTGCGACGTACCTCGTCTTCATTGTGCAGCGTCGCATTGGTCACCGTGGCGCCACCGACGAAGACCGGCTCGAGCCGCGCAACGGGCGTGATCGCACCGGTACGGCCGACCTGCACCTCGATCGCCAGCAACCGGGTCAGCGCTTCCTCGGCCGGAAACTTGTGCGCCAGCGCAAAACGCGGCGCACGGGACACGAAACCGAGCCGGTCCTGCTCGTCACGGCGGTTAACCTTGTAGACGACGCCGTCGATGTCGTACGGCAGCGACGTGCGGCGCGCGCCCACGCCGCGAAAGAATGCGAGCAGACCCGCCGCGCCACGGACCACCGCCCGCTCCTGATTCACCGGCAGGCCCATGCTGACATACCAGTCAAGCAGTGCCGAATGCGTGTCCGGCATCGGCACGCCATCGAGCACGCCAATACCGTATGCGAAAAACGACAATGGACGCTTCGCGGTAATCCTCGAATCAAGCTGCCGGAGACTGCCGGCCGCCGCGTTGCGCGGGTTCGCGAATTCACGCTGGCCCGCCTCGCGCTGCCGCTCGTTGAGTCGCTCAAAATCGCGCTTGAACATCAGCACTTCGCCGCGCACATCGATGACTTTCGGCACCGCGTCGCCGCTGAGCGTCAATGGCAGTGACCGAATGGTCCGCACGTTCGCGGTCACGTCTTCACCAGTCGTGCCGTCGCCACGCGTGGACGCCTGCACGAAACGGCCGTTCTCATACCGCAGCGAGATCGCCAGGCCATCGAACTTTAGCTCGCACGCGTATTCGACGTCACCGTGCTGCAATGCATCACTGACGCGCTTGTCGAACGCATCGACGGCGCTGTCCTCGAACCCATTGTTCAGCGACAGCATCGGCACGTCGTGAACGATAGGCGCAAAACCTTCGGCGACCGCACCACCGACACGTTGCGTGGGCGAGTCGGGCGTGATCAGATCTGGATGGTCCGCCTCGATCTGCTCGAGCTCCTTGAACAACTTGTCATACTCGGCATCGGGGATCTCCGGTCGGTCGAGCACGTAATACGCGTGATTGGCGCGATCAAGCTCCATGCGCAGCCAGACGGCGCGCTCAGCCGGACGGTCGGCGGATGGCGGAAACATCATGCGTGATATGAAAATCGGTTATTCATGGTGAAATTATCGCAGCAAGCCCCACGCGGCGGCATCCGCCGGAAGCGCTATTACAGGACGGCACTAATAAAAAACCCGGCGCCATGCACCGGGCTCGCGCAGGTGCCGCGCCGAGCACCTCCTCACCGACTGGCGGGCGCCAACGGCCGCCGGCGCGCCGGGCCGCTCAATTGCTGAACAACCGTCGGGTCACCGGCGAGCCGGCGGGAATACCCGCCTGCTCCAGCTTCGCGTACAGCGTCATCAGTTGCGTATCGATCGCCGCCAGCGCCGTCTCGGGTAGCGGCCGGCGCTGGTCGTCGACGACCCGAGCGCCGATGCGCTGCGCAAGCGACTTCGCGTAGTCGCACATCAGCCGGAACGGCAAGATGTCCTCGTCGGCCACCGGCACGTCCAACAGCAGCGTGATCATCGTGCCGCCCTTGTATGTCAGGTCGTCACGCAGGAAATTGGTGTCGCCGAACTGCAGCATGAATACCGGGTTCTGCTTGGCGTCGAGCTTGACGAACCGCGTGCCATCGCGCGACAGCAACAATCCGTCCTGCGACGCGATGGCCTGCACATAGTTGGCCGACCACGGCGCGCCGTCGGACAACACGTTGACTGACAATTGGGCATCGCATTGCGCGGCGAATCCGTCCAGTTCGCGTGCCATCGACACCGTTTCCATCATGTCCGGAAATTCAGGCGCGCCATCCAGCGCATCGGCGAAAGCCTGCACGCCGGACACGAACTCCGAAAATTCCAACTCGTTCAGCGGCCCGTTGCGGTTGGCCAGTTGCACCGCCGCTCGCAACTCGTGGTACCGGCCGCCCGGCTGCAGCAACGCCCAGTGCTCGCCACCTTCGGCCTTGCCCTCGATGAACACCGGCTTGGCGCCGGCACGCCGCAACCGTTGCGCGAGCGGCAGCACCTTCTCAGCGGCGACCAGCGCGGCGATGCGGATCGGGACCACGCAGTCGATACGCCGATCCACAAGCGCCGGCGGCGCGGCATTGATTGTCGTCGCAGCCGGCATGATCGGCTCCTGCTGCCCGTCGTCCGCGGCGGGCGGCTCGGCCTGCGCGGCGCTGCCGCCTTCTGCCTGCAGATCGATCGGCGTATCGGGCGCCGCCGCCGACGGTCCGAAACTCGGTTCGCGGCGCGCCCCGGCTTGATCCGCGCCAAACCCGGGCTCGCGGCGTGCGCCCGGGGCCGCGGGCTCGATGAACGGCCGTTCCTCGTTCGCGTCAGGGGTGCGCGCCAGCTCCGCCGCAGCATCGTCCGGCATCGGCCGGGGCATTCTGCGGCGTAACTTAGCCGCCTGCCACGCGTTATACGCGACCACGCCGGTCACCACCACTGCGCCCGCACCTATCAATCCGAGCGTCAATTCATCCATGCAGACTCCATCAGCAAAGCTTATTCGTGTTGCTGTCCATTACCCAGCGTTCTGCGCGAAGCCCGCGGCCGTTTCCATATCGACCGCGACGATCCGCGACACGCCTTGTTCCTGCATCGTCACGCCGATCAACTGCTGGGCCATTTCCATCGCGATCTTATTGTGCGAGATGAACAGGAACTGCGTTTTGTCCGACATCGCCCGCACCAAGTTCGCGAAGCGTTCGGTATTGGCGTCGTCCAGCGGCGCATCAACCTCATCCAGCAAGCAAAATGGCGCCGGATTAAGCTGGAACATCGCAAACACTAATGCCGTCGCGGTCAGCGCCTTTTCGCCGCCGGACAGCAGGTGGATTGTGGAATTTTTTTTGCCTGGCGGCTGCGCCATCACCTGTACGCCGGCATCGAGGATCTCCGTGCCCGTCATGATCAGCTTGGCCTGCCCACCGCCGAACAAGCGCGGGAACAGTTCGCCGAAATGCCGGTTGACCTCGTCGAAGGTGCCCTGCAACAGCGCCCGCGTCTCCTCGTCGATCTTGCGGATGGCGTCCTCGAGCGTCTCGATCGCGTGCTGCAGGTCGGCCGACTGCGCATCCAGGAACTGCTTGCGTTCGCGGGCCGCGCTCAGTTCGTCCAACGCCGCCATATTCACCGGGCCAAGCGCGGTGATAGCATGATTGATCCGCGTCACCTCGCCCTGCAGGTAGGATGGCTTCATGTCCGCGCCGAGCTTGGCTTGCAACGCCGCCTCGTCGACGCCGGCTGCTTCCAGTTGCTCGACGAACTGCTCGCGATTGAGCCGTGCCGCCTGCTCCTTGAGCTGCAACTCGGTAATCTTGTCGCGCAGCGGCTGCAGCGAGCGCTCTGCGGCCAGGCGCTGCTCGTCGGCCTGCCGCAATTGTCCGGTCAGCGCATCGAGTTCGGCTCGCGCCGCCTGCAGCGCCTGCTCACGCTCGCTGCGCAATGCCAGCGCTTGCTGCAACCCGGTATGGGCCGTTTGCTCGTTGATCGTCTCCAGTTCGGCGCGCGCCTCTTCCAGCGCACCGGCAACCCGCTCGTCCTGCTCCAGCGCGACCTGGATGCTGCGCGTGAGTTCGTCGATACGGGCGGCGACATTGCGCTGCGCATAGACCGCATCCTGCGCCGCGCGCTCCAACTCCCGTGACTTCTGGCGTGCGTCTGACAACGTCTCGTCGAGCGCCTCGAACGCCAGTTGCCCTTCTTCGAAGCGCGCCTGCAACTCGGCCAGCTCGGTGTCGAAACGCTCGAAATTGCTCTCGGACTCGCTGCGCAGTGCCCGTTGCTCGTCGATCTGCGCGGCGATCTCGTCGAGTTCCTCGCCGATCTGCGCGCTGCGCTGCGTGTAACGCTCGTGCGCCTGGGTCAGCTTAAGCACGTCCAGTTGCAATGCATGCACCCGCTGCGTCGCACGTTCGACCTGTGCCCGCGCGTCGGCCAGCGCCTGCGTGGCCTGCGTATGCGCGGCCTCGGCGCGCACCGCGGCACCACGTGCTTCATCCGCCAATAGCGCCTGAGCGCGAACCTCACGCCCGAGATTGTCGATTTCCTGTTGTCGTGCGAGCATGCCGGCCTGCTCGGAATCGGCTGCGTACAGTTGCACGCCGACGCGGGTAACCAGATGGCCGGCCTGAATGACGAAGCATCCGCCCTCCGGCAGCTGGGTGCGCGCGGCGAGTGCCTGGCTGAGATCGTCGGCCACGAACGCATTGGCGAGCCAGTCGCCCAGCACCGCGCGCAGTCCCGGGTCATCGATGCGCAGCAGCGCCAACAACGGCCGCAGTCCGGCCGGCGTCTGCAGCGGCTTGCCGGCCGGCGGCGGCGCATAGAACGCGAGTTTGGCCGGCGGCGCGTCGGTGGCGAACGCGTTGACCCAGTCCAGATTCGAGACTTCGAGCGCGGCCAGTCGCTCGCGCAGGACCGATTCCAGCGCTATTTCCCAGCCGGGCTCGATGTGCAGCTTCTTCCACAGGCGCGGCAGCGCGGCCAGTTCGTGCTTGTCCAGCCACGGCTGGAGCTTGCCCTGAGTCTGCACGTTTTGCTGCAACTGCTTGAGCGCGGTCAAGCGTGCATCGAGCTGGTGGATCCGCGCGTTTTCCTGTTGCACGCGCTCCTGCGCAGCACGGCGCGCCTCGTCTAGCTGCGGCACCTGCTGTTGCGCGTCGGCGAGCCGTTGTTGCGCATCGTCCAGAATCTGCTCGTGCTCGGCCAACTGTATGCGCAGTTCCTCGAGTTGCGCCTCATCCGGCGCGTCCAGTCCCTGCCGCTCGCTCCTCAGGCGCTCCAGTCGCATCTGCAACTGCTGCAGTTGCTGGTCGGCGTTGCGCTGGTGCGTCGCCTCCAGCTTCAACGATTGCTCCGCTTGCGCGATCGCACCCCGCTCATCATTAAGCTTGGCCTGCGCATCGCGCCACCGCGCTTCCAACGCCGGCAGCGCATCGTTTTGCGCAGCCGCGTCGTCCTGCGTGCGCGCCGCCCGCTCCTCGGCCTCGGCAAGCAACCCGTGCGCGTCGGCCAACTCGTCGCGCGCCTTCTCGGCCTGCCTCTGCCACTGATCCCGCTGCGCGGTGAGCGCCGCGATTTGGTTCTGCACACGACTGCGCGACTCGACGATGAATTTGATCTCCGCTTCCAGCCGGCTGACCTCGGCATTGGCCTCGTACAGCGCCCCTTGCGCGCCCTGCATCGCATCGCTAGCCGCGTAGTGCGCAACGCGCATCGTCTCCAGTTGCGCCTCGACTTCGCGCAGCCTCGCCGTCTGTGCCTCAAGCTCGACCTGCGCGGCGCCGATCGCCCGCTGCTGGCGCTCCTGTTCGGCCTGCGCCTCGTTCTTGCGCAGCAGCCACAGCAGTCGCTGCTTTTCCTCGCCCTCGGCCTGCAACGCCTTGAACTGCTGCGCGATCACGGCCTGCCCCTCGAGCTTGTCCAAATTCGTGCCGAGTTCGCGCACGATATCTTCGACGCGAGTCAGGTTTTCACGCGTGTCGTGCAGGCGGTTCGCCGTCTCCCGGCGCCGCTCCTTATATTTGGACACGCCGGCCGCCTCCTCCAGGAAGACACGCAACTCCTCGGGTTTGGCCTCGATGATCCGCGCGATCATGCCTTGGCCGATGATCGCGTACGCGCGCGGGCCCAGGCCCGTGCCTAGAAAGATATCCTGGATGTCGCGCCGACGCGCCGGCAGGTTGTTGATGTAGTAGCTGGACGTACCGTCACGCGTGAGCACGCGCTTGACCGCGATTTCCGCGTATTGGCTCCATTGGCCCGCCGCCCGCCCGTCGCCGTTGTCGAACACCAACTCGACGCTGGCGCGACTGGCCGGCTTGCGCGCAGTCGAGCCATTGAAGATCACGTCCTGCATCGATTCGCCGCGCAACTCGGACGCGCGCGATTCGCCAAGCACCCAGCGCACCGCGTCGATGATGTTCGACTTGCCACAGCCATTGGGGCCGACGACACCAACGAGCTGGCCGGGCACCTGGAAATGGGTAGGATCGACGAAGGACTTGAAGCCAGCGAGCTTGATCGAGGTCAGACGCACGGCGATATTCGCTGTTCTAGAGAGATTGCATGGAGTCCGCGCGGCACCCATGCGGCACCCGGACGTTCGGGGCCAATCATACCATCGCCGATTGGCGGTCCAAACCGGCTTGGGCCATTCATCACGCAGTGTGGTGTGCAAGCGGCACGCCCGCGCACGCAGGCACGCTATAATTATGCGTTTGTGAATCAACCCGAGTTCAACGCGGCGGCCGCGTGCACCGGTGCGGCGGCGCCTGTCCTCATTGTCGACATGGCAGCCCGACGCCATGCCCGACGTCGCCACAAAGGCCTGCCAGTGAATCCGCGTCTCGACCTGCTGCAACCGTATCCATTTGAAAAGCTGCGCGCGCTGTTCGACGGCGTGACGCCTTCGCCGGCCCACGCGCCGATCAGTTTCGGCATCGGTGAGCCGAAGCATCCGACGCCGGCGCTGGTTCGCGAGGCTGTCCGCGCGTCGCTCGATGGATTGGCGTCGTACCCCGCGACCGCCGGCACGCTGCCGTTGCGGCACGCGATCGCAGCGTGGCTGCAACGCCGCTATGGATTGCCGTCGGTGGACCCGGCCACCGACGTGTTGCCGGTGGCCGGCTCACGCGAGGCGCTATTCGCGTTCGCACAAACGGTCGTCGACGCGAGCCGTGCAAGCGACGCGGGCGGGCCGCCGGTCGTGCTGTGCCCGAATCCGTTCTATCAGATCTACGAAGGTGCGGCGCTGCTCGCCGGCGCGCAACCGTACTACGTGAACAGCGATCCGGCCCGCCACTACGTATGCGATTACGGCACGGTGCCGCATGATGTCTGGGCACGCACGCAGCTGCTGTACGTGTGCTCGCCGGGCAATCCGACCGGCGCCGTGTTGAGCCTGGATGACTGGCGGGAGATTTTCGCGCTGTCCGAGCGCTTCGGTTTCACGATTGCGTCCGACGAGTGCTACTCCGAAATCTACTTCGACGAATGCAATCCGCCGCTCGGCGCGCTGCAGGCCGCCCATGCACTGGGCCGCGGCTTCGAGCGCATCGTAATGTTCTCCAGCCTGTCCAAGCGCTCGAATGTGCCGGGCATGCGCTCCGGGTTCGTTGCCGGCGACGCATCGATCCTGAAGCGCTTCCTGTTGTTCCGTACTTATCACGGTTCGGCATTGAGCCCCGTCTACCAGGCCGCGAGCATCGCTGCGTGGGGCGACGAGCAGCACGTGTGCGACAACCGCCGGCAGTACGTCGAGAAGTTCGGCACCGTCACCCCGATGCTGGCCGACGTGCTGGATGTCACGATGCCCGACGCGGGGTTTTACCTGTGGGCGCGGGTGTCGCGCACCGGGTTGGACGATTGCACATTCGCGCGACGCTTATACGCCGACTATAATGTCACCGTCCTGCCAGGCTCGTATCTCGCGCGCACCGCGCACGGCGCCAACCCGGGACGCGATTACGTGCGCATCGCGCTGGTCGCGGACAGCGCCGAATGCGTCGAAGGCGCGCGGCGCATCGTCCAATTCTGCCAAAGCCTGTAGCGCGCCGACGCCTACCGCACGGCGCGCAAGCATTGCATCGATACCAACCATATTCGAGTCATCAAGCCATGTCGCAACCATTGCAGCAAATCATCGACACCGCCTGGGAAAACCGCGCCGAGCTGTCATCGAAGTCCGCCCCCGCCGACATCCGCGAGGCTGTCGCGCATGTGATCGGCGAGCTGGACCGCGGCACGCTTCGCGTGGCAGAAAAGAAAGAGGGCGACTGGGTCGTCAACCAATGGCTGAAAAAGGCGGTGCTGCTGTCGTTCCGGCTCGAGGATAATGTGCCGATGGCCGCCGGCGGCTACTCGCAGTTCTACGACAAGGTGCCGTCCAAGTTCGCGAACTATACGCCCGAGGACTTCGCCGCCGGGGGCTTTCGTGTCGTGCCGCCGGCGATCGCGCGCCGCGGCTCGTATATCGCGAAGAACGTCGTGCTGATGCCGTCGTACACCAACATCGGTGCATACGTCGATGAAGGCACGATGGTCGACACGTGGGCCACCGTCGGCTCGTGCGCGCAGATCGGCAAAAACGTTCATCTGTCCGGCGGGGTCGGCATCGGCGGCGTGCTCGAGCCGCTGCAGGCCAATCCGGTGATCATCGAGGACAACTGCTTCATCGGCGCGCGCTCCGAAGTGGTCGAGGGCGTGATCGTCGGGGAGAACTCGGTCATCTCGATGGGCGTTTATCTCGGCCAAAGCACGAAAATCTATGATCGCGAGACCGGTGAAGTCATGTACGGCCGCGTGCCGCCGGGCTCTGTCGTCGTGGCCGGCAACCTGCCGTCGGCTGACGGCAAATACAGCCTGTACTGCGCGGTGATCGTTAAGAAAGTCGATGCCAAGACCCGTTCGAAAGTCGGCATCAACGAACTGCTACGGGGCGACTGAATGGCCGCCAGCAAGTCGCGCGGCAACGCGCTGACCGTCTACGGTATCCCAAACTGCGACACCGTGAAAAAGGCGCGCGACTGGCTCGACGCGCACGGTGTCACGTACGCGTTCCACGACGTCAAAAAGGCCGGCGTCGACGCCGCATTGCTGCGCGGCTGGCTCGCCCAAGTGCCGCTGGACACGCTCGTGAACCGGCGCGGCACCACATGGCGCGCGCTCAGCGACGAGCAAAAGGCGGCGGCCGGCACGACTGACGGCGCCATCGCATTGATGATCGACAAGCCGTCGGTGATCAAGCGTCCCGTGGTCGTGGCCGACGACGGCATTAAAGCGGTCGGCTTCTCGGCCGACCAGTATCAAACGCTGTTCTGACCTTTCCTGCCTATGAGCCGCACGCTTGCCCTAACCGAGGCCCTGATTGGCTGTGCGTCCGTCACGCCCGAGGACGAAGGCTGCCAGGCATTGATGACCGAGCGCCTCGTGGCGCTCGGTTTCAACTGTGAAACCATCGCCGAGGGCGGTGTCACCAACCTGTGGGCACTCAAGCGCGGCGCTGACGGCCCGGCGGGCAAGCTGCTGGCGTTCGCCGGCCATACCGACGTGGTGCCGACCGGGCCGCTCGAGCAATGGAGCAGCGATCCATTCGTTCCGATGCAACGTGACGGCCGGCTGTACGGACGCGGCGCGGCTGACATGAAGGCGTCGCTGGCCGCCTTTGTCGTCGCGGCCGAAGAGTTCGTCGCCGCCTATCCGCGGCACCGCGGCTCGATCGGCCTGCTGATCACCAGCGATGAGGAAGGACCAGCGCGCTACGGCACGGTCAAGGTGGTCGAACGACTCGAAGCGCGCGGCGAGCGCCTGGACTACTGCGTGGTCGGCGAGCCAACCTCCGGCGATCGCTTCGGCGACACGGTGAAGAACGGGCGACGCGGTTCGCTGTCCGGTACGTTGACCGTACGTGGCATACAGGGTCATATCGCGTACCCACACCTGGCCAAGAATCCGGTGCACCTGCTCGCCCCCGCGCTGACTGACCTCGTGCGCGTAGCATGGGACCAGGGCAACGAGTACTTCCCGCCGACCACATGGCAGGTATCGAACCTGCATGCCGGAGCTGGCGCAACTAATATCATCCCGGGCAGTGCAAGCGTCGACTTCAACTTCCGCTTCTCGACCGCGACGACGCCCGACGAGTTGAAAGCGCGCGTGCACGCGATCCTCGACGCCCACGGGCTGGACTACGAATTGACGTGGAACCTGAGCGGCATGCCGTTCCTGACACCGCGCGGCGAGCTGTCCAACGCGCTCGAGCAGGCGATCGAGGCCGAGACCGGCATACGCCCCGCGCTCTCGACCACCGGCGGCACCTCCGATGGCCGCTTCATTGCGCGGATCTGCAAGCAAGTCATCGAGTTTGGCCCGTGTAACGCGTCGATTCACAAGGTCGATGAACATATTGAGTTGGCCCACATTGAGCCGCTGAAAAACGTGTATCGGGGTGTACTGGAGCGTCTCGTTGCATGATGTACGGGGCGGTTGGCGCTACCGTGGCGGCGCCAACCCCAGCCCGGCCTGACGCCGCCGCGCCCCTTCCTACCCGCCAACGCTCAACCCGGCGCTCATGCCGTCGCTTACCATGAATCATTCGTTTTCGACCGTCCGCGACTTGTTGCGCTACGCGGTCACCCGCTTCAACCAGGCTCAATTGGCCTTCGGCCACGGCAACGCAAACGCTTATGATGAAGCCGCGTATCTAGTGCTCCATACGCTGCACCTGCCGCTCGACACGCTGGACCCATTCCTTGATGCGCGTCTGCTGGACGACGAAATCGGCGCGGTACTCGACATCATCGAGCGGCGCGTCACGCAGCGGTTACCGGCCGCCTATCTGACACACGAAGCTTGGCTGCACGGCTATCGCTTCCATGTCGACGAGCGCGTGATCGTGCCGCGTTCGCTCATCGGTGAGTTACTGCTCGAGCGGTTGTCGCCGTGGATCGACACGCCCGACGAACAAGGCGCGGTGCTCGAGTTGTGCACCGGCTCTGGCTGCCTTGCGATCATGGCGGCCGACGCATTCCCCTACACCGAGATCGACGCGGTCGATCTGTCGGCGCATGCGCTGCAGGTGGCGCAGCGCAACGTCGATGACTACGACTTGAATGAGCGGATCACGCTATTCGAAGGCGACCTGTTCGAGCCGCTGCCGCCACGCCGGTACGATTTGATTCTGGCCAACCCGCCTTATGTCAACGAGGCGTCGATGCAGGCATTGCCCGCCGAATATCGCCATGAACCGGCCATGGCGCTGGCGGGGGGCTCCGATGGCATGGACATCGTGCGCCGGATCATCGGCGCCGCGCGCGACTGGCTGACCGACGACGGCCTGCTGGTCGTCGAGATCGGCAACGAGCGGCACCACGTCGAAGCCGCGTTCGGCGGCCTGCCGCTGACGTGGCTGCCGACCCATGCCGGCGACGACAGCGTCTTCTTGCTGCGTGCGGCAGACCTGCCGCGTCGCAAATCATGATGCAAGACAGCCCTGTCATGATACAGCACCGCTGAACAAAAGACGCAACCGCACGCTGCGGCGCCACATCGCCCCGATACACGCGCCGTTGCGGCATGCACACCACATCGGCACTGCCGAAAAAAGGCCATGACAGGTAAGATGCAACGCATGCCGCACTGCGCGAGCCGTCATCGGCTCGCTTTCCTTCATGCAACTGGATTGGCTCCATCTCGGTACATGGGTCGCTTGTGCGCATGTGCTCGGCGTCATCGCCGCCTGCCATGCGATTCTCCACACGCGTACGTCGCAAGGGGCGATCGCGTGGGCGGTTTCGCTCGTCGCAATGCCCTACCTGACGCTGGTTCCGTACCTTTTCCTGGGGCGTAGCCGTTTCGAGGGTTATGTCGACGCGCGACGCGTCGAGTACGAGGCGATCCGGGAGCGGCGTTTGGACCTGGTCGGCGACATCGGCACGCAATCCGACGCGCTGGACAGCGCGCCGGTCGATCGGCTGGACGTACAGACGATCACCGCACTGTCGTCGCTCGCGCGCATGCCGTTTTTGGCCGGCAACCACGTGCGCACGCTGGTCAACGGCGAGGCGACGTTTGCGGCGATCTTCGACGCAATCGACGCGGCACGTCACTACGTGCTCATCCAGTTCTTCATCATTCGGGCCGACACAGTCGGCGACATGCTGCGCGATGCACTGCTGGCCAAGGCGGCACAAGGGGTGCAGGTGCATTTGCTGTATGACAGCATCGGCAGTATCGACCTGCCGGTGGCCTACGTCAGTGCGCTGCGTGCCGGCGGCGTGCAGGTGCATGCGTTCGCCACCAACCGCCGCTTCGTCAACCGCTTCCAACTCAATTTCCGCAATCACCGCAAAATCGTCGTCGTCGATGGCGAACGCGCATTCGTTGGCGGCCACAACGTCGGTATCGAATACCTGGGTGGCAAACCACCGTTATCGCCGTGGCGTGATACGCACGTTGAAGTGCGTGGGCCCGTGGTGAAGCAAATCGAATTCGTGTTTGTCGAGGATTGGTTCTGGGCCACGCAGCGGCTGCCCCGTACCACGCCACCCATCCGCCCGTGCGGTGGCAACATGCATTGTCAGGTCATCGCCAGCGGTCCGGCCGACCGTCAGGAAACCTGCTCGCTGTTCTTCGTCGCAGCGATTCATGCGGCCCGCGAGCGCATCTGGATCACCAGCCCTTACTTGATACCCGATGAGGCCGTATTCGCCGCCCTCAGGCTCGCCGTGATGCGCGGCGTCGACGTGCGCGTGCTGATTCCGTCGCGCCGCGATCATATCGTCGTTTTCGAAGCCTCCCGACTGTACGCGCATGACATGGTGCATGCGGGCATCCAGGTCTTCCGCTATCGCCCCGGCTTCCTTCACCAAAAGGTTGTGCTAATCGATTGTGTCGCCGCCGCGATCGGCAGTGCGAACCTCGATAATCGGTCATTTCGCCTGAACTTCGAGATCATGCTATTGACTGTCGATTCCACGTTTGCCGCAGAGGTCGCGGCCATGCTCGAGGCCGATTTCGCGTTGTCTGATCCGGTCCAAACCAGCGAACACGCGCGCACGCCGGCGTGGCGGCGCATGGCGATGCACGTCGCGCGGCTGTTCGCGCCGATTCTATAGCGACGCGGGCTCGATGTGATGACCGGGTAACCGGTACGCAATCGAAGCCAGCCACCACACGGTCGCCCACGACAGACCATCGTGTGCCGACTTAAACGCCTCCAGGCTTTTACGGTGACCCTGACCCATCGTCGCATGCATGGATCGACTGGTTCAACGAGCCAATCCATACATGGCGCTGCTGAACATCAACAGTAGGAACGTGGCGGCCAAAAGCAATTTCAATGCTAGCTTCATCATGCTCACTGCTCCAAAATTCATAGTAACGACTACGAATTTGATTGCATTGTTCACACTAATCGACCCATCGGATCAATCTTCGAAATGCCGACATTACCGTCCTTTGACGGCGTGATCCCGGATGACTTTAGTGTCACGCCGCAAAGTGTTTGCTGAACCGCAATCTTTTCCTGATATCTGTACGTTGGCCGCCAGATTCCGCTTTAAACAAGCCATCCGCACGAAACGCCGTACTTTTTGCCACTTACCATTAAGACTGTCCGGTCCGTCGAATGGCCGGACACAAAGTAGCGTGCAGCCCTGCCGGGTGGTCAGGTCCGGGACAGGCTGCCGCCGAGCTTGCGTTTTGACGGCTTCAATCCGTCCAAACCGAACCGCCACACGCAGCGCGCGACCAGCGTCAGCTGCAAAAAAGGAGAACCAATGAAAAAGCGAGCGATGACCATTGTGGCCTTCAGTGGCCTTGCCGCGAATGCCGCTTGGGCACAAAGCAACGTCACGTTATATGGGGCCGTGGACAACGGAATTGGCTATCAAACTAGCCAGACAGCGCCGGGCTCGATCAATGGCGGACGGTCGGCCATCAAGATGGCCCACGGCGTCTGGTTAGGCAACCGCATCGGCTTCAAGGGCGACGAAGATCTTGGCGGCGGGCTGAAGGCCCTATTCACGCTAGAAGCCGGTTTCAACGGCGCAAATGGTGACGCCCTATTCGAAAAAAACGCTCAGTTCGGTCGGCAGGCATTCGTGGGCATGGCGCATCCTGAGTTCGGGACCGTGACAGCAGGCCGCCAATATACAGCCTATTACACATTGCTCGCGCCATATAGCCCGACGACGTGGCTCACGGCGTACGGCTCGCACCCGGGTGACATCAGCTCCCTTAATATGGCGTACCGCACGAACAGTTCGATTGTCTATATGTCCCCCAACCTCAATGGACTGAAGTTCGGAGGATCGTATGCATTCGCGGGCGTGCCCGGCAGTGCGTACCGTGGTTCGACGTGGAGTGCGGGCGTGCAATATATCAACGGACCGTTCGGTATCGCTGCGGGATTCCAACGCGTCAATAACGCCGCCGTCGGCGGCGGCGAGTGGGACGTGCAATCGGCGACCAACTCCAACGGCAAGCCCCCCGTGTCGGCGATCAACTATGGGTATCAAACCGCGCAGGCACAACAACGCGTCGGCGTGACAGGCGGGTGGAAATTTACGCCTGACTTTGATGTTTCGCTCTCTTATACGAACACACAGTACGTGCCAGGTATTCTGTCGCGCTTTCATAATCAAGCCACATTCAATGCGGCAGGTGTAGCGCTGCATTGGAAACCGAGCCCGGTGTGGGACCTCGCTGCCGGCTATAACCATGCGCGCGCAAGTAAGGCCAACGGAATCGAACACGCAGCGCGGTATAATCAGTTCAATCTGTCGCAGTACTATAGCCTGTCAAAGCGTACCGGTATCTACATGGTGCAGGCTTACCAACGGGCAAGCGGCAATACGTTTACCGTTGCACCGGACGGCACCACGGGCGTGGTCAAGGCCACCGCGTCGATCGGCGATGCGATGAACGCTGCGCCCTCGTCATCGCAAAGTCAGTTTGCCGCCGCCGCGGGGATCGTGCACCGGTTCTAAGTTGTCACGGTCTTGATCGAAGCGCTGACAGCTGTTCGTTAATGGCAGCAGCGGCGCCCACATGGCTGCGTGTCCGCGTGGACACGCAGCCGCACAGAAAGCTGCATTACGCGATTGACCGATGGTCTCACCATCCGCTAGCCGGTGGGCAGAAGCCCTCGGTCGTCGTCACCCTCCCATCACGTGCATCGGCCGACAAATGCAAGAAGATGCACCGGCACGTATGCTGACAAGTTCAGCCGCGTCAAAGCAACTTCTCAATATCCGGCTCGATCGCGTCAGGTTTGGTGACAGGCGCATAGCGCTTGACCGGCCTGCCTTCGCGATCGATCAAGAACTTGGTGAAGTTCCACTTGATCGCCTCGGTCCCGAGCAAGCCGGGCGCTTCCTCGGTCAGATAGCGATACAGCGGATGCGCATGGGCGCCGTTCACATCGATCTTGTCAAACATCGGGAACTTGACCTGGTAGTTTTTCTCGCAAAATGCGCCGATCTGCTGCGCGTCGCCCGGCTCCTGCTTGCCAAACTGGTTGCACGGAAAGCCCAGTATCTCCAGGCCACGCGCCGCATATCGCTCATATAAGGCCTGCAACCCCGCATATTGGGGCGTGAACCCGCATTCGCTGGCGGTGTTGACGATCAGCAGGACCTTGCCGCGGTAGCGCTCCAGCGGAATGTCGTCGCCCTGCAGCGAGCGAGCGGAAAATGAATAGAGCTGGCTCATCCGGACTCCTTGTACGAACACGAGATAATACTCGCAGTGTAGAGCAACTCCGGACTGCCCGGCATCGGCCGGATGCACGACTGTCCGATGCCGGGCCGATCTACAATAATGACTTTCCACGCATCCCCATGATGGTCCTGCCGTGATCCGCTTCAACCAACTCAGTCTGTCGCGCGGCACGAAGTCGCTTTTCGAAGGAGCAACCTTCACGCTGAACCCGGGTGAAAAAGCCGGCCTGATCGGCGCGAATGGCGCGGGCAAGTCAACGCTGTTCGCCCTTTTACGCGGTCAACTGCAGCCGGATGCCGGCGAACTCGCGCTGCCGCCTTCATGGCGCATTGCGCATGTGGCACAGGAAACGCCCGCGGTCGAGCGCAGCGCGCTCGACTACACGTTGGACGGTGACACACAATTGCGCGACATCGAAGCACGTATCGCCGCGGCGTGCGCCAACGACGATGGCGCCGAGCAAGCGCTCGCGCATGCGGCACTGGCGGATGTCGACGGCTATTCGGCCCCAGCGCGCGCGCAAGCGCTATTGCTCGGCCTGGGCTTCACGCTCGAACAGACGCTGGCGTCGGTCGCCAGTTTCTCCGGCGGCTGGCGCATGCGGCTGAACCTCGCGCAGGCGCTGATGTCGCGCTCCGACCTGCTGCTGCTGGACGAGCCCACGAACCACCTGGACCTGGACGCCATCGTATGGCTCGAAGACTGGCTACATCGCTACGCGGGCACGCTGATCGTCATTTCGCACGACCGGGAATTTCTCGACTCGGTATGCAATGTCACGCTGCACCTGGAACAACGCCAGATCAAGCGTTACGGTGGTAACTATAGTCAATTCGAAGTCCAGCGGGCACAACAGCTCGCGTTACAACAAAGCGCATACGAGAAGCAGCAGCGCACGATTACGCACCTGCATAGCTTCATCGACCGATTCAAGGCCAAGGCCACGAAAGCTCGGCAAGCACAAAGCCGGATGAAGGCACTCGAAAAAATGGAGCGCATCGCGCCGGCGCACGCGTCGTCACCGCTCACTTTCGAGTTTCGCGAACCCGCGTGCGCACCAAACCCGATGCTCGTGATGGAGCAGGTTCGCTGCGGTTATCCGTCGGACAGCGGCGACGCACCGGCTGTAATCGTCGACGACGTCAACGTATCGATTCAGAGTGGCCAGCGCATTGGTTTGCTCGGCGCGAACGGCCAAGGCAAGTCGACGTTGATCAAAACGCTGGCTGGCACCCTAGCGCCGATCGGGGGTGTCGTACGCAACGCAAAAGGATTGACGATCGGATACTTCGCGCAGCACCAGCTGGAGACGTTGCGAGAGGACGACACACCCCTGCAGCATCTGGCACGGCTCGCCCCGGACACGCGCGAGCAGGAGTTGCGCGACTTTTTGGGCAGCTTCAACTTCAGCGGCGAAATGGCTACCACGCCGATCCGCCTATTTTCCGGCGGCGAAAAGGCCCGGTTGGCGCTCGCGCTGATTGTCTGGCAGCGCCCAAATCTGCTGTTGCTGGACGAGCCCACCAACCATCTGGACCTTGAAACACGCCATGCATTGACGATGGCGCTGGCCCAATTCGAAGGTACGCTGATCCTGGTATCACACGACCGGCACTTGCTGCGCGCAACCACCGACCAGTTCATGCTGGTCGCCCAGCATCGAATCCAATCCTTCGACGGCGACCTGGACGACTATCGTGACTGGCTGCTGCAGCACGCGGCCGAGCAGCGCGAAGCGGTAAAGCGGGCCGGCTCGCAGGCCAATGCGCAGACAGCGGACCCCGGCGTGGCACAGCGCAACGACACGGCCGGCCTCGCCGGTGCCGACACGTCGATCAATCGCAAGGAGCAACGCCGGGCGGATGCCCAAGCCCGCCAAAAGACCGCACAGCTGCGCAAACCGCTGCAGAACCAGATCGGTAAGATCGAGCACCAAATGGACGCGTTGAACGCCGAGAGGGCGTCGCTCGACGCGCTCATCGCGGCGCCGACCAGCTACGAGCCGTCGCAAAAGGCGAAACTGACCGACGCATTGAAACGCCAAGCCGAAGTCGCGGACCAGATTGCCACGCTCGAGGCCGAATGGCTTGAATTGAACGAGGCGCTGGAGCAAATCGGCTGAACGCGACATTGCGCAATCGGCGCGTTGTCGCCTGTCGTACGCCGCGTGCCCGCTCTTGCATCGCGCTACCGCCCCGCATGTCGCACCGCGTCACCGGTGCGCAATCCGGCTCAACGCCGCGCGTAGTCGATGCGCTGCACCCCCCGCTCGGTGCCAATCAGACACAGGTCGGCGCCGCGCGCGGCAAACAGCCCAACGGTCACGACGCCGGGCCATTGGTTCACGTCGCGCTCGAGTGCCACCGGGCCGTCGATGGCGAGTCCCTTGACGTCGATGATCTCATTGCCATTGTCGGTGATATACGGCGTGCCGTCCTGTTTCACCCGCAACACCGGCACGCCGCCGGTCGCCTGCGCGATCCGGCGGCCGATCGCCACACGCGCCATCGGCACCACTTCGATCGGCAGCGGGAACGCCCCGAGCGTGGGCACCAGCTTGCTGCCGTCCGCGATGCAGACGAATACGTCGGCGACCGATGCGACGATCTTTTCGCGTGTCAGCGCACCGCCGCCGCCCTTGATCATCGCGCCATGCGGGTCGATTTCGTCCGCACCGTCGACGTACACCGGCAGCGATTCAACCTCACCCAGCTCGAATACACGAAACCCGTGCGATAGCAGCCGGTTCGTCGTGGCAACGGAACTCGATACTGCGCCGCGATACCGTTCGCGACTGCCGGCCAATGCATCGATGAAGCAATTCGCGGTCGAGCCAGTCCCGACGCCGATCACCGCGCCTTCGGGCACGTGCTCGTTCACATAGTCAGCGGCCGCCTGGCCGACGAGCCGTTTGAGTTCGTCTTGAGTCATCTAGAAAATACAGCAGAAAAAATACGAGGAACGCAATAGTGTAACCGAGCGGCCGCGGCGCGATTCAATGCATATCGTCGCCGGCAGCACCGAACTGGCCGCTGGGCCCTCTCCACGAACGCGGACTACCCGTGTTATGAAGCGCCAATGGAAGAGGCACACAATCAGCGGGATCCGCTGTCATCGGCCGCATGATGTAGTCGGGCGGTAGGTGTGACGCCGCCCGTCAGTTAAGTCTGATTTCGAGTTTTAGCCTCGAACGCTGCTAATTGCTGTTCCCTCAAACAGCAGCGGATGTGACGTATCCGCCGTTATGACTGGCCCCGTCGCTTTGCTTCACTCGCGTCAGACGTGCGGCACGCAGACGCGGCTTGCGACACTGTCAGCGAACCTCCCAGCCGCAATGCACCCATGCGCACACATTCGCAGTCTCTAATCAAAGCCGTAATACGCGCTGCAAATCATCGATTTTTGATGGGATTGCGCTGCCTGACCGCCTCGAATAAGCCAATGCCGCTGGCAACCGATACGTTCAGGCTGTCTACACTACCCATCATCGGGATGTGTACCAAGTCGTCACAAGTCTCGCGCGTTAACCTGCGCATGCCCTCCCCTTCGGCGCCCATGACCAGTGCGACTGGACCATCGAGCGCGGTCTCGTACAGGCTGCGCTGAGCGTCGCCAGCCGTGCCGATCACCCAGACGCCGGCGTCCTTCAACTCGCGCAGCGTGCGGGCAAGGTTGGTTACCGTGATGTACGGCACGGTCTCGGCCGCGCCGCTGGCTACCTTCGCAGCGGTCGAATTAAGTCCCACCGCGCGATCACGCGGCGCGATTACCGCATGCGCGCCGGCCGCATCGGCCACGCGCAGGCATGCGCCGAGATTATGCGGATCGGTGACCCCGTCGAGCACCAGCAGCAGCGCGGGCCCGGGCAGCACGTCGAGCAGCTCGGCCAAGTTTTGCGCAAGCGGTAGATCCGTCGCGCGCGCAACGACACCCTGGTGCCGATGCGTACCGGCTAAGCCATGCAACCGTGCATCCTCGGCGGCAATCAATCGAACCCCAGATGATTGCGCCAGTTGCAGGAAATCCTGCATGCGGCGGTCGCGCCGCGTCGGATCGTACAAGATCTCTTCGATACTGGACGAATCATGACGCAAGCGCGCCGTAACCGCATGGAATCCGTATAGAACCTTTAAACGTGCCATAAACGCTGCTTTCAAAAAAGTGCGGCGCGCGCGATGCCGGCCCACAGCATCGCGCCCCGGAGCCGAGCGCAGAGCCAACACGCCGACTGCGGCGCCTTCATCGATTGCCGCCGTATCGTGACGGCCTTGTGTCCCGATCTATCTATCGCTTCTTGCTGCGCGTGCGGCCATTGGTGGCCGTGCCGGCCGGTGAACGTTTCTTCGCCGCGGCGCGGGCGGCGCGCGCCTCTTTGACGTGGAGACTTGGCGCAGGCGCCGCCTTCTTCACATGCGAACCGCCATCGGATGCCACGAGCGAGCGCACGCGCGGCTCCTGCCCGTTGGCGTTGACCGCAGCGCCACCGGTCGCCGGCATGCCGCGTGCGGCGGCACGCGCCACCGGTTTGGCCGACGCCTCCCGCACCAGTCGAAAGTCGATCTTGCGCGCGTCCAGGTCGACACGGCTCACTTGCACGCGCACACGCTCGGACAGACGGAAGCGGATCCCGGTGCGCTCGCCACGCAACTCATTCTTGATTTCGTCGTATTGGAAGTAGTCAGCGCCCAGTTCGGTGACATGGACCAAACCTTCGATGAACAGCGAATCCAATTGCACAAAAATACCAAACGGCGTCACGCTGCTGATCATCCCGCCGTATTCCTCGCCCAACTTGTCTCGCATGAAATAGCACTTGAGCCACGCTTCGACATCGCGCGAGGCCTCATCCGCGCGCCGCTCGTTGGCCGAACAATGCAGGCCGAGTTCCTCCCAGATGGCATCGTGCGAACGGCCACCTGTAAGCATGCGCTCGTCGTCTCGCTGCAACGCACGCGCCTGAGGCGCCAGCGAAGTACTGAGCACGACGTCACCGCAAAGTTGCGGCTGGTACTTCTTGCCGGCCAGGATCGCACGAATCGCCCGGTGCGTAAGCAGATCCGGATAGCGACGGATCGGACTGGTGAAATGCGCATAAGCGTCATAGGCGAGGCCGAAGTGCCCGATATTGTCGGGACTGTAGACCGCCTGTTGCATTGAGCGCAACAGCATCGTTTGCAGCATCGATGCGTCCGGACGCTCCCGCACCTGCTTCATCAAGGCCGCGTAGTCACTTGCATGCGGCTTGTCGCCGCCGCCCAACGTCAGCCCAAAACCGCGCAGGAAGGTCCGAAGGTTCGCCAGCTTCTCCTCGGTCGGCCCGGCATGGATTCGATACAGCCCCGGATGCTTGTTGCGCTTGAGAAAATCGGCCGCGCACACATTGGCGGCCAGCATGCACTCTTCAATCAGCTTGTGCGCGTCGTTGCGCTGCCGCGGCAGGATCTGCTCGATCTTGCCCTGGGCGTTGCACACGATATAGGTCTCAGTCGTGTCGAACTCGATCGCGCCGCGCCTCTCGCGCGCCTGCAGCAACGTCTTGAACACGCCGTGCAAGTGCTGCAGGTGCGGCAGCAACGCGCCACGCCGCGCCGCCTCGGGCCCCTTCGTGTTCGACAGGATGGCCGCCACCTCAGTGTATGTGAGCCGTGCGGCCGAATGCATCACTGCCGGATAGAACTGGTATGCCTTGATGTCGCCACGCGAATTGATCACCATGTCGCAGACGAGCGTGCAACGGTCCACGTCCGGGTTCAGCGAACACAGCCCATTTGACAGTTTCTCGGGCAGCATCGGGATCACGCGGCGCGGGAAATACACCGACGTGCTGCGCTCAAGCGCGTCATGATCGAGGCCATCGCCATCGGTGACGTAGTGGGACACATCGGCAATCGCGACCAGCAAGCGAAAGCCGTTCTGCCGGCCGATCCGGATCGGCTCGCAATAGACCGCGTCGTCGAAATCGCGCGCGTCCTCGCCGTCAATCGTCACGAGCGGCACGTCACGCAAGTCCACGCGCTGGCGCAGATCCGCTGCGCGCACCTCGTCGGGCAGCTTGGCCGCCTGGGCCAGCGCCGCGTCCGAGAACCGGTGCGGCACGCCATACTTGCGCACGGCGATCTCGATTTCCATGCCGGGATCGTCGATGTCGCCCAGCACCTCGACGATCTTGCCGACCGGCTGCGAATGACGGCTCGGGAAGTCCGTTAACTCGATCGAGACGACCTGGCCGGACTTGGGCTTGACCTTGCCCGTCTGCGTCACGAGGATGTCGTGGCCGATCCGCTTGTCCTCCGGCGCAACGACCCATACACCGTTCTCGTTCAGCAGCCGGCCGATGATTCGCTTGTTCGCCCGCTCGGTGACCTCGACAATATGGGCTTCCGGACGACCGCGCCGGTCATAGCCTGTCACGCGCGCGAGCACCCGGTCGTTGTGCATGACCTTGTGCATCTCTACATTGGACAGGAACAGGTCGCCACCGGCATCGTCGCGAATCAGGAAGCCGTAGCCGTCGCGATGGCCCTGAACCCGACCGGCGACAAAGTTCGACGGATGCGTGAGCTGGTAATAGCCACGCTTGTCGAGCTTGATCTGGCCATCGCGCTCCATCGCGCCGAGGCGCTTGAAAAACCCTTCGCGCTCCTGGCGCTTGATCGCGAGTGCTTCAGCAATGTCATTGCCGGCAAGCGGCTGTTCGGTCGTGCGCAATACGCCAAGAATTTCTTCGCGGCTAGGAATCGGATAGGGGTATTTGCTCAAAGCCTTGTCGATGAATGGTTGTCGTGAATGCGTGCGACGCACGGATTGGCGTGTCACGCATCGTCACTGCCCGGCCGATGCACGGTGGCGCCGGCCAACTCACTGGAGAATGATTCTAACACCGGGTTTGGCCGATGCAGGGCTAGATGCGCTTGGTGCGCCGGCGTGGCGGACAGCACGCACATTGACACGGGTAAACCACCGGCTTGCCGCCAGCCGGCTGAAAAGACAAAAAACCCCGTAAGACCTTTATCTTACGGGGTTTCTCGTACCACTTCGTCATATCACGACAGCGCAACCGTTGGTGCCCAGGAGAGGACTCGAACCTCCACGGAGTTACCCGCTAGTACCTGAAACTAGTGCGTCTACCAATTCCGCCACCTGGGCGGCTTTGCTGCGTAATCAGCGAAGAACGCTATTATGCTGATCTGCCGCCGTTGTGTCAACAATTACGTAAAAATCGGATCCTGGTCTGCGCCAATCGCGCCCGAATGCTGGCGATCAGTGATCCATTAGCAATGGCTCAAGCGTGCGGGCTGTGCCAGCCAGTGAACGCAGCCACGTATGGCGCAGGTGTCGATAACGGTCAAAAATGCCGCACAGATTGTCCAAACGCACGCGCCCTGCATCGGTCGTCTCGATAAAATCGTCCTCCAATGACAGCAGGCCGGCATTCGCGCAGCGGCGCAGCACGCGGATCTCGTTAGCGAAATAGTCGGAAAACTCAATGTTGTGCGCCAGTTCGATCGCCTGCCGGTCAATGAAGAAATTGGTGGCCAGCGACTGGATGACCGTGCGACGGATCGCGTCGTCGGCCGACAAGCGCCATCCGCGCAAGCCGGGCGCGTACACCTTGCGCCCCGCGATAGAACGCACGGGGACGGACGGGACTTCCTCCAGGTGCTGGAAATAGGTGTCGGCGGTGGCGCCGATCGCCCCCGGCCCGAGCGGCACAACACATCGCGTCGCACGCGAAGACAAGCCGAACGGCTTGCACACGAGACGGCCAAACCGCTGCGCCGACACCAACGGATCGTCGCGCTGCGCGTAGTCGTCGATACCCAATTGCACGTAGCCGGACGCATGCAGCCGCTCGACCAGCGCCACTCGCTCGGCGAGCACATCGGCGCGTGTGCAACGCGTTTGCAGACGGATCCGCATGGCACGCGCGGCGATCAATGCATCGAGCGTCTGTAGCGTGCCCGGCGATCGCGGCGCGCCCGGTGCGACGCCGCGCGGGCCGCATGGACCCGCACCGTACTCGAGCACCGTTCCTACGGATGCAAAACCGTGTGTGCGGGCCAGCGCGACGAGTTCGGGCAAACGCCACCGCTCGGCGTCCATTGGCCCCTGCTCGCCCACGTCCGGAGATAGCGCCGACGACCGCGTACCCCCACCGATGTCGTCAAGCCGCTGCGTCGGCGCTGCGCCGCCGCGCAGTTCGAGCTGCGCGAAGCCGCTCAATACCAACGTGTCAAGTAACGTCTCGTCGTGTGCGACACGCCAATCGAGCGAAACCGACCAGCGGGCATCGCGCGCGAACGCGAACCGCTGCCGCAACAACGCAACAAGCCGCGCGGTGCCGCTTGCCCCGAGCAAGCCGAGTTCGCCGCTCCAGTGCAACTCCGCGACGCCGGATCGCGCCGGGTCCCATTGCCGGTGAAACGCGATGTCGTCGTCGATGCGGCGCGCAAACGCCAGATAGGCGGCATTACCGGGCGCAAGCGCCGGTATGACAACCGACAGCGCGATATGCGCCTCGTTCGTCCCCGCCCCGTCGATCAAGCCGACGCCGCTGATGGGCGACACATTGGCGTAGCAGGCCACCAGCGCCGCTTCGTCGAACGCGCCGACGAACCATCCGCGTTCCGGATAGGTCGCGTAATGGCGCAGCGCGTGCGGGTCCGCATCACCAGACATCGCGTCGCTCGTGCACCCCTTCAAGATCCTGTTCTCCTTTTCGATTCCTCCGTTGGCGCAGTTCGCCCGGGACATGGGATGCGCATCGAACCCCGATTCGTCTCGAACCACATCGCACTGGCAAAGCCCGCGTACAGCGCCGCACCCACACCGATCATCCACGTCAAATAACTCATTTTTCCCTCTGGCATACGCCTCGTAAGCTGGTCCGCCGCCCGGCAGGCCGGCTCGCCGGATGCCCGTCGTGTACAAAGGACGCAACATTGATAAACGCAGCATCGTGTATCGCGTGCCGATGCGCCATGACGCAAATCAATAAGCATCGCGGTAGCCAACCATCCGAGCACACGACGCGAACACAAGTATTCGCTCCACGTATCAATGATCACCTCAATCCGCGCCCGAGCCCTTGACTGGAATCAAATCACACGTCGCCCACCGACGCGCCACCTCAAGGCACGGCTTGATTTCGATCAACTCAACCGCCCGCGCCAACTGACAAGCTATCCGTGGGTAATCTGATTCTTTTTTGAGAGGACACGACCATGAAAGCCATCGACGTGATGACTACCGGCGTCATTACCGTGACGCCTGCCATGACGGTGCGCGATGCCGCCAAGATGTTGGTCGAGCACCCTATCGGTGGCGTGCCGATGGTCGACGACGCGGGTGTGCTGGTCGGCATGCTCAGCGAGCCGGATCGGTGGCATCGCATCGAACTACGCACGGATGAACAGCATCGCACATCAAGCGCCTGCCCGTCATACAGGTGGACCGGCTGGTGGCATCGCGAGCCGCGCCGACTTCGTGCGGGCGCTGACCAGCATCCCGGCATCGAAAGATACGTCACCGCCGGGCGCATCGGCAAGCGACGCGAAATTGCGCGCAAGGTTGATCGCTGAGTTGGCGGAACGCAAGTGGACGTTTGCGGAGCACAACATCGTCGTGCGCAACGGGATCGTTCACCTGTGGGGCTAACAATGGTCCGATAACGAAATCAGGGCGATGCGCGTCGCCGCGCAGAACATCCCCAGCGTCAACGCCGTCGAGGACCACCCCGTACCGTACCCGCTGGCGCCCGTGATGTAACACAGCACGTCGCCGTGTTGCGGCGCGGCGCCGAGCGTGCAGCCCGTCTCTGTCGCCACCGGCCGCCGCTGTCGCCAGCGCGCCGGCGGCGGCCGGTGCGCCATAGGCGAGCATCCGAATGAAGCCGCGCCGGCCCGGCGAGATGCTGGCCATGCCCATGAGCGGGTTCCTTGCATGCCTGTAGCGAGTGTCAACGCTTGGCGTCGTCGCGCTCGCCCGCGGAACGAGCCAGGTAGGCGGTCACGACGTCCGGTAGGTTGTCGTGCAGCCAGCGTGCCATCTCGACCTCCTGTGGCAAGATCTGCTCGCAGCAACGTTGCGTCTCCGCGTCTCCGGCCGCGCGGGCGGCCGCAATCAATGTCGTGTACGCGGCAATTTCGATGTGTTCGAACACATAGCTGGCCATGCTGCCCTTGACCACCTCATCGGTGACGGTCATCCCGCCGAGCGCCTGCCCAAACGCGGCAGCCCGAGCGGCAAGGTTCTTGATCGTTGACGGGCTGCTGTTTAGCCGGTCCAAGCACTGTTCGAGCAGCTTTTGCTGGGACAGCGTCTCGTCAATGTGCTGCTCGATGCGCTGTTTGAGCTTGGGATAATGTTCCAGCCTCGACGCTTGCGCCTTGAGCATCGACTCCGCATGCTGCTCCATCGCATAGGCATCCTTCAACCAATCGATCATATGTTCGCGTGGGCTCGTCATCATGTTTTCCTCGCCGGTACCGCACCGTATAGCGCGCCGCGCAACATGCGCGGCACATCGGTGTGCGCAACCGTCATACCCGGCAGGACGCGGTGGCCTCTGCGTGGCATGCGATACAGGTCGCTCATCACGATCGACTCGTTCTGGCAATAGCACGGGTGCGCGATCAACCGGTGCCGGCCCGAGAGGCCAGGTAAGCGGCGTGTGGCCTGGCGCGAGACAGCGCCCCATGACGGCAAATTTTTCACTACACTGTGCTGTCGTTGCCGCATCCAGTCTTCGCCGCAGACTGCTGCACATGACAGTACCCCAGCGAGGCTGCATTGCAACACAGGAACGGGACGGCCCTGCGTCCGATTGGCACAGTACGTGCTTCCCTGGCTCGTCCGCTTAACAATCGGAGACTCAATGGCGCTCGACATCTGCACTGCGAAACAACGACCCTGCTCAACGAGTCGCGTTCGCGGCTCGCTGCGACGGGATGCCGTCCCGTTTGCCGCAGCCGCAATGGCATTGACGATTTACACTGCGCCGACGCAGGCGCAAACCCCGTCGCCGCTGGGCGAATGGCAGTATTCGGCTGGTGTTCCACTGCAAAAACTGTACATGTCGTCCATCCCGGAATGGGAGGCGAGGATTGGCATCGGCTCGACATTCGAGCCACGCTACGAGGGTGAGAATCGGTATCGCACATTGGTCGGCCCGAGCGTGGACATGCGCTATCGCGACCTCGCCTTCTTATCGACCGGCGAAGGCATCGGCGTCAATGTGCTGCGCGGTCCGAATTGGCGCGTGAGCGTCGCGGCGGCATACGATCTTGGCCGACGCGCACACGACGATGCGTCACGGCTGGCTGGACTAGACAACATCAACCCGGCGCCGGAAATGAAGATCGCCGCCGAGTACGTGGTATCGAAGGCGTTTCCACTGGTGGTCCGGGGCGTAGCCACACGCAGCTTCGGCGGCTCGAACGGTTGGACGTTCGACCTAGGCACCTATATGCCCCTACCGGGCAGCTCGGAGAAATTCTATTGGTTCGCGGGTCCGTCCGTAACATTTGCGGACTCGAAATACATGAACAGCTGGTTCGGCGTCACTGCCGACCAAGCCTTGCGCTCCGGGTATCGCCGCTATGATGCGAGCGCCGGGCTGAAATCAGCCGGCTTTGGTGTGACGATGGTCTACTTCGTGAACAAACACTGGTTCGTGAGCGCCGATGGTGCATTCAAACGCCTGCTGGGCAGCGCGGCCGACAGTCCGATTACCCGTACGCGGCTCAACGGCGTCTGCGACGTGTCGATCAATTACCAGTTTTAATGACGGGCCTTGCCAGATAAGTCGATATGCACTCACAACGGCGCTCAACAGCCCTACGATGACGAGTGTGGCAGCGCGGCAACCGTCATGCGTGCGCAACTCTTCGCCGACCCTGCGCCCGTTACAAAACAGGCGCAGGTTGGCTTGCTTGCGACTTACTCGGTCACCCCCAGCTTTTCCGCAAGGTTCTGCGACATCTTGTAATGCTCTCTAAGTGTGGGCAGAGCCTCTAGCGCCGCTTGCTTCAACGACGGATTCTCCCCCTCCTTCGCTTCTTTCTCGAATGCGGCGATAGTTTGCTTGTGCATTTCTAAGCCCATTTTACGCACGTACGCGCGATCGAAGTCCGCGCCAATCAATGGTTTAAGTGAATCGAGCAGCGCGGTGTCGGAGTTGTCCTTCGGCACCACCACGCCATGAGGCGCCACCGCTTTGAGCTGCACCGTCAGCCTCATATGGTCGGCGATCATGTGACGCGCAAACGATCTGACGTCTGCGTTACTCGTATTCTTATGCGCGATCTTCCCCGCATCAATCTCGGTTGACGATGACATCGTGGCCGCCTGTATGAAGTCACGGTCCACGCTGGATAGCGGATTCGCGGCCGTCGTTGACGCAGCCTGCGTTTGAGCGTGAACAACCGGGGTAAACAGCAGTGCACCAATGCAAGCGACTGTAGTTAACTTCATTATCGGTTCTCCAATTAAAGTGGCATGGTCGAGCACGGCCATAGCCCCGCCGTAACTCACGGGTGATATTAGCAAACACCGTGCCTTTATGGTGTTTTTTTGCAGCCACACCGGCACGCGCATTGCGGAGACACTGCCACGGGTTGTCGTGAAAACGTGCCGAATCGATCCGCAGCATTCCGGCTGCCCTGTCAACGATCGCGTACGCCAGCGTCTGTGGGCTCACTCAGCTCGCTGTCGGCCTGCCCCTGGGAAGGTAGGTGCTCGATCCGGTCCGGCATCACGTCCGCATCGAGCGCTATCGTCTCGTCGCCATCGGCGGCAGCACGCTCGCCCGTGCCGGCGCTATCGGTGTCACTGCCTTGTTCCGCGATGCCCGTTTCAAGCGCATGGTTGTCCAACTCCGTGTCACGATCGAAGTCATGACGTTTCGCGCCGACCGTGTCACTGCCGGTGTCTGACGAATCGCCAGGACCGAGCGCTTCGGTATCGTGGCCGGGCACGTGGGGTTGCGGCAAATCGTTGTCGGGATCCAGTGTGCTGTTCATAATGCTCTCCATGCAAAATGGGCCTGTGTTAGCAGCAAATGCGTAGCAGATGCCGTGCCCCGGTCCATACACGAGTGCTGCTTCAGCCAAGCCGATGCATTGCGAGTGACCGCTCTGCTGCACATCCAGTGCGGCCAATGTATTCAGTGCGAAGCACAGGACGCCACATGACGTCGGCTTAAGATCCGGTTGTACGCGGCGCCGAACGCCATCAGCGCGCGCAGCCATCGCGTGACGCGTCGCACACACCATGTCAAGATTGCGCTGCACGAATGCTTGGCAAACGTCATTACTCTCTACGCGCGGCCCGCCCGGCGCGGCCGACCGAACCCATGGATAAAGACACACGGAATCAAAGAGGCTTTCAAATTCTGCTGTTCGCGGTATCGTTCGCGCTCATTTGGATCCTGCTGCCGTTCTTCGGCGCGATTTTTTGGGGCACGATCTTGGCCATCCTATTCCAGCCGTTGCAGCGCACGCTGACGATGCGGCTGGGCAACCGCCCGAACCTCGCGGCCCTGGCGACGTTAAGCCTGTGCGTGCTGGTCGTGATCCTGCCTGTGAGCCTGATGATCGGCACGCTCGTGCAAGAAGTCTCGTTCGCCTACGAGCAAATCAAGACCGGCCAGTGGAACATCGCGCTGTATTTCCAGAAGGCGGTTGGCGCGCTGCCCGCGTTTGCGCAGCACTGGCTGAACGACGTCGGCCTGGCCGACATGCAAAGCCTGCAGGCCAGGCTGACCGAAGGGGCCGCCCGCATCAGTCAATTCGTGGCCGCGCAGGCGGTCGAAATCGGCCAGAATACGCTGCAGTTCGCCGTCGGCTTTGGCATCATGCTGTATATGGTGTTCTTCCTGCTACGCGACGGCGGCGCCATCTCGCTGCGTATCCGTGAAGCGGTGCCGCTGGCCGACTCGCACAAGCAAAAGCTGCTCGGCAAGTTCACCACCGTGGTGCGCGCGACGGTCAAAGGCAATATCGCGGTGGCTGCGGTGCAGGGCCTGCTCGGCGGCCTGATTTTCTTCATTCTCGGCATCAGCGGCTCGCTGCTGTGGGGCACGTTGATGGCGTTCCTGTCACTGCTGCCGGCGATCGGCTCGGCGCTGGTCTGGGGGCCGGCGGCGATCTATTTCCTGCTGGCCGGTCCGTTGTGGAAGGCGATCGTGCTCGTTTTGTTCTGCTCACTGGTGATCGGTGGAGTAGACAACCTCCTGCGCCCGATCCTGGTGGGCAAGGACACCAAGCTGCCTGACTGGGTCGTGCTGATCTCCACGGTCGGTGGCATGGCCACGTTCGGCATCAACGGCTTTGTCATCGGCCCATTGATTGCCGCGCTGTTCATCGCGTGCTGGGACATTTCAGTGCTCATTGCGCGCGACGAGACCCATCCGCCCTCCGCTGTCGATGGCGCGATGCCGCTGCCGCGCAACGGCGCGCGGCGGCGGCGTCGGACACCGCGGGCGGCGCGGCACGAGGACTTGTCCAGCGATGCGTGAGCGATCCAGCGATGCGTAAGCGCGGCGCTCAACTGCCGCTGCCCGCGGTGTCGAGCGCCGTGCGCTCGATCGCCTGCGCGGAGCTAAGTCACGTAGCGGCAGGCACGCCGCTCAGCGGGGCTTCGAGCGCGGCAAGCCGGCTTCGGTCTGACGTTGCAAGTCACGGATATGCCGCTGCAACTCGCGCAGCTGCGTTTGCGCAGCAGCTTTCTGCTCGCCCAGTGCCTGCGCCTGCGCCGCGGTCTGTTTCTGGCGAGTTGTGACTTCCGCCTCCTGCACGCGCGCCACGTTCAGGTCTGCCTGCAACCGCACAGCTCGATCACGCGACAGCGCGATCATGCGGTCGGTGAATGCCTTCTGCGCCTCCAGCCGCGCACGACGAATTTCGATATCGGACAGTTGCACGGTCTGCCGCACTAAACCCGCATAGATGGCTTCGGCCCGGACCGGGTCCTGCGTCTTGATCACACGCCAAAAGTTTTTTTGTTGGAACAATGCAATGTAATAGGTCATCTCCTTGCCGTAGAACAGCAGGCTCGCACCGTAGCTGCCGTTATACGCCGTGCGAAATTCGGTCAACGCCGAAGCGTGGATCAGCCGTTGCAATTCCGCGACATTGCCGCCGGTTGAATTGTGTGCCTCGTCAGCCGTTAGCGCGCTGGACGCCACCGCGCCGGGCAACACAACGTTGGCAGCCGGCTCCTGCGTGATAGCGACGCTACTGGCCGTCTCCTGTGACGGCGCACCGGCCCACGCGGTCGCTGCTTGACTGACGATGGCCACGGCAACCGCCGTCAGCACCCTACCCCTTGCTCGTGGTAATTGATTCATTTGTTTTCCGAGTGTGCGCTTTTTCGTGGGGTCAATATTACTTAAATTCGTGGGTTTCGGGTTCCTCGTCGGAGATCTAGTATTGATGCATCTTTTCCTATAATACCGCGCGGCTAAAGCCCAGATGCTGCACGGTGTCGTGCCACTTCCAGCCTTGATGCCCAGCGCCGCAATAATTCGCGAGCATTCCGCCATATCTCACTGACTACGATCGACCAACACTTCGGGCGTGCTATCGGCCGGCACGGGTTGGGCGCAATGAGCAAATGCCAGCGACCGCACGTGCGCTTAGAAGTCGTTCTACCAAACGGCAGCGCCGCTTTGCCGTATGCTTTTCATGATCGGTGGCACCGTCGACGCCGTGCCGTACCGCACTGTGAGTATGTGTCGGTTCGCGACCCTGCATCATGCGACGCGGCACACCACCATCGCACCGGGTTCACCATGGCCCGTGAAGATAACGACCCGCGCCTTCGCCGCCGACAACGCATCGCCGATTGGCGTTTGGTAAACGATCAACGACCACACAGGACAACCGAAGGCATTGGTCCAAATCGCGCAGGAAGCCGACGGCACGCTGTCAGGCAAAATCGTCAAGGGGCTGGCCGCAAACAATCAACCCGATCGCCGCTGCACCGCATGCACGGGCGCGCGCAAGAACCAGTTGATGCTTGGCATGACGATCATCGATGGCATGAAACAGGACGGAGACGGCTGGAAAGGTGGACATATCCTTGATCCGGAAAACGGCAAGGTCTACAAGTGCAAGATGCACGTCGAGGACAACGGCCAGAAGCTGGTCGTGCGCGGTTATATCGGCGTGTCGCTGATCGGCCGCTCACAGACATGGAACCGCCAGCAGTAACGCGTTACACGCCCCGTCAATCAGCAATCACGCGTTGTATGTCCCCGCCAGCCAGCAGTCACGTGTTGTACGCGCCCATCGAACTGCGGCATGCCGACGGCGCGCCGCGCACGGCCACGGGGCCGCGCACTGTCACGTCAATGACGTGTCGACGATGCGCCGCGGCGCTTCGAGATATTCCTTCGATTGCATCTCGATAATGCGCGACACGGTCCGCGCGAATTCATTGGCCATCGGCCCTTCCACGTACAGCTGCTCGGCCGGCACGGCGGCCGACATCAACAGCTTGACCTTATGATCGTACAGTACGTCGATCAACCACGTGTAGCGACGCGCCTCAGACGCCATACGCGGCGCCATCTGCGGCACGTCCGACAAAATGATCGTGTGAAAGCGTGTCGCCAACTCCAGGTAGTCGTTTTGCGACCGTGGTCCACCGCATAGCGTCGCAAAATCGAACCAGACGACACCATCGGCGCGGCGCAGCGTCTTGATCTCGCGTTTTTCTATATGCAGCACCGGGTTCTCGTCTGGTACCGCAGCCAACCGCGCGAACGCCTCACGCAATGCCCTGTCGGCATGGGCACCCAGCGGCGTATGGTAAGTCTGCACCTGTGCCAGCGTGCGCTGGCGGTAGTCAGTGCCCGCATCCACGTTCAACACGTCGAGCCTTTCGTTGATCAAGTCGATCGCAGGCAGCAGCCGGTCGCGATGCAACCCGTCCGGGTATAGCGTACTGGGTTCGTAATTGGACGTCATCACGAACTGCACGCCGTTATCGAACAGCTTCAACAACAACCGATAAAGGATCATCGCATCAGCGATGTCCGAGACATGGAACTCGTCGAAGCAAATCAATCGATAACGCTTCGCGACCAGTCGTGCCAGTTCGTCCAACGGATCGGCGCGGCCCTTAAGCACCTCAAGCTCACGGTGCACCTCGCGCATGAATTCGTGAAAATGCAGCCGCGTCTTGCGTTGCACCGGCACGACAGCATAGAAACTATCCATCAGGAAGCTCTTGCCGCGCCCAACGCCGCCCCACATATAGACCCCGCGTGGCGGCTCCGCTCGAGTGATCCACTTTCTGAACGCATTGGAACGCCGCGCCTTGTAGGCCAACCAGTCGTCGTAGCAGCGCTGCAGCCGGCTGATCGCGCGTTGTTGCGCCACATCGGCCTGATAGCCGCGTTCAGCCAGTTCCTTCTCGTAGTATTCGGTGACGTTCATCGGTACAAGAAAATGGGCGGGTATTGCCCGCCCCATTTCGCCGCCTGTCGCATGGCGGGCTCACGCCAGCCCGGCCGGCAGCCAGCCCCGGCATCCGCCTCGACTCGAGGCGGACCCGGCTTCGCGTTACATGTTCAACGCGCGCTTGTCGACGGCGAGCGCCGCCTCTCGCATCACTTCGGAAAGCGACGGATGCGGATGGCAAATCCGCCCGATGTCCTCCGATGCAGCTTTGAACTCCATCGCGACGACCGCCTCGGCGATCAAATCGGACGCATTCGCCGCGATGATGTGCACGCCGAGCAGTTCATCGGTATTCGCGTCGGCAATCATCTTCACGAAACCATCGGCGCGATTGATGCCCAACGCACGTCCGTTGGCCATGAACGGGAACTGTCCGGTCTTGACCTGTCGGCCTTCCGCCTTCAATTGCTCTTCGGTCTTGCCGACCCACGCAATCTCCGGCTCCGTGTAGATGACCCACGGGATGCAGTTGTAATCGATGTGCGGCTTCTGCCCATCGATTACCTCGGCGACTAGCACGCCCTCGTCCTCGGCCTTGTGCGCGAGCATCGGACCGCGCACCACATCGCCGATCGCATAGACGCCGGGCAGTTTGGTACGGCAATGGTCGTCGACGTCGATGAATCCGCGCTCGTTAACCGTCAGCCCGATCGCGTCGAGACCGAGGTCGTCGGTATTCGGCACGCGGCCCACGGACACGATCAAGCGGTCGGCCTCGAGCTTCTGCGCGTGACCGTCCTTGTCCGCGTACGAGATCGTTACGCCGTTATCGGTCGCATTCACCTCGCTGATCTGCACGCCCAAGTGAATCTTCAATCCCTGCTTCGCGAACTGCTTCGCGGCTTCCTTCGCCAATCCCTGATCGGCGGCGCCGAGGAACGACGGCAACGCCTCGAGTACTGTCACCTCGGCACCGAGGCGCCGCCACACCGAACCCAGTTCGAGCCCGATGACGCCCGCGCCGATCACCGCCAGCTTCTTAGGCACCGAATCGAATGCCAACGCCCCTTCGTTGTCCGCGACGATCCGGTTATCCACTTTCGCAAACGGCAGGTGGCGCGCCTTCGAGCCGGTTGCAATGATCACGTTGCGTGCGACCACCGACTCCGTGCTGCCTTCACCGGCTACATCGATCTGATAACCGGCGTCCGTCTTGCCGGTGAACTTGCCGTGTCCCTTGAGCCACGTAATCTTGTTCTTGCGGAACAGGAACTCGATGCCCTTGGTCATCTTGTTGACGATCGCGTCCTTGCGCGCATGCATTCTCGCGATATCGATCTTCACGTCCGATACCGAAATGCCGTGATCGGCGAGGTGATGCGACGCATCCTCGAACGCCTCGGACGAGGCCAGCAGCGCCTTCGACGGGATGCAGCCGACATTCAGGCAGGTGCCGCCGAGCTTGAGTTCGCCGGCCGGGTTCTTCCACTTCTCGATGCAAGCAACGCTCTTGCCGAGCTGCGCGGCGCGGATTGCCGCAATGTAGCCACCGGGGCCCGCACCGATCACGACGACATCAAATTCTTTTGCCATGAAGACATTCCTCGCTTAAAGGTCGAGCAGCAAGCGTGCCGGATCTTCCAGCGCTTCTTTCATCGCGACGAGCGACAGCACCGCCTCACGACCGTCGATGATTCGGTGATCGTACGACAGCGCAAGATAGTTGATCGGACGGATCACGATCTGGCCGTTCTCAACGACCGGCCGCTCCTTCGTTGCATGCACGCCGAGGATCGCCGATTGCGGCGGGTTGATGATCGGCGTCGACAGCATCGAGCCGAACACGCCGCCGTTCGAGATAGAGAACGTGCCGCCGGTCATTTCCTCGATCGACAGCTTGCCGTCCCGGGCTTTCGCACCAAACTCGGCAATCTTCTTCTCGATGTCCGCAACACTCATCTGATCTGCGTTGCGCAGGATCGGCACAACCAGGCCGCGCGGCGAGCCGACCGCGATGCCGATGTCAAAGTAGCCGTGGTAGACGATGTCGTTGCCATCGATCGACGCGTTCACGAGCGGGAACTTCTTCAGCGCATGCACGGCCGCCTTCACAAAGAACGACATGAAGCCAAGCTTCACGCCGTGTTCCTTCTCGAAGCGATCCTTGTACTTGCTGCGCAGATCCATGACCGGCGCCATGTTCACTTCGTTGAACGTGGTCAGGATCGCGTTAGTCTGTTGCGACTCGAGCAGGCGCTCGGCGATCCGCGCGCGCAGCCGTGACATCGGCACGCGCTGCTCCGGGCGGTCCGTCAGCCAGGTGTCCGCACCCGGCGCAGCGACTTGCGGCAACGCGGCGCGCGACGGCGCCGCCTTCGCAGCGACGCTGGCCGGCGCGGCCGGCTTGGCGGCCGGCGACGCGCCGGCTGCTAGCACGTCACCCTTGGTCACCCGACCGTCGCGGCCGGTGCCGCTCAGCTGGCCGGCGCTCAGGTTCTTCTCCGCGAGCAGCTTCGAGGCGGCCGGCGACGCGATTGCGCAGCCGGTCGCAGCCGGTTGCGCCGCGGGAGTCGGCGAGGTTTGCGGCGCCGGCTTCACTTCGGCGCCTGCTGCTGCGGCGGCTGTTTCCGTCGCCGTCGCACCCGCCGCGGTGCCGGCCTTCGCTTCGGTATCAATCTTGGCGATCACCTCATCGGCAACGACTGTGTCGCCATCGTGCTTGATCACTTGAGCGAGCACGCCCGCAGCCGGCGCCGGCACTTCGAGCACGACCTTATCGGTCTCGATCTCGATCAGTATTTCATCTTGCGCAACCGCTTCCCCCGGTTGCTTCTTCCACTGGAGCATCGTAGCTTCGGACACCGACTCCGAAAGCTGCGGAACTTTAACTTCAACAATAGCCATCGTCATTATCCTGAATACGTATCGTGCCGTATCGGGCGACCAGGCGCTGGAGACGCGGCGCACGGCCCCCGGGGGGACGAGCATTCGCCCCCCTCGGCTTCATCGTTGCGTGATTACTTGATCAGCGTCGCGCTCTTGAGCCGGCCAAACGCACCCTCGACCAGCGCCTTCTGCTGCTCGTAGTGCTTCGCGTAGTAGCCGACCGCCGGCGACGCGGACGCCGGACGCCCGCTGTACGCGAGCTTCATGCCGTCCCGCATCCCTTCAGCGAGGTGGTGCTCGATGTAGAACCAGGGTCCTTGATTCTTTGGTTCATCCTGCACCCAGACGACCTCGGTCGCGTTGTCGTACTTCTTCAACTCGGCTTCGAACTGCTTGTGCGCGAACGGATAAAGTTGCTCGATACGCAAGATCGCGACGTCGGCATTCTTTGCCTCGCGGCGATGGGCGATCAGATCGTAGTAGACACGGCCCGAGCAAACGAGCACGCGCTTGACTTTTTTCGGGTCGATCGACGCATCGGTCTCGCTGAGCACCGGATGGAACGCGCCGCTCGCCAACTCGGACAGGTCCGACACCGCTTCCTTGTGGCGCAACAATGACTTCGGCGTCAACACGATCAGCGGCTTTCGGAACAGCCGGATCATCTGGCGGCGCAGCAGGTGGAACATTTGTGCCGGCGTCGTCGGCTGCACGACCTGCATGTTGTGCTCCGCACACAATTGCAGGTACCGCTCGGTGCGCGCCGACGAGTGTTCCGGGCCCTGCCCTTCGTAGCCGTGCGGCAGCAGCATCGTCAGCCCAGACACACGGCCCCACTTGACCTCGCCGGACGAGATGAACTGGTCAACGACGACTTGCGCGCCATTGGCGAAGTCACCGAACTGAGCCTCCCATGCCACCAGCGTATTGGGTTCGGCCGTCGAATATCCATACTCGAAGCCGAGCACCGCTTCCTCGGACAACACCGAATCGATGACGGTGAAGCTCGCCTGCCCGTCCGCAACATTCTGTAGCGGAATATACGTGCCATCGTCCCAGCGCTCGCGATTTTGGTCATGCAGCACCGCGTGGCGGTGCGTGAACGTGCCACGGCCCGAGTCCTGTCCGGTCAAGCGCACCGCGTAGCCAGAGGCCACCAGCGATGCAAACGCCAAGTGCTCACCCATGCCCCAGTCGAGCGGCTGCTCACCGGCTCCCATCTTGCGACGGTCGTTGACCACGCGCTCAACCAGCGGGTGCAGCTTGAAATTCTCCGGGATCGTCGTGATCCGCTCGGCCAGGCGCTTAAGCTCGGCCAGCGGCACTGCGGTATCCGCCGCATCGGTCCACTTGCGGTTCAGGAAAGGCACCCAGTCAACCGCATACTTGCTCTTGTAGTTCGACAGCACCGGGTCGCTCGTGTGATGCCCCTCGTCCATCGCCTTGCGGTACGTCTTCACATACTGATCGGCTTCGTCGGCGCCGATCACGCCCTGCGTTACCAGCTTCTCCGCATACAGCGCGCGCGTGCCGGGATGCTGCGCGATCTTCTTATACATCAGCGGCTGCGTGACCGCCGGCGTATCTTGCTCATTGTGGCCGAGCTTACGGAAACAGACGATGTCGATCACGACATCCTTGTGGAACTGCATCCGAAAATCGATCGCCAGTTGCGTGGCGAACACGACCGCCTCTGGGTCATCGCCGTTCACATGCAACACCGGCGCCTCGATCATCTTCACGACATCGGTGCAATACAGCGTCGAGCGCGCATCGCGCGGATCGGACGTGGTGAAGCCGATCTGGTTGTTGATCACGATGTGCAGCGTGCCGTACGTGCCGTAGCCGCGCGTTTGCGCCAGATTCAGCGTCTCCATCACGACACCCTGGCCGGCAAAAGCCGCGTCGCCATGGATCTGCACCGGCAGCACCTGCAGACCGTCCAGGTCACCACGACGGTCCATGCGCGCCTTCGCGGAGCCTTCCACCACCGGGTTGACGATTTCCAAGTGCGACGGATTGAACGCTAGCGACAGGTGCACCGGACCGCCAGCCGTCGAGACATCGGACGAAAAGCCCTTGTGGTACTTCACGTCGCCAGCCGGTAGGTCGTCAACGTGCTTGCCTTCGAATTCGGCGAACAGATCCGCCGGCATCTTGCCGAGCGTGTTGACGAGCACGTTCAGGCGCCCGCGGTGGGCCATGCCGATCACGATCTCCTGCACGCCCTTGCTGCCTGCGTGGTGCACGACCTCATCCATCGCCGCGATGAAACTCTCGCCGCCTTCGAGCGAGAAACGCTTCTGGCCGACGTACTTCGTGTGCAGGTAACGCTCCAGGCCTTCGGCCGCGGTCAGCCGCTTGAGAATGTGCTTTTTCTTGTCGGCGGAGAAATTCGGCGTTGAGCGCGTGGACTCCAGCCGCTCCTTCCACCAGCGCTTCTGCTCAGGGTCGCTGATGTACATGAATTCCGCGCCGATCGTGCCGCAGTACGTGTCGCGCAGCGCCTTCACGATGTCGCGCAACGATGCTTGCTCGAAACCGAAGTACAGATTCGTCGCATGGAACGTCTGGTCCATGTCGGCTTCGGTGAAATCGTAAAACGCAGGTTCGAGTTCGGGAATATGCGGACGTTCGCGGCGCTTCAGAGGATCGATGTTGGCCCATTGCGAGCCGAGGAAGCGATAGGCGCCGATCAGCGATTGAACGTAGACTTGCTTTCGCGCAGTGGACAGATCGTTGTTGCTGCCACGTGGAATGAATGCATTCGCTTTGGCCCGTTGGGCGAAGGACTCGACGATCGGCGCGTGGGCCACGTCATTCACATTCGAGCCGTCCGACGCAGGTACGTTTTGCAATGCATCGAAGTAGCTGCGCCAGTTCTCGGGCACGGACGCCGGATTATCGAGATATGCTTCGTACAATTCTTCCACGTACGGAGCATTGCCGCCGAACAAATACGAGTTCAGCTGGAATTGCTTCATCATTTTGACGCTCACCTTTCTTCGAGTTTCTCGAGAAATAGCGGGTTACGAAACCTTCCGCGCGACGGCCTGACCGTGTAGCGGATTGCGCGAATCAAGTCTGCTGGGAAGGACCTAAAACATGCATCGGCGAAGCTTATCACGTTTAGCATATTGCGGCTATTTGCCTCGTCTGCAAGCGGGCCGATGCCGGGCCTGAACGGAGCAGACCGAGGACGGGTCGCCTGCACCACACCGATACAAAAACGCCACACCGACTCATGCTGGCATGACGCCGATGCGGCACAACGGGCTTCGCCGACCGGCGGCGTCGCTACAGCGTCGCCCGTCAGTCGGCCGCGGCCTCGCGGCTCGCGCGCCGGCGCTCGTGCTCCTTCAAGTGCCGCTTGCGCAGCCGGATCGACTGCGGCGTGACCTCGACAAGCTCGTCGTCGTCGATGAACTCGACCGCATACTCGAGCGTCAACTGGACCGGCGGAACGAGACGCACCGCCTCGTCGGTCCCCGATGCGCGCACGTTTGTCAGCTGCTTGCCGCGGATCGGATTGACCACCAGGTCATTGTCACGGCTGTGAATGCCGATGATCATCCCTTCGTATAGCGCATCGCCCGGCGACACGAACATGCGACCACGATCCTGCAGCTTCCACAGCGCGTACGCGACCGCGGCGCCGTCATCCTGCGAAATCAGCACGCCGTTGCGCCGCTCGCCGATCGTGCCGTCCCGCATCGGCTGGTATGCATCGAAGATGTGGCTCATCAGGCCGGTGCCGCGCGTCAGCGTGAGAAATTCGCTTTGGAAGCCGATCAGTCCACGCGCCGGAATCCGGTATTCCAGCCGTGTACGCCCGCGGCCGTCGGACGCCATGTCAAGCAGCTCGCCCTTGCGGCGTCCCAGCTCCTCCATCACCGCGCCCTGATGACCGTCCTCGAGATCCACGGTCAGCAGCTCATACGGCTCATGCCTGACACCCTCGATCTCGCGCACCACCACACGCGGGCGCGATACCGCGAGTTCGTAGCCTTCACGACGCATGTTCTCAATCAAGATAGTCAAATGCAGCTCGCCGCGGCCGGACACCTCGAACACCGTCTCGTCGCCGGTATCCTTGACTCTCAACGCGACATTATGATTCAGCTCCCGGTTCAGCCGCTCGCGGATCTGGCGGCTAGTGATGAACTTGCCTTCCTTGCCCGCCAACGGCGACGTGTTCACACAGAAGTTCATCGTCAGCGTCGGCTCATCGACGGTAATCATCGGCAGCGCGTCCGGCGCGTCCGGTGCGCAAATCGTCGCGCCGATGCCGACATCGTCGATGCCGTTAATCAGCACGATGTCGCCGGCCTCGGCGCTGTCCACCTGCACGCGCTCCAGCCCCTTGAAGACCTGCACCTGATTAATCTTGCGGTTCAACAGCTCGCCCTGCGGGCCAAAACGCATCACGACCGGCTGACCGGCCTTGATGCGCCCACGCGTGATGCGGCCCACACCGATGCGGCCGACATAGGTCGAATAGTCCAGCGACGTGATCTGCAACTGCAGCGGCGCGTGCGGATCGGCCTCGCGCACCGGCACGTATTGCAGTATCGCTTCGAACAGCGGGCGCATGTCGCCTTCGCGTACCTGCGCGTCCAGGCTGGCATAACCGTTCAGCGCCGATGCATAGACCACCGGGAAATCGAGCTGCTCGTCGTTTGCGCCGAGCTTATCGAACAGGTCGAACGTCTGGTTGATCACCCAGTCCGGCCGCGCGCCCGGACGGTCGATCTTGTTGACGACCACGATCGGCTTGAGCCCGAGCGCCAACGCCTTCTTCGTGACAAAGCGCGTCTGCGGCATCGGCCCTTCGACCGCGTCGACCAGCAGCAGCACTGAATCGACCATTGACAGCACGCGCTCGACTTCGCCACCGAAGTCGGCGTGCCCCGGCGTGTCAACAATGTTGATATGCGTGCCTTCGTATTCGACGGCGCAGTTCTTTGCGAGGATCGTGATGCCACGCTCCTTCTCGATGTCGTTCGAGTCCATCACGCGCTCGGCGACTTGCTGGTTTTCACGGAACGTGCCGGACTGCCGGAGCAGCTGGTCCACGAGCGTGGTCTTACCATGGTCGACGTGCGCGATGATGGCGATATTGCGGAGCGGGCGTGTCATAGAGGAATCGTTCGAACGCGGTGCGTGGCGAAGCGGGCCGACGCAAGGCAAAGCGGCTGCACGCAGCCCGGAGGTCGCACCGCAGCGGCGAGCGACGCAGGCACGGGCGCCAAATTGGAAACCAAAGATTCTACCACGCTGCGGCGTCCGCGACATGCATGCGCAGTGCGCACGGCGCACTATCCTACGGTTTTAAGCAGTTTTGCGGAAAACCCCGTTGCGATGTTCCACGGCGGTTCCTATAATCCATGCCAAGTCAACTATTGCCGATACACCTGTTATGTCGAGTCCGAACACCGAATTGCCGCCCGAAATCGCAAATTACCCATTCGGCGAGAGCGTCGGCTATCTGCTCGCGCGGGTCCGCTCGAACATCTGGAACATGGTGTCGCAGCAAACGATGGCCGAACTAGGCATCACCAGCACGCAGGCAAGCATCCTGTTCATGCTCGGCAGTGGCCGTTGCCTTGCCGCGGCCGAGCTTGCACGCGAATATGGCATCGACGCGAGCGCGGTGACGCGGCTCATCGACCGGCTCGAGAAACGCGGCCTGCTCTGCCGGGTGCGCAGTGAAGAAGACCGTCGTGTCGTGCGCCTCAAGCTGACGGACGAAGGGACCGCGCTGGCCGCACGGATGCCAGCGATATACAACCGGGTACTGGACAAGCTGCTGACCGGTTTCACCCCCGACGAAGTCGGTTTCCTCAAAAGCATGCTGCGCCGCATCCTGGTCAACTGCGACGAAACGCCCAGTTAAGCGCCAGGCGACCCCGCTGCCTAAGTCGGCGGCCAGATCGCACCATCAGCGGCCAGATCGCGCCGACGAATCCGGTTATGCCGCGTGCAATCAGTTGTATTGGCAAGCTTTTTAGTTGACTTTTTGTTGGCTGATAGTAGGAATTTGGTTGCAATGTCCAATATATGGGTCATCCGAAGGACCGATCGATGAAAGTCGTTTCATTCTCCGCCCCGCCGGCGCGGCTGGCCCGGTGCGCCGCCGCGCTGGTGGCGACCGCCCTAGTGCTCGGCGGCTGCGCCAACTATATCGGGCTGCGCAGCGACAAGCAGCCGGCGCGGGCCGACAGCTTCGACAGCGCGCAAAGTCTGCCCACTGAAGGCGGCACCTGGCCCGCGCTGGATTGGGCTGCTCAGTTCGGCGATCCACAATTGCCGCAACTAATCGACGAGGCGCTGGCCGACAGTCCGACCATTGCCCTGGCGCAGGCGCGGCTGGCCAAGGCCGCGTCGTATGTGCAGGGCGCCAACGCCAGCACGCTGCCCAAGGCGGACGCGAAATACACTTGGACGCGCGAACTTTACTCGGGCAATGCGCTCTTCCCGCCGCCGTATGGCGGCGCGTGGTACAGCGAAAACAATGTGCTGGCAAGCGCGACGTACGAACTGGACCTGTGGGGCAAAAACCGGGAAGCGCTGCGCTCGGCGATCTCCCAGGAGAAAGTCGCCGCAGCTGAGGCGCAACAGGCGCGGCTAACGCTGGCGACGTCGGTAGCGCGCGCCTACAACCAGCTCGCGCAACTGTACGCGCTGCGTGAGGTCGCGCAGCGCGAGGTCTCGAACCGCACCGATGTAGGCGCCATCACGCGAGGGCGCCTCGCCGCAGGCCTGGATACTGAGGTGGAGCGCCGCACCGCTGAGGGCAACATTGCGACAAGCAAGACCTCGCTGACTGACCTGGACGGACAGATCACCACGACGCGATACCAACTCGGCGCACTGCTCGGCAAGGGACCGGACCGCGGGCTGCGTATCGCGACGCCGCGGCTTGGCGTGGGTGGCAGCATCGCGCTGCCGGCAAACCTGCCAGCGGACCTGCTGTCGCGCCGCCCCGACATCGTCGCCGCACGGTGGCAGGTGGAGGCCGCCACGCACAACATCAAGGTAGCCAAGGCCGAGTTTTTCCCAGACATTAACCTGAGCGCCGGGTTCGGTTTCGATGCTTTCGGCTGGGGCCGGTTCCTGCAGTCCGGCAGCCGCCAGATCCAGGCTGGACCGGCGCTCCACTTGCCGATCTTCGACGGCGGCACGCTGCGCGCGAACCTGAAAGGCAAGCTTGCCGACTACGACAGCGCGGTGGCGAACTACAACCAGACGCTAATCGGTGCACTGAACGATGTCGCGACCCAGGTAGCCGCCATCCGCTCGATCGACCAGCAGCTCGTCGACGCGCAAGCCGCTTACGACGCGAGCCAACGCGCGTACGAACTAGCGGTGATCCGCTATAAGGCCGGCCTGGCGCCGCAATTACAGGCGCTCTACGCCGACAGCCTGCAGTTGGCGCAGCAGCAGACCCTGGTCAATTTGACAATGCGTCGACGCGACCTGCAACTGGCCCTGATCAAAGCGCTAGGCGGCGGTTTCGACGCGAACGGCACCGTGCTCGGCGCAACCGAGCCGGCCCAATGATGAGCCAACCCGCACGTCCGGCCACCCGGCCATGCCAATGAATCAGACTTGAGGACACGGAGCGATTTATGAGCAGCCCCCAACAACAAGGCGCCACGCCCGACGCAAACGCAGGCAACGGCAAACGCCGGCGCCTGATGGTGCTGGTGACAATCGTGATCGTGATTGCCGCGATCGCCTACGGCGCGTATTACCTGTTGGTTGCGCGGTTTCACGAGGAAACCGATGACGCATACGTCAACGGCAACGTGGTGCAGATCACGCCGCAGGTCACCGGCACGGTGATCGCGGTGAAGGCAGACGACACCCAGGTCGTGCAGAAGGGTCAACCGCTGGTACTGCTCGATCCGGCTGATTCGCGCGTCGCGCTGCAACAGGCTGAAGCCGATTTGGCACAGACCGTGCGCCAGGTCCGTACGCTGTACGTGAACAACAACCAGTACCAGGCCGCGGTCGCGCAGCGCCAATCCGACCTGTCACGCGCGCGGGACGACCTGCGCCGCCGTTTGACGGTCGCCCAGACCGGCGCGGTATCGCAGGAGGAAATCTCGCATGCGCGTGACGCGGTTAAGGCCGCGCAGGCCGCTCTCGACATCGCCCAGCAACAGCTGGCGTCCAACCGCGTGTTGACCGCCAACATCGCGATCGCACAGCATCCGAACGTACTGGCGGCCGCGGCCAAGGTTAGGGATGCCTACCTGAGCTACGCGCGCAACATACTGCCTGCACCGGTGACCGGTTATGTCGCCAAGCGCAGCGTGCAGGTGGGCCAGCGCGTGTCGCCCGGCACGCCGCTGATGGCGATCGTGCCGCTGAACGAGGTCTGGGTCGACGCGAACTTCAAGGAAGTTCAGCTCAAGCACATGCGCATCGGCCAACCCGTCGAGGTCACCTCCGACGTCTACGGCTCATCGGTCGTGTACCACGGCAAGATCCAGGGCTTTTCGGCCGGTACCGGCTCGGCCTTTTCGCTGTTGCCCGCGCAAAACGCCACCGGCAACTGGATCAAGGTCGTGCAGCGCCTGCCGGTGCGCGTGCAGCTCGATCCCGAGGAGTTGAGGAAGCACCCGCTGCGCATCGGCCTGTCGATGACCGCCAACGTGTCGATCAAGGACGAGCAAGGCGGCAAACTCGGCAACGCACCGACTATGGTGTACCAGACCGACGTGTTCGACGAGTACGGCAAGCAGGCCGATGCTGAAATCGAGCGCATCATCCGCGAGAACGACGGCAGCGGCGGCGCTGCTGCCGCCTCCGCTTCCGTTTCCGCCTCCGCGGGTACGGCCAAGCCGGCCCCGGCCGCAGCCCGGCACGCCGCACGGTAGGGCTATACCATGAGCCAGACACAAGCGTCTCACCCGCCGCTGTCGGGCATGCAACTGGTGGTCGGGACCATCGCGGTCTCGCTCGCCGTGTTCATGAACGTACTGGACACGTCGATCGCCAATGTAGCGATCCCGACGATCTCCGGTGACCTTGGCGTGTCGTCGGACCAGGGCACGTGGGTCATCACGTCGTTCGCCGTCGCCAACGCGATCTCGGTGCCGTTGACCGGCTGGCTGACCGAGCGAATCGGCCAGGTCCGGCTATTTCTCACGTCGATCGTGCTGTTCGTCATCTCGTCGTGGTTGTGCGGGCTGGCGCCATCGCTGCCATTTCTACTGGCATCGCGCGTGCTACAGGGCGCGGTGGCCGGTCCGATGATCCCGCTTTCACAAACGCTGCTGCTGGCAAGCTACCCGCGTTCCAAGTCCGCGATGGCGCTAGCACTATGGGGCATGACCACGCTCGTCGCGCCCGTGCTCGGCCCGATCCTGGGCGGGTGGATCTCCGATAATTATTCGTGGCCGTGGATCTTCTACGTGAACATCCCGGTCGGGATCGTCGCTGCGATCGCGACGTGGGTGATCTTCCGCAAGCGCGACTCCGAGGTCAAACGCGCGCCAATCGACGGCGTTGGGCTGATGCTACTCGTGCTGTGGGTTGGCTCGTTACAGATTATGCTCGACAAGGGCAAGGACCTCGATTGGTTCAACTCGACAACGATCATCGTGCTGACACTGATCGCGATCATCACCTTCGCATTCTTTGTCGTATGGGAGCTGACCGACAAGCATCCGGTCGTCGATCTGTCGTTGTTTCAGCGGCGCAATTTCACCGGCGGCACGGTGGCGCTGTCGGTCGGCTACGGATTGTACTTCGGTAACCTGGTGCTGCTGCCCTTGTGGCTGCAGACGCACATCGGCTATACCGCCACGCAGGCGGGACTGGTCATGGCGCCGGTCGGCATCTTCGCAATTTTGTTGTCGCCGCTAACCGGCAAATACATGCCGAAGACCGATCCGCGCTACATTGCGACCGCAGCGTTCACCGTGTTCGCATTGTGTTTCTACCTGCGTTCGCGGTACACGACCGGCGTCGATACGTTTGCGCTGATGGTGCCCACGTTTATCCAGGGCATCGGCATGGCCGGGTTCTTCATCCCGCTGGTGTCGATCACGCTGTCCGGCTTGCCGCCGCATCGGATCGCCGCGGCCTCGGGCCTGTCAAACTTCGTGCGGATCATGTGCGGCGGCATTGGCACGTCCATCTTCCAGACCGCATGGGACCATCGCACGATCCTGCATCATGCGCAACTGGCCGAGCAAACCGGTCAATTCAGCCCGGTATTCGGGCAATCGGTCGCTCAAATGCGCGCACTCGGCATGAGTGAAGCGCAGTCATATGGGATGGTCAACAATCTCATGACACAACAGGCCGCGCAATTGGGGGTCAACGACCTGTTCTACCTCTCCGCTGCGATCTTCATCGCCCTGATTGCGTTGATCTGGATCACCAAGCCTGAACGCGGCAGCGGCAGCGATGCAGGGGCCGCAGCATCAGCCGCACATTGAACGCCAGGTTCGGTGCGACGGGTGGCCCCCTTACAGACCGCCAGTCGCGCCCCCCGTTCCAACACATTGGCCGCTTCACCCTCTGATCATGTCGAGTCGTGGTTCCGGCAAACGCGCTTGTTAAGCGCAGCCCGCGACAAGTGTCGGTTTCCATCATATTCGTGTCGCCCAAATACTGACCGTATAGAAGTCGTTCGTAATTCAAATGCCCAGTTCGATAATTTGCATAACAAACTAATTTAGACGATTTACTATCTGCGTCCAAAATCGATCTACGGGGGGCAACGTGCCAAACGCATGGTTTAAAAACTGTTCTCGTTACTTGGTGGCCTGCGTCAAACCCGACGTCATGGATCACGAACCGCAACGCCCGTCACGATCGGCCGGTTCCACATCGGATCGAGCCAACGCATTGACAAAGTTCAAGGCACTGCGGCAACCAACATGGCACAAGGGCAACGCGTCGCGCGCTTCTCGCGCGAGTACGCCCAAAACGGACGTCACAGCTTTGCCGCCGCACTTGCTGAGGTTGCCCAACGAAATTCATATGATCATCGCGAAGATGATCAACGAACCGAATTGGACGGATTCATGCAGATCCTACTTCAACAGTCTGCAACAGTTTTCGTTGGTGATACCCGGTTTGTCCGAATGGCTAAGGCCTGAACTTGAGGGCGCAAAGCTCGCGCAGCAGGCCAGCGACCTAAAGCGGCTCAACGAACCGAAGCGAGTTGACAAGTTCACAGAAATCTTTGCTAGCGCGATGACACTGCAACCACGGCGCCCTTCGGTGGAAGCCTATATCATCGGTCAGATGCACTGCCTGCCGACATACGACGCTTATCGTGCGGCGCAATACGTCGCCGCCGGACTCAAGCAGACCGATCTCCATGAGTGCCAAGCACAGTATATTGCGCTGTTTAATGAAATACCGCGCGTCGTTAACGCGATACCAAGCATCATCGACGACTGGCGGTCCGACGGAGACACTCGTGCCAACCTGCACGCATTACTGCTCCAACTGATCGACGCCGCGCCCCAGCTTCCGCCGCACTCGAATAGTGTCGCTGAGAGAATCGTCAAGAAGAAAGCGACTGAGGCTATGTTAGCGGCCGCGCTGCCCAAGCTGCCTGCGCAAGATTTGGCGCCCCGTTTTGATGCACTGGTGAGCACAGCACACGCCATCAGTCCGAAGCTGGTGGAAACACTTGCGCCACTACTTTCACAACTTCCAACAGAAGAGCGTGCTGCGAAATTCGATGGCTTGCTGTCCGTTGTACAGCAACATGGCGGTGCATCGGCACCAACGCTCGTGGCTCACCTCCATCTTCTTTCCAATAACGACAGACCTGCACGCTGGCACGCACTGCTGCAAGTGGCAACGCAACACCGCATCACAGGCGTGATCGAACCTTTGCTGAATACCGCGGTCCGTCTTCCAGGCGAACATGCTAGCGCGGCGTGCGCAGCGGTTCGCAGCCTTGCAGACCAATCGCTGGACCCATCTAGGGACCGCAACGCAAACACGGTATTAGCCGCCGTTGCTAGCCAGCTAAGTGCCGTTCCTCAGGCAGAGCAACAGCCAATGTACGAGTGGCTACTTCGTAAAGTCAGCGAGTTTCCGACACAAAGCCAGGTATTGAGCCGATCGCAATTGCACTCGAGAGTCGAACTCCTTTCCTGCCTCGTTGCACAGATACACCGTTCGCCAGATGACCAAAAGCGCGAAGTTTTCGACATGCTGGCCCGTATGCTAGATTGCGCCACGCCACACAATAGTCGCGATGCGCAGACGGCGCTTGAAGACCCATTTCGACTCCGAGGCAGCTCCGTCAACTTTTCGCCCTCTTCGCAACCTTGGATAGACCAATGGCGCAAGCGGTGCACGGATCCCACCCAGTCTCGTCTGGCACGCATTGCATTCCCCTTCGCATAGCAGCACGGAGCAGGAACGATCGGTAGCGCACTGATCCCTTAGGCCGCGATATTTGCTGACCACACCCGCACGACACCGGCACAACGTGGGCTGCGTCGAGCACGGGTAAATTTCGTTTCCCTGTCGATTCCGACTACCTTACTAGCTCCGGCGCTGGCGTAATGACTATGCTGTGCAGCACATGGCAACTCGCCACGATTAGGGGACATTGGCCAATGCGATACAGCCCCATCGCATTGGGCGGCATGATCGACGCAGCGCGCCCGCCAGCCCCTGGGTTAAACGGCTTGAAATGAAAATACGCGATGTCAATAAACTTGTTCACCTATTTACCTTGCATGACGGGCGCAGGTTGCGCTCCTGAGGTCCCGGACGCCGAGACCGCATTGGTTGCATCCAATCAGATGCCGGCGTCACGCCAGATGCCGGCGACGTCACACGACTATCGATTGGACGCATTGGCGTCACTGCCGCGCAGCGCGGCCTCGGAGGTTCCGCCGACGCGCAATCGCGCGAGCAGACTGCCAGAGCACACGCCAACGCTGACGAAGCTGCCGCTAGAAGTGCTTGAGATCATCGCCTGTCGAGTCGCTGAACCCACGACGAACATCGAACAAACCACTGCTTATCGTCACCTGTGGTCGTTCGCGACCGCGTCGTCCCATGCGTGGCAAGCGTCGTGGTTGCAAATCCGCGCAGCGCGGCTCCACGCGCGTGCGATGGAACTGGGCAGCGATGAGCAGCAAGCGCCGCTGCAGGAATTCAAAGACATCTTCGACGCCGCTTGCCGGTTGCCTATGGATAAGACGAAGCTTCAAACACACGTAATCGAGCAAATCCCATGGATGCAGGACGGGCACCTGGACGCAATTCATTGGACGCTATCCAAACTCGAGCGGCAACCGGCACAGGCAAGTGCCATCCCGTACCGGGCATTGATCGACGTGCTGCCCAGGTGCTTTAACCACATGTGTTACAGTTCCGACAGCCCCCACGATGCAATCGTGCCAGAGCACTCTGCGCAGCGAGCGGCATTCAATGTAGGACTCGACGCAATTAGGAAGTTGCGCGGACCGGACAAAGTGGACGCCATTGAGGTCATGGCATCGCTGTTAAACCGTTTGCCCGATGACGAGCGCGCAGCCAGTTTCGACGCATTGGTGCATGCCGCGATAGCAGAACCACCCACTTCGATAGCGGAACTCGTGCCGTGCCTGCAACGGCTGGAAAGCACCGAACAGCAAGACCGTTTGGACAACTTGATATCGATTGCTACTCAGCATAGCGACGCGGACGCGGTCGGGCCGCTGATCGCCGCCACCGCGGCGGTGCACCACGTTGCCAATGCCGACACAGCACGGTTCGATGACGCCGCGCCGCCATCGGCGGCAGCGCAACAGGATCGATGGGATCGGGTGCAAGCGCTAAGCCACACGCTGTGGCACTCGGGCAAAATGACGCTCGAACAGTTCAGCGCCGCGCTTTCGCTGCTCGAATCGATATCGGCAACGCTGCCCGCCGAACAGCGACAAAGGATGGCGGTGTGGCTCGAAAGTCAATTCAACGAAATCGCGTAACGAACCGGCGTTAACTGCGGGGAGCAATCAGGCGTTCTGGCAACAGCACACCACACTGCCACCGGCCGAGCCCAAGCAGCCGACGCCCGTCAGCGTCATATACCCTGACCCTGACGTCGTCACCCACGTTCGGTTCATTTCCCAACCGCAACCGCTGGCCGTGCGTGAAACGCCGGGCCATTTCGGCATCCAGCTCGACTGGCGCAAACGTTGATAATAACGCATCGATCGGTTGCAGATAGGCCAAACGTCGCGGCTCGTCCACATCGGACAGTTCATCCAACGTTACAGCGTCGTTTAGCGTCAATGCTCCAACACCGGTGCGGCGCAGCATCGTCAAATGCGCGCCGCAACCCAGTGCTTCGCCAATGTCCTCAGCCAGCACGCGAATATAGGTGCCCTTGCTGCACGTGACGCGGATCGTCACGGACGCTGCACCGTCCAATGCGCACGTGATGCATTCCAACGCGTGGATCGTCACCGCACGCGCTTCGCGCTCGAGCGTATGGCCTGCCCGCGCGTATGCATAGAGCGGTTTGCCGTCGCGCTTGAGCGCCGAGTACATTGGCGGCACCTGCATGATTGGACCACGGAACGCGATGAGCGCCGCGTCGAGCGCCGCCCGGTCGCACGTAACAGGCCGTATCTGCAGCACGTCACCCTCCGCGTCACCGGTCGTCGTGCGCACGCCAAGCTTCAGTGTCGCGTCATAGGTCTTGTCCGCATCAAGCAGATCCTGCGAAAACTTGGTCGCCTCGCCGAAACACAGCGGCAACAGACCAGACGCAAGCGGGTCTAGCGTTCCGGTGTGCCCGGCCTTTTTCGCGTTGAACAGGCGCTTGGCGCGCATCAACGCATCATTGCTGGACAGCCCCACTGGCTTGTCCAGCAGTAACACACCGTCCACGGGGCGCCGGACAAGGCGCGGCCGTGTCGGATCGCGTCGTTGCGTCATATCGATATCGCGCTCCCGGGGTCAGTCGTCCTTGGCGCGCGTTGCGTTCGCCTCGTCGATCAACCGCGACATGTGTACGGCCTTCTCGATCGACTCATCGAACACAAAGTGCAACGTCGGCACCGTATGGATGTGCAGGCGTTTGAACAGCAAGTTATGCAAGTGGCCGGCCGCGTGGTTGAGCGCTTCTTGCGTCTGCCGGGGATCTCCAGTCAGTGTCGTGAAGAATATCTTTGCATGCGCGTAATCCGGGGTCAGCTCGACCGCCTGGATCGTCACCAGGCCAATCCGCGGATCTTTGACTTCACGCGCGATCAACTCCGACAAATCGCGCTGGATCTGATCAGCGATCCGCACGTTGCGATCGCCACTGCTGCGTTTTTTCGGCATAGTCCACTCCTGCCAACAAAAAAGGCGGAGCCTGACGGCCCCGCCCCTAGCGCCGGCGCATTAGATTACAGCGTGCGCGCCACCTCGGTAACTTCGAACACCTCGAATTGGTCACCTTCCTGGATGTCGTTGAAGTTCTTCAGCGACAAGCCGCACTCGAAGCCCTGCTTCACTTCCTTCACGTCGTCCTTGAAGCGCTTGAGAGAATCAAGCTCGCCGGTATGGATCACCACGTTGTCGCGCAGCACCCGGACCGACGACGCGCGCTTGACGATGCCGTCGGTCACCATACAGCCGGCGACCGCACCGACCTTCGGCACCTTGAACACCTGCCGCACCTCAACCGTGCCGATCACCGCCTCGCGTTTTTCCGGTGCCAGCATGCCAGACATCGCAGCCTTCACCTCGTCTACCGCATCATAGATGATGTTGTAGTATCGGAGATCAACGCCGTTCGCCTCGGCCAGCCGGCGCGCCTGGGCGTCGGCACGCGTGTTGAAGCCAATGATGACGGCTTTGGACGCGGTCGCCAGGTTGACGTCCGTTTCGCTGATGCTGCCCACCGCGCTGTGCACAATCTGCACGCGCACCTCGTCGGTCGACAGCTTCTGCAGCGCATGCACCAACGCTTCCTGCGAGCCCTGTACATCGGCCTTCACGATCAGCGGCAGATTCTGCACTTCGCCGGCACCCATCTGCTCCAGCATGCTTTCGAGCTTCGCAGCCTGCTGCTTCGCAAGCTTCACGTCGCGGAACTTGCCTTGCCGGAACAGCGCGATTTCACGCGCCTTGCGCTCATCCGGCAGCACGATCACTTCTTCGCCGGCGTTCGGCACCTCGGACAGCCCTTGGATCTCGGCCGGAATCGATGGCCCCGCCGACTTCGCCGCTTTGCCGAACTCATCGGTCATCGCCCGCACGCGGCCATACGCGGAGCCCGCCAGTACGACGTCGCCACGCGACAGCGTACCGGACTGCACCAGGATCGTCGCGACCGGGCCCTTGCCCTTGTCCAACTTCGCCTCGATCACAATACCCTTGGCCGGCGCCTCAATGGGCGCCTTCAATTCGAGCACCTCGGCCTGCAGCAACACGTTCTCGAGCAGGTCGTCAATGCCCTGTCCGGTCTTGGCGGACACCTCGAGGAACGGCGCATCACCACCGTACTCTTCCGGCACCACACCTTCCGCGACCAATTCCTGTTTCACCCGATCCGGATTCGCGTCGGGCTTGTCAATTTTGTTAATCGCCACGACGATCGGCACGCCGCCCGCCTTCGCATGCGCAATCGCCTCCTTCGTCTGTGGCATCACGCCATCGTCGGCCGCGACCACCAAGATCACGATGTCGGTCGACTTCGCGCCCCGCGCACGCATCGCGGTAAACGCCTCGTGGCCCGGTGTATCGAGGAACGTGATCACACCACGCGGCGTCTCGACGTGGTATGCGCCGATGTGCTGAGTGATGCCCCCCGCCTCGCCCGCAGCGACCTTCGCGGTACGGATATAGTCGAGCAGCGATGTCTTGCCGTGGTCGACGTGGCCCATCACCGTGACGACCGGTGGGCGCGGCAGCGCCTCGACATCGGCCGCTTCGCCTTCGATCAGCAACGCTTCCGGGTCGTCGAGCTTCGCGGCAACCGCATGATGGCCCAGTTCCTCGACGACGATCATCGCGGTTTCCTGGTCCAGCACCTGATTAATTGTCACCATCTGGCCGAGCTTCATCATTACCTTGATGACCTCGGAGGCCTTGACGGCCATCTTATGCGCGAGATCGGCTACGGTGATCGTCTCCGGCACGTGCACTTCGCGCACGATCGGCTCGGTCGGCACCTGGAAATTCGTATGCGCATCCTGATGCTTGCCACGGCCGCGCGGACCACCCCGCCAACCACGGTCGACACCACCGCTCGAATCACCGCGCGTTTTGATGCCACGCCGCTTCGCCGCATCGTCCTGCCAACCGCTCTTGCCCGGGACTTTCTTCTTGTCGCCAGAGGGTGCAGCCGTCGGTGCCGACACCGGTTTCTTCGCCCCAGCGGCCGGTCGGGCCGGCGCTGCCGCGCCCGCCGGCCTAGCCGGCTTGTGCAGCGTGCCCTTCGCCTCAGCGGTCTTGGCCGGTTCGGCCGGCTTTGGCGGCTCAGGCACCTTGACCATTGCCTTGCGCGGCGTCGCCATCATCTCGCGGATCGCCCGCGCCTCGGCTTCCGCCGCTTCCCGTCGCTTGCGGATGGCCTCCTGCTCCAGGCGTGCCTTATCGGCGGCGGCGCGGGCATCGTCGGCGGCCTTCTTCGCCGCCTCCCGCTCGGCGGCGCGCTCGGCCGCCGCACGGGCGTCGGCGGCGGCGGATTGGCCGGCCGGTTGTGGCACATCGTGATTGCGCTGCTGCTCGGCCACCTGCTGGGCAGCCGCGCGCGCCTGAGCCTGCGCCTGGGCCGCCTGCTCCGCGCGCCTCGCCGCTTCCTCCTCGGCGCGACGCCGTTCCGCCTGCGCTGCCTCCTCGCGGGCGCGCCGCTCCGCCTCCTCGCGCTCAAGGCGCTCCTGCCGCTCGCGCAATTCGCGCGCCTGCTGAGCCAGCGCCTCGGCTTCGAGGCGCGCCTGCTCCTCGCGACGCGCGAGTTCGGCAGTCGCACTGTCCTGGTCCTCGCCGTTCGGCGCTTCAGTACCTGGCTCGTCGCGCTTGACAAACACCCGCTTCTTGCGGACTTCGACCTGGATCGTGCGAGCCTTGCCGGTTGCGTCGGCCTGCTTGATTTCCGACGTCTGCCGACGCGTCAGCGTGATCTTGCGCTTGTCGCCGTCAGCGCTGCCGTGCGACTTGCGCAAGTGATCCAGCAAACGCGCCTTGTCCGCTTCGGACAATACGTCGTCAGCGCTAGCTTTCTGCACACCCGCAGCTTGAAGCTGTTCGAGCAGAAGGCCTGCAGGCATCTTCAGTTCCGCGGCAAATTGGGCTACGTTGTTGCTCGCCATTCATCCCTCTTGAGGCAAGGACAGCGGTCCTTGCAGTTGACATCCCGGTGCGGCCTATCGGGCCGCGTCATTTCAATGCGCCATCATAATCTCGCTTCGCGCCCGTCACTGGAACCAGTGCTCGCGCGCCTTCATGATCAGCGCCTTCGCGGCCTCCTCGTCGATGCCGGTCATCTCGACCAACTCGTCAACGGCCAACTCGGCCAGATCGTCACGCGTGTGTATCTCGTGCTCGGCGAGCTTAGCGAGCAGCTCCCGATCCATCCCATCGAGGCTCTTCAGGTCGAGCGACGCGTTTTCGACCTTTTCCTCATTCGCGATCGCCATCGTCAGCAGCGCATCGCGCGCGCGATTGCGCAACTCGTGCACCGTGTCTTCGTCGAACGCCTCGATCTCGAGCATCTCGTTGAGCGGCACGTACGCGATCTCCTCGAGGCTCGTGAAACCTTCGTCGATCAGGATGTCGGCGACCTCCTCATCAACGTCCAGTCGCTCCATGAACAGGTCGCGCAGCACCTTGCGCTCTTGCGACTGTTTCTCGGCGGACTCGTCCGGCGTCATGATATTGATCTGCCAGCCGGTCAGCTCGCTGGCGAGCCGCACGTTCTGGCCGCTTCGGCCGATCGCGACAGCCAGCTCGTTTTCGTCAACGACGACATCCATCGCGTGCTTTTCCTCGTCAACGACGATCGATTGCACGGCAGCCGGCGCAAGGGCGCCGATCACGAACTGGGCAGGATCTTCCGACCATAGCACGATATCGACGTTCTCGCCACCCAACTCGTTGCGCACTGCCTGCACGCGCGAACCGCGAATGCCAACGCACGTGCCGATCGGGTCGATGCGCTTGTCATAGGCCACCACTGCGATCTTCGCCCGCACGCCGGGGTCGCGCGCCGCCGACTTGATTTCGAGCAAGCCCTGCTCGATCTCGGGTACCTCGAGTTCGAACAGCTTCATCAGGAATTCGGGCGCGGTGCGCGACAGCTCGATCTGCGGCCCCCGCGCCGTGCGGTCGACCTTGGCGATATACGCACGCGCGCGATCGCCAATGCGCAGATTCTCTTTCGGGATCAGTTGGTCGCGGCGCAGCAACGCCTCGACCCGCCCCGATTCGACGACCAGGTTGCCCTTGTCGAGCCGCTTTACCGAGCCGGTCATGATCTTCTCGCCACGCTCGAGGAAATCGTTCAGGATCTGCTCCCGCTCCGCATCGCGCACCTTCTGCAAAATCACTTGCTTGGCCGCTTGCGCGCCGATGCGACCGAACTCGATCGACGGGATCGGCTCTTCGATATAACCGTCCAATTGCGCATCCGGATCCTGCTCGCGCGCCTCAAACAGTAGGATTTCCTGGTCCGGCTGCTGCAAGCCCGCCTCGTCCGGCACGATGCGCCAGCGGCGGAAAGTCTCATGCTCGCCAGACTCGCGGTTGATCGACACGCGTATGTCGACATCCTCGTCGAAGAGCTTCTTCGTGGCGGAAGCGAGCGCGGCCTCGAGCGCGGCGAATACCACATCCTTGTTGACGTTTTTCTCGCGCGCCAGCGCATCCACCAGCATCAACACTTCGCGACTCATTGTTTGCGGCTCCTAAAATCGACTTGCGGAACAAGACGAGCACGGTCCATGTCAGCGAGCTTGAAATTGAGCCTCGCCGGGCCGTCTTTTCCTTCAAATTCCAAACCTATCGTGTCGCCATCGGGCGCGTGCAGGATGCCGCGGAACGATTTTCGGCCGTTCAGCGGCTGCTTCAGCGTCACCATCGCCTCGCTACCGGCGAAACGTTCGAAATCCGCCCGTTTCTTCAGCGGCCGATCTAGCCCCGGCGACGAAACTTCGAGACGTTCATAGTCGATATTTTCGACGGTCAGCACGTGCTGAAGCTGGCGCGTCACCTTCTCACAATCGTCTATCGCGATGCCCGCCGGCTGGTCGATAAACACGCGCAGCATGCCGCGGCCGGAGCGCTCCAAATCGACGAGCTCGTATCCGAGCCCGGTAACAGTATTTTCAATCAGTTCCGACAATTGCACGTTGTTTGACCTCATGCAGCACGGACCGCGCCAACGCGCGTCCGGCTTCCTGTTTCGCGGTACCGGGCACGCTCGTGCAACGCGGCGCACGGAAGCGGCAGTACTGCGAAGCAGCGTCATCGGGCCAGCTCCGCCACGATAACGACGCACTGCGGCAACGGCAAAAAAAAATGGGCGCCAACACGCCCATCTTCTTTTTACCGGTGGTCGCGCCTCGAGCCGCACCTTAACTGATAAAACGTGTGCCCAGCGACTGCGAAATTATAGCGTTTTTCGCCGCGACCCGCAATCCACGCGGCATATCGAAACCGAAACGTGACCACGCGGTGGTACGCGCGCGGCGCGGCGGCACGCTATACCACGCACGAGGGACGCCTCCGGCAGGCGCACGCTTAACGACCGCGCGGGCGCCCCCGCGGTGCACCGCCCTGCCGCGCACCACCTTGGCGCGGCGCCGTCTGCGCGCCGCGACCCCCACGCGAATTGCCCTTTTGCGCGCCCTTGACGGGTGCCCGGTTGCCATTGGCGTCACGGTTATCACGGTTGCCACCCGCCATATTGCCGTGCCCGTGCGCGGCGGCAAAGCCGGTATACCCGGGCACCGGCGGCGTGGACGAAGTCCAGTTCGCGCCGCCGCGCGCACCGCGGCCAAATCGCCGCTGCGGACCCGGCGCATCGTAGCCGATATAGCCGAGCGCCGTCTGCATCGGATCGGGCTGGCGACGCGGCGTCGCCTTGCCGCGCTCCGCCTTGTCCTCGCCCGGTCCTTTCAACCCGACGGCTGACATCAACGCGCGCACCTGGTTGTCCTCGAGTTCCTCCCAACGGCCACGCTTGAGGCCACGCGGCAGCACGATCGGGCCATGGCGCGTGCGAATTAACCGGCTGACGGTCAGACCCACGGCTTCGAACATGCGACGCACCTCGCGGTTGCGGCCTTCTGCAAGCGCCACGTGGTACCAGCGATTGGTGCCTTCGCCACCGCCATCCTGAATACGCAGGAAGCTCGCCGGACCGTCGTCTAGCTCGACGCCGCTGAGCAGCTTCTGCCGCGCGCTCTCGGCCAATTCGCCGATAACCCGCACCGCATATTCGCGCTCAACCTGGTAGCGCGGATGCATGAAACGGTTTGCGAGGTCACCGGATGTGGTCAGCAACAACAAGCCTTCGGTATTGAAATCCAGCCGACCGACGGCCAGCCATTTCGCCGTCTTCATCGGCGGCAGCTTGTCGAACACCGACGGGCGACCTTCCGGATCCGCATGGCTGACGATCTCGCCTGCCGGCTTGTGATAGATCAGCACGCGCGGCGGCTTGTTCGGCAGCTTGCGCTTGACCGGCTTGCCATTGATGCGCACCTGGTCAGTTGGCATGATCCGCTGGCCGATGTGCGCCGGCTCGCCATTGACCGACACGCGCCCAGCAATGATCAATTCCTCCATTTCGCGACGCGAGCCCATGCCGGCCTCGGCTAGCACCTTGTGCAGCTTCGGCGCGTCGTCGTCGGCCGACAACACGCGCTTGCCGGCCGGCGCGCTGCCCTTGCGGCCGCGCCGCAGCATCGGCGCGCGCACACCGCCCGCACCAGTGTTATCGGCATCGAACGCCGGCGACGTGACGTAGGCGAATACGTCGTCGTCGCGCCCCCCGCCTTGCTGGGAACCGCTGGCCGGCGCCGCGCTGGCGTCACGCTTGGCGCGCGGCTCGCGATGGGGGGCGTCGGCATCGCGGCGCGCCTCAGGGTCACGCTTGACGCCCTTGCCCTGACGTTTGTTGGCGGGATCTTTACGGGGCATGCGCACATGCGCGACCACCTCGCCGTCGGGTGGCGCCTCGGTCATCGCGGCCGGCGCAGCATCGACCGCATCGGTCGCCTTCGACTTGGCCACCGCGCGACGGCGAGCGATCAGGCTGCGCGGCCCACGGCGCAAACCGCGCCGTGGCCGCTCTTGGCCGTCGCTGCCTTCCGCGGCCGGCAGCACCGGCAAGGCGCGCTGGCCCGCATCGCGATCGTCCACGGCCGCCACGCGGGCAGGACCGGACTCGGGAGAATCGGGATCGTGGTTCTCGTTCAAAACAACCTCTGAGTGTCAGAATGCCGGCACGCGCCATTCAGCTGCGCCGGGGTCGGTGTACGTGTCACGTCAAACGTCGCGCGATATCGGGTCGCTCGGCGCCTGCTCATCAATTTTTTCGACGCCGCCAGGTGCGGCCGCCGCTGCTGGGTGCGCGTGCCCGTCACCCCCGTCGGTATTGCCATGCGCTGCTAGGTCATCTACCGGATCGTGCGCGGGCGGGACTTCCTCACCGGTCACCGCAGCGCAGTTCGGTTCCTCGTCGCCATCGGCAAACTCGATGGCGCGCTGCGCCAGCAGATCGGCCTGTCCCTGTGGGCTTGGGTCAGACAGCGGCGGCAACTCGTCCAGCGTGGCCATCCCGAGATCGTCCAGGAACTGCTTAGTGGTCGCGTACAGCGCCGGCCGCCCGGGCACGTCACGATGCCCGATCACCTCGATCCATCCACGGTCCTCCAGCTGCCTGACGACCTGCGTACTAACCGTGACACCGCGAATCTCTTCGATATCGCCACGCGTGACCGGCTGACGATACGCAATGATCGCGAGCGTCTCGAGCACCGCACGCGAATACTTCGGCGGCTTCTCCGGGTTGAGCCGATCCAGGAACGCACGCATTGCCGGACGGCTCTGGAATCGCCATCCAGTTGCTACCGATACCAACTCGACACCCCGATCGTGCCAGTCCGTGCGCAGGTCTTCGAGCAGCGCACGGATCGTATCAGCCGAGATCTCGTCGGCAAACAGTCGGCGCATGTCACTGACCCTGAGCGGCTCCTGCGCGCAAATCAAAGCAGTCTCGAGGACGATTTTCGCCTCTTGGGTATTCATTCAGCTGGACCAGACCTGTTTGGTCAATGAATCGGATCAAAAGCGCCTGAACAGCGCGCATGACGAAAGACCGCGCTCGCCCGCTTCTGATCGATCATATTGATGCGAGCACGCCCGGGGGTTGGCAGGATGACCACGGACCACACCGCGCCGGGAAGCCAGAGGAATTCCATAAGGAAGCGCGTGACTGAACGTTATGGTACGCAAAAAAACGCAACGCGTAAAGATCAAGGCACGCGCGTAAGCCGCCGTGTGCCGTGTGCCACGCCCAGCGTGTTGCGAGGCCCGCTCATGTCAGATCCTCAGCCCGGGCGGGCAGCGTGCGCACCAGTTCCCATACCGCCTGGGCAGCCGGCGACAGTGAACGATCGCGGCGACGCACGAGTTCCACCGTGCGCTGCGCGCGTGGCAGCAACGCACGCGCGACAAGTCCGGAATTGGCCGGCAACGGCAGCGACAGCCACGGCAGCACACTAATGCCCACGCCGGCCTCGACCAATCCGAACACCGTCGCCGAGTGTCCCAACTCCTGCACGACCGGCGAGACGACGCCATGCTCGCGCAGCACCCGGTCGATGATCGGCCGGCTGCCCGACTCCGGGCCGAGCAGCACGAGCGACTCGCCGGCCAAAGCGCCCCATTGCACTTGCGAGCCGGCGGCCAACCGGTGATTGGCCGGGCAGACGACGCAAAACGAGTCGGTCATCAATGGCTCGCCCACCAGTTCGTCCGCCACCAGACCGCCAACGATCACGCCAAAATCCACTTCGCCGGACTTCACCTTGCGCACCACGTCGCTTTGCACATCGTCACGCAGACCAAGCTGGATATACGGGAATTGTTGTTGACAGCGGGCAACGACGCGCGGCATCAGCCGGCATGCAATGGTCGGACTTGCGGCCACGATCACCCGGCCGCGCCGCTGCTCGCCGATCTCCCGTATCTCCCGCAGCGCTTGGTCTAGGTCAGACAGCAGCCGCGACACGCCGCCCAGCAGGTTGGCGCCCGCGTCCGTCAGGCGTACCTCGCGCGTCGTGCGGTCAACCAGCTTCAATCCCAGTTCGATCTCCAACTCGCGCACGCAGCGGCTGACGGCCGATTGCGTCAAGCCGATTTCATCGCCTGCCCGACTGAAACTTTGCAGACGCGCGACTTCGATGAAGACCCGGAGTTGCCTGAGCGTTACATTCATTTATCAAATTCATAAATACGCACAATGATGCATCATACGCTGAACTTGCACGCTGCTGCATTGCGCGAGCTGCGCCGCCGCCACGACGGCGGGGCAGTGGGCCCTGTTGCGCGACGCGATATACCGCAGCGGTGCACCATCGGGCATCGATGCACACCGACGTAGCACCACATGCACGCGATTGGTGATTGTCCCGATTTCTTATCAGGCCATTCCGTATTGAGATACACAACTAACCGGACATGCACTCCAGCTGCCGTCGCCACCGGCCACCCTGGCTGGCGCTGCAGCATCTGCATGCCGGCCCAATGGCACGGTTCCTGCATTTGCCATGCGCGCAAACCTGGCCAAGGCGGCGACCCAAGCGACGCCTGCTTCCAGGGGATCGGCGACCCGCTGCCAGGATCGCGATCAAGGTGCGCGGCGCGGTGCGCTGGGGTTTGCTTCGTTGAGGTGAAACGATGATGCTGTTCGATGATTTAAAAGATAACGAATGGGCACTGGTCGAGGCGCTGTTCTGCGAGGAGCCGGCGCGCGTCGAACGTCGCGGTCGGCCACGCGTAGAGCCGCGCGCCGTAGTCAATGCCATACTCTGGGTCTTGTCGACCGGAGAAGGATGGTCCAAGCTGCCCGGTCGTTATCCGTCACCGCCGACCTGTCGCCGGCGCTTCGACGAGTGGCAGGCTGACGGCACACTGGCCGAGGTCGTGCGCCGCCTCGCCGGCACTGGGCGCCAAGTCACGTTGCGCGGCCGCATCGGCGCGTCGGCCATCAAGCCCCCCGCACCACCGAGCGGCGACCGGCTGCGTGGCGCGTTCTGGACCAATCCCGAGTCGTGGCGCGCGCCAGTGAAGATGGCCTGACTTGACTGACACTTGCAGATCCGCCCGCTTGCCGGGCGGAGCGCGTCGAACGCAGCGCGTATGTGCGCGAGGCTTTGACTGCGCCGGTACCGCGGGGCGATCTGCGCAGCGATATCGAAAGCAACGCGCGGGAACCTGCGCACACCCATCCTGTCCGACGCTATGCCATGAGCACAGCTTGGCAATGAGTAACATCCGGTATGTTCCCGTATCCGCACGGATACGGGCTTTTTCTGTTGCCCTGCCTCCGCGGCAGGCCGCCCTGCGCGATGCTGCGCACCCTCACGGCTGAGGCTCGGCGTGCGCGAGCAGCGACGCGGCCGCGTCACACGCATAACGAAGCTCGCGCTCGACAGACCACGCAGGCAGGCGCGCACGGCGCTCCAGTCGACCCAACTCCGTCTTGCCCTGAGCGCTGAGCACCGCAATATCCACGGGTGCATGGTAGCCTGGCACGAGCGGCGAAGGTTGCCGTGCGGTACCGATCAGCCCTTGTTCGCGCAGGAACTCAAACACTCGCGGACGACGCGGCCACGGCACCTGCCGGTATTGCGCGCGCCGCAGGCCCTCCAGCACGGCCTCGTTCGTATAATCCATCTCGCCCTCCACGTTGGCACCGGCCAGGGTGGCCGGCGCATTCGACATGTCCGCTTATAATCGTCGCGCCGCGACCGGCTGGGCACCGTCACCGGCACGGCTCGCCCCAGCGGACGGCGAACCCTTGACACTCACCGCCTGAACTCGGTCGCCTCAACCGGCACGCAGCCGGCCGGGGCGATGCCTGAAACAATACTTCCATGCTCGTTGCATTCATTGTGCTCCTCTGGCTCGTCGCCCTCGCCGTATCGCGCCGTCACCGCCATATGATCTGCGTCGCGGCGGCGTTGTTCGCCTACCTATTGTGCGCCGGATGGCTCGGCGAACCGGCGCTGCACGCACTGGAAACCCGTGTGCCAGCCGTGAGCCCCCCGCGCTACGCCGGCCACGTCGCGATCGTGGTGCTCGGCAGCGGCACGGAATATGACGATGCGCATCGGCTGGTGCCGAAGTTCGACGCGTGGCGACGCATCGACGCGGCAGCCTCGCAATTCGCGCTATGCCGTGCGCAGCGCGCGCAGTGCACGCTGGTGGTGAGCGGCGGCAATCCCCAAAAACACGAGCAAAGCGAAGCGGCCAACTATCAACCGCATCTGGTATCGCGCGGGGTGCCGGCAGCCAACATCGTGCTCGAGCCCGATAGCCTGAGCACATACGAAAACGCCCGCAACACCGGTGCGATCCTGCGCCAGCACCACTATGACCAGATCGTGCTGATCACGTCAGCGTACCACCTGCCGCGCGCGCTGCTCGACTTTCACCACTTCGGCATCAACGTCGTGCCGTTCGCATCCAACCACAGATGGCGACGCCCAGGCTGGAGGCCGCACCTCGCCCATGTCGTCAACACCAGCATCGCATGGCACGAATGGATCGGCCTTGCACAGTTTCACGTCTATCGGCGGATCGGGTGGTTCTGATGCTCCCAGACCGATCCCGACAGTATGCGCGTAAAATGAGCGCTGAATGAAATTTGTTGTTTCTGCGAGATGCAACAAGATGTCACGTCGCGGCAAGGTCGTTACAATGTCGCTGCGAGTAGCCCATTTGCTGGCTAGAATGCGTGCTCTGCCGGATAGTATGGCTCTTCCGGCCGTGGGTCCGAAAACGCGTGACGATGAGTACCGACCCGGCCAAGGCAGCCGACGTTGAGCAGCGCGCCCAGGCGCTGGAAGCTGCCCAATCGGAAGCCCCAGCAGCGCCCGCACACGCGCCAGCCAAGCATCGCAAGGCTGCCAAGCAGCATAAGGGCAGGCACGCGCAGCATGCCTCCGAGGCCGATGCTGCCGCACTGTCAGCAGCAAGCCAGTAACGGTTGCAATCGGCGTGCGGTGCGGCATGCCGCGCGCTAAGGTGTTATCGGCCGAAGCCTCGCAGGCTTCGGCTTTTTTATGGACGTCGGTTTCGTGTTACAGTCCCGCGCCCGATGCACGAGCGCAACGACATGGAGGATGGTGTGAGTAATATAGAACTCGAAATCGAATGGACCGAGGCAGCCTCAAAAAAGGTCGAGAAGCTAATGCCGCGCACCGCACGCGGCGACGAGCCGTACATCGCGCTGCCACCGATCGAATGCCTGCCCGTCGAGGGCGACGTGTTGTTTCTGGGCCCGCCGGGCAAACAGCAGCCGTTCATCGTCGCGGAGCGACAGTATCACCACGAGGGCGAAGCGGACTGGACGATCATCCTGATTCTGGACGTCGTCGACGCACACTGACGCGTGTGCCGCCGCCCCAGTCAACGCGGAAAAAGAGCCCTGCCTCGCAGCACGAGGCAGGGGCGAAACCCCTCGCCCTACGAGGATAAGCAACGGAGCCATCGGGCCCGCCTCGGCACGACTGCAGTTCAGCATACATAGGTTATGGTGCTGATACAAATCGTTTCCGTATGGCGGTTGAAGGTAGCTAAAATTTCAATTGGACGACAACCGATGTGTGCGAATCGCATACATGGACTTTCTATGGTCCACTCGCAAACCGCAAGCGCAGACTGGCGGCGGTTAACGACTCGCGTTTATCTATTCGACCTGTGGTGATCTGATACTTTCAGATCTGGCCTGCATGATGTAGTCGCACGCCCCCCTCCCAATGATAGACTTCGCGTGCCAGCTCGACAGAGATATAGCCATTTCGGATGTCGTCGCAAACCGCATCGGGATCGCGCATCGACGGATCACCGTATCCGCCACCTGAGCCCGTACGCACGCGAACCACATCACCGCGATCGAGCTTGACGCCGCTGGCCATGGCGTAGCGCTCGCTGCGACCGTCGGCGCGCACGACCTCGACGTAATTGAGTGAGCCGTCACGCCCGTTCGCCTGGCCCCACGGTGGCACTTTGGCGCGCGTATATCCGCAGGTCAGGAAGCTGCCGTCGGAGCGGATCTGATAATCGAGCCGGATGCCGCGGCCGCCGCGATATTGCCCGTACCCCCCTGGCTCGTCGTTCAGTTCCATGCGCTCGACATAGACGCCATAGCGCGCCTCGCAGATCTCGGCCGGGCAGTTGTATGTCTCGCCATGCATTGCGGAGAACATCGCACTGTTGCCGTCGTGATCCCGCTTTGCTCCCCACCCGCCGATCTCGGGCTCGACCAGCGTGAAAATGCGCGCGGTTTCCGGATGGGGGCCGCCAATCACGGTGGCGCATATCGACGAGAAACTGCCGGCGGGGAGGCGGTCGGGCAGATGCGGCGCAAGACAGCGTAGGATCAGATCGTGCACCCGGATCAGATTTTCAAAGTAAAATCCTTCTGCCGCAGGGCTACGCGCATCAAACAGCGAACCAGGCCGTGTCACGACCTTCAGCGGCCGGAAAGTGCCGCCGTTGGCGCTGCCGTTCGGCTCGGTGATCGACTTAAATGCCATCTGAGCAGCCACTACCGTGCCGTCGCGGCTGAGATTGCCCGGTCCATGGACCTGGTCCGGGTTGTCGCGCAAGTCGACGATCATTCCGTTGTCGCCAATTTCAACGACTACTTTGTACACCTTGCCGTCGTCCTGAAGTTCGGCCAGTTCGAAGCGCCCTTTCGGCGTGTGGCGCAGTGCTTTCAGCGAGACCTTTTCACCGTGGTCCATGAAGTCTTGCATTGCCTGCAGGAACGTTGCTTTACCGTACTTCTGGGTCAGTTCAATCAAGCGTGTCGCGCCGCTGCGCGCGGCAGCGATGCCTGCCCAAAGATCACCTTCCATGAAGTCAGGCATGCGCGTGTTATAGCGCAGAATCTGCATCACGGGGCGCACCGGCTTGCCGCGTGAGATCAATTTTACCGCGGCCAGGCGCAGCCCTTCCTGGAAGATCTCGGTTGCATCGGTGGAGAACGATCCCGGGACCATGCCACCAACATCGTTCCAGTGAGCAATATTGGCCGTCCACGCGACGATGTCATCGCCAACGAAAACCGGCATCGACAGTACCACGTCGTTCAGATGCGTCACGCCGCCCGAGTACGGGTCGTTGGTGATGAAGATGTCACCCGGCTCGATGTCGCCTGGTTGGCCATGCTCAACCAAAATGCGGCGCACCGCCTTGTCCAGCACGCCGACAAAGGCAGGGATACCGGCGCCGGAGCTGGCGATATTGCCCTGCGCATCGGTGATGCCAGTCCCCATGTCGAGCACCTCGTAGATGATCGGGCTCATCGCGGTCTTGCGCATCGCGGTGAACATCTCGTCGGCGATGGCTTGCAATGCATTCTGAATGATATCGAGCGTGAAGATATCGATCTTATCGCTGTGGCTCATGATGATGGCTCACACGGAAAGAGTGATGTAAAAGTTGCCGAGGCGGTCGACGCTCACGGCGTTGTTCGGGTGGACCACGATGGTCGTGCCGGGGTCCTCGATAATCGCCGGACCGGCGAAGCACATGCCAGGCTCGATGCGTTCCGCGTCGTAGACGATCGCCTCGTGCCTCCCTTCGAGCGCATAGTCGACGGTGCGACGGCCTTTTGCCGCAGCCTGAACAGTGGCGCCGGTGACTGGTAGCTCGGCCAGGTTGAGCTTGCCAATTTCTGCCACGGCGACGATATGAAAGCCGACGATCTCCAGCGGGGCGTCCAGCCGATAGGTGTACTGCTGCTCGTAGCTGGCGTGAAAGCGGGCAACGATATCGGCCCAATGCGTGACGACGCGTTCACCTTGCCGCAGCGGCACCTCGACCGCATGCTCCTGGTTCTGGTAGCGGATCTTGCAGTACAGGGCCAATTCGATCGCATTGGCGCCAATACCTTCGGTCGCGTACTGTGCCGTTGCATCATGCGACAGCTGTTCGAGCAGCGCTTGCGCACCGAGCGCCGCATCCGGACGAGCCATCTCAAAGAGGCGGTTGACGAAGCAGTCGCGACGCAGGTCGGACATCGTCATGCCCCACGCGGAAAAGACAGACGCGCCACGCGGAATCACCACCTTTCTCACGCCTAGTTCCTGCGCGAGCGCAACGGCGTGCATCGCGCCGCCGCCACCGAAGGCGAGCAGCGTGAAGTCACGCGGATCATGGCCCCGGCTGAGCGACACCAATTTCAGCGCATTCACCATGTTGTCGTTGGCGATCCGAATAATGCCGCGCGCGATTTCCTGCGGCGACAGCCGTAGCCGCTCGGTCAGCGGCGCCATGGCCCGGGCCACGGCGTCGATGTCGGCAATAAACGTACCGCCGCAGAAATAATCCTTATTGATGCGGTTCAGGATCAGGTTCGCATCAGTGGTGGTCACATGGGTGCCGCCGCGACCGTAGGCTGCGGGACCAGGCGACGCCCCAGCCGATTGCGGGCCGACATGCAACTTGTCGAATTCGTCGATCCACGCGATCGAGCCGCCACCATTGCCGATCTCGACCAAGTCGACCACGGGTACCATGATCGGATAGCCGGCATGCGTCCGGTCGCGCTCGATCCAATAGTCCGTTTTGATGGAGATCTGCCCGTCCTTGATCAGCGAGCATTTGGCCGTGGTGCCGCCGATATCGAGTGCGAGCACATTGGGCTCACCGATCAAACGGCCCAGTTCGGCCGCTCCCCAGAAACCGCTGGCCGGTCCCGACTCCACCATCGTAATCGGGATTTCTCGGGCGTGAGCCACGGTGTCGACACCGCAGTTCGATTGCATCACATAGAGCGGCGCCCGATAGCCGTTCGATCGCAATCCGTCTTCAAGCCGCTGCAGGTAGCGCGCGGCGATTGGCTGCACATAGGCGGACAGTACCGCGGTACTGGAGCGCTCGTATTCCCGCCACTCGCGCGTGATTTGGTGCGATGCCACCGCCGACGCCTGTGGCCAGAGCCGACGCATTCCGGCCAGCACCGCTTGTTCGTGCACCGGATTGGCATAGGCGTGCAGTAGACAGATCGCGACCGCTTCCACCCCTTCGGCGCGGAATGTGTCGACGATGGCGGGCAGGCCAGATAAGTCCAGCGGCTCGCGCTCGCTGCCGTCCACATGCAGGCGCCCCGATATTTCACGACGCAGGTAGCGCGGCACAAATGGCGCGGGCTTGACCCAGCTTAAATTGAAAAAGTCAGGCCGGTTGGCGCGCGCAATTTCTAGCGTGTCGCCAAAACCTTGCGTCGTGATCAATCCCGTCTTGACGCCACGGCGCTCGGTCAGCGCATTGATCACTACGGTGGTGCCGTGCGCGAGGAAGGTGACAGCGCTCAAATCCACATCGGCCTTTTTTAGTACGTCGAGGATGCCCTGCTCGTAGTCAGGCGGCGTCGTATCCGACTTGGCAGTCCGTACCGATTGCCGGCCCGTGCCCGGATCGACCTCGAAGTACACTAGGTCGGTGAAAGTACCACCGACGTCAGTAGCCACGCGAATCGTCTTGTTTAGTTTGCTCATCGCGTGTCTCCTGCCACCGAAGGCCGTCGCCCTGTCCTTTGATGTGACGCGCGCCGGTTTTTTGCCGCCGTATACGTTTAGCGTACCGATCCAGATCACTTCCGGCATCTAGATCGGCCCGGCCAGGCGGTCGATGTCCTGCCCGGTACCAGATGCTGCCGCTACAGCGTATTCTCGGTCATGTCGAATGCGGTTGCCTCGGCCACCGCCGCGACACGGCAGGCGACCTCACCGTGATCGCGCATTTTGCGCTGCGTGACCCAATCACCGCGTTCGATTGCTACATGCCCCACTATCGAACTGGCATCGACCGGATAGCATTGGCAATACAGCGACTCGCCATTGAGACGGACCTGCGTCATGTGTCGCCGGAACTGGCCCAGGTGACCCGGCGTCCACTGAGAGGGCACGCGGCTGGGCCGCCTGCTCATAAGCATAGAATGCGTGCCAGAGTTGTGGGGGCATTCAGGCGGATAGGGTTAAAAAGTGGCCGCTCAATTACATGGATCAGTGCCGTCCGATGACCGCTACGCTTTATGGACTAGCTCGCATTGGGTGGGAACTGATTACCGGTATGCTAGTCAGCTCGCGCGCCGAGGCACTCAAAAAATTAAACTGGTATGCCATGCGCTGGAAGAAATAGTTTATGCCTCACACACAAGAAATCGGATAGGCTCCGCCCAAGGCTTGCCGAAAACGCACTAAATTGCTCGGATCACACGGCAGGCGTGGCTGAAAATACTACTCACCGCAGAAAAACTGAAAGTACACGTCCTGCGCGCCCAGCGCTCGCATACCGACTCATCACTTTCGTTGTAGGCATGCTTCAGATAGAGCAACCCCACCATCAAGCGGATCGGCAAGCGAGGGCGACCAGCTGCACTGAGCGCGGCGCCGGCCAACTTCGGCGCCATCCCGAACAGGTCGGGCACCGTACTGCTTTGGGCTTCGCGCATGCGCCGCTCAAACAGCGGGGCGAGCCGCTTCAATCGTGCTCCATGGCATACGCGTGGCTAGCACCGCAAGCGGTTACCACAGATCGATCATCGCGTCCAGCCGGCTACGAAAAAAATCCGGTGTCCCACAAGAACTTGTCTAGCTCGTGTTCATCGTTGGCAGTTTAAAACTCCCAGAAATTGACCCTATTGGATTATCTTTTGGGAGTTGCGCAAGCCCTCGATTGGCTTCTGCGCCTTACCACAACAGCATCTCAAGCTTTTTGCAGGCTCGACTACTGAGTAGAAAGGGAATCTTGCCCGGCAAGGAGCCCATTCGATGATGATGCGGGGATCGGCCGGCATGACAGCGCCAGCCGTTACGACGTGACGTCACGGCACCCGCGCGGGTTGCAAGGCGGCGGCGCGGCGTGCGCGCCGCCCGGGATGACGGTCAGCGCGGGCGATCAGCAGCGGCAGGGCCGGCACAACCGGTCAATCAGCAGCGACAAGGCCAGCACAACTGGTCGATCAACAGCGACGAGGCCAGCGCAACCAGTCGATCAACAGCCACAGGGTCAGCGCAGCTGGTCAATCAGCAGCGACAGAATCTGGCGTGCCTGCTTCGAATCGTTAATCTGTCCGCTCTCGTCCACAATCGCGACCCTCGTCTGCGTCTCGGTCAGCGCGCGCACATTCACACGGTATTGCTTCGCCGCCTTTTCCTTGCGGCCATGGAATACTTGGTTCCAGAAGCCCTGTTTGGCCGAACTTAAATCGTTTGGATCCACGTAACGAATGAAATACAGGCCACGCGTACGATCGCGGTCATCGACCGTGAAGTTGTTCCGGTCCAACGCCACGCCGACCCTCAGCCACGCGTCGTCGTAAGGCTCGGCAAGCGTGATGTCGGTCGGCTCAGTCGGCGTCGCGGCGGCCGCCGACGCCTTGCGTGCTGCCTGCGACACCCTGGTCGCCGCGTCGGCAGCCTTGGGCGCAGATGCGGCCATCGGCTCCGCGGCTATCGACACACCGCCCTGCTGGTTACGCGCCAACGCTTGCATCAATCGCTTTAGGTACTCGGCCTCCAGCGCCGGATCGTTTGGCCGATCTTCCCACCGGCTTTGCTCGTTGTCCGAGCCGAACAACTGCTCATACAACCCGCGCTGGCTGATGAACACATACGTCCCGCCGTTCGGCGCGCTTTCGAGCCGCGTGCGGTACTTGTCGCGCAGGCCGGTCGTGTAGCCGGTGCCGAGCGCCTTGGACAACGTATTGCGGATCAGGCCATCCGGCACCTGCGGATGGGTTTCGTACCAGTCCGTCTCCATGATCCCGCGATCGCGCGCGTCCAGCGACAGCACGAAGCCCTGCTCCTGCCAAAAACGCCGCACCTCGGGCCACACTTGTGCAGGCGCCTGCTTGTCGATCACCAGCCAGCGCTGCGTGCCCTCGCGCTGGATATGCATGCCCCGTACCGGCGGCAGCACCGCGTCGCCCACTAGTGCAGGTGCCGATTGCTGCACCTGCTGCAATCCGGATAGCAACGCCGAGCCGCCTTGAGGCGGCAGCGAGCGCTGGTCGGCGATCTCGTTGGTCATGTCCGGGGGCACGGCCAGCGACGATGCCTTAGCCCGCGTGGCACTCTTGTAGTCGATCGCCTGTGGATTGGGCGAACTGCAGGCCGCCACGCCGCCGGCAATGACGGCGCCAGCAACAAAGCGCGAGATGAGACGGTTTTGAATCAGTTTCATGGAATCCTTTCCGCATGCGCCCGGACCAATGCCCGGCAATCAACCGGCCATTGTACCGATCTCTTTTCTCAAGCGGCAAAAATGACGCGCGAGCCGTGCCGCCCGCTCGATGCGTCTGGGGTGCGCAGCGACCCCGCGCTATGAGCGGCCGGCCCGCGATGGATGGGCTGCGACGACGCCCCCCGGCGTGGCGGCTGGCGTGCGCCGCGCGGGAGGGCGACGCGGCGGCAGCGTGGACAGGCGCATCATGTGCCGCAGCGCCACCAGGCCGCCGAGCGTTTCGATAATGGCCGCGGGCACCCACATGATCAGCCCACCCAGGCTTTGATCCAGCGCCGGCGACAGGTCCATGGCGCGGCCGCACAACGTGAAAATCGGGTACAAGTCGCGCGAGGAGAACGTGATGATCGCACCGGCCAAGATCTGCGGCGTCATCGTGATCACCGGCGACAACACCCGCACGCCCGGCTTTACCCGACTGGGCGGGCTCGGACGATGATCCAGCAGCATCCACCAATACAGCAGACCACTGATCGTCACCGACCAGTTCATGAACAAGTAGATGCGCCAGTCGAGCATCGAAATGAACTGCACGGACGGAATGAGCCAGAAGAGCACCGAGACCACGAACACCAACGAGATGAACGCCGGGTTGAGCAGCACGGCGCCGGCCATGCGCGACGCACGCCGCCGGGCCGCCCGGTGCAGCATGCCGCGCCAGCGCAGCGGCATGCCAGCACGCATCACGCTGCCTGGATAGGCGGACATAACCAGCAGCGGCGCCAGGTGATGCAGCACCAGGTGCTGGAGCCGGTGGACGAAGAATTGATGCTCAGCGTAATAGTCCACTCGCGTGTGCAGCGCGACATACAGCAGCACGAGACCCATCCAGAACGCCGCCTGGCGCGCGATGCTCACGCGTTGGTGCAGCGTGCCGCGCGCGAACAGCACGGCGGCCGCGACAAAGACGAACACCAGCCCGAACGAGGGCTCCCACGGTTCCAGGAAACGAAGCAACGAGGACATGATAAGGTGGAGCGATGCGGCGCACACCAACGGCGCCGGCCGGTAAAAAGCGGCACCATCTTAACAGTAAAGCGAACCGGGGCCGGCTCGAGTTCACGCGATGGTCCTAAAATAGAGGATCTTTCGTCGACAAGGGTGTCCCTATTTGAGATGCGCACGCCTGCGAAAAGACCTGCAGGGCCGAGCGAACCAGCAACCGCCGACAATCGTGCAATCGTCGGGGCGGACTGGCCCGTGCCGCTGTCCGGACACGCCGAGCCCAACGCGCCGGTGCGCGACTTCGCCACGTTGCGCCGTGCATTGGTCGTGTTGCTAATCGCCACCGTCGTGCTGCCGGCGGGGTTCCTGCTGTACTATGGCATAACCAGTTGGCACAAGGCACTGAACGACGCCAGTGGATTCGCCACACGTTCGTCGCGGATCACCGAGGAGCAGGCGCTGAAGGTGTTTGAGCTCAATGAAGTGATCCGGGACAGGGTTCTGCAGGCGATCTACGACGCTGAATCCCATGGCGGCACGCTGGGCGGCTACGCAATGACCACCAAGCTGCGCTCAATTGCCGCACCTTTCGATCACTTGGCCGCGGTCAGCGTGTACGATGCAAGCGGCCGGCTCGTGGTCACCAACGATCCCTATTTGGGCGTGCCGCGCAGTCTTGCGCAGACCGACGCATTCCGCAGCGCTGCCCGGTGGAACCAGGGCGACTACGTGACCGAGGCGATCCCGTTGCGGGGACACCGTGACCGCATCTTTGATGTCATCACACCGCGTCATCTGAGCGATGGCTCGTTTGCCGGCGTCGTCGCCTTGTCGATCCGCGCGTCGTACTTCGAGGATTTCTATCGTGAGCTCGTGACCGGCAGCCACATCGGCCAGCTTGCACTGATGCGCAATGATGGCACGTTGCTCGCCCGCTATCCGCCACCGGTACCCGGCGACGTCGAGCCGCCGGTGCCGCGCGGCGTGCTGGCCGCGCAACTGGGCGGTACCGAGCGGGTCCGCCTGGCCGATACGCAGGCAATCATCGGCTACCGGCGCGTAGGCTCGCGGGACGTCTACGTCACCGACTACCTGCGGCTGGACCAGGTGTTCTCGCGTTGGCTCGCTCGCACTGCGATTGTCACTGGCTTTTCAGTCGTGCCCAGCATCGCGCTGTTCCTGGTGGCGTTCGTCGCACTGCGCCGCCTCGATAGCGAGGAAAAAGCATGGCGTCAATGGCAGGCGGAGGCCTCGCTGCGGCGTGCGGCCGAGGAAGACTATCGGCACGCACTGAAAATGGAATCGCTGGGCCGGCTGACCGGCAGCGTCGCGCACGACTTCAACAACCTGCTGATGGTGCTATCCGCGAATGCGCGGCTGATCCGCCTGAAGATGGGCGAGGGCAACATGGCAAAGCAGTGGCGGGCCATTGAACGGGCCGTGCACACTGGCGAAGCCCTGACCCGTCGTTTGCTCAGCGTCTCGCGCAAGCAGCCTACGCGGGCCGAGCGGATCGACCTGCGCAGCCGTTTGGCCGAATGGAAGGGGTTGATCGAGGCGTGCGCCGGCCCGCAGTGCGACGTGCGCATCGCGGTGCCCGACAGCGTGTGGCCCGTACTGGCGGACCCCACCGACCTGCAGCTTGCACTGATCAACCTGGTGGCCAACGCGCGCGACGCGCTACCGGCCGGCGGCCGGATTGCCATTTCGGCCAACAACCACCAGGCGGCGCACGAGCACGCCGGCGCAGCGTCAACAGCCGAACCGGATCGGGTGCGTATTGCGGTCAGCGACAACGGCTGCGGGATGAGCGCCGACGTGGCGGCGCGCGCATTCGAGCCATTCTTCACGACCAAGGAGCTTGGCAAGGGCACCGGGCTCGGACTGCCGCAGGTCTACGGCTTTTGTCAACAGGCCGGCGGCGATGCGCAAATCATTAGCCATCCTGGCATGGGCACGACGGTTGCCTTGTTCCTGCCGGCGGCGGCTGCCACCGAAGCCAAGGCACCTACCCACGCCGGGCTGCACGCTGCCGAACGCGACGGGGATGTTCCGCGTCCACCGGCGTCTGACAGCGAGATTCCCGCACCGGCGCCCGGTGAACCATTGTCGTGGCAATCGCCCGCCACGGCGCCAGCGGACGCCAACGCAGTACCCGACGGCCGGCCGAGCCGCGCGGCGCGCGCGCGCCACGCCTTGACCGGCATAACTGGGCTTGAGCTCCTGCTGGTGGAGGACGACAACGAAGTCGCCGAGGCGACGGCGGCGGTGCTGAACCTGGATGGTCATCGAGTCACCACCGCGCCGGACGCCCATTCAGCCCTGCAGATCTACCATCGGCACGCGCGATACGATGCGGTGATCAGCGATGTGACCATGCCCGGCCCGATGAACGGCATCGACCTGGCCATCGCGCTGCGCGACGCGGACCCCAGCTTGCCCGTGATCTTGGTCACCGGGCACACCGACAAATTGAGTCTGGCGCAACGCGAAGGCCTGCTGGTGTTGCCCAAGCCGGTCAATTTCGACGTGCTGCGCTCCGCGCTTCCTCGCGCGGCATGACGATGGCTTATGCCAGAGACCCCTGTTAGGCGGCGCCCCGCAGGAATGCCACCAGCTCGCGGTTGTACGTGTCACGCTGTTCGATGTTCGAAATATGTGATGCGTCGAGTTCGAGATACTGCGCCCCCCGGATCGCCGCGACCATCGCCCGGCCCTGCTCCGGGCTCGTCGCAACATCGTGCGTGCCGGCAATGACCAACGTCGGCACGGTGATGCGGCCCAGTTCGTCGCGCAAGTGTGCATCGCGCACCGCCTCGCAGTTCGCGGCATACCCCTCGGGGTCGGTGGCCACCAGTTGCGCTCGCAACGGCTCAACCTGCGCGGCTTGCCGCTCGCGGAATCCCGGCGTAAACCAGCGCTCGATGATCGCGTCAGCCAAGCCGGCCATGCCTTCGCCGCGCGCTTTCGCGATGCGCGAGTTCCACACCTGCGGCGAGCCGATCTTGAATGCCGTGTTCGACAACACCAGCCGGATCAGCCGGTCGCCATGGCAAGCGCCGAGCGCAATGCCAGTCTGCCCACCCATCGACAAACCGCAAAAGTGCGCACGCTCGATGCCCAACGCGTCAAGCAAAGCGACCACGTCATCGGCCAGCCGTCCGATTGTATAGGGCCCCGGCGGCGTATCCGACTGCCCGTGTCCGCGCGTATCGTAGCGCAGCACGCGAAAATGCGCGCTCAGCGCCGGGACTTGGGCATCCCACATCGCGAGCCGCGTGCCCAGCGAATTGGACAGCACGACCCACGGCGCATCGGTATGTTCGGCACCGTCAATACGGTAATGCAGGTGGATTCCGTCGATCGACGCAAATGGCATGATGGATTCCTCGTCAGTCGTTCAGATAATGCGCGAGCGGGCCGCACGCCCGCTGCGGCACATCGGAGCGCGCCCATTTCATACGCGCTCGAGCGCAATCGCGATGCCCTGCCAACGCCGATGCACATCGTCGCAAGTGCGAAGCGCCCGGCTCGTCGCTGCAATTCGTAGACGGCCGTCAACGTCAGCCGCGCACCGCTCATACCCAGCGAATGGCCCAAGGCAATCGCGGTCGGGCCGCACCACGCCCTTCAGCTTGGCGAGCGCGTCAAGCGAGGTTTCGCGCGGATGTTCGTCACGCTCGACAAGCACCGGATCGGCTTTTTTACTGCTCCATCATCACGAACACCTGCTTGGCGCCGCCCGCCAGGTCCATGACGCCGCCGCCGGCCGGGATCGCGTCCACCACGCATCATCGCAAACGAATCGGCATGGTAAAAGTAGCAACCGCCGCTTAACGCGGCGCAACGCGTCTGCGCGTTGAGCGCACGATGCGCGGGGGCGTGCAAAAATCCGAATAACCATGCACCATAGGGGTTGCTCAACCGGCCCGTGACACGCACGCATCATGACAACCACGGCTTCTTCCGCAGCCTTTGCCGCATCCGCCTGCGCACTGGACATGATCATCTTCGGCGGCGGCGGCGACCTGTCGGCCCGCAAATTGCTCCCGGCGCTGTACATGGCGCATCTGCACGGCAACCTGCCGGCCGACACGCGGATCATCGCGATCGGCCGCAAGGACTTCTCGCGCGACCAGTACCTCACGTTCATCGACGAGCACTCGCGGCCGTTCGTTGACAGCAGTGCGCTGGACAAACAGGCGTGGGATCGTTTCCTAGCGTTGTTCGACTACGTGCGAATCGATGTTGTCTCATCATCCGACTACGCCAACCTCGTCGCGGCGTCCCGGCCCGAAGCGCAGCGCGTGTTTTACCTGGCCACATCACCCGAGCTATTCACGACGATCTGCGACAACCTCGCCGCGTGCGGGCTGGTCAACGAACAATCGCGCGTCGTACTCGAAAAACCGCTGGGACACGACCTCGCGTCGGCACGTGCGATTAACGCGTCGGTCGGCCAGTACTTTGCCGAATCGCAGATCTACCGGATCGACCATTACCTGGGCAAGGAAACCGTGCAGAACCTGATGGTGCTGCGCTTTGGCAACGCGATTTTCGGGCCATTGTGGCAAGCGCCATACATCAAGAACGTGCAAATCACGGTCGCCGAGACCGTGGGCGTCGGCAGCCGGGCCGGTTTCTATGACCAGACGGGCGCGCTGCGCGACATGGTGCAGAACCACCTGCTGCAGTTGCTGTGCATCGTGGCGATGGAACCTCCCGTGTCGCTCGATCCTGACGCGGTACGGGACGAAAAGCTCAAGGTGCTGCGCTCGCTGCGTCCGATGACGGTCTCGGACATCGCCCGCAACACGGTGCGCGGCCAGTACACCGCGGGCGCGATCGGCGGGGAACCGGTCAAGGGTTATCTCGATGAAGACAACGTGCCGCCAGGCAGCCGCACGGAGACGTTCGTCGCGCTGCGCGCGCACATCAACAACTGGCGCTGGGCCAACGTACCGTTCTTCCTGCGCACCGGCAAGCGGATGCCGAAGCGGCGTTCCGAGATTGTCATCGATTTCGCCGACTTGCCTTTCTCGATCATCCCGAGCGGGCCACGCAACTACGGTAACCGGCTGATAATCCAATTGCAGCCGGAGGAATCGATCCAGTTGCAAATGCTTGCGAAGGAGCCGGGCAGCGGCATGCACATGCTGCCGGTCAATTTAAACCTGGACTTGCAGCAGGCGTTCACGGGGCGCCGCGCCGAAGCCTACGAGCGGCTGCTGATCGACGTGATCCGGGGGCGCCTGACCCATTTCATGCGCCGTGATGAATTGGAAGCCGCCTGGACCTGGGTCGAGCCGATCCTGGCCGGCTGGCGCGAACTGGACGAGCGCCCCCGTACCTACACGGCCGGCACCTACGGACCCGCCGCTTCGTCCGCGCTGATGGCGCACGAAAATATGTCGTGGGCCGAAGAAATGTGACGCAGCGGGCGACGGCCGGGTGTCCCGGCCGGAGCACCCGGCCGGTGGTTGGCCAGTAGCCGGGCCGCAGCCCGCCGCCTAGCGGCGACTCTCCAATTCGACCTTCCACCAGCATGGCAGCAACGCACGCACGTCGCGCCGCATAAAGCGATCATCCAGCAGGTGCACGACACCACGGTCCGTCTCGCTGCGGATCACGCGGCCTGCGGCCTGCACCACTTTCTGCACCCCCGGGAACAAGTACGTATAGTCGAATCCGGCACTGAACAGCCGCTGCATCCGCTCGCGCAACTGTTCGTTCACCGCATTGATCTGCGGCATCCCAAGCGTGGCGATAAACGTGCCGACCAGCCGTGTGCCGGGCAGGTCGATGCCCTCGGCAAATGCACCGCCGAGCACGGCGAATCCGATGCCGCGGCCGTGCGGCTCGAAGTGGGCGATGAAGGCACGCTGTGCCGGCTCGTCCATCGCCCGGGCCTGCCGCCACACCGGAATCGACGGATGCGTAGCGCTGAACAGCGCAGCCGCCTGTTCCAGGTATTCAAAGCTACTGAAAAAGCACAGATAGTTGCCGGGCAGCGCCGCATACTGCGAGGCAATCCGCTCAACCAGCGCACCAAGCGACGCCTGGCGGTCCCGATAGCGGGTCGAGATCGACGGCGTCACGTACACGGCGAGTTGCGCCGCGCTGAACGGACTGGCGACGTCGACATTGACGGTATCGTCCGGTAGTCCGAGCAGATCGCGGTAGAAGCGCGCAGGCCACAGTGTCGCAGAAAAAAGCGTCATCGAATGGACTGCCGCGACACGCGCTCGCAATGCCGCCGCCGGCACGACATTGCGGATGCACAACGTCGAGCGCCACGTGGCGCGCGCCGCGGCTCCCTCCAGCGTGGCCAGTGTGACGTCGAACATCCAGTGCTCGTCGAAACGCTCGGCGATGCGCATGAAGTGGATCGCATCGAGATAGAAGCGCTCCAGACGCACGTCCGGCACAAGTTGTGGTTCAGCTAGATGCTCGCCGATCGCACCAACGGCGCGCTGCAGCGCGCATAGCCATGCATCGGGCAGTACGTCAGAGGCGCGGTACGGTTCGGCCTGCGCGCGATTCAGCGTGTTCCAGCACCGCTGCAAGCGACGCAATGCGGTACCCAGCGTGCCGCGCGCGCCACGAGCAAGATAGGCCAGTTCCCCCTGCTCAAGCGTGGCCGAGTACATCGCCCGCGCCCGTTCGGGTAAATTGTGCGCCTCGTCCACCAGCACAGCGACCCGCCACTGGTTTTGCACGGTCAACGCAAACAGGGGGGCACCGGTGTCGAAATAGTAGTTGTAATCGCCGACGATCACATCAGCCCAGCGCACCAATTCCTGGCCCAGGTAGTACGGACACACGCGATGGGTCAAGCCCACCTCGCGCAGCGCGCCGCGATCGAGCCAATACCTTGCCAACGCCGCCTCGCGTGCAGCCGGCAACCGATCGTAAAACCCTTGCGCGAGCGTACATGCCTGCCCGGTACACGCATTGCCCGGATACTCGCACGCCTTGTCGCGCGCGACCAGCTCAACCACGCGCAGCGGCAGCGCGGGGACAGACCTTGGCGCACGCGCGCCGATGCCTGTGCGCCCGGCCATCCCGGATCCGGCCCGCGCGGATTCCGTTGCTGATTCTGCTGATTCTGCTGACTCCGTTGATTCTGTTGACCGTCGCGGTCCCACTGCGCCACGCGTCAAGGACTGCAGCGAATCCAATGCCAGCTGCCGTCCAGGACTTTTCGCGCTCAAAAAAAACACTTTGTCGATCGATGCGCGCGGACAGGCCTTGAGCAGTGGAAACAGCGTACCGAGCGTCTTGCCGATGCCCGTCGGTGCTTGCGCGAGCAGCACGCGGGCGCCGAGCGCCGCACGGTAGACCGCCTCGGCAAGCTCGCGCTGGCCAACACGGAACGCTGGGAAAGGCAACTGCAGACCGTGCAGCATCGCATCGCGCGCGGCGCGGTGCGCCCGTTCCTGGGCTGCCCAGTCGATAAAGCGCGTACATTGCTGTTCGAACGCCGCTTTCAACGCAGCGGCACTCGCCGTCTTGGTCAGCACTGTTTCATGCCCGGTCGTGATGTCGTAGTACACGAGTGCGAGTTCGATCGACGGCACTCGCGCCTGCTGACAGAACAGCCAGCCGTACACCCGCAGCTGCGCCCAATGCAGCGCGCGATGATTGTCCGGCATCGCATCCAGTTCGCCTCGATACGTCTTGATTTCCTCGAGCCGACCCCGTTGCGGATCGTAGCCGTCCGCGCGACCACGCACCGTCAGCTCCCGGTATTCGCCCGTGACGCTGATTTCCGTTTGGTAGTCCGCGTGGCGGCGGCTGGCAACGATGCGATGGCCGGTCTTACCCTCCTCGGCGCTGGAAGACGGCGTGAACCGCAGATCCAGGTCGCCTTGCTTTGCCGTAAACTCGCACAATGCGCGCACGGCAACCACGTAGCGCATCACACTGTCCATTGCGCCGGCGCGCTGACGCCGTCCGGGATCGCATGGCCAACGGCGGCGGGCGGCGCCGGCATACTGCCCCCGTGGTCGAGCCATCGCACGTGCGCGACGCTGACCGGCAGCCCCTTTTCGTGTGCGTAGGCGAGCCAGCGCAACTGGTTGTCCTGCAACCGGTCGCCAGGCCCTTTCACCTCGATCAGTTCGTACGAACACACAGCCGGCACGAATCGAACCAGATCCGGAAATCCGGAGCGGTTCCGCGAGACGTCCCGCAGCAACCGCACGAACCACAGCTTCAGGTGGGCAGCCGGCATACAGTCCAGCGCAAGCGTCAACAACGCAGGGTCAAACACGCTCCAGGCCACGAACGGCGATTGAATCCCAGCCTTCGCGGCAAAATTATCCTCGATCGTGCGTCGATAACGACCATCGTCGAGCTGTTGCAGGCAGGCATCGAACAGCGCCTGACGACGCGCAACGAACGTCGGCGCATCCAGGTCCGCTGGCCCGCGCTGGAACGGATGAAAGAATGCGCCGGGTATCGGCGCGAATACCGCCTGCCAGCACAACAGGCCAAACAAGGTGTTAATCAATGCGTTTTCGACATAGAACACTGGCGCCTCCGGGCGATGCAGGTGAGCGCGCAATACGTGTTCGACCCGCATCGGCACGGCGGGCATGGGCAAGAGCCAGTCGCTGCGCGAGATCGGCGTTGCCAATGTATGTGCCGATGTCTGTGCTGGTGCTGGTGCCGATAAATCAAACTGTGGTGAAGGTACGCGATTCCGGCCGAATGGACGCTCGCCACATGCCGATTGCATCGGCAACGGCGACTGCTGTCGCGCGGCAAGCATCACGCGCTGTAGCCGCGCAAGGGTACGCGCGGCGCGCTGTGCCTCACCCTCGCTGACCGGCATCTGTACGACTTGCGCAGCAAGCGCCAATGCGTCGTCGCAGCGACCGAGCGCCTCGAGCACGCGCATTCGCCGATAGCGGGCTTCCGGATAGGTGCTCGCCTCGTACGCATGCAGCGCGCGCGGCCAATCGCGCTGCCGTTCGCAGTGCTGGCCGATCCGGAACAACACTTTGGCACGACGCATGCCGAGCCAAAGATTACCAGTCGGACATGCGCACGCCTGCGCCAGCAATGCGTCCAGCGTCGCGTCATCGGGCGCCGCGTCCAGCGCCTGGCGGCACGCATGCAACGAGAAATAGGCATCGACATCTTCGCGCCGTTGGAATGCGCGAGACGATCCGTCCAAGCGCACGGCTTCGTAGCGGAAAATACCCAGGTCGGCCAACACAAACTCCGACCAGTCCTGCCACAGGTTCCCAAAGAACATCAATCGAAGCCGGTCGCACAGGGGCCCCAGCAGGAAGCGGACGACCCTCCCTGGTCCGTTCGGGCACCAGACTGAATACGCATGCTGTACACCGGGATGCGCGGCGCGCAGCGCGTCAAGCAGCGCCGCCTTCGTGCCGCGCACTGCCTTTGCCGCCACGAAGCGGTGTTCGAGTTGGACCTTGGTCGCCACAGTGAACAGTTCGTCAACCGACATCGGCGGATCGAGTTCGACCCAACCTCGCGCGATCAATGGCCCGCATGCGGCGAGCGGCTCGCCGATCTCGGCATACCGCAGCTTGTCCGTGCGAAACAACGGTCCTTTGCGCATCAACATCCGGACCAGCAGCGCGCGCGACGCGTGGGGCAACAGCTCGAACGCGTCGATGAAGGCCCGTTCTTGCCCGTCAAGCAGGTCATCGCATCGATCGCTCAACCACGCGATAGCGTGACGGAAGTTTGCGACATAGTAGAACGGGTCCACGCCGCCGGCGGGAATCGCGTCCATCGTCTAATCCTGTATAGATATACAGTACGAGATGATACCAGCGTCGGCCGCGTTGGATCACCCGCCATCACAGCAGTTTCCAGTAGCCGCCGACGATTACCTCGACGGCGAGGTAGCGGCCGACAGCGCGCGGCAATAGTAGTATTGAGCCGCGCGATCAACACGGACTCGGGCTGGACGGCCTAAAACCTGGGTTGGGCGCAGGCGCCGAACAACAGCGCCAGCACCCCCGTTGCGACTTCGCGCATCAGCGCCCCATCAGTGCACGACCCGTTCGAACACGAACGTGCCATCCTCGAAGTCGACCGGGATCAGGTCCTTCGGGCCAAACCGGCCACCGAGGATCAGCTTGGCGATCGGGTTCTCAATCTCCTGCTGGATCGCGCGCTTGAGCGGCCGCGCACCGAACAACGGATCGTAGCCAACCTTGCCGATGTGCTCGAGTGCCGCATCCGACACGTCCAGTTGCATGTCCATCTTCGCCAGTCGCTCGGTGAGCCGTTGCAACTGGATCTTCGCGATCGAGCGAATATGGCTGCGATCCAGGCCGTGGAAAACGACGACCTCGTCGATCCGATTCAGGAACTCGGGCCGGAAATGTTGCTTGACCTCTTCCCAGACCGCATCGCGCACCGCCGCGTGAGGCTCACCAACCATCGATTGGATCTGCTGCGAGCCGAGATTCGACGTCATCACAATCACGGTGTTCTTAAAATCCACCGTGCGGCCCTGGCCATCGGTCATGCGGCCGTCATCGAGCACCTGCAGCAGCACGTTGAACACGTCCGGGTGTGCCTTTTCGATCTCATCGAGCAGGATCACACTGTACGGCTTGCGCCGCACGGCCTCGGTCAAGTAGCCGCCTTCCTCGTAGCCGACATAGCCGGGCGGCGCGCCGATCAGCCGCGCGACGCTGTGCTTTTCCATGAACTCGCTCATGTCGATGCGGATCAAGTGGTCCTCGGCATCGAACAGGAAAGCCGCCAACGCCTTGCACAGCTCGGTCTTGCCAACCCCCGTCGGGCCAAGGAACAGGAACGAGCCATACGGCCGGTTTGGGTCGGCCAAGCCTGCCCGCGAACGGCGGATCGCGTCGGCCACCGCACTGATCGCCTCGTCCTGGCCGACCACGCGTTCATGCAGCTTCGCCTCGATCTGCAGCAGCTTCTCGCGCTCGCCTTGCATCATCCGCGCGACCGGGATGCCAGTGGCGCGTGATACGACCTCGGCAATCTCCTCGGCGCCCACCTGCGTGCGCAGCAACCGCGGCTTGTCGCTCTTGGACGTACCGGCTTCGGCCTGGGTAACTGCCTTCAGTTGCGCCTCCAACTGCGGCAACGTGCCATACTGCAACTCGGCGACCTTATCCAGCTTACCCTCGCGCTGCAGCCGCACGATTTCCGCACGGGTCTTGTCGATCTCTTCCTTCAAGTGTGCACCACCCTGCACGGCGGATTTCTCCGCCGTCCAAATCTCCTCGAGATCTGCGTATTCGCGCTCGAGCCGCGCGATCTCGTCCTCGATCAACCCGAGCCGCTTTTGCGATGCCTCGTCCGTTTCCTTCTTCACCGCCTCGCGCTCGATCTTCAACTGGATCAACCGACGGTCGAGCCGGTCCATCGCCTCGGGCTTCGAGTCGATCTCCATCTTGATCTTGGACGCCGCCTCGTCGATCAAGTCGATCGCCTTGTCCGGCAGAAAACGGTCGGTGATATAGCGGTGCGACAGCTCGGCGGCCGCGACAATGGCCGGATCCGTGATCTCGACCTTGTGATGCAGCTCGTACTTTTCCTGCAACCCACGCAGGATCGCAATGGTCGCCTCGACCGACGGCTCATCGACCAGCACCTTTTGGAAGCGCCGCTCAAGCGCCGCGTCTTTTTCGATGTATCGGCGGTATTCATCCAGCGTCGTCGCGCCAATGCAATGCAACTCGCCGCGCGCGAGCGCCGGCTTGAGCATGTTGCCCGCGTCGATCGCGCCTTCCGCCTTGCCTGCGCCAACCATCGTGTGAATTTCGTCGATGAACACGATCGTGCGCCCCTCGTCCTTCGCAATGTCGCTGAGCACCGCCTTGAGCCGCTCCTCGAATTCGCCGCGATACTTGGCGCCGGCCAGCAGCGCGGCCATGTCCAGCGCCAGCACCCGCTTGTCTTTCAGTGTCTCGGGCACCTCGCCATTGACAATGCGCTGCGCGAGACCTTCGACGATCGCGGTCTTGCCCACCCCCGGCTCGCCGATCAACACCGGGTTGTTCTTCGTGCGGCGCTGCAGGATCTGGACCGCGCGGCGGATCTCGTCATCGCGGCCGATCACCGGATCCAGCTTGCCGGCGCTCGCGCGCTCGGTCAGGTCCACTGTGTATTTCTTTAGCGCCTCACGCTGGCTCTCGGCATCCTGACTGTTAACCTGCGCGTTGCCGCGCACCGCCGCGACAGCGGCCTCCAGCGCCTTGCGGGTCAGGCCATGCTCGCGCGCGAGCCGGCCGGCATCGCCCTTGTCATCGGCAAGCGCGAGCAGAAACATCTCGCTGGCGATATACGCGTCGCTGTACTTCTGCGCTTCCTTGTCCGCCTGGTTCAACAAGCCGCTCAACTCGCGGCTCACTTGCACATTGCCGTCGGTGCCATGTACCTGCGGCAACCGTTCCAACGCCGCGCCGAGCGCGGCCTGCAGCGCCTGCACATGCACACCGGCGCGCGACAACAGCGAGCGGGCCGCGCCATCGGGCTGCGCGAGCAGCGCCGTGAGCACGTGCAGCGGCTCAATATACTGGTTGTCTCGCCCAACGGCGAGGCTTTGTGCGTCCGCAAGCGCTTCCTGGAACTTCGTGGTTAGTTTGTCGATCCTCATGGAGACCTCCAATGCTTGATTGCCCCATATCTTGAGGTCCGGATGGGGCTTTTCAAGCGCCCGGGGCGGGCGTGACCAAGCCCAGCGCGTGCGCGAGCGGCGCGCTCGGCTGGCTCAATGGCGCATGCATAGCGGTCGTTGGCCCCCAGACAGGCGACCAGCGCAAAATCGTTCTCAGTGGCGCGCACAATCTGTGCCGACCGTTAGCGTCCGGGCGTGCGGCGCCAGCCGCAAGCCACCGTTGCGCCCGCGCACCGTGTCGACCCAGCCTCGCTCGCCGAGCAGTTGCACGATCTTCATCAAATGGTTCTTCGACACCTGGTACGCATCGGATATCTGCTGAATCGTGGACAATCCGTCGTCGTGCACCGACAGGTACAGGATCACGCGAAACGCATAGTCGGTAAAATCGGTCAATCGCAAACGAGTATCCCGGCTTATGCTCTATGGTGCAAAATAAGGGCTGGCGCAGCAACATGCTGCCGCGCCCCGTACCGCCTCCGGTATCTTACTGCCACAGGCACGGGTTTGCGCGCCAGGCCATACCGTGCCGGGCCATGTCGTGTTGGGCCACGTCGTGCCGGCCGCGTTGCGTCGCTGATCCGCTGCGCTGCCGCAATGCGATCCGATCCCTCTGCTGACAACACGACATCATGGTCAATCCCGAATCCAACGCCGCAGTGAGCCACCTTGCCATCTTGGACGAAGCAGGCATCCATTCACTAGTCCACCGCTTCTATGCACGCGTGCGGGCGGACGACACGCTGGGACCGATCTTCGCGCAGGCGATCGGCGACGCATGGGACCCGCACCTGGCAAAAATGTGCGACTTTTGGGCCAGCATCGCGCTGGGCGCCAAGCGCTACAAGGGCAATGTGCAGCTGGCCCACCTGCCACTAAAGGGTATCGAGCCAGAGCACTTCAGCCGCTGGCTGTACCTGTTCCTGGACACGGTCGAGCACCTGTTCGAGCCCGCCGCGGCGCTCAAGTTGATGGAGCCGGCGCTGCGCATCGCGGAAAGCCTGCAGCTGGGCCGCTTCGGCTGGCAATATCAGGTGCCGCCGGAGCAGAAGGCGCTGCTCGAGCGAATCGCGCCGCGCCGCGGCGAGCGTGGCGCCGCTCACTGATCGTCGGCAAGCGGACCCTTCGCCGCGTTGTGCGACGCAATGCTCCAGCGCGCGAGCGCCGCGTCGTCGGCGGCGCGCGCCTCGACCCAGCGCTCGCGTTGCCCGGTACACTCCTTTTTCCAAAAAGGCGCGTTAGCCTTTAGGTAGTCCATCACGAACTCGCAGGCGGCAAACGCGTCACCGCGATGCGCAGCCGCGACCGCGACCAGCACGATCTGCTCACCCGCGTCGAGCCGCCCGTGCCGGTGCACCACACGCACGTCGATGCCTGCCCAGCGGCGCTCGGCTTCGGCAACAATGGCCTCCAGCGCCCGTTCGGTCATGCCCGGATAATGCTCTAACTCCAACGCGCTGATTGGCTCACCGTCGCTCAACTCGCGCACGGTACCCACGAAGCTGACCACCGCGCCGATGCGTGGATGGCCCGCACGCAGCCGGGCAAGCTCCGTCGTCACGTCGAAATCGTGCGCCTGCACGCTGACTGTCATCTCATCCTCCGCGTTACTCCGCCCGGCCGCTGCCGTATCACCCGCCGGTGACGGGTGGAAAAAATGCCACCTCGCAGCCGTCAGTCAGTCGCGTCGACGGATCAGTCATGACGTGGTCGCACGCCATGCGCAACGGGCGCGTACCCGCCAGTGCGCCTGCCCACGCGCCGCCGCGCGAACATAGCCACGCGCGCACGTCGCCGACCGTGTTAACGCTGTCCGGTACGTCAACCGTTTCCGCGTCCGTGCCGACCGCCTCGCGCACACTTGCAAAAAACCTCAGTTCGATCTTCATTGCCATTGACCGTTGAAAATCCTATTTCCGCCGCGCGACCCCTCACCGTCGTTCTGCCACGCCGTCACGCCAGCAACGTCGAGAATGGCAGGAAACGCACCATCTCGCCCGCCTGGATCGCGTGCCCGGGCGGATTGTCGATCAATCCGTCCCCCCACACCGTGGATGTCAGCACCGCCGAACTTTGGTTCGGGAACAGGTCGAGACCTCCAGCGTCGTTGATTCGTGCGCGCAGGAATTCATTGCGGCAATCCGCCTTCTTTTGCGTAAAATCGGCGCGCATGCGCAGTACACGAGGCTCGACGCATCCCGTGCCGGCCAAGCGTAGGATGAACGGGCGCACGAACAACAGGAACGTCACGAAGCTGGACACCGGATTGCCAGGCAAGCCGATAAAGAACGCTGCGTCGTGTGGCGCGCTGACGCACAGCGCCCCCGCGGCCGCCGGTCGGTGCACCGTGCCGAACGCAAGCGGCTTGCCCGGCTTCATCGCGATCTGCCACAGGTGCAGCGAACCTTCAGCTTGAACCGCGGCCCGCACGTGATCCTCGTCGCCCACCGATACGCCGCCGGAAGTGAGGATCAGGTCATGCGCGAGCGCCGCCTCGCGCAGCGCATCGCGCGTCGCATCAAGCCGGTCCGGCACGATGCCGAGGTCCGTCACGTCACAGCCGAGTGCGGCCAGCAGCCCACCGAGCGTGAACCGGCTCGAATTGTAGATTGCGCCTTTACGCAATGGCTCGCCAGGCATCGTCAACTCGTCGCCGGTGAAGGCTATCGCGACCCTCGGCCGGCGCGCGACCGGCAACGTCGCATAGCCGACCGACGCGGCCAGGCCTAACGCCTGTGGCGTTAGCCGCATGCCGGCGGGCAAAATCACCGCATCCTTGCAGATATCCGAACCACGCCGGTTGATCCAGTCGCCCATTGGCGGCGCTGCATCAAACGCGACCGTCTCGCCGTGCGCCTGCGCCTGCTCCTGCATCACGACCGTGTCAGCGCCCGCGGGTAGTTGCGCACCGGTGAAAACGCGCGCCGCGGTGCCGGCCTCGAGCGCGCCACCGGGCGCATGCCCGGCTGGCACGCGTTGCGACACGCACATCGGCCGGCCGGCCACAACGTCGACGGCCCGCACCGCGTAGCCGTCCATCGCGCTGATGTCGGCCGGCGGCACATCGAGCGCCGAGTGAATGTCAGTGGCTAACACGCGGTTCAGCGCGTCCTGCGTCGGTACGGTCTCGATTGCGTCGGGCTGCGCGCATAATGGAAATGCCGCGGCCAGCAATTGCGCAAGTGCGTCCTGTGTGGCCAGCAGTGGCGGGCGGGCGGCGCCCGTAGCCGTAGCCGTGGCGGCGCAGGCCGTTTGACTAGCGCCCACCACCGGCGCGGTATCGTTCGGGATCGACATCGGAGTCGGGCCGGATGTTGACGGATAAAAGCGTATTGTAGCCCCGGCACCGCACCGGTACGCCGCCTAGCCGTCGATCTGCGCGCGAATGAAGTCCTTCACGCGCGCGGCATCGGCCGGCAACACGGTGAAACGCTGCGGCAACGCCTCCAGTCCGTCAAAGGCCGGCGGACGCGGAGGATCCCGATCCAGCGCCTCGCGGATCGTATCGCCGAACTTGATCGGTTGCGCGGTCTCGAGCACGATCATTGGCACCCCCGGCTCCAGGTATTCGCGCGCCACCTTCACGCCGTCCGCCGTATGCGTGTCGATCATCGCCTGGTAGCGACGGTGGACGTCGCGGATCGTCGCGATTCGATCCGCGTGCGTGCTGCGACCGGACACGAAACCGAACTCGCGCACGCGGGCAAAATCACCCGACGCGGCCAAGTCAAACCCGCCCTTGGCCTCGACGTCGCGGAACAACTGCAACACGCGTGCCGAATCGCGGCCCAGCAAGTCAAAGACGAAGCGCTCGAAATTCGACGCCTTCGAGATGTCCATGCTGGGACTGGTCGTATGGTGGGTTTCAGCCGCGGCGCGCACGCGATAATTACCGGTGCGAAAGAACTCGTCAAGCACGTCGTTCTCGTTGGTGGCAACCACCAGCTTGTCGATCGGCAAGCCCATCATCCGCGCGATGTGGCCGGCGCACACATTGCCGAAATTGCCCGACGGGACTGTAAACGACACGCGCTGGTCGTTGCCGCGCGTCGCCTCGAAATAGCCTCGAAAATAGTAGACAACCTGTGCGACAACTCGGGCCCAGTTGATCGAGTTGACCGTGCCGATTTGATAGCGGGCCTTGAACGCGTGGTCGTTTGAGACGGCCTTGACAATGTCCTGGCAATCGTCGAACACTCCTTCGACCGCGATATTAACGATGTTCGGGTCCTGCAGGCTGAACATCTGCGCGGTCTGGAACGCGCTCATCTTGCGATGCGGCGACAACATGAACACGCGCACGCCCCGCTTACCGCGCATCGCGTATTCGGCGGCGCTGCCGGTGTCGCCAGACGTCGCGCCAAGGATGTTCAATTGCTGGCCATGGCGCGCCAACGCGTACTCGAACAGGTTGCCGAGCAACTGCATCGCCATGTCCTTGAACGCGAGCGTCGGGCCGTTGGACAGCTCGAGCAGCGCCAGCGGCGCGCCACCCTCGAAGCCCAGCGTCTTGAGCGGCGTGATGCGCTGCGCATCGCTGCCGTCGCGCACGTTTGCGTACACGTCGGCACGATAGGTGCGCCGCGTCAGTGCCAGCAAGTCGTCAGCCGGCATGTCGTCACAGAATTTCGCCAGGATCTCGAATGCCAAGTCCGCATAGGACAGCGTACGCCAGCGGGACAACTCGGCGTCGGACACATGCGGATACTGCGCCGGCAAATACAGGCCGCCATCCTTTGCAAGACCGCCGAGTAGGATGTCGGAAAACGAATGGCGCTCGCCGAGCCCGGCGCCGCGCGTGGAAATGTAGTTCATCCGGAAATGCTCCTGGCGCTCCGGCTACCGGCCGAAGCGATTGGCGTTGGCGTCAGTTCAACGCTTCCATGCGCAGCCGGGTCACGCCCGAGCGCACCGTGGACAACGCTTCGATACGAGAAATCGCCGTATTGATGTTCTTCTCCAGCGTCTCGTGCGTGATCAGGATGATATCGGTCTCGCCCGCCTGGCTTGCGTCGACGACCTCCGACTCCTTTTGCAGCAGCGCATCGATCGAGATGCCTAGGGCCGCGAGGATGCGCGTGATGTCAGCAAGCACGCCGGTTTGGTCCGCGACACGCAGCCGCAAGTAGTAGCTGCTGGTGACCTCGTCGATTGGCAGGATCGGTGTGGTCGCCAACCGGTCCGGTTGGAATGCCAAGTGCGGCACGCGATTGTTGGGGTCCGCCGTGTGCAGCCGCGTGACGTCAACCAGGTCGGCAACCACGGCCGACGCCGTCGGCTCGGCACCCGCCCCCTTGCCATAGTACAGCGTTGCGCCCACCGCATCGCCGTAGACCAGGACCGCGTTCATCGCGCCCTGCACGTTCGCGATCAGCCGCTTGGCCGGAATCAGCGTCGGATGCACGCGCAACTCGATGCCTTGCGTGGTGCGCCGCGCAATGCCGAGCAGCTTGATCCGGTAGCCAAGTTCCTCCGCGTAGCGAATATCCAGCGCGTCCAGCCGGGTGATTCCCTCGACATAGGCACGCTCGAACTGCACCGGCACGCCGAATGCGATCGCCGCCATGATCGTGGCCTTGTGTGCGGCGTCAATCCCCTCGACGTCGAATGTCGGGTCGGCCTCCGCGTAGCCGAGCCGCTGCGCGTCGGCCAGCGCGGTCGCGAAATCCAGGCCGCGCTCGCGCATCTCAGACAGGATGAAGTTTGTGGTGCCGTTGATGATGCCAGCGATATACTGGATGCGGTTTGCCGTCAGACCCTCGCGCAACGCCTTGATGATCGGGATACCGCCGGCTACCGCGGCTTCGAACGCGACCATCACGCCCTTGACGCGCGCTGCCTCGAAGATTTCGGTTCCATGCACCGCGAGCAACGCCTTGTTGGCCGTCACCACATGCTTGCCGTTGTGGATCGCACGCAGCACGAGTTCGCGGGCGATGTCAGTGCCGCCAATCATTTCCGCAATGATGTCCAGCGACGGATCGTCGACCACCGCGGCAAAGTCCGACGTCAGCGCCACCGTGCCGAGCGCATCGCCCAGCACCTGCTGCGCCTTGGCCGGATTGCGCACCGCGACGCGCGTGATTTCGATTCCGCGGCCGGCCCGACGGCTGATTTCTTCCTGGTTGCGGCGCAACACGTTGAACGTGCCGCTGCCGACCGTGCCAAAGCCCAACAATCCTACTTTGATCGGTTCCATCATCCCGCGTGTGTCATGGGTCATTGAAAGGGGGGAGCAACGCGCGCGACGCGCTTCACGCGCTCGTACGCTTGCGGTAGCTGTCGAGAAACCGTGCGACACGACTCAGCGCATCGCTCAGGTCATCGACGTTGGGTAGGAATACGACCCGGAAGTGGTCGGGAGCGGGCCAGTTGAATCCGGTGCCCTGCACCAGCAGCACCCGCTCCTGCTGCAACAACTCCAGAATCAGTTGCTGGTCGTCACGCACCGGATAGACAGCCGGATCCAGCCTGGGAAACATGTATAAGGCCGCCTTCGGCCTGACGACCGACACGCCTGGAATCGCGCTGAGCATATCGTAGGCAAGCTCGCGCTGCTTGTACAGGCGCCCGCCCGGCTGGATCAGCTCGTTGATGCTCTGGTAGCCGCCCAGCGCGGTCTGGATCGCATATTGGCCCGGCACGTTCGCGCACAGCCGCATCGATGCGAGGATGCCGAGCCCTTCCAGATAGTCGGTCGCATGCCGCTTGTCGCCGGACACCACCATCCAGCCGGCCCGGTAGCCGCAAGACCGGTAGCTCTTGGACAAGCTGTTGAACGTGACGGTGAGCACGTCCTGCGATAGCGCGCCGACCGACGTGTGCACACCGCCGTCGTAGACGATCTTGTCGTAGACTTCGTCGGAGAACACGATCAGCTGGTGCTGGCGTGCAAGCTCGAGCATCGCCCGCAAGAGGTCGTCCGGGTACAGCGCACCGGTCGGGTTGTTCGGGTTGATGATCACCAGGGCACGCGTATTCGGCGAGATCTTCGCGCGCATATCGTCCAGATCCGGCAGCCAGCCGTTGTACTCGTCGCACCGGTAGTGAACCGGCGTGCCGCCCGACAGACTGACCGCCGCGGTCCACAACGGGTAGTCCGGCGCTGGCAACAGCACCTCGTCGCCATCATTCAGCAAGCCTTGCATCGCCATCACGATCAACTCGGACGCGCCATTGCCAATGAAGACATCTTCGAGCTTGACACCGGCGATGCCCTTCTGCTGCGTGTAGTGCATGATGGATTTACGCGCTGCGAACACACCCTTCGAATCCGAATAGCCGGACGACTCCGGCAGGTTGCGGATCATGTCAGTGATAATCTCGTCAGGCGCGCCAAAGCCGAACGCAGCAAGATTGCCGATGTTCAGCTTAATGATCCGGTGCCCCTCTTCCTCGAGGCGCTTGGCCTCCTCGAGCACGGGCCCGCGTATGTCGTAACAGACATTTGACAACTTATTTGATTTCAGGATGGGCTTCACGGCCAACGCTTCGGTAAGGGGAATTGGTGCTCACGCTGGAACTTGGCCAGCGCCGGATGGCAGCCGGGGCGCCGGGCCGCACATCGCCCGCTGGCGCGGCGCCGCTCGCGCGATCTAGCGAGCTTAACGGACAACAAAGGGTATAATTTAGCGGATTCTGGCGTAGTTCCGCAATGCATCAAACGATCGCGGGCGGCTCGCCCGTGGCGGCCACACGTGCCGCACGCGGAACTCGCTGGGCCCGCGCGAGTCGTTTTCATTGTCCCATAACTCGCGCCAACCGTCTCGCCTGCCGCATGCGGCGGGCGCACATGGAACGTTGCATTGAAATTACACCAGGATTCCGCCGACGCCCTGAATACCGTGACCGGTTACGGCGCTGACTATGTCGACGTCAATCTGCAACGCTACGAGCACAGCATTCTGGTCTTCCCGCAGGCGCCGGTCGCGCCGTGGCCGGTGTCCTCGTTCGATGCGCTCACGCCCGAGCATTTTGACGCGCTGGTTGAGTCCGCCGGCGAATCCGGTGTCGAGGTCGTGATCTTCGGGACCGGCGCACGGCTGCGCTTCGCGCACCCGCGGCTGACCGTGGCGCTGTCGCGCCAGCGCATCGGTATCGAGGCGATGGATTTCCAGGCCGCGTGCCGCACCTATAACATCCTGATGGCCGAGGGCCGCAAGGTCGCGCTCGCGCTGCTGATCGAAAAACCATGAGCGCGAGCCACCATGCGGCGGCCCGTTAACTGCACCACGGCCCATGACGGGCGGGCCCATGCGCGCGTCCACTACGACTACACACTCTCTAAAAAACGGATAGCTGATGCAAGACTTGCTCGACCCGATGCGGCCGACGGCACCATCGACCGTCCCGCCCAGCGCCTCCAGCAACACGCCGTCGCGCGCGTTGCCGCTATCGCCAGCGGCGCTGCTGCCGCTCATGCTGCTGTTCTCGCTCGTATGGTTCCTGCAATTGAACTGGCGCCACCTGATCCCGAGCGACGAGGGACGCTACGCGGAAATGGCGCGCGAGATGCTCGTCACCGGCGACTGGATCACCCCGCGCTACAACGGGTACAAGTATTTCGAGAAGCCACCGCTGCAGACCTGGTTCAACGCCATCACGTTCGCCTGGTTCGGCCTGGGCGAGTGGCAGGCGCGGCTCTACACGGCGCTGTGCGGTTTTGCCGGCATCCTGCTGGTGGGCTACACCGGCGCGCGCGTGTTCAATCCGGCTGCCGGGCTGATGGCGGCACTGGTGCTGGCCGCGTCGCCGTACTGGAACCTGATGGGCCACTTCAACGTGCTGGACACGGGCCTGGCGTTTTGGATGGCACTGACGCTGTGCTCGCTACTGCTGGCCCAACGCGCGCACCTGCCGGCCCGCACGCGACGTGGCTGGATGTGGCTGTGCTGGGCGTCGATGGCGCTGGCGGTCCTGTCCAAAGGCCTGGTTGGGCTGATCCTGCCGGGCGCGGCGCTGGTGATCTACACCGTGGTGGCGCGTGACTGGGCGGTGTGGAAACGGCTCTACCTGATCAGCGGCGCGCTGGTCTTTGCCGGGATCGTACTGCCATGGTTCGTGCTCGTACAACGCAACAATCCAGAGTTCTTCCATTATTTTTTCATCGTTCAGCAGTTCGAGCGCTACCTAACACCCGCGCAAAACCGGCCCGGGCCATTCTATTATTTCGCCGGCGTGCTGCTCGTGGGCTTCCTGCCTTGGGTCTCGATCGCCGCACAGAGCGTGCGCCAGAGTTGGCGGATGCCGCGCCAGCAGAACGGCTTCGCGCCAGTCACACTACTGCTGGTGTGGTCCGCGTTCATCTTCCTGTTCTTTAGCGCGTCGCATTCGAAGCTGATCTCGTACACGCTGCCTGTGGCACCGGCGCTGGCCCTGGTGATCGGCCTATACCTGCCGGGGGTCACGCGCGCGCAATGGCAGCGGCACCTGCTCGGCTATGCGGCGTTCCTGGCCATAGCGGCCGTGGTGGCGTACTTCGCGCTGATCGGATATGGCGACGCGAAGACGCCGAACGCGCTGTATCGCGAATTCATCGTCTGGGTTGAGATCGCCATCGGCGTCGGCCTCGTGTTGACGCTGCTCGCCAGCTGGCTCGTGCGGCGGCGCGCGCTGCCGCCCGGCACCGCACCGCATGCCGCACCGACGACAGCGAGCATCGTTGTATTCGGCATCGGCTGGTTCCTGCTCGGCGCCATCGGCGGCAATGGCCACGAGGTGTTCGGACGACAAAGCAGCGGCGCCCTGCTCGCACCGGCGGTCCGGGCAGAGCTGGCGAAGCTGCCGGCCGAAACGCCGTTCTACTCGGTAGACATGCTCGACCATACGCTGCCGTTCTATGTCCGCCACACGACCATCATGGTCCAGCACGCGGATGAGCTATGGTTCGGCGCAACGATCGAGCCGAGCAAGTGGATTCCGACGATTGACCAGTGGCGCGCCCGGTGGCATGAGCCCGGGCCAGCACTGGCGTTGTTGCCGCCATCGCTGTACGGGCAACTGGCCGCCGCCGGCGTGCCGATGCAGGTGATTGCGCACGACACGCGGCGCGTCGTCGTCGCCAAACCTCAACCGTAAGCCGAGCCTAAAGATGAATCCGATTTCCCTTGCGTGCATTCTTTCCGGCGTGCTGCTCAACACGTGCGCGCAATTGCTGCTCAAGGCCGGGGTGAATGCAGTCGGCCATTTTGAATTCTCAGTGGCGAACATCGTGCCGGTCAGCGCGCGGCTAGCCACGCAGTGGCCGATCATCGGCGGGTTGGCATGCTATGTCGTCAGCGTCGTCGTCTGGATCCTCGGGCTGTCGCGCGTGGACGTGTCGATCGCCTACCCGATGTTGTCGCTCGGCTACGCGGTCAATGCGGTAGCGGCCTGGTACCTGTTCGGCGAGGCCATGTCGGCACAGCGCCTCGTCGGCATCGGTATCATTCTGCTCGGCGTGGTCGTGCTAGCGCGCAGTTGAGCCCACCCAGCTTCCTGAGAGAAACAGATCAGACACACCATGAGCGAAACCTCCTTGCCCTTTTTGCCGTTCGTGCGGCCGCACGTCGATGAGGAGACGATTGCCGGCGTCGTCGACGTGCTGCGCAGCGGCTGGATCACGACCGGCCCGCAAAACGCCCGTTTCGAAGCAGCGCTATCCGAGTACTGCGGCCGGCCGGTGCGAACATTCAATTCGGGTACCTGCACGATGGAAATCGCACTGCGCATCGCCGGCATCGGGCCCGGCGACGAAGTGATCACCACGCCGTTGTCATGGGTATCCACCAGCAACGTGATCTGCGAGGTGGGCGCGACCCCGGTGTTCGCCGACATCGACCCGATCACCCGAAACCTGGACCTGGACAAGCTCGAGGCCGCCATCACGCCGCGCGCGCGCGCGATCATCCCAGTGTATTTGGCCGGGATACCGATGGACCTGGAGCGGCTCCATGCGATCGCGCGCACGCACCGGTTGCGCGTGGTCGAAGACGCAGCACAGGCGCTCGGCTCGAGCTGGAACGGCCGGCGCGTCGGCACGTGCGGCGACTTCGTGTCATTCAGCTTCCATGCGAACAAGAACATCACATCGATCGAGGGTGGTGCGCTGGTGATGAACCACGATGACGAAGCACGGCTCGCCGAAAAGTATCGGCTGCAGGGCATCACGCGCACCGGCTTTGACGGAATGGAATGCGACGTGCTCGGCGGCAAGTACAATTTGACTGATGTCGCTGCGCGTGTCGGGTTGGGCTCGCTGGCCCGCCTGGACGAAATCACCGCGCAGCGCCGCGCGCTGGCGCGCGCCTATTTCGAGCATTTCGCCGGCGGCGCGGCCGTGGCCGCTGGCGTCGAGTTGCCGCCCGCAGACTTCACGAACTCGAATTGGCACATGTTTCAGATCGTGCTGCCATTGGAACGGCTTACGATCGAGCGCGCCGATTTCATGGCGCAGATGAAGGAGCGCGGTATCGGCACCGGTGTGCACTATCCGCCGATCCACCTGTTTAAGCTGTACCGGGAACGGGGCTTCGGCCCAGGCATGTTCCCACAAGCGGAGCGCGTTGGGCGGGCGATTGTCACGCTGCCGCTGTTTCCGCAAATGACAATAGCTGACGTGTCGCGCGTCGTGCAAGCCGTCAATGAGATTATTCACCGTTACCAACAATGAATAAGCCTGAACTGTCCGTCGTGATCCCCGTCTACAACGAGGAGGCGGGTCTGGCCGCACTGTTTGCGCGGCTCTATCCGGCGCTGGACGCGCTGGACTTGACCTACGAAGTGATTTTCATCAACGACGGCAGTCGTGATCGCTCGGCCGCGATGCTGGCCGAGCAGTACCACATACGCCCAGACACCACCCGTGTCGTGCTGCTCAACGGTAATTATGGGCAACACATGGCCATCCTCGCCGGGTTCGAGCAGACGCGCGGCGACATCGTGATCACACTCGATGCGGACTTGCAGAATCCACCAGAGGAAATCGGCAAGCTGGTGGCCAAGATGCGCGAGGGCCACGACTACGTCGGCACGGTCCGGCTGCAGCGGCGCGACAGCCTGTTCCGCCGCAAGGCGTCGGCCGCGATGAACCGGTTGCGCGAGCGCATCACGCGGATCCGGATGGCCGACCAGGGTTGCATGCTGCGCGCGTACAGCCGCCGCATCATCGACACGATCAACCTGTGCGGCGAGATCAACACGTTCATCCCGGCGCTCGCCTACACGTTCGCGCAAAACCCGGTCGAGATCGAGGTATTGCACGAGGAGCGTTTCGCCGGCGAATCGAAGTACTCGCTGTACAGCCTGATCCGGTTGAACTTCGACCTGGTCACCGGCTTCTCGGTGGTGCCACTGCAATGGCTGTCGTTCGTCGGCGTGATCCTGTCTAGCGGCTCCGCGGCGCTATTCTTGCTGCTACTGGTACGGCGCTTCATCATTGGCGCGGAAGTTCAGGGCGTGTTCACGCTGTTCGCGATTACGTTCTTCCTGCTCGGCGTGATCATTTTCGCGCTCGGCCTGCTTGGTGAATACATCGGCCGGATCTACCAGCAAGTGCGCGCGCGGCCACGCTATTTGGTGGAGGCGGTGCTGCAGCAGCGCGACAGCGATGCACCGATGCATGCGGCCAGCACCGGCCGTGCACCAGCGCCCCCGGCGCAGCACATCGCGCGCGGCGAGCATGCGGACGGCACGATAGAGCGCAATGCGGACGGCACGGTGGAGCGCAGCCGATGAACGCGCGCGCCGTCGTCTTCGCGTATCACAATGTCGGCGCGCGCTGCCTGCGCGTGCTGCTCGCGCGCGGCGTGGACGTCGCGCTCGTCGTCACACACCAAGACAATCCGCAAGAGCGCATTTGGTTTGAAAGCGTGGCGGCGGTCGCGGCCGACTACGGATTGCCGGCGATCACGCCCGCCGATCCGCACGCGCCGGAGCTGGCCGAGGCCGTGCGCGCGGCGCAGCCGGATTTCCTGTTTTCGTTCTACTACCGACACATGCTGCCGGCCGACCTGCTCACGCTGGCGCCGCGTGGCGCATTCAACCTGCACGGCTCGCTGCTACCGAAGTACCGTGGCCGCGTGCCGACCAACTGGGCCGTGCTCAACGGTGAGACCGAAACGGGCGCCACGCTGCACGAGATGACGGCCAAGCCGGACGCCGGGGCGATCGTCGCGCAGACGCCAGTGCCGATCCTGCCGGACGATACCGCGAGTCAGGTGTTCGATAAAGTGACAGTGGCCGCCGAGCAGACGCTGTGGCGGGTGCTGCCAGCCCTGCTGGCCGGCGAAGCACCACGACTGCCGAACGATCTGGCCGCGGGCAGCTATTTCGGTGGGCGCAGGCCCGAGGATGGCCGCATCGACTGGAGCCGGCCCGCACAGCAGGTCTATAACCTGGTGCGCGCGGTCGCGCCGCCGTATCCGGGCGCGTTCACCGACGTCGGCGGCGAACGCTTCATCGTCGCTGCGGCCCGACTCGCGCATCACAACGCGGCCAACACCACGACATTGCCGCCGGGCTTGCAGGTTTGCGATAATGCGCTATTTGGCGTGTGCGGCGATGGCCGCGCGCTGGCGATCCGCGAACTGCGCCATGTCGGCCGCAACGCCTCCGGTCCTACGCACGACGAGCGCGTAATCGACGCGGCAACGTTCCTGCGCCTTACTCAATCCTCATCGCATTCATGAAAAAAGTCCTGATTCTCGGCATCAACGGCTTCATCGGCCATCACCTGTCCAAGCGCATCCTCGAAACCACCGATTGGGAAGTCTATGGGATGGACATGCAGAAGGATCGTCTGGGCGGTCTGACGCAGCATCCGCGAATGCACTTCTTTGAAGGCGACATCACGATCAACAAGGAATGGGTCGAGTATCACATCCGCAAGTGTGACGTGATTCTGCCGTTGGTCGCGATCGCCACGCCAGCCACCTATGTAAAGCAGCCGCTGCGCGTGTTCGAGCTTGATTTTGAGGCCAACATGCCAATTGTGCGCTCGGCGGTCAAATACGGCAAACACCTGGTCTTTCCGTCCACTTCCGAGGTGTACGGCATGTGCACCGATGGCGAGTTCGACCCGGAAGCCTCGCCGTTGATCTACGGCCCGATCAACAAGCCGCGCTGGATCTACGCATGCTCGAAGCAGTTGATGGACCGCGTGATTTGGGGCTACGGCATGGAGGGCCTGAATTTCACGCTGTTTCGCCCGTTCAACTGGATCGGCCCGGGACTGGACACGATCCACACGCCGAAGGAGGGATCATCGCGCGTGGTCACGCAGTTCCTCGGCCATATCGTGCGGGGCGAGAACATCAGCCTGGTCGACGGCGGCGCGCAAAAACGCGCGTTCACCGACATCGACGACGGCATCTCAGCGCTGGTGCGGATCATCGAGAATCCGGCCGGCATCGCAACCGGCAAGATCTACAACATCGGCAATCCGCACAACAATTTCTCGGTGCGCGAACTGGCCAACAAGATGCTGGCACTGGCGGCAGATTACCCCGAGTATGCGCAGTCTGCACAACAGGTGAAGCTGGTGGAAACCTCGTCGAGCGCCTATTACGGCACCGGCTACCAGGACGTGCAGAACCGCGTGCCGAAGATCGACAATACGAAACAGGATCTGGCTTGGGCGCCGACGCTGTCGATGGACGACGCGCTGCGCAAGATCTTCAAGGCATACCGCTCGCAGGTCGCCGAAGCCCGCGCGCTGGTCGACTGACGGCGCGGGTGGCGGCAATGGCCCGCATCGTACTGAAGATCGACGTCGACACACTGCGCGGCACCCGTGAAGGCGTGCCGAACCTCGTGCGGATGCTCCGGCACGCCGGCGCTGGCGCGACGTTCCTGTTTAGCCTAGGCCCCGACCACACCGGTTGGGCATTGCGCCGGGTATTCCGGCCGGGGTTCCTGCGTAAGGTGTCGCGCACGTCGGTGCTCGAGCACTACGGCATTAAGACGCTTGCCTACGGCGTGTTGCTGCCCGGCCCGGACATCGGCGCGCGCGCGGCGGCGCAGATGCGCGCCACACGCGATGCCGGCTTCGAGGTGGGCATTCATACATGGGACCACGTGTATTGGCAAGACAACGTGCGCACGCGTGAGCGCGCATGGACGATCGCACAAATGGCGAAAAGCCACGCGCGCTTTGTCGAGGTATTCGGTGAGGCGCCGCGTACCCATGGCGCGGCAGGCTGGCAGATGAACGACCATGCATTTCATCAGCTCGACGCGTGGGGCATCCGGTATGCGTCCGACGGGCGCGGCCACGGCCCGTACCGGCCGACGGTCAACGGCATGCCGCTTGCTCATGTGCAGCTGCCAACCACCCTGCCGACATTGGACGAAGTGCTCGGGCTGGACGAGTTGAGCGTGGACAACGTCGCCGATTATCTGTTGTCGCTGACGCGGCACAACGGCGTTGACCACGTCTTCACGCTACACGCGGAACTGGAAGGACAGAAGCTTGCCCCCGTGCTCGAACGCCTGCTGGCGGGCTGGCGCGCGCAGGGGCATGCACTGGTGTCGATGGCCGACTATTACGCGACGCTAGACCTGGACTCACTGCCATCGTACCCTGTCGCGTGGGGCGAGGTGCCGGGCCGCGCCGGCGAATTGATCATTCAACCCGACTGAAACAATGGCGCGAGCGTCGGCCCACATTGGCCCTGCTTCGCTACCGCTGGTCATAACAACAGGAGAAATCCGTGCCGAGCATTGCGATCGACCACACCGTTCCCGATTTCACCGCTTCAGCGACGGGTGGCGAATTCACGCTGTCCGCGCTCAAGGGCAACAAGGTCGTTCTCTATTTCTATCCGAAGGACAACACACCGGGCTGCACCACCGAGAGCCTGGCGTTCCGTGACGCGTACCCGGCCTTTAAGCAGGCGGGTGCCGAAATCGTCGGCATCTCGCGCGACAGCGTACGCTCGCATGAGAACTTCCAGCGCAAGCTCGAATTGCCTTTCGTGCTGGTGTCCGATGCCGACGAGACTGTGTGCCAGCTATTCGATGTCGTCAAAATGAAAAAGATGTACGGTAAGCAAGTACGCGGCATCGAGCGCTCGACTTTCCTGCTCGATGCGCAGAGTGTACTGCGCCGCGAGTGGCGCGGCGTAAAGGTGCCCAACCATGTCGATGAGGTGCTAGCCGCCGTGCAAGCGCTGTGACGCAGTGGATGCAGCGCAACATGTGCCCTTTGACGTGAGCATTTAACGCAGGTTATAGTGGGCCGCAATGAAGGCTAACTACCTACCTTACCGCCGTGCTCCCCGTCCAAGGGGGTACGGCTTTTTTCTTTGGAGCCGCACCGACCTAGGCGAACCGGCACTCATTACATATGACTGACACTGGCGCACGCCATTCGGGGCGCCGCTGCGTCGGCGCTCTGGATGGCGTGCATCGTTGAACCGATTCCGTCAGAGGAAACCATGCCTTTGCCTACCGCGCCGAGCAAACTCGGAAACCTGCTTTCACCCGACGAATACAAGGCCAAGGTGAAGACGGCCAAGGGCGCGCGCAAGCGCTCACCCGCCACCGGGCACGACCATGACGACGCTTACGCAAGCCGGGACGACGGTGTCGCGTTCGGCGCCGCCGTGAGCGAGCCACTGCCGACGTTGACATCGCTCGAAGCGGACAATGCGGCCTTGCGCGCAGCGTTGCCGGACGAGGAAGTGGTACGCGAGACGCCCACCGCGCGCAAGCGCAAGTCGAAGCAGATTGCGGCGCTGCTTCAGCCGTCACGCCCCGCCCCCGACACGATTCCGGCCGAGGTAGCTCGCGACGCGGCCGCGCCAGCGCCCGTCGCGTTGCGCGAGACACCCGCACCGGAACGCGTCACACCGCCCGCACTTTCCGCCGCGCCGAGCACACGCGGCACGCGGCGACGGGCCAGTACGCGCGCCGCCGACACGACGCGCAAGCTTTTCGTACTCGACACGAACGTGCTGATGCACGATCCGAGTTGCGTGTTCCGCTTCGAGGAACACGATGTCTACCTGCCGATGATCACGCTCGAAGAACTCGACAACCATAAGAAAGGGATGTCGGAGGTCGCGCGCAATGCCCGACAGGTCAGCCGCACGCTGGACGCGCTGGTGGCCGACGCCGGTGGCGCGATGATCACCGGCATCGCGCTGTCGCGGCTGGGCAACCGGGAAGCGGCTGGGCGCCTGTTCTTCCAGACCGAACTCACCAATATTGAACCGGTGGTCGGGCTCCCGCAAGGCAAAGCGGATAACCAAATTCTGGGCGTCGTGCGGGCGCTGCAGGCGCAGATGCCGGAGCGGCAAGTCGTGCTGGTGTCCAAGGACATCAACATGCGCATTAAGGCGCATGCGCTCGGCTTGCCGGCCGAGGACTATTTCAATGACCAGGTCCTCGAAGACAAGGACCTGCTCTACTCGGGCGTGCGTGCGCTGCCGCAGGATTTCTGGACACGGCACGGCAAGGGTATGGAAAGCTGGCAGGACACCAAGACCGGCACCACGTACTACCGAGTCACCGGACCGCTGTGTGCGTCGCTGCTGATCAACGAGTTCGTCTATCTCGAGCCCCATAACGGCGAGCCGGCATTCCACGCGGTGGTGCGCGAAATCAACGGCAAGACCGCGTTGCTGCAGACGCTGCGCGACTACGGGCACCACAAGAACAACGTATGGGGCATCACGGCGCGCAACCGCGAGCAGAACTTCGCACTGAACCTGCTGATGAACCCGGAGGTCGATTTCGTCACGCTGCTCGGCCAGGCCGGTACCGGTAAAACATTGATGGCATTGGCCGCGGGCCTAGCGCAGGTGCTCGATGAGAAGCGCTACAACGAGATCATCGTCACGCGCGCGACTGTGCCAGTAGGCGAGGACATCGGGTTTCTGCCCGGCACCGAGGAGGAAAAGATGCAGCCATGGATGGGCGCGTTCGACGACAACCTCGAAGTGTTGCAAAAAACCGACGACACGGCCGGTGAATGGGGGCGCGCCGCCACACAGGAACTGATCCGTTCACGGCTCAAGGTCAAGAGCATGAACTTCATGCGCGGACGCACCTTCGTCGATAAGTATGTGATTATCGACGAAGCGCAGAACCTGACGCCGAAACAAATGAAGACGTTGGTCACGCGGGCCGGCCCCGGTACGAAGATGATTTGCCTGGGCAACATCGCGCAAATCGACACGCCGTACTTGACAGAAGGCAGTTCGGGACTGACCTACGTGGTGGACCGCTTCAAGGGGTGGACCCACGGCGGCCACGTCACGCTGGCGCGTGGCGAACGCTCGCGCCTGGCAGATTACGCTTCGGACGTGCTGTAGTGCTGTAGAGACAGCACGGCGATTCCCACCGCCAGCCGACGTCAGCTTCCGGCGCCGGATCTAGTGATCCGGCGCTTTTTTGGGGGATGCCACGCCGGCCGCCGATACGAAACGCGTACCATCCAGGCGACGTGATTCCCCCGCAAACTTAAAGTTCTTTCTTAAGTGTATTGGCCAGGCCCGGTGCGGCGGCTATGATTCGGTCATTGCCCCGCCGGAAGGCGTGCGCCTGGTCGCCCGCCCGCTTTTTCATGCGCCTCTCCTGGATTGCACTCGCACCCTGCTCCATCGCCGTACTGCTTGCCGCTTGCTCCAACGTGCAGCCGCCAGTCACACGCGGGGATGAAGCGCCGGCGGGCGGCTACCGCACGCACCCATCGTCTGGGCTCGGCTTCGTGGATCACAGCGTCGGCCAGGAGGAAGTGTCAATCCAGGCAATGAGCCTAGTCGGCGTGCGGTATCGTTGGGGAGGCAACACACCGAGCAGCGGCTTCGACTGCAGTGGACTGGTACGCTACGTGCTGGCGCGCTCGGCGGCGGTCGAGTTACCGCGAACTACGGCCGAAATGAGCCAACGTGGGCGCCCGATCCAGCCGAACAAAATCGCGCCCGGCGATCTGGTCTTCTTCAACACGTCCGGCCGGCCGCATTCACACGTCGGCATCTACGTGGGGAACATGCGCTTTGTCAACGCGCCATCAACCGGCGGCACGGTACGCATCGACTACGTGACGAATCCGTACTGGGCGAAGCGATTCGACGGTATTCGTCGTGTCGCCCCGATACGCAACGCGCCGAAGAGGCCGTTTGACGCACCGACGCTGCTGGCGGCGTCAGCACCACCGACACCGTCGGCCGGCACGAGCAGCACGATGTATGCTGCAGGCGAAGCCGCAAGCGGCCGGGATGCGTTCGAGCCACCGTCGGTATCCCTCGCACGCACGCAGACGCGCGGCGTTGGTGCCGTCGAGCCGGACCCGATCGGAGCGATGGCGGCCACCGGCGATACATCGTTCGATGCGTTCGAGCCGCCCTCGCCGACTGCTGCGACCGCGCGCAGCCAAGCGGCTTCCTGGATCACCGCGCCGGTCATGTCGGCCGCCCCCGATCCTGCCGGCGCGACGGCGAGCGCCGCGCCGGCTGCGGGCAGCCAGGACTACGGGGCCGATACGCCGATGGCCACGCCAGCGCAGGCAGCTGCAGCCAACGATCCCATCGCCCGTTTTGCCCACGGCAATTTCTGAGCGCTAAGCCACCCGATCAGCACGGCTCGCGCAGCCAGCCACGGCTTGCACTGGGCCACTGCACGAGGCCGGACGAAATCGCCGACGTTGCGCTATTGCTGGCCCGTGCGTGCGCCAGTTACATGACCGGCGCGCTCATCCCGATGGATGGCGGGCGGCAGCGCGGCAGTGGTCTGAGCCGCGCCTACAGCAGCCGCTGGCCGAGCCACCAGCCGGCAGCAGCCAGCGCGGCGGACGCCGGAATCGTCAGGATCCAGGCCCATACGATATTGCCGGCGACCCCCCAACGCACGGCCGACAGTTTCTGCGTCGCCCCGACACCGACGATCGCGCCAGTGATCGTGTGCGTCGTCGAGACCGGAATGCCGAGCCACGACGCCATAAACAGCGTAATCGCACCCCCGGTCTCCGCGCAGAAGCCACCGACCGGCTTGAGCCGCGTGATGCGCTGCCCCATCGTGCGCACGATCCGCCAGCCGCCGAACAACGTGCCCAGGCCCATTGACACGTAGCAGCCGGCGATCACCCATGTCGGCGGCGCGTCGGCGCTCACCGACGCGTAGCCGGTCGCGATCAGCAGCATCCAAATGATGCCGATCGTTTTCTGCGCGTCGTTGCCTCCATGCCCCAAGCTGTACAGCGACGCGGACACGAGTTGCAGCCGACGGAAATGCCGGTCAACGCGGCTTGGCGGCGTGCGGAAGAAGAACCACGACACGAGCAGCATGAACAGTGACCCGAGCACAAAGCCGAGCAACGGCGACACGAAAATGAAGGCGATTGTCTTCGCCAGTCCATCCACGTTCAGCGCGTCCCACCCCGACTTGGCCAGCGCCGAGCCAACCAAGCCGCCGATCAGCGCATGCGACGAACTCGATGGGATCCCGTAGTACCAAGTCACGATGTTCCAGCCAATCGCCCCTACCAGTGCGCCGAACACCACGTAGTGATCGATGATGCCGGGGTCGATTGTGCCCTTGCCGACCGTGGCCGCCACCTTCAAATGAAAAATGAAGTACGCGACGACGTTGAAGCCGGCTGCGAACGCCACGGCCTGGTGCGGCTTGAGCACACCGGTGGACACCACGGTCGCGATCGAGTTTGCCGCGTCGTGGAAGCCGTTCATAAAATCGAATATCAGCGCGACGGCAACCAGCAGCGCGACCGTCCATAGAGCAAGTTGGATCGAATGCATCAGTTGCCCTGTCTATGCGTTCTCGAGCACGATGCCTTCGATGATGTTCGCGACATCCTCGCATTTGTCCGTCACGGCTTCGAGCAACTCGAAGATCGCCTTCAGCTTGATCAGCGTCTTGACGTCGTCCTCCTCGCGAAACAGCTTGGACATCGCCGAGCGCAGCAGGCGGTCCGCGTCGGATTCGTAACGATCGATTTCCTCGCAGGCCTTCAGGATCGCACTGGCGCGTTTCATGTCGTGCAGCAGGCCCACTGCCGTCTGCACGCGCTCGCACGTCAGCCGGCAGACATGCGCGAGTTCATTTGCCTCGGAGGTCACCGCACGCACGTCGTACAGCGACACCGCAGTGGCAACATCCTCCATCAAATCGAGGATGTCGTCCATCGTCGTGATCAGCTTATGGACCTCTTCACGGTCCAACGGCGTGATGAAGGTTTTGTGCAGCAAATCGATACATTCGTGCGTCAGCTTGTCGGCACGTTTCTCATTCGCTTGCACGTTTTGCTTGTGAACCTCCGCATTGGGCAAGTCGTCGATCAACCGCTCGAGTTCGAGACTGGCGTCGACCATGCATTTCGCGTGAGCGTTGAAAATTTCGAAAAACTTGCCTTCGGTAGGCATGAAGCGTCCGAACATGAATCCCTCGGAAGTAATGGGCGCTGACACAAAAGTGCAGTATTGTACCTGGGCATCGCCAGCCTGCGCGACATGCAATACGCGTGCTGCTGCGGCCCGGCGCAGCAGCAGGGTGGCGCGCGCGATCAAGCGAGCATAATGAACGACGTTAAAGACAAATCCCGGTTATTCGCTGTCGTAGAACGTCGACACGCCAGCAAAATTATCGAATTTCGTGTACGGTCCCAAGAACGTCAGGCGAACGGGCCCGATCGGTCCGTTCCGTTGCTTGCCAATAATGATCTCGGCCGTCCCCTTGTCGGGGCTGTCCGGGTTGTAAACCTCGTCGCGATAAATAAACAGGATCACGTCCGCATCCTGTTCGATCGCGCCAGATTCGCGCAGATCCGACATGACCGGACGCTTGTTCGGCCGCTGCTCCAGGCCCCGGTTCAGCTGAGACAGCGCGATGACCGGCACGTCAAGCTCCTTGGCCAGGCCCTTGAGCGAGCGCGAAATCTCGGAGATCTCTGTCGCGCGGTTCTCGCCCGGTGACGAGCCAGACATCAGTTGCAGGTAATCGACAATAATCAAACCTAGCTTGCCGCACTGACGCGCTAGCCGCCGTGCCCGCGAGCGCAATTCCATCGGATTGAGCCCGCCCGTCTCGTCGATAAAAATTTGCGCTTCACTCATTTTCTGCACCGCGTGCGTGAGCTTGGGCCAATCCTCGTCGGTCAGCCGCCCGGTACGCATCCGGTGTTGGTCGAGCCGGCCAATCGAGCCGAGCATCCGCATCACAAGTTGCGTGCCCGGCATTTCCATCGAGAACACCGCGACCGGCAAACCATACTCGACTGCGACGTATTCACCGATGTTCATCGAAAATGCAGTTTTGCCCATCGATGGCCGTCCGGCAACGATGATCAATTCGCCGCCGTGCATCCCCGAGGTCATCCGGTCCAGGTCGATGAAGCCGGTCGGCGTGCCGGTCACATCGCTCGGATTCGCCGTGTGGTACAGTGTGTCGATCCGCTCGACCACTTGTGTCAGCAACGGCCCGATCTCGAGAAACCCTTGCGTGCCACGCTGACCTTCCTCCGCGATTGAGAAGACCTTTGCCTCGGCCTCGTCGAGCAGCTGCCGAACCTCCTTGCCCTGCGGATTGAACGCATCGCCGGCAATCTCGTCGGCAACGGTCACCAGCTTGCGCAACACCGCACGGTCGCGCACGATCTCAGCATACCGGCGGATGTTCGCCGCGCTCGGCGTGTTCTGCGCGAGCGCATTCAGATAGGCAAGACCGCCGACATCGTCCGCCTTGCCCGCGGTGGACAGTGACTCGAACACCGTGATCACATCGGCCGGCCGCGACGTGGCAATCAGCTTGCCGATGTGCTCGTAGATCAGCCGGTGATCAAAGCGATAGAAATCCTGGTGACCCAGGAAGTCCGCAATTCGGTCCCACGCGCCGTTGTCGAGCAGTAAACCGCCAAGCACCGACTGCTCGGCCTCGATCGAATGCGGCGGGACCTTCAGTGACTCAAGTTGCGGATCGTGATTTGAAGCGTTCATGGGCACCGATTATCGGTCATTCAGCCATTCACGCAATGGCATGAAACAAAAAAAGCAGGAACCGGTTACCCGGATCCTGCTTGCACGCGACACCCGAAGGTGCGCAGCGATCTTACGCGTGCTCGCCGAGCACCGACACCGTGATGTCCGTCACCACGTCGGTGTGCAGCGCCACTTGCACCGGATGGTCACCAACAGTCTTCAGCGGACCTTGCGACAGGCGCACCTGTACCTTCTCGATGTCAAAGCCTTGCTGCTTGAGCACGGCGGCGATGTCCTGATTCGTGACCGAGCCGAACAGACGGCCATCGACGCCCGACTTCTGCGTAATCTGCAGCGTCAGGCCGGCCAGCTTCTCGCTTTGGGCCTGCGCAGCGGCTAGCTTATCAGCCGCCGCCTTCTCGAGTTCCGCGCGGCGCACTTCGAATTCGGCGATCGCGTCCTTCGTCGCACGGCGGGCCTTGCGCTGCGGAATCAGGAAGTTACGTGCGTAGCCGTCCTTGACCTTAACGATGTCGCCCAAATTACCGAGGTTGACGACCTTTTCCAACAGAATAACTTGCATTCGAATTCTCCTTGATCGACGCCGGCTTTAGGCCTTGTGCAGGTCCGTGTACGGCAGCAGCGCGAGGAAGCGCGCTCGCTTGATTGCCGTGTCGAGTTGGCGTTGATAGTGAGCCTTCGTGCCAGTCAAGCGCGCCGGCGTGATCTTGCCGTTTTCGCCAATGAAGTCCTTCAGCGTCTCGATATCCTTGTAGTCGATGTACTCGACGCCGGCTGCCGTGAAGCGGCAGAACTTCTTGCGCTTGAACAGCGGGTTCTGTTGTTGACGACGCTTGTCGAATTTCTTACCAGTGGGACGAGCCATGATCAGTCCTTTCCAATATCCTGCAATGCTGTGATGTGAAATACCAGGGTTTTCGCGTTACGGTGTCTTTGGGCCAGAAAACCGTCGAAATGCGCGTGAACGCCCAACCCGCATGCCGCCACCTTACTGCTGATGTCGCCGGCGGCCAGCGCCGGGATGGTCAGCTCGACGCGGCGGCTGACACCGGCCTCGACGACTTCCGACTCGTGCCGCAACACGCAATTGACGATCGGCACGCCGGCTGGCGTATAACGCACCGGATCGCGCTCGATGACACTCGCCACGAGCTGCAACCGGTTTGACATGCGCGTGCGCTGGCTTGCGCCTGTTCCCTGATATTGCCCGCTACGTTACGCCTGCGCTTCGGAAGCCGGCGACTGCGCAGCCGCCTTCTTCGCTTCCTCACGCTGCACTTCCTTCATCATCGGCGACGGACCAGTCTCGGCCTTCTTCATCTTGACGATCAGGTGGCGCAGCACCGCGTCGTTGAACTTGAACGCATGCTCCAGTTCGTCGAGCGTGGCCTGGTCACATTCGATGTTCATGCAGACGTAGTGCGCCTTTGCAAGCTTTTCGATCATGTAGGCCAACTGGCGGCGGCCCCAGTCCTCGATACGGTGGATCTGGCCACCGTGGCTGGTGATCGTCGACTTGTACTTCTCGATCATCGCGGGCACCTGCTCGCTCTGGTCGGGGTGCACGATGAACGTGATTTCATAGTGACGCATAGACACTCCTTATGGATAGAAGCCACCCGAGCGTCGAACCGGTGTGGCAAGCGAGAAACGAGTAATTTTAGCTTAACTGCCCCATCAGCGCAATCGGCGCTTGGTTTTTTGGCGCAATTTCAATAGGTTATCTACGTTTCTGGCGCGATTTCAATCGGTTACCGTCAGTCGAGCACGTCCGTGCTTGGCGGCAGCTCCACCCCGACGGTCGGGCCGCCGTCGAGCATCCAGCCTGATCACACGCCGGCAGCATGCTGTGCTTGCCTGATAGCCCGGTTTGGAAGCGCTCACTGGCTCCATCCGCAAAGGCGAACCGCACCAGGCAATCCACGAACGCGGCTAAAAGCTCAAATAGCTCAAATGACGACGCGGCGCGTGCCATTATTCAGGGATCGCAACTGGCTTTGCACTTCAGGGCTCACCGACGGGTTGTCTTCCATGCTCAGCGCAGCACCGTGCCAGCAATCAGTACTGGTCGAACAGACTCTGCAGCGTCGCAGGCTCGCTCCAGCCGTGCGCGAGCGCGAGCATCAGCAGCACGCGTGCTTTGTACGGATTCAGCGTGCCGGCGCTGACCAGGCCCAGCGCGTCATCCGGCGCAGCGCCGTTGCGCATCACGTGCCCAGAGCCGACACGCGACGAGCGCACCACCGCGACGCCGCTCGCACGCGCATCGGCCAGTGCCTGCTGCAACGTCGCGTGAATCGAACCATTGCCAGTTCCAGCAACGACGATACCGCGCACGCCGGCGCCGACCAGCGCGTCGACAACCACCCGCGACGCGCCGGCATGACTAATGATGATCTGGACCGCCGGCAGCGAGTGCTGCGTATCGATAGCGTCGAGCTTGAACACCGATTCAATCGTATGCGCGCGCGTTACGCGCCGCTGGAATTCAACTCGCCCATCCTGGACCCAGCCTAGTACACCGCTTTCCGGCGACGCGAATGCGTCGACCGCATACGTGCTGACCTTCGTGATGTCACGTGCGCCATGGATCCGGTTCGCGAACGCGACTAGCACGCCGCGCGCTGCCGCATCCGGACGCGCGGCGAGCGTCACCGCATTGAGCAGGTTCAGCGAGCCGTCGGCCGACAATGCGGTAAACGGGCGCATCGCCGCGGTCAGCACGACCGGTTTCGCGCTCGCCACGGTCAAGTGCAGCCAATACGCCGTCTCCTCCAGCGTATCGGTGCCATGCGCGATCACGAGCCCGTCGATGTCGTCCTGCGCGAGCAATGCATTGACGCGGCGCGCCAGCGTGATCCATAGCGCATCGTCGAGGTCCTTGCTATCGATGTTGACCACCTGCTCCGCACGGATCGCCGCAACGCTGTCCAGCGCCGGCACGGCGGCCAGCAGCCGGTCCACGCCAACCACGCCGGCCTTGTAGCCGACGGTGCGGGCCGCGTCGGCCGCCTCGCCGGCGATCGTGCCACCGGTCGCCAGTACAGCGACCGTGGGCCGTCTGCGATACGCCGCGTCCACGCTCATTCGAGCCCTTGGCTGGCAAGGAACTCGTCGTAGCGGCCACTGAAGTCAACGATCGTGCCGTCCGCGCGGACCTCAATGATTCGATCCGCCAGGCCGTTGACGAATTCACGGTCGTGCGACACGAAGATCAGCGTGCCTTCGTATTTCTCGAGCGCGATTTGCAGCGACTCGATCGACTCCATGTCCATGTGGTTCGTCGGCTCGTCCATCAGCAACACGTTGTGCCGGCCGAGCATCAGCTTGCCCCACAGCATCCGCCCTTTCTCGCCGCCAGAGAGCACCTTGACGGACTTCTTCACGTCATCGCCAGAAAACAACAGGCGCCCGAGCGTGCCGCGCACCATCGTCTCGTCGTCGCCCTCCTGGCGGAACTGGTCAATCCAATCGGTCAACGTCACGTCGTCCGGAAAGGCCTCGGACGTGTCCTGCGGCATGTAGCCAACATTCGCGTTCTCGGCCCATTTCACGTGCCCATGATCCAGCGGCAGGTTGCCGAACAATGAACGCAGCAACGTGGTCTTGCCGGCACCATTCTCGCCAACGATAGCGATCTTCTCGCCCGGCTGCACGGACAGGTCCAGGTTCTGGAAGATCATCCGGTCATATTTCTTCGTGATCTGCTCGGCGAGCACCGCGATGTTGTGCAGCTTCTTGTCGAATTCGAAGCGGATGAATGGATTCTGCCGCGACGACGGCTTGAATTCCTCGATCTTGATCTTGTCGATCTGCTTGAGCCGGCTCGTCGCCTGGCGCGCCTTGGACTTGTTTGCGGAGAAGCGACGCACGAAATCCTGCAGGTCCGCAATGCGCTCCTTGGCCTTCGCATTCGCGGCGGCCTGCCGCTCGCGCGCCTGCGCCGACGCGAGCATGTAATCGTCGTAGTTGCCCGGATAGATCTTCAGCGTGCCATAGTCCATATCCGCCATGTGCGTACAGACCTGGTTCAGGAAGTGCCGGTCGTGCGAGATGATGATCATCGTCGAATCCCGCTCGTTCAGGATGTTCTCGAGCCAGCGGATCGAATTGATGTCCAGATTGTTCGTCGGCTCGTCCAGCAGCAGCACGTCTGGGTCGGAGAACAGCGCCTGCGCCAGCAGCACGCGCAGCTTCCATCCGGGCGCGATGTTGCTCATCGGCCCATTATGGTCCTCGATCGCAATGCCGATGCCAAGCAGCAACTCGCCAGCACGCGCCTCAGCTGTGTAGCCACCATACTCAGCAAACTTCGCTTCCAACTCCGCCGCGCGCATGTAGTCGTCATCGGTGGCCTCCGAGTTCGCGTAGATTGCGTCGCGCTCGCTCATCGCCTGCCACATCTCAGTGTGGCCCATCATCACGACGTCGAGCACCCGCATGTCCTCATACGCGAACTGGTCCTGGCGCAGCTTGCCCAGACGCACATGCGGCTCGAGCATGACCGTACCGGCACTGGGCTCCAGGTCGCCGCCAAGGATCTTCATGAATGTCGACTTGCCACAGCCGTTCGCGCCAATCAGCCCGTAGCGGTTGCCCTCGCCGAACTTGACGGAGATATTTTCGAACAAGGGCTTGGGCCCGAATTGCATCGTAATGTTCGCGGTAGACAGCACGGGGACGTCCTCAGGGCGGGATTCGGGAGAAACCGATTATTTTACCATCCCAGCGCCCGCGGCAGGGACCAGCCAAGGCGCGGCCGGCACCCGGCTGTCCGAGCAGCCAATCCACAGCACGCGCGGCTGTTGTCCCCCGGCCAAACGGGCACCTCGCCGAAGCCACCGCTAACCGTCGCGATGCGGGGCCCGCGGCGGCACGCGCCGCTAGTAGTGGGCGGACAGCGACAGCTGCGTGCCGTCCGACAACGTCAACGTCTTGGTCTTGCCATTGATCGGCAACGAGAGCCGGGTGACTTGGGTGAACGACACTGTTTTGGGACAGGCCAACGGCTTACCATTGACCGTCACGGTTGACATGCCCTGCACTGTGTGGCCGCTGAAGTACAGCTGCAAACTCGCCACATGGTTCTCAACGACAGGGGCAAGCCTGAGCTGGATTTGCCGGATCGGCGCGCCAGCGGCGTCGACCGGCACGCCGGACGCGCCGGGGCAACGCCGCGGCACCGATGCTGGCGCTCCAGGGGCAGGCATGCGCCATGTGTAGTCATCGGTCTGTCCGGAGCGGACGACGCGCGTTTGCTGCGCATTGCCGTACGTTTTCGATGTCACCTTGACAGTGTACTTCACCTGCGGCGCAGACGCCTCGGGCAACGGTTGCAGCTGCGCCGCGGCACTCACCGGCACGGCGGCGAGCGCCATGGGCAGCATCCACGGTCCCAGCCGCGCCGCGACACGGCGGATACCTGCGCGGTATCGGGTGCACAAACGGCTTGACATCATATTATCGCCTCCTGGCTATACATGGGACGGATCCTGTATCTGCCTGCGTAGCGCGCATCGCGCATGCTGCGACAAGTGGCCATGCCGCGTTGCCGCGCGACGCCATGTCGCGCCGGTGCACGGCGCGGCACGGCAATGCCGCGCCGTGAGCAGCTACAATAGCCGCTTTGCCGCAACGCACGCCGCCCGGATCGCCGCCGATCCGCATCGACGACCGACACCTGTAGAACGATGAATCTAGTGATCCAAAGCGCCGCGCCGCTGACCGATGACCATCTGCGATTGCTGACCACGTTGGCGGGCAGCACGCATGCCGAGCGCCTCGATACGCACGCGCTGCGTGTGCGCGACGCAAGTTCGTCGCAACGCGCCGATATCGCCGCATACTGTAGCACGCACCAGCTCGACTATGCGTATGTTCCACCGCGCCGACTCGCGGATTTTGGCCTTGTCGCAATGGATATGGATTCGACGCTGATCACGATCGAGTGTATCGATGAGATCGCCGACTTTTGCGGTTTGAAAGCGCAGGTGGCAGCCATCACCGAGGCAGCGATGCACGGCGAGATTAAGGATTTCAACGAGAGCCTGGTGCAGCGCGTCGGCCTGCTTGCTGGCCTGGACGCCAATGTGCTCGCAAACGTGTACGAGCAGCGCTTGCGCCTGTCGCCCGGCGCGCAGGCCATGCTCGACGGCGCGCGTGCCGCCGGTCTGCGAACCCTGCTGGTGTCGGGTGGCTTCACATTCTTTACTGAGCGCCTGAAAGCCCGGCTCGGGCTCGATTTCACACGAGCGAACACGCTGGAGATCGTCGATGGCAAGCTGACCGGACGCGTGGTCGGCGAAATCGTCAATGGCGACGTAAAAGCGCGCACGTTGCTCGACACGTGTGCCCAACTCAGCATCGAACCATCACGCGCGATCGCGCTCGGCGACGGCTCAAATGACGTGCCGATGATGGCATCGGCCGGCTGGTCAGTCGCGTTTCGCGCCAAGCCGCTGGTGCGTGAGCGCGCCAGCTGCGCGTTCGATCACGTCGGGCTCGACGGCCTGCTGCGCCTGTTCGACTGACGCGGCAGCATGACCAGCGACCGCGGGGTCGCCGGCGCGCGATACGTCATCGCAAGTGCCGCGTCAGGCTGCGCTCGATGTCGGCGCGCAAGTCAGCCTCGTGCTCCAGGCCGATATAGAAACGCACCAGCACGCCACGATGCGGCCACGTACCGGCGGTACGCATCGCCGCAATGTCATACGGCATCGCGATACTGTGCGCGCCACCCCAGCTCCAGCCGAGCGCGAATAGCTCGAGCCCCTCGACGAATGCGTCGACCTGCGCGCTCGTATAGCGTGGGTCGAACACCACCGAGAACAATCCTCCCGCACCGGTGAAATCCCGCTTCCAGTATGTGTGGCCCGGGCAGTCGTCAAATGCCGGATGCAGCACCGCGGCGACCTCCGGGCGACACTTCAGCCAACCGGCGATCGCCAACGCGCTGCGCTCGTGCGCGCGATAGCGCACTTGCATTGACGGCAACCCGCGCAGCACCAGCGAGCAATCGTCGGCCGACACGCCGAGGCCGACGCGCATCCGGGCCCGCTTCATCGCCAGGTACAAGCCGTGGTCCGCCGTGATCGTCGCGCCCATCAGCACGTCGCTGCCGCCGGATTGGTACTTGGTCAACGCTTGCACCGAGATATCGACCCCATGCTCGAACGGCTTGAACACGAGGCCGGCCGAATAGGTATTGTCGATCGCCGTCACGATGCCGCGCTTGCGCGCGATCGCCGTGATGGCGGGCACGTCCGGCACTTCCATCGTTACGGACCCCGGTGCCTCCAGCCAGATCAATCGCGTATTCGGCCGCAGCAGTGCGGCAATGCCCGAGCCGATCATCGGATCGTAATAGCGGACCGTGATCCCGAAATCCTGCGCGAGCCAGTCGCCATGCTCGCGATTGGGGGAATAAACGTTGTCCGGGACCAGCACGTCGTCGCCCGCTTTCACGAATGCAAAATAGACGTTTGAGATCGAAGATAGGCCGGAAGGCTGCAGCAATGTATAACGCCCTCCTTCGATCGCTGCGATGCGCTGCTGTAAGGCCACCGACGTCGGCGTCGCGTGCAGGCCATAGCGCCACTGCGCATCACTGCGCCAGTCCAGCGCGCGCATCGACGCCAGGTCCGGGAATATCACGGTCGATGCCCGTGCGATTGGCACCGAAAACGATTCAAAACCGGGCTGCACATGCGCGGCGGGATGAAGCAACTCGGTCTGCGGGTCGCGCGCTGCGCCGGCGGGCGCGGCGGAGAAATCCTCTGTCATCGTTTCAACATCCTTGTTCATTGGCCTGCCGTCAGGTTTGACACGCCGCCAACGTGGTTCGACGGCGCATTGACGGCGGCCCCATGGATCGGAGAGCGCGCGCCGCGGGCAGCCGCGTTGGACGGTTGCAACTCGAACGATTGCGGCTCGGAATCGTCCGGATTCATCCGCTCGCCCTGGATGCTGCCGTCCACGGCCACCTTGCCGACCCAGTTGCCCGTAATGTGCGTGCCGTCGTCCGATTCCTCGATCTGCAACGTACCGTTATCTAGCTCGCCGGCCACAAGGATGACCCCGGCGGCACCGTCGAGGAAACGGTATTCGCCATGCACGCCGGTCGGGTCATCGGACTTCGCGCCCAAGCGCATTTCGATGGGCCGCGCGCCGAGCGTGCCGGTGTACAGCGGGAAGTCCGCGTATTGTGGATTGGGCTTGAGCGGCAGCTCAGGCGGCGCCAGCGCGCGTACGGCCACCCGCGATGAGCCGGCATCGGCGGCGGCGCTGCTGCGCGGCTGCGGCGCGCCGCAGGCCGACAACACGAACGGAATCACGCAGGTCATTGAAATACAAGCAATGGACTTCATCGGCATGTGTAAAAAAGTGGCGCTATCAGTATATCGGCGCAAGCGAGTATGATCCGAGTCTTGCCGCCGTGCACGGCGGCAAGGACCGCACAGGCGTTGTTTCGAGGAAACACAATGGCAGTTTTCAAGCGCGCGGTGGGCATCGCCGCCATCGTTTCGGCGAGCACAGTGCTCGCCGCCTGCAGTTCATGGTCGATCCCGTTCGTGCACCGCAAGCCCGCCGCGCCGGACCTCGCGCCGGCGAGCCGCTCGGCGGACAACATGGTGCGGCTGGATGCGTCGATGCGCTCCGGCTGTGATAGCGTGCAGAATATTGAGAAGCCGTCCGATGTGGCGCCGGCGCCCGGTAAGCCGCAGCGCTGGATCGCACACACGTGCACCGGGGACATCTCATACGATATCGTCGCGACCCAGACCGACCGTGGACTTGTCGTCAAGGTGCTGCCGGTCAAGGGACCGCTGAACAAGCCGATCAACCCCACCTTCAGGCCGGCGTTGCCCGAGAACGAGTAGTGCTCAGACGTCGCCCCACAGATCGTGCCCGTCTGCGCCGGTGATCCTGACGTTCACAAAATCGCCGACCTTGTAGCGCCGCGATGCCTTGCTGGCCGGCGATACGTAGACCACGCCGTCGATTTCTGGCGCGTCCGCCGCCGAGCGCCCGATGCCTCCGTCGGCGTTGACCTCGTCGATCAGCACCTTCAGCGTCTTGCCGACCTTGCGCTTCAAGCGCTCGGCAGAGACCGACTCGGCGACCGCCATGAACCTCGCGCGACGCGCCTCGCGCACGTCGTCCGGCAGCGCGCCGTCGAGTTCGTTCGCGCTTGCCCCTTCGACAGGTGAATAGGCGAAACAGCCGACTCGGTCCAGTTGCGCTTCGCGGATAAAATCCAGCAACACCTCGAACTGCGCTTCGGTTTCTCCCGGAAAACCGGCAATGAACGTGCTGCGTATCGTCAGGTCCGGGCATGCGTCACGCCATGCCCGCACGCGCTCCAGCGTTTTTTCTGCGTTCGCGGGCCGCTTCATCCGCCGCAGCACCTGTGGATCGGCGTGTTGCAGCGGCACGTCCAGGTACGGCAGCAGGTGACCGCGATACGGGCCATCGGCCATCAGCGGCACGATTTCGTCGACGCTCGGATACGGATACACGTAGTGCAACCGCACCCATGCGCCATACTGGGCCGCCAGTTCGCCGAGCGCCGCGGCAAGCTCGTTCATGCGCGTCTTCAACGGGCGGCCGTTCCAGAAGCCGGTGCGGAACTTCACATCGACGCCATACGCGCTCGTGTCCTGCGAGATCACCAGCAGTTCCTTAACGCCGGACTTGAACAGGTTCTCGGCTTCAAGCATGACTTCCGCGACCGGACGCGAGACGAGATCACCGCGCATCGACGGGATAATGCAGAACGTACAGCGGTGATTACACCCCTCGGAGATCTTCAGGTACGCATAGTGTTTCGGCGTGAGCTTGATACCGGCCGCCGGCACCAGATCGACAAACGGATCGTGCGGCTTGGGCAAATGCGTATGGACGGCCTGCATCACTTCACCGAGCGCATGCGGGCCAGTCACGGCGAGCACCTTCGGGTGAACTTGCTCGATCAGACCCGTGCCGCTCGCGTTCTTTTTCGCACCCAGGCAGCCGGTGACGATGACTTTGCCATTCTCGGCCAGTGCTTCACCGATTGCGTCAAGGCTTTCCTGTACGGCCTCGTCGATAAAACCGCACGTATTGACGACGACCAGGTCGGCGCCGTCGTAGGTACCACAGATCTGATAACCTTCCGCGCGCAGTTGCGTGATGATCTGCTCGGAGTCGACAAGCGCCTTTGGGCAGCCGAGGCTGACCATGCCAACTTTGGGTGCGCAATCCGGCTTGACCTTTGCTTCGTGATGGCTTTTCACTGATGTACCGTACTTGTGAGGGTTCCTAGCGCCTTGCGCCGACAAAGCCAGATTTTACCGTGCCGGGCGCCGGCAACATGCTCGCCGATCGACAGAGGCCCATACGGATCACGTCGAGCGTCGGCTGCGGCGCCGGAAAGCCGTGGCTGACATTAGGGATACCTCTACTGCGTTTGCGCTTAACCGCTGCAACCGCGAGGCGACGACGACCGGCGGCCACAGCGGGGACATCGTGCATGGCCACGCTGTGCCAAGACTCGCCAGGAAATCCGCGAGTGGAACGCGAGCAGGTATGTTTGCCTGCGTCGGCGCCAAGCCGGATTCAATACATTGTGCGACGCGCTGTTGCGCTTCGCGCATTCGGCTCAACAGCTCCAGTGGATCGAGCGCGCGAAACTGAGCACGTAGTCTGCGTTTGGTTGCCTGCGGCACCGACGCCGTTGCAGCCAGTGCCCCACGCCCGGAATCACCCGGGACGCTCGCAGGTTCGTGACGATCCGCGACATCCGCAGATGATTTCCCGCATGCCGGGAATGGCCAGACCCGTGTCGCGCTCGCCGACCAGGTACAGGGCGGGAACCTCGACGCGCAAGCCCTCGAAAGCAGATTGCACCTCCCAGTTACGGGTGCAACAGCGTGGAAGCTGGCACGCATCAGTACGGCGACGCGACGACCTCTGAGACGATCGCGCAGATGCTGCACACGCATCCGGTCTTTGTTCGCCGCACCATGGCCGCGCTGCACAAAGCGGGATACGCCAGGTCCACAGGCGGCCCCGGCGGAGGCTGGACACTCGCTTTGCTTCAACGGATGGGTAAAAAGCGGCTCTCGGAGACCGCGCGCGATGTCGCATCGTCAACGCTGGACAAGACGGCAACATAGTCTCAACGGGCAACCGGCCACTTCGTTCTTGACACCACCTCGGCCGGAAATGAGTAGACTTCGTCCGTCTGATAGACGTCGCCCGTGGGGGCGTGATGTAGCACAACGTCGGTACGGTACGCGCCCGATATCCAATCCGGCACCTGGCCGGCGTGCGCTCGGGTACGTGCCGGGTGGGCGATCGAGTACCGACGCGGGAGCGCCCCCGGCGCACTGGCACCGACTATTTCTTATCATCGCCGGACGATGACGTGCCGCCACCCGGCGCGAACGGAAAGCTGCTAAACAGGGTCTTGGCCTGATTTTGCATTTGTTCTTGCATCTGCACGAACATGTTCTTCGACTGTTCGATGTAGCTGGTCATCATGCCTTGCATCATCGGCGCTTGCATGTTCATGAACTGCGACCAGATTTCCGGGTTCAGCGCATTGTTATCGTATAGTCCCTTCGACTGCTCGGCAAACTTGTTTTGGATGTCGATGAAGGCTTGGATATTTTTCTCCAGGTACGTTCCCATCAAGCCTTGCATCGCATGACCATAGAAACGAATGATCTGCGACAGCATCGACGACGAGAACATCGGCATCCCGCCGCTTTCCTCTTCCAAGATGATCTGCAGCAGGATGCTGCGGGTCAGGTCCTCGTTGGACTTGGCATCCACCACCTTGAACGCTTCCTGATCGAGCACGAGCTGCTTCACGTCACTCAACGTGATGTATGTGCTCGTCTCGGTATCGTAGAGCCGACGGTTCGGATATTTCTTGATCAGACGTTCGGCAGGTTTCTTTGTAGTCGTCATGTCACGCCTTCAAGGACGAATACGGACGTGCCATCCTCGACGGACGGCATGCCCCTTGTTCTGCGATGCATCCGCGGCGCGCGTGGGGTGGCGCGCCACACGCGCATCACCCCATGTGCAGACCACCGTTCAGGGAAAAGTCTGCACCTGTCGCGAAGCCCGATTCATCCGAGGCGAGCCACGAGACAATCGATGCAATTTCCTCCGGCGCGCCGAAGCGCTTAACTGGAATAGTCGCGATGATTTTCTCGAGCACGTCTTGACGAATCGTCTTGACCATGTCGGTGCCGATGTAGCCCGGCGACACAGTATTGACGGTCACGCCCTTGGTCGCCACCTCTTGCGCGAGCGCCATCGTAAAACCATGGATGCCGGCCTTGGCCGTCGAGTAGTTCGTCTGCCCGAATTGCCCTTTTTGGCCGTTCACCGACGAGATATTGATCACCCGTCCCCAGCCGCGCTCGACCATGCCGTCGATGACCTGCTTCGTGACGTTGAACAGGCTCGTCAGATTCGTGTCGATCACCGCGGTCCAGTCCTCGACGGTCATCTTACGGAACACTACGTCACGCGTGATGCCCGCGTTGTTGACCAGCACGTCGATATCACCCACTTCGGCCTTGACCTTATCGAACGCCGCTTTGGTTGAACTCCAATCGCCGACGTTCCCCTCCGACGCGATAAACTCGAAGCCCAATGCCTTCTGATCGTCGAGCCATTTCATGCGACGGGGCGAGTTTGGACCGCATCCGGCCACCACGCGAAATCCGTCGCGGTGCAGCCGCTGACAGATCGCGGTGCCGATGCCGCCCATCCCTCCCGTTACGTATGCAATGCGCTGTGTCATCTGTCACGTCCTCCGATATCGATTCTGTTGCTCGCGCCGATGCCGCTCAGTCACGTTCGACTGCGAGCGCGACACCCATGCCGCCACCGATGCACAACGACGCCAGACCGCGCTTCACGTCGCGCCGGCGCATTTCATGCAACAGAGTGACCAAGATACGCGCACCGGAAGCACCGATCGGATGACCGATGGCGATCGCGCCGCCATTCACGTTGACCTTCGACACGTCCCAGCCCATTTCCTGATGGACCGCCAGCGCCTGCGCAGCAAACGCCTCATTGATCTCCATCAAGTCTAAGTCGGCCACCGACCAGCCCGCGCGCTCCAGGCAGCGACGCGAGGCGGGCACCGGTCCCATACCCATCACCTTCGGCTCGACTCCCGCGCTCGCGTACGCCTTGATCCGAGCCAGCGGCTTCAAGCCGAGCGCTTCGGCTTTCTTCGCCGACATCACGACAAGCGCCGCCGCGCCGTCGTTGATGCCCGATGCGTTCGCCGCGGTGACCGTGCCCTCCTTTGAAAATGCCGGCTTGAGCCCAGCCAGCAATTCTGCGCTCACGCCGTGGCGCACAAACTCGTCGGTCGCAAAGCGCACCGGCTCGCCCTTCTTCTGCGGGATATCGATCGGCACGATCTCGTCGTCGAAGCGACCGGCCTTCTGCGCGGCCTCGGCCTTGTTCTGCGACAGCGCGGCGAACTGGTCCTGTGCCTCACGCGTAATGCCGTACTCCTGCGCGATGTTCTCGGCGGTGATGCCCATATGGTACTGGTTGTAGACGTCCCACAAGCCGTCGACGATCATGCTGTCGATCAACTTCGCCCCCCCCATCCGGAAGCCGTCGCGCGATCCGGGCAGTACGTGCGGCGCGGCGCTCATGTTCTCCTGGCCGCCGGCGACCACGATTTGCGCGTCACCGGCGATCACCGCGTTGGCGGCCAGCATCACCGCCTGCAAGCCGGAGCCGCAGACCTTGTTGATTGTCATCGCCGGCACGGCAGTGGGCAGCCCGGCCTTGATCAGCGCCTGGCGCGCCGGATTTTGGCCGGAGCCGGCGGTCAACACCTGTCCCAGGACCACGTCGCTGACCTGCTCCGGCTTCACGCCGGCCCGCTCCAGGGCGGCCCGGATCACCGTTGCGCCAAGTTCAGGCGCGGGAATGCGCGCCAGCGAGCCACCGAATTTGCCGACCGCGGTACGGGCGGCGGACACGATCACAACGTCAGTCATTTGCTTTCCTTTGTCAAACCCTTATCCGATTGCATGCGCGGTATGTTCATATGTCGCGTACGAGGACATAACGGCCCGGCGCGGGTTCGATCGGCGGGTATGTCGCATTGCCGGCCTTCGCTCGCGCCTTGATCCGTTTGCCGCCATACTGCGCCAACCATCCCGACCATTCCGGCCACCAGCTTCCGGGCCGCTGCGTGGACTGCTGGAACCATTGGTCGGGATCGTTTGGCAACGCGCGGGTTCCCCCTTCTATTGCCCAATAGCTGCGTTTATTCTTGGCCGGCGGATTGATTACCCCCGCAATGTGCCCGGATGTGCCGAGCACGAACTTGAGCGGGCCGCTGAGCAGCGACGTCGATGCGTACGCGGTGCGCCATGGCACGATGTGGTCGTCCCTTGATCCATAGATAAACGCGGGCACGTCAATTTGGGTGAGATCCACCGGCTCCCCGCACACCGTCACGCCGCCCGGCACGCGCAAGCGGTTCTCCAGGTACGTCTCGCGCAGATAGCGCGCATACATGGGCCCCGGCAGGTTCGTCGAATCGCTGTTCCAGTACAGCAGGTCGAATGGCGCCGGCGTGCGTCCCTTCAGGTAATTTTCGACCACGTAGTTCCATACCAGGTCGTTCGGCCGCAGGAACGAGAACGTATTCGCAAACTCGACGCCGCGCATCAGGCCTGGCGCGCCGCCCCCTTTTGCGCCGATCGTCTGCTCGCGCATCGCGACGTGCGCCTCATCGACGAACACATCGAGCACACCGGTGTCGCCGAAATCTAGCATCGCAGTGAGCAGCGTCATCGACGCAGCCGGGGGCTCGCCGCGTGCGGCACGCACGGCCAGCGCCGTCGCGAGCAGCGTGCCGCCGACGCAGAAGCCAAGGGTGTTGATCTGCTCACGGCCGGTAATATCGCGTGTGACACCGATCGCCGCGAGCACGCCGTCAGCGATATAGTCGTCCCACGTCTTGTGCGCAATCGACGCATCCGCATTGCGCCACGATATCAGGAATACGGGGTGGCCCTCGTCAAGCGCGTAGCGCACCAGCGAATTGTCCGGCTGCAAATCCAGAATGTAGAATTTGTTGATGCACGGCGGCACGACCAGCAGCGGCCGCTCGTAGACCGTCGGCGTGCGTGGCGTGTATTGGATCAGCTGGATCAACTCGTTCTCGAACACGACCCAGCCTTCAGTGCTCGCCAGGTTCTTGCCGACCACGAAACGCGATTCGTCGGTCTGCGAGATCTTGCCGCGTTGCAGGTCCGCCAACAAGTTCGCGATGCCCTGCCGCAGGCTTTCCCCCTGGGTGTCGAGCAGCATCTTTTGCGCTTCCGGATTGAGCGCAAGAAAATTGCTTGGCGATGCCGCGGCGACCCACTGCTCGACGACGAAACGGATCCGCTCGCGCGTCTTCGCATCCGCATCCAGTGCATCCGCAAGCTTGTTCAGATAGCGCGAGTTGAGCAGGTACCACGCCGCCGCCAACGCGTAGGTCGGCGTCGCCTTCCATTCGTCGGCGCTGAAGCGGCGGTCGCCCGGCTCAAACAGCGCGTCGATGTCCGCCGAGCCCGGCGTGAATTTCAGCGCGCGCTTAATCAATGTCTGGCACTCGTGCAGATAGTCATGCTGCAGCGCTTGCAATCGCTGCGGATCGAATCTCACGCTGGGCATCGCGCCGATGGGCGCGGCAGTTGCGCCGCCGTGTGGCAGATCGGCGCGGCCCTTGCCGTCCTCTGCGCCACCCGCGCGCTCGTCTGCGTCGCGCGCCGCCGGCTGTGCGACCACGGCCTGCTGCATGGCCGTCATCCGTTGCGGCCAAGTGGCCGGGTCCGTGAACTGGCGCCATGCGTTCAGCCAGCCGTCGAACAGAGGTCGGATATCGCCGGCCGAATCCCCGCCTGACGGAGCACCAGTGCTGGATTGCTGCGAGGTTCTGGATGAGTCTGCCATACCCGTATGGAGTGACCGGTGCTCTTATAGAGTAACAAAGGCAGGCTGTGTATCGGTCGCGCAAACGCGCTGCAAGGCCGTCGCCGATCGCCCGCCTCCGGGCATTCTTGCTCCCCCGCACGACGCGTGTCAATCACGACGACCGATTTTGCCGCACTGCGCCATTTCTTTTAATCAGCATTTTCCCGATGTCGCGGCACGCGACCGCAGCCGTGCGGTGTGGCAGTGCGGGCCGCTGCCACACCGCACACACGGTCAGGCCAGCCAGATCAATGCTGCCATGCGACCCGTCGTGCGGTCCCGTCGATAGGAATAGAAACGCGCAGGATCGCTGAACGTGCACGCGTGGGGCCCGCTCACATGGTGCACGCCGACCCGGGCTAGCCTCAGCCGGGCTAGTGCGCCGAGGTTCCCGAGGTACTTGCATCGACCATCGCCGTGCACATCGGCGATGTCATCGACACGTGAAACGTCATCGACAACACGTGAGGGCAGCGCGACGAACGCCGCATCGGTCGCATCACGCTCGTCCGGCAGCGACGCGTCGAGGAACGCGGCGCGCACCTCTTCCCCGACTTCGAACGCACATGGACCGATCGATGGGCCGAGATACGCGTGCAACACCCTGGGCGCATGCTCATGGCGCGCGAGCAACGCGCGCACCGCACCGACCGTATGCTCGATCACGCCGCCGACGAGCCCGCGCCATCCGGCATGCGCGGCGCCAACGGCGCGGCCGGCTTCGTCGCAAATCAACACCGGCATGCAGTCGGCCACTAGTATCGCGCAAACCGCCCCGGCGCGGTCGGTCACGCTGGCATCGGCCTTCGGCCCCTGCGCATCCGCTGTCAGCAGATTGGTTTTGACCACTTCGTCGGCGCTAACCACGCGCGTGCCATGCACCTGCTCGAGCCACGCGGCGTGCGCACCCGCCAGCGCGAGCACGCGGCGACGGTTCTCGTACACCGCATCCATGTCATCGCCGGTATGCAGCCCCAGGTTCAGGCCGCCGGGCGCGCATTGCTGATTACGCAGTACGCCATATGCGCCGCGGCTCACGCCGCCGGCGCGCGTGGTAATCAGCGCACACACGCGCTGACTCACGCGCCAGTCCGGCACGATGCAGTCGGACAGCGTCAACTCGGCAAAGCGTTGGGACGTCGGGGCGCCGATTGGATTCATTCGAACTCGTCCTCCTCATCGTCGGCAACACTGCCGCTGTCGTCATCGTAGGCGTGTTGCTGTGCAAAGTCGATTGTTGCGGCCTCGTCATCGGGTGTGTCCGCCAGCCCGAGCACGGCGGCCAATTGCGCCAGGTCCTCCGGCATCGCCGAGCGCCACGCCACCGGCGCGTGGGTGGCCGGGTGCACCAGCGCGAGCCGCCACGCATGCAGCGCCTGGCGTGCGAAGCCGGCGGGCAGCGCGGGCCGTTGCCGCGCGTTGCGCACGCGGCCATACAGCGGGTCGCCAAGCAGCGGGTGGCCGGTATGGGCAAGATGTACGCGGATCTGGTGCGTGCGCCCGGTCTCCAGATCACAACGCAGCCTCGATACCGGTTGTCCGGACCACACGCCGGTGGCCACGGTCTCGAAGTGCGTGCGCGCGGCCTTGCCGGCTGCCCCGGCGAGCACCGCCATGCGCGTGCGCTCACGCGGATCACGTCCGATCGGCGCGTCGATGCATCCGCTCGGCGGCGTCACACCCCAGGCAAGCGCGATATAGCGACGCTTGACCGTGCGCGCCTGCAACTGCCTGACCAGATCCGTCTGTGCGGCCAACGTACGCGCGACCACCATTAGGCCTGAGGTGTCCTTGTCTAGACGGTGCACAATGCCCGCACGCGGCAGTCCGGCAGCATCCGGATAGCGATGCAGCAGGCCGTTGAGCAGCGTGCCACTCCAATTGCCCGCGGCCGGGTGCACGACCAGCCCGGCCGGCTTGTCGATCACAACCAAGGTGTCGTCCTCGTAGACGATCGGCAATAGCACCGGCTCCGGCGCGAACGCCAGCGCTTGCGGCAGCAGGTCCGGCATGAGCCGCACGGTCGCGCCCGGCGGCACTGGCTGGCGCAGCCGCGCCGGTGCGCCGTCCAACGTCACACGCCCCGCGTCGATCCACGTCTGCAGGCGACTGCGCGAGAAGGCGGGGAACAGTCGCGCAAGGACCTTGTCCAGCCGCTCGCCCGCCAATGCCGGCGGTACCCGCGCAACCTGCTCGTCGAGGCGGGCCGGGCTTTCGCTTGGGCTATAATCGTGCGGATCGACGCCGGCGCTGGACCGGTCATTTGAACGAGTCATCTGGACTTCACTGGAAATGCGAGTGCTGAACACATTGAGGATCGCTGCCGTAACCATCGCAGCGGCGATCGTCGCCGGCTGCCACGGTCTGCCCGAGAAAACGGACGAAACGGCAGCGTGGACCAATCAGAAATTATACTCGGAGGCCCAGGACGCCTTTACCGCCGGTGACTGGGGCAAGTGCTCGAAGTACTTCGAATTGCTGCAGGGGCGCGATCCGTTCGGTCATTTCGCACAACAGGCACAGATCAACGTCGCGTACTGCCAATGGAAGGACAATGAAACAGCGGCGGCCGAACAATCGGTAGACCGCTTCATTCAGTTGCACCCCGACCATCCGGATATCGCATACGCGTACTACCTGAAGGGCCTAATCAGCTTCAACGACGACCTGGGTCTGTTCGGCCGCTTCGCCGGTCAGGACATGAGCGAGCGTGACCCGAAGGCGTTGCGTGACTCGTACGATGCGTTTCGCGTCGTCGTCGAGAAGTATCCGAGCAGCAAGTACGCGCCGGACGCCGCACAACGCATGCGTTACATCGTCAACGCATTGGCGTCGCACGAAGTGCACACCGCCGACTATTACTATCGGCGCGGCGCGTACGTCGCCGCGATCAACCGCGCGCAAATGGTGCTGAAGGAATACAAGAATGCGCCGGCCACCGAGGATGCGCTGCATGTGATGATATTGTCTTATCGCGCGCTGAACCAGCCGCAGCTCGCCGACGACACCCAGCGCGTGCTCACATCGACGTTTCCGGACAGCCCATACGTGACCGGTCACGCCCGCACACTGCGCAAGGGTGAAAAGCCATGGTATCAATTCTGGTGAACCGGGCCGGCCGCACGCGCCGGTTTTGATACCGCGTGGCGCCACGCCGCGCCACGCCTGTCGTCAAATCGCCTGGCTTACGCCGGGCTTTTCATGTCCGCGCGATGCCCGCGACCGTCACGCCAACTGGGACACCGGATGTGAATCGACAGGCGGATTCGCTGGCACCGAGCCAGTAAAAAAGGTCCGCACCGCATCGATCTCGCGGGTGCGGCGGAACGGGGGCAGGCTTTGCCAGATGCGTTTGCCGTACGGCTTGTCGACCAGGCGCGGATCGCAGATCATCAGCACACCGCGATCGGTTTCGGCACGAATCAGCCTGCCGGCTCCCTGTTTCAGCGTGATCACTGCCTGCGGCAACTGGTGCATCGCGAACGGGCTCAGCCCCTTGCGCGTCAATGCGTCCAGCCGCGCGGCCAGCACCGGGTCGTCGGGCGGCGCAAACGGCAGCTTATCGATAACCACCAGCGACAACGCGTCGCCGCGCACGTCCACGCCCTCCCAGAAACTCTGGCTGCCCACCAGGAGCGCGTTGCCGTATTGACGGAAACGGTCCAGCAACTCGGTGCGGCTGGCCTCGCCTTGCACCAGCAAGGGATACGGCCATCCCCGCGCGACGATCGCGTCGCGCAATCGAGCGGCCATCCGGTCGACCGCCCGCAGTGTCGTGCATAGTACGAACACGCCGCCGCCGGACGCCTCGATCGCCGGCAGCGCGGCATCGAACACCGCGTCCGTGAAATACGGCGATGACGGTTGCGGCAAATTGCGCGGCACATACAGTAATGCTTGATTGGGATAGTCGAACGGGCTAGACAGCGTCATCGAGCGACGCGCGTTCAGGCCCATTTGCGTGGCGTAGTGGTTAAAATCGCCCCGCACGGACAACGTCGCGGAAGTGAAGACCCACGCGCGAGGCGTGCCCGCGCGTTGCTTCGCGAATATCGGAGCGACAGACAGCGGTGTCTGATGCAATTGTACCGTGTGGGAAAATACTTCCACCCAGCGCACCCTCTCGTCGCCGAATTGGCCCGCGCCGTCGGGCGGCACCGATCCCGAAGCGGATCCTGATACAGACGCCGACGCAGACGCCGATGTCGGTGTCGATGCAGATGTAGACGCCGATGCCAGCGCAAATCTTGATACCGATGCGACGTCGCCGCGCTGCCGCGAGCCCGCGGATGGCGCGACTTGCGCCGGCGCGTTGTCCGGCCCGCACCAGCCATCGAGCATCTGCCGCAGTTCTCGGGCACGCCGCAGGCAATTGGCCAGCGGCTCCGCGCGTTCGGCCTGCTGCGCGAGCGCCGCGATCAATTCGTCGAGCGCCGCTTCGACGCCGACGAGCGCGTCGAACAACGGATGCTCGTTGCCGAGTTGCGACTGCGAGATGCGTAGCGAATCCTGCTTAAACGCGAGCCTGACGTCGCGCGCGGCGCGCTCCAGCGTCGCGCCAAGCCGCGTCCATTCGACTGCATCGCGCGCGTTGAGCAGGCCTTCGGCGACGCTGTCGCGGGCCAGTTCGAGCAATTGCGCGGTAGACAACGTCTCGCCAAAAAACAGTGTCGCGGTCTCGGGCAGTTGGTGCGCCTCGTCGAAGATGATCGTGTTCGCGCTGGGCAGCAACTCAGCCATGCCGGTGTCGCGCAGCATAATGTCGGCAAAGAACAGATGGTGATTGACCACCACGAGATCAGCCTGCTGCGCATCACGACGCGCCTGCATCACAAAGCAGTCCTTGTAATGCGGGCACTCCTGCGACAGGCAATTGTCGCGTGTGGACGTCACCAGTGACCACACTGGCGCGTTTTCCGGCACGCTAGCCAACTCGGCCTTGTCACCACTGCGCGTGACCTTCGCGAAGCGCACGATTTCCTGTAAATGCGCGGCGTCCTGCCGCGACGGCAACCGGCCATTGTCGGCGGTACGCGCCAGGTAATAGTGACACAGATAGTTCGCGCGTCCCTTGAGCATTGCGATCGATATGGGAACCGCGAGTGCGTCGCGCACCGTCGGAATGTCGCGCTGGAACAGCTGGTCCTGCAAATGTTTAGTGCCGGTGGACACGATCACCTTGCCCCCCCACAGCATCGCGGGCACTAGATACGCGAAGGTCTTACCGGTGCCGGTACCGGCCTCGACGATCAGCGTATTGTCGCCCGCTGTAGCATCCGCGTCGCACGACGCGGCGCCGGCGGGCACGGCGCCCGGCTTAGCGCGCAGCTCGCCGCGCTGCGCGCTAAGCCGCCGCGATGGACGTTCGGTATGAGCCAGCGCAAGCGCGTCGGCATCCGGCAGGCGGCCCGTCGCATCGATCGCCGCCGCGACCGCTTGCGCCATGCGCAGTTGCGCTTCACGCGACCGATAGCCGTCGATATGACGGGCCAACACACCGTCCGCAGCGAAGATCGCGTCGAGTTCGGCGAGCCGGCGCGGAGCAACGGTGAGTCCGTCCGGGGTCAGCGTCGGCGCGGCCAGCGCGCCATCAATCGAGGGCGAACTATCCGGTTCGCGCGGACGCAATTCAGGCGTGGAGGTCAATGCGGCAATTCCTGCAAAGTCGGTGTGGCGCCGTGCCAGCGCACGCCGCCTACCGGCGTGTCGCGCGAACGCGGCGGGAACCGCCGCGCTGCATCAATGATTAGTATCTGGCCCCAGCTGTAACTGCAACAGCGTAATCGTGTCCTTGACCTTCAGCTTGCGCTTTTTTAGCCGCTGCAGCTCGAGGTCGCTCATACCGGGCACGCCAGCCACCCGATTGACCAGGCAGTCTAGGTCATGATGCTCATCCTGAAGTCGAGCAATCTGGCTCTGGATTGCCACCGTGTCAGCGTCGTATGCATGCTGCATGCCCTTTTCCTCCGGATCGATCTGGAGCCGTCACACCTGTGACGTCGGCACCCGAAATGAAGTCGCGTTACCATGATTCTACTGCGGTTGACGCAGGACTTGGGCATTTGTCCGCAAGCCGGGCCTGCGGTCCTACTGTCCGCCCGTGCCGGAGGCTGCCGACGCGGCGCCCGGCGTGGAAGCGCCCTGCTTGCGCGCGGCGCGGGCTTGGCGCTCGCGTACGTCCTGCGCATGCTGTGCCGCGCGCTGCTGCTTCTGCTGGAACTTGCGCGCATTGTCTGCCCGCTGCTGCGCATCCTGGGCAGCCTGCTGCCGCGCCTGCTCGAGCTTGCGTTGGTAGTCCACCTGCTTCTGATCGTACGCGCGCTGGTTCGCCTCGCCCTGTGGTGCTTGCGCGTTACGTCGCGCCTCATCGATCGCATGCTGGCGCTGCTTCTCTTCGTACGACTGCTCGTTCTCGCGCTCACGCGCCGTGCGTTGAGGCGCCTCGCGCGCGTGCGCCTCGCGCTTGCGCGCAGCCTGCTCGTCACGTTGTCGCGCATGCACGGCCCGGCGCTCGTTGTCGAGCGCATTTTGCTCGTCGCGAATCAGCATCTTGTTCGCAATCATTCGGTCGCGCGCCTTCTCCAGACAATGGTTGACCAGGATGGCGCTGTAGCAGTTGTGCCTCGCGACACCATACTCGTACCGGTTTAGCTCGCTGCGGCGATCGAGCTGCGCCTGTCGGGCACCGAACGATGCATCTTGCGCTCGCCCATCGGCGCCGTCCCAATCCGCGGCCTGCGCGTACAACGGCGCAGCCGGCACAATGCTGGCCACCCACGCAAGCAGCCATCCAGCCAGCGGCCACGCCCGCGCACGTCGCGCAGTATAGGTTACCGCCGCCGCGTGACGGTGCGATCGCGAAGATAGGGACCCGCTGAGCGGCATCGATTCGCGAGCGCGCTGGCGCGGTGCAGGGGAGAACGTCGGTAGGCGGTCGTGCATGTCGGAATTCTATCATCGCGATCTTGTGTCACGACCGGCCCGCATCGCGCTTATGGCAAAATGCCCGGCTCGAACCCGCACAAGCCTCACCCATGACGGACAACGTAGCACTGAAGATCGTACAGCGCATCGCCACCGAGTTGAATGTCCAGCCACGGCAGGTCGCCGCCGCCGTACAACTGCTTGACGAAGGATCAACGGTTCCATTCATCGCGCGCTACCGTAAGGAAGTCACCGGCAACTTGGACGACACGCAACTGCGCTTGCTCGAGGAGCGGCTGCTGTACCTGCGCGAGCTGGAGGATCGTCGCGCAGCGATCCTGCAAAGCATTGACGAGCAGGGCAAGCTGACTGATGAATTGCGCACCGCGATCCTAGCTGCCGACGCAAAACAAACGCTCGAGGATCTCTACCTGCCGTACAAGCCCAAGCGTCGCACCCGTGCGCAAATCGCGCGCGAGGCGGGGTTGCAGCCTCTGGCAGATGCGTTGCTCGCGGATCCGACGCGCGAGCCGCAAGTGCAAGCCGCCCGCTTCGTCGATGCCGACAAAGGCATTGCCAACCTCAAGGCAGCGCTGGACGGCGCGCGCGACATCCTGTCCGAGCAGTTCGGTGAAACCGCCGAGTTGCTGGGCCGGCTGCGCGACTACCTGTGGAACCAGGGCGTAGTGATCTCCACTGTCGTCGAGGGCAAGGAAAAAGAGGAAGGCGAGAAATTCCGCGATTACTACGATTACGCGGAGACGATCAAGACGGTGCCGTCGCACCGCGCGCTCGCGCTGTTCCGGGGCCGCAATGCCGGCGTGCTGTTCGTCAAGCTTGGCCTAGGCGAGGAACTCGATGCACAAGTGCCGCATCCTGGCGAAGCGATGATCGCGCGCCACTTCGGCATTGCCAACCAAGGGCGGCCGGCCGACAAGTGGCTCGGCGACGTGTGCCGCTGGTGCTGGCGCGTGAAGGTGCAACCGCATTTGGAAAACGACCTGCTGAACCAGTTGCGCGAGCGCGCCGAGCACGAAGCGATCAATGTGTTCGCGCGAAACTTAAAGGACCTATTGCTGGCCGCGCCGGCTGGCCCCAGGGCGGTGATCGGGTTGGACCCGGGGCTGCGCACCGGCGTCAAGGTGGCGGTAGTCGACCGCACCGGCAAGCTGCTGGCCACCGATACGATTTACCCGCATGAACCGCGCCGCGATTGGGACGGGTCGCTGGCTCGGCTCGCGCGGCTCGCCCAAGCGACGCAGGCCGAGCTGATCAGCATCGGCAACGGCACCGCATCACGCGAAACCGACAAGCTGGCCAGCGAGCTGATCGCACGACATCCTGAACTGAAGCTGCAAAAAATCGTCGTCTCCGAGGCGGGCGCGTCGGTGTACTCGGCGTCGGAACTGGCGGCGAAGGAATTCCCCGAACTGGACGTATCGCTGCGCGGTGCGGTCTCGATCGCGCGCCGCCTACAGGATCCGCTCGCCGAGCTGGTGAAGATCGAGCCGAAGGCGATTGGTGTGGGCCAATACCAACATGACGTCAATCAGCGAGAATTGGCACGCACGCTGGATGCGGTCGTCGAGGATTGCGTCAACGCGGTGGGCGTGGACGCGAACACCGCATCGATTGCGCTGCTTGCCCGGGTATCTGGCCTGAACGCAACACTCGCACGCAACATCGTCGATTATCGCGACACCAATGGACCATTCCCGTCCCGGGAGCATTTGAAAAAGGTGCCGCGCCTGGGCGACAAGACCTTCGAGCAGGCAGCCGGCTTTCTGCGCATCAACCATGGTGAAAACCCGCTGGACCGCTCGGCAGTGCACCCAGAGGCCTATCCGGTGGTCGAGCGCATCCTCGCGAAGATCAACAAGTCGGTGTCCGATGTGATGGGCAACCGTGACGTGCTGTCGAAGCTGTCCGCAGCCGAGTTCGTCGACGAACGCTTTGGCTTGCCCACCGTGCGCGACATCCTGGGTGAGCTCGAAAAGCCGGGGCGCGACCCACGGCCCGAGTTCAAGACTGCGACGTTCCGCGAAGGCGTCGAGACGCTCGCCGACCTGTCGCCCGGGATGATTCTCGAAGGAGTGGTAACCAACGTCGCGGCATTCGGCGCGTTCATCGATATTGGTGTGCACCAGGACGGGCTCGTGCACGTGTCCGCGATGTCAACGAAGTTCGTGAAGGACCCGCACGAGGTCGTCAAGGCGGGCCAGGTCGTCACCGTTAAGGTGCTCGAGGTAGACCTGAAACGGCAGCGTATCTCGCTGACAATGCGCCTGTCAGACGACGCCACGGCAGGCGGGGCCGGCGCGGGCAGCGCGGCAGCGCGTGACCGGGATACCGGTGGACGCGGCGGTCAGGGCCGCGGCGGGCGCAGTCGGGAGACGGAACCGCAAGGCGCGATGGCAGCCGCGTTCGCCAAGCTCAAACTGCGCTGACGGAGGCGGCGGCTGCGGCAACGTGCGCTGCACTGCGCGGCTGCTGAAGTACAGCAACAGGTGATAGCACGCAGTGGGGGCAAGCCAATCAAATCTCGATCTTTGTGCCGAGCTCGACGACCCGATTGGCCGGGATGCTGAAGAAGTCAGTAGGCTTCGCGGCGTTCTGGTGCATCCATGCGAAAATCCGCTCGCGCCACACCCACATGCCCGGCAATTGCGTCGGCACGACGGTTTCCCGGGCGAGGAAGAACGACGTGTCCATCAAATCGAACGACATGTTTTCCTGTTGCTCGAGCAGCTTGAGCACGCCATTTAAGTCCGGTGTCTCGTTGAAACCGTACGTCACGCGTACCAGGTATAGCCCGCCGCCAAGCTCCTTGATGTCGATGCGCCGATGGTCATCGACATACGGTATGTCCAGCGTGATGAACGTCATGAAAATCGTGCGCTCGTGTAACACCTTGTTGTGCTTTAGGTTATGCAGCAAGCTGACCGGCACAAGCGCATCGTTGCCCGTCAGGTAAATGGCCGAACCCGACACGCGATGCGGCGGATGGGCAAGCAGCCCCTGCACGAATGGCATCAGTGGAATACCGTCGGCCGCGGTGCGCTCCTTGACAATCTGCCGGCCCTTGTACCAAGTAGTCAACAGGAAGAACAGGAATGCGCCGATCAACAATGGCAGCCAGCCGCCCTCGCGCAGCTTCAGCAGGTTCGCCCCGAAGAACGACAGGTCAACCGTGATAAAGCCCAGGATGATCGTCGCCACCCACAGCTTGTTCCAGTTCCAAACGCGCACCATCACGACACACGCGAGTATCGTCGTGATCACCATGGTCGTGGTGACCGCGATCCCGTAGGCCGCCGCAAGATTGTCCGAACTCTTGAAACCCAGCACGATAATGAGGATGACAAACAGCAGCAGCCAGTTCACGATCGGGATGTAGATCTGCCCAATCGCACTCGCGGACGTGTGCTGGATCTTCATCCGCGGCACATAGCCAAGCTGGATCGCTTGGCTGGTCAGCGAGAATGCGCCGGAGATCACCGCCTGCGACGCGATCACGGTGGCCGCCGTGGCGAGCACCACCAGCGGCAGCAACGCCCAGTCCGGCGCGAGCAAATAGAACGGATTCTGGATCGCGGTCGGATCGCTGAGCAACAACGCGCCCTGTCCGAAGTAATTCAGCACCAGCGCGGGCATCACCATCCCATACCACGCGACGCGAATTGGTTTCGCGCCGAAGTGCCCCATGTCCGCGTACAGCGCCTCGGCACCGGTGAGCACGAGGAACACTGAGCCGAGCACGTGATACGCCTGCACCGCATGGTCGTGCATGAAGCGTATCGCATACCATGGATTGAGCGCCGCGATCACACGAGGCGCGGTGGCGATATGGTACAGGCCCAGCAGCGCAAGCGTGACGAACCAGACGATCATCACGGGCCCGAACAGCCGCCCCACGACCTCGGTGCCATGCTTCTGCAGAATGAACAGTGCGATCAGGATCAGCAGCGTGATCGGCAGCACATATTGCGCGAGCGATGGCGCGGCGATTTCCAACCCCTCGACCGCGGACATCACCGAGATCGCCGGCGTGATCACCGCGTCGCCGTAGAACATGCAGGCGCCAAAGATGCCGAGGGCCATCAGCATGCCCATCCACTTGCCGTCGCGCGGAAACCCGCGCAGCGCGAGCGCCATCAGCGCGAGCACGCCGCCCTCCCCATCGTTGTCGGCTCGCATCACGAAAAGCACGTATTTCAACGACACCACGATGACAATCGCCCAGAATAGCAGCGAGATCACGCCGAGGATGCTCTCTGGCGTCAACGCGATACCGTGCTGCGGACTGAAAGCCTCCTTCAGCGCATACAGCGGACTGGTGCCGATATCGCCGAACACGACGCCGATTGCGGCCACCGCCAAGGCGGGCAACGGTTGGATACGGATTGGATGACTGTGGAGAGCATTCGTCATGTCGGGCGTCGTGTCGCGAAAATGAGACGATATTCTATCCATGCAGGCTCAAGGAGTAAGCCGGGGCATGCGATGTTGTTGTCCCACCACGGAAGCTTGCGGCGCCGTTCCGATTGCGATTGCGATTGGCTACGGGACAGACTGCGCGCCGCGCCCCTCGACGATAAAAAAGCGGCTGCCAGAAGCAGCCGCCTTATGTTCGTCCATTGCCAATAACGTCACCTGGCGCGAATCACGCTGCCGGCGCAGTACCGCCGGTGCCACGCTTGATCCACGCGGCCAGGTTGTGCGGGCGCACCGTGTCCCATTCCTCGAATGGTTGATGGATCCACGGATTGGTCGGCAGGTGCTGGACGAAGTAATCCGGCTTCACCTTCGAGCATGCCTTGTACCACAGCACCGCCGAGCGCACCGCCGTAATAGCCGGATACCGCTCCTTCAGATGTTCCTGCACGCGCGCCAGCGTGACCCCCGAATCGACGAGATCGTCCACCAGCAACACATTGCCGGACAGCTCGCCGCGCGTCATCGTGATGTACCGCGCGATATCGAGATCGCCCTGCTGCGTGCCCGCAGCCTCGCGATACGAACTCGTGGCAAGAATGGCCAGCGGCAAGTCATAAATCCGCGACAACTGGTCGCCGACGCGCAACCCACCGCGCGCCAGGCACAGAATCTTGTCGAACTTCCAACCCGACTCGTGCACCCTCAACGCAAGCCGCTCGATCAGCCGATGATAATCGTCCCAGTCGACCCACAGGTGCTGTTCGTCGTTGCGCCGGTCTGAACTCGTTTCTTTCGTCATAGGAAAATCGGGATCGCGCAGTACCATCAAGCCTTGAACGGATGGCGCAGCAGGATCGTCTCGTCGCGATCCGGACCGGTCGACACCATATCGATTGGCACGCCAGCCACTTGCTGCAGTCGCGTCAGATACGCGCGCGCATTGGCGGGCAGCGCATCCCAGGCGTTAATGCCGATCGTGCTCTCCTTCCAGCCGGGGAACGTCTCGTACATAGGTTCGCAGCGGCTCACTTGCGTCGCGCCGCGCGGCAGGATGTCCACGTCCTGGCCATCGATCCTGTAGCCGGTGCACAACCGTACCTCGTCGAGCCCGTCGAGCACGTCCAGCTTCGTGATGCATAAACCCGTCACGCCGTTGATCTGAATCGAGCGCTTGAGCGCGGCTGCATCGAGCCAGCCGGTGCGGCGCGGGCGGCCCGTCACCGAACCGAATTCCTTGCCGACGTTGGCCAGCGTCAAACCGACCGGGTCCTGGCGTTGCGGATTGTCCGTGTCGTACAGCTCGCTCGGGAACGGCCCGGCGCCCACGCGCGTGCAATAGGCCTTCGTGATCCCGAGGACGTAGTTGAGCTTGTGCGGACCAATGCCGGCGCCGGCTGCCGCGGCACCCGCGACGCAATTGCTCGACGTGACGAACGGATACGTACCGTGGTCAATGTCCAGCAACGTGCCTTGCGCGCCTTCGAACAGCAGGTTGCGTCCGGCGTTGTTCTCATCATACAACCGCCGTGACACATCGGTGATCATCGGCGCGAGCCGGTCCGCGTAGCCGAGCATCGTATCCAGCGTTTGCTGGAAGTCGACCGCCTGCGCGCCCAGGTATTGCGTGAGCACGAAATTATGGAAATCGAGGTTCTCGCGCAGCCGGTCCGCGAACGTCGCCGCGTCGAACAGGTCATGCACGCGTAGCGCGCGCCGGCCGAACTTGTCCTCGTACGCCGGCCCGATGCCGCGCCCGGTGGTGCCGATCTTACCCGCGCCGCGCCGCGCCTCGCGCGCCTGATCGATCGCAATATGATACGGCAGGATCAGCGTGGCCGCTTCGGAGATAAACAACCGATTTCGCACGTCGACGCCGGCATCCTCAAGCTCGCCAATCTCCTTGAACAGCGCTTGCGGCGACAGCACGACGCCGTTGCCGATGTAGCATGCGACGCCATCGCGCATGATGCCCGATGGGATCAACCGCAGGATGGTTTTCTTGCCGCCGATGATCAACGTATGGCCCGCGTTGTGTCCGCCTTGAAAGCGCACGACGCCTTGGGAATGATCGGTGAGCCAGTCGACGATCTTGCCCTTTCCTTCGTCACCCCACTGGGTGCCGACCACGACGACGTTGCGTCCGGACTGGGCTGCCGCTTGACCTGATTGAGCTACGCTGGCGGACATGGTGTTACTTGAGCTGGTTAAAAACGTATTCTACCTAGGTTCGTGCGCACGACTGCCGTTTTTTTAGGCAGCCGGCACGTGCGACGTCTTCAGCGCGGCTCGACGGTCCACGCGTCGCCACGCTGCACAAGCACGCGGTCGCAAGCGAATTCGTCCAGCGTATGCTCGTGGCCGGGCAACGCCTGAATCACCGTCTCGCCGCTGTCGCGCAGAGCCGCCACGGTGGCCCGCAACGCCGCGTCGTGATTCCACGGAGCCAGAATGGCACTGGAGCGTGCCTGCCGCGGCGAAATCCGTGCCACCTCGCGCAAGTCCAGCGAAAAGCCGGTTGCTGCCCGCGCGCGCCCGTACGCGAGGCCGACATGATCATAACGCCCGCCGCGTGCCACGGCGTTCGGCACGCCATCGACATACGCGCAAAACATCACACCGCTGTGATACGCGTAGCCGCGCAGGTCGGCCAGGTCGATCGCCACGTGCGCATCGCCGATCTGCGCGATGAGAAACGCAAGCTCATCGAGTGCGCGCGTGAGCGCCGGCCATGCGGGAAGCCGCGCGCGCGCCTCGTCGATCACCGACGCATCGCCGTACAGCATCGGCAACGCGAGCAGCGCGTCGCGCACCGGCTTCGCCAGGTCGCGCGTAAGCTCGTCCAACCGGGGCACATCCTTACCGGCCAACGCCGCATACAGCGCAGGGCCCAGCCCGAGCGCGCGCTCGTCGGCGCCCAGCAGCGCAGCCAGCACACCCGCATGGCACAGGTCCAGTCGCACCGGCCCGAGCCCGGCGAGCCGCAGGCTATCGAGCATCAGTTGTTGGATCTCGACATCCGCCTCCAAGCCCGCATGTCCGTAGATTTCGGCCCCGATCTGGATCTGCTCGCGCGTCGCATGCAGGCCGCGGGGGCGCGTGTGCAGCACGTGTCCCGCATAGCACAGCCGCGTGACGCCCTGCCGGTTCAGCAAGTGCGCGTCGATACGCGACACCTGCGGCGTGATGTCCGCGCGCAGCCCCAGCGTGTGGCCTGACAACTGGTCGACCAGCTTGAACGTGCGCAACGCTAGGTCGCTGCCGCTACCCGTCAGCAATGACTCGAGGTATTCAAGCAGCGGCGGCATGACCATCTCGTAGCCATACGAACGGAAACGGTCGAGCAGCACGCGACGCAACTCCTCGAGCTTGCGTGCCTCGGAGGGCAACACGTCAGCGATATTCTCAGGCAATAACCAGGTCGGCATCAGCTTAAGTCCAGTGGCGCGACGCAGCGCGGCGCAATTAGCCCGCCAGCATCAGCAGGAGCAACCCAAGACCGATTGCGATCAGCCCGCCGAGCCGCACCTGTGCCGGTGGCAGTTGCGTTATTTTACGAAACGTATTTAGCCACAGCGTCGGCGACACGAATGGGAAAATCCCTTCGATGATCAGCATCAGCGCAATGGCGAGCAAGAGTGTGGCGGCCATGGGCCTGCTTCTTTTTTTCGCGCGGGCACACGCGCCGCATGCCCGCGCGGCGCTCGTGCGCCTAGTGCCTGCGACCCGGCGCGACAGGCGTGGCCGCAGCACCGCCCACCGCCGCGCCGGCGGGATTTTTCATAAAGCGAAAGAATTCGCTGTTCGGATCCGCGACCACAATATCCCCGTTGCCAATGCTGCGCCGATAGGCCTCCAGGCTCTGGTAGAACGCATAGAATTGCGGGTCACGGCCGAATGCATTCGCATAGATCGCCGCAGCCTTGGCATCGCCGTCCCCTTTGATCTCCTGCGCCTGCTTGTACGCATCGGCGATCACCACTTCACGTTGCTTGTCTGCATCGGCACGAATGCGTTCGGCCTCGGCGGCACCCGTCGAGCGCTGCTCGTTGGCGACTTGCTGGCGCTCCGCCTTCATCCGCTGGTAGACCGATTCGCTGATGTTCTCGAGCAAATCGACGCGGCGCAGCCGCACATCGACGATGTCGATGCCCAAGTTCGATGCGTCGCGCTCGACCTTCTTGCGCACCGCCTGCATCACGACCTCGCGCTCGTTGGAGACCACCTCCGAGACCGTGCGCTTTGTGAACTCCTCGTTCAGCGCCGCGCGGATGACCTGGGTCAATCGGTCTTGCGCGAGTGATGCGTCGCCGCGGAAACTGATGTAGAACTTGCGCGGATCGACAATCCGCCATTTGACGAACAGGTCGACCAGCAGGTTCTTCTTTTCCGCGGTGATGTAGCGGTCCGCTTCCGGATTGTCGATCGTCTGGATGCGCTTATCCATGTAGATCACGTTCTGGAACGGCGGCGGCGCCTTCAAATGCAGTCCGGGCGCCGAGATGATCTGCTTGACTTCGCCAAACGCGAACACAATCGCGTACTTGCGTTGGTCGACGACAAAGATCATCGAGGAGCCGACGAACAATACGACAAGCACGGCAACGACGAGGGTAATGATTCGATTCATGGTCCGCCCCTCTTATTGACCGTCGTCGCGGCCGCGACTGCGAAACAGATCCCGGGAACGGCTCGCGTCATCGCCGACGGACGCGCCCGGCATCGCTTGCGCTGGCACGGCTGGCCCGCCAGCCGAGCTGCCGGCCGGCGACGCCCCGCCCTGCACGCCGTTGTCCGTAGCACCCGGGCTCGCGCCAACTTGCGGGCGGGCGCGATGCTGTGCCATTACCTTGTCCAGCGGCAAGTACAGCAAATTGCTGCTGGCTTTGCTGTCCACGATCACCTTCGTTGCGTTCGAGTAGATTTGTTGCATCGTGTCCAGATACATTCGTTCACGCGTGACGGCTGGCGCCTTCGCGTACTCGGCTTGCACTTGCTTAAAGCGTGCGGCGTCACCCTCGGCTTGGGCCACCACGCGCGCGCGATAGCCGTGCGCGTCCGCCACCATCCGCGCGGCGGTGCCCTGCGCGAGCGGCACCACGTTGTTCGCATAGGCCAGCGCCTCGTTCTTCGCGCGCTCGCGATCCTGCCCGGCCTTCACTGCGTCGTCGAACGCGGATTGCACCTGCTGCGGCGGCTGCACGCTCTGCATCGTCACGCTGCTCACGATAATGCCCGTCTTGTACTGGTCCAGGATCCGCTGGATCTGCTGCGACAATTGCAGCGCGACCTGCTCGCGTCCCTCATACAGCACGTAGTCCATCGTGTTCTTGCCGACGATCTCGCGCACTGCGGTCTCGGCCGCCTGCGTCACCGTGCCTTCCGCGTCGACGTTGTTGAACAGGAACGCGGCCGGATCCTTCACGCGATACTGGACCGCGAAACGCACGTCGATGATGTTCTCGTCCTTGGTCAGCATCGACATATCCTTCAGGTTCGTCGAACGGATCATGTTGTCGCGGCCGATCTCGACCGAGCGCACCTGCGACATGTTGACGATCTCATTGCTCTGGAACGGATACGGCAACCGCCACTGGATCCCCGAACCGGTCGTGTACTTGTACTTGCCGAACTGCAGCACGACACCGGCCTGCCCTTCCTGCACGATATAGACGCCACTGGCCAGGTAGATCGCGACCAGCACGCCGACGACGATCCCCAAACCCAGATGCCCGCCGCGGCCGTTACTCAAGTTCGCCGGGCCCGGGCTGCCGCCGTCGCCGCCCTTGCGACCGAACAGCCGGTTAATCCGGCGATTGAAGTCGCGCCACAACTCGTCCAGGTCGGGCGGACCTTCCTGACCGTCCTTGCCATTATTGCGCTGATCCTGCGGACGCCGGGACGCATCATCGCCCCCCTGGCCCCTACCCCAGCGCGGATCATTGATTGAAAAGACGGCACGCGCGCGCTGCCACGTACTTCGGATATGCTTGTCGTTCACCATGTCACAGCCGGTTATTGCGGAATGCAGTTGTCAGATACGCTGTTGGTGGACGCTGCGGCTCGCTTGGCGAACGCGCTCGTCGTCGGATGCATTGGCGCCAGCCGTCGACTCGGCCTCGTCCGAGTGTGAACCATCGGCGTCGCGACGCGGGTCGTGATCGTCGGCGCCCATGCCGTCCGGGTCCCGCTTGAACGCCTGCGCGCCGAGCGCCACCTCGGCCACCGCGTCACGCAACGCGTCGAGTCCCTGACCGGTTCGCGCACTCAAAAAGACGCGCGTGATATTACCATACTCGTTCCTTTCAACCCGATCAGCCCGGCTTGCCAACTCAGGCACCTGGTCGATCTTGTTGAACACGAGAATCTGCGGGATCGAGGCCGCGCCGATCTCGCGCAACACGTCGTTGACCTGCTCGATCTGATCCGCGCGCACCGCGCTGGACGCATCGACGACATGCAGCAGCAGGTCCGCATGCACGGTTTCCTCTAGCGTTGCGCGAAACGCCGCAACCAATTGGTGCGGCAAGTCTCGGATGAAGCCGACCGTGTCGGAAACCACGACATTGCCCGCTTCGCGCAGATAGACGCGGCGCGACGTCGTATCCAGTGTCGCAAATAACTGGTCAGCCGCATAGGCTTGCGCCTTGGTCAGCGCGTTGAACAGCGTTGACTTGCCGGCGTTCGTATAGCCGACCAACGACACCGACAGCGTGCGATTGCGCTCGCGTTGGCGACGCTGCGTGCCATGCTGGCGCTGCAGCTTGCGCAACTTGCCGCGCAACATCTTGATGCGTTCGCCGATCAATCGCCGGTCGGTCTCCAGCTGCGTCTCACCTGGGCCACGCAAGCCGATCCCGCCTTTCTGCCGCTCCAAGTGAGTCCACGCTCGAACCAAGCGCGTGGACAGGTATTGTAACTGCGCCAGTTCCACCTGCAGCTTGCCTTCATGGCTGCGCGCGCGTTGCGCGAAGATATCGAGAATCAGGCTGGTGCGATCGACGACACGCCGCTCGAGCGCACGCTCCAGGTTGCGCTGCTGCGCAGGCGACAATGCGTGGTTGAAAATGACGATATCGACGTCGTTGGCCTGCGCGCCGAGTCGAAGCTCCTCGACCTTGCCGCTGCCGATGAAATGCGCGGCATCTGGGCTCGAGCGCCGGCCCGTCAGCGTCAGCACTGGATGAGCGCCGGCACTGGTGGCGAGCAGGCTCAGTTCTTCAAGACTGGCCTGAAAATCGATCTTTCCGAAATCTATGCTGACAAGCGCTGCGTTGATCAAATCGATGAAACAGTTAGGGTGGAGGACAGGCGCCAGGCCGGCTGGCCGCGCCCGCCGGACAATCGGATTAGGACCCTTCCGAATCGGGATGGAAGTTCACCGGGCGTGCAGGCACAACGGTCGAGATCGCGTGCTTGTACACCATTTGCGTAACAGTATTGCGGAGCAACACCACATATTGGTCGAACGACTCGATATTGCCTTGCAGCTTGATACCGTTGACGAGATAAATCGACACCGGCACATGCTCCTTGCGCAGTGCGTTCAGGAACGGGTCTTGTAACAGTTGCCCTTTGTTGCTCATAGCAAACTCCGAGTTGTTTTTTGCAGGTTAATAATATCGGCGACGAGAAAAAGGAAACGCCGCCAATCGCTACACTATAGCCTAATTTTCAAGGCCGTAAAGTTGCCGGCCAGATCGTCGCAGCACATTCAGTCTTTGTCCGCATAAGGGTTCCGGCTCGAACGAAACTCTATGCGCAATGGAGTGCCGCCGAGGCCAAAAGTTTCGCGAAACCGGCCTTCGAGGTAACGTTTATACGTATCGGTGATCGCATCCAACGCATTGCCGTGGATCACAATGATCGGCGGATTCTGCCCCCCTTGGTGCGCATAACGCAGCTTTGGTCGGATCGGACCGCGGCGCCGCGGCTGCTGGAACTGCACGGCGTCGATCAGCGCCCGCGTGAGCTTGGGCGTCGGCAGCTTGGCCATCGCGGCCGCGTAGGCGGCATCCACCGAGCGCATCAACGCACCAATCCCCGTCTTTTCCGCCGCCGAAATGTAATGTGACTTCGCAAAGTCGAGGAATTTGAGCTTGCGAGCCAAGTCGGCCTTGGTACGCTCGCGCACGTGTTCATCCAGGCCGTCCCATTTGTTCACGCCGATCACAAGCGCGCGGCCCTGCTCGACGACAAAGCCGGCAATATGCGCGTCCTGCTCCGAGATGTCCTGCCGCGCGTCGAGCAGCAGGATCACCACGTTGGCATCGGCGATCGATTGCAGCGTCTTGACCACCGAAAACTTTTCGACCGCCTCGAACACCTTGCCGCGTTTGCGCAGCCCGGCCGTGTCGATCAGCGTGTACTGGCGGCCCTGACGCTCGAAGTCAATGTAGATCGAATCGCGCGTCGTGCCGGGCAGGTCGAACGCAATCACGCGCTCCTCGCCGAGCAACGCATTAACCAATGTCGACTTACCGACATTGGGCCGGCCGACGATGGCGATTTTCACGCCGTGGCCCGCGTTCGCTTCGTCGTGCGGCGCACGATCCGCATAGGCGACGGTGAGCGCCTGTCCGATCATCTCGCTGACGCCGTCGCCGTGTGCGGCGGAGATCGCGCGTGGGTCGCCCAGGCCGAGTTCATAGAAGTCCGCGGCCACCGCGCTGTACTTCATGCCCTCGGCTTTATTGACGACCAGGAAGATCGGGCGGCCCGTCTTGCGCAGATAGTCGGCGATCGTCTTGTCCTGCGGCGCAAGGCCGTTGCGGCCATCGACTACGAACACGACTACGTCAGCCTCCTCGACCGCCTGGCGCGTCTGTTGGGCCATCTCATGCAGGATGCCGTCCTTGGCGACCGGCTCGAAACCACCCGTATCGACAACCAGGTACGGCTGCTCGCCGACGCGGCCCTCGCCATAATGGCGGTCGCGCGTGAGCCCGGGCAGATCCGCGACAAGCGCATCGCGCGAGCGCGTCAACCGGTTGAACAGCGTGGATTTCCCCACATTGGGGCGCCCAACAAGGGCGATTACAGGCTTCATGTTGCTTTTCCAAAAACGCACGCGCGCCGTCCGGCAGCGGCCGGCGGCGCGCGTACGCGAATGCCGGCCGGCCTATTGCGGCCGGAAACCGTACAGGTCGCCGTCGCGAGTCTGCACGACCAACGTATTGCCGGCAATGACCGGTTGCGCGGTGATCACGCCCCCCGTCCTCATCCGTGCGACGAATTCACCAGTGTCACGCGACAGGAAGTGCACAAACCCCTTGTAGTCGCCGACCACCACCGCGCGGCCGACGATCGCCGGCGCACTGACGTCGCGGCTCTTCAGCTGCGTGTTCTGCCACAGGGGCTCGCCGGTCGTCGAATCGTACAGCGACACGACCGACCAGTCGTCCGTCGACGCCACGGCACGATCGTCTTGCGCCAATCCACCATAACTGGAGAACGGCTGCTCCCACAGCGCGCGTCCGCTCAACACGTCGAAGCAACCGATCTGGCCCTGGAACGTCACCGCACAGGTCTGCGAGCCGACCAGCGTCGGCGCGCCGGCTACGTCGTTGATCCGCTCGACTTCGGTGACACCGCGCGGATACGAAACCGGTGTTTGCCAGTACGCATCGCCGCTTTGCAAATTGATTGCGGCAAGCGAGCCGCCCGGGAACCCCGCCAGCACCGCACTGTTGCCGGCGAATGTCATGCCGGCCGCGGTCCGCAGGTTCAGCGGCACCGCGCGGTTCACGTAGACCCATTTCTGCTCGCCGGTCTGCGCGTTGAATGCCGTGATGCGCCCGTCGATCGTACGCACCAGCACGAAGCCCTGGCTCACTGCCGGCGGCGTGACGATCTCACCGGGCGCATTCGCCTTCCACAGCACCTTGCCATCGCCGCCGAGCACGAACACGTCACCTTTGAGCGTGCCGACCGCGGTCAGCGTGCCGTCGCTGCCGACACCGGCCGACAGGTCCGCGCCCACCTTCGTGCGCCAGACCTCCTTGCCATTGGTCGCATCGATCTTGACCACCGAGCCGTTCGCGCCGGCCGCGTACACATAATCGCCGACCGCGGCGGGAGCGAACAGGTAGCGTCCGGACTTGCCCACGCTGGCCTTCCACGCCTCGCGCACCTCGAGCACGGTCTTGATCGGGGTTAGCTCGGTCGGCACGCGACGCACATCCTTCGTGGACGAACACGCGGCCAGCACGGTCAGCAAAAGCAGGCACGCAAGCGGCCGGACGTAGCGGATGACAAAATTCATGGATCAGTGACGCATTGACGGGTCAATCGGAAATCGAACTGCACGGGGCTTCAGCCACCGAGCGCATCGAGCTTGAACTGGATCAGCTGACGCACGGACGAATCACCGTGCTCGAGCGCCGCCAGCGCGGTCTGGTACGCGGCGCGCGCATCGTCACGCTTGCCCTGCGCGGCCAGCAGATCGCCGCGGCGATTCGCGTACAGACCGCTGAACGCGTGCGGCGGCGGGTCGGACAGCAGCTTCAAGCCTGCGTCATAAGCCTTTTCGTCGATCAACAGCGCGGCGAGCCGCAACCTCGCGACCGCCTTGAACTCGTCGCCGCGTGCCTGATCGACGACCCACTGCAACTGCCCTTTCGCGCCGGCCACATCCCCTGCCGCATACAACGCCTTGGCAGCTGCCAGCGCGCTGAGCGGTGCATAGGCGGTGCCGCCGAAGCGCGCTTCCATGTCCGCCGCGACCCGCGCAATCTGTGCGTTGTCCCCTGAGGCCACCGCTTGCTGGACCGTGTCATAGAACACCGCGGCCTGCGCCGCCTGGCGCCGCTGCCACCAGTTCCAACCGTTGTAGGCGGCCCCTGCCAGCAGCGCGGCGAGCACAACCCAGGTCAGCGCATTGCCCCACTTCGCCCACCAGGTCTTCAGATTGTCGAGGGTTTCTTGTTCGTGGTGGTAACTCATCTAATGGATACTCGCCTGGTCATTCATTCGTCGCCTTCGTCGGCGGGTGCAACCATCGCATCGATCAGGAATTCGGTCAAGCGTTCGGCCGGCACCCGTTGCTGCGCGCCATCCGCGCTCGTCGGATCGCCACGCAACGCCTTGATCGACACCTCGTCGCGCTGGACCTCGTCGTCGCCGAGGATCACCGCATACGCGGCACCGCTCGCATCGGCGCGCTTCATCTGCGACTTGAAACTCGCCGGCGCGCCGTCGGCGCTGCAGTGCAGGATCACATCCAGCCCCGTGTCGCGCAGCCGCTCGGCGATCACGAACGCACGCGCGCGCGCCGCGTCACCCTGATGCACAACGTACACGTCGCAGCCTTCGTCGGGCGGCACCAATTGATCCTCGCGCAGCAGTTCCAGAATGCGCTCGACGCCCAGGGCCCAGCCACACGCCGGCGCCGGCTTGCCACCGAGTTGTTCGATCAGCGGGTCATATCGGCCGCCGCCGGCGACAGTACCTTGCGCACCAAGCTTGTCGGTCACCCACTCGAATACCGTCAGGTTGTAGTAGTCCAGCCCCCGCACAAGCCGGGGGTTGATCGTAAATGGGATATTGTTCGCGCTCAGCAACCGTTGCACGCCTTCAAAATGCGCGAGCGACGCGTCCCCAAGAAAGTCGATTAGCTTCGGCGCATTCGCCGCAATGTCCTGCATCGCGGGGTTCTTCGTGTCGAGCACACGCAACGGGTTCGTGTACAGCCGACGCTTCGCATCATCGTCGAGCAACTCGACGTGCCGCTCCAAGTACGCGATCAACTCGTTGCGGTGAGCGGCGCGTTCCTGCGCCTGCCCGAGCGAATTAAGCTCAAGCCGGATGCCCGTGAGGCCCAGATCGTCCCAAAGCCGTTGACACATCAGGATGATCTCCGCATCGGCATCCGGCCCCGCGAAACCGAGCGCCTCGACGCCGACCTGGTGAAACTGCCGGTAGCGACCGCGCTGTGGCCGCTCATGGCGAAACATCGGTCCGATATACCAGAGCCGCTTCGGGCCGTCGTACAGCAGGTTGTGCTCGATCGCCGCGCGCACCACGGCAGCGGTGTTCTCGGGGCGCATCGTCAATTGCTCGCCGTTCAGCGAATCGACGAAGCTGTACATTTCCTTTTCGACAATATCGGTCACTTCACCGATACCACGGGTGAACAATGACGTATGCTCGACGATCGGCGTACGGATATTCTGGTATCCGTAGGCGCGCAGCATCGATTTGACCGTGCTCTCAAAAAACTCCCACAGACCGGCGTCGCGCGGCAGGATGTCGTTCATTCCCTTGACGCCGGTCAGCTTCTCTAGTTTACGTTTCTGTTCTGTCATGTCGATTCAATGATGACCCGGGCTGGAGACCGTGCTTCGCACACCACTTCACTGGCCGCCGTCGCGCCATAGGTGCGCTGGACATAGTCGTTGACGATATCCTGAAATTCCTCCGCGATGCGCGCGCCGCGCAGCGTGGTCGTCTTCACGCCGTCGATGAATACGGGTGCGGCTGGATTCTCGCCGGTTCCCGGCAGGCTGATGCCGATATTCGCGTGCTTGGATTCGCCCGGACCATTGACGATACAGCCCATCACCGCGACATTCATCGTCTCCACGCCCGGATACTGCTTGCGCCACACTGGCATCTGTGCGCGCAGATAGTCCTGAATTCGCGACGCCAACTCCTGGAATACGGTGCTCGTCGTGCGGCCGCAACCCGGACACGCAATCACCATCGGCGTGAACGAGCGCAGCCCCATCGTCTGCAAAATCTCCTGGGCGACGACGACCTCACCAGTGCGCGAAGCGCCCGGCTCCGGCGTCAGCGAGACCCGAATCGTGTCGCCGATGCCCTGCTGCAGCAGCACCGACAGCGCAGCGGCCGACGCGACAATGCCCTTCGAACCCATGCCCGCCTCGGTCAGCCCCAAATGCAACGCAAAGCCACAGCGCAACGACAGCGCCTGATAGACCGCGATCAGGTCCTGCACGCCGCTGACCTTGCACGAAAGCACGATGCGCTCGCGCCCCAAGCCAAGCTCGACAGCCCGTTCGGCCGAGCCGATCGCGGACTGGATCAGCGCCTCGTACATCACGCTTTGCGCGTCCCATGGCGTCGCACGCCGCGCATTCTCGTCCATCATCCGCGCAAGCAGGTCCTGGTCCAGGCTTCCCCAATTCACGCCGATGCGCACCGGCTTGTCATGGCGGATCGCCGCCTCGATCATCTGCGCGAATTGCGTACCGCGCTTGGCGCCCTGACCGACGTTGCCCGGGTTGATTCGGTACTTCGACAGCGCCTGCGCGCAATCCGGATAGTCGCGCAGCAACAGATGGCCGTTGTAGTGGAAGTCGCCGACCAGCGGCACATTCACGCCCATGCGGTCAAGTTGCTCACGGATCGCCGGCACCGCGGCCGCGGCCTCGGGCGTGTTGACCGTGATGCGCACCAACTCGGAGCCGGCCTGCGCAAGCTCCTTGATCTGGATCGCGGTACCGATCGGATCGGTAGTATCGGTGTTCGTCATCGACTGTACGCGCACCGGCGCGCCACCGCCAATCGTCACCGTATGGTCCTGCCAACGCACCGTAACCACATGCGTGCGACGCCTTGGCGCAGGGCCGCCGAACACCGGTTCGCCCGACGCGACCCGGCTTGCTACCGGCGCCCCACCGGATTCAAACAGAATATTGGACTGCATCGAATTACCCGATTGCATGACACACTAATCCTATTGAGCACCGTGCGCCCGCGTTGCGACAGACGCACGGCTGCACGGGGCTGACCGTCACTGACCTTGCCGCGCTCGCCCTATCCTTCATTACGGCAGACTGAAACGCGCGACGTTGCCCTGCGCGCCATCGTATTTCGCAGACGGAACCGGCTTGCCGTCGAGCGACATCGCCTGGATGCCCGCCTTGTTGCCCACGGTCACGCGAAACGGCGCCATGCCTTGTACACGCTTCTCGTCTCCCGCGCGCAGCAAACCGGAAAATAACGGCTTGCCATCGCGCTGCCGCACGCTGAACCAACTGTCCTGCGACACCTTGATGGTTACCGCCGCCTCGCCGTCGGCCAGCACCGGTGCGGCCTCCGCCGTTGGCGACGCGTCGCCCGGCCGGGCATTGGCCGCAATCGCAGGCGACACCGGCGCTGACGCGAGCGCCGCGGCCGTCGATGCTGCGGACAACGTATCCGCGCCCGGCGACGCATCAAGCGCCGCAGGCCGCGGCAATTCAGTCAGCGTGCTCGTCGCCGACGTCGGCTGAACACCCGTCGGCGCGGTGCCCGGCGATGCAGCGCCGTCGTGCTCAACTGCGTCCGCACCGCCGATCTTCAAGCGGGCGATCCAGCCTCCGCCCGCCTCGCCGCCAGTGCGCCATACTGCGATGACCGCCACCAGCGCAATCACGAACGCGACGATCCACACCCATGGCCGGCGCCTAGGGGCACCCCCCAGATTCATCACGACACGCCCCCGCGGTAGCCCCGCGCCACTGTTCGATGGCAGCGATAAGTCAGGCTCGATCGGCCCGCTGGTGCGTCGCAGCGCATCGGTCAGCGGCGTCGGATCGGCCCCGAGCATCTTCGCATAGCTGCGCACCACGCCAATCGCAAACGTCGTATCCGGCAGGTGGCTGTAATCGCCTGATTCCAACTCACGCAACTTGTACGGCGCGACTTTCAGCCGCGCGGACACATCCTCGATCGACCATCTTTTGGCCTCGCGCAGCTTTTCGAGCTGCGCACCGACCTGCCGCGCGGACTCCGCCGCGGCGCCCGGATCCGGCCGTCTGGCCGTGGCGCTCGAGTCGTGCGGTGTCGGATGCTGCTGGTCACTCATCCCTAATTCCTCACTGGAATTCTTTTCGTTGCTCGCGACGGCGCCGCGAGCTGATCTTGCCTAAACGATGAGCCCAAATGGAGCAAGGCCGGCAAACCGTCGTTCACCGGCACCGGAATGACTCAAATCATGCGTACGACCGCGGCGCGCGGCACAAAATTCCGCGACGCACACATCGGAACCCGATCGTCGCCATCCCGGCCCTACCGGGGCAAGTCCCCATTTTTGCCCCGTCCTGCCTCCGCCGCCATACGTCATACCGCGCGCACCCCGATCGACGCGAGACCAGTACGCGCGTCGCGCCGCCTGCGTTCCGCCACGCGGGTACGGTCGCGGACCTCGCCGGCTAACTGCCCGCAGGCCGCATCGATATCGTCGCCGCGCGTCCTGCGCACGGTCGTCACGACACCCGCATCGATCAAGATCTGCGCGAACTGCTTGATCCGCTCCGGATGGGAGCGCAACAGCCCGGACTCAGGAAACGGATTGAACGGTATCAGATTGAATTTGCACGGCACGTCGCGCGTCAGCGCGAGCAGTTGCCGCGCGTGCTCATCACTGTCATTGATACCATCCAGCATGCAATACTCGAACGTGATGAAATCGCGTGGTGCAACACGCAAATACCGGTTACATGCCGCCATCAATTGCGCAAGCGGGTACTTTCGGTTCAGTGGCACCAATTCGTCACGCAACGCGTCGTTAGGTGCATGCAGTGACACGGCCAGCGCCACCGGCAATTCGGCCGCCAGCCGGTCGATCATCGGCACGACGCCCGACGTGGACAGCGTCACGCGGCGACGCGACAATCCGTACGCGTGGTCGTCGAGCATCAGCCGCATGGCCGGCACCACCGCATCGAAATTCAGCAGCGGCTCGCCCATGCCCATCATCACGACGTTCGTGATCACCCTTTCACCGGGAGCAAGGCCGCCGCGCGCAGCACGCAGCGCGAACTCGGCCATCCACAACTGGCCAATGATCTCGCCGACGCCGAGGTTACGTGAAAAGCCCTGCTTGCCCGTCGAGCAGAAGCGACAGTTCACCGCGCAGCCAGCCTGCGACGACACGCATAGCGTGCCACGTCCCTGCTCCGGGATATACACGGTCTCCACCGCGTTGCCTTCGCCCACGTCGAGCAGCCACTTGCGCGTGCCGTCCGCGGACGTGTGGTCCTGCAGCACCGCGGGATGACGGATCGATGCGCAGGTCTTCAGCTTGTCGCGCAGCGATTTCGCCAGATCGGTCATCGCGTCAAAATCGCTGACGCCACCGTGATGGATCCACCGCTGCAATTGGCGCGCGCGAAATGACTTCTCGCCGAGGCTCGCGCAGTACGCGACGAGGCCCGCAGCATCGAAATCCAGAAGATTGACCGTGTCAGTCATTGTCATGCCTGCCGTCTCAGATGGCGCCCGCAGCGGCGGCACACCGCGCCGCCCATCCAACCCGTGCCCGCAGGCGCGGGCTTGGCCGGTGCAGCCGGCTTACCGCCGCTCAGCGCGAGTAGACGTTCACTTCCGGAAAGAAGAAGGCGACCTCGACAGCTGCCGTTTCCGGCGCATCGGAGCCGTGCACCGCATTGGCGTCGATGCTGTCCGCGAAATCCGCCCGAATTGTGCCCTTTTCCGCCTTCTTCGGATCGGTCGCGCCCATCAGCTCACGATTTTTCGCGATCGCACCGTCGCCCTCGAGCACCTGAATCATGACCGGGCCCGACGCCATGAACTCGACCAAATCCTTGAAGAAAGGCCGCTCCTTGTGCACCGCGTAAAACTTTTCCGCATCCGCGCGCGACAAATGGACCATGCGGGCCGCGATGATCTTCAGCCCGGCCTGCTCGAACCGGCTGTAGATTTGACCGATCACATTCTTTGCGACAGCATCGGGTTTGATAATCGACAGGGTGCGCTCGATCGCCATGAAAAAAAACTCCGGGAAAATGAGGAAGTTACGAAGTCCACCGAATCCGCCATTCTAGCACGAGCCGGTGTATCATTGGCAGGGAACCCTTACAGCACTGTAAGGCTCTAACATCACGTGTAGCTCGGTCGTCGGACCGCCGCGATGAAGCGGCGGGCAATGCCGGCGCCGTTTGCAAGTCAAGATAACGCAAGGAGAAACCATGGCTGACTCTCGTACCTACGGGTTTGGGCGTACTGGCACCGTCGTGTCAACCGAAACGCGAAATAAGGTACTGCGCAACACGTACTGGCTACTGGCACTGTCGATGGTTCCGACCGTGTTCGGCGCGTGGATCGGAGTCGCAACCGGCTTTTCGCTATTTGCCGCCACCTCGCCGATGATGAGCGTGCTGGCTTTCCTCGCGATCGCGTTCGGCTTCATGTTCGCGATCGAGCGGACCAAGCACAGCGCAGTGGGCGTGTTCGTGCTGCTCGGCTTCACGTTCTTCATGGGCCTGATGCTGTCGCGTTTGCTGAGCTTCATTCTCGGCTTCACGAACGGCCCATCGCTGATCATGCTTGCCTTCGGTGGCACCAGTCTGATCTTCGCGGCGATGGCAACGGTCGCTACGGTCAGCAAGCGCGACTTTTCTGGCTTGGGCAAGTGGTTGTTCGTCGGCGTGCTCGTGCTGCTGCTGGCCTCGGTCGCGAATGTGTTCCTGCACCTGCCGGCATTGATGCTGACGGTGTCGGTTTTGGCGATCGTCATCTTCTCGGCCTACATGCTGTTCGACGTCCAACGCGTAGTCAACGGTGGCGAAACGAACTATATCAGCGCGACGCTGATGATCTATCTAGATGTGTACAACGTGTTCACGAATCTGCTGGCGCTGCTCGGTATTTTTGGCGGCAACCGCAACTAAGCCGTCACGCCCCGGCGCTGCGACGGCGCACGGGGCGCGTCTAAACGGGTCATGCACGCTCGAAACAGGCGACCGACTCGACGTGCGATGTGTGCGGAAACATGTTCACAACGCCCGCGCCAACCAGCCGATAGCCAGCCTCGTGCACCAGCAACCCAGCATCGCGCGCCAGCGTGGCCGGATTGCATGACACATAGACGATCCGCCCTGGCAAGCACGCCGCGTCGCCGGCCTGTGCCAGCTCGCTCAGCGCTTTTGCCACAGCCAGCGCACCTTCGCGCGGCGGATCGATGAGGAACTTGTCAAACCGGCCGAGCGCGTGCAAATCGGCAGCGCTCACCTCGAACAGATTGCGCGTGGCAAACGATGTGCGTGCCTCGAGACCATTGACACGGGCATTGGCCTGCGCGCGCTGCGTCAGCGCCTCACTGCCTTCGATACCGACCACCTCGCGCGCGCGCCGTGCCAGCGGCAACGTGAAATTGCCCAGCCCACAGAACAAATCTAGCACGCGATCGGTGCGCGCTGGCGCAAGCAGCCGCACCGCCCTGCCAACCAGCGCCCGGTTGATCTGGTGATTGACCTGCGTGAAGTCGGTCGGCTTGAACGGCATCCGGATGTCGAACTCCGGCAGCGTGTAGGCCAGTTCGACATCGACCGGGTAGAACGGCATGACGCTGTCGGGTCCCTTAGGCTGCAGCCAGAATTGCACGCCGTGCTGGTCAGCAAACGCGCGCAGCAGTGCCTCGTCCTGTTCGGTCAGCGGCTCAAGCACCCGCAGTACCAGCGCGGTGAGCGCGTCACCGATCGCCAACTCGATCTGCGGCAGCCGGTCCCGGATCGATAGCGACTCGACCAGCCGGCGCAACGGCACGAGCAGCGCCGATACGTACGGCGGCAGCACCTCGCACCGCGTCATGTCAGCTACGTAGCTGCTTTTCTTTTCATGGAACCCGACCAGCACGCCGCCCTTTTTCACGACGTTGCGCACGGTGAGTCGGGCACGATAGCGGTATCCCCATGACGGACCGCCTATCGGCCGGTAGATCTGTTCCGCGCGCAGCTTGGCCAAGTGCGATAGATTGTCTTCCAGCACCCGCTGCTTGACCGCGATCTGCGCACGCGCGTCCAAATGCTGCATCGAGCATCCGCCGCAGGTGCCAAAGAACTGGCATTGCGGCGTGGTGCGCATACTGCTGGCGCGCAATATCTTGACGATTTGCGCCTGCTCGTAGCTCGGCTTCTTGCGAAAGCTCGAGTACGACACAGTTTCGCCCGGCAACGCACCCTCGACGAAGATGACCTTGCCGGGTACACCCTGCTCGTCGATCTGCCGCCCCACACCGCGCGCTTCCATATCGAGCGACTCGATGTCGACCACGGGCGCAACGTGCGGCGCAGTCGCCGCGCTCGACAACGTCGCGCGGGTATGGCCCGCGCTAATCGACACAACATCGGCCGATGCGGCGTCGGCCAACGTGGTGGCCTTCGGCTGTACGGTGTGAACCACCTTGAAACTTCCTGGTTTGTGACGAAAATTGAAATTGTAGACTAGCGATGCTGGGCCCGGCAGCTTTATTCTTCACCGCCAAAGCCCCCGATGCGGATCATGGATTAGCATATCCAATGGGGATGCGGTGTTGACGCTCGTATTCGAGCTTAATTGAAGCGTGACCACGGCGCGCCTGCCGCCGCGCGACTGTCCCGTCAGTCAGCAAAACCCGCCAGATAGTCCCGCCAATGGGGCGCGCTTTCGCGGGCCAATGCGTCGCGCACCAATGTGACTTCGTCCTCATAGTCCGCCGCACTCAACACGCCGCGCATCAGCTGGAAGCGGCAATACAGCAAATACGTGTTTACAACGTCCGTCTCGCAGTAGTGGCGGATCTCGGCGATGCGGCCCTGCTGGAACGCGTCCCATACCTGTGAGCCATCCATACCCATCTTGCCCGGAAACCCGCACAGCTTGGCCAATGCGTCCAGCGGCGCGTTCGCGCGGGTGTTGTACATCGCCAACACGTCCATTAGATCAGTATGACGGGCATGATACCGGCTGATGTAGTTATTCCATTTGAAGTCCCGATCACAGTCACCAAGATCCCAATATTTCGGTGCAACGACACCATTGACCAGCGCACGATAGTGCAGGACCGGCAAATCAAAGCCGCACCCGTTCCACGACACCAATTGCGGCGTGTACTTCTCGATCACCCGATAAAACGACTGGATCAGCGCGGCTTCCGGATCCTGCAGCGTGCCCAGCGAGCGTACGCGGAACCCATCCCGGTCACGGAACACGCACGAGATCGCGGCCACCCGCTGCAAATGCAGTGGCAGGAAATCAGAACCTGTCTTCTCGCGGCGCGCGGCAAATGCGCGCTCAGCGACGTCGGCATCGGACATCGTCGCGGACCATGACTCCAGCTTGCGAATGCCGGCCACGTCGGGAATGGTCTCGATATCGAAGACGAGTACCGGGATCACAGCACGGCGTCCTTGGGCACGCCGTTGGAGGCGAAATAGCGCTTCAGGCGCGCCAGTGCCTCTTGCTGAATCTGCCGCACACGTTCACGCGTGAGCCCCATCTCATCGGCCAGCTCCTCGAGCGTGGCCGGCTCGATACTGTTCAACCCGAAACGCCGCTCGATCACGTGACGATGCTTATCAGGCAGACGCGAGAGCCATACCCGTGTGAGCGTCTCCAGTTCGCGGTGCTGCACCTCGGCGTCCGGCGACTGGCTTTGCTCGTCCGACAGCAGATCCAGCAGGCTGCTAGCCGGGTCCAACTCCAGCGGCGCGTCCAACGAGGCAGTGTGCTCATTTAGCGCAAGGATGTCCGCTACCTCCTCGGGTGTCTTGCCAATCAGGTAGGCAATATCCTCGACGCTCGCGTCACAGCGCTCGCTGGCGCCGCTCGCCGGTGCACTGGCAGTCCGCTCCAGATGGCGCTTGGCGCGCAGCACCTGGTTCAACTCGCGGATCACGTGAACCGGCAGGCGCACGGTGCGCGCCTGATTCATGATCGCGCGCTCGATACTCTGGCGGATCCACCACGTTGCATAGGTCGAGAAGCGAAAACCACGCGTCGGGTCGAATTTCTCAATTGCGTGCATCAGCCCCAGATTGCCTTCCTCGATGAGGTCCAGCAATGGCACGCCGCGATTCAGGTAGGCCTTCGCAATGCTGACGACCAGCCGCAGATTGCGCTCGATCATCATCTGCCGGGCGTCAAACTCCCCCGCCTTGGCCAACCGCGAATAGCGCTGCTCCTCCTCAACCGTCAGCAACGGTTTCACGCTGATGCAGTTTAGGTAGTGCTGGATCGTATCAGCGGTCAGTTCAGCCTGCAGCAGCGTGCGAAAATCGTCCGGATCGGGCTCCGCGACCGCCGCCTCTTCCGCAGCACCTTGCTCCGACACCGGCTCATCGTCCAGTCCGTGTTCGGCAGACGGCTCGTCGGCGTGTCGCGCGAAGCGCTCGCCGTCGTCCAACTCACCGGAGGTATCGCCAACGGGATCCGACATGTCGGTCGAAGGACGGCGCTTCGCTTTGGCCATGGTAGTTCGCTCTATTGTGGCGGAAGATACTTCATGGGATCGACAGGCTTGCCCTGCTTGCGGACCTCGAAATGCAGCATCACCTTGTCCGCATCGGTACTACCCATCTCGGCAATCGTCTGGCCCTTGGTCACCGGGTCGCCTTCCTTGACTAGCAAAGTACGGTTGTGCGCGTACGCGGTCAGGTACGTCGCATCATGCTTGATGATAATGAGATTGCCATATCCGCGCAGCCCATTTCCCGCATAAACGACGCGCCCATCCGCCGACGACTTCACCGGCGCACCGAGCGCGCCGCCGAGGTTCACCCCTTTGTTCTTCGCTTCGTCGAACGCATTGAGCACCGGCCCGCGCACCGGCCACGCGAAGTTGACATTGCCGGCCACCGCGCCCGGCTGCGGCGGAATCGATGAGATCGCCGGCGCCGAGCCGTAAGGCGGTGCGGCCGTCGAAGGAGTCGACGCGGCACCGGGCGCAGCCGGGCCGCCGAGCGGGCGCGACTGCACTGCCGCGCCACCAAGCGGCGCAGCCGCGACACCAGGCGGCGAAGCGGCGACGCTGGCTCCCGGCGGCACGACCCGCAGCAACTGGTCGACTTCAATTTGGTTCGGATTCGTCAGGTTGTTCCACGCCGCGATGTCGCGGTAGTTCTGCCCATTTTCGAGCGCGACCCGATACAGCGTGTCACCTGGCTTCACACGGTAGTATCCGGGCGGCGGTGGGCCCAATGGCACGGCCTGCGCCGATCCCACACCGGTGGTAGAAAGCGGCGTGCCGCTGCGGTCGATGACGGGAGCGGGCTCCAGCCGGGTCGAACACGCCGTCAGCATTGCTAGCGCGGCAGCCACACAAACCGTTCGCTGGATCGTCACCAGACTCGCACTCACGCTCTCACTCCGCAACATGCTGTTCAACGTCAAATCACTCCCGATTTTAAGGGGACAAAGAAAACACGATCAAGCTGTGACTCACGCCACTGCGCGCTGGACACGCGCTCGACCAGCGTGAGCACCTGTTCGTTGCCGCTGCGTGAGCCCACCGGCGCCACCAGGCGGCCGCCGATGGCCAATTGCTCGAGTAGCGCAGCCGGCACATCGAGGCCCGCAGCGGCGATCACGATGGCGTCGAACGGCGCGGCGCTTGGCAAGCCGAGCCGCCCATCACCGTAATGCAGCCGGATGTTCGGCACGCGCAACGGACGCAGGTTCGTTTTCGCCCGCTCGTACAATGGCTTTACCCGTTCGATCGAATACACGTCGCGCGCAAGGTGGCTCAGCACGGCCGCCTGATATCCGCAGCCTGTGCCGATCTCCAACACTTTCTCCAGCGCACGCCCGGCTGTCGCCAACTCCAGCATGCGCGCGACTACCGACGGCTTGGAAATCGTTTGCTGGTGCCCGATGGGCAGTGCGGCATCCTCATAAGCCTGCGCGGCAAGCCCGGGATCGACGAACTGGTGACGGGGTATCGCCGCGAGCGCGGCAAGCACGCGTGCGTCAGCGACGCCGCTCGCGCGCACGCGTTCGACCATCCGTTGCCGAACACGTTCCGAGGTCAGCGCCAATTGTGTCGACAAGGACTCGTGCGCGGGCGCGGCCGGCGCCACCCTGTCGGAAAACGGCCGCATCCGCTCGAGGCCTTCGCGCGGGCGCGCGCCGCCCGGCACGGGCTTGGCCGCGGCGCTGGTGGGCCCCGATCCGGCCACGCCAGGTCGGGCTGGCGCACCGCGCGGCTCGCGCATCACGTCGGACAGCCCGAGCGGAAACCGCTTGGCGCGCCCGGCGCTCATGCAGGCTGCTCCGGCCGCCGCCAACCGCGCGTCCATTCGCATAGCGCCGGAAGCAATCGCGTATCGGTCAGATCCAGTTGCAGCGGCGTAAGCGAGACATCGCCGGCCGCCACCGCGTGAAAGTCCGTGCCTTCGCTTGCATCGAGCGCGGCCCCGGCCGCCCCGATCCAGTAGACCGGCTCACCGTGCGGATTGCTCGCGCGAATCACCGGCTGCGATGGATGCCGCTTACCGAGCCGCGTGACGCGCCAGGTTCCCATTTCGGCATACGGCCGGTTCGGGATATTCACATTCAGCAGCGTATGCGCAGGCAATGGCACGCGTAACCAATGCTGCACGATATCCGCGGCCACGCGCGCGGCCGCATCCAGGTGCGCCCAATCCTTATCGACCAGCGAGAACGCGATCGACGGCACGCCGAACAGGAACCCCTCGGTAGCTGCCGCGACGGTACCCGAATAGAGCGTGTCCTCGCCCATGTTCTGCCCATTGTTGATCCCGGACACCACCAGGTCTGGCTTGCCGTCGAGCAGCCCAGTCAACGCCACGTGCACGCAATCAGTCGGTGTGCCATTCACGTAGCGAAAGCCGTTTGCGGCGGTGAAGACGGACAGTGGCCGCCACAGCGTCAGCGAGTTTGATGCGCCACTGCGGTTGTGCTCCGGCGCGACCACGACCACCTCGCCCAATGGCGCAAGTGCGTGGTGGAGCGCCGCGAGCCCGGGCGCCAGATAACCGTCGTCGTTGCTGAGCAGGATCTTCATCAGGCGATTGTAACCGAGGATGTTTTGCCAACGGATAGCAATCGGGCGCACCACCCGATCATGCGACGTACAGCAGCAGTCATCCCGGCCGCCGAGCCGTACCGAATAAAAGGCACGAGCGTTCGCAATAGTCTACACTGGACGCGCTTCAAGCCCGGGGATCGCGTCGTCGCATACATCGGCATAGGCGTCTTCGCCGAATAGGGGGCCGCGCTCGCGGCCGCGTGCCTGCCGCTGCCACCGAAAATCGACTTCGGCGTCGCCGCTGCATTCACGCTGACCTACGGCACATCGCACCATGCGCTGGCGAACCGCGCCGTGCTTCAGCCGGGCGAAACGATGCCGGTGCTGAGCGCCGCCGGCATCGCGGCCATTGTGTCTCCTGCAACTCGTTCGACTTGATCGACGGCACGCGTTCAGACCGAGCGCCGGTCCAGTACCGCGCGGGCGATCGTGCCGGCGTCGACATATTCGAGTTCACCGCCGACGGGCACGCCGCGGGCCAACCGCGTGACCGTCAGGCCGCGCGCCTTGAGCATCTGGCCCAGGTAATGGGCAGTCGCCTCGCCTTCATTCGTGAAGTTGGTAGCCAACACGACCTCACTGACCACGCCGTCGGTCGCCCGGCGCATCAGCCGGTCGAAATGGATCTCGCGCGGCCCAATGCCGTCAAGCGGGCTCAAGCGTCCCATTAGCACAAAATACAGCCCGCAATAAGCGAGCGTCTGCTCGAGCATGATTTGGTCGGCGGGTGTCTCGACCACGCATAGCAGCGTCGGATCGCGCTGCTCGTCGCTACACAGCTCGCATACGTCGCGCTCGGTGAACGTGTTACACCGCTCGCAATGCTTGAGCACCTGCGTCGCGTGCAGCAGCGACCGCCCGAGCCGCTGCGCCCCGTCTCGGTCATGCTGCATCAGGTGATAAGCGATACGCTGCGCGGACTTCGGTCCGACACCGGGCAACATGCGCAGCGCTTCGATCAGCGCGGCCAGCGCGGACGGCGGCTTCACGTTCATAGGCGTCGCGCGCCAACACACGCCGGGAGTCGAAACACGACACGTTCCTTCATCAACGGCCCACGCAAAATCAGAATGGCAGCTTGAAACCTGGTGGCAGCGGCAGCCCCGCGGTCATACCGGACATTTTCTCCTGCGCCGTCGCCTCCGCCTTGCGCACCGCATCATTGAACGCGGCGGCGACCAGGTCCTCGAGCATGTCCTTGTCATCGGCCAACAGGCTCGGATCGATCGTGACGCGACGCACTTCGTTTTTGCAGGTCATCGTCACCTTCACGAGACCGGCGCCGGACTGGCCCTCGATCTCGATCTGCGCGAGCTGCTCCTGCATCTGCTTCATGTTTTCCTGCATTTGCTGCGCCTGCTTCATCAAGCCGGCGAGTTGGCCCTTCATCATCATGGAACTCCTTCGAATAGCGGGGGAATGCTGCGTTGGCCGGTCATGCGCTAGATACGCGGTGGTCGGCGCCAAGCGGGCGAATTGAACCCGGCACGATCGTCGCGCCGAACTCGCGGATCAGCGTCTGTACGAACGGGTCCACGTTGATCTCGCGCTCGGCTTGCTGCTGTTGCTGCGCGCGCCGCGCGGCCTCCACGGCCGCGGCCGTGCGGCGTGCAGGGCCAACCGATACGGTCACGCGAACCGGCCTACCTAGGGCCGCTTCAAGCGCGGCCTTCAGCTTGCCGGCGTGTGCCGCGTCCGCATATTGCGGCACCGGCACGCACAATGTCAGCTCGTCACCGTCACACGCCATAAGCTCACTGTGAAACGCAAGCTGGTACGCAATGCCGCGGAGCGACAGCGAGGCGGCCAATGTCGGCCAGTCGCCGTCGTAGCCGAGCGGCGCAAGAGACACAGCCGGCGGCAACGGCGTGTCATCGACTGGTGCCGGCGGCTGCACAGCAGCCGGCACGTCGGGCGCCGAGTCATCCGCCAGCGCGGCGAAATTGGGCTCGCCGACATCGAAGGCGCCGTCATACGCAGACAGCGGCACGAACTCGTCGTCGGGCGGCGCGTCATCCCAGGGCGCCACCGCCGGCGCCGATGCGCGAGCAGCGCCCTGTGCGTCGCCCGCGCCGGGGGCCGCGCCAGACGCGCGCGTCGCGCCACCTGACGCGACAGCGACCCGCTGCTGGCCATTGCTGCGCGGCCCCGGGCGCCGGGCGCCAGCGGCAGCGCTGGCCGCCAGCCGTTCGGCGAGCTGTGCTGCCGCGGACGCCGCTTTCGCGCGAAGCGGCGCGGCGGCGCCGTCGCCGTCCACACCCGGCGCCGTCGTCGCCTCAGATCGGATGGCGCCCGACGCAGCCGCCGGCGCACGACCGCGCTCGCTTGAAACGCGGATTCCCTTACCCCGCAGCATGCCAAGCGCCGCGCTGGCCGGACTGCCAGCGCGCGATGGGTCCGGGGGCGAGGAAACCGGTTGTGGCGACGATGGAGCGGCAACGTCCTCCTTCAATGGGGGTTGGCTCGGACCGGCCTCGACCGCGTCCGTCAGACCATCATCCGTGTGGGGCACGCTGGTCCCGTCCAGCTGCGTCTGGGTCGCGCCCATGCCGGTCGCATCAGTGCTGGCGGTGCTCGTCTGCGTCGCGTTCGTGCACGCCACCTCCGTGCGGGCCCCTTGCTCCTGCATTGCCTCATCCGCGTCAGCCCCACCGCGCGCAGCCGCAGGTACGCCAGGCGAACGTGCAGCCGTCTGCACCGCCCCGGCGGCATGGGTGGACATGGCGAGAGCCTGCGTCGCTGCACGGGCGTGCAAGCGCTGTGCAGGTTCGCGTGGCGTGGCGCCGACGGCGCGCGCGTCACCGGCTGTCGGGCCGCCGCCGGTGCCCGGTGCGCCTACCTCCGGCATGCCGGCTGCCGGCGGCATATCCGCCGGCGCAGACCCACGCATTGCATCGACAGTACCGAACGCAAGCATGCGCAACAACGCCATCGTGAAACCAGCATACTCGTCCGGGGCCAGCCCCAGTTCAGCGCGACCAATCGTCGCGATCTGGTAATAGAGCTGCACAGCTTCGGGCGTCAACTGCTGCGCAAAACGCCGGACGTCCGCTGCTTCCGGCCATTCGTCCAGCACCGAGTCGGGCACCACCTGCGCCCACGCAATCCGATGCAGCAGGCTGGACAAATCCTGCAGCGCAGTCGAGAACGACAAGCTGCGCGCGGCCATCTCGTCAGCCACCGAGCGTACCGCGGCGCCGTCGCGCACAGCGACCGCATCCAGCAAGCGCACCAGGTAGCTTTGGTCTAGTGCGCCGAGCATGCCCCGTACGGCCTGCTCGGTCACCACGCCTGCCGCGTACGCGATCGCCTGATCGGTCAACGACAGCGCATCGCGCATGCTGCCATCCGCGGCGCGCGACAACAGGCGCAACGCCTGCGTCTCGAAACCGATACCTTCGTCGGCCAGGATACGTTCCAAGTGCGACACGATATGGCCTGCGGGCATCTGTTTGAGATTGAACTGCAAACAGCGCGATAACACAGTGACGGGAATCTTCTGCGGATCCGTCGTCGCGAGAATGAACTTCACATGCGCCGGCGGCTCCTCGAGCGTCTTAAGCATCGAGTTGAACGCGTGATGGGTCAGCATGTGTACTTCGTCGATCATGTAAACCTTGAAGCGCGCATCGACCGGCGCGTAGACGGCGCGCTCGAGCAGCGCCGCCATCTCGTCAACGCCTCGGTTGCTGGCTGCGTCCATTTCAACGTAGTCGACGAAGCGCCCTTCGTCGATTTCGCGACACGCCTTGCATACACCGCACGGCGTGGCGGTAATGCCGGTCTCGCAATTGAGCGCCTTGGCCAAGATCCGCGATAGCGTAGTCTTGCCGACGCCGCGCGTGCCGGTGAACAAATAAGCGTGATGCAGCCGCTGCGCTTGCAGCGCATGGGTGAGCGCGCGCACCACGTGCTCCTGGCCGACGAGCGACGCGAAATCCTTGGGCCGCCACTTGCGTGCGAGAACTTGATAGGTCATCGTGAAATTGTATCAGCAACGCTCACGCGCACCACGCGCGAAGTCGGTCGCACGCCGCGGATGAACATTACGTTGACACCGGGAACGATGGGAGCGGAACAGCCCGATCGGGCGATCGGAAAGAGGAAGGTGACGAGCCCAACCCTCGGCACTGGCGGAAAACGGCTGTGGCTGCTTCGTTCCCGACCTGACCAGGTTGACCGCGCCACCATGCGAGGAGGCCCGTCACGGCGTATTCTAGCACTGGATTGCGTCGCGACGCCACCGCGCACGACGGAGAACGAATTACGTTAAGATGACGGCTGAATGACCTGCGAACGGGCGGGGTAGTCCCGCCGTTGCGCTTCGCGAGGGCCGCCGCGCGGCAGCAGCATGCCGCCGGACGGGTTTTTGGAGATCGGGCACACGGGGGGCCATCATGAGACCGCCCCCGGGGCCTTTAGAGGTAACGCGATAATGAGCGAACAAATCAAGCACATCACCGATGCTTCTTTCGAGCAGGACGTCCTCAAGGCGGACAAGCCCGTCCTTCTCGACTTCTGGGCGGAATGGTGCGGCCCGTGCAAGATGATCGCGCCGCTACTGGACGAAGTAGCACGCGACTACGGCGACCGCCTGCAGGTCGCCAAGATCAATGTCGATCAGAATCCGTCGACGCCGGCCAAGTTTAGCGTGCGGGGCATTCCGACGTTGATCCTATTCAAGAACGGCGTAGCGGCCCAGACGAAGGTCGGCGCATTGTCGAAGGCCCAAATCACGGCGCTGATCGACAGCCATATCTGAGCCCTCGGCGGCGCCCGCATCGGGACGGCGCTTGTTGCGAGGATGCAACGGGCGCCGCATCGCGACCATGCTCGAATTAGCATCGCTATGCTATGCTAAGATCAGAAAAGTTGAATACGTTTCAAATCGTATAACATCCTAACCGGGCCCGTCGCCCGACGACTCCCCTCCCCTTTCTGTCGCTTCTCCTCTTTCCCTGGCGGGATTCCTGTATGCATTTATCCGAGCTCAAGTCGCAACACGTATCCGCTTTGATCGAAATGGCCAATGGCCTGGAGATCGAAAACGCGAACCGCCTGCGCAAACAGGAGTTGATGTTCGCAATTCTGAAAAAGCGCGCCAAGACGGGTGAAACCATCTTCGGCGACGGCACCCTCGAAGTGCTGCCGGATGGTTTTGGCTTTTTACGCTCGCCCGAGACATCGTATCTGGCGAGCACCGACGACATCTACATCAGTCCGTCGCAAATCCGCCGTTTCAACCTGCACACCGGCGACACGATCGAAGGCGAGGTACGTACGCCAAAAGACGGCGAGCGGTATTTCGCGCTGGTCAAGGTCGATAAAGTCAACGGACAGCCGCCCGAGGCCTCGAAACACAAGATCATGTTCGAGAACCTCACGCCGCTGCATCCAAACAAGCCGCTGTCGCTCGAGCGCGACATGCGCGGCGAGGAAAACATCACCGGCCGCATCATCGACATGATTGCACCGATCGGCAAAGGCCAGCGCGGACTGCTGGTCGCGTCGCCGAAGTCGGGCAAGACCGTGATGCTGCAGCACATCGCGCATGCGATCAAGTCAAACCATCCGGATGTCACATTGTTCGTGCTGCTGATCGACGAGCGCCCGGAAGAAGTCACTGAAATGCAGCGCTCGGTGGCCGGCGAGGTGATTGCGTCCACGTTTGACGAACCCGCATCGCGTCACGTGCAGGTCGCCGAAATGGTGATCGAGAAGGCCAAGCGGCTGGTCGAGATGAAGCACGACGTGGTGATCCTGCTGGACTCGATCACGCGGCTCGCACGCGCCTACAACACCGTCGTGCCGGCATCGGGCAAGGTCTTGACCGGGGGCGTCGACGCCAATGCGCTGCAACGCCCGAAGCGCTTCTTCGGTGCGGCACGCAACGTGGAGGAAGGCGGTTCGCTGACGATCATCGGCACTGCGCTGATCGAAACCGGCAGCCGCATGGACGACGTGATCTATGAGGAGTTTAAGGGCACCGGCAACATGGAGGTGCATCTGGAACGGCGCCTCGCGGAAAAGCGGGTCTATCCGTCGATCAACCTGAACAAATCGGGCACCCGTCGCGAGGAATTGCTGATCAAGCCAGAAATCCTGCAAAAGATCTGGGTGCTGCGTAAGTTCATCCATGACATGGATGAAATCGAAGCCATGGAATTCCTGCTCGACAAGCTGAAGCAGACCAAGAGCAATTCGGAGTTTTTCGACATGATGCGCCGCGGCGGTTAAGCGCAGCACGCGCGTCGTCGATCCGCCAAACCGTCGGCGTTGCCGACGCTCAGGCTGCTGACGAACCCCATGTTTTTCGGAACATGGGGTTTGTTTTTTCATGCGGCTGCGCTGTTGGCACGGTATGGCGCGATCTAGTGGAGCAAGCCCACGAAATCGGCAATGAGCCGCTGCAACGATGCGTGTGAGCGCCAGAAGCTACGTAAAAGCGCCCGCAGGCAGGCCAGCCTCGACCAACCTGAACGTGAACGTACAGGTTTATGTATAATCGGTTTCCCCCCTCGTCGAACCGAACCGCGCGATGCGCCCTGCCGATCCCCCTTACGCACTGGTGACCGTCAGCGAAGCCGCCACCCGGCTCGGCGTGACACCGCGCACGCTGAAGTACTATGAGGAACTGGGACTGGCAACGCCCACCCGCAGCAAGGGACGTTACCGGCTGTACGAGCAAACCGATCTCGATCGCTTCGCACGCATTTTGCGGATGCGCTCATTGGGTTTTTCACTCACGGCGATCACTGCGCTGCTGAAGCAGCCGTTCGAGGCGCCGGCAGGCGAGAACCACCCGCGTCTCTCGCCTGCCGCGCTCGCCGCATGGCGCGCCTCACTGACCACACAGTTGGACATCCTGGATCAACGTGTCGCCCAGATGGGCAACGAACTGAAAGCCGCACAAGCGCTACGGATGCAGTTACAGCACGACCTGGACTATGTTGACCAGCGACTTGCTAGCGCCCCAGTGGACGTTGCGCTACAGCGGCGCAAGACGCGTGGCGGCGCCCGTGGGCGGGACGGCACGAAGACGGTACCGGCAAGCGCAAACGCCAGCCCGGTCAACACTGGCCACGAGAGCCGAGCCATCCGCGATGCCGACGCGGCGCTGGCCCGTCAGCGTCCAGTACCCCATCCCGCGCCGCGCGGGCCGGGCCACGGCGGCAACCGATGAACGCCGCTCCGGCATCCAGCGCCGCAACCGCACACGCATCCCACCGCGGCAACGCGGTGATGTCATGGGTGCTCGCGGCGGTCATCGGGCTAGACTATTTCGACAATGCCATTTTCTCGTTCTTCGCTACCTACATCGCCGGCGGCATCAACGCATCCCCCGACGAACTGGTGTGGGTCTCGAGCGCCTATGCGCTGGGCGCTGTGCTGGGCATCCTGCAACAGCATTGGTGGGTCGAGCGAATCGGCTATCGCCGCTACATCGCCGGATGCATGAGCTTCTACAGTGCCGGCGCGCTGCTGGCGGCGTTCTGCGACAGCTCCGCAGAACTGCTGTTCGCGCGAGGCGTACAGGGCTACTTCGTGGGTCCGATGCTCGGCGCATGCCGGATCCTGATCCAGATCAGCTTCACCGCGCAGCGCCGAGCCGACGCGCTGCGGGTGTTTCTTACGCTGATCGTCTTGGGCAGTGCGCTCGCCCCGATCGCCGGCGCATGGCTGGTGTCACATTTCGACTGGCGGGCACTGTTCGCCTGCACTGCGCCCGCGGGCTTCGTGCTCGGCGTGTTCGCGCTGTTGTCGCTGCCCAATACCGGGGACGTCGATCCGGCGCACCGCACCGAGCCGCACTACTGGGCCTATCTGGTGTTCGCATTCGCGCAGGCCGCGTTGCAGATTGTCATGACGCAGCTGCGCTTCCAGCTGTTCACCGGCTCGCCTGGCTTGATCGTATTGACCGTATGCGGCATTGCCGGACTCGCCTGGTTTGTCCACCACCAATGGCATCACCCGGCGCCGCTGGTACGCATGCACGCGCTGCGCGAGCCTACGTTTCAGGTCGGGCTGGTGCTCTATGTGTTCTACTATTACCTATCGACAGGGTTCAGCTACCTGCTGCCCCGGCTGATGGAGCGCGGACTGGGTTTTACGATCGAGAGCACGGGATATTTTAACGGCATCACATCGTTGCTATCCGGCATGCTGCTCTTCGTCTACCTGCATTATTCGAAGCACGTGCCGCGCAAAAAATGGATCATCGTGCCCGGATTCGCGCTCGCGGCACTGGCCGCGCTGTGGACGGCGCAGATGTCGCCACAGGTCGGCCACGACGCACTCGCCGCTCCGCTGCTGCTGCGCGGCCTGTTGCTGTTGTTCATCGTACTGCCGGTCGCGAACCTGACCTTCCGCGTCTTCGAGATCGAGGAGTTCACCCACGGCTACCGGTTGAAGAACCTGGTGCGGCAACTGGCCATCTCGTTCGCCACCGCGTCGATCATCATGCTCGAGCAGCATCGGCTCGCGTTGCACGAAACCCGCCTCGTCGAAGCCGCCAACCCGTACAATCCGATTTTTTCCGCGGCACTGGACACGCTAAGCCGCGGCGTGCTGGCTACCGGCAATCCGTCCGGTGATTCGCACGGCGTCGCCATCGCGCTGCTCGCCCGCAGTGTCGCGCAGCAGGCGAATTTCCTCGCTTCGCTGGATGGCTTTTACTTTCTTGCCGCGATAGCGCTCGTCGGCGGGTTGTTCGCTGCATGGCAGCGTGCATTGGACTGAATCGCGGACAGGACCCGATGTTCAGCAAAGTCTCCGACTGGCTCGAGCGACGGCGCCGCGAGCGCGCGCTGCGCGAGTTCGCGATTTCTGACTCGCTATGGGCACACACTTGCGCACGGCTGCCATTCCTATGCTACTTGACCGACGGCGATCAGGCGCGGCTGCGCGAGCTGGTCAGCCTGTTCCTGGCACAAAAGACGTTCACAACCACACACGCGCTCGAGTTGACCGACGAGATCTGCGTGAACATTGCCACGCAGGCCTGCCTGCCGGTGCTGAATCTGGGCTTGGAGCTGTATCGCGGATGGGTCGGCATCATCGTCTACCCAGGCGAGTTTGTGATCCGCAAAACCGTCGAGGACGAAGCCGGCGTGGTCCATGAGATTACGCAGGATGCCAGCGGCGAAGCGTGGGAAGGCGGCCCGGTGATCCTGTCTTGGGAAGACGTGCAGATGACCGACGGTAGCGATGCGTACAACGTCGTGATCCACGAGTTCGCGCACAAGATCGACATGCTGGACGGCGATGCCGACGGCCATCCGCCGCTGATTCGCCGCTGGCATGCGGCGCTGGACTGCACTGAATGGGGCGACATCTTCGACAACGCGTACGATCAGTTCTGCGCGCGCGTGGACGCGGTTCCACCGCACCTCTGGGCACGCCTGGAGCGCGATTCGCTGATCGACCCGTATGCAGCCGAACACCCGTCGGAATTCTTCGCGGTCTGCAGCGAGGCGCTGTTCGTACGGCCACACGCCTTCGCTGAGCAGTATCCGCAGCTGTACCGGCTGCTCGCGCGCTATTATCGACAGGACCCGGCCGGCATCGAGATCCTGAAAAATTCGCCAACCGACTGATTTTCGGGCATAATTCTGCCTTTTCCACCTTCGGAAAGTGGCTCGCGCACCGGCAGCGGACTGTCGACAGGGTGACGCGGCGGGCTGGCTACCGCTTGAAACCAAGGAACGTATCATGAAGAAAGGCATTCACCCCGATATCCGCGAGGTCGTGTTCCAGGACATGTCCAGCGGCAAGACGTTCATCATCAGCTCAACGATCCAGACGCGTGAGACGATCGAGCTTGACGGCAAGACCTATCCGCTCGCTAAGGTTGAAGTGTCTTCCGAATCGCACCCTTTCTACACGGGCGAGCAGAACAAGTTCATGGATACGACCGGCCGCGTCGAGAAGTTCCGCCAAAAGTTTGGCAACCGTGCCGGCGCGAAGGTCGCGAAGTAAGCACGGCCGCGGAGCGGCCGCCCCCGCGGGCGGCCACCCCGGTACCTGGTAACGCCGCTTGCGGCGCGCCGCGCAGGCCGGGACAGTTTCCATTAGGGGCAGCCAAGGCTGCCCTTTTCTGTCTGACGGCGCCGCGCGACGCGACTACAATGCTGGATCGCCGATCACAAAAATAGGTCCAATCGCCACGCATGAGACCCGTTGTCCGACTCACGGCCTCGGCCACCAGCGCACTGCCGCGCTGGGCCTTGCTGACGATTTGCGTCGTCTATGCAGCATTCGGCCTGTTTGGCCGTGATCCTTGGAAGAACGAGGATGCCGCCAGCTTCGGCGTCATGTGGACGATGGCAAGCGGCACCTGGCGCGATTGGCTGCTGCCGAACCTGGTCGGCAAGCCCGTGACGACGGATGGACCGCTTGCCTATTGGGTCGGTGCCTCCTTCATCCGATGGCTGGATCCGCTGGTCGATCCGAGCAACGCATCGCGTCTCTACACCGGTGTGTTTTTCTGCATGACTTGCGCGTTCGTCTGGTATGGTGCGTACCTGCTTGGCCGGCGCCCAGAAGTGCAGCCGTTCAAATATGCGTTTGGCGGCGAACCGTTGCCGCGGGACTACGGGCGCACGTTGGCCGATGGCGCGCTGCTGATCGTGCTGGGTTGCTTCGGACTGGCCGAACGCGGTCACGAGACGACGCCGCAAATCGCTGAAATGACCGCGGTCGCCTTGCTGCTGTACGGGCTGGTCCGCAGCCTGGACAAGCCCTTGCAAGGCGCGGCATGGACCGGCGTTGCGCTGGGTAGCATCGCATTCGTGGGCAATCCAGTGTTGGCAACCGCACTGCTCGTGTCGGTCGTTGCAACGGTCGGGCTGGTCCACGGCGTCCAGGCCAAACCGTTTGCCGTGATCGCGATGCCGTTGGCCCTCGCGCTGGGGCTGGTATGGCCGCTGGCCGCGCTATGGGCGTTCCCAGCGCATGCACCGGATTTTTTACGCGCGTGGTTCCACGGCAACTTCGATGAGTATTCCGGGCCGCCGTCCAAAGTACTGTTCTACGCAATCAAGAACTTGCCATTGTTCACATGGCCCGCATGGCCACTTGCGATCTGGTCCTGGTACAGTTGGGGCGGACTGCGCCGCGCACCGCATGTGGCGATTCCGATGTCCGTGTTCTGGCCACTGCTGGTGCTGGTCGTGCTGCAGAGCCATCAAACCAACCGGTTTTTCATGCTGCTGATCCCGCCGCTCGCGATGCTCGCCGCATTCGGCCTGCCCACTCTAAAGCGCGGCGCAATCAACGCGATCGACTGGTTCGCGGTGCTCAGCTTCACGATCCTCGGCTCGTTCGTCTGGCTGGTCTGGCTCGCGAGCTTGACCGGCTTCCCGCATCCGCTGGCCCGCAACCTCGCACGACTGGTGCCCGGATTCCAGCCCGAATTTGCACCACTGTCGTTCCTGTGCGCGCTTGTCGTCACGCTCGGCTGGATCGCATTGGTACGCTGGCGTATCTCGCGGCAACCGAAGGTGATCTGGCGCAGCGTCGTGCTGACCAGCGGCGGCACGACACTAATGTGGGTGCTACTGATGACGCTATGGTTGCCCGTGGTGAACTACAGCCGAACCTACCGCGACGTCGCCACACAAATCGCCACGCATTTGCCGCCTGACTATGCGTGTATCCGGCCGGTGCGTCTCGGCAATGCCCAATTGGCGACCTTCGCGTACTTCGGCAATATGCGCTTTGCATTTGGCGATGAGGATTGCGACGTACTGCTGCGACAGGACATGCACGATTTCAGCGCGCCGGGCACCCTGCCGCCATATGCATGGCACCTCGCGTGGGAAGGACGCCGTGCCGCGGATCGCGACGAGTTGTTCCGGTTGTACGTCAGGGTTGAGCAACCGAAGGCGCCACCGCGGCGCGGTATGAGGCATCGCACGGTCCAATAGCCAGTCCTCAAGACCATGGGCTGCCGGGCGCCGCCGGCCGATAGCCGCGCTGTCCGCTCAACCCACCGCCCAACCCAACGCCCGACATGCTGACCGACGCCCGCCAAATTATCTCCCTCGCCTGGCCCGTGCTGGTCGGCCAGTTGGCGATCATCGCGTTCGGCGTCATCGATACTGCAATGGTCGGACGATATTGCGCCACGGACCTGGCCGCGCTCGGACTCGGCTCGTCGATCTACATCTCGGTCTATATCGGTCTGACTGGCATCCTGGTCGCGCTGCAGCCCATCGCGGCACAATTATTCGGCGCGCACCGCCACGCGCAAATCGGCGAAGAAGTGCGGCAATCGGCCTGGCTCGCTATCATACTGGCGCTGCCCGGCTGTCTGCTGTTGTACTTCCCGACACCGTTGCTGCGCATCGCCGACGCGCCGCCGGAACTCAATGAGCGCGCCCTCGCCTACCTGCGCATCCTGTCGCTCGGGCTGCCGGCCAGCCTGCTATTTCGTCTCTTTAGCTCGCTATCGAATGCAGTCGCGAAGCCGCGGCCGGTCATGCTGATCCAGCTTGGCGGACTAATATTGAAGGTACCGCTCAATGCGCTGCTGATCCACGGCGCGTTCGGCCTGCCGGCGCTGGGTGGTCCAGGCGCCGCCCTCGCCAGCTCGATCATCAATTGGCTATCGGCCCTCGCCGGCATCGTGCTACTGCTGCGCGTCGATTTCTATCGCCAGTTTGCAGTGTTCGCGCAATGCTCGTGGCCTCACTGGCGGCAACAGCTGGCGTTGCTCAAGCTTGGCATCCCACTGGGCCTGTCCTACCTGATTGAAGTCACGTCCTACACATTCATGGCGCTGTTCATCGCGCGTTTCGGCACCACGGCGCTTGCCGGGCACCAGATCACCGGCAATGTCAGCGCAGTGCTGTACATGACACCGTTGTCGATCGGCATCGCGACGTCCACGCTGGTCGCACAACGGCTCGGTGCACGCGAATTCACCGCTGCACGCACCCTATCCGCGCATGGGATCGGGTTGGCCGCAGGCATCGCGCTACTGTACGCCACAGTCATCATCGCGATGAGACCGTGGCTGATCGCCGCCTATACGCCCGACCCGAACGTAGTCGCTGCCGCCATGCCGCTGTTGACGATCGTCGCTGGCTACCACCTGTGCGACGCGCTGCAGATCACCACTGCGTTCGCGCTGCGGGCGTACCGGGTCGCCGTGGTCCCGACGATAATCTACGCCACCGCGCTATGGGGCGTCGGCCTGGGCGGCGGATATCTCGCCGGCTTCGACCCACTACATTGGATGCCCGCGGCACTGACTGGCGCGCGCGGCTTCTGGTACGCCAATACGCTGAGCCTCGCGCTAGCGGCGGTTGGACTGCTGGTCTATTGGTCAAGCGTCAGCAAAAGGACACACGCATAGGCGTCGCTCGATCCAGACGCGGGCCACCGCTGAATGCGGTAAGCACGAATGCGCATAATTCGCCGCATCATGCCAGCGACGCCTGGCAATAGGAAATAAAAAAGCCCGCATAAGCGGGCTTTTTTAACGTTGGCGGAGTGGACGGGACTCGAACCCGCGACCCCCGGCGTGACAGGCCGGTATTCTAACCAACTGAACTACCACTCCAATTCGACATCTTAGCGTGCAAGCGTTGGCTACGCTTACATACTGCGCGCACTTTTTCGTGCGCTTTATATCTGGCGTCCCCTAGGGGATTCGAACCCCTGTACTCACCGTGAAAGGGTGATGTCCTAGGCCTCTAGACGAAGGGGACATAATCTTTTCAGATTCTGTCTCGCTGCTTTGTTTAACAGCTCAGAAAGAACGACATTATAACGACGTTTTTTCCGTTTGTGAAGTCTTTTTTGATCCGTTTTTTTCGTTTCAACGAAGACTTCACTCATTTCTGCCAAAACTTCACAACGTGTCCGTCTCGGAACAACGCTGCTTTCGCCATCAGCAGAGACCGAGATTATACGCAGACTGGTCCGGGGTCAGCAAGCACTTTTTCTGTTTTTGTCAGCGAATGCGATATGGTCACTCCTGCGTCGCAGCACGCCGACAACTGCCGGCTGCCCAGTCAGTCCACTGCACTGCGCATCGCGCCACAAGCTCGTGGCCGGGAGTGGCGTCGCCATCCATCCTATTGCGCCGCGCTCCGTCGGTCCGATGGCATTTAGCCAAGGCAACGAAATGTCTCGATCGTATACGCCCACGTTAAAGTAGCCGCCCTGAGCGTAGGCGGCTATGCAGTCAAGGCGGGCGGCCCGCTCATCGCCGGGGCCCACGAGGCGCATGGTCAGCGCCGCAGCGGCGCCACGCCCAGCCGCGGCGGCAAAGAGCGATTTCTGCATTGCTTCGGCGCGCCGCGCGTGTAAGCTTATTGGCCTAAATCGCTGAACGTACTGGCGGCCAGCGCCACCTGATGCCGACCATGAAGTTCGGCAACAGCTGCACGAACTGGCCGAGAGCGGCCACGGTTTGGCTCGCTCCATCTGCCCGTCTTGATGCGTTCGTCAGCCTCGACGATGCACGCTAAACGAATCGAAGCGTGGCGCGCCGACGGCCACTCGGTACGTCCGCATAGTGCCTTGGGTCAACTGGCGCCGGACCCGCTCTGGCCACCGCATCAACCGGAAACCGGCGAGACCGCTAACCTACGGATGGTGCGCTCGACGGGGTAAGGTCAGCTGCATTTGTGGCAGCCAGCCGGGCTCAAGCGAAGCAGCAAGATATATGGCTGTGGACACGCTGGGCCTGCTGCTGGCGGTGCACATTACGCCGACCAACGCGCAGGAGCGCGCACAGGTGGCCGAGCTTGCGCGTCAGGTTCAGCATGTCACCGCTTAGACGGTGAAACTTGCATTGGCTGACCAGGGCTATACGGGCGGCACGCCTGCGCAGGCCGCTCGCGATGAAGGCATGGAGCTGCAGGTCATCAAGCTGCCTGAGGCAAAGAAGGGCTTCGTGCTGCTGCCCCGCCGCTGGGTGGTCGAGCGCAGTTTCGCCTGGCTTAACCGGTTCAGGCGACTGACACGCGACAACGAGCGCCTGTCCGAAACCTTGGCCGGCCTGCATTTCGTCGTCTTCACTATGCTCATGCTCGTTCATGCTGTACCTATTATGAAAATTGCCTAACACGCTTTAGGATTTTTAATTATCCCCCCTCCCTTTTCCGCATCACCTTTTTATAACTTTCCCTTGTATTTTTAAATGAATTTTCAAACGGTTTGATTCTTAGCATATGCGCTCGACTTGAATAGCCCCCACAGCAGCTAAAAATAAACCGCCCCATAATAACAGCATTGAATGAACACAACAGGCACTTATATATACGACAACCGCCCCGATCAGGCACAATACTGTACGAAGCCATCCAATCAAATTCTCATCTTGAATAAATTTTATATTTTCCGTTTCCAATTATCGGGATATCTTTCCCTTTCCAACCAATCTGATTATTTAACAAAATTCCCAACTTCGTTTATGACGGCCTCGCAAAGAGGGTACTTATCCGCGGATAGGAACAGTAATAGATCAACAGCGCTATTTACGGCAAACGCAACCGGATTCGGCCTGAACATTTGCTCCACGGCACTAGCTCCCAAACCAACCATTGCCGCACTGAGTGTAAGTGTCGTAGTAGCAGGAGCATACGGCGACGGTACGGCCGCAATCGCACCCGTTATCGCACTAAACCGGCCAGCTGCCGTCGATAAAGCGGCAGCAGTATCCGCAATCTGCTCCTTTGGCAAATCCGGCGGATAATAAAGCATCCTCGCTGGCGCCAGTCCCGCTGCACACTCGGCCGTCACACAGGGCTTCGCCGCAGGCTTGAGCGTATCTTCGCGGTCCTAGCTCTGGTTGCATGGGCGCCGCCGTGTAGCTGATCGTGTTCCGCACATCGCTGTTCCTCACCGTATCCACGATATACCGCTGCAGTTCAGTATCATTCGCTACCATCGCCTGCGCCAGGATTGGATTACCGTCCGCGGTCTCACCCGCATAGACCCAATTGACCTCTGCATCCGTCGGACGCTGATCACCTATCAAGATGTCGGGACTCCCGGCATATGTTTGGCCGCCCTCTGTCATCGATATCTGCCGCATCTGGTCTTCGATCTGCTGCTGGGTGTATTTGCCACCACTCTTTTCCGCAAGCTGTTGGGCTAAGGTCTTTTTCTGCGGATGCAACTGCCAACTGAAGCGGTGAAGAACACTCGTTATAATTCAGATTTGGCAGATTGTATTCGCTTCTTTTCTTGCATAAAGCGCTCAACAAGTCTCGAAACTCTCTGTGGAAAGAGTTTCAGTAGATATTTTTCGTAGCTAGATAAACGAATCTCCTTTTCATAAACGGCCCAAGCAGCATCCCTTGCTGGGACAACAATGCTCAGCACATAGGAACCATCCTCATCTTCGAAGAGCGTGTAAGCCCAGTTTACTTGAGAAATAATTTTCATTGCGGCGGCCGTACGACAGGCATTGGCTTAACTTGTTTAATCGGAATTGGATCAATGGTGATTTCTGGCGCACCACCAGCGGTATAGCCACCACGTGTAAAATGACTATTTGCACCTGCCTCGAGCCCTGTAGGCAACCTTGGATTGTTTTCAAGAGGGTTCGGAATATCAACTCTGAACAAGGGACCATTCCAATACTCGGGCTCAATTCCCAATCGTTGTTTGATAAGTGCGTTATCTCCTCCTGTTTTCCTGAGCAATGACGCTATGTAGTTTGGCGTCGATACAAACCAGCCATCTGGACGACCCATCATTGAATATTTCCCAAAGCTCTCTACTGGTGTCAGTAAAGATGCTCCATCTGCAAAGCGTCCAAAGTGCTCCCCAATATCTACGATGCTGCCGTCTCGGTAGAAATTTCCTTCTGCCCGTGCGGCATCAGTAAATTTTTTAGTCTCTGCTGCCACTGCGTTCGCACTACGGATATTGTTTATTGCCCCCGCCGCCTTTGAGACAGCGAAATTAAAAGTAACCCCCGTCGTTGTACCAACTACTGTGCTTCCAAGCTGCTGCCCCACCTGTTGCCCCGCCGGGGCATAATTTCCTCCACCCGCCTGAATAATTACATTACGCGTCGCCTCCTGCATCTGCTGCGCAGTGCCCTGAGGATCCGTGATGAGCCCATACGCGCCTTTAACCCCGCCCCACAGCGTATCTAACGGAT